>NC_015409.1:0-58295 GCF_000204155.1 Micromonospora maris AB-18-032 | reverse complement strand
CTGCCGGCGGGTGCTCGGCAACGACCACCCGCAGACGCTGGCCTCGGTCAACAACCTCGCCGGCGCCTACAGGTCGTCGGGGGACCTGGGGCAGGCGATTCCGCTGTACAGGCAAGCCCTCACCGATCGACGGCGGGTGCTCGGCAACGACCACCCGCAGACGCTGGCCTCGGTCAACAACCTCGCCGGCGCCTACAGGTCGTCGGGGGACCTGGGGCAGGCGATTCCGCTGTTCGAGCAAGCTCTCACCGGCTGCCGGCGGGTGCTCGGCAACGACCACCCGCAGACGCTGGCCTCGGTCAACAACCTCGCCGGCGCCTACGAGTCGGCGGGGGATCTGGGGCGGGCGATTCCGCTGTTCGAGCAAGCTCTCACCGGCTGCCGGCGGGTGCTCGGCAACGACCACCCACAGACC
This sequence comes from Micromonospora maris AB-18-032, assembly GCF_000204155.1. Lineage (NCBI taxonomy): Bacteria > Bacillati > Actinomycetota > Actinomycetes > Micromonosporales > Micromonosporaceae > Micromonospora > Micromonospora maris. Next base: position 57,880 of record NC_015409.1, on the reverse strand, counting down.
CGGGTCATCTATGGCAACTTGCGGGCTGCCATGGAGGGTTCCAGTTCCGAGTAGGGGCGTGGTTGGGCTCCGGCGTCGGCGGCATGCGGCGTGTGTCCAAGAGAAGGCCCGTCTCTAGCTCCCGGCCCAAAAGCAACTCGCTGAGGAGTTGATCTAGCGGACGGGAGTCCCGGGATGCTGTCCGAGAATCGATCGTTTTCCGGACAAGATCAAGAAGTGATGTCCAGGCCGGTCAACCCTGTCTGAAAAACCCGTCTGAGAAGTCGGCGCGTCCAACAAGGCGACCACGGGGTTTCTCGCACACCATGGACGGCGTGACCGTCACCCCCGCGCCCACCGAAGGCGATCTACTGCTGCCTACCCCGCTCGCCGGCGTGCTCGTCGGCTACGGCCGCGTCTCTACCCGCGAGCAGAACCTCGCCCGGCAGCAAGCCGCGCTCACTGCGGCCGGCTGCGCGAAGTGCTTCTTCGACAAGGCCAGTGGCAAGAACGCCGACCGGCCCGAGCTGACCAAGGTGTTCGAGTACATCCGACCCGGCGACGCGCTCACCGTCGTCTCCCTCGACCGGCTCGGCCGCTCCCTGGAAGACCTGATCGGCATCGTCGGCCGACTCAAGCGCCATGGCGTCGGCTTCCAGTCCCTGCACGAGAAGCTTGACACCACCACCCCCGGCGGGATGTTCGTCTTCCACGTCTTCGCCGCCCTGGCCGAGTTCATCCGCACCATCATCGTGGCCAACACCAACGAGGGCCTGGCCGCCGCCCGCGCCGCCGGCCAGCGCCTCGGCCGGCCGCCGGCAATGACCCCGGAGAAGGTCGCGTACGCGCTGCAACTGCTCAGCGAGCCCGACCGCACCATGACCTCGATCGCCAAGTTGCTCGGCGTCTCCCGCAGCACCCTCTACACCGCGCTGCCCGAACTACAGGCCGCCAAGCGCGCCGGCGGCGGGCCGGACGACGTCCTCGCCCAGCGGCAGCCGGACTCCCGCCCCGGACGGTAACGGCCCTGCCCTCGCATCCGACGTACCGAGATCATGGGAAACGGCGAATTGGCTCCCCCAACAGCCCGCAGCCTTGAGGCAGCACCCCAGCACAGGACCTAGATCAACTGCTTAGCGTTGTTTTTGGTCTGGAAACTACGGACGGGCCCAGCTACCTCAACGGCTGACCATGGTGGGGGCAAGGCCGCCTTGCCCCCACCACGCCCGAACGTGCGAACCCATAAGAACGTGCGAGCCACCGACCGTCGCCGCCGCGCGGCACGGTGAACACCGGCAGACACGCCTGCCCGACTCCGAGCCACCCGCGCCCACGCCGCCAGGTGGCACCGAGGACAAGCCGTCACCGACGCAGCGTGTGAGACCTTCCGCAGAACCTAGTTGTTCACGACCCGTGGATGGCGTGGGAATCCGCTGGAGGAACGATTGTCAGCATCCGCGCCCGTACCAGGGCCATCCGAGCCCGCATGGCGGCCACCGGCGAGCCGTACACCGTGGCAGCCCGCGCCAACACCAACGCCCACCAAGACGACGTCGTCGATTGCACGTGCCTGTGGGACGCGCGCCGTAGCGGTCTACTTTTTCGTCGCGAAGTCGTAGACCTCAGGTTGACTAATGTGACTCAGCGGCCAGCTTCCTCGCCTCTGGATTCCTCCTGGCTGGCCCTCGGCGGCGGGGCTACGGCGGTGCGTTCTGCCGGCTGCAGCGGCAGAGACTGACGGGTGCTGGTTGGGAAGGCACGCGCGGCCGCCGTGATTCCGGAAGCGACGTGAGTGATGTCGGGTAGCGGGGTGTACGGGTCGGCGAGCGGTGCCGCCAGCCGGACGATGTCCTGGAACTCGCTGTGCCACTCGCGGCCCATTTGGTCGGCGAGCAGCCTGACCGTGTCCGCGAACGCTTTAGTCTCGTCCGGGTTCCACGGCCGCTGACGCTCGGCGTCGATGGCCGAGGCGGCGCCGGCCGGCCAGCGCCACGTGCCGGCAGCGTCAAGGTAGTTCATGTGCAGCTGATGGTTGCCGCGCCGGTAAACGGTGGCGACGTCAACGACGCGGTCCCGGTCGATCGCCTCAGCGGCCTGAAGGACGCCCCGGTAGGAGGCGTCGTGGTTGTCCCGGGCGGTCAGCCTGCCATGGCCGAGGTCTCGGACCTGGTCGTGGTAACGGTGGACGATGCCGAGTCGGCTGAGCGGCTCGGGGACCGCCATGATCGCGGCCTCCGCTCGGTAGCCGGCCGCCCGGAACATGGCCGCGGGCTCGAGGAAGTCTCCGGGGTCACGCATCGTCGTCTCGATGATCGTGTCGACTCGCCGCTCGATGAGGTAGTGCTCCGCAGCGGCCATCCACCGGCGACCGTCCATGCTGGTGTACGGCGCGGCATTGCGGTCGTCTTCTCTGAGCAGCCGGCTGTACTCGGGGTGGTAGGGCTTGTAGAAGTCGGAGTTCACCACAATCGCGCCGCCCCGCCGATCGAGCTCGCGCTTGACCGACAGGGTGGTCATGGTCTTGCCGGCGCCGGGCTGACCCGCGACGAACACCACCACCGGCTGGTCCTGGGGTACGCCGTGGGCGAGTTCTTCAGGAGCGATCTCGTCGTGAAAGATCCGTTGGGATTCGTGCTCGGGAAGTAGGTAGCGCCTCGGGTCGATCGGCATTTAGCTGGCCTAGCGCTGGAGCTGCTCGGCCAGGGCGCGGTAGCGGCGGGTCACTTCGGTGACGGCGGTGTGGTCCTCGGCCTGCAACTGGTTGCGCTCGGCGATGCACCGCTTGCGTAGGTCGACCAGTTCCGCCGTCGCTGAGGCGTCGTCGCGTTGCCGGGCGGCGGCGATCAGTGGGGTGATGGCGGCGACGGCCTGGCTGATCGCCTCGATAGCGACCTCGTAGGAGACGGACTCGGCCGAGTCCCAATCGAACTGGCTCAGGTTGGCCAGCACAGACTGTTCGGTCACGTGTGGTACCTCCTCGTCACTCATGATCGATCTTACCGCCGTCGATCAAATAGCCGGCGGCGTCGGTGATGCTGCGGAATCAGACGGCGTCTGCGTCGGGAAGCTGAGCGAGGACTTCCGGTGGTGCCGGTTTGACCGGCAGCGGGCGGGGCTCGGTGTGCTTGTTTGGGCTGCATCGGTTGAATGGCCCGTACTCCGCGGTCAGAGCAGCGAGGTGCGGGTCGAGGTGGTCGCGCCACCAAATGCTCATGCCGGTCTGCGGGTCCGAGACTCGCAGAGTTTCCCAGGCCCGCCACAGGGCGTACAAGCGGGAGATCGCCTCGGGATGCGCCCACCACCGGGGGCACCAGTTCAGCCCGGAGTCCGGCCCGGAGGCGAGGCGCCGCTCGACGACGTGAGCGAGGTAGTCCCCGACGAATGCCTCCACGTTGCGGTACACCGGCTCCGCGGCGGCCTGCTCGTCAGCGGGAGGCTCGGGAGCGGGTGGCGCCGGGTCGCCGGCGAGCTGGCCGAGCAGCGCGCTGAGGTCGGCGATAGCTTCGGCGGCCGGGTCGGTGGCGGGGGTGGTCATACGACGGGCTCCGGTGGGGCGTCGGGGGTGAGGGTCCAGTCGGTGCGGCCGGTGGGGTCCCAGCGGGCGATCGAGGCGCGGATCGCGGCTGCGTAGGGGCCGTCCTGCCAGGGGGCGGTGCGGGCGAGCGCGGGTGGGGCGCCGGAGGCGTAGACGACCATCCGGCCACGCGGGAGGGCGTGCAGGTCGGACACGTCGAGGATGCGCTGGCGGCGGGTGGCGTGCGAGACGGACCGCTGGCCCCACCCCGACCCGCTGCTGCTGGTCGACCGGGTCGTCACGTCGTGCTCGCCGATCAGCTTCGACAGCTCTTCGAGCCAGTCGGGGTCGGCGACGCCGCCGCCGTAGGTGCGGACGTTCGCCGCGGACCACAGCTTGCGCATGCCCTCGCGGCCCCACACGTCGACGCCCTGCGGGTAGGACTGCAGGATCGTGATGATCGGCAGGCCGTGCGAGCCGTAATAGGAGTAGAGGCTGGGGAGCTGCCGCAGCCGGCAGATGTTGGCGGCCTCGTCGAGGATGCTCAGCAGCGGCGGGTCCAGGCGCCGGCCGGTCGAGGCCCGGGCGCGCAGCTCGCCGGCGCGCAGGACCGCGTCGGTGAGCGCGGCGACCAGCGGGGCGGGGGAGCCGGGGCCGCCCTGGGAGAGCAGGTACAGCACGTCGGTGCTTACCACGAACGAGGCCGGGTCGAACTCGAGTACGCCGCCGCGGGTGGGCGGGGTGACCCAGGCGGTGACGGCCGGCTCGGTGAGGCACATGAGCATCTTCTGGGCGCCGGCGTAGATGCCGCCCCGGGTCTTGTCGGGCATGTTGACCACGCCGGATACCGCGTCGGCGGGCAGGTCGAAGCCGCAATCACGCAGGAGGAGGGCAGGTTCGTCGTCGCGAGGGCTGACGGCCCACCGATACGCGGCGAGGATGTCCCGCCCCGACACGGCGGCGGCCAGCAGCAGGTTGGCCACCAGTTCTTCGGAGCTGGGGTCGAAGAAGGCGTCGCGGCTGACACCGGGTTCGCGTTCGGCGGCGGCGAAGTGCTCGGCGAGGCGGCGGGCGTCGGTGATGGTGGCCACGGCGCGCAGCGGGTTCCACCACATGCTCTGCTCGGCGCCGAGGATGTGTTGCGGGTCGAACGCCCACACCGATCCTCGGGCGGCCCGGACCTCGCGGGTGGCGTCGACGATGTCGCCTTTGACGCTGGTGACCAGGGTCGGGCCAGGTGCGGCGACGATGGCGGGGATGGCCCGGCTGGTGGTCTTGCCGGTGCGGGGGCCCCAGATGTCGACGGCCATGTCCTCCCAGGACTGGCGTAGCGGCATCCCGCCGGCGACGGTGGTGCCGATGAGCACGCCGAGCTGGTCGGGGTCGGGCCGGTCGACGGCGGCGAGGCTGGGCCGCAGTCGCCGGCCGCTGTCGGCGACACCCTTGGGCCCGAGGTGCGCCAGGTCGGCGCGGCTGGCCATCCGGCGGGCGGCCGAGTCGACCCGGGTCCGCCGCCGGCCGATCCACCGCCTGACCGCGACCGCCGCCCCGATCAGCAGCAGCAGTACGGCGAGCTGGGCGACCGCGACGAGCGTGCACATGGTGGTCCAGGTGATGTCCCCGCGCAGCACGGCGAGGGCCACCTGGATCGGGTGGCCGCCGGTGTAGCCGGGTGGGCGGGTGAGCACGACCGGCAGCCATACCGTGCCGGCGACGACCAGGACCAGGGCGGCGAGCCCGCCGGCGATCAGGCCGGCGTCGTCGTGGCCACCACGCGGCCCGGCAGGGCGGCGGTTCATGTCATCGTCCAGCGGAAGTCGGTGTTGCCGAGTTGCTTCTCCACCTCGGTGGGTTCCAGGTGCACCGGGATACCCGGCCGGGAACCGACCTTGATCAGGAAGCGCCCCCGGCCGACGGTTTCGCCGCCCTCGGTGGCGGTCCACGACGGTGGCGCCGACCAGGACAGCACCTCACGCCGTTCGGCCTGCGACAGTGGCCGTACCCGGGCGACAGCGTCCAGCTCCTGCTCAGAACACGGGCCGATCATCAGCACCGCGCTGCGTTCGGCGAAGCCCCTCGCCTTGGCCCGGTCGTGCGCGGTGGGCAGCGCTTCCAGGTCGGCCAGGGAGTGCGTGATGAAGGCCGTACCGGTGCCCTTCTGCCGGTTGAGGCGGGTGAGTCCGTCGGCGCGATCGACCAGGCCGTGTCCGACCCGCAGCGCCCGCCACAGCTCGTCGAGCACGGTGAAGAAGGTGCGGGCGGGCGCGAGGCCGAGGTCGGCCATCAGGTGCGCGGCCTCCACCTGGGCGAAGCCGTACGACCAGGTCGACAGCAGGGTCGCGGCGGTGCGCAGCTCGTCGGTGTCGTCGATGCCGGAGATGTCGACGCAGACGGCCGGGGTGTCGAGGCGGATGGCGGTGGTGGTCTGGCCCTCGAAGGTGTCGCCGAGCGGGCCGTGCAGCAGCGCCAGCAGGGTGCGGTGCAGCGCGGCGGTGTCCTCCCGGAACCGGGGGAGATCTCCCTCTTCCTGCCAGAGGGTGACCGCGCGGACCTCGGCCGGGGCGTCGCGGATGACGGCCAGGACATCGGAGAGTACCGGCTGGGCGTCGCTGGTCTCGCGTTCGGCGAGGTAGCGCAGGGCGGCGGCCAGCACGGTGGTCTCATCAGAGCTGACCGGGCCCCGGCGGACCAGGGTGGCCAGGGCGACCAGCATGTTCAGCCGCCGGTCGGTGACCGCCGCGCGGACGACGGCGGCGGTGCGCTCGTCGACCCGGCCGAGGACCTGCCGCCACGGACCGGCATCGAGGGGGTTGATCCGGTCCAGGCCCGGCCCGACCCGCAGCACCTGCCCGCCCAACGCGCGGACCAGCTCGGCATAGTCGGGTTTGAGGTCGCCGAGGATCAGCGGGGTCACGCCCTGCGCGGTGAGGCCGAGGACCATCCGGCGCACCGCCGTGGACTTGCCCATGCCGGGTTCGCCCTCGATCCACACGGACGGGTTGTTGATCAACCTCGCTCTCGTGTACCAGGAGATCGGGTCGAAGCAGACCGCCGAGCCGGTGTAGAGGTGGCGGCCGACCGGGACGCCGATCATCGGGGTCGACGCGCCGGTGCCGAACGGGAACAGCCCGCACACCTGGACGGTGGTGCCCCGGTACTCCGTGGGCGATTCGATCCACGACCACCGGCCGCCGCCGGGCCCGGCATAGCCGAGTCGGCCCGGTCGGCGGGCGGCTGGTCGACGCGGTGGCGGTGGAGTGCTGTTGTCCCGGGTGCTGATGGTCATGCCGGGCGTCCTAGAAGGGGATCGTGGCGTGGGTGGGCAGCACGATGCCGGCGGGAAGGCCGGCGGCGAATCCGGCGGCTTGGCAGCCGTACATCGGTCGCAGTACCAGGCGGGCCTCACCGGCGCGGGCCCGGATGATGCCGGAGGCCTCGTCGAGTTGCTCTTCCTCGCCGACGGTGGCGGTGACCAGCACGGTGAACCGGACGACACCGGCACCGGCCGCTTCCTCCTCTGCGGCCTGCTCGGCGGCGGCGAGATCGGTCATGTCCCGAGCGCTGGGTCGATGCTTCTTGCTGGCCAGGAACCGAGCGTCGCGTTTGTCGGACTCCACCAGCCGGGCCGCGTCGCCCGGGGAGTAGGGCCGGTAGACCATCGTCACCCGCTTGCGCAGCAGCTGCGGATCGGGGTCGGTGAGCCGGGCGAACAGCCGCGAGTACACCACGCCCCGGGGAGCCTCCACCATGCACCAGGTGCGCGAGAATGCGGAGTCGTGCCGGTATGAGTCCCAGCCTTCCCGGGTGGCCACCGGGCCGGCCTGCGGCCAGTCCGGGGTCAGCTGTGGATCCCGGGCGAGATCCACGGCGACGGCCGGGTCGTACGCGGCTCGCACCACTGCGGCGAGGCTGCGCGCCGACATGGGCGTGATTCCAGCACCGGTCGCACCGGTCAGCCCGGCGTGCAGGTGCGGCAGCCGGCCGGCGACCTCCCGGCAGACATCCTCGTGGGACATCGCCCGGCCGGGTGGGGCGGCATAAGTGAGCGAGACCCGGGTGTCGACGGTCGCCGAGCCGGCCGGGGACGACTCGACGACGTCGTTGAGGACCTGTAGGGCCAGCGCCGGAGCGTCCGGCCGGGACGTGGCGGCGACTTCGGCGGCCAGTCGTGTACCGGGATCAGGGGTGGTCTCGACGGTGACCTGCGCCTGCACGAGCTGCGGCTCACGGGACAGCGCCGACAACCAGGAGGCCAGGTGTGCCACGCGAGCATCGATGACCGACTGGTCGACCAGGTCCAGTCCTTCTGGCGCGCACCGCAACGTGACGGTGTAGTGGCGGCTCTGCGGCACCACCACGACGGCGACCATCCCGGATCGGCCGGTCTCGACCTCGTACACCTCCGAGCGGGCCAACACCCCGGGTAGCTGGTGGGCGGCGGCGACCCGGGAGGCGACGCCGGAGACGTAGATGTGGTGACGGCGGGCCCGAGTGAGCCACCACGCTACGCGGGCGGTGATGACCTGGAAGCCGGTGCGCCCGTTGACCCGGATCGCCAGCGGGGCGAGGACCAGGACGCCGAGGATCGCCGTGAGTAGGGACGCCAGCGGGGAGACCGGCAGCATGGCGGCGGTGAGCACCATGACCAGGAATGCCGCGATGGTGCCGGCCGGGCCAAGTCCGAACAGCCCGGCTCCCCGGCCGAGTCGCCAGTTGCCGTATGTGCGCTGTTCAGTTGGGCGGTCGCGTACTCCGGCGCTCATGATCCCTCACCGTCCATCGCGCCGGAGGCCGTGCCACCGACCTTGCGCACCGGGGCCTGGCTGGCCTGCGTGCCGGCGAGGCCGCCGGCCACGGCAAGCCCGACCGGACCTGCCGCCGCTGCGGCACCGGTGCGCGCTGCTGTGCCTGGGGCTGCGGAGTTGGTGTCGGCGCTCGTACCCGCAGCTGCCCCAGAGCCGGCCGCGGCGCCACCGGCCGCACCCGGGCTGGCGCTGGTACTGGTTCCTGCGGCAACTCCGTCGGATGGTCGCTGTGACGGCACCGGGGGCGATGCGCCAACGGGCCGGTCGGTGCTATTGCCTGTCCGGCTACCAGAGCCGCCGCCGCTACCCTTTCCACCGCTGCTGTTTGACAACCGCACCGCGCCGGACGCGATCTGTCCGGCCGCAGAGACGGCCGCCACACCGGCACCACTGGCGCCGCCACCGCTGGACAGCACCGACACCGCCGGGGCGATCAGCCGCAGCAGTGCCGGCAGCGCCACGATGGCCATGCAGAACATCACCAGGCCGGTGAGCAGGTCGGTAAGGGTCTTTCCTTGGCCGAGCCAGAACACCGCCGCGTAGATGGTCGCAGCGGCCGGCTTGTAGAGGATCAGGGCGATCAGCCATGTCAGGTACCGGTTTCGTACGGCTTGCCCCGACCCGGAGATACCGGCCGCAGCGACCAGCGGCAGCAAACCCGCCAGGAGAACAAGGCCCGCGCTCTGGGCTAGCAGCATCATCAGCTGCACCATCGCGGCCATGAATATGAACAGCGAGACGCCGATCAACATGATCGGCGACAGGGTGGACGCGCCCGCAGCCGGGGAGAGCTGCAGGAGCCGCGCGCCGAGATCTTTGTTGGCTGCTTCGGTGAGGATCCAGTTCGAGTATGCGTCGCCGACCACGGTGAGTACCTGCACCGCCGGTACGCCAACACCGGTGATCACGACCAGCGCGGCCAGCCCCTTGGCGATGGAACCGGCCTCCCGCCCGTTGCGCTCGATGGCCAGTCGAATCGCCCCGACCAGCAGCGCCCCCACCGCGACCGCTAGGACTGCCCAGTGGGTGTAGCTGCGGAGATTCGCCACCACGCCGTCGGTTTCGGAGATCGCTGGCCTATCTACCCTGAGCCATCCGGCGACCAACGTCGTGAGCATCTCCGCAGCGGCCTCGGATGCCGCCTCGGCGATTTCATCGAGGTACCCGCCGGCCGCATGGCGGACAGCCCGGCGCGGGATACAGGTGAGGTCGATCGGAGGGCACGGGGTCATCTACCGAGCTCCCCATTCGACGACGCCGGTGAGGTCGTCTGTCGTCCGGTTGACGGAGACCCATGCGCCGCCGGGGGGTGCCTGCATCCGCCAGTCGCCATCGCGCCAGAGCAGCGTCAGTGACAGGACGTGGTAACGCGGGGCACCGGCCGACGGTGCACGGAGCACGAGACCGATTACGGCGGTGTCGGGTGTGTAGGACTGGTAGCTGAACCCGGCGATCTGGCTCTGTGCACCTGGATCGGCTGGGGCGCTGTCACTGGCATCAAGCGCGGCCAGCAACCTGTCCCGATCAGCGCTGGGCACGAACTGCCGTTCGATGGTCGGCCTCCAGTACTCCTCCCCAAGGGAGTAGCTGGACCTCAGGGCAAGCTGCGCGGCGGCGACTAGCGCGCCTTCGGGGGTATGCGCGAAGCCAGATGCCGTGGTGCCAGTGACCTGCTTCGGGCCGGCGGTGGCGCTTACCGGCACAGCGAGAGGCCCGACCAGTTCCCACCGCACGCCATCTGGTGCGGCCGATGGGATGGCGGTGGGTAGGGCCTGATCCGGTGTGTTGGTTACCGCGGCGGGTGGCTGGCCAGGCGGTGATGTGCCGTTGGAGGTGTCGGGGGCGTCGCCGCCCGGAGCGAAGATGGCGATCAACAGCCCGGCCAGGACGATGAGCGTCACGAGCACGGCGGCGGCGATGAAGCCGGGCCGAGTCCACGGCGGGCGTTCGGCGAAGTCCGGCGTGTTGGATCCGCTAGGCATTAGTTCCCGCCGCCGATGAGTGCGCCGACGATCGCGGAGGCGCTGCCGATCAGGACGCAGGCGGCGAAGACCCAGCCGAGTTGGGAGACGTTGGTGTCGTCTCCTCGGCGGTGGGAGATGGCCATCTTCGCGGCGGTGTAGAGCATCCCGGCGACGCAGGCCGCCACGGCCAGCCACGCGATCCACTGGAGGATGAGCAGAACGCCGCTGCCGGCGACACCGGGAGGTGCGACGCCACCGCCGGGGTTGGGGACGGTCTGCGCCAGGATGCTTTCGGCGTGCGCCAAGCCGCCGATCAGGGTCATGGTCGTCCTTTCTGCTTCGCGTGCAGCGTGTGCCAGATCGCGGTGCGCAGCGCTTCGATGTCGGGAGGGGTGCCGATGTCGGTGGGCTCATCGACGGCGAGCAGGTCGTCGATCCAGCCGACGCGCCAGATCTGCGGTGCCCAGCCGCCGAGTAGCCGCAGGCGTTCGGTGGCGATGCGGGGTGGCCGCCGTGGTGACGCGGCGACGGCGACGACGCCGAGTAGCCAGGTCATTCGGGCTACTCCGGCGCGGCGGCGCCACTGCTCGACCGCGCCGGTGGCGGACCAGGTGCCCGATGCCGATGCCCGGCAGACGAGGACGACGTGGGCGCCGGGCATCGCTGAGGTGAGTGCCGGCCACGCGGTGCCGAAGTCGGTGCCGATGCCGACCAGTCGGGCGAGGGTGCTTGTGCCGGCGCCGCCGTGGCAGCCGACCCACCACACCGGAGGCCACCCGTCGCGGTGGTGATTCTCGGGAATCACGGCGAGGGGGAGCTGCGGCACGGCGGTCGGGCGGGTGCGGCGGGCCGCGACTGTGGGGGACTTCACCGCCTGGACCCGCGCACGGCCGCGCGGTTGCCACTCGTCACCTGATGCCTCCCCCGCGTGTCAAGGTCACCGACGAGTACGTGACAGTAGCACCGCGTAGGTAGCTGGTCCTATGGTGATTGCTCGGTCAACATCGGACATGATCGGCACCACGGGGGCGTTGAATGGCAAGGGCAGCGCGCGCTGTCACCGGTACCGCTCGGCTGCGTGGCGCTGGCCTAGTGGCGCTCATGGCTGCCCTGCTGGGAGTCGGTGGCTGCGCTGGATCTGCCGCGCCGACGGTGCCGGCCCCGGACCGCAGTGGCCCGGTGTACCCGACCACCGGCGACGTGGTGGAGTCGCCGCCGCCTGGTGAGTCTCCGGGCCGGGACGACCATGGGGACGATGAGCTGACCGCGTCACCGCCGCCAGCGGCGCAGGCGTCCCGGATAGCGGCGCGGTTCGCGCGGGCGTGGGTGCGCTCTGACCTGCCGGCCGATGAGTGGTGGCGGCAGGTCGCGGAGGTCTGCGACGACGGGTTCGCCGAGCAGTTGCGGACGGTCGATCCGGGCCGGGTGCCGGCGACCCGGATGGACGGCGAACCGGTGGCCTCGAAGCCACCAAAGGGCGGCGCCGCGGAGTACGAGTTCGCCACGGACAGCGGTACCTTGACCGTCACGGTGGTGGCCTTGGCCGGGCGCTGGCTGGTCACCGGCGCCGACTTCCGGCGGACGATCGGATGACCCGCAAGCCGATCGCGTTGGCGGTGGCGGTGGTGGCCGTGGTGGTGCTGCTGTGCGGCGGCACGGTGGTGCTTCCGGTGCTGATGTTCGGCCAGGAGCAGGCAGAGGCCGCAGCGTGCGAGGTGCCGTTGCTGCCGGATGCTGCGGCGCCTGACGTGGGCAGGTGGAGCGGCGCCCAGGTGGCCAACGCGGTCGTGATCGTCACCGCCGGCCGGCAACGGCAGGTGCCTGCTCGTGGCTACGTGATCGCGCTGGCGACGGCGATGCAGGAGTCCACGCTGCGGAACCTGGCTAACGCCAACGTGCCCGAGTCCCTGGCTCTGCCGCACGAGGGTGTGGGTCGCGACCACGACTCGGTCGGATTGTTCCAGCAGCGGCCCGGGTGGGGCACGGTGCGGGAGCGGATGACGCCCAGCTACGCCGCCGACAGGTTCTACGAGGCCCTGGCGCGGGTCGACGGGTGGGAGCGGATGCGGCTGACGGACGCCGCGCAGGCGGTGCAGCGCTCCGCCTACCCGGAGGAGTACCAGAAGTGGGAGGACGACGCCGAGCTGCTCGCCGCCGCGGTGCTTGGCGTGCCGGACATCCGCGACATCGGTGGCGGCGCGCCGACGGCCCCCTGCGGCGTCGGCGAGTTCGGGCCGGTGCCGGTCGGGCCGGGCGGGTGGGTGCAGCCGCTGCACGCCTTCGTCGGCAGCCCGTTCGGCCCCCGCAATGGCCGGCTGCACGCCGGGGTGGACATGTCGAAGACCGACGTGCGGGGTGACCCGATTCGGGCCGCGTCGGGCGGGGTGGTCGAGCGGGTTACGTGCGACTGGTACACCACGTGCGACCGGGACGGGCACACCCGCGCCCGAGGCTGCGGCTGGTTCGTTGACATCCGCCACCCGGGAAACATCGTCACTCGCTACTGCCACATGATCCAGCGCCCTGAGGTGGCCATCGGCGACTCGGTGGCGGCCGGAGCGGTGATCGGGTTCGTCGGCAACAGCGGAGGCAGCTCCGGGCCGCATCTGCACTTCGAGGTGCACGTCAACGTCCCGGCAGGCCCGTACAACGTCACCCCCAGCAACGCGGTCGACCCGGTGCCGTTCATGCGGGCACGGGGTGCGCCGTTGGGGGCACGGCCATGAGGGTCAACAGCACGGCGGCCACCCCGGCGGGGCAGGCCGCCGTCGTGCCGTGTCGGTCGCGGCTACGCCTGCCCGCCGGTGTCGGCGTGCACGACTTGGTCGTCATGCTGCTGTGGGCCGGAGGGGGAGGTCGGTCGACGCGAGCGGCGGCGCTTGCTGGTGGTGGTCTCCGGTGCGTCCAGGCCGAGCTTGGCCAGGTCTTCCGGAGTCCATCCGCCTTGTACCGCTGCGTCGTAGCGTTCGGTGTAGCGGGCGTTGGCGGCACGCAGGGCCTCAACCAGTTGGTCGCGGTCGTGCCGGGCTGTGGCCGCCTCACCGACCAGGTTGGCGCGCTCGCGCAGCAGGCCCAATGCGGCCCGTTCCGTCTCGGCGCGGACGGCCTTGGCGGTCTGTTCGGCCATGGGTTCCTCCCCCAGGATGATCCGGTCTGGTGTCTGTGGACGCCCACCTTAGCGGCCAAGATCGATCGGCACGGCCCCGCTTTTCCACCCTTCCCCCGGGCCGGTGGGGGCACCATCAATGCCAGCCGAGGGCGTCGACCAGGGTCAAGGGTGGGCCGTAGGACCATCGCGCAGCGACGCGTAGCGCCCTTGATGCTGGGCGGCGACCGGCTACGCTCTCTGGCCCCCACGGGGTGGGCTCGTGGTACGCACCGTCAGGTGCGTTCGGCGCGACCGCCCAGCCACGTCGCGCGCACGCGACCCGCCTCCTTCGTCGGAGCAAGTTGGAGTAAAAGTCTGCCTTTTGGGCAGACGGGCCGCCGCGCGGCCGGTACAGGTCGGGCGGTTGACGCCCGCCAGGGAGGTGTTCGCCGTGGCTGAGCCGGCTCAGGTAGGTGTGGTCCGGTTCGGTGCTCAGCAGCGTAGGCGACGCCGGCACAACGATGCTGATCCGCGCGTGCACCGGGTGACGGTGCGCCTGTCGACCGAGGAACTCGCGGCGGTGACGGCGAACGCCGCCGCCGCCCGGATGGCCGTCGCCGCCTACCTGGCCGAGGCCGGCGCCGCGCCCCTGGTGCCGGCCGCGAACGCCCCGGACGGGCCCGGTGAGACATCCGCGTTGCTGGTCGAACTGATGGGAGTGCACCGGCAGGTACGGGGCGCGGCGACCAACCTGAACCAGGCGGTCGCCCGGCTTCACGCCACCGGTGAGCCGGCCGGGGATCTGGCGGCGTCGGCCGCGTACGTGGCGCGGATCGCGGCCCGCGTCGACGAGCTGGTGACCGCGATCGCCGCCGCGCAGACGGGCCGCCGATGATCCCGAAGGTCACCTACGGCAGCCGGGTGCGCGGACTGCTGGAGTACCTGTGGGGACCTGGAAAGGCGGAGGAACACGTCAACCCCCACCTCGTTGCCGGGTACGACGACGTCGCCCTGCTCGCGCCGGAGCGGTACGAGAGAGACGGCGGCCGGTGGGGACTGGACGACCTGGCGGCCCGCTTGGACGCGCCGCAGATCGCGGCGGGCGAGCGGGGGGTGAAGCAGTACGTCTGGCAGTGCTCGCTGAGCCTGCCGGCCCAGGAAGGCCAGCTCGACGACGACACCTGGGGGCGGATCGCGGGCCGATTCGTGCAGGAAATGGGCTTCACCGGCGACGCGGACCGGCCCGGGTGCCGGTGGATCGCGATGCGGCACGGGCTGTCGGCGAAGGGCAACGACCATGTGCACCTGGTCATCACCCTGGCCACCGAGGACGGGGCGCCGGTGTGGCTGCGGCAGGACAAGCGACGTAGCCAGCAGGTCGCCGACCTCCTGGAGGACGAGTTCGGGCTGGGCAAGTGGACACCTGGCCGGGCCGGTGTGACACGCCGCCCCGAGCTGACCCGGCCGGAGGTCGACCGGGCCCGGCGCAGCGGGCTGGCGCCGGACCGGGAGCTGCTGCGTCGGCAGGTCCGGGCGGCGCTGGCCGGCGCCGGCAGCGAGGCCGAGTGGGTCGCGCGGATGAAGGGTGCCGGACTGCTCGTGGCGGCCCGCACGGCGGCGAAGGACGTCGACCAGGTGGCCGGGTACGCCGTCGCCCTGCGGCCAGCCGGCGGTAATAAACCGCGCTGGTTTGCCGGCCGCAGCTTGGACGGGGATCTGAGCCTGCCCCGGATCCGTGCCCGCTGGAGCGACGAGGGGCGGGCCACCGCCGGCCAGTGGGCGGACGCGCATTCCGTGGAATCGCCACGGCTGCGCGGTGAGGACCGGATTGCGGTGTGGCGGTCCTCGGCTGCCGCCTTGGAGGCGATCAGCGGCCGGCTGAGGGGCCTGCCGCCAGGCTCCCCGCAGTGGCCGGCGGTCGCTCGCGCCAGTGTCGAGCTGCTCGCCGGGGTGGCCGCCGCCACCGAGCCGTCTGGGCAGGGGCCGATCACCCGGGCCGCCGACAGCCTCGCCCGCGCGGCAGCACCACGGCGGTCGACGCGTACCTCGGCAGCGTCGACGGTGGCCGTCGAGCTGGGCCGGGTCGCGCACGCGCTGCTGATCGCCGGTCGGGCCCGCGACGGCGGCGAGGCGGCCGTGCTGCTCGCCGTGGTCGTGCAGGCCGCCCGACTGGTCGTGGCCCTGGCCGAGCTGCGCGCCGCCGAGCGGCAGGCCCACGCAGCCGGCGCGGCAGCCGCCGCCGCAGCTCACCTGATGCCGCTGCTCCAGCAGGACGGCCGGCACGTCAACCAGGTCCCCACGCAGACCCAGACCGGCGCGGCGGACCGACCGACACTGCCCTCACCGGCCCCGGCCCGGACTTCCGTGCGTCGGGAGAGCGACGGGGAGTTGCAGCGATGACGAGACGGGAGACGTAGTGGCTGACAACGAGATGGCCGAGTTCCAGCAGCGGGCCACTGCGGCGGTCACGGCCGCGATCCAGGCCGCCGGCCAGATCGCGCAGCTCCTCATCGACGCCCGCATCGCCGAGCTTCAGCGGGCCGCCAGGGCCAGCGAGGACCGTGCCCGGCGTGCTCGTGCGCAGGCCCGCGCGGCGCAGCAGGCCGACGCGGCGGTGTGGCGGCAGGCCACCCGGGCATCATGGTGGCGCCGGGCCTCCGCCGACGATATCGCCCGCGCCTGGCGGGCCAGCGCCACCTGGTCCGCCGTCGATCCCCGAGCCCGTGATGCCCAGCGGGTCATGGTTGAGCGGCTGGCCGCCCGGGGCGTCCACGTCGACCCAGAGACGGGCATGCAGCCGGCAAACGAGGACTGGCTGGCCGACCAGCTCGACCACGCCGCCGTGGAGAGCACCGACTCGGCGCCCGCCACGGCGCATAGTGCGGCGACCACCGGCGAGCCGCGCCGTACCGCGCGGCAGCGCCAGGAGGAGATGGCGGACCATATCCGGCAGGTCTGGTCCCCGGACCGCGCCGAACGGGTCATCCAGTCGGCGGCGTGGCTGGCCCTGGCGTACAAGCTTGACCAACTGGAGCGCGCGGGGCACGACGTCCGCGACCTTCTACGGCGGGTACCCGGATTTGTCGACCGCGCCCACACGCCAGCCGCGTACGCGTTCCGGGTCGTCGTCGACTACGCCGCCGACGTCGACCAAGCTGCGGCCGGGAAACGTGCCGCCACCGACGGACAGCAAAACCAGGAACACCCCCCAGTGACCATCCAAGGTGAGTGGAGGGAATCCGCTGGCACCGTCCCGGGAGTCACCGAGACGCACACCGACGCTGCGCCGGACGCCACCGGAGCTGTTGCGCATGACGTACGCGCTGCCCAGCTCGCCGCTCGTGGGTTTCCTACGTCGACCAAGTCCGCCGTCGCGGACACCGCGGTCGCCGCCCACCCGCAGATCGGGGCGCAGCAGAGGCCGGCGCGATCAGCCGCACCGGCGGCGTCTCCCCAAACCGCGAGTCGCTAGCTGGCCCTCCAGGTCAAGCTGATCGCGTGAACCTGATCGCGTGAACCTACTGCCGGTGACCCCCGTAGAACGCGCAGATGGGACTTTTTTCGCTACCGGGAAACAGCACCCAGGATTCAAGTGGGCGGCCTGAGCTGGGGAAACCTCGTGAGAGGAGGGTCGTGGCGTCAGGGATGCCCAGAGTGCGGGGTGTAACGGAGTAGCGGACCAGTAGGATGTTGCTTCGGCTGATGTTCCTCCCCGACTCGGGAGCAACTCGGGTCGTCCTCAGGGGCCCCGGGTGCGAACCGAGTAACCCCGGGGGAGAGAGGTCCATCATGCCGAGCCGATCTTCCCGGCGGCGGTGCCGGCACGTGTGCCGGTGTCTCCGCCTCAGGCCCGGCCCCACCCCCCGGTGGAGCTGGAAGAAGATCAGCAAGTGGGTCGGTCCTGCGATGCAGATCGCGGCCCAGGTGCTGAACCTCTACCGGGCCTGGAAAGGGATGTAGCCCCGCCTGACGACGGGGCCACATGACCGGTCGAAGGCGCTCCGCTCGAAGGTTGGACGGCCAGAGGGCGGGGCGTTCTTCGTTGTTCTCTACTTCTGCGTCGCGTAGAGAGCATCCGCAGTCTGTCATAAACCTCGTTTTAGAAGTAGGGAACCCCGCTACCCAACTTCCAGAACGAAGTGTTATGCGCTAGGGTCCCGGCGCTCCTGACGTGCTGTGTCACCGCTTGTAACAGTAGCTCGGGACTTGCTGCCTTCTGAGACACATCATGCTCCGGCTGCCGGGCCCCCTCCACCGCTTCGGCTCCCGTTAAGTGGACAGGATCCGACAGACACCTCACCATCCCCGTCTACCGGGTGGGCTCAGGCTCGGTAGCTGGCGCGGTGCCACGAGCAGCCGCCGCGCTGGCGGTCGTCGGTGGGGGCGTGGCGGTGGTGGCGGAGGGGAACGCAGTGGCCACGACCGCAGCGGCTTTCGCGGCATCGCTGGCCGGAGCGGTTCCGGTCGACGGCTCGGGGTCGGTCCGGGTCTTGGTGTAGACGTAGTGCTGGATGAGGGTGCGCAGCTCGTCGACCAGGCCGTCGCCACCGGCGGCCAGCTCGGCGAGCCGGTCCGGGGCGTCGGCGAGTTGCGCCGTGATGGCCGGGCCGAAGACCTGCGCGAAGCGGTCCGGGTCGTCAGCCTGCGCGATGGCACGGAGGTCGGGGTGCGCGCACAGGCGGGCGGTGGCCTGGTTGAGCCAGATCCGCTCGTCGCGGGTGAGGGCTGCCGCGAGTTTCGGCACCAGGGTTCGGATCTCGTCTTCGGTGAGCACGACGCGCAGCGTCGCGGCCGAGTCCGGACCGGGCCGGTGGGGTCCAGCAGCGGTCGTGCCCGTGACGGGCGCGGGCACCGGCGTGGCCCGGATGGTGTCGTGGACGGCCCGACGGGCGGCGTTGAAGAGGTTGGCTCGCCAGTCGGGGTCGTCGCACTTGAGGAAGATCGCGACGGACAGGTTGGGCTGGTCGGGGTCGCCGAGCATCGCGGTGAGCGCCTTGTCGAAGGTGGCGGCGAACGCGGCGATGTCGTCGTGGGCGCGAGCGGCGGCTTGCAGCGTGCCGGCGTTGGCGACGCGGTGAAGTCGACTGGACAGCCAGGTGCGTTCGTCGTCGGTGAGGCTGTTGCGTATCTGGTCGGGCATCCAACCGTCGTCGAGCGTGACCGGTACGGCGGGGGTGCCGGCGGCGTTGACCGGGACGGAGTCGAGGTCGGCGATCGCGTCGACGGCGGCGGACACGGCGCGCATCCGGCGCCGGGTGTCAACGAGTTCGTCGTGGCGGGCGAAGGGCTGGCCGAGCTGCGTACGGGCGCGGTCGATCTCCTCATTTTGGCGGGCGATGTTGGCGACGAGCTGGCCACGCCGGGTTTCCAGAGAGGCCAGGTGGTGTTCGAGGCGGCGGACCAGGCCGGTGGCGTCGCCAGTGGTGGCGTCGGTCAGCGACATCTGGGTGGTCATGCCGGAGTCGTCGTTGACCATGAGGGATACCAGGATCCCGTCCCGGCCGTTCCAGACGGTGACGGTGACGGCGAAGCCGCCCAGCTCGGCCAGCGGTACCTGGTCGCGTTGCTCGGTGGAGCCGAGGCCGGCGGCAGCGGCGGTGAGGGCGTGTTGCAGCGCGCGGCCGGCGTCGGGGCGCTTGTCGAACTGGTGGCCGGTGACGGTCATCCGGAACTTGTCGCTGCGGATGTCTTGACGCCGGGCGATCGTCTGGTCCAGGGCCTCGATGCGCCGTTCGTCGACGGTGATCCACTGGTGCAGCTCCCTGATCTGCTTTTCCAGGGCAGCATGGGTGTTGTGGTGGGAGCGGTTGGCCCGTTCCAGCCGGGCCAGCTCCATCCCCAGCTCTTCCTTCTCGATGAGCAGGGGGTTGCCGGTGGCGATCGCCTTGATCTGGTGGGCCTGCAGGGTCTCGTCGGAGACGTCCTCGATCTCCCTGGCCTCCGTGCCGCGCATCATTTGGTCGATGAAGCCGCCCTTGCGGGCCACGGTCTGCCAACTGAAGGCGTCGAAGGAGCCGGTGACGACGTATCGGTAGATGCTGACCTCGTCGTTCTGGTTGCCCTGACGCAGGATCCGGCCATCTCGTTGGGTGATGTCCGCTGGCCGCCACGGGCAGTCGAGGTGATGCAGGGCGACGGCCCGGTTCTGGATGTTGGTGCCGGTGCCCATCCGGCCCGTCGACCCGATGAGCACCGAGACGTCGCCGTTGCGGCAGGCGGCGAAGAGATTGGCCTTTTCCTTGTCGCTGTCTGCCTCGTGGATGAACCGCACGGACTCGCGGGGCATCCCCAGGTCGACCAGCCGTTCCCGCAGCGCCTCGTACGCCGTCCACCGGTCGGGATCCTTCGGCTTCGGGGTGCCCAGGTCGCAGAAGACGATCTGCAGGGCGCCCGGCGTCTCGTGCTCGACCGGGTTGTCGGCGTCCGGGTTGGCCAGGTAGCGGGTTTCGCGGTGGGCCTGCCAGATCTCGGCGATGTTGCGGGCCGCCACGTCGATCTTGCCTGGGGTGTTCTGGGCCAGGCCGAGCAGCCGCAGGTCCAGAGACGCCGCCCGCGCCTCCCCGGAAATCTTCAGGATGTTGTCGATTTCCCGCTCGCGGGGGTGCTGGCGGCACCACTCGACGCGGTCGTCGAGGGTGGCGATGAAGTCGACCAGCTCGGGCGCCGGGTCGATCGTGATGACGTGCGGGGCCCGGTGGCCATCGGCGTTGACGGTCAGCTGCGGGGTGGGCAGTTGCAGGTCCTCGGGGGTGCGGATGTCGCCGAAGTTACGCAGCATCAGCGACAGCTCGGCCGCGTTGGTGTACTTCGCAAGCCGTGACTTGGTCTGGAAGCCGCTGCCGGTGGGCGAGATCTCCACCGACGTGACGACCTTGCCGAACACCGACGCCCAGGTGTCGAAGTCCATGGTGCCGGTGGCTTCGAGCAGGTCCGGCCGTAGGTGGCGGGTGACGACGTACAGTTCCCGCACGCTGTTGGCGATCGGGGTGGCGGTGGCTCCGCACACCACCCGCGGCCCGTAGCGGCGGCGTAGGTAGTCGAGCTTGGCCCGGAAGTCGACCGCGCGGTCCGAACCGTCGTTGCTGGCGTCGACGATGCTGGAGGTGATCGTGTCGTTCTTCAGGTCGTGCCACTCGTCGCGGAAGACGAAGTCGATGCCGGTCTGGTCGAACGTCACGCCGGGGTCGGTCGGCTTGTCGAATTTCTCCTTGATCTTCGACTCTTTGCGGACCAGCGCGCCTTGCAGGCGTTTGACGGCCGCGTTGCGGCCGGGGTCTTCGCCGTTGGCGACGGCCTGCGTGTGGGCTCGTTCGATCTTGTTCCGGAGTTCCTTCAGCTCGCCGTCGAGGAAGCGTCGCTGCTCGTCGTCGGAGAGCCGTAGCGTCTCGAAGAACGACGCGGCCATGATGACGGTGTCCCAGTTGCCGGTGGCGCAGCGGGCCACGAACCGCTGCCGGCGGGCGGCGCTGGTGTCATCCTGCCCGGCGGCCAGGACCCGGGCCTGCGGGTAGATCTGGAGGAACTCCCGGGAGAACTGTTCGAGCAGGTGCGTCGGTACGACGATCGCGGGCTTGTTGACCAGCCCGAGCCGTTTCAGCTCCATCGCGCCGATCGCCATCACGGCGGTCTTGCCGGCGCCGACGCAGTGGAACAGGCCCACTCCGGGCTCGTTGATGATCCGGGTGACCGCCTCGATCTGGTGCGGGCGAGGCTTGAACTCCACGGAGATGCCGGGCAGGCTGCGCTGCACGCCGACGTACGAGCGGGGTACGTGGGCGTTGAACATCCGGTTGTAGGTGGCCGCGATGCGGGCGGCTCGCTCCGGCTCCTCCCAGACCCAGGACTCGAACCGCTCCTCCAGCTCGACGGCCTTGGCCTGCGCGGCGGCGGTCGCGTCCACGTCGAGTGCCCGCTTGCCCTTCTCGACCTCGTAGAAGACCCGGATCGGGGTCTTGGTCAGCAGCCGTTGCGCCAGCTCCGGGGCGGACATGCCGGCGGTGCCCCAGGTCGACCGGGCGAGGACGCCGGTCCGGCTGCCTTTGACCTGCCAGTCCGATCCGCCGGGATGCGACACCCTCAGCTGCGGATCCTGCAGGATCTCCTGAAGGAAGGCCTGGACTTCGGTGTAGTCGATGAACGGTGCGCCGAAAGACACCATGATCTCGCCGGGGCCGACGTCACGGGGCAGCACCCGTTGCAGGGCACGGACGTTGACCTCGAACCTCGGGTCGTCCTCGGCGGCGATCAGCGCCTGGTCGAGCTTGGCGCGGACGTTGTCGGACAGGTACGCGGCGGCTTCGACCAGCCGGCGAGTGCCGGGATCGTCGTACACCAGCTCACCGAGGGCTTCCCGAGCCTGGATCTCGTCGACGCCGAGCAGCCGGGCGATCTCCGGCAGGACCACGGCGCCGCGCTCGTCGAGGCAGATCGCCAGCGCGTCCTCAGGGCTGTCGGCACCCAGCCGGGGAGCCCGGGGCAGGATGACCCGCTTGCTGAAGATGTCCGCCTTGGTGGCGGTGCGGGTGTCGTCGTTGAAGTTCTCCAACGCGAACACCGTGGCGGCGTACGGGTCGGTCGCGCGGAACTTCCCCATATCGGGGTAGTTGCGGTACTGCTTCGGCTGGCCGGTCTCCTCATCGAGGATGGTTTCCAACTCGCCGGTGACCTTGTTGCGCTGGCGTCGGGTGTAGGTGTCGTACCGGTTGAGGAAGCCGTACTGCTCGACGTAGGCGTCGTAAAGGGTGTTGAGGCGGATCCGCAGGAACGCCGCCGAGCCAGCCGGCGGACCGTCGGGGTGCTCGTCGCCGTCGTCGAGCGAGGACGACTCGGCTTGCAGCAGCGCCGTCACGGTGTCCCGCATCAGCAGCAGCGCCCGCAGCTCGTCGGCTTGGGTGGCAGGCACCTTGTGCTCGACAACCTGCCCGGCCACGACGGTGGTGAACGTGCCGTCGTCGAGCGCTTCGATGTGGCCCTCTTCGCGGCCGACGGCGGCAAGAACCGCGATCGGCGCGGCCGGGCCGGTCTCGACGCGGGGGGTCAGGGTCAACCCGGCGAGGCGAGCCTCATCGACCACGTCGGCCAGGACCCGGGCCAGATCGGTGGCGGTGTCGCCGGTGCCAGTGACGACCAAGTCGGCCGCGTTGTGGGCGCCCCGGCCGACGGACAGGTCGCCGAGAATCCGGTCCGGCCGGCGGGCGAAGAACTCGTTGACGTGGATGGTCTCGCCGCCAGGTACGTCGATCTCCTGGATCTGCTCCCAGGCCACCCCTGCCGGCTCCCGGCCGGGTTCACGGCGGCGCAGGATGAGCAGGTCGGTGACGACCTTGGTGCCGGCGGCGGCCTCGTGCGCGCTGGTCGGCAGCCGTACGGCAGCCACCAGGTCCGCCAGCGCGGCCATCTCCCGCCGGGCGGCCGGGTTCGCGGTGTCCATCGTGTAGCGGGAGGTCAACGCCACGACCAGCCCACCGGGCCGGGTCAGATGCAGGCCCTTGATTAGGAAATGGTTGTGGATCGAGTGCTTGCCCGGGTTGTGCCGCCGGTCGGCCAGCACGAACTTGCCGAACGGTACGTTGCCGATCGTCAGGTCGAAGGCACCGGCCGGCGCGCGGGTGTCCGCGAACGACTCCGTGCGGATGGTGGCGTGCGGGTAGAGCGCAGCGGCGATCCCGGCGGTGACCGGCTCCACCTCGACTCCCGTCAGCCGGGCACCGTTGGGCGCCAGGCCGATGAAGGTGCCCGACCCGCAGCCGGGTTCCAGCACGTCACCGCCCTCGAACCCGAGGCCGGTGACCGCGTCCCAGATGGCCCTGACGTACGCGGCGTCGGTGTAGTGCGCGTTCAGGGTGTTGCGCTCGGCCGCCGCGTACTCCCGCTCGTCGAGCAACTGCCGGAGCTGCTCCCGGGCCGCCGCGAACCGGGCGTGGTCGCGGTGGTCGGCGCGGCCCTCGAACACTCCGGGCACCGCACCCCACCCCGACCAGCGGGCCAGCACCGCCTGTTCCTCAGCGGTCGCCGGTCGGTCCTCGGCTTGAAGGGTGCGCAGGGTACGCAGCGCGGCCAGGTTCGCGTTGAGCCGGGCCACCTCGCCCCGGGGCGCCAGATCCTCCTGCCCATGAGGCAGGAACGATGGCGGCCGGTCCGGATCGGAGGCCGGCGTTGGCGCTGCCGTCTCCGGCGGTGCGACCGGCTCCACCGAATCGGTTGGTGGAGCCGGCTCGGCCGGTTCGGTGGCCGGTGGGTCGGCTGCTAGCTGCGGGCTGGCGGTTCGCTGTCGTCGTTCATCGCGGCTTCCTGCTCCGCGATCTCCTGCCAGCGCGGATCGGTCGGGTCCTCCACCATCGGAATCCAATCGTCCGGCGCCGTCTGCGTCTCCACCGCCGCGCCCTGTGTCGCCGTCGGGGTGGTCTCGTTCGTCTCCGGGTCGATCAGGATCAGCTCCGGCAGCACCTGCTCCTCGGCCGCCATCCGGGCCTCGTTGAGCCGACCCAGCTTGTCCAGGTATCCCTCGCCGGCCGGGTCCGGGCCGGCCAGTTCCCTCGCCAGCTCCTCGATCAGTTGGGCCGCCTGCTCCCCCAAAGTCGAGAAGTAGCTGTTCAGGTCCGTCCCCTCGGCTATCAGCGCCGCGTACCGGTTCGGCAGGAACGTCTGCCAGTGCCGCTGAGCTTGCGCTCCGTACCGGTTCATCCTCTGTCTCCGTCTCTGCTGGCCCTGTGGTCGGCTGCTCGGTGTCAGGGCCAGCTGGCGGACCGGTCGTGGTCGCGGCGCCGTCGAGAACCGCCGGCACCGGTGCCGGGCCCGCCGTCTGCGGGGTCACGGCCGGTCGGGGCGCTGCTGGCGTCGGATCGACCGGCACACCGAGCCGGCCGGCGGCGTACGCGGCCAACGGCTCAGCGATCTCGTCCGGCTGCCCGCTCAGCATCGCCTGGACCGACTGGGCGGCGACCTCCCGGCCCGCCGCCGTGGTGAAGGTACGCGCGGCCCAGTCCACCCGGCCCGTGACCACGACCTCCACCAGCGGCCACGTGTCCTCGCCGCCGGGCGCGATGGCCAGCACCGGCCCCGGCCGGTCCGGGTGGCGGGCCACCGCCGGATCGAGCACATGAAACGCCCGAGCCGCGGAGCGTCGCCCGTCGGCGCTGCCGTCCTCGTCGACGACCACGGCGACACCGGCCGCCGTATCCGCCCGTGCGGTGAGCGCCGCGACCTGGGGCCCGGTCAACGCCGGCCCGCACGCGGCCACCGCCAGCGGCGCACCCCCGCGTTCGGCCAGGGTGATGGCCTCCAACGCGGTCCGGGCGACCACGGGCCGGCCCGTCTGGTCGGGCTGCTCGGCGAGCCCGAACAGCACCTCGGCCGGTCGGAAGACCGCCGTCGCCGGGCTGTGCAGCACCGGCACCACGTCCGGCACGCCGGGTGGGGCGTAGCCGGTGAAGCCGACCACCGGCCGGTCCGGATCGCGGTGGTCACGGATACCGACCATCACCCGGTTGCGGAACCGGTCGACCAGTTGCCCGCTGCGGCCAGTCGCGGCGAGCCCGGACGCGCGGATCTCCACATCGGTGAAGCCCTGCCGCCGAAGCTCGTTGACCAGCGCCGCCGGCCGGTCCGGCGCGTACCCGACCGTCCACTGGCCGTCGACCGGCACACCTTGAGCGGCCAACCACCGGGCCGGCGACGCGCCGTCGGGTCGGTCGAGTTGGGCGCGGTAGAACTCGGCGGCCACGCGCTGAGCGGCCAGCAGGCGTTGTCGCCGCGCGTCCGGCACCGGCGACAGGCGAGGCGGGCCGGTGACCTGAGCGGCCAGCGACCCGGCGCGGTCCCGCAACGCGGCGGTCCGGTCGACCGAGGCCGCGACGCGCTCAACGATCTCCCGCGCCGGCTGGTGCGGTGCCGGCATCAAGGCCGGCCGTCGTCGGGTTCGGTGGGCAGCAGCCCGCGCGTCCGCAACGACTCGAACAGGCGTTGATGGTGCTCCAGCACAGCGGTCAGATCATCGATCTGCGATTGCAGCCCGGCGGCGACGTCGTCGGGCAGGCTCTCCGCGTCCGGCGCGGCCATCGATACAGCGGCGTCGTCAGCCATCGCTCCCCCATGTGATCGCTTGATCACCCACCCTAGTCAGGATGGCGAACGGGATCGACGCCTGTATTGCCAGCGGCGGCTCCGATGCCGGATGCCGCGGAACCATCGACAGAGGCAGCGAATCGGTCCGGGTGCACAGACTGCTGCCGGGGCGTACGTCGGTCGGGCTCTCCAATATCGACGCCTCCGGCGGGGCCTCACTCGGAGATCCGGCCAGGGACCACCGGTGCCAGGTAGTTGAGTGGTCACCGGGGGTGGGTTCTCCCCGCGCCGGCCGCCCAGAGGGCTACCAGGTCGGAGCCGGGGCGGCCAGGCCAAGCCGCTTCGCGGTCGGCTACGCCGAGCCTGGCCACCCCAACTCCGACCTGGTCGATCGGAGATCGGCCGACACGAGGAGAACCCACCCGTAAACGAAGGGCCGAGCATGACGGCGGCGGTGTACATCATGCAGGGCTAGAAGTAGGAGCTGACGTCTTCTGTCGCTGCGAAGGGGTCCAGCGAGTCTCCGGAGGTCAGTACGTCGCGGCTTTTGCCGTGGACTCTGGCGAGACCGTTGGGGACGACCCGGTACACGTTGCGGGCGCGATATCGCTCGTCGAACGAGGTCTGAGGAACGGGGCGTTTCGCCAGGTTGAGCAGGCCCATGTTGACCAGCTCTGCGAAGCCCTTGCCGCGGGTTTCGTCGCTCAGGTCGTAGCGTTCCCGCCCAATGCGGGGAGAGATCCACACAGCTTCGCCAGTCTTGCCGCGTTCCTCATGCAATGCAGCGAGGTACATGGCGATCGCCGCGCCGGAGAGGTGGCTTATCCATCCTTCGGTCCAGAGTTCGCGTTTGAGCTGTACGTAGAAGTGCTTCTCCCGGTCGGTCGAGTGCTTGCGTTTCCTGGACACGAGCGGGCCTGGTGCCTGGTACGCCGCCCCTGAGCCCGCGTCGTCGAGCATGTGGATCCGGGCAGCCTCACCCGGCCGGTGCTCCAACGCGAGGAAGTTCTCGTCATGTAGCCACTTAAGCGCCTGGTGGATGCGGCGGGCGCCGGCGGCGGACGGGCTGGACAACCCGAGCAGCGACGCTAGCTGCTGCGCGGGGTAGCCGAACACCGGATCGGGGCGGCCGCGGGCCAACCAGAGCAACGACAGGAACAACTTCAGCCGGGTGGCTCCA
The DNA here is from genome assembly GCF_000204155.1 of Micromonospora maris AB-18-032. NCBI lineage: Bacteria > Bacillati > Actinomycetota > Actinomycetes > Micromonosporales > Micromonosporaceae > Micromonospora > Micromonospora maris. Next base: position 31,287 of record NC_015409.1, on the reverse strand, counting down.
CCGCGGCCGCCGCCACCGCGCAGGATCCGCGCCATCGGCGGGGGCTGCTCGGTCAGATCTGTCCGGGCGATGAAGCGCCACCGTACGGCGGCGCCAGCGGCGCCAGCGTGGCGAGCCGCTTCGCGCGCCGTCTCCAGCTGGCGAGGGTCTCGCTGGAACTTCAGCTCGTCCGAGTTCAACTTTCACCGCCCACACCGCTCTACCAGTTTGAGGAATACCCTCCTTGTAGGTCTAAAGGTAGGGGTCATGCCGCCGTTACGCAAGTAGAGCTAAGCCCGTCGTAAACGTATGGCTGAAAGGAAACCGGCGGGGTTCATGGCCTGAGATTGGCCTGGAATGGTTTGCGTAAGCGACAGCGTCGATGCTACGGTCTGTCCAGATCGAAACCGAGGACAACTGCAACCGTTTCCACACGGTAGGTGGGCACGGATGTCAGGAGGATCCGGCGGAGGTCAACGGGAGTAACTGCGGACCCTTCTACCAAGCGATGACCAATCGTTCGGGTATCCGCGACCGCGGCGCATGGTAGGCGTCTCGCTTCCGTCGAAGGGCCCCGTGGGCGTCCACGGGGCCCTTTCGCATGCCTCGCTCTACCTCGCCCGCCCGCCGGTCATTGCGGCTCGCCCGCAGTAGACCGCAGGACGGCGAGGAGCGGTAAGTGGGGCGGACCCGCCGGCCCGCGTGCGAACGCCGGATGGTGGCATCGGTCAGGGTGGCGAATCGCGCTGGCGGCTCCGATGATCAGGTCACCCGACCTTCTACAGCTCGGCGAGGATGCGGGCGCGTTGCTCGGCGTACTCGCCGTCGCTGATCAACCCTTCGCGGTGAACGGTGGCCAGCTGCCGAAGCCGGTCGGGCACCGAGCCTGGTGGAGCGGCTGTCGGGTCGGTGTGAGGGTGACTGAAACGGTTGTCGGGATCCGACCCGACAACTCCGTTGTCGCTGTGCAAGGCGTCTGGGGTCACCAGGGCGTCGACGGTCCCGGCGATCGACCAGAAGCACTCGTCGAGAGCGGTGGCGCTGCTGGCTGCGGTGGTGAGATGCCGCAGGGTCTCCGGGTCGCAGTCCAGCACGGCGCTCAGACGCGTGCGGTGATCGGTGGTGGGCACGAGACGACCGGCGAGGATGTCCATCATCAGCGTGGCCGCGATGTCCGCCCGACTGGCCAGCTCGGTGGGGGAAGCGCCGGCGAACTCTGCGTAGACGCAGAGGTAGCGGGCCAGTGCCCGCCGGACGGCGGGGGCCTGCGGGTCGATGGTGGCCACCAGAAGCCCGAACCGGATTCGATCCCGTCCAGCAGAAGGTTTCGGCAGGTCGATGATCGGCTTGGAGCGCAAGCCTGGTGCGGCGATCAGTTCGAGCGTGACGCACTGCCGGGCGTACTCCTCCCGGATTGTCGCGACCTCGGCGGCGACGGCGCGGGCCTGGAACAGCTCTTGCCTGGTCTGGTGGAACTGGGCTTCGAGCTGGTTGGCGCGCCGCAGCTCGTGGTTGCGTCCGTTCTCCGAGGCACGGAGGTTGTTCAGGTAGCGTGCGGTCTCGTCCTTGAGCCGCTCCTGTAGCCGGGCCAGTTTGCGTTGGAGGACCTGGACTGACGGCTCGCTCTCGGGAACGTTACGCATGCCAGGCTTGCCCGGTGGCCGGCTGACCGGCCCCTTGTAACCGTCAGGCAGGTTGCCGCGAGCGCACTGGTACCAGCCCGCCGCCAACGCCCGGATGCTGTCGGTGTCGCAGGTGTCCGGGAGGCACGCGATGATCAGTTCCGTCATCTCCCACGTCGGACCGAGGCGGTAACGGCTGAGCTGCTCGGACAACTTCTGTCGGCTCAAGCCGGGAAAGTCCAGACGGCGCATCCGCGCAATGCGGATGACCTGCGCCTGGCCGCCTACCCCAAGGTAATCGTCGATCAGGCTGCGCACGTAGAGGGTGTACTCGGCGGCATCGGGGTTGGTGCATCGCTGACGGATGGTGGACTCGTCGACCACGTAGGGGCGGGTGTTGCGGCGCGTGACGGCGCGGCGGTGGCCGGTGCTCATGCGATCGTCCTTGAGGCACGAGGTTGAACCGACAGCGATCGATGCTGTCGGGAGTCTGTCCGGAGCTCTATCCCGACATGAGAGATGTCGAGGACAGTTATCCGTGCCGATCGGTGCTGACTGCCTGGTCGGTCAGGGTGCTCCGTGCAGCTCGGTTGGCCGCCTGATCAGCGCGGGGCACCCGCCATCTCTACATTGTGCGAGAGGGCGGTGACAACATGCATTACTACGCGAGGTGTCAGCAAGCTGCGACCGGCGCCATCAACAGTCTGCTGACACGGCTGACCGTGCGACGAGAACGACGTGCCAAACCTCCTGTGCGTCCCGCCCGTCACCAGCCCAAACACCGCCATCCCCGCCCGTGGAGGGTGCGCCCCCGGCGTTGATGCCCACCTCGGAGCGCCCATATCGTGAGATAAGAGGACTCGGTGCGCGTAGCCGAGGTGGCACCTCAAGCCACTGGTCAGGTGGGCGGCGAGTGGCTGTGGTCTCGTGCTGCTCGGCGAGCACCGCGGTGCTCGCCGAGCAGCCGGCGGACTTGCGTCAGGCTGCCCAGGGACCGAGGCTCACGACCAGCACGATCACGAGGATCTTGATCACCACTGCCTGGGGAAGCCGCAGCCGGAAGCTGATCTCCACCACTTGTTCGCCCTCCTTCGCAACCGCCGTGGAGCCGGACCCGGATACCGCGGTTACTACCTACCGAAGACCCGCGTCCGACGTGCGAGGGGCTTATGCGCCAGGCGGGTATCGGGTGTTCAACAGGCCGAGGGCTGGCTGGATCAGATTCTCCAGAATGAGGGCGTCGCTGGCCGGGTTCCGGTTGCGGATTCGAGTCCGGCCGGAAGGCCGTTGACCTCCGGTAACGTGGTAGCACCGCTGGTGCTACCGGCGAGGTAAGCTAGGGTCATGACCGCGAAGCGTTCCATCAGCGTCCCGGACGACGTCGCGCAGTGGCTCGACGGCCAGCCCAACGTCAGCGCCGCCATCACCGCGGCCGTCCGCGCCCAGATGGCCGGCGCCCGGCTCGACGAGGCGCTGCGCCGGGCGGGCATCGAGGTCACCGACGCTGGCAAGGCCCGCTGGCGTGATCGCCTTGCCACCCCCATTCCTGACGAGGCCTTGGCCGAGGGGCAGCGCATGCTCGACGAGGCAGCGTGAGCGGCGACCAGGTCGCCGTCGTCCTGGATGCCACCGCACTCGTGGCGTACGTCGACGGGCAGGTCGCCGTCGGTGAGCTGATCGCTGAGGTCGTCGACGAAGGCCGCACGATCGGCGTGCCCGCCGCCTGCCTCGCCGCCGCCTACGCCGCCACCAGCAGCGAGGTCAGCGCCGCCCTGCTCACCCTCCTGACCACCACCCCGGCCGTCACCGTGCTGCCCCTCGGCGTCGAGCCCGGCATCGACGACGCCCGCCAGGTCGGCGTCCTCGCCCGCGCGGCAGGCGGCGACATCGCCCTCGGCCACGCCGCCCGCACCGCCATCGCCCACCAGGCGCACCTGGCCACCACCGCCCCCACGCCGGCCGCCGCTGTCCTGCCCGCCGGCTGGAGCATTCTCGACCTCAACCAGGCGTAAGCCGTCGGCTTCCCAATGGTGATGCGCGGGTACGCCTGCCCGCAGGCCGCGTCCCGGATCCGGTGGTAACCCGGGCGGCTCCTACCGCCGAGGTGCGGGCCGGGCCGGGTTGTAGCGCGCGTTGCGGCGCTGCGGTGGTGCGCTCGGGGTGCGTGCGGTCCATGGCCGTGTCGCGAGAACGGCAAGCACATCGCACCGGGAGCTGATCCACGCCGCGGTGTCCGGGCACGTCCACGAGGCGAGGTCCAACGCCTTCGTGTGCAACTCCCTCAGCGGCCGATTGTAGATCGGCTCATGATGGGCGATCCGGTTGCGGAACTCATGCAGGTCAGCGACCGGATTATGAACCTCGCGACGTAGCTGCTTGCTCGGCCAGGCGTTGCGCAGGTGGGGCCACAGGGACCGGTCGTAGGAGCTGATGAGCAGGTAACGCCAGAACCCGAAGGTGAGTTCGGCGACGACCCGTCCGGGTGTTTCCTGCCGGCCGTCGCGGGTGGCCCGCCGGCGCGCTTCCGCTATCTCCTCCCGACGTCGGGGAGCGAGGACCTGGCCAGGGTCGAGGTACCAGCGTGGTTCCCCGTGGGCCTGGGTGGACCAGTCGGTTAGCTGCCGGTGCATCGCGTTGCGGATCAGCACCTCAACATGCCCCAGCGTGATCCAGAAGACGCCGCTCATCTTGGCGTTCCACTCGTACAGCGCCACAGCCTGGTCCAGATCACCGCCCACAGCGGCCTGGTAGGGGCCCAGCCGCTCAGGCGAAAACCGCTGCTCCAGCAGCCGTGCTGTCGCTTCAGGCACGCATCCAACTCCCAGACCGAGGCCAGCGCCCGGATCACCTGGCGCGCCGGGGCACAGCGTAGGACGCTGACGACCCGCCACCATGCCGGACGTGCTGAGAAGGCGGAGAAACTGGAATGGCGCCCACCTGAACCGGTGAGCGCCATCCAAAGTTAGAGCCAGAACTCCGGTGGCCCGAGGGCGCCCAGAGCGTTCGCCGTCATTCTACTACGGTCACGCGATCTCCGGGGAACGACCACCACTCGGTCACGGCCTCATGGCTTGAATCCGTCGACGTACACGGCGGTCGCGTCGTCGGAGCACTTATTGCGCCGCCACCTGGTGGCCTGCGGATCCTCTGCCTCGGCCTCGCGGACCAGCGCGATCAGCTCCGCCGGCCCATCGGCACGCAGCAGCTCCAAGGCGTTCGGCCAAGAGAGCAGCCCTAGAGTGACCGCCCGTGCGGCCCCATCGCTGAGAACCGCCACCCTGGTCTGCTCGCTGACTTGGCAGGAGCCGGTAAGGGCGTGTTCAACGACCTTGGGATCTGCCTCCGCTATCCAATATCCGCCGGGAACGTTGCGCGCGGCCAACTCGGCGTGCTTCATCGCGAGCAGGGCTGCCGTCTTTCCCGGTGATCCGATCGGGTGCCGGTCCGCCTCAGCGCGTTCGGCAGCAGCCGTACGACTCACTCGGTCGTCCGTCACGACGTTCAGTTTCCCGCCCTGATCAATCACTAGCGAGACATCTCCGAGGACCAGGTACTCAAGGCCACCGGGGCGGAAACGAGCTAGGCCGATGCCGGCCGACGGCGTACCTGGATGGTCCAGGTCGCACGTGTCCTGGTGCTCTGCGGCCACTCGGCTGATCGCCTCAGCGAGCGCTTGCGGCAGCGGTGTTGAGCAGTCACGGGCCAGATCGACGACGGTGGAGCCAAGTCTGTGGGCGTACCAGGTCACGCCATGAATGCACCCTGTCTCTGTGCGGGCAGTAGCGCCATCCAGCACGGCCACCAGGCGTTCGTCAGCGTGGACCCAGTCTTCGTTGTCTCGGCCGACGCTGCCTGGATCGCTGGCGACCAGCACCCGCATGTGGCTATGCCCCTTCGTGCCGAAAGATCGGAGTCAGCAGCTCGCTGGTGATGATTTGCCGGCTGGTTGCGTCGAAGCGACAGCCGACCAAGGCAGACCAGCGCCGTCCACGCACCTCGCGGTAGATGTCGGCCAGGTGGCCCTCCAGATAGTGGGCAGCCCCAGCGGTTCCGGGACCGTGGATCCCAGCTAGGTACAAGAAGGTTCCCTTGCCGTCAGGCCGCGGAAGCCGGCCGATGTAGGCAAAGTCCATCGACTCGCCACTGTCGCTGGGGGATCGGTATTCCTTGCCAGCATTCTTGTCGATCAGGTACCAGCCTCGCTCGTCAACGGCGAACCCTAGGTGCTCGTCGGCTTCGAGGACCTGGCCCACGAACGGCAGCAGTCGAGGGCTTGTAAGGACGATCAAGTTCGGCCGGTTGAGGTTGACCATGCCCGGCGGGGGCACGATCTCATGATCAGCGCTGAGCCCGACGGACCTGGCCAGTTCGGCGATGCGGTCGTAGGCGGCTAGGGCCTCGGCGGACAGCACTGCGAGTGGCTTGCCGTCCGCTCGACCTGTCTCGTGCTTACCGCCGATGGCGACCGTCAGCCTTCCAGCCCCAAGCAGGGCTCGCTCGGGTCGTAGGCCAGCGGACAGCAGTTGGGAAACCCGCGACCGGGACATGCCCAGCGCCTCTGCGATCTGCAGCTGCGTCATGCCGTCATGTAGAAGCCCTTCGAAGATCTCGCGCCTCTCGCGGGAGAGCTCGGCGATCGTCATCTGGTGGTCGTCGATCAAGCCATTGATCTTGCGCGCTCGTTCAAGGCGATCTTGAGGCGTTGCCGCCTCCTGCGGGTCTGGCACGGCTTACTCCACTCCGGGTGAGGGGGCTAACCAAGAGCTTAGGCGGTTAGCCCGAATGGCAATCGGCGGGCGATTCAGGGGCCTATCAAGATTGTTCGATTCAGGGGGCTTGACCAAAGGTATGGGCTGTGGTGTCCTAAGTCCACCCCCCTAAACCAGACGGTTAGAGGGGGGTAAAGAGACGGAAGGCCCCGGCGGGATTGCGGCCCGCCGAGGCCAATGGCATCCACCCCAAGGAGGCTCAGATGCCAGCAATGAGGGTACGTGCTGCCCGGATTCGTCCGGAGCAGACCCGACCCGAATCGACGGCCGACGACGTGTCTGTGCTGGTGGCGCGGGCCCAGGCCGGTGACGCGGAGGCGTTCGGCGAGGTCTACGACCGGTACGTCGACCAGGTCTTCCGCTTCATCTACCGGCGGGTTCTGGACCGGCAGGTGGCCGAGGACCTGACCTCGGAGACGTTCCTGCGGGCGTTGCGCAACCTGGCCGCGTTCCGCCGGCCGGGCGGCGACTTCAGCGCCTGGGTGACCACGATCGCCCGCAACCTGACCATTAACCACCTGCAGTCGCACCAGCGGCGCGAGCGTCCGGTGGCCGAGGTCTACGAGCCGGTCTCGACCGATGTCGTGGCCAGCCCGGAGACGGCTGCTGTGGAGCGGCTGACCCGTGAGGCGCTGATCGTGGGGATCGAGAAGCTCAGCCCGATGCACCGGCAGTGCATCACGCTGCGGTACCTGCGGGAGCTGTCGATCGAGGAGACCGCCCAGGCGCTGGGCAAGACCCCGAGCGCGGTGAAGGGGCTGCAGCACAAGGCGCTGAAGGCGCTGCGGGGGCTGCTGCGCGGGACGGTGGTGATGCCGGCATGACCGCGACGATGACACCGGCCAACGGCACCGACCGGTCCGCCCTGGTGCGGGCCGCCCAGGGCAAGACAGCCCCCACCCAGCGGGTGCCTATGGGCATCCGGGTCGTCACCGGCCCGGGCACGTCGGCCGCGAGCGTGCCGCAGCCGACCAAGACCGTCGGCCGGCCGGTGGAGAAGCTGCTGAGCGTGGCCGCTGCGAGCGAGTCGGCGCGGACCCGGCAACTCGCCGAGAAGATCAGCGGGCTGCTCGAGGAACTGACCGGCCGGGTGGAGGCGGAGGAGGCGCAGCGCCGGGAGCGGGAGGCCGCCGAGGAGCAGCGCCGCAAGCTCGCCGAGGCCGAGGCCGCTCTCGCGCGGCAGCTCGCCGAGGTGCGGCAGAAGCTCCGCACGACCGGCCGTGATTCCGCGGCATCGCCGTCCCGCGATCGGCAGAGCGCCGAGCAGCGGGCAGCGATCCGCAAGTGGGCCGTAGCCAACGGCTACGACGTGAAGGACCGCGGCCGGATCCCGCGCGAGGTCGTGCAGGCGTGGGCCGCCGCGACCGGGTCGGAGGTGGCCCGGTGAAGGCGTTGACGAAGGTGCTGCTGCCTGCTGCCGCTGTGGTGTCGGTGGTCGGGCATGTGTGGGCGGCGTACGCGGTGCGGTCGCAGCAGACCGAGCTGGGGCGGGCCCGCCGCGAGGCGACCACGGATCCGTTGACGGGCCTGGCGAACCGGGCCGGCCTGGCTGCCGCGCTGGATGAGCTGGACGGCGAGCCCTACGACCTGGTCCTGGTGGACCTGGACAAGTTCAAGCCGGTCAACGACACCTGGGGCCACGCGGCCGGGGACCGGCTGCTGGTCGAGATCGCCCGCCGGCTGGCGGCGGTGCTGGACGACATCGACGGGGCGGTCGTCGCCCGGATCGGTGGCGACGAGTTCGTGCTGGCCTCGCCGTCGCCGGCGGCGCTGGCGCACTACCTGGGCGCGGAGGTCATCCAGGCCCTCGGTGCCCCGATCGAGGTCGCCGACGCGGTGACCGTGACGGTGACGGCGAGTGTGGGCGCGGTCCACGCCACGGCGGGTGAGGACCCGGCGCGGGCGATGGCGGCAGCGGACGCCGCCGCTTACGAGGCGAAGCTGCGCGGCGGTGACGGTCTGGTGGAGCACTGCCCGCTGACCGAGCTGCCGGAGGTGGAGCAGCGCCCGCTGCTGCGGCTGCGGGAGATGGTCGACCTCACCACCGCGCTGGGGGTGACGGCATGACGACCCCCACCGTGCTGGACACGGCCGCTGTGCTGGACCGCTACCGGGCCGGCCTGCGGGACGTGCCGGACGTTGAGCTGGAGCGTCGGGCCGCGACGGTGGCGGCCCTGCCCGGCCGGCTCGCCGCCGAGCTGCGGCACCTGATCGACGCGGAGCGGGAGTACCGGCAGGCCGTGCGCCGGCCGATCTCGCCGCCCTCGGGCCCGGTGCTGAACCGGGCGCGGGTGGCCGCCGCTGCTGCCGGGGTGGTGAGTACCGGGGCCGTGGGTGCGGTGTTCGCCGGCCGGGCGTTGGCCGAGCACGCCGACCAGGTGCCGCAGGCCCTGGTCTACTCCCCGGCCGTCGCGGTCGGCCTGGTCGCCGTGGTGGCCGGCGGTAGCCGGCTGGCGCGGTGGTTCGACGACCGCCGGCACCCCCTCGCCGAGGACATCGCTGAGGCCGACCTGAACCCGCTTGGCAGGCACCTGCTGGCCCAGGTTCGGGCCGCGCGGCAGGTCCGGGGGGAGGTGTCGTGATGGCAGGCCGACTGGTGGTGCGCGTGCAGCTGGACTGGACCGGCCCGGGTCACTACGACGCCGGCCGAGCGCTGCCCTGCCGGTGCTGCGACACCCCCACCAAGATGCGCGACGGCCAGGGCGCCGCGTGCCACAAGTCGTGCGCCGAGGACGAGATCGCCCGGGAGCTGCTCGGCACCGGCCGGGCCCGGATCGCTGACGAGCGGGTGCCGACTCCGGCGCGGCTCGCGGCTGGCTGACGGAGGCCATCAGTGAGTGACAAGAAGCTCGCCAACGTGGCGTGGGGGCCGTGGATCGCAATGGCGGCGGCGGTGATCCTCACGGCCAAGGGCGAGTTCGACCTGGCGGTGGCCGCGCACTTCAGCCCGTACATCGCCTGGATGTTCCCGGTGATGTTGGACGTCTACGTGATCACGGCGTTCCACCGTCGCAGGTGGAAGGACATGGTCGTCGGCATGCTGCTGATGATCTTCTGCCAGATCGCGGTGCATCTCCTGCCGGTCTACATCGACACCAAGGCCGGTGAGGAGGTGCCGTGGGGGCTGGTGGTGGCGGTCGCGTGTATCGCGCCGATCGTGGTCGTCAGGGTCAAGATGCTCACCGGCCGCACCGCAGCGGAAATCGCGGCGGCGGCGCAGGAGGCCCAGCGGGCGGAAGAACTCCGGGCGGCGCGGGCGGAAACCGCCGCCGCGCGTCAGGCGCGGGCGGAAGCCGAGGCGGCAGCGCGGGCGGAAAAGGCTCGTGCCGAGGCGGAAGCCGCCGCCCGCGCCGAGGCGGAAACCCGCGCGGTCGAGGCGGAAACGCGGGCGCAGGCGCAGGCGGAAACGCGGGCGGAAATCGAGGCGGCCACGGAGGCGGAAATCGCCGAGCACGTCCGGGCCGTCGCCGAGGCCCGCGAGGCCGCCCGGCTGGCCGAGCAGCGGGCGACCGCCGCGATCGAGGCGGCGCGGCTGGCCGAGGGTCGGCTCGCGGAGGCCCGCGACGCCGCTGACCGTGCCGGCACTGCCCGGGTCATCGCCGAGCAGGCCGCCGCCGAGCAGGTGCGGGCGCTCACCGACGCCGCTGAGCAGGCCGAACGTGACCACCAGGACGCCCTGGCCGAGGCTCGCGTCGACGCCCGTACCGCCCAGGAGCAGGCCGCACGACTGGACGACGAGGTCCGGGTGGTGCGGGCACAGCTCGACGAGGCGCAGCGCTTCGCCGAGCGTCAGGCCGCCGCCCGGGTCCACGCCGAGCAGGAGGCCCAGGCGGTCAAGGACGCCCGCAACGGTCTCGTCAACGAGTTGGAACGCACCCGCCGGGCACTGGCCCGCGCGCAGGAGAAGGCGGAAATCAGCGGGGGGCGGCAGCCGGAAATCCTGCGCCCAGCCGCCCGGAAAACCCTGGCCGCTGTTCCGGCCGAGTTGCCGGCAGACCTGCCTGAGGTGGAAACGGTGAAGCCGGAAAAGGTCGCCGCGATCCTCATCGCCCGAGCGGAAAACCCGAACGCCACCCAGACCGAACTGGCGTCGATCACCGGAATTTCCGACCGCACCATCCGCAAGGTCCTCAACGCCGTGCCGGCGGAAATCGTCGGCCAGGTCCTCGAACTCACCGCCGGCCGCGTCGCCTGACGCCGTTTCGGCGCCGGGAGATGAGACCACGGTGCTCGATCCGCCGATGACGTCGGGTCGAGTGCCGTGGCCCCACCCCTCGGCAGGAGGAAGAACCCGATGAACCCGACCGCGAACCCTGCACTACCGCACCTGAAGGAGGTGATCCCGTGAGTGCTCAACCCGCCGAGGACAGTTACCGACCGTCACCAGTGCCGCGAGTTCCATTCCGGCGTGAGGCGGACGTCGTTTCCCTCGTTCCGCCCAGGCCAGAAGGCCAGCCAGCCCCTCCCCTACCGGAAACCGATCGGGACGAACCCGCACAGATCGACCAGCCCATTTCTAACCCCAACTCCGGCACCAGAATTACTCTGCGTGACATTTCGGGGGATTGGGAGAGCGTCACGGCGGTGTGGACCGGCTCCCCGGAGCCGCTGCGTGACCTGGTCGACCAGGCCGCCCGTGCCCGTGAGGGCGAGGACGCCCAGGCGATCGCCATGGCGTGCTGGGCGGTGCTTGTGCTCATCCCGCGCGGGCTGCTGCACCTGGCCTCGTGGGTTCTGGCTCATCCCCTCCGATCGCTGGCCGCCGCCGCGGTGGCTGCGGTCTTCGTCGCAACCCTCTGAGAGGAGGCACCTGTCATGACCAGCTCAGTCCTCGTGCTTCTGGGCGTTGTCTACATCGTCCTCGCGGTGGTGTTCGCCTTCACCCCCCGCCTGCGGGTCCTCGTGGGCCTGATGGTCGGCGGGTTGATGGCCGGCGCCGTCGTCAGCCAGGTCAACAAGTGGCTCGCTAGCGGCATCGGCAAGATCGCCGGGCCGATTGGCGACTGGATCGGTCAGGACACCAAGGAGGTCGCCGTGGCCATCCCCAGCGCGCTGGGGCTCGCGCTCGGGATCGTCGTGGTGGTGTTCCTGCGCGGCAAGGGCACCGGTAAGAGCGCCATCGGGGGCAAGGGCGCCGTCGGCGGCAAGGGCGCCGCCGGTGGTGGCGGTGGCTTCAAGAAGCACCTGCCGCACATCGCGTTGGCCTGCGCGCTGCTGCTGCCGATGGTCCTCGGTGGTCTCGGCGAGACGATCCGGGACGTGGTCCAGTGATCTTCTTTGACATCCTCGTGTGGCTGGCGGTGGCCAAGTTCGCCGTGCTGCTGCTGGAGGACGCCGCCTACGCGGTGCGGGGCAAGCAGTCCCCGCGCCGCCAGGCCCGCGCCCGCCACCAGGCCGCCCAGCAGAAGACCAGCGACAGCGGCACCAGCACCGACGGGCCGGCCGGCGGTCGCCGCCGGTCGGGGGGCACCACGCTGGGGGCGGCGGACGGCTACCTCGCCGGCCTGATCGAGGACGCCACCGAGCGTGCGCGGGCCCGACGCCGCCGCGCCGCTGCCCGCAAGCGCGGCGCCCAGGCCGTCGACGGCGTCGTCGTCGACGTCGACGACCAGGGCCGCTGGTATGCCGACTGCGACGTGTGCGGCTGGCACAGCCGTCCGTACCGGATCGAGGCCAACGCTCTCGGTGCCGGCCGGGCGCACACCCGCACCGAGCACCCCGACCAGTACACCGGTCAACCCGAGCCCACCGAGGCCACCAAGACCGCCGAGGCCACGGAGGCCGCCGAGGGTGATTCCGCCGAATCCCCCGCCCCCGCCCCCGCCGACATCGACGTCGCGGAGGAATCGGGCCGGCCGGCGCTGCGGGTGATCCCTGGCGGGGCACAGGACACCCCGCCGACCCGGCCGGCCGGACCGGCGGGGGACCCGAAGCCCGCCGACGCGGCACCGGTGACGACCCCGGCCGCCGTGCTGCCGTCGCTGGCCCGCTACGGCTGGCGGTGCCCCCACTGCGGCGCCCGTAAGGAGGGCTTCGTCTCGTTCGGGGCCGCTGAGGCCGCCGCCGGGGCGCACACCTGCCCCACCACCCCGACCGACCCGGCGCCGGGCACCGGTCACCAGGACTCCGGCACCGCTGCCGGGGATGACCAGCACCACCCGACCGGCGTCCCGATGGCGCCGGACGGTTCGACCACCAGCACCAACGACAGCAAGGAGTTGCACGTGAACCTCGAAGCCACTGGTCCGGATGAGATCCGCGCCGCCTTCACCCAGGCCGCCGAGTCGGCCGGGGAGAACGCCGAGACGCTCGGCGGTATCGCGGGTGTGCTGACCGAGGCCGCCGACCGGTACGAGTCCCTGGAGATGGCGGCCTCCACCGTCGGGCACCTGCGCGACGCCGCCGAGCAGTTCGCCTCGGCGCAGGCGGCGCTGAACACCGCGCAGGAGGAGCTGCAGGCCGCCTTGGCCGACTTCAACGCCAAGGACGGCCAGGTCGCCGACACGGTCACCGAGACGGGCGGCAACGTCGCCAGCAAGGAAGTCCTGGTCGGCGGCTGACCAACCCACCCCCCGGCCCCGGGGCGACCACCGCCCCGGGGCCCTTCCCCTCCCGAACCCCTGCCAGCTTCGAAGGAGACCAGCGATGTCGACCCGAACCGTCTCCGAGGTTCGCGCGGACCGCATGGCCGCGTTCGGCCGCGTCCTGACCGCCCTGCTCGCCGCCGTCGCCTACGGAGTCGGCTGGCTGGTACGCCGCAGCTGGCGACGGCTGCTGCCGTTCTACTGGATCGCCGCCGAGCTGGCCGTGGCGTGGCTGGCCGGGCCGCTGGGTCTGTCGTGGCAGACCGTGGCGCTGCTGACGCTGGCGATCGCCGCCACGGCCGCCGGCTGGCGGGCCCGCAGCCGCGCCGTACGGATGTGGCGGGCCGCGATCGTCGTGGTCCTCGGCACCGTCGCGGTGGCCACGGTCGCCGCCGGTGGCCCGGCCGCCATGGCCGCCCACCCCACCGCGACGATTGCCCTGCCGACCCTGGCCGGTGTGCTGCTCGGCTGGCCGTGGTGGTACCACCTGCGGAGCCGGCCCCCGCAGGACGAGCCCGTGCCGGTCCCGGTCGCGGTCGGTGTGCCGACGACGGTGGTCGACCCGCTGACCGACCAGTGGTCGCGGCGCTGGCGTACCGAGGTGGTCGACGAGGGCGTGTGCGCCGGCACCACCCTGATCAAGGCCACCGAACCCCGACCCGGTGTCACCGAGGCGCTGATCCGCCTGGCCCCCAAGACCAAGCCCGGACCGCTGCTCAAGTCGGGTACGGACGTGGAGGTCGCGCTGGACCTCGATGAGGGCGCCGTGGGGTGGCGCTCCACCGGCAAGACCGCCTGGTTGCGGGTCGTCATCGTCGAGCGTTCCTACATCGCCGCCGGGGTGCCGTGGCACGGCCCCACCTACGCGGACGGGCGCTGCGAGATCGCCCGGTTCACCGACGGCTCCCCCGGCCACTGGGTGTTCTCCCGGCCGAACTTCGGGGTGCTCGGCGGCCTGGTCGTCGGGTCCACCGGCTCGGGCAAGACCCGTGCCCTGGGGGCGCTGAACGCCAACCTGCTCGAAGGCGGCTTCCAGGTCGTCGTCGGTGACCCGCAGAACGGCCAGTCGCTGCCGGCGTGGAAGGACGCGGTGGAGTACCACGCCGGTGTCGAGGCGACCACCCTGCTGCTGCGCCGTTTCCACGCCGAGGTGATGCGCCGCTCCGCGCTGCTCGCCGACGCCGGCGTCGACACCTACGACGAGAACGACCCTCGGGTGCAGGCCCTGGGCCTGGGCAAGCTGATGGTCGTCGTCGACGAGTGCCAGCTCGTGCTGATCCCGAACACTCCGCTGGTGCCGCTGGTCGAGCAGGCCGCCGAGACGATGCGCAAGACCGGCGCCGGTCTCGTGCTCGCCACCCAGCTACCGCAGATGCGCTCCCTGGGTGGATCGGTGCGGCTGCGGGACGCCCTGGTCGCCGGCAACGCCCTGATCCTGCGACTGTCCAACCGGGGCAGCGGTACCACGATCCTGCCGGACGACTTCGTCGGTGACCCGTTCGCCATCGAGCGGGAGATCGACGGCAAGAGCACCGCCGGCATGGGCTACCTGCGGCACAGCAACCGTGTCGGCATGATCTGCCGCGTACCTCACCTCGACGAGACGGCCGCCGCTGCCGCAAGCCCTCGTGTCCCGGTCCGCTGGAACGTCCCGCCGATCGACCCGAACACCCCGATCAAGGCCCCCAGGACGACCACCACCGGCAACTCGCCGGCAGCGGCCGGCGGAAGCGCCGGGGACAGGCTGCGCGCCGCGTTCGGCATCGGTCGTAAGACCACCACCGCGGTGGTGGAGCAGAGCACGCCGCAGACCAGCGCCGAGTGGGTCCTGGCCTGCCTGCGTCGCGGTCCCGCGTCGGCGCAGGCCCTGCTGGACCGGCCGGACTGCCCGGTCAACCAGGCCCAGCTCTACGCGCTGCTGAACCGGCTCAAGGACTCCGGCCGCATCGTCGCTCCCGCCCAGCGTGGCGGGCCCTGGACCGTCTCGGCCTGACCGCCGCCGTGACGACCGGCCCCTTGCGGTCCGGCCCTCGCGGTGGCCGCCAAGCCCTCCACCCCTGACCTGCCGTGCACCACCTGCCCGGACAAGGAGACCCCGCCCATGGCCAACACCTCCCGCCGCCGCAGTCCTCGGCGCAAGACCGAGGCCGAGGTCGACCGTGGCGCCGAGCTGGCCCGCCGCGCCGGTGAGGCCACCCGGGTCGCCTGGACCGGCACCGCACGCGGCGCCGGACGGCTCGCCCGCCGCCTGCCCAGCCCGCACCGCACCCCGGGCGTCGACCAGCCCGGCCACGACACCACCGGCCTGGTGCTGCTGCTGACCGGCCTGCTCGTCGCCGCCGCCGAGTGGACCAACCCCGCCGGCCTGCCCGGCCGGATCCTCGACGTGCCGGCCGCCGTCACCGGCGGCCTGCTCGGCATGCTCAGCGTGCTCGCCCCGCTGCCGCTGCTGTGGCTCGCGGTGGAAGCGATGCGTCACCCCGCCGGCCGGCACACCGTGCGGATCCTCGCCCAGGCCGCCGGCATCGTGCTGGTCACCGCCGGGGTCGGCGGGCTGCTCGACCTCGCCGCCCCCGGCCTGGGCGGGCTGCTCGGCCAGATCACCGGCGCCCTCGACGGACCGCTGAGCGTGTGGGGCGCGGTGCCGCTGCTGGTCGGGCTCATCGCCGCCGGGCTCACCGCCGTCACCCGCATCACCCCCGTCGCCCTGGTGACCAGCCTCGCCACCGCCCGCCGCCGAAAGGCACCCGTCGACGTCGATGATCTGGGCGACCTCGACCTGACCGACCTGGACGACTTCAACGACGTCGACGGACACCAGGATCCGACCGAGGCGTCATCGCTGGCCGTGCCAGCTCCGGCCCACCCGAGCCCCGTGGATTCCGTGGAATCGGCCCGGCCGGTGTCGGCACCGTCGACCCGGCCGCGTACGGCGGACCCGGCGCCCGCGTCCATGTCGGTGTCGACGACGCCGGCGACGGTTGGTGGCTACCAGCTGCCGCCGCTGAGTCTGCTCGCCGCCGGTGACCCGCCCCGTCGGCGCCCAGGGGCGACCGACCCGGGCCGGGTCGCGTTGCAGGGCGTGCTCGACGAGTTCAAGGTCAACGCGAGCGTGACCGACGCGCACCGCGGACCGGCCGTCACCCGCTACGAGATCACCCTCGGGCCCGGCGTGAAGGTCGAGAAGGTCACCGGCCTGGCCAAGAATTTCGCCTACACCGTCGGCCAGCCGGAGGTGCGGCTGCTGTCCCCGGTGCCGGGCAAGAGCGCCGTCGGGGTCGAGGTGCCCAACGCCGACCGCGAGGTGGTCACCCTCGGCGACGTCATCCGCTCCCGGGCCGCCCGCGACGGGCACCGGCTGCTCGTCGGCCTGGGCAAGGACATCGACGGCAAGGCGGTCACGGCGAACCTGGCCACTATGCCCCACGTCCTGATCGGCGGGTCCACGGGCTCTGGGAAGTCCGGCTGCCTGAACACGCTGCTGGTGTCGCTGCTGACTCGTGCGACGCCCGACGAGGTGCGGCTACTGCTGATCGACCCGAAGCGGGTCGAGCTGACCGCCTACGCCGGCATCCCGCACCTGGTCACGCCGATCATCACCAACGCCCGCAAGGCCGCCGACGCCCTCGAATGGGTCGTGCGGGAGATGGACATGCGCTACGACGACATGGCCGCCCACGGCGTACGGCACGTCGACGAGTTCAACCGTAAGGTCCGCGCCGGGCAGATCACCGCCCCGGCGGGCAGCGAGCGGGAGCTGCGCCCGTACCCGTATCTGGTCGTGGTGGTCGACGAGCTGGCCGACCTGATGATGGTCGCCCCCCGCGACGTCGAGGACTCGGTCGTGCGGATCACCCAGCTCGCCCGCGCCGCCGGCATCCACCTCGTCCTGGCCACCCAACGCCCCTCAGTGGACGTGGTGACCGGGCTGATCAAGGCCAACGTGCCGTCCCGGCTCGCGTTCGCCACCAGCTCCCTGACCGACTCCCGCGTCATCATCGACCAGCCCGGCGCCGAGAAACTGCTCGGCAAGGGCGACGGCCTGTTCCTGCCGATGGGTGCGGCCACCCCGACCCGGATCCAGGGCGCCTGGGTCACCGACGCCGAGGTCACCGCCGTCGTCGACCACTGGCGCCGCCAAGCCGACACCACCGCCCCCGCCATGCCGAGCAGCGCACCGACCAGTGCGCCGGTCGACGTGGCCACGCCGACCAGTGCGCCGGTGGACACCAGCGTGGTCGCCGCCCTCAGCGACGACGAGCGGACGCTACTGGCCGAGGCCGCCGAGCTTGTCGTGGCCAGCCAGTTCGGGTCCACGTCGATGCTGCAACGCAAGCTGCGCATCGGCTTCGCCAAAGCCGGCCGACTCATGGACACCCTGCACGACCTGCGGGTGGTCGGCCCGTCCGAAGGCTCCAAAGCACGCGACGTCCTCGTGACCCCCGACGAACTGCCCGACCTGATCGCCACTCTCCACGGCGGTCAGGCACCCACCGACCAGGTCGACCGCACCACCGCCACCACAGGCGGCACGGTGCTCCAGTTCCCGCGCAGCGGCACCCGCCGCTGACGCCACGCGGGCGGCCCCCCTGCCTTCCCAAGCTCGGGGCCGCCCGCCACTCCCCCAACCCGCAAGAGCGAGAGGAGCACCACCATGGTGCCTGACCCGGGTGACCCCGCCTACCTCGGCGCGGCGTACGCCACCAGCTACGACCCGCGCGGCCCGCAGGGACCGCGCCGCCACTTCACCATCCCCACCGCCGGTGCCTACGCGGTGCTGGTCGAGATCTCTCCCAGCCTCGCCGACAGCACCTTCCGCTGCACCGGCTGCGGCGCGACCGACCGCGACTTCTCCGAGCTGGAGATCCTCGCCCGCGCCGGAGCGCACGCCTCGGCGTGCGGTCGGGGCGCCGTGACGGCCGAACTGGACGTCGAGATCGCCACCGTGCGCGCCGAACTCGGCCGGATCGACCCGAAGGCGTCCGGCTACCTCCAGATGGCCGGGGTGCTGCTCGGCGCCGGCCTGGCCGTACTCGGCGGCGCCGGAGCCAGCGGCCACCTGCCCCGCGCCGCCCTAGCCGCCGGAGCGGTCACCGCCGTGGTGGTGCTGACCGCCGTGGTGCTGCTCCTGCTCGCCTCCCGGCCCCGCCTCGGCGGCGACTTCGGCTTCATCGCCTACGCCGACGCCGACGACGCCCAGGGCGTCCTCGCCCGAGTGGCCGCCGGCGACGCCGACCAGGGTCCGCAGTTGACTCCCCTGGCCAAAGCGCGGGAACTGTGGTGGCTGAGCCGCTCCGTCCGCGCCAAGTACATTGCCATCTCCCGGGCCGTGCCGCTGCTGCTCACCGGGTACGCCGGAGCAGCCCTCACCGCCGCCCTGGCGATCGGTACGTGGTGATCACGATGACCACCACCAGCCGCCCATTCGCCACCGTCGTCGCCGGCACTACCGACGAGTATCGCTTGGACGTCGTCACCGACCCCGAGCCCGACACCCCACAGACGGTCGTCTACTTCACCGCTGCCAACGTCGATGCCGCCTGCCACCAGGCCGCAAGGTTGCTCGCCGCCGTCACCGGCCCGGACGACCGCTACGGCGAGCTGTACGCCCACGACGGTGACGGCAACGCCGTGCACTGCGACACCATCCACCTGCCCGCGTGACCGTCCTCCACACCGTGCACGGGCGGCCCGGTCTGCCTGGCCGCCCGTCATCGCTTCAAAGCCTGAAACCCGTTGTAACGCAAGGCAGTCCAGCTCATCCCTATATGTACCTAATTGGGCTGGCGGTCCACACTGGATCGTTACGGACCGCGCGTGTTGGTACCCCCGCGGTAAACAGAGTGCCCGTAAGATCCTCGGGTCATCCGTCTGACTCGATCCTGAGGGAGCGCCTCCGCTCAACCCCTAACTGCAGACAGCAAGAGAGCCCCAAACCCCCATTCGTTTGGCCGCGATCAGGGTCTGAGGCTCACACAAGCTCGGAGGACACGATAGCACCCACCTCCGGGCTGGGTGCGCTCTTGTCTCCGGGCACGTTTTCGGCGTGTCGTGGCGGCACCTGCGTGCGCCCAGCCTCATCCCCCACACCTGCGGCGCTGACGACGGTGCCGCGATGACCATGACAGTGCAGCGGACGCCGCTGTCTGCCGACCGGGTGGTGGCGCTCGGGTACTGCCCCGACTGTTACGCCACCGGCACAGTTGCGCTCGTCGCGCCGGGAACGCGGCGGTGCCGGGCGCACCTGGTCGACCAGCGGCTGCTGGTCGAGACCACCGCCACCGGTCAGGCCCGGCTGGCCGCGCCAGCCGGTGGTCGCCGTCGGCCGGTGTACCCCACCGGTGTGCAGACGCCGTGCGTGGCCTGTGCCGTAGCTGGCGTCGACCGGCAAGGGCTGCCCCGCGACGGTGCCGGCTCGGATCCGCTGTGCATCCCGTGCTGGCGCGGACGGACCGACCGGCAGAACGCGGTGGAGCGGCGCCGACTGGTGACCGAACTGCGCGAGCGCCTGGACATCGACGAGCTGACCGAGTGCGCGGCGTGCGGCGAACCCGAGCCGACGCCGACATGCTGGTTGTGCGGCTACTCGTGGCTGGCCGAGGCCCGCGCCGAACACGAGCACCTGCTGACCCTCGAAGCCGCTGCCGTGGCCACGCGGTTCGCGCAGCTCACCGAGATGGACGAAGCCCGCGAGCGCGTCAGCACGATGGCCGCCTGGATCGAGCGGCTCACCGAAACCCTGACCGCGTTCCACGCTGGAGACAGCTGGGGCCGCCCCGTATGGCTGCTCGCCGATCTCCTGGCCCGGGACGCCGCTACCCGCAGCAGCCGCCGTGGTCGCCGCTCGGCGCTGGGCATGGTGTGCGGCGTCCTGGCCGTCAACGCCGACCGGCGTTCCGGTCGCCGGGCGATGCCCGGCCGGGCCGGCACCGCCGAGCTGGCCGGCTGCGACAACACCCGGCCGGTCACCGACGCCTGGCGGCGCGCCGAGGCCCTGGGCTGGTGCGTACGGGTCGAGCAGGGCCGCCGGCTGACCTACGCCGAGCGGTGCGCCACCGGCCGGTCCCAGGCCCGCGCCGTCTTCGACATCACCCCGCTGCACCACGGCGACCCGGCCGCCCAGGCCGCGCAGATCCCGGCCGCCCTGGACGTCCTGGCCGACCTGCTCGACCACGCCCGTACCCTGCTGGCCGCCGCCCAGGAGCGCGTCGACGCCCTCGACGCCCGCGCCGGTGGCTGGGTCGACTACCGCGAACAGGTCCGCCGCCAGCAGATGCGCCGCGCGGTCGCCGCCGCCCGCGATCACGCCCGTGACCAGGCCACGAATTTCCGCACCCCCCACACGGTGTCTCAAGCTATGAGCGTTTACTCCAGCTTGTTTCGGGGTCTGCCGATCTCACCGCCGATCACGTCCATACCGTCGGTGGACGACCGGCAAAGCCGGAGGAAGGACGGCGCTTCGCGCTCATCGACAAGAGCGGCAGTTGATCGCGGGTGTGCCCGGCCATTGTCTGTACAGCGTCCTAGGCCGGCTCAGAGGCACGGAGACGCGTCACGGCCACGCCGGGCACGTCCTGAGTGGTCGGGATGGGCGTACGCCCTCGCACGGGCCGTTCAGGACCGGTGGGTATGGCTACGTCACACTCCCCTGCCCCGGGTCGCGGCGACGCTGGGCGCCACCCTCGGTCCCGACTGGACCGCCGAGGCGCTGGACGCCTGGGTACGACGCAGCCGATCCCGGCCGGTGTTGACCACGCCGGACAGCCCGGTCGCGTACCTGCGCGCCGTACTCGAAGACGCGCTGACCGGCCCGGCCGCGCCGCCGTATCCGGCACGCCGCCACGCCGAGCATCGTCGGGCACTGGTGGCCGCACAGGCAGCCGAGCAGCACGAGCGCCACACCCTGGCGCACGCCGACGAGGACGACCGTGATCGGGTCGCCACCCGGCCCGGCGGTCGCAGCCCCGCTGTCGAGGCCGCCCTCGCGGCCGTGCGTGCCCGCACATCTGGCCGGTTGCGCCGCGCCGACCGCGCCGCGCTCGACGTGCCAGCCGCCGAGTGCGAGTGGCCTGCCGTTGCCCAACCCGGCGCCGGCCTCGCGCCCGGCCTTTAGGTGTTCCTAGCCCAGCCCAATCGGTGTACCTCCATACCGGCCCTCCCCCTGAGATCGCCTCTACGGCGATCTCAGGGGTCATCTTACGTGATCTTAGTCAATCAAGATCGAGTAATTTCGCCCTACGAAAAAACGATAAGTATTTTGAGTTCTACGTAAATAATAATGGTGTAAGATGGGTGCATGACGGAGACGATCACGGAACCGGGGGTGGCGTCGGTGCTGCGCTGCCGGTACAGCGTGTGCGGCGCCGAGCTGGCCTACAGCGGGCGAGGCCGGCCGCCGGAGTACTGCCCGGACCGCCGGTGGGAGCCCGGCGGGCGGACCTGCAAGCAGATGGCCGCCGCAGAACGTCAGGCCGAGCTGGCCGCCGGACTCGACGTGCCGCTGGCCGCCTACCGTGCGGCCACCGACCGGGTCCTGCCGGCCGTCGAGGCACTCTCCAGCGAGCTGTCTACTGTCGTGGAGACGATGCGCGCCATCGACGGTTCCGCGCTCGCCCGCATCGAGCAGGCCGAAGCCGCCGCCGTGGCCGCCGTCGAGCGCGCCCAGACCGCCGAGGCCGACCGCGACCGGGCTGTCCGCGACGCTGGCACCGCCCGGGCCGAAACCGCCGCCGCCACCGAGGCCCGCCGCGCTGCGGAACGCCGGGCTCGCGACGCCGAGGCGGAAGCCGAGCGGCAGACCACCGAGGCGTGGCGGCGGGTCGTCGACGCCGAACGTGCGCATGGCCGGGCCGAGGCCGCCGCCGCCGAACGCGCCCAGGCCGTCATCACTGAGACCCAACGCCGCGAAGCCGCCGAGGCGCGCGCCGCCGACCTCGCCGATCAACTCAAGGCATTGCGTCGCCAACTGACCGACGCGCAGGCCGAGACCCGCGATGCCAACAAGGCGCGCGCAGCAGCCGAACAGCGCGCAGATCGAGCCGAGGCCGCCGTCCTCGCAGTCACTGCTGAACGTGATGCTGGCCGCGCCGACATCGACCGTCTTGCCACTGAGTTGAAGGCCGTCCGTACCGCTCTCGCGGATTCCGAGGCCGCGCGCCGCCAGGCCGCAGACGATCTGCGTACCGAACGAGCTGCCTTGACCGACGCGCGGCGCCAAATCGACGAGCTGCACACCAGCCGGCGCACCGCCGAGCATGCCGCACAGGAAGCTCGTGTCGAGGCGGTCCGGCAAGAAACTGCCGCTCGTGCCGCCACTGACCGTGCCAATCAGCTCCAAGGCGAGCTGGATCAGCTGCGTTCGAGCTGAAAGTGAGGGGCTCCCGTCGAGATCTCGACGGGAGCCCCTCACTGGACTACGAGCAGATGCGGAAGGTTCTACGCGCGAGAGCCCGCACCCTGGTTGGGGGGCGCGGCCGTGCCGTTGAGCAGCAGGTGGGCCAGTACCTGGAGATCCTCTTCGGGTAGCTCCTCCCGGAGAGATGCGGCGATCCTGTCGGGGGTGCCGCCCAGGCGCTTGATAGCCGACGTCACCCCAGATCTACGCGGACGTGCAGTCTTCTCGTTGGTCGGCGCGACCGGGCCTGCGGGATCCGAGTTAACCGCGGTTAACTCTGGGGGGTGGGGCTGGGGCTCACGGCGAAGTCGCAACTCTTCTAGTTGCTTCTCAAGCGCGACCTGGTGAAGGTCGCGGACCTCGCGGAGCGGAACCTCGCCAGTGCGTACCAGCGCCTGCACCTCCGGTGCCAGCTTGAGCAGGTTGAGTCGCTGAGTCACCCAGGCTGGGGTGCGGGACATCTGTTCCGCTGCCGCCTTGCCCGATCCGCATTCCTCCACCAGGAGCTGGATGGCCCTGGCCTCCTCGATGGGGTCGAGGTTCTCCCGGTCCAGGTTCTCCGCAGCAGTCGCGCTGACCCATGCCTTACGGCTTTCGGCCGGCTCCTTCTTGACGACGATGTCCAGTGTCGGCAGACCTGCCGCGAGGGCTGCGGCGCGACGTCTGCCTCCGGTTACCTGAACCCAGAGAGCGCGCCCGATTGCGGCCTCGTGCTCCGGGTAGATGTGCAGGAAGGCTTCCCTGGACACGACCGCGCACGGCTGGAGCTGTCCGTGCGTCCGCATCGACTCAGCGATGCTTTCAATCTTCGCGCGGTCGGATTCAAGGTCGCGGGTGTTGAGGGGGTTGGGCGCGATCTGTTGCACCCGTGCCGTCCGAGGAGCTGCCTCGGCGAAGGCCGGCAGGCGTGCCTCGGGTAGCGCTGGCTCGGTGGCGAGATCCGAGAGGTTGATCCGCTTGCCTGCCATCGTCAAACCTCCTGCAGGTTCGGCGATCCAGCCTGCGACGGCACAGTCGCACTCCCGCCGTACCCCATCTCCAAGGCCAGCCGAAAGAAGTCCTCGCGGGCCTCCATAGCCACGCGGTTGCGGGGATACTGCGTCACCACCATGCCCTCGGCGGACGCCCGCGAGTGAAGCTTGTACCGCCGGATGACCGTGTTGCACATCGGCCATCCCTTGCGCTGAATGAACTGCGCGGTCTGCTGGAGATCGGGCAGCCCGTCTCGGGGATCCCAGCTGTTGACCACAACCCGGTACGGGATGCTGCGGGGCGCGATGACCGCTTCGATCGTGCGGGTCGTTGGGTCGTAGCAGAGGGGCTCCGGCACCATCGGCACCAGCACGTCGTCGCACTCATCAAGTGCGGCCTGAAGAATCCGCTCGTCCTCAAGGGATCCTGGCGTGTCCACGAAGATGTGCTCGTAGTGCAGGTTGCGCAGCTTGCGAAGGTCCCGCGGGTCGTCGATCTGAGCGAAGTCGAAGGGCAGCCCGCCATGCTGCTCGACCCTTCGTGACCACCACACCGACGAGGCCTGAGGGTCGGTGGATGCGACCATCACCGGGCTCTCGGGGTCGCCGATCGCTTCGGCGGTCGACTGGAGGATCGGCTCGGGGTTGACCAGGACGTCGTAGGTCACCGCCCCGAGGTTGACGGCGAGGGTCGTCTTGCCGACGCCGCCTTTCTGGTTGGCGACGACATGGACCTGTGTCATGTTGGCTCCATTCCGTGTGCTTCCCGGGCCGCCGAACTGCGAGCCGCGGTACTTCGGATGTCCGACATGCTAGGCCCGACCCTGACCTGCGGAGAAGTCACCCACTCCCAGGGCGCGTCCCTGTATTAGCCGCGGTTAACCGCTCGGACCTTCTTGACGCGAGTCGCCCCGGTTCTCGTCGCCTGCGCCAGCGCCTGCGACGGTGGGCCCCCCGGTTCGCCGACGAGAAAGAATGACCGACGTGGAGTCACCGCATCTTGGGGCGCGGCGCTTGCCAGCAGCGGGCAGATCCCACCGGGCGAGGACCAGGATGGTGAGCGGGACAGGCCCGCCTTGCAGATCAAGGACGCGCTCGCGTTCGTCGACGCCGCCGGCGACGATCAGGAGCTGATGCTCGCCGGGAGGGCCTCAAGGTTGTCCGTCGCCCGTGGGATCAGAAGAGTGTCGGCGCGGGTGCCAGCACTGAGGTAGTTTCGACAACCGATGATGTTCCTCCGGAGAGGATCACTCCGGCAGCGGTGGTTTCCGTCTGGAGGAGTTCGGGCTGAGCCAGGGTGTCCAGGGCCTCGACGACGTCGAGGACAGGAAACTCTCGCCGATCCGCCAGATACCGCGCCACCGTCCGAGCGGCCGGGCGCGGCAGTGCCACTTCCTTGGGAACCTGGGCATCCGCCGCCAGAAAGGCGGTCACGACCTCCCAAGCCAGGTAGAAGGTCTCAACAAAGCTGCCGTCGTAGGGCAGGGGACACAAGATCAGGTTGCGTTTCTCGTCCTTTCTGATCTTGTCGGACTTGCCCTGGCTTGCCGGTATAACTCCAATGCGGAGACCCCGATCGCCCTGCAGTGTCGCTGGATTGATCTTCACGGTGGTTCCGACCCAGTAGTCGGTGCTTGGGGAACCGAGGAAGAGGTCGGCTCGCCACAGGCCACTGATGCTCTGCGGAAGAGCCGAAACGATGCCCTTCCGGCGGAAGGCCGCCGCTGCAGCAGTGAGATGCTTCTTCAGCTTCACCGGCCGCCCGCGAGAGCCTGACAGTAGCGAGGAGTCATCGGTCAGGAGGTCCGCCGCCGTGTCGATGAGCTGTTGCGAGCCCGCTTTCTCGGCGCCGAAGAGGATCGATCCAACGTCCTCGCCCGGAACCTTGCAGAACGCCAACGCGTCGTACACGCGCTCGGCGACACTGGCCTCCCCTCGCCGGACCGCATCGTGCGCAGCGTACTCAAAGCAGATACCCGTGTCCCCGTCCCCAGGACGTCTGAGTCGGGGAAGCATCTTCAGCTTCACTCCCTTGCGGCCACCAGCTTCGGCAACAACATCGCTCTTCAGGGAGTAGAGAATGCCGACCAAGATGGGACGAACCACCGCTGTGATCGCTGAGACCTCGTCCGCCACCGGGTTGAGCTGTTGCTCGGTCCGAATTTCCACGACACGACGGTAGCCGTTCCATCCCGGGTCGAGTAGTCGATAGTCCGGGCCGTCAGCGGGTCCCCCTGGCACGACCCCACGCCACCGCTCGGTCCGACAACATAGCTCTACCACAACATGGCGTTGGCTAGAGAAGAACGAGTTCGACGAGACCCGCGCCGCGATGGAGGAGTATCTGCTGCCGAAGCTCCAGGCGGCCGGCATCCGGACGGTGCAGATCAGCAGCGGCGGCCAGTCGCAGGACGACGGCGTCGTCGTGCTCGACGACAGCCGGGCGCCGGCCGGGATGGTGATGCAGGGGCCGTGGCGGCTGCGCGACGAACTGCTGGCCGCCGGCACCGTACTGCAGACGGCGTCGAACGCCCGGCGGTTCTCGGCACGGGCGAAGGGCTGGCCACTCGACGAGTGGGCCAAACGGGCGGACGCCTATGGCGACGGTCACCGAGTGGTGGTCGATCGGGCCCACGTCGTCGGCAGCCGCCACAGCGTCCGCTCCCGCAGCGGCAGGTCCTCCCGGGCCAGCAGCGCGGTGATCTCCTCCCGGGCCAGCGCCCGGGTCCGGTCTGGGGCCCGGCCGCGCCGGAGCGATCACGCGGTACGCGGCCTGATCTCGCCCGGCCGGGGCAAGAACGAGCGCGCGCACGTGGTCGTGCTCGACGTGCCGGTGAACCTGCGCGCGATCGACCCAATCGGCACCAGCCAGGTCTGGGCAACGCTTACGCTGCGCAGGGGTGAAAAGAGTTCGGCTCACGGCGCTGACGCCGAGCCGCCCAGCTCGACACTCACGGCTACCGAGCGTTGCGGCTCTCACAATCGCCGCACATCCGCGTGATTATCCGATGCCATAGGGTTACCGGCGTGGTCGATGTGGACGACGATCTGGACCACCAGGGCATGGCGATCGAGCTGATCGACGCCTTCGCCGAACGCGACGCGGCGGGCCTGGCCGCGCTCGACGCCGCTGGCCGGGCGGCGCAGGTCCAGGCCCGGCAGGCGCTGTACGACTACGTCGACCGGATCTGGGAGGACGCCAAGGCCCCGCGGTCAGCGTCGGTACGGGGTCACCACTCCGGAGCCGCTGGACTTCCTCGGGCAGGAGTGTTGATGGCCCGTCCGGCTGCGCGACGACCGCCGGCACCACTGGAGCGCCGCCCCAAGCCAGCGTGGGGTATGTCCGGCCACGGTGAACGCTGGCACCCAGCTCGTGTAGCGCTTCAGGAACGGAAACGGCCTTCCGCTGCAACGGAAGGCCAGTTTCCGACGCTCATCCGGATCAACAGGTCGAGGTCGGTCTGTAAACCGTGGCCTTGATGGCGATTCGCTTGTAGGTCGATCGTTGTATTCTGACAAAATCTGACAAGGTTGAGGGTGGCTCGCGGCTCGCGGTGAACGAGGGAAGGGACGATCGTGACTAGGCGTGTCCCTGGAGCAAGCAGCTCAGAGCCCGCTTCCGCGCTGGCGCGTTTACGTGTGGCGCTGGCGAGTCTCCATGTCGAGAGAGGGGCGCCAACTACCCGCATCATGGCCCGCCAGATCCGCGAAGCAGGGATGGATGTCAGGGATATCAGCCACGACACGGTCCATCGCGTTCTCCGCTGTCTGAAGGTCCCAACCTGGCCGTCATTGGAAGCAGTGGTGACAGTTCTTGCTGGTGATCTCGACGAGTACCGGCAGTTGTGGATCGAGTGCCGCACCGAAGAGGGGAATGCGGAGCCAGCCGCGCTGCCTCGTGCCAGGCCGACTCGACGGCGCAAGGCAACCTCTAGCAATCAGGTACTACCTGGTTCTGAGGCCGTACCCGCGGGCCTCGGTCACCTCGCCGAGGTTGCCGGCGACGCCAACATGGTTCCTCGGCTCAGCGGTGACGTATCCCGCATCCCTCCAGAGACGTTTGCCGACGACCTGAAGCCTTCAGACCTCACGCGACTGGTTTCCATCGGAACACTCAGGAGGTATCGGCCAGGCGAAAACCTTCATCGCCAAGGAAGCCATGACACGCATGTTCACCTCTTGGTCAGCGGGGTGGTAGCAGTTCGAACAGGGGGCGGCGGCGAGACTCGCCTCTTAGCGCTTTATAGCGCCGGAGATCTCGTGGGGGACTCCGCGATTCTCGATGGTCGCCCGCAAGCTGCAACGGTCACTGCGCTCGTGTACTGTACTGCGGTCGCAGTTCCAGGGGAGAGGTTTCGCCGGTACCTGTCATCTACACCGAGCGCTGTGATGGCCCTCCTGTCCGTCACAGGCCGGAGGCTCAGGCGAAGCCACGAACAACAACTCCTCGCCATGCTGCCGAGCATGCAACGGCTCGCCCTGTTCCTTGTCGATCTAGCACAGCGATTCGGTCGGCTCACCGAGCACGGCATAGCGATCGATGTTGGCCTGTCTCAGAATGATCTTGCATCGGCTATAGGTGCATCCCCGGGTACAACGGGCCGGATCCTAAGGGAGCTGCATGAGCGTGGGTTGATCGTGACCAGATATCGAACGATCTTTGTCGAAGATATCTCCTGCTTGCAGGCGCTTGCTGACATGCAGGCGCTCTAGCTGCGAGGCCCTGTTGGTCGAGCTTTCATGGTCGTCAGCCTCAGCCCTCTTCCGCATCCGAGATGTATGGATCACAATGGGCAGCACTGGCCGAGAAGGACAACTGATGTCAACCGGGTGGCTGCAACCACCGACATCTACTTCTCTCCAGGTAGAAGTCTCATCCGGATCACTCAGGGACTGAGGAGGAACCCCTCTCATGCCAACGCTGCCGCCCTGCGGCGTGTCTCGAACATGGCCAGCTTCCATGTGGCATCCTCCCGCCAGAACGGCGGGTTGTGATGGATGACCAGGCTCTGCGCGTTGTTTGGCTGGCGATCTCGGTCCTGGCTGCCGTGATCGTAGCTTCCGGAGCTGGTGTGCTTGCCCGACTAGCTGGCGCCCACTTCCCGAAGGCCGTCATCACTGCTGCAACGGCGTTCGGTGGTGCTCTGCTGCTCATCCTCGCCATGATCGGCTTTGTTTGGAGCTGAGTCCCTAGTGCGCCAACAGGGACCGGCGTCTCGGCGCCGGTCCCCTCACCTCTCGTGAAGTAGGCACTGGCCACCGCGCTGGGGCTGCCCAGACACCCCGGCCGCTACCTTGACGGCGCGCCGTCTGCGGCGTTCGCCTGCCGGACGACCGACTTGGCAAAAGAGCCCGACCAGCGGGCGGAGCGGTGCTGCTCGGTGGTCGACGCCGTCACGGTGGCGTCGATAGAGAGCCACTGACCTGTCCGAACGATCCCGCCGACGACTGTGCGCGCTGGCAGGCACTCGCGCCGGACGAGTGAGGGCTGCTGTTCGTCGTCAACGGCCAGGGCCGCCGCTGGACGCTGTACGCGGGGTTGCCGGTAAGAAACGTGTCACCAGATTCAAACGGCGGTTGGTCCCGCTGGTCAGCGTGATGTATCCGGCCGCCGCCGGCGACCGTCATTGGGAACCAGGGGCCCGCCGACCGGTCGTCGGCGGGTCGCCGCTCACCCTAGCCGCGCCGGGTGGTGATTCCGTGGAATAGCCATCTTGCAAGATCATCTGTTGATGCCTCCATAAGTGTTCATATCGAGGCATGAAATTGTCGGACCCGGATAGTGTCCGGCGTATGACGTACGGCACCGCGCCGTCGTGGCACTCGTACGCCTGGCAGTGCGGCACGGTCCGCTAGACCGACAGCGCCTGGTGTGCGACGTCTGCCTCAGACCCTGGACTGTCCGATGTGGCTCGGGTGGCGATGGTGGCTGATGATGTGGTCATGGGTTCGCGACGCTGGGTGGTCATCGGGGCAGGTTGGGTGGTCGCTGCCGGGTTGGTACTGGCGGCGGTGGTGTTCGGTTTGCAGGGGGTGGAGGTGGCCAGTTGGCTGGCCGGGGCCGCGAGCTTCGTAGTCGCGGTGGCCGCCCTCGTTCTGGCCCCTTCGGGAGGCCCCGCTGCGACACCGATGCCGCCAGCTGCGGTGACACCGCCGGCGGCGGGGCCGGGGTCGATCACCGTGCAGGGTGATCTCACGGGGATCGCCTCGACGGGCGACAACGCGACGAACACCCAGCACCGGTGAGGTGGTTTCGACGCGGCCGGGTTGCCCCTTTGCCCGCTGATCCCGAGCCGCCGACGCCGGTGGGTGATCCCGCTGCGCCGAGCGGGTCGGGCTCGATCACGGCGGGCAGCATTCCCGGTATCGCCTCTACGGGCCCTCATGCGACCAATACGCAGCACGTCACGGTGGTGCCGGCGGCGGCGTTGGTCGCGCCGGAGGCCGTGCCGGCCCCGGCCGGGCTGGTGAACCTGCCGGTGCGGCTGCGGCTGTTCGTGGGTCGTGAGGATGCGCTGGGCTGGCTGGACTCGGCGGCTCAGGATCCGGGTGTGGTGGTCGTGCAGGCGGTCCACGGTCTCGGCGGTATCGGTAAAAGCACCCTGGTCGCACGCTGGGCGGCCACCCACCGCGACGACCATCGCCCGATCTGGTGGATCACCGCGGACAGTCCCGCTGCTCTCGACGCCGGCCTGGTCGCCCTGACCGTCGCGCTGCAACCGGCCCTCGCGGCTTTGCCGTCACCGGCCCTGCGGGAATGGGCCGTACGCTGGCTGGCCTGCCACGACGGGTGGCTGCTCATTCTGGACAACGTCACTGATCCCGCCCACATCGCCGATCTGGTGGGACGGTTGGCCCGGGGGCGGATCCTGATGACCAGCCGCCGCGCCACCGGCTGGCCCGACATCGTGACCCCGCTGCACCTGGACGTCCTCAAACCCGACCAGGCGGTCGCCCTGCTCACCGGGATCGTGTCCCAGGGCGGCGGTGTCATCGACCCCGTAGGCGCTGCCGCCCTGTGCGTCGAGTTGGGCCATCTTCCGCTGGCGGTGGAACAGGCCGGTGCCTACCTGGCCCAGACCCGGACCAGCGTCGGTGACTATCTGCGGCTGCTCGCCGAGCATCCCGCCGACATGTACCGCGACGGCGAGGAAGGTAGGGCCGCCGAACGGACGATCGCCCGGGTCTGGCACGTCACCCTCGACGCCTTCGCCGACGATCCCCTGCCCGGACGGCTGCTGCGGGCCCTGGCCTGGTACGCGCCGGAAGCCATCCCCCGCAGCCTGTGGCACCATCTCGGCGACGGTGCGGGGGAACCGGCGGTGACGCGGGCGGTCGGCCGGCTGGCCGCGTACAACATGCTCAGCATCGACCCCGCCACCCGGGCCGTCACCGTGCACCGACTCGTCCAGGCCGTCGCCCGCACACCCGACCCCGATGACCCGCGCCGCCAACCCGACGACATCACCACCGCCCGGACCACCGCCACCGCCGCCCTGACCACCGCGCTGCCCGACGACTGGCGCGACCCCACCACCTGGCCGACGTGGCGCACCTCGTTGCCTCACGTCGACGCGCTCGTCTCCCAGACCAGAGCACACGCCACCGACAGCGACCGCGTCGCCCAGGCCTACCTGCTCAACGCGACCAGCCTGTTCCTGCTCGACCAGGGAAACCTCCCTCACGCCATCGCCTACCTCAAGCAAGCCCTCACCGATCGACGGCGGGTGCTCGGCAACGACCACCCCGACACGCTGACCTCGGTCAACAACCTCGCCGGCGCCTACAGGTCGGCGGGGGATCTGGGGCGGGCGATTCCGCTGTTCGAGCAAGCTCTCACCGATCGACGGCGGGTGCTCGGCAACGACCACCCCGATACGCTGGCCTCGGTCAACAACCTCGCCTACGCCTACAGGTCGGCGGGGGATCTGGGGCGGGCGATTCCGCTGTACAGGCAAGCCCTCACCG
>NC_015434.1:5357500-6673976 GCF_000204155.1 Micromonospora maris AB-18-032 | reverse complement strand
CTCAGAGTCGTTTTTGTGCTGTGGATAACAGCTGTGGATAGCGGCCAAGCTGTGGATAACTCTGTGGACCGGCGGCCGGTTCGGATCAGCTCCGCACCGGCCGCCGGGCCCGTCAGATGTCCAGGAAGCGGACGTCCTTGGCGTTGCGCTGGATGAACGAGCGGCGAGCCTCGACATCCTCACCCATCAGCACGCTGAACAACTCGTCGGCGGTGGCGGCGTCGTCCAGAGTGACCTGGCGCAGGGTACGGGTGGCCGGGTTCATCGTGGTCTCCCACAGCTCCGGGTAGTTCATCTCGCCGAGGCCCTTGAACCGCTGGATGTCGTCCGGCTTGGCGTTCGGCTTCTTCTGCTGGCGCAGCGCGATCAGCCCGTCGCGTTCCCGGTCGGAGTACGCGTACTGGGCGTCGTCGCCCTTCTTGTTCCACTTGATCTTGTAGAGCGGCGGGGCGGCGAGGTAGACGTGGCCCAACTCGACGAGCGGGCGCATGAACCGGAACAGCAGGGTGAGCAGCAGCGTCTGGATGTGCTGACCGTCGACGTCGGCGTCGGCCATCAGCACCACCTTGTGGTAGCGCAGCTTCTCCATGTCGAAGTCGTCGTGGATGCCGGTGCCCAGCGCGGTGATCAGCGCCTGGACCTCGTTGTTCTTGAGCACCCGGTCGATGCGGGCCTTCTCCACGTTGAGGATCTTGCCGCGGATCGGCAGGATCGCCTGGGTACGCGGGTCGCGGCCCTGCTTGGCCGAGCCGCCGGCCGAGTCGCCCTCGACGATGAAGACCTCGGATTCGCGCGGGTCGGTGGACTGGCAGTCGGCCAGCTTGCCGGGCATCGAGCCGGATTCCAGCAGCGACTTGCGGCGGGCCAGCTTGCGGGCCTGCTGGGCGGCGATGCGGGCGCGGGCGGCCTGGGACGCCTTGGTGATGATGATCTTCGCCTCGGCGGGGTTGCGGTCCAGCCAGTCGACCAGCCGGTCGTTGCAGACCCGCTGGACGAAGCTCTTGACCGGGGTGTTGCCGAGCTTGGTCTTGGTCTGACCCTCGAACTGCGGGTTCGTCAGCTTGACCGAGATGATCGCCGCGAGACCTTCGCGGATGTCCTCGCCGGAGAGCTTCTCGTCGCCCTTGAGCAGCTTCTTGTCGGCGCCGTACCGGTTGACGACGCTTGTCAGCGCGGCCCGGAAGCCCTCCTCGTGGGTGCCGCCCTCGTGGGTGTTGATGTTGTTGGCGAAGGTGTAGACCGATTCGCCGTACGACTCGTTCCACTGCATCGCGATCTCGAGCGACATGCCCTCTTCCTCGGCACCGAACTCGATCACCGTCTTGTGCATCGGGCTCTTGGAGGCGTTGAGGTGCCGGACGAAGTCGGCGATGCCGCCGTCGTACTTGAAGGTGACCTCGCGAACCTTGCCGTCCTCGCCCTCGGCGACCCGCTCGTCGAGCAGGTGGATGGTGAGACCACGGGTGAGGAAGGCCATCTCCTGCAGGCGCCGGTAGATGGTCTGGAAGTCGAAGTCGGTGGTCTCGAAGACGTCCGGGTCGGGCCAGAAGGAGACCGCCGAGCCGGTGCGGTCGGTCGGCTCACCCTTCTCCAGCGTGCTCGGCTTGGAGTGGTCGTACTGCTGCCGCCAGACGAAGCCGTCCTTGTGGATCTCGACGGCCATCCTGGTGGAGAGCGCGTTCACCACGGAGACGCCGACGCCGTGCAGGCCGCCGGAGACGGCGTACGCCTTGCCGTCGAACTTGCCGCCCGCGTGCAGCACGGTCAACGCGACCTCGACACCCGGCTTCTTGAGCTTGGGGTGCAGGTCGACGGGGAAGCCACGGCCGTTGTCGGTGACCCGGACTCCGCCGTCGGCGAGCAGCACCACGTCGATGGTGTCGCAGTGTCCGGCCAGGGCCTCGTCCACCGCGTTGTCGACGACCTCCCACACCAGGTGGTGCAGACCGCGTTCGCCGGTGGAGCCGATGTACATACCGGGCCGCTTGCGGACCGCCTCCAGCCCTTCGAGGACGGTGATCGACTCGGCCCCGTACTGCTGATTTTCCTGCGCTGCCACCCTCGGCCACTTTCTCGCACCCGAGCGTGCCGTCAGGCACGTCGAGCGCGGGTTCGGCGGACAGGGCGCGACGTCGGCACGCGGACCGGTACCTGGCACAATTCCGGGGTACGGGCCGAACGCGCCGGTCGCCGCGGTTGCCCGCGGATCGCGATCGGCTCGACCCGAGTCGGACAATGTTCGGGGGCCCGCACCGGGCCCACGAAGCGTCGCTCCGCACCGGGTCTTCGTCTCACACCAATCTTACTGTGCGCGGGCGATAGAACCACCACTCGGCACCCCTTCGCGGCGGCTCAGATTCACGTAGCGGGCCGAACCGCGCCGTCTGCGACTCCCCCTACACGCCAAGGCATGATCAGCCGATCTGCCGCGTGACGGCGATCCAGGCCGGGGGTCCGACGGTCGCCGAGAGTGAGCCGGTACCGTCCACGGCGGGCGTTTTCCGGCACACGGGTCAACGGTCGGCCTTGATCTTTTCCGGTCGGAACCGGACGATCGACCCGATCGACTCGACCTGTGCTTGTGGAGAGGTGGACAGCAGATGGGGCTGGACAACGTCGCGGTCCAGTGGCCGCGGACCGGCCGCTTCTACGACCCGGTCGCACCGGCCGAGTTCGTCGACTTCGGCGAAATCGTCGATGTGCCGGGGATCTCGGCCCCGACCGCTGCGCTCGCGGAGCTGATCGCGAAGACCGGCACCGTGCGGGCCACCGCGTACACCGAGGTGGTGGATCTGATCCTCGGTCTGGACGGGGTGCTCTACGCCACCGAGGCGGCGGCGGAGGACGAGGACCCGGTGATCGACCCGGACGGGTGCGCCTGGATCGCCAGCGGCATCGAGCGGTTCGTCGCCGCGCACCGGCCGCACGGTGAGGCGGTCAGCTTCGAGTCGGTCGGTGTGGTGCTTCGTTCGCTGTTGTCCGACGGCCGCCTGGCCGAGCAGCAACTGCGCTGGCTGGACAGCCGGCTGGAGGCGTTGCGCGACGACAGCGGGGCGGCCCCGCAGTGGACCTTCACCTGTGCGGAGCTGAGTGTGGTGGCGGCCTTCTACCGGCGCTGTGCCGACCGGGGCTTCGCGGTGTACGCCGAGTCGGCGGCGCCGCGACGGGCCGCCCAGTCGTAGTTCGGCGGCCCGGGTCAGCCGTAGGTGTCGCGAGGGCCTCGACCGCGTACGCGGCGGGGCCCTCGCGACCAGGACGGCGCGGCCGGGCCGTGGATGTGCAGTCTGCGGACGACGTTGTGGCCGATCTCACGGCCGATCTGTTGCAGCAGTGAGCCGGCGAGCAGGCGCAGTTGGGTTGCCCAGGCGGTGGAGCGGGCTTCCACGGTCAGTTCGCCGTTCTCCAGCTTGACCGGGCGGCTGTGCTGGGCCACCTCCGGCCCGACGACCTTCTCCCAGGCACCGAAGACGGTCGCCTCGGCGGCGGGCTGTTGCCAGCCGCGCGCCTTGACCAGCCGGTTGAGCACCGCGCCGAGTGGTTGCGGGTCGCGGGGGTCGGGTCCGGGGCCGGAGTAGCCGCGGAGTCGCCGCTCACCGCCGGTCCCGTCGGTCGCGCGGCGGGGTCGTGCGGTCGCGGCCCGTCTGGCCTTCGCCGCGTCGAGCACCGCGCGCGCCAGTTCCGGCCCGGAGACCCCGTCCGGTACGTCGGGGCTCTTCGCGTCGGCCGGATTGCCGGACGCCGGACGCCGGGCTGCGGCCCGGTCGCCGTCGTTGCGGGGGTTCGTCGACTCATCCGGCACGTCGCACCGTTCCCTCCGACACCTCGTACCGGGCACCGCGGAGGGCGTCGGGCACATCGTCGGCGACCGCGCAGGTCACCAGGAGTTGGCTCGCTCCGCCGACCAGGTCGGCGAGTCGGTCGCGGCGGCCGGCGTCCAACTCGGCGAAGACGTCGTCGAGGACGAGCACGGGTTCGATGCCGTCGTTGCGGAGCAGGTCGTAGCCGGCGAGCCGGAGGGCGAGCGCGTACGACCAGGATTCGCCGTGGCTGGCGTACCCCTTGGCGGGTAGCGGGCCGAGGTTGAGGGTGAGGTCGTCGCGGTGCGGGCCGACCAGCGTGGTGCCGCGTTCGATCTCGGCGGAGCGCTGCTCCTCCAGGGCGGCGGCGAGCACCTTGGCGAGGGTTTCCCGGTCGGTGGTTGGCTCGGTGAGTTCGACCGACGGCCGGTAGGCGATCGCGGCCGCGCCGCGCCCGGCGGCAACCGCGTCGTACGCCTTGGCCACGTGCGGGGTGAGCGCGGCGACCAGTTCCAGCCGGCCGGCGAGCAGTTCGGCGCCGTGCCGGGCGAGGTGGGTGTCCCAGACGGCAAGCGTCGACAGGTCACCGCCGCGGGTGCCGCCGGTCTTGCGGGCCAGGTACGCGGTACGCAGCAGCGCGTTGCGTTGTTTGACCACCCGGTCGTAGTCGGCGCGTACGCCCGCGTAGCGGGGTTGACGCAGCACCAGCAGGTCGTCGAGGTAGCGGCGGCGTTCGGCGGGGTCGCCCCGGACGAGTTCGAGGTCTTCCGGGGCGAAGAGCACCAGCCGTAGCGCGCCGAGCACGTCGCGCGCGCGGCGGGCCGGGGATCGGCCGAGTCGGGCCCGGTTGGCCTTGCCGGGCACGATCTCCAACTCGACGAGCAGTTCCCGGCCCTCGTGTACGACCGCGCAGCGGATCACCGCTGCGGTGGCACCCATCCGCACCAGCGGCGCGTCGGTGGCGACCCGGTGCGAGTCCAGCGTCGCCACGTAGCCGAGCGCCTCGACCAGGTTGGTCTTGCCGACACCGTTGGCGCCGATCAGGATGTTCGGCCCCGGTTCGAGGTCGACACCGACTCGCTCGTACGAGCGGAAGTCGACCAGTTCGAGCCGGCGGACGTACACGGGGGCCGGGACCGTCAGCGCTTGCGGACGGCGTGGCCGCCGAACTGCTGGCGCAGGGCGGAGACGGCCTTCAGGGCCGGCGACTCGTCCTGGCGGGAGGCGAACCGGGCGTAAAGCGAGGCGGTGATGACGTGCAGCGGTACGGCGAGGCGGACCGCCTCGTCGACCGTCCAGCGGCCTTCGCCGGTGTCCTCGGTGTAGTCGGTCAGCTGGGCCAGTTCCGGGTCCTCGTCGAGCGCGCGGTCGAGCAGGTCCAGCAGCCAGGATCGTACGACGGTGCCTTCCCGCCAGGACTTGATCACGCCGGGCACGTTGGTGACCAGCTCGGAGGCGGTCATCAGCTCGTAGCCCTCGGCGTAGGCGTGCATCAGGCCGTACTCGATGCCGTTGTGCACCATCTTGGCGTAGTGGCCGGCGCCGACCGGGCCGGCGTGCACGAATCCGAAGTCGCCCTCGGGCTTGAGCGCCTCAAAGATCGGCATGAGCCGGTCGACGTGTTCCTGGGAGCCGCCGACCATCAGGCCGTAGCCGTTCTGCCGGCCCCAGACGCCCCCGGAGACACCCACGTCGACGTAGCCGATGCCGCGCTCGTTGAGCCGTTCGGCGCGCGGGGCGTCGTCGCTGAAGCGCGAGTTGCCGCCGTCGATGATGATGTCGCCTTCGCCGAGTACCTCGGCCAGTTCGTCGATGGTGGCGTCGGTGACGGCGGCGGGCACCATCACCCAGACCGCGCGGGGGGCCGCCAACTTCTCGGCCAGTTCCGACGCGTTCGCGACGTCACTCAGCTCCGCGTTGTGGTCAAGACCGACCACCTCGTGTCCGGCGGCGCGCAGTCGCTCGCGCATGTTGCCGCCCATCCGACCGAGGCCTACCAGGCCGAGCTGCATCTCGTCGTTACCTTTCGTGGGGTGCTGGTTCTCTGCGATCAGCGGGACACGCGGATCGGCATGATGAGGTACCGGTACCCACCGATGAGCTCGCCATCCTCGCCAGCTGGGGAAATGACCGCAGGCTTG
Organism: Micromonospora maris AB-18-032; assembly: GCF_000204155.1. Lineage (NCBI taxonomy): Bacteria > Bacillati > Actinomycetota > Actinomycetes > Micromonosporales > Micromonosporaceae > Micromonospora > Micromonospora maris. The sequence goes on along the minus strand of NC_015434.1, from coordinate 6,668,038 downwards.
AAGGCGTCGACGAACTGGAGCACGGCGAACTGCGCGCCGAGGTTTGCCAGCCCGTCGATGAGGTATTGCGGGTTGAAGCCGATGGTGAGTGGCTCGCCGGTGAAGGTGGCCTCCATCGCCTCGCTGGCCCGTGCCTCCTCGGTGCCGCCGGCCTCGACGACCAGCCCGTCGGCGCTGAAGCTGAGCAGCACGGGGGTGGTGCGTTCGGCGACCAGGGCGACTCGCTTGACGACCTCGATGAGGGTGCTGACCGGCACCCGGGCCTCGGCGTTGTGGCTGGCGGGGAAGAGCGAGCGCACCGGCGGGTAGTTGGCGCCGTCGAGCAGGCGGCTGGTGGTGCGCCGGGTGCCGCCGGAGAATCCGATCATGCCCTCACCGGCTGCGCCCTGGGACAGGGCCATGGTGACCTGGCCGCCGACCGGGCCGAGGGCCTTGGCGGTGTCGTTGAGGGTGCGGGCCGGCACCAGCGCGTTGATGCTGATCTCCGGGTCGTCCGGGTTCCACTCCATCTCGCGCAGGGCGAGGCGGTAGCGGTCGGTGGCGAGCATGGACAGGGTGCCACCGGACAGCTCGACGCGTACGCCGGTCATCATCGGCAGCGTCTCGTCCCGGCTGGCCGCGACGGCCACCTGGGCGACGGCGGCGGCGAAGGCGGCGGCGTCGATCGTGCCGGCGCTTTCCGGCATCTCCGGCAGGGTCGGGTAGTCCTCCACCGGCATGGTGGGCAGGGTGAACCGGGCGCTGCCGCAGACCAGTTCGAGGTGCGCGCCGACTGCGGCGATGTCCACCGGCTTGCCGGGCAGTGCCTTGGTGATCTCGGCCAGCAGGCGGCCGGAGACCAGCGCGGCGCCGTCGGCGTCGCCCTGCACCTCCACCGTCACCTGGCTGGAAACCTCGTAGTCGAAGCCGGACACCTGCAGGGTGCCGTCGGTGACACGGAGCATCACGCCGGCCAGCACCGGTACGGACGGCCGGTTGGGCAGGCTCTTTGCGGTCCAGGCCACGGCCTCGGCGAGCGCGTCGCGCTCCACTCGGAACTTCATCAATGCCTCCGCGTCGACGTCGACGTCGTCAACTCTCTCATGCCGGCTGCTGCCCACCGACCCGCCTGGCGTGCGGTACCCCTCGCACCTTAGGGCGCGTGGGTATCGGCTGTGCGTCCGACCCCGTGGATCGTGTCGGTGCTGACGACTGAGTTCGGCAGCAATCGAACGATCCACAGGAAGTCCAACGGTGATGATTGGTTTTCGTTCTTTCAGAAGAGATAACTCATCGTCTTCATCGCACCTGTGCAAACTGTGGAGAACCCTCATCTGCCCAGGTCAGCGGGTTATCCACCGGTGGTTTTGCTGTGGAGAACCCGGGGTACAACTGGGCCCTCGGTCCACAGGTGGGTTCGGTGTCCCCAGTTGTCCACCGCTGTCCACTGGTTATCCACCGGTTATCCACCGACTTTCTCCCCAGCCCTGTGGATCGGGGTGGCCGGCGCGACGCCGGTTTTCCCCAGAACCTTCAACAGCTTCCCCACAGGTGGGTCGTCCGCGGTGGACAGAGCGAACGGTTGTCCCCAGGCGTCCACAGGCGTCCACAACGTTGTCCCCAGCTTTTCTCCACAGCCTGTGGGTAACCGGCCATATGCAGTGCGTGGTTGTCCACAGGCTGTGGGTGACGAGCTGTGGACAACGAGTGGGAACCTGTGTGGTCACGGCCTCGATGCTGTGGTCTACACCTCGTCGAGAGTCAACCCGCCGGGCACCAGAAAGCCCGGCCGGGTGGTCCCAGCCGGGCTCGTACGGGCGCGTACGCCCTCAGGTGTTCTGCTTGATCCGGTTGGTCAGCTCGGCGATCTGGTTGTAGAGCGAGCGCCGCTCGGCCATCTGCTGCCGGATCTTCCGGTCGGCGTGCATGACGGTGGTGTGGTCCCGGCCACCGAACGCCTGACCGATGCGGGGCAACGACAGGTCGGTCAGCTCGCGACACAGGTACATGGCCACCTGACGGGCGTTGACGAGCACCCGGGAGCGGGAGTGGCCGCGCAGATCCTCCAGGCTGACGCCGAAGTAGTCGGCCGTGGAGACCATGATCTGGTCGGCGGTGATCTCCGGGCCGGCGCCGTCCGGGATGAAGTCCCGCAGCACCTCCTCGGCCAGCGACAGCTCGACGCTGGAGCGGGTCAGGCTGGCGAAGGCGGTGACCCTGATCAGGGCCCCCTCCAACTCCCGGATCGAGTTCGACACCCGCGAGGCGATGAACTCCAGCACGTCCGGTGGGGCGTACAGCCGCTCCTGCGCCGCCTTCTTCTGCAGGATCGCGATCCGGGTCTCCAGATCCGGCGGCTGGATGTCGGCCAGCAGACCCCACTCGAAGCGGGTCCGCAGCCGGTCCTCCAGCGTGGCGAGCTGCTTCGGCGAGCGGTCGGAGGTGATCACGATCTGCTTGTTGGCGTTGTGCAGCGTGTTGAAGGTGTGGAAGAACTCCTCCTGGGTCCGCTCGCGGTTCTCCAGGAACTGGATGTCGTCGATCAGCAGGATGTCGACGTCGCGGTAGCGGCGCTGGAAGGCGCTTGTCTTGTCGTCCCGCAGCGAGTTGATGAAGTCGTTGGTGAACTCTTCGGTCGAGACGTACCGGACCGAGCGGGCGTTGCCCAGCGTGGTGGCGTAATGCCCGATGGCGTGCAGCAGGTGGGTCTTGCCCAGCCCGGAACTGCCGTAGATGAACAGCGGGTTGTACGCCTTCGCCGGTGACTCGGCCACCGCGACGGAGGCGGCATGGGCGAACCGGTTGGACGAGCCGATGACGAACGTCTCGAACATGTACTTCGGGTTGAGCCGGTTGCCCCCGCTGTCCGCGCCGGCGGGCAGTCGTCGGTCGTCCCGGCTGCGATGGTCCGTGCCGCTGCGACCGGGACCGCTGTCGGTGCCCCCACCGTCGCCGGGCAGCGAGCGGATCACGTGCTGGTCGCGGGGGGAGACTCCGGGGTCGTCGCCGTACCGGCCGGCGAATCCGCGCGGGCCGGGGTTCGGCGGATCCAGCTGGCCGGCCTGGTCGGCGAAGCCGAGTCGCTGGGGTTGCCGCCGCGCTTCCCCACCCGAGCGGCCGGGCTCGACGAACGCCGCGCCGAAGAGGGTCTCCTGGCCGTCGGCCACGGGCGGGCCGGTACGCGGACCGCCGTCGGCGACGTGCGGAGTCTCCGGTACGGGTCGGTCGAACCGGTGGGGGTGGTGCTGCTCGGGAATGAGCGGAAGCTGCTGGCGGTCGTCGGTGGTCGACCCCGACTCGGCCGGGCCTGCGTAATCGACCGGGCCGCCGTCGTGAACGGCCGGCCCGGTTTCTGCGGCGCTGTGGTAGACGGTGCCCTCGGTACGGCCGTCCTCGGGTAGCCGAACGGTGACCGCTACCTGGATCGGTCGGCCGAGTCTGCGGGTGAGCGCCTCGGTGATGGCCGGTCGCAGTCGGGATTCGATCACGTCTCGGGTGAACGCGTCGGGCACGGAGAGCAGCACGGTGTCCTCGACGATGGCCCGTAACCGGGTCAACCGCAGGTACGCCCGCTGCTGTGCGGAGATGATCTCGTCGGCGAGTTCATCCGTGGTCGCCGTCCACACCGCGGCAAGGTCGGTCGTACCGGCCACCGTCGTGCCACCCCCTCGCCTCTGCTCCCGGATGCCGCCGTTCCCCCGGCCATCCGGAGGTCCAGTGCCGGGTAGGTGTGACCGGTAGCCCACCCGTCGTCCCACCCGGTCGTTCTCCACAAGTTATCCACAGCCTGTGTGCCGACCGATTGTGGCCGCCTGCCGGGCATGGGTCGGACCTACCCCTGCCATGGCCGGGTGCTGAAGCGGGGTTCACCGTGCCGAACGATTCACCACCGTGTCCGGTCTTGCCCTGCCGGCGACATCCGGACCTGGAGACGCTGACCGCAATCGGGCACGGTAACAGCGTTGTCGCCGCATCATCAACCGTCGACGCGCCCGGTGCCTTGTCGGCATCAGTGAAATCCACCGCTTCGGTCGTACTTCACCGCAGGTAAACCGTACGGGTAGGTCGGTTTGACGGTGATTGCACCCCGACCTACGCTGGAGGGGCTGCTCTCACGCCCTCTGCTAGGGTGATGGGTGCTCGCTGCCTGTGGGGGCTCCCGGTGTTCTTGAGATGCCGCGGAGTGTGCGCTCGTCGCACCGTCCGGGCAGCACCGATCGAGGCCGCCAGCGCGGCGGCCTGGACCACCACGACCTCGGCGGTTGAAGCCGTGGCCGTCCGACAACGGAGAGCCTGACGTGAGCAAGCGCACCTACCAGCCGAACAACCGCCGGCGCGCGAAGACCCACGGCTTCCGGCTGCGTATGCGCACCCGGGCCGGCCGCGCCATCATCTCGACCCGTCGCGCCAAGGGTCGCGCCCGCCTGTCGGCCTGAGGCCGACCGGGCCCGCTCCCGGGGACTGGCAGTCGTGCTGACAGCCGCGCAGCGACTGCGGCGCAGCAGCGACTTCGCCGCAGCGGTCCGCAGTGGCCGTCGGGCTGGTCGGGGCACGGTGGTCGTGCACCTGACACTGCCGGACACAACCGGAGGCACCCCAGACGTAGCGCCGGAACCGGTGCGGGGCGGCACGGAGGAGAACTCCGCGCCGGTGTCCCGTGCCGGTTTCGTGGTTTCCAAGGCCGTCGGGCCGGCAGTGGTCCGGAACAAGGTCCGCCGTCGGTTGCGGCATCTGGTCCGGGAGCGGCTGTCGGAGCTGCCGGCCGGAAGCACCCTCGTCGTACGGGCCCTGCCGGCTGCCGCCGAGGCCACGTACCAGCGGCTCGGTGCTGACCTGGGCGACGCGCTGCGGGCCGCTCGGACCAGCCGGGGACGGCGACGGTGAACACCGAACCGAAAACGGGTCGTCCGGCTACCCTCGGTGCCCGGATGCTGGCCCTTCCTATTATCGCGTACCGTCGGTGGATAAGTCCGGCGCTGCCGGCCCGCTGTCGGTTCTACCCGTCGTGCAGTGCGTACGCCTTGGAGGCGGTAACCCGACATGGCGCGCTTCGGGGAGCCGGTCTGACGGTCCGGCGGCTGTCGCGCTGCCATCCATTCAATCCTGGTGGATACGACCCGGTGCCGGTGCCGGGCGACCGCCGAGCTGCCGACGTGACTGGAGCCTGAGTGTTTAGTCTCGACTGGATCTACTACGCGATCTCGTGGATCCTGCTGGCCTGGCATTCGGCCTGGGACGCCATCGGGGTCCCGGAGACCGCGGTCCTCGGTACCAACTGGTCGTGGATCCTCGCCATCATCTTCCTGGTGGTCACCGTTCGGGTGATCCTCTTCCCGATCTTCGTCAAGCAGATCAAGTCGCAGCGGGCGATGCAGGCGCTTCAGCCGCAGGTCAAGGCCCTGCAGGAGAAGCACAAGGGTGACCGGGAGACGCTCCAGAAGGAAATGATGGAGCTCTATCGGAAGGAAAAGGCCAACCCGTTGATGGGCTGCCTTCCGATGTTCCTCCAGATCCCGGTGTTCCTCGGCCTGTTCCACGTGCTGCGTCGCCTCAACCCGGACCCGGCGAAGGCCAACAAGGACATCTACGGGTGGACGGTCGAGCAGTTCAACAGCGCCTCGGACGCGACGCTGTTCACCGCCCCGATCGCCAGCAAGTTCGGTTCGACCGCGGCGGAGCTGGCCCAGCTTGGCGCGAACGGCACCACCGTCAAGGTCATGGCCGGCATCCTGGTGCTGGTGATGATGGGCACCACCTACCTCACCAGCCGCCAGATGATTCTCAAGACGGGCTGGGCGGAGGACCCGCAGCAGCGGATGATCCAGCGCCTGATGCTCTACGGCATCCCGCTGTCGCTGCTGATCTCCGGCGCGATCTTCCCGATCGGTGTGATCATCTACTGGGTCACCAACAACCTCTTCACCCTCGGCCAGCAGCAGTGGGTGCTGCGCAAGTTCCCCCCGCCGGTGACCGCCACCAGCAAGCCGGGCACCGGCGCTCAGCCGGCGAAGACCAGCGGCCTGTTCGGCCGTAGCAAGCCCGCGCCGGCACCGACCAAGCCGGCCACGCCGAAGGTCGCCGGCCCGAAGCCGGGTGCCAAGCCGGCCAACCCGAAGAAGGGCCGCCCCGCCAAGCGGCAGGGCTGATCCGTCCGGGCCGTCGCCGGGAAGCCGGCGACGGCCCCTCGCATTGACGTGCAGCCGCCGGAAGGTCGGCGCCGCAAGCGCGAAGCGCCGCGCAGGTCGCGGTGAACGGGCGAAACTGCCCTACAGACGTGCCCGTGGGCACCGGTGACGTCCCGCCGGCCCCGGGGAACCAGCGGACCGCAGGTCCGGCCGAGCGAGTACGGAGATGACACCGTGACCGACACCAGCATCCCCCGCGCCGACCAGTCCTTGGACGACGAGCCGACTGCGGCGGCTCCGGTCGACGGCGAGCCCGAGGAGACCGAGACTGCGCCGGCCAAGGGCGACGGCGACCTTTTCCGGCAGAGTGAGATCGCAGCCGACTACATCGAGGGGCTCCTCGACATCCTCGACTACGACGGCGACATCGACGAGTTGGTGTCGGGTGGTCGCCCGGTGGTCGAGGTGGTCGGTGGCCGTCTGCAGAACCTCGTCGGCCAGCGGGGTGCCACCCTCGAAGCCCTCCAGGAGTTGGCCCGGCTCGCCGTGTTCCGGCAGACCGGCTCGCCGAGCCGGCTGCTGCTCGACGTGGGCGGCTACCGGGCCAGCCGGCGCAAGGAACTCGCGGCGGTGGCGCGTAACGCCGTCGAGAAGGTCAAGGAGCACGGCGAAGCGGTGCGGCTGGAGCCGATGTCCGCGTTCGAGCGCAAGTGCGTGCACGACGTGGTCAACGCGATCGACGGGGTGGAGAGCGAGTCCGAAGGTGTCGAGCCCAACCGGCGGATCGTCGTCCGCCCCGCGGACTGAGCGGGTGTACGGAGACGACCTCAGGGGTGCTGTCCCGACCGGCCCGGGTGGTACGCCGCCCGGGCCGCCGGCTGTCCGCCCCGACAACCCCGATCCGGCCGTGGCACTGTTGCCGCCGGAGCTGGCCGAGGCGGCCGGACGACTTTTCGGTGCCCGCCTCGACCTGGCTGCCGCGTACGCCGAACTGCTGGCCACCGACGGCGTGGTGCGCGGCCTGATCGGGCCGCGCGAGGCACCTCGGATCTGGGACCGGCACCTGCTGAACTGCGCGGTGGTGGGTGAGCTGATCCCGACCGACGCCACCGTGATCGACGTGGGATCCGGTGCCGGACTGCCGGGACTGGTGCTCGCCATCGCCCGACCCGACCTACAGGTGACGCTGCTCGAACCGCTGGCGCGCCGTACCACCTTCCTGACCGAGGCAGTGGACGCACTGGGCCTGGAGGACTCGGTTCAGGTGCTGCGCGGGCGGGCCGAGGAGGTCGCGGCGGGACCCGATCCGGTACGGGGTGACGTGGTGACCGCCCGCGCGGTGGCACCGCTGGACCGGCTCGCCGCCTGGTGCCTGCCGCTGGCGGCACCAGGCGGTCGACTGCTGGCTCTCAAGGGTGCCTCGGCGGCCGACGAGATCGTCGAGCATGCTCCTGCGGTGCATCGCCTCGGTGGTGCGGAACCGGTGCTGCACCGCTGCGGTGAGGGCATCGTCGAACCGCCCACCGTCGTGGTGGAGATCGTGCGGGATCGTCTGGTGGGACCGACGCCTCGGGGATCGGCCAAGAAGTCCCGAGGGAGCAGGTCCCGCCGCCGGTGAGGGTGCGCCTCACGTCTCTGTCCAAACAGTCACGGATGTGGGTGTTGCACCGGCGGGTTACGAACCCAACATGGACCGGCCACGCCCATGGGCCGTAGGCTGGCCGCGCGTCGATAGTGTGGAGCGGGCGGCGATGGATCTTCTTCCGGGCCTGCCGCTCCTGCCGGGCGAGACCTCTGCGGGACAGCGCGAGTGGCCCGGTTGGCGGGTGCGGACCGACCATCCGAAGCGGGCAGGGATGACAGGTGCATGACGACGGTAGGTATGACGATCCGCGCGTGACCGGGTCGGTGAGCGACCCTGTTTCACGTGAAACCGAATACCCGGGCTGGCGACCTTCCGAGGGCGCTCAGAACCCGCCGGCCGCTCGCGGCGAGGCCTCCGTACCGGACGCCCCGTGGCCTCGCGGCGGTGCGGTGAACCCGGGTGCTTCGGATTCGGGGACTCGGCCGGGCAATGCGAGTCCCGAGGCGCGCGTGATTCCGATCCGTCGAAACAGTTCGGCGTCGGCACGCTTCGAGCCGGCATCGCCGCACCAACAGGTGCCGGATGCGCGGCCTGCGTCCGACACGCCCGCCGGGCCCTACGAGCCGGCAACCCCCGAGGCCGCGTACGTTTCACGTGAAACCCCGACGCGCGAAGAGGATGACCCACCGTTGGCTATGGAGGCGATGCGCGCCGTGCAGATCCTGAATCCCAGTGGCGAGGTGACCATGCCTCGGCCGGAGCGGACCCGGGTCATGTGTGTCGCCAACCAGAAGGGCGGCGTGGGTAAGACCACGACCACGGTGAACCTTGCGGTGGCGCTCGCCCTGCACGGCAACCGGGTACTGGTGGTGGACCTCGACCCGCAGGGCAATGCCTCCACCGGGCTCAACGTGCCGCACCACACCGGCGTCCCGGACGTGTACGACTGCCTGATCAACAGCGTGCCCCTGGAAGAGGTGGCCCAGGCGGTCGAGGGCATCCCGAACCTCTGGTGCGTACCGGCCACGATCGACCTGGCCGGCGCCGAGATCGAACTGGTCTCCGTGGTGGCCCGTGAGTCGCGACTGGCCCGTGCCATCGCCGCCTATCCCGGGCACTTCGACTACGTCTTCATCGACTGCCCGCCGTCGCTGGGCCTGCTGACGGTGAACGCGTTGGTGGCCGCCCAGGAGGTCCTCATCCCCATCCAGTGCGAGTACTACGCGCTGGAAGGGCTGAACCAGCTGATCAACAACATCAACCTGGTCCGCCAGCACCTCAACCCGCGGCTTGAGGTCTCCACGATCCTGCTCACCATGTACGACCGGCGTACCCGGCTCGCCGACGCGGTCGAGCAGGACGTGCGGAACCACTTCGGCGACAAGGTGCTCCAGGCGGTGATTCCGCGTAACGTCCGGGTCTCCGAGGCACCTAGCTACGGCCAGTCGGTGATGACCTACGATCCCGGATCGCGGGGGGCGACGAGCTACTTCGAAGCCGCCCAGGAGATTGCCGAACGGGGCGTCAAGGAGCCGGTGAGCCGGAATGCGTAGTGCGGATGAGGCGCTGGGAGGGGTGGCATGAAGAACCGTCCTAGGGGCGGTCTGGGACGGGGCCTGGGTGCGTTGATCCCGACCGGACCGGCACCGGATGCTGGTGCCGGCTCCGCCGCGATCCCGACCGCGCCGAGCGTGGCACCGGCCGTCGACGCGCCACCCACGGTGTCAGTGCCGGCGCCGGCGATCACGCCTGATCCGATCCTGAGCCCGGTGCCCGGCGCACGCTTCGCCGAGATTCCGGTCGACTCGATCGTGCCCAACCCGAAGCAGCCTCGGCAGGTATTCGACGAGGAGGCGCTGGAGGAACTCAAGACCTCGATCCGGGAGGTCGGCTTCCTCCAACCGATCGTGGTGCGCCAACTCGACGACGAGAAGTTCGAACTCGTCATGGGCGAGCGGCGGTGGCGAGCCGCCCAGGCGGTCGAACGGGAGACCATCCCGGCGATCGTCCGGGACACCCGCGACGACGCGATGCTCCGCGACGCCCTGCTGGAGAACATCCACCGGGCCAACCTGAACCCGCTGGAGGAGGCTGCGGCCTACCAGCAGCTGCTGGAGGAGTTCGGGGCGACCCACGAGGAGCTGGCTCGCCGGATCGGCCGCAGCCGGCCGCAGATCTCCAACACCATCAGACTGCTGAACCTGCCGGCCCAGGTGCAACGGCGGGTCGCCGCCGGGGTGCTCTCGGCGGGACACGCGCGGGCGCTCCTGAGTCTGGAGGACCCGCAGGCCCAGGAGCAGCTTGCGCTGCGGATCGTGGCCGAAGGTCTGTCGGTACGAGCGACAGAAGAAATCGTCGCGCTTTCGCTGAGCGAGGGGGCGGGCAAGAAGGAGACGGCGAAGCGCCGAGCCAAGCCGCACGCACCTGGCCTCAACGACCTCGCCGATCGGCTCTCCGACCGCTTCGACACCCGAGTCAAGGTCGACATCGGGCGGAGCAAGGGCAAGATCACCATCGAGTTCGCCACGGTGGACGACCTGGAGCGGATCGTCGACCTCATCGGAGTCAACCGGGAGCAGACGGAGGGCTGACCGCTCAACTCCAGTCTCCATGTGCAACGGCCGCACGCTTCTTCGGAAGGTGTGGCCGTTTGCATTGGATGCCTGCGTTTCACGTGAAACGGGATGCCGCCTGCCTTCACCACCGACACAGTTGGTCAGGAGGTTTGCGTCTGGATTCGGTCGGAGTCACTTGATCAACGCGGCGGGCGACGCGTGGAGGGTGATCGGTGTCGCGCCCGCATCGGTTCCCGCTTCGCTGCGCACCGCCCCGGCGCCTCGGCGGGTATGCCGGGGCAGCGGCCGTGGCTGCATTTCTGTTGTTGCCCTACAAGCCTGGCCCTTCCGGCTGAAAGCGCGCCACCAGACGGTTCTACGCCCTCTGGACCCCGCTGTGCCCTGGAGAAGCCCGAGGACCACCCCGAGGCTGGGGCGGATGATCCTGACGCCGCCGCGTCGACTACAGAGGGCGGAACGGCTATGAAGGGGGACGCGGCGGGGCGCAGGCGTTCGTGGTCGGCCGGCGTTTAGCGGCAAGGAGGCAACTGCCGCCTGACGACCGGACACCAGCCCGGCTGTAGCTCGGCTTCCGGGCTGCCCAAGTGGAGGTGCAAGCAGTTGCTGGTCCGGCTGTCGTCACCGGCCAAGATCCGACCGATGGCGATCCCGGCGTCCGCCTCGGCTGGGACACGGAGACACCCACAACTGCCGAGTCGCCGGCCGGGCCCCCACGACAGCGACGGAGTTGTGTGGCAGCGGGGAAAGCTGAGCTGCCGGACCTCACCCCCCGGCGGTTTCGTCCTCCTGCTGGCGCTTGTCCAGTCCAGGTAACTCGGATCAGCGTTCACCGGTGGTCGAAGACTTCGAGCCATAGAGCGGTTTCCGAGATCAGCGGGGACAGCGATGCCACGCGTCTCATCCGTCACCGGGCCGCGCTGAGCGTGGTTCGAAGGAGGCACGGTTTCACGTGAAACGTCGCCGCCTCGCGGGCCGCCCGGACCCGATGTCCACAGCCAGTCGAAGGCCTAGATGTTATCCACACCCGTTATCCACAGCCCGTCGTTGTTTCACGTGGAACACGGACCGAAATCCCTTGTCGAAGCAGGGCTCGCAGGTATGGCCGGAGTGTCGGAGAGCCTGTGGATATCCCTGGGGACAACCGTTGGTTCGGCATGATCTTCGCCCGCTGAGGCGAACTCGATTCGGGTAGGGACAGCGGTGCCGGACTCGGTTAGGGTCAGCCTCGTGCCCGACACCCCTCCCTCAGTCCCGGACTTCACCCAGTGGCCGTCTTTTCCCTTCGAGGGTGACCTGCGGGTCAAACACCTCGACGACCCGGTCCCGGTCGAGCCGCCCCGCAAGGGCGAAGCGCACCGCGAATGCACCGCCTGTCAGGCGCCGGATGACGCCTACATCTGGGTTGGTGAGCGGTGGCGCGTACGCGCGATGGATCGTCCCACCGGCCTGCCGATGGTTCTCATCCTGGAATCCCGGTCGCACCTGGACCTCGGCGACCTACCCAACCTGCTCGCCGCCGAGCTGGGCGTGATGACCGTACGACTGGAACGCGCCATCCGGTCGTTGGACGGGGTGGCCCGGGTGCACGTCAACCGCTGGGGTGATGGGTCGGCTCATCTGCACATGTGGTTCCTCGCCCGGCCGTACGGACGGCTTCAGTTACGAGGCACCTTCCTCTCCCTGTGGGACTCGATCCTGCCGCCGATCTCGGAGGGGAAGTGGCGGGAGAATCTGGCCCTGGTGGCGGCCTGGCTGGCCGAGTTCGGTGGACGCCCGCTCGCCGAGCCGCCCCGCATCCAGTGGCAGGCCCCGTCCAGCCTCGCCGCGCAGTCAGCGTCGACCGAGAACGAACCGACCGAGGGCGGGTCGCTGCTGGACGCGATCGGAGAGACAGCCGACCCACCCGACGCGCCGGGCGGCGTTCCGACGGCCCCCGCCGACGATGAGGCAGCTTCCACGGCGCAGACCGCCACGGCCCCGGCCGAGTCGTCGACACCGCCGGGACGCAGCATTGCCGAGCAGGAGGGCGACCACGCCGACGACCCCCCGGCACAGCAGGACGAGCCGAGCGGCGAAGCGTCGGGCATCCAGGCGGCGGGCATCGAGGCGCCGAGCGGCGAGGTCGCTGCGGCGCCTCCGCAGGCGAGCGAGGTGGCTGAGAAGCAGGAGGGCGTACCGCCTCAGGCAGTCACCGGCGGGTGACGGCGCGGGCGACCAGGGAGCCGATCACCCGTCCAAAGTCCAGCCCGGCGGCCTGCACCGCCAGCGGCAGCAGCGAGGTCTCGGTCATGCCCGGGGAGACGTTGACCTCCAGGACATGCGGCAGCCCGGCCGAGTCGACGATGAGGTCCACCCGGCTGAGGTCGCGGAGACCGAGCGCGGTGTGGGCGGCGAGCGCGACCTCGCCCACCTTCTCGGCGACCGCCGGTTCCAGGCGCGCCGGCGTGTGCCAGGTGGTCCGGCCCGCGGTGTAGCGCGCCGCGTAGTCGTAGACGCCGTTGCGGGGCACGATCTCGACCGGCGGCAGCGCCTGAGGGCCGTCGCCCAGGTCGATGACGGAGACCGCGACGTCCATGCCGGAGACGTACCGTTCCACAAGCGCCGTCGGGTCGTACGCGAAACAACCGACCATGGCGGCCGGCAGCGCCGCCGCGTCCCGGACCACGGCGGCGCCGAGACCGGAACCACCCTGGGCAGGCTTCACCATCAGCGGCAGCCCCAGCCGGTCCACGATGCGATCCAGCACCGCCACCGCGCCCAGCTCGCTGAACCGGTCGTGCGGCAGCGCGACCCAGTCGGGAGTGGCGATGCCCGCTTCCCGAAGCACCGCCTTCGCCGACGGCTTGTCCCAGGCCAGCCGGGAGGCCCGCGCGTCACAGCCGACGTACGGTACGCCGCAGAGGTCGAGTACGCCACGCAGCGAGCCGTCCTCGCCGGTGGCACCGTGCAGCGCGATCACCACGGCGTCCGGCGGGTCGGCGGCCAGCGCCGGCAGCAGAGCCACGTCGGCGTCGCGTAGCTCCGCCTCCACCCCGACCGATCGCAGCGCGTCGAGCACCCGGCGGCCCGAGCGCAGCGACACGTCCCGTTCGTACGACAGGCCACCGGCGAGCACGACCACGTGCAGGTCATCGGCGGTGGGACCGGACACAGGCGTTTCTTCGGCAGCGGCAGAACCCATGCCGGGCATCATGCCAAGTCAGGACCGGGGGTGTCGGAACCGGCCTGGCCGCGCCGTGTGCCCGGCCCGCCGACCGCACCGAACACCCGCCGCATGGCGATGTCCTGCTCCATCACACCGGCCAGCCGGCGCACCCCCTCCCGGATCCGCTCCGGCGGGGGGAAGGAGAAGTTGAGCCGGATGTTGCCGGCCCCGCTGCCGTCGGCGTAGAAGCCGGTGCCCGGCACGTAGGCGACCCGGGCGGCGATGGCCCGAGGCATCATCGCCTTCGAGTCGAGCCCTTCGGGCAGGGTCGCCCAGACGAAGAGACCGCCACCCGGGTTGGTCCACCTGGTCCCCGCCGGCATCAGATCCGCCAGCGCGGTGAGCATCGCGTCCCGCCGCTCCCGGTAGACCTCCCGGTAGACCTTCAGCTGCTCACGCCAGGGCATGGTGGTCAGGTACGTGCTGACGGCCGACTGCGCGTACGCGCTGGGGCAGAGGATCTGCGCCTCGCTGGCGATGACCAACTTGTCGCGTACGGCGTGCGGGGCGAGGATCCAGCCCACCCGCAGGCCGGGGGCGAACGTCTTGGAGAAGGTGCTGAGGTAGAAGACCCCGTGCCGACGGCGAGCCCGCAGCGGAGCGGGCGCCTCCTTCTCGAAACCCAACTGGCCGTACGGGTCGTCCTCGACCACCAGCAGACCGGCGCGTTCGCAGATGTCCAGCACCCGTTCCCGGCGCTCCTCGGTCAGCGTCACGCCGGCCGGATTCTGGTACGTCGGGATGGTGTAGAGGAACTTCACCCGCCGACCGGCCCGGGCCTGCTCCGCGATGGCCGTTTCCAGCGCCTCCGGGATCAGGCCGTCCTCGTCCATCGGCACGTGCACGACCTGCGCCTGGGCGGCCTGGAAGACCCCGAGAGCACCGACGTAGGTCGGGCCCTCGGCGAGTACCACGTCACCCGGGTCGAGGAAGAGTCGCGCCACCAGGTCGAGGGCCTGCTGCCCGCCGACGGTCACCACCACGTCGTCCGGTGACGCGCCGCAGGAGGCGTCGATGCCGGAGAGAGACATCACCTCGCAGATTCGCTCGCGCAGCTCCAGGGTGCCCTGGCCGATGCCGTACTGGAGGGTGGTGGTCCCGTGCTCGCTGCTGAGCCGACCCAGCATCTCGCCCACCGCGTCCAGCGGCAGCGCGGCGATGTACGGTGCGCCACCGGCCAGGGAGACGACCTCCGGCCGGCTGGCGACCGCGAACAAGGCCCGGATCTCCGAGGCGGTCATCCCCCGCACCCGGCGGGCGTACCGATCGGTGTAGTCGTCGAGCGTTGTGCCGGTCATGACATCACCTCGATGCTGCGCGGACGGCTCCTGCCCCGGATACCCAGGACACCGGCGACCATGGCGGCACGGCACGCCGAGTGCCGATCCTAGCCGCCGAACGACGCCGACGGCGTGTGTGATTCCGCGCCCGTCCACATACCGGACCGGTCGCTGACCGTCCTGAGGTGGGCGTTTGCGCGTCCTCTCCCGCGCCGCCGATCGGCGGCGTACGATCGCTCGTCGGGGCAGGAATGCGGCGGGTGGCGTCCGAGCCGGTCCCACTGCCGAGCCTAGTGTGGGGAAGCACGCGATGTCGCGACGACTGGTCAGTCTGACCCTGGACACCCTGGAGGACCTGCCCCGTCCGTGCCGGCAATGCGTCTACTGGGAGCTTGATCCGGTTTCCGCCGACCGTGCCTGCGCGGCCGGTGACCCCGGTCTCGAGAAGGAGGCGTGGGTCTCGCAGACCCTGCTGGAGTGGGGTTCCTGCGGCAAGCTGATCTACGTCGACGGCATGCCGGCCGGGTTCGTCATGTACGCCCCACCGGCGTACGTGCCCCGCTCGATGGCGTTCCCCACCTCCCCGGTCTCCGCGGACGCCGCCCTGCTGATGACGGCGAACGTGGTGCCGGCCTTCGCCGGCGGCGGGCTGGGCCGGATGCTGGTGCAGGGGGTCGCCCGTGACCTCACCAAGCGGGGGATCAAGGCGATCGAGGCGTTCGGCGACGCGAAGTTCGGTGACGCGGCCGACCCGGCGGGTGCCTGTGTCGCACCCGCCGACTTCTTCCTCTCGGTCGGCTTCAAGACCGTCCGGCCGCACCCCCGCTACCCCCGGCTGCGCCTGGAACTACGGACGGCGCTGAGCTGGAAATCGGACGTCGAGTACGCGTTGGAGAAGCTGCTCGGCTCGATGAGCCCGGAGTCGCTGCTGCGTCCGGTGCGTCCCACCCCGGCCACCCGGTCCACCACCGGCTGAGCGCGAAGCGCGGTTCGGCGTCCGAGCAGACGCCGGGTCGGCCTCGCTCAGTCGACCACGTTTCCGGCGGCGACGGCAGCCCGCAACTCGCTGACGTCAAGCGAACCGGTCGGCACGTCGCGTTCGTCCGGCAGGTACATCCGTTGCACCGCCGCCACGATGGCCTCGACGAGCTTGTCCCGGAACCGGGGCTCGATCAGCCTGCCGCGGTCCGTCGGCGAGGTGAGGTAACCGACCTCGATGCGTACCGCCGGCATGCGGGTGAGTCTGAGCAGGTCCCAGGCCTTGGCGTGGGTACGACAGTCGCGCAGCCCGGTGCGCGCCACGATCTCCCGCTGCACCAGCCCGGCCAGTCGTTCCCCGGTTGCCGAGGTGACACCGTTGTCGGTGCCGTAGTGGTACGTCGCGACCCCTTCGGCAGCAGGATTGGCGTGCCCGTCGGTGTGCAGGGAGATGAACACGTCCGCGCCGAGCGAGTTCGCCAGGTGCGCCCGGTCGATGTCGGGCAGGCACGTCTCCGGCGCCGGTCCCCGGGTGAGCTGCACCCGTACGCCCGACGCGGCGAGCCGACCCTCCAGCCGGCTGGCCAGGTCGTGCATCAGATCCGCCTCGGTCCACCGCAGCGGCCCGTCGGGTACGACCACACCGGGCTCGGTGCCACCATGGCCCGGGTCGATGACCACCGTCCGCCCGACCAGGGTGGGACCGGACTGCCGGATGGCGTCGGACTCGCGCAGCCACTGCGGTCGACCGCCGACCACCTTGCGGCCGAGCCGGCGCAGCGCCCCCATGGTGTGCGGTCCACAGGTGCCGTCGGGGGTCAGCCCCACCTCACGCTGGAACTGGGCCACTGCCCGAGACGTTCGGATGCCGTAGATCGCGTCGGCTCGACCGGTGTCGTACCCCATCTCCAGGAGCCGTTCCTGCAACGACCGGACGTCTTCGCCGGTGAGCGGCACCGGCACCGCGTGGTAGAGGGTGCGGGCACCGAGTCGCCAACGGGCGGCGTCGAGCGCCCGCCACGTCTCGGCGCCGACGCGGCCGTCGACGCTGAGGCCACGGGACTGCTGGAACGCCCGTACCGCCCGCTCGGTGGCGGTGTCGAACTCGTCGTCGTACGGGCCGGTGGCTTTCGAGAGGAGGTCCAGGCTGGTCAGTACCGCACGGATCTCGGCTACCGCAGGTCCGCGGTCACCGGAACGGATCGGACGCACGCACGACCCCCTCTGTACGGTCGGTGGCTGGCCAGGCCCGTCGGCGGCACGTGCACCGCGGACGAGGACCAGGTGGTCACCGGCGTCCGGCGGCCCCCGGTTCGAGGTTATGCGCTGGCGATCCGCAGGGTTGGAAAACGCCTCGACCCCGTGCCGGCGAGCCGGTCACGGGGTCGAAATGGCGGTGCTGCGGGGCTCAGAGAGCCGACTGGATCAGCTTGACCAGCTCACCCTTGGGCTTGGCGCCCGCGATCGACTGCACCGGCTCACCGTTCTTGAACACGGTGAGGGTTGGTACCGACATCACCCGGTAGGCGCGGGCCGTCTCCGGGTTCTCGTCAATGTTCAGCTTGACGATGCTGACCTGGTCACCCATCTCGCGGGCGATCTCCTCCAGCAGCGGTGACACCTTGCGGCACGGTCCGCACCACTCAGCCCAGAAATCCACCAGAACCGGCTTGTCGGACTTGAGTACGTCGACGACGAAACTAGCGTCGGTGACCGACTTGGTTGCTCCCACTGTTTGGTCCCTCCTGCATCGGTGTGTCTCGTTCAGTCCGTTGCCAGCGTGGCGATGAAGCGTTCCGCGTCGAGTGCGGCGGCACAGCCGGTGCCGGCGGCGGTGATGGCCTGCCGGTAGGTGTGGTCGACCAGGTCACCGGCGGCGAACACACCGGGGATGCTGGTCCGGGTGCTGGGGGCCTCGACCTTCACGTACCCCTCGTCGTCGAGCTCCACCTGCCCGCGGAACAACTCGCTGCGCGGGTCATGGCCGATCGCCACGAAGACGCCGGTGACGTCGAGCACCTTGGTCTCGCCGGTGTGCACGTTGCGGATCCGAGCCCCGGAGACCTTGCCGTCCGCGCCGAGGATCTCCTCCACCACGGAGTTCCACTCGACCTTGATCTTGTCGTTGCTCAGCGCCCGCTCGGCCATGATCTTGCTCGCCCGGAACGAGTCCCGACGATGGATGATGGTCACCGACTCGGCGAAGCGGGTCAGGAAGCTGGCCTCCTCCATCGCCGAGTCACCGCCACCGACGACCACGATGTGGTGGTTGCGGAAGAAGAAGCCGTCGCAGGTGGCGCAGGAGGAGACGCCGTGGCCCAGGTATTCCTGCTCACCGGGTACGCCCAGCGGACGCCACGCGGAGCCGGTGGCGAGGATGACGGCCCTGGCCCGGTAGGCGCTCTCGCCGACCCAGACGGTGCTGTACGCGCCGGGGCTGGCGGTGTCGGTCAACTCGACCCGGGTGACGTCATCGGTCAGGAACTCCGCGCCGAACCGCTCGGCCTGCTTGCGCATGTTGTCCATCAGCTCGGGGCCGAGGATGCCGTCGGCGAAGCCGGGGAAGTTCTCCACCTCGGTGGTGGTCATCAACGCGCCGCCGGACTGTACGCCTTCGATGATCAGGGGCTTGAGGTTGGCGCGGGCCGCGTAGACCGCCGCGGTGTAACCGGCCGGCCCGGAGCCGATGATGATCAGGTTGCGGACCTCGTCCACTGCCGTCTCCCAATCGTGTTGACTTGCCGACATCGGTGAAGCGCCGATGCCGAACCGAGTGCCGACGCGGCGGCAACTGACTTCCAGAACATCATCGTAGGAACCGGGGATTCCCGAGCCGGTCATCCGGTGGGTCAGGTCACGTGGACGGCCAAACGTCCGGCGCCTGACGACTCACCCTACCCGCGTACGGTGACGGCTGTCCGAGCCGGATCCGGGGATACCACATTCAGGGCCGCTGACCCACGCCCATCGGGTGCCGGCGGCGTCGGTGAAGCGCACCACCAGCGCCGGGTGTCCCTGGAAGCGGGCATACTCGATGTCCTCGAAGACCAGCGGCTGTGCGCCGTGTTCGGTGCCGATGTCCGCGAGGCAGGCGGTCAGCGCCACCTGGTCGTCGAGCCGGGCCAGGTCCGCGGGGCCGGCCATGCGATCGACGTCGCCACCGGCATCAGGTGTCTCGGTGCTGGAGTAGGCGCTGATCTTGGCTTCCGGCTCCGTCGCCAGTTCCTGCGGGGTGTAGTCCCTCCCGGTGTGCCGCTGCGGGGTGCCTTCGGTGACCGGGAGCCGCTGGGGCGAGGCGTTGACCGCGGCCCGCTCGGGACCGGCCTGGCCTTCCTGCACGTGCGGGGTGGCGACCGGATCGCTCAGCGCGGTGCCCGCTGTCGTGTCGCCGCCCTGATTCGGCCGGACCAGCTGCAGGGACCCCAACCCGACGACAAGCGCGGCAGCGAGGGCGACCGGCCCTGCGATGCGGGCCCAGCGGCGGCTCCGCCGACCGGGCCGGGTGGCGTTGCGGTCCGGACCAGGCCGGGTGGCGTTGCGGTCGGGACCGGACGGCGGCGCGGCTTGCGGGCGGCGGCCACCGAGCGGCTGCGCCGGAACCCGGGACGGTCGCCCGGTGGAAACCCGATCGTCGCTGTGGTCCGAAGCCGTTGCCGGGATGTCCGAGTCCAGATCGGTGTCGTCGCTGTCGGGCAGGACGTCGGAGAGGTCAGCGGTGTCGAGTGCGGCGCGGATCCGGTCGGCGACCTCGGGTGGCATCTCCACCGCGGAGCCGCCCCAGCCGAGCAGATCGGTGCGCACCTCGGCGACGGCCGGGGCGAGCAGCGCGTGCGCCTGTGCCCAGGACGGATCCTGGGCGATCAACCGGGCTACCTCGGCCTGCTCCGGGGTGCCCTCCAGGGCACCGCCGAGGTAGTCGGCGAGCAGGTCGTGGTCGACCTCGCTGAACTCCCCGGCAGTCACGTTTCCTCCTGGTTGACATCCGGCCTCCAGGACCGTCCCGACCCCGATCGGACGTCCCGCCGGGCGCCCGGGTTCCCTGGGGTGACCGCCGGCACTTCCGAAAGTGCCTCGTCACTGCCGGTCCGCAGGTGACCGAGCAGTACGGCGAGCCGGGCTCGACCCCGGGCACACCGGCTCTTGACCGTCCCTTCGGCCACGCCGAGAATCCGGGCTACCTCGGCGACCGGGTAGCCCTGCACGTCCACCAGCACCAGCGCGGCCCGCTGCTCGATCGGCAGGGTGGCCAGGGCCTCCCGGACGACGAGCGCGGTGTCGTGGTCGCGTACCGGTGCGGCGGGCTCGACCCCGCCGGTGCCGTGACCGTCGCTCGGCTCCCGAACCCCGTCGGGCAGTGGCACGGTGGGATGGGCCTGGCGTCGGCGGATCCGGTCGAGGCAGGCGTTCACCACGATCCGGTGCAGCCAGGTGGTGACGGCCGCGTCGCCACGGAACCGGGCGGCAGCCCGGTGCGCCGACAACATGGCGTCCTGGAGGGCGTCGGCGGCCTCCTCGCGGTCGCCGAGCGTACGCAGGGCAACCGCCCAGAGCCGGTCCCGGTGCCGCTGGAACAGCTCACCGAAGGCATGCCGGTCACCGGCCACGTGGGCGTGCAGCAGGTCGAGGTCACTGCCCGTCTCGCTCACCGCTGCTCCACCCGTCCGGCCGGAACCGGCGTCACCCGTCGCTGCCCCCATTGTCAGGCTCGGTCGGGGCACCAGTTCGGCCGGGCTCGGCTCATGACCCCTGGACCGTGATCTCGTTGACCCCGACCTTGTAGCCACTCCCGTTCGGCGGCAGGTCGGTGATCCAGAACAGCAGGTACCGGTACTTCTGGTCGGCGTCGAAGCCGTTGAAGGTCATCGTCGTGCCGTCGTGCGCCTCGAACGGCTGACCGATCGGGTTCTTCTTGTACGCCTTGAGAATCTCGTCGTCGCCCTTGTTGGTCGAGGGCTGGTCGATGGTGCCGGTGAGCAGCTCGGCGGAGGCACCCGTGTCGGAGAGGTTCACCTGCACCGACTTGATGGTGTGCTCGCCACCCAGGTCGATCCAGACGCCCATGCCCCGCTTGTAGTTGCCGAAGTTGCTGGCCCCCCGGTAGGTCTGCGTGGACCAGCCGTCGTCCTTGTCGCCGTCGAAGACCTTCTCGGCGTCGCGGACCTCGGCCCGGTCCCGGCTGTCCGGGTCGATGATCCGGGCGGCGCTGATCTTCAGGTTCCGGACCGCCGGTGCCGCCGGCTCCTCGCTCACCGGCGCGCTGGAGGTGGGCGCGGCGACCGGATTCTTCTGCGGCTCGTTCTCGTCACCACCGAGGGTGCTGATGCCGATCAGCAGGCCCACCAGGGCGAGCGCGAGCAGGCCCGCGATGCCCAGGGCGACCTTGCGGCCACCGGCGGCGGCCAGCGGCGAGGGCTCCTCGCCGGTCTCGGCGGCGAAGCGCAACGGACCGTTCGTGTCGAGGTAGTCGTCCTCGGGCACGTCGAGTCGGGCCAGTTCGGCCGCCAGAACGTCCGAGGAGGGCGGCGCGATGTCGGCGTCGAGCAGGTCCATCGTGAGGTCGTCCAGGTACGCCGGCACACCGGCCCGGACCTGACGGGGTGCCGCCGCCGCACCGTTGGCGTCGCGTACGGCGTCAGGAATGGCCGCCCGGCCGTGCCCTGCGGTGGCGCCGTGCAGTGGGGCCTCGGCGTGCGGCCAGTAGCCGGTCAGCGCGAAGTAGAGGAGGCCGCCGACGGCTCGGACGTCGTTCTCCTGGCTGTCGGCACCGTCGGTACGGGCATCGGCCAGCACCACCCGACCGTCGTCGCTGATCATCACCGTGCCCGGGTGCACGTTGCCGTGCACCATGCCGGTGGCGTGTACGGCCGCCAGGGCGCTGGCGACCGCGTTGCCGACGGCGGTGGCCCGGGCGGCGTCCAAGGGTCCCTCGGAAACCAGTTCCCGCAGCGAATGTCCGTCGACCCACTCGCGTACCACGTAGGCCCGCTCGGCCTCGTCGATGGCGTCGTAGACGCCCACCAGGTTGGGGTGGATGACCCGGCTGGCCGCGACCGCGGCCTGGAGCATCTCGGTGGCGGAGTCGCCACCCGGGTAACGCATCACGACCGCCACCGGCCGACGCAGTACGACATCGACCCCGCGCCAGACCAACCGGCCGGCGCTGTCGTTGTTGATGTGCTCGACCAGTTCGTAACGCTCGGCGAGGACCTCACCGGCCGTCGGAGCACCGAAGGTCATGACCGGCGGAGTGGTCTCGTCCGCGTCCTGACCCTCGCCGACCTGGGTCACCCGTCCTCCCTCGGTGATCTTGTCGATCGATGGACCCGCGCTGCTGGGCATGTGACTTCCCGCTCCGCATTCGTCTGGCACGGGGCGACCGGTTCCGACGCGAGCCGGTGCCTGCCGTACCCGTCGAGAGCGACCTTACCTGGGATGGCCGTCTCCCCGACATGTCATCTTCCCGCCGTGACCAACAGGGGTGTTCGCACTCGGGCGCACTCGTCCGGTTACGACCGATGTCAGCCACGTTGCTGGTACATGTACCAGCCAATCTAGAGGCCGCCTACAACGAGCTGTCGCCGGGGCGGTGCTGGCTGTACGCGGTGGATCAGGTGCCAGCGGGGTTCCCGTCGATCGGCCGACCACACTCGGCCTTCCGGTTGGTTATCCACAGGCTGATCCGGCAGGTGAGCGGCGACGCGCTGAGTTATCCACAGGCACATCCCCAGCCTGGTGATCCTCGATCACACTCGGTGAATTCGTGGAGATCAGCGGCCGAGTCGGCGACGGACCATGCCGACCACCTCGGTGATCTCGGAGATCCGGAGCAGCATCGCCAGACCGAGGTACGCACCGCCGATCACCGCACCGCCGACCACCAGCTGCACGAGGGCCTGCAGTCGGGTGGGCGTGTCGTCGCCGGGCAGCACCGCCACCACCAGCAGGCCGACGAGTGCGGCGCCGAGCGCGGCCACCGCCACCCGGCCCAGGGTGCGCAGGATGGTGCCCAGCCCGATCCGGCCCACCCTCGGACGCAGCAGCCAGGCGGAGGCGATGGCGGCAGCGAGGTACGAGATCGTGTTGCCGATCATCATTCCGGACGCCGCGAAGCTCGCCGAGAAGGCCGCGAACAGCCCGATCTGCACCAGCGCCCGCAGCGCCACCACCGGGATGTTGATCAGAGCCGGGGTGCGGGTGTCCGGCAGCGCGTAGAAGGCGAAGGTGAACAGTTGGCTCACCGCGAACGGCACCAACGCCACCGCCGCGAACAACAGCACCGGGGCGGTCGCCTTCGCGCCTTCGTCGGTGAACGCCCCCCAGCGGAACAGCGTGAAGGCGATCGGGGTGGCCAGCACGGCGTAGCAGACGGCGATCGGTGCGAGCACCGCCGAGACGGTGCGGGTGCCGCGGGACAGGTCGGCCGCCAGATCGGCGTACCGGCCGTCGGCGGCGGCGGCGCTCATCCGGGGCATCAGCGCGGTGATGATCGAAACGGCGATGATGCCGTGCGCCATCATCAGCAGCAGGAACACGTTGTTGTAGATCAACGCACCGGCGGCCTGCCCACTGGTGCGGCTGAGCAGGTTGAAGACCACGATCAGGCCGACCTGGCTGACCGCCACGTAACAGAACATCCAGGCGCCCAGCCGACCCAGCTCGCCCAGGCCGAGCGCGCGGAAGTCGAACCGGAACCGCCACCGGAAGCCGACCTTGCGCAGCGCGGGCAGCAGCCCGGCGGCCTGGATGGCCACACCGAGCAGGGTGCCGCCGCCGATCAGCAGGATCCGGCCGGTGGTCATCTCGTCCGGGGCGAGGATGTCGGTGCTGAAGATCGCGATGTAGAGGCCGGCGGTGGCGATCACCACGATGTTGTTCAGGATCGGCGCCCACATCGGGGCGGCGAAGTGCCCCCGGGTGTTGAGCACCGCGCTGATCAGCGCGCTCAGGCCGGTGAAGAAGATCATCGGCAGCATCAGCCGGGCCAGCGAGGTGACCAGGGACCGGTAGTCGGCAGGTGCCTCGTCGCTGGCGTACAGCCAGGTGAGCACCGGTGCCATGGCGACGGCGAGCAACGCCGCCGCGCCGAGCGCGACCACCGCCAGGGTGAGCAACCGCTGGGTGTACGCCTGACCGCCGTCCTGGTCGAACTTGCGTCGCCGCACCAGCACCGGGATCAGCACGCTGGTGAGAATGCCGCCGAGCAGGAACTCGTACACCATCCCGGGCAGGATCTGGGCGGTGGTGTACGCGTCACCGATGGCCGAGCCGAGTGCGGCGGTGATCGCCAGGGTGCGCAGGAAACCCGTACCTCGGCTGACCAGGCTGCCGATGGCCATCACCGCGCTGTTGGTCGCGGCGCTGCTCTCCGCGACCTGCTCCTGCGGTGGGGCGACCGACTCGGCGGCGGGCTGGTTGAGCGGGTCGGCGGAGATGAACGTGGCACCGTCACCGGGCCGGCCGCCGGGCGCGCCGCCCTGCTGGGCGTTCGCGCTGCGGTAGAGCCCGCCGCTCATCTGCGCCTCCAAAGGGATAGGCCGGAACCGGCATCGGCCCGCACGCCACAGACCTTAGTCAACCCCGGCCCGTTACCCGCGCCCGGCGGAGGAGATGCCAGTCAGGACCGATAGGCTGCTGATCCGATGTCCGACGCCGCCGCATCCCACGCCACCGACCGCCGCGAACTGAGCGCCGCGCAGCGCAACGCCGTCGCCGAACTGCTCCGGGTCTCCCCGGTCGCCGACGAGTTGGGCCGCCGATTCGCCGCCGCCGGTCACGAACTGCATCTCGTGGGCGGTTCGGTACGCGACGCGCTGCTCGGCCGGCTCGGCGAGGATCTCGACTTCTGCACCGACGCGCACCCGGATCAGACGCTCGGCATCGTGCGCGGCTGGGCCGAGGCGATCTGGGAGACCGGACGCGAGTTCGGCACCATCGGCTGCCAGCGCGACGGTCTGCGACTGGAGATCACCACCTTCCGCGCCGAGTCGTACGACCAGGTGAGCCGGAACCCGGTGGTCGAGTACGGCACCAACCTGACCGAGGACCTGCGGCGGCGGGACTTCACCATCAACGCGATGGCGGTGAGCCTGCCGGATCACCGCTTCACCGACCCGTACGGCGGCCTGGCGGACCTGGCCGCGAAGGTGGTGCGTACCCCGGGCACCCCCGCCGAGTCGTTCGGCGACGACCCGCTGCGGATGCTGCGGGCCGCCCGCTTCGCCGCGCAACTGCGCTTCGCGGTCCACCCGGACGTGTACGCGGCGATGACCCGGATGGCGGCCGACCTGGACCGGATCACCGCCGAGCGGATCCGGGACGAGTTCACCAAACTGCTCTGTGCCGCCGACCCGATCACCGGGCTGCGCCTGCTGGTCGACACCGGGCTGGCCGAACGCTTCCTGCCGGAGTTGACCGGCCTGAAGCTGGAGATCGACGAGCACGCCCAGCACAAGGACGTCTACGAGCACACCCTCACCGTGGTGCGCAACGCGATCTCGTACGAGCAGGACGGGCCGGACTTCATCCTGCGGATGGCCGCCCTGATGCACGACGTCGGCAAGCCGGCGACCAAGGCGGTCGGGTCGGACGGCCGGGTCAGCTTCCACCACCACGAGGTGGTCGGGGCCCGGCTGACCAAGGCGCGGATGAAGGCGCTGCGCTACCCGAAGGACATCACCGCCAAGGTCACCGCCCTGGTCGCGCTGCACCTGCGCTTCTACGGGTACGGCCGGGGCGAGTGGACCGACTCGGCGGTTCGCCGGTACGTCACCGACGCCGGTGACCTGCTGTCCCGACTGCACAAGCTGACCCGGTCGGACTGCACCACCCGGAACCGGCGCAAGGCGGCTCAGTTGGCGGCGGACTACGACGCCCTGGAGGAGCGGATCGCCCGGATCGCCGCCGAGGAGGACCTGGCCCGGGTCCGTCCCGATCTGGACGGTAACGCGATCATGGAGTTGCTCGGCGTACCGCCGGGGCCCATCGTCGGGCAGGCCTGGAAGTACCTGAAGGACCTACGCCTGGAACGTGGGCCGCTGGACCGTGACACGGCCGAGGCCGAACTGCTGCGCTGGGCCCGCGAGCAGGGCATCGGTAGCTGAGCGCCGGCCGGTCTTCACGTTATCCACGGGCGTCCTGCCGCGACGGTCGCTACGACGAAACGCCCACGTTCCGACCAAACGGTTGAGCCCTGCCTTGCGCAGTTCATTCATGATGTTGAGGCGTCCTGCTCGTGTCATCTGCCGCAGTAGGACATTCCATTGCCCGTCCGGCCGCCGCTGGCTGCCGACGACAAACGGGGAGATCGCCTAGTGAAACGACGTGGCGTACTGCGCCGCACGGCGGTAGCGGGGCTCGCCCTCGCCACCGCCTCGTCCATCCTGACCGTCGCCACCGGCGGCGTCGGGATGGCTGCTCCCGCCGACTCGGCCCGCGCCGAGGTCCGCGGCAGCGAGGGCACCGGCGTCGTGCCGGGCCGTTACATCGTCGTCCTCAAGGACAAGCAGGCCACCTACAGCAGCGTCCGGGCGCTCGCCTCGACCTTCGTCAAGCAGCATGGCGGCACCGTCCGTCAGGTGTTCGACTCTGCTCTCGTCGGCTACTCGGCCACGATGGACCAGCGGCAGGCCGACAGGCTCGCCGCGCATCCCGCCGTGGACTACGTCGAGCCGGTGCGCCGGCTGTCGGCCAACGGCACGCAGAGCAGCCCGCCGTGGGGTCTGGACCGGCTCGACCAGTACACGGCGAAGCTGAACAAGACCTACAAGTACCCGAACACCGGTAGCAAGGTCACCGCGTACATCCTGGACACCGGCATCAACGTCAAGCACCAGGACTTCGGCGGCCGGGCCACCATGGGGTACGACGCCATCGACCCGCCGCCGCCCACGCCCGACCCCGAGCCCACCGACCCGCCGGCAGGCGGCGTCCAGGCCAACGCGAACGGGGACTGCAACGGTCACGGCACGCACGTGGCGGGCACCGTCGGCGGCACCAAGTACGGTGTCGCCAAGGGCGTCAAGCTGGTCGGCGTACGGGTGCTCGACTGTGACGGCTACGGCACGACCGAGCAGGTCATCGCCGGTGTCGACTGGGTGACCGCGAACGCGCAGAAGCCGGCCGTGGCCAACATGAGCCTCGGTGACGTCGTCACCATCCCGTCGCTCGACGAGGCGGTGAAGCGCTCGATCGCCTCGGGCATCACCTACTCGCTCGCCGCCGGCAACTCGATGATGGACGCCTGCAAGACGTCCCCCGCCCGGGTGCCGGACGCGATCACCGTCGGCGCGACGGACCGGGTCGACATGCGGGCCTGGTTCTCGAACTACGGCAAGTGCCTCGACGTGTTCGCGCCGGGCGTCAGCATCGTCTCGGCGCGGCACGACAGCAACACCGGCAGCGTCGGCTACAGCGGCACGTCCATGGCCGCTCCGCACGTGGCGGGTGCGGCGGCGCTGCTGCTGCACGCCAACCCGACCTGGAAGCCGAAGCAGGTCCGCGACCGCATCGTCACCACCGGCGTCGCGGGCGCGGTCTACGACACGAAGGGCTCGATCGACCGGATGTTGACGGTCGGTTCGATCACCCCCACCCGCAGCGGCTTCGGCTTCAAGGCCAAGTCCAACGGCAAGTTCGTCACCGCCGCCAGCACCAAGAAGGCGCTTGTCAACAACGGCAAGAGCCTGGGCACCGCGCAGCGCTACGACTTCGTCAACGCCGGCAGCGGCCTGATCGCGCTGCGCTCCAAGAGCACCGGCCGGTACGTGGTGGCGCCGAGCAACGGCACCAAGCCGCTGATCGCCAGCCACAAGACGATCGTCAAGTCGGCGAAGTTCCAGATCATCAACCACGCCGACGGTACGGTCAGCCTCAAGTCCAAGATCAACGGCAAGTACGTCACCGCGCCGAAGTCGGGTACCTCGACGTTGAAGGCGAGCAAGACCAGCATCGGCTCGTCGGAGAAGTTCAACATCGAAGCGCCGGCTCCGGTGATCAGCATCAAGTCGAAGGCCAGCGGCAAGTACGTCGTGGCCGGCAGCAAGCCGCTGATCGCCAGCAGCAGCAAGGTCACCAAGTCGGCGAAGTTCCAGATCGTCAACATCGGTGACGGCTTCTTCGGCCTCAAGGCCCTCGCCAACGGCAAGTACGTGACCGCCGCGAGCAAGGGCACCAAGCCGCTGATCGCCAGCGCCAAGTCGCGCGGCGTGTGGGAGAGCTTCGACTTCCTCGACTACAACGGCGATGGCACGGTCTTCTTCCGGGCCAGCGACAACCAGGCGGTCTCCGCCGGATCGGCCGGCACCAAGCAGCTGATCTCGAACAAGAACATCAAGTGGTTCGATTTCGAGTTGGGGCTCGGCAAGGGCGAGAAGTTCACCGTCTCGGCCGCCTAACACCCCACGCACCACCCGACGCCCGTCGGAGCACCCGGGACACCCGGGCCGCTCCGGCGGGCGTCGCCCGTTGAGCCACCCGCACACTCAGGCCGCTCCAGCTGGGTGTTCGGCGCGCGCCCTGTGGCGCGGGTCTGTGGGCCTCCACCACCGTCCGACGAAGATCATGCTCGATCTGGGATCGAGTGGCTTTCCCGGCTCGGGAGACCACTCGATCCCCGATCGAGTGCCGGTCGGGCGGGGTGGTGGGTTGGCGGGCGGGTGTCAGTCGGGCGGGGTGGTGGATTCGTGGATGGGTGCGGCGGGGTCGTGGTTGCGGAGTCGGGCGTCGGGGAGAATGGCGGGATGCGTTGGACGCTGCTCGACTCGCCGATCGGGATCTTCTCCGTGGCCACCGAGGGTGGCAGCGTGTGCGGGACTCGTTTCGGCCCGGTCGAGACCGCGACCGAGGTACCGGCCGACGAGACGTCCCGCCGGGCGGTGGCGGAGTTGCGGGCCTACTTCGCCGGGGAGTTGACCGAGTTCGACATCCCGGTGACGGTGCCGCGCGGCTCCGACTTCGAGCGGGCGGTGTGGCGGGAGATGACCCGCATCCCGTACGGGGAGACGCTGACCTACGGGCAGGTGGCTCGGCTGGTGGGTGACCCCGGTGCGGCACGGGCCGTCGGGGTGGCCTGCAACCGCAACCCGATCCCGGTCATCGTGCCCTGCCACCGCATCATCGGTGCCGGCGGCAAGCTGGTCGGCTTCGGCGGTGGCCTGGACCGCAAGGTCAAGCTGCTGGAGTTGGAAGCCGGGGTAGCCCTGCAACAAGCCTGGTCCTGACGGCAACCCTGCAGACCGCCGCGGCCAGCGCGGTGATCGACTCCGTTTCGCCGAGACGGCGGTGTCCGACCGCCCCAAAACCCGCCGTTTCGGCGAAACGGCGGTGCCACCCCGCTCCCAGCCCGGATCGGGGTCTGGTCAGCCTGGGGCGGGGAGGCAGCCGCCGTCGGCGATGCGGGTACCGAATTCCACGGTGATGTCGTCCTGACGGACGCTGCCGAAGACGCATGCCCGACCGGTCCAGCCGGAGAAGACCAGCCCGTCGCCGGGGCCAAGGTCGAGTCGACCCGGCGGTCGGACGACCACGTCCAGCAGCCCGGTGTCGGCCACCGCCTGCCGTACGGCTTCCTCCTCGGGCGCGTCTTGACCGCCGACGGTCAGCAGGTTGAGGACGCGTTGCACCTCCGCCGCGCAGGCGTGGGCGCCACCGGTTGCCGCCGGGTCGAGGGTGCCGCGCTGTCGGAAGGCCTTGTTGGCCGCCTGCTGGCGCAGGAATTCCTCCTGGCGCAGCTGCTCATCGGTCATCGGATGTCCGCTGCCGACCGCCTCCGGGGTGCCCGGGGAGGTGACCGTCCCGCTGGGCTTCGCCACCACCTCTGGCGGCGTACCGGCCGCAGCCGCGCAGCGGGCCTCGACGATCGGTGTCGCCGGGACGGCCGCTGATGCCGGGACGGTCGGTGATGTCGGCCCGGCCGACGGGGCGCTGTCGGGCGGTGCGCAGGCGGTCAGGGCGGACACGAGCAGGACGCCCGCGATTGCGCCGCCCACCCGATGCCGCGACCTGACGATGCCGGCCGAGGAACTCCAGATGCCGGTCGGGCAGGTGGCCGCCGTGCGGTTGCCAAGCCGGGAGAAACGAAACGATCGCCCCCGCATCGGCCATGGCCCGCCGCCATGCCGCAGTCGCCGGAACGACCGACACTCGTCAATGGACAGCACGCCGGTCAGCCTAACCCGCTCTCGCGGTACGAAAACGTACTTCGTACCGCCGCCTTGCGGTGGGGGTGGGTAGCGGGGAGGGCCGGGTCCGTGCGGACCCGGCCCTCAGCGGTGTGGCTGCGTCAGCGCTCGACCTCGCCGGCGATGAACGCCTCGACGGCGGCGTGCGCGTCGTGGTCGGCGTACTGCACGGGCGGGGACTTCATGAAGTACGACGAGGCCGACAGGATCGGGCCGCCGATCTTCCGGTCCAGGGCGATCTTGGCGGCGCGGACCGCGTCGATGATGACGCCGGCCGAGTTCGGGGAGTCCCACACCTCGAGCTTGAGCTCGGCGTTGAGCGGGGTGTCGCCGAACGAGCGGCCCTCCAGGCGGATGTAGGCCCACTTGCGGTCGTCCAGCCACGGCACGTGGTCGGACGGGCCGATGTGCACGTCGCTCTTGGCCATCTCGTGCGGCACCTGGGAGGTCACCGACTGGGTCTTCGAGATCTTCTTCGAGACCAGGCGGTTGCGCTCCAGCATGTTCATGAAGTCCATGTTGCCGCCGAAGTTGAGCTGGTACGTACGCAGCAGCTCGACACCGCGGTCCTCGAAGAGCTTCGCCAGGGCCCGGTGCACGATGGTCGCGCCGACCTGGCTCTTGATGTCGTCACCGACGATCGGCAGACCGGCGTCGGTGAACTTCTGCGCCCACTCCGGGTCGGAGGCGATGAAGACCGGCAGGGCGTTGACGAACGCGCAGCCGGCGTCGATGGCGGCCTGGGCGTAGAACTTGTCGGCCTGCTCCGAGCCCACCGGCAGGTACGAGACGACGACGTCGACCTGGGCGTCACGCAGCGCCTTGACCACGTCGACCGGTGCGGCGTCGGATTCCTCGACGATCTCGCGGTAGTACTGGCCGAGGCCGTCGAAGGTCGGGCCGCGCTGGACGGTCACGCCGGTCGGCGGTACGTCACAGAGCTTGATGGTGTTGTTCTCGCTGGCGACGATCGCCTCTGCGAGGTCCATGCCCACCTTCTTGGCGTCGACATCGAACGCCGCGACGAACTGCACGTCCGAGACGTGGTAGTCGCCGAAGGTGACGTGCATGAGACCCGGGACGCGGTCGTTCGGGTCGGCGTTCCGGTAGTACTCGACGCCCTGCACGAGGGACGAGGCGCAGTTACCCACACCGACGATGGCGACGCGGACGGAGCCCATCGCGTGTGCCTCCTTCTTTTCTGTCACGGCCGCTCTTTCCTGGACTCTCCAGGCGGAGGCGGGCTGTTGTCTTCTCGTCGGCCGCCGGCCGTCCCGTCGTTCGGGACCGTCGGGGCACGGCCGGAGCGCTCGTTGGCGATGAGCTCCTCCAGCCAGCGGACCTCACGCTCACAGGCCTCCAGGCCGTGGCGTTGCAGCTCCAGCGTGTACGCGTCGAGGCGCTCGGCCGCTCGGCCCAGCATGTCGCGAAGTCCTTCACGACGTTCCTCGATCGTGCGACGGCGACCTTCCAGGATTCGCAGTCGGGTCGCCTGGTCGGTTCGGGAAAAGAACGCGAAGTGCACGCCGAAACCGGTGTCGCCGTACGTCTCCGGCCCGGTCTGCGCGATGAGCTGGGCGAAGCGTTCCTTGCCCTCCGCGGTGATGGTGTAGACCACCCGACCTCGTCGGCTGGTCAGCGCGGGAACCTCCTCGGCGGTCGCGGGTGTGTCGGCGGCCTCGGTGATCCAACCCGCCGCCTGGAGGCGGCGCAGGGTCGGGTAGAGAGAGCCGTAGCTGATCGCCGCCCGGATCGCTCCGAGCTTGGCGGTGAGCTCCTTGCGCAGCTCGTAGCCGTGCATCGGAGCCTCCTGCAGCAGGCCGAGGATGGCCAGCTCAAGCATCGGCCAACCTCCCCATTACCCTGTGCGTGGATCGCTAACCACCACGATGTATCGGACCGATACATCGCACCGTAGCGGCTAGCTCCGATCGGGGCAAACCCCCTCCTGTTAAACCCTCGGTCCGAGGTCTGCTCGTTACAGATCGTGACGGTGGTCGCCTCGTCTGGCGAGACCGCGTACCCTTTGCCGCATGCGTACGCAGCGCCAGGTCGTCGACTACTCGCTTCGGAGGCGAGCGCTGCTGCGTGAACTCGTCGCCGGTCGGGTCGGCACCTATGACCTGTGTGACGCGTCTCCGTACCTGAAGAACGCGGCTCGGTTCCACGGCGAGCCCACCGACCAGCGGTGTCCGATCTGCCGGAGCGAAAACCTCACCCACGTCCACTACATTTACGGCGACGAACTCAAGCAGTCCGCCGGCCAGGCCCGTACGGTGGCCGAGTTGTCGATGCTGGCGATGACGCTGCGTGAGTTCCAGGTGTTCGTGGTGGAGGTGTGCCTCGGCTGTGACTGGAACCATCTGGTGGAGCAGTACCTGCTCGGGCGGGACGGACTGACCGAGAGCGAGGCGGAGCATGAAGCGGCCGGCGGGGTAGCCGCCGCTGCTGCGGGAGCCAACGCTCAGCGAAGGCGAGAGGCCCAACGGTGATTCGAGCGCGATCGGCCAGCCCTGGCCGTGACGTACCTGGCCGGGGCGACCGACGGCTCGTAAGTGCGAATAGTCCGAAAGATTCGTATCTGATGCCGGCACCACGGCACCCCCGTGCCGTGCGCGCGGGTGTCGCATCTCACGGCAAACCGGTGGCGGCGCGACAGCGCCCCACCGCGACGGCAGGGTGTGAGGAATGAACTCGTACGGTGATCCCAGCTCCTCGCGCGGCCGGGCCCGGATACCGGGCCAGGACGACCCGGGGCAGGCGGACGACGCGTACCGCAGCCCGAGTGGTGACCCGCGCGGAGTCAACTGGACGACCGGACCTGAGGGCGCGGCCCCGTCGGCTCGTGCCTCGGTCGGTGGGCGGGCCTCGGTCGGTGGTTCGGCGAGCGTGCCGACGCCGGGTCGATCCGCCGGCTCGGCCTCGGTCGGTCGCGCCGGTCCGGGTCGTGCGTCGGTACCGGTCTCTCCGGCACCCGGTGGTCGTGCGTCGGTACCGGTCTCACCTGCCTCCGGCGGTCGGGCCTCGGTGCCGGTGTCGCCCGCAGCCGGCCTTGCCGGTCGTGCGTCGGTGCCGGTCTCCCCGGCTCCCGGCGGACCGGCGGGTCGGGCTACGGTCGGTGCGGCTGCCGTCGGGGCGGCCTCGGCCGGCCGGGCGAGTGTCGGTTCGGCTTCGGTGGGTGGTGCCGGCGGTCGAGCCGCCGTGGCGCGGGCCAGCGTCGGTGGCCCCGGAGGGCCAGGTGGACCGGGTGGTCCCGGTGGCCCGGGCGGACCAGTTGGTCCCGGGCGGGGCGGGCGTGACCCGAAAGCGGTAGCCCGGGCCCGTAGGCGCAAGCGGATGAACCTGCTGATCGCCAGCTTCGCCGTCTTCATCATGCTTGCCGGCATCGGCGTCGTCGGGTTCACCTACTACTCGACGAACGTGGTGCTGCCCAAGGAGATCCCGCTGCCGCTGTCCACCACCGTCTACGCCAAGGACGGCAAGACGCTGGTGGCCAAGCTCGGCAACGAGAACCGCACCTTCGTCACCATCGAGAACATCCCCCAGCACGTGCGCGACGCCGTCGCCGCCGCCGAGGACCGCAACTTCTACCGGCACTCGGGTGTGGACTACAAGGGCATCGCCCGGGCCGCCTGGAACAACCTCTCCGGCGGCGACAAGCAGGGTGCCTCGACCATCACCCAGCAGTACGCCCGCAACGCCTACGAGAACCTCCAGGACGTCAGCTACTCCCGGAAGGTGAAGGAGGCGATCCTCGCCTCCAAGCTGAACGACCAGTTCACCAAAGACGAGATCATGGAGAACTACCTCAACGTGATCTATTTCGGTCGCGGGGCGTACGGAATCGAGGCGGCGGCGCAGACGTTCTTCGGCGTCAGTGCCAAGAAGCTGAACGTGGCGCAGGGCGCGGTGCTCGCCGCGATGATCAAGCAGCCGGACGCCAGCGCGACCCACCAGGGGTACGACCCGGAGACCAACCCGACCGAAGCCAAGATCCGTTGGGAGTACGTGATCAACGGCATGGTCGAGGAGGGCTGGCTGGGTGCGCCGGGCAAGCCCGAGCGTCCGACCGAGTACCCGAAGGTCCAGAAGATCAAGAAGGACAACGGCTTCGGCGTGGCCTCCCCGCGCGGCAACGTGATCAACTACGTCCGCAAGGAGATGGCCGATTGGGGCATCTGCACTGAGAGCGGTGAGCCGGGCAAGCCGAGCTGTGTGAACGAGTTGCGCGAAGGCGGCTACCGGATCACCACCACCCTCGATCCGAAGATGCAGAAGGCGCTGGAGGAGATCGCCCAGGTAGGCCGCAAGGGGGTGTTCCTGGCGGACCAGCCGAAGAACCTGATGCCGGCTGTGGTCTCCGTCGAGGCGAAGACCGGCCGCGTACTGGCCTACTACGGCGGCAACAGTGGCGCGGACTTCGACTACGCGGGCCTGAACACCGACCAGAACGGCAACCTCGTGGGCGGCCACCCGCCGGGCTCGACGTTCAAGGTCTACACCCTGGCCGCGGCCATCGACGCCGGCATCTCGGTGAAGTCGTACTGGGACGCCACTCCGTTCAAACCGGAGGGCTTCAAGGATCCGATCGTGAACGCCGGTCGCGACGTGCGGCAGAGTTGCAACAAGTCCTGCACCCTGCAGGAGTCGACCGTGCTGTCGTACAACGTGCCGTTCTTCCACATCGCAGAGCAGATCGGCACGGACAAGGTGATCGACATGGCTCGCCGGGCCGGGGTCCGCACCATGTGGAACGACAAGCAGAAGGCGTTCGACCTCCTGAAGAACAAGCCGGAGGATCTTGCGCCGGGACAGTTCGACCGGGTGGCCGCCTACGGGCAGTACCCGATCACCGTGCTCGACCACGCCAACGGCATGGCCACGTTCGCCAACGGCGGCAAGTACAACAAGGCGCACTTCGTGCGGACCGTGGAGAAGCTGAACAAGGCAACTGGTAAGTGGGACAAGGTCCCTGGCACCGGCGAGAAGCTCAAGCCGCAGCAGGTGATCCGTCCGGAGGTCGCCGACGAGGTGACCGCCGTGCTCAAGGAGATCCCGGGTAAGAACAACGCAAGCGTGCCGAACCGTCAGGTGGCCGCCAAGACCGGTACCTGGCAGCTCGGCGACACCGGCAAGAACCAGGACGCCTGGATGGTCGGCTACGACAAGAACATCGCCACGGCGGTGTGGATCGGTAGCCGCGACGTCAAGAAGCGGGCCATCATCGACCGAGGCGGCAGCAACATCGGCGGTGGCGGTCTGCCAGGCCAGCTGTGGAAGCGGTACATGGAGCAGGCGCTCAAGGGTTACGACCCCTCCGACCTGCCCAACGTCTCCGGGATCGGGGACGCGGAGGCCGGCAACGGCGTACCGCCGGCTCCGCCGCCGCCGGAGCAGCCCGAGTGCGAGCCGACGGACTTCCTCTGCCGGCTGGGTGGCGGTCGCAACGACGGCGGTGACAACCGGGGCGGTGGCCGGGACAACAACGGCGGCGGCACCATCCCGACCAACCCGCTGCCCCCCGGTCGGGACTCACCGCCGGGCGGCGGTGGCGGTGGCGGACTGCTGCCACCGCGATCAACAGATCAGGAGTAGACGCGTCGACCCGTGGGCGGCCGGACACCAGGTCCGGCCGCCCACGGCGTGTCTGTCGGACGACCCTGCGCCAACCGTCCGTGAGGGATCCGCGGTGTCGTCGCGGTTTCGACTTCTACCCGGGCAACTGATACGGCAGGATGCACGGTCATGAGCACGAAGTCGACGCCGGGCATCGATGAATCTGGTGCCATCGACCATCCGTCCCGCTCCGACGGCTTCGTCCGTGGGCTGTCCGGGCTGATCGGTGGCCCGCTCGGCGACCACGCCGTCACCCGCGACCGCCCGAGCGGCGGGCGAGGACGGTTCTGGACGGCTGTGCGGATCGTCCTGGCGTTGACCTGCCTCACTCTCACCCTGCACTGGGTGCAGAAGTCGCCCTGCCAGGACGGCGCCTGGGTCAACAACCAGCAGTACACCCGGTTCTGCTACACCGACGTGCTGGCGCTCTACTACGCCGAGCGGCTCAACGAGGGCGCCGTGCCGTACCGGGACCATCCGGTGGAGTACCCGGTGCTGACCGGGTACTTCATGGGAGCCCTCGGGCTGCCGGTGCACTCCGCCGGTGAGGGTAACCCGGACATCAACCAGGGGCAGTGGTTCTACAACCTCAACGCGCTCGTGCTCGGCGCGTTGGCGTTGGCCACGGTGATGGTGCTGCTGTCGCTGCGCCGTCGACGACCCTGGGACGCGGCGATGTTCGCGCTCTCCCCCGCGTTGCTGCTCACCGCCACCGTCAACTGGGACTTCCTCGCCATCGGCCTGGCCGCGCTCGGCCTGCTGGTCTGGGCGCGTACCCGCGACGACCGGACAGGACTGACACTCGCGATCCTGTCCGGAGTGCTGCTCGGGCTCGGCGGCGCGGCCAAGATGTGGCCGCTGTTCCTCCTCGGTCCGATCCTGGTGCTTGCGATCCGCGCCAACCGGGTGCGGGCCGCCGTGCTGTCGATCATCGCCGCCGCGGTGACGGTGGTGCTGGTCAACCTTCCGGTGGCGATTCCGTACCGGGACAACTGGAACCGGTTCTTCGAACTCAACACCGAGCGCCCGATCGACTGGGGAACCCTCTGGTACATCGGTCGATACCTGGACGGCAAGTTCGGCGACCCGGCCTCCATCGGCCCGTTCCAATGGCTCGACGCGAACATCCCCACCCTGAACTACCTGTCGTACGCCCTGTTCGGGCTGGCCTGCCTCGCCATCGGCGCGCTCGCGTTGCTAGCGCCGCGCCGTCCGCGCCTCGCGCAACTCGCGTTCCTCGTGGTCGCGGCGTTCCTCATCTTCAGCAAGGTCTGGTCGCAGCAGTTCGTGCTCTGGATGCTGCCGCTGGTGGTGCTCGCCCGGCCCAAGTGGGGAGCGTTCCTGGCCTGGCAGATCGCCGAGGTGGGCTACTTCGTCGCCTTCTACGCCGAGCTGCTGGGCGCCGCGACCAGCACCTCGGTCATCCCGGAGGGCGTGTTCGTGCTGGCCGCGAGCCTGCGCCTGGCCACCGTGGTGACGCTCTGCGTGCTGGTCGTCCGGGAGATTCTGCACCCCGAACAGGACGCGGTACGCCGCAACTACGCCGACGACCCCGACGGCGGCCTACTCGACGGCACCCCGGACGCCCCCTGGCTCGACCGCTTCCGCAACCGTCGACCCGCCCCGACACCCACTCCCGTACCGACCGCCTGATTGCCGGGGCACCTCCGCAGAGGTGCCCCGGACTCTCAGAGCCGGAAGAGGAGGACGGAGCCCATCTCCTCGCGGGTGATGTCCAGGCCGTCAAGCGGTGCGTCGACGCTGACCTCCCACGGGGTGCCGGCGATCTCGTCGCGCAGCACCAGCACGTTGCGCACGCCGAGGGTACGCAGGTAGTCGACGCTTGTCTGGTCGGGGAACGTCATGGTCACCTGACGTACGTCGGCGAGTTGGCGAGGGGTGAATCCACTGCCACCGTTGACGATGTCCTGGAACCGGGTGGTGGACCAGAGCATCACCGGCTGATCGTGGTTCTGACCGCTGGGCAGCACCAGCAGCGGACCGCCGACCGTCCGCATGGCGGCCGGCTGTGGTGGCACCACCGGATGCGGTGTGGTGTTCGTGCCCTCGACGATGACCAGCAGCAGCGGCAGCAGGGTGGCCAGCCGCAACCACGGGCTGGGCCAGGACGGGATCCGCTGGGCGGAAACCTCCCGCACCCGCTCGGAGAACGCACTGACCGCGCCCGCCGCGAGCAGCCCGAGCAGCAGGGTGGCCCAGATCATGAGCCGCCCGGGCGTACGGATGCCGTTCCAACCGGGCAGGTGATCGAAGAGCGGCACGTAGGTGAAGTCGCCGCCGAAGAACCTGGTGCCCATCGACAGCGTCATCGCGACCAGCACCCCGGCGAGCAGGAACAGCCGTTGACGGATGGTCCAGATCGAGAAGAACAGGCCGCCGAGAGCCAGCGCGTAGAGCGCGAAGCCGGGCAGCAGCGTCATCTCCGGATGCCACGGCAGTACGGAGCGGGCACCTTCGTGCAGCCCGCCCCAGATCCGGGACTCCGCCGG
Organism: Micromonospora maris AB-18-032; assembly: GCF_000204155.1. NCBI lineage: Bacteria > Bacillati > Actinomycetota > Actinomycetes > Micromonosporales > Micromonosporaceae > Micromonospora > Micromonospora maris. The sequence continues at coordinate 6,630,007 of NC_015434.1, read as the reverse complement.
AGCGGTGACGAAGCTGTTGGCGGGTGGCGAGAACGCGGCAATGTCCCTGATGCTCCGCTCCGCCTGCGGGTGCAGTTGCGCAACGGTGAAGTAGGGGATGGCCATCAGCACACCCACCCCGGCGAAGATCAGCCCGCCGATCAGGTCGGCGACGAACAGCCGCTGACCGAAGGGCCGCTTCACCCGCCAGAAGATCCGCTTCGCGAACCAGATCAGCATGGCCACGACGACCGTACCGGCCAGGACGTACGCGAACGGCAGGCCGATGCCGAAGCCCAGGCTCAGCTGCCAGGCGGCGACCAACCAGCCGGTGTAGACCCAGCCGTCGTGTCGACGTTCGGGGCGATAGCCGTGCCGTAGCGACCAACCATGGCCCCGGGCGAGCATGGCCAGGGCCAGCGGAATGCCCCCGTTGGAGATCACGTGCAGGTGCCCCGCCTGGGACAACAGCCAGGGTGCGTAGGCGTAGCTGACCCCCGCCACCGCGGAGCCGATCCGGCTCGCACCGAGCTGCCGAGCCAGCACGTACGCCCCGAAGGTGGCCAGCGCGTGGGCCAGCACGAACATGATGTTGTAGCGGAGGAGGGCGTCCTGCGGGCCGCTACCGATCAGGCCGGCCGGCGCGTAGCCGAGCAACGTGTCGGAGAAGGCGAAGCTCCACCGCTCCGGGAAGAAGGCGTTGGAGTGCCACAGTTGGGCCGGGTCGGTCCGTAGGGCGTGCCCGGACCAGGCCATCTGCCAGGCTTGCAGGCTCGGATCCCAGTAGTCGTGGGGCAACGTGTGCCGGGGGTAGCGCAGGGCCGGCCAGGTCATCAGCACGGCCAACACCAGGGACCCGAGAGCGGCCAGGGTCCACTCGTGGATCAGCAGCCGACCGGTCCTGCGGGCGAGTCGGCCGTACCATCGCGGCACCGGCTCGGGTGCGGGCCCGAACGCCGCCCACGGATCCTTCTTCTCGACGTCGCCCTTGTCCTTACCGTCCCCGTCCTTACCGTCCCCGTCCTTACCGTCCCCGTCCTTACCGTCCCCGTCCTTACCGTCCCCGGCTGCGGACTTCTTGTCCTTATCGGATGCCGGGGTCTCGGCCTCGTCCCCTGGGGTCTTGGGCTTGGCCTCGTCCCGCGGAGTTTCGGCCTTGGCCTCGTCTGTCGGGGTTCTGGTCTCGTTCCCCGGAGCCTTGGTCTTGCCGGCAGCATCGGTCTGGGCCTCGGCCTTGCCGCCCGTCGGGTCCACGCCGCCCGTCGGCTTCCTGGCCTGGTCGTCGGTGCCGTCGGCGTCGGCCCGCCCGCCGGCGGCAGCCTGGATTCGGGTGTCCCGGCGACCGCGCGTGGTCGGTCGGGGGCCGCCCGAGGGAGACTGATCGGTCGTCATCGCACCGCCGTCTCCGCCTCGAGTTGCGCGCGCAGGAAGGCGATGTCGTCACCCTGCCCGGTGGTGCCGCCCGGGGTCTCGACGATGGCCGGGGCCCCGGCTGCTCTGATCACCGTCACCAGGAGTTCCGGGTCGATGGTCCCGCCGCGCAGGTTGTCGTGGCGGTCGCGACCGGACCCGAACGCGTCCTTGGAGTTGTTCGCGTGCACCAGGTCGATCCGCCCGGTGATGGCCTTCACCCGGTCGACCAGGCCGAGCAGTTCCTCGCCGCCGGCGTGTGCGTGGCAGGTGTCGAGGCAGAAGCCGACTTCGTGATCACCGACGGCGTCCCACAGTCGGGCGAGCGCGTCGAGGCGGCGGGCGCAGGCGTTCTCGCCACCGGCGGTGTTCTCGATCAGCACCGGCAGACCGAAGCCGCCCGCTTCCTGCGCGTAGGTCAGGGCCTTACGCCAGTTGTCGAAGCCGGTCTGCGGATCGTCGCCGGCGTTGACGTGCCCACCGTGGACGATCAGGCCCTTCGCGCCGATGGCCGCTGCGGCCTTCGCGTGGGCGAGCAGCAGCTTGCGGCTGGGAATTCGGATGCGGTTGTTGCCGGTGGCGACGTTGACGACGTACGGCGCGTGCACGTAGATGTCGACATCCGCGGTGCGTAGCTGTTCCGCGTCCGCGCGGGGCTGTGGCGCCTTCCAACCCTGGGGATCGGCGAGGAAGAACTGCACGGCGTCGGCTTCACGAGCAGCCGCCTCCGCCAACGGGTCGGTCGGATCGACGTGGGCTCCGATACGCATGCAGGCGAGCCTACGTCGCGTGCCCGACAGTGGTGGTGACCCACCGCCGAGTCGCGTCACCGCAGCTGGCCGGAGTCGTTGATACCGGTGGATGCGACAGCTGACCCTGACGATGGCCCAAAAAATTGTCGGTAATTTTAGGATTTGCCCCGCGAAGCGCCGACTTCAGCGATAACGTCAGGTAACAACATGATAAAGCTCCGCAGGGCGTCTCCGGTCCAACCTCATCGGTGTGGTCGTTCCTCCCCAGGTCCCACCCAAGGAATGCGGACGAGACGCCCTGCGGTCACGTGACCGGGGGTCCACGCCGACAGCGACGTCGGCGCGGACCCCCGGTTCGCTGTGTCGGTCACCTCGATGCTGGTGATCGTCATGGCCGGGTATCCTGGTCAGGTTGTCCGCTCCCGACCGGGTCCCCCCGGATCAGGGCGGGCCACGACGCAGACCTCCTGCCACGGAAGGACCGTGGCCGCTTAGCCCACAGGAGGTGAGTAAGTCTTGCGTCATTACGAAATCATGGTGATCCTCGACCCCAGCCTCGAGGAGCGCACCGTCGCCCCGTCGCTCGACACGTACCTGAACGTGATCAGGACCGCGGGTGGCTCGGTGGAGAAGACCGACGTGTGGGGCCGCAGGCGCCTCGCGTACGAGATCAACAAGAAGGCCGAGGGCATCTACGCCGTCGTCGACCTCCAGGCAACGCCGGAGGCTGTGGCCGAGCTGGACCGCCAGCTTCGGCTCAACGAGTCCGTGCTGCGCACCAAGGTCATCCGGCCGGAGATGCGCTAAGCATTCCACCCAGCCCCCCACCCGGACAGCCTCATCGTGCTGTCGGAGGGTTCTGAGAACCTGTACGGCAAACGCATGAGTGCGCGAGGAGATGGTCATGGCAGGAGACACCACCATCACGGTCATCGGCAACCTGACCGATGACCCCGAGTTGCGGTTCACCCCCTCCGGGGCCGCGGTCGCCAAGTTCCGGGTCGCTTCGACGCCCCGGTTCATGGACAAGGCATCCGGCGAGTGGAAGGACGGCGAGCCGCTGTTCCTCGCGTGCACCGTCTGGCGACAGGCCGCGGAGCACGTGGCGGAGTCGCTCCAGCGCGGCGCTCGCGTGATCGTGTCGGGCCGGCTGCGTCAGCGGTCCTACGAGACCCGCGAGGGCGAGAAGCGCACCGTCATCGAGCTGGAGGTCGACGAGATCGGCCCGTCGCTGCGCTACGCCACGGCGAAGGTGCAGAAGATGTCCCGCTCGGGCGGCAGTGGCGGCGGCTTCGGCGGCGGCGGTGGTGGTGGCCAGGGCGGCGGCGGAGGCAACTTCGACGACCCCTGGGCTTCAGCCGCACCGGCACCCTCACGTTCGGGTGGCGGCAACTTCGATGAGGAGCCACCGTTCTAATGGCCCCGAGCGCCCGTGATCGTAAACCAGGAGCAAGAGCAATGGCGAAGGCTGCGGCACTGCGCAAGCCGAAGAAGAAGGTGAACCCGCTCGACAAGGACGGGATCACCTACATCGATTACAAGGACACCGCGCTGCTGCGCAAGTTCATCTCCGACCGCGGCAAGATCCGCGCTCGGCGGGTGACCGGCGTCACCTCGCAGCAGCAGCGGCAGATCGCCCGCGCGGTCAAGAACGCCCGTGAGATGGCGTTGCTGCCGTACACGGCGACGGCCCGCTGAGAGGAGGTGCCGACATGAAGATCATCCTGACTCAGGAAGTGTCCGGGCTCGGCGCCCCGGGCGACATCGTGGAGGTCAAGAACGGCTACGGCCGTAACTACCTCCTCCCGCAGGGCTTCGCGATCGCCTGGACCAAGGGCGCGGAGAAGCAGGTCACCCTGATCAAGCGGGCCCGCTCGGCCCGGGAGATCCGCGACCTCGGCCACGCCAACGAGGTCAAGGGCCAGCTCGAGGCCCTCAAGGTCAACCTCAAGGCCCGCGCCGGCGAGGGCGGTCGGCTCTTCGGCTCGGTCACCCCGGCCGAGATCGTCGATGCTGTCAAGGCGGCCGGCGGCCCGTCGCTCGACCGACGTCGGCTGGAGGTGTCCGGTCACATCAAGTCGATCGGATCGCACCCGGTGCGGATCAAGCTGCACCCCGAGGTGACCGCCACGTTCAACCTCAACGTCGTGCAGGGCTGACCCCGCAAGACGGCACTGACAGGGCCTGCACCATCACCAGATGGTGCAGGCCCTGTCACGTTCCTCCCCGCCAATCGCCGGCAGAACGCCACCGCCGCCCCGCGCCAGGTGGCAACCGCCGTCATGGCTGCTGCTCGCCGCCGCCGCCGACACCTTGCCGCAGACCCGCAATGCGGAAGCCGGAGACGCTGCGGTACCGGCGCTCAGCCGATGGGCTCACCGGTCACGGCGCTGATCATGACAGTCGACAGACCGCCACCGACCACCGCCGCCGCGAGTGCCACCGTGGTCGGCTTCCAGGAGGTGCCGACCCGCCGCAACAGCGTGGCGACCACCAGGCTGCTCACCAACGCCAACCCGAAACGCGGTATCCCACCCACTGTGGCCCCGAAGGCGCGGGCCCGCGGCGACTCGCAACCACCGCCGCTGATGTCGGTCACACAGCCCGTCGGTGGCGCACCGTCCAAGGTGAGAAGCCAGAAGAAGATCACCACCGCGGGCAGCAGATAGCAGGCCGCCGTGTAGAGCAGCGGCAGCCAGGGCGCCCCGGGATCCGGATCCAGCAGGTCGTCTTCCAGCCGCCGACTCCACCCGCCGGTGCCGACCGCCTCGATGCGTCGCCGTACCGACTCCATGCCGGTCTGCCGCGGCGCAGGCACCGCCGCGGGCCGCCGCCGGGTCGCCGAACGCGGACGGGGCGCGGTGTACCCGACCACCGGTGACCTCGGCGCCGACGCGCTCGCCTCCACCCACCGTGGATCGTCCCCGGCCAACCTGGTTCCCGGCCAGAAACGCTCCGGTGCCGGCTCCGGTGCGGCCGGCTCAGCCCACGCCCACTGGCCGGCACCCGACGTGGCACCCGAACCGGGCGGCTGCGTACGGTCCCACCGGTCAGGTCCGGAATAGCCGTCCCACCGGTCCTCGCCGCGCCGCCGATCCCACCGGTCGACCTCCGCGGGACGCTCCCACTGACCCGTGGTGTCAGGCTGAAGCCACTGACCGGTCTGATCCGGCTCAAGCCACTGATCCGAGGCGGACGTCCGGAGCCACTGACTGGTGCTGTCGGCGTCCCAAGGGTCGGCGGGACCCGCCGCACCCCGGTCGCGGATCTCAGCCGGCTCCTGCCAGGCGTGCAGACCCGAAGCGTCCCACGGATCCACCGCAGGCCGAACGGACTCCGGCGCCGCCCTACGCTCCCACGGCTCCGCCGCCCGCTCCCACGGCTCCACCGCCGAACCGGCAGCGGACTCGACCCCGCGCCGCCGCCGCGTCGAGGGCTCCGCAGTCGGCTCCGAAGCGGCCGACTGCTCGCCCTCCTCGGCCAGGCCCGACCAGGTCACCTGACGGTGACGAGACTGCGCACGCCGCGGTCGGCTCTGCGGCGTCACACCCGAGACCGGGTCGTCGTCAGCAGCCCGCCGACTGCCGACATAACCGCCGTCCTGAGGACGCTCGAACCTCCACTCCCGAATGTGATCGGACGAGGACTCGGCGGCAGAGAACGAAGAGTCCCGCTCCGTCGAAGCGGCGGCCCGCCGGCCCTGGGTGACGTCCGGCGCACGACGACTCCCCGCATAACGCGTCCGGTCGTCATCGTCATCGTCGTCCGGAGCGGCATGCCGGCCGCCGCCGTCGACACTGCGTACGCCCGACTCCAGGGCCCACCGCGGCAGGTACGGCTCAGCCGGCTCGTCCTGCCCACGTTCGATCGCGCGGCGACGGCTAGGGGTGCGGTAACGCTCGACGGCGGAGTCGTAACGGTCGCCCGGATCGCCCTCGACGGGATCGGCCCACGAAGCGGCCGGCCGTCGCTCACGCGGGCCATCCTCCCCGCGTGCCCAGTCCCGGTAACTCACGGCCGGAGCGTGACCCTTCTCAACCGAAAGTGCAATCCGCTGTCCAGGTGTAGCCGTAGGCCACCGATCCTACGGGAGTATCGGGACAAAGCCCTACCCGGAAATTCTCACCCACAGGCTGTGGATGAAGTTTTCGCAGGTCAGAGCGGTAATGCCGGGAGATCCCCAAGAGTTATCCACATCATGTGCACACACTGCGCACACCTCTGCCCACCGGTGTCCACAGGTTGTCCCGAGGCTCGTCCACCGCTGTGGTTGAGGGCCTGAGCTCGTGTTCCGTATGGTTGCCCCAGCCGCCCGCCGATGGCCCCCGATCGCGTGGACGGTCAACCTGGTGGTACCCGGGCGGATCCGTGCCCGGAGCCGCGCCGACGCAGTGGAGGGGGGCCCGTGTCGGTCACCGACGACATGCGGACAGAGCCGTATCCGAGTGGGCCGTCCTCCGGCCCGCCGCCCCGCGACGGCCAGTTCGACAAGACTCCGCCGCAGGACATCGCCGCCGAGCAGTGCGTCCTGGGCGGCATGTTGCTGTCCAAGGACGCCATCGCCGACGTGGTCGAGATCCTCAAGACCAACGACTTCTACCGGCCGATGCACGCCACCATCTTCGACACCATCCTGGAGATCTACGGCCGAGGCGAGCCGGCCGACGCGATCACCGTGGCGGCGGCCCTGGCGGACTCCGGTGACCTGGCCCGCGTCGGTGGCGCCCCGTACCTGCACACGCTGATCGCGAGCGTGCCCACGGCCGCGAACGCCGCCTACTACGCGCGAATCGTCAGCGAGCGTGCCGTGCTGCGGCGACTGGTCGAGGCCGGCACCAGGATCGTCCAGCTCGGCTACGGCACCGCGAGCGGCGGCAGCCGCGACGTCGACGACATCGTCGACCTGGCACAGCAGGCCGTCTACGACGTCACCGAGCGTCGGGTCAGCGAGGACTTCGCCGTCCTCGCCGACATGCTCCAACCGACCCTCGACGAAATCGAGGCGGTCGGTGCCCAGGGCGGGGTGATGACCGGGGTGCCCACCGGCTTCACCGACCTGGACCGGCTGCTCAACGGCCTGCACGCCGGCCAATTGATCATCGTGGCGGGCCGACCTGGTCTCGGAAAGGCACTCGCGCTCGACACCCCCCTGCCCACCCCGACCGGCTGGACGACGATGGGCGAGGTGCAGGTAGGCGATCAGCTGATCGGTGCGGACGGCCGACCCACCACCGTCACGCACGCCTTCGAGGTTCGCCACGGTCGCCCCTGCTACGAGGTCGAGTTCTCCGACGGCTCCGTCATCGTTGCTGACGCTGAGCATCTGTGGAAGACCACCACCCGCGCCTCACGCCGGCAGCGCGCGGAGGCACGATCGTCTTACCAATGGGCCGAGGACGCGCGAGCCGCTGCTGCCGCTGCACACCGGGCGGTCATGGCCGCCCCCGATCGGCTAATGACCTACCGGGAGGCGGTCGAGATAGCGGGCGACCGATTTCGTTACGTCCTGCACGCCGTCGGCCATCGGGTTGGCGTATCAGGGAAGGTCCGGCGGGAGTACGTCAGGCGCGGCCAGCCGTGGCATCGCACCATCGACGCCTACTCGACTCACATGCTGTTCGGCGCCCTGCTCGACCGGGTGAACCGGCAGATGAACACCGAAACGACCGCCAACCATGACGGGGCGGTGACCACGGAACACATCGCAGCGACGCTGCGCCACCCGGCCGACGGGCGGCTCAACCATGCCGTCGAGAACACCCGCGCGCTGGTGCTGCCGACACGAGACCTGCCGGTAGAGCCGTATACGCTGGGTGCGTGGCTGGGGGACGGAACCTCTGCTGGGTCTTCCTTCACCACAGCAGACCCCGAACTCCTGGCGCTCATCGAGTCGGATGGCTATGTCGTGGAGTCGTCGGCAGCACGCTTCCGTTACGCCCTCAAACTTCCGAAGGCTCCGCCGCTGACCGACCGCGAGTGCGTCGTCTGCGGCACCCGGTTCACACCCAAGGGCTCTGGCATTTGGGCATGCGGAAGGTCGTGCGGCGGAAAGTCAAGAGGTCTGGTGGACGCCGCAGCCCGCGCCCGCTGTTCGTTCTGCGGCAGGGCGTTCAAGTACATGTCAGGTTCATCTCGGAGTTGCCAAGCCTGCCATTCGGCACGTGGGTCATTCACTGGCCTACTGAGGTCCGCAGGCGTCCTTGGGAACAAGCACATCCCACCGATGTACCTGCGTGCATCCGAGGACCAGCGGCGGGCGTTGCTGGCCGGCCTTCTTGACACTGACGGCACCGTCACCAACGGTGGCAGCGTCCAGTTCACAACCACGTCGGCCCGTCTAGCCGACGACGTGAACGAACTCGTCGTCAGCCTCGGGTATCGGTGCTCCATCTCCCGCAGGTCGGTCAAGGGCCGCCGCCCGGAGTCGTCGGTGGCGTACAACCTCAACTTCAGCACAGCCGACGACGTGTTCCGGTTGGCCCGCAAGCGTCAGGCCCACGCGCAGCGGCGGCATGACGGGACGGCCGTCCGCACTGGCCACCGGTACATCGTTGCGGTCCGGCCGGTGCCCAGTGTCCCGGTCCGCTGCGTGACCGTCGACAACGATGACCACCTGTACCTGGCCGGTCGGTCGATGATCCCGACGCACAACAGCACTGCGAGCATGGACTTTGCCCGGAATGCGGCAATCAGGGCCAATCAGGCGGCGGCCATCTTCTCGCTGGAAATGAGCAAGGTCGAGATCGTCATGCGACTGCTCTCGGCCGAGGCGCGCGTACCCCTGCACGTGCTGCGCAGCGGGCAGCTCTCCGACGACGACTGGACCAAGCTGGCCCGCTGCATGGGCGAGATCAGTGAGGCACCGCTGTTCGTGGACGACACGCCGAGCATGAACCTGATGGAGATCCGGGCCAAGGCCCGCCGCCTCAAGCAGCGACACGACCTCAAGCTGATCGTGGTCGACTACCTCCAGCTGATGACCTCACCCAAACGCACCGAGAGCCGGCAGCAGGAGGTCGCGGACCTGTCCCGAGGGCTCAAGCTGCTGGCCAAGGAGGTCGAGTGCCCGGTCATCGCGGTGAGTCAGCTGAACCGTGGCCCGGAGCAACGTACCGACAAGCGGCCGCAGCTGTCCGATCTGCGCGAATCTGGATCAATTGAGCAAGATGCGGACGTTGTCATCCTGCTGCATCGGGACGACTACTACGACAAGGAGTCGCCCCGGGCGGGGGAGGCGGATTTTATAGTCGCCAAGCACAGAAATGGTCCGACCGACACGGTGACTGTGGCGGCTCAGTTGCACCTGTCGCGCTTCGTGGACATGGCCATCGTCTGACCCGAGGGCCGTCGACTGTGGCACGGTTTCCCCGCTCCGGCGCGGTCTGATCCGACGCCGGAGCGGAGACCGCACAGGCTCAGCCGAACATGTCGTCGAGAAAGCTCTTGCGCTTCTTGCGCCGGTAGTGCCCGTGGTAGCCGTAGTGCTGCTGCCCGTGGCCGTACGCCGGTGCCGGCGCGGGGTAGCCGGGCGGCGGCACTGCGCCGTAGCCCGGCTGGTGCGGGGCGGGCGCGGGCGGCGGGTAGCCGCCCGGCTGGGCGACGTGCTGGGGCGGCTGCGGGGCCGGCGGGGTCTGCTTGGCGTTCCAGTTGGCTTCCGCCTCGAACAGCTTCTCCAGCTCACCGCGGTCGAGGAAGATGCCCCGGCATTCGCCGCACTGGTCGATGACGACGCCACTGCGCTCGTACTGGCGCATCTCTCCGTGACACTTGGGACAGGTCAGGCTCATCATCCGAAGGTACCTGGTCGATTCACGCGGTGGCGGTCAGCGCCTCGGTGACCTCGTCGTCGGAGACCTCGTGGAAGTCGTCGTAGTAGGCCCCCACCGCGCCGAAGTTGGCAGGTCGTTGGGCGCAGATCGCCTCGTCGGCCTCGGCGGCCAGCATCTCGCAGGCCTCCTGCGCGCCGACCGGCACGGCGAGCACGACGCGGCGAGCGCCGAGGTGCCGGGCGACCTGGACGGCGGCTCGGGCGGTCGCGCCGGTGGCCAGGCCGTCGTCGACGATCAGGGCGGTACGACCGGTCAGGTCCAGCGGTGGGCGGCCGGCCCGGTAGAGCTGTTCCCGTCGGTCGAGTTCTGCCTGCTCCCGGCGCTGGACCTCGGCGATGTCGTCGGCATCGAGTTGGCCGGCGACCAGGTCGTTGAGTACGCGTACGCCGCCGGGACCGAGGGCGCCGAACGCCACCTCGGGTGCCCAGGGCATGCCGAGTTTCCGGACCACGAGCACGTCCAGCGGTGCGCCGAGCCGGTCGGCGACGACCTTGGCGACGGGCACTCCGCCGCGTACCAGGCCGAGCACGGTGACGTCCGGTCGGCCGCTCAGGGCAGCGAGCCGGTCGGCGAGTGCCCGGCCGGCCTCGCTGCGATCGCGGTAGGTGGTCATGCCCTCAGGTGTACGCCCTGCCGGGCCTCTTCGCCCGCCGGTTGCCCGATCCGGGGAAGGTCGAGCGCGGGGGCCCAGACGAGAAACGCGATCGGGTACAGCAGGTAACCGAAGCGGGTGGTGGGCATCAGCAGGATGGCCGCGAGTAGCCCGTACGCGCAGATCAGGCTGATGGTCCGGGCGGTGCGGGGCGGTCGGCGGGCGAGTCGGACGGCGATGGCCAGCCCGGCCGCGACGAGCAGCGCGGCGGCGACGGCGCGGCCGGCCGGTAGGTTGGCCGCGATCAGGTAGCCGGGGAACGGCGACTGGGCGGGGCTGGCGACCAGGCCGTGTCCGAGCGGGAACCGCAGCACGTTCTCCACGAGGGCTTCGTGGTCGACAAGCAGGACGGGCAGCAGAGCGAGGGCGGGGATTCCGAACGCTCCGGCGGCGACCCGCAGGCCGGCGCGTCGGGTAAAGCCCCAGATGACCAGCACCATCGCGACCGGCCAGGCGAACAGCTTGAGCGCGCCGGCCACGCCAACGGCGATGCCGGCCCAGCCGGGTCGTGCGGTGCCGGCGCAGGCGAGCGCCAGCAGGCAGAGCGCGAGTACGGGCAGGTCGTCCCCGCCGGTGGCGAGGGTCAGTGCACAGACCGGGAGTACGGTGGCGGCCTGCATGCCGCGGAGCAGGGTGGCCCGGTTCCGGGCCGGCAGTCCGGGGGTCGGGCGCAGGAGGCGCGCGGCCAGGACGAGGGCCAGGGCGGTGCCGACGGCGAACCAGACCCGGGCGTCGGTCCACCAGCTGTCGTGCACGGCGCGGGGCAGCCCGAACAGGGCCATCCCCGGCTGGTACGGGGTGTAGCCGAGCAACTGCTCGCCCGCTGGCAGGGCGGCGATCGCGTCGGGGCCGAGGTACGGGGTGCCGGTCTCCAGCAGGCGGCGGCCCGAGTCCTCGACGACAAGCACCTCCTCCTGTGCCCGGTCGGTTCGCCCGGCTGCCCGCTGGATGCTCTGCCAGGTCAGTGGCAGCAGGGTGACTGTGGACCAGGTGAGGCTGGCGACCAGCCAGCGTGCCGGTACGCCGCTCAGGGCGGAGTCGGGACGTCGGCGACGGATGAGCAGTTGACCGGTGACCAGCAGCGCGGCGGCGAGGTAGCCGACGGCGGCGAGGCTGCCCCAGTGGCGGTGCGTGACCAGGGTGGAGGTTGCGGCGGTGATCGTCGCGAACGCGGCTGAGCCGGCGTAGATGCCGAGGTCGAGGCCGAGTCCGCCGCCGGTGGCGTCGAGCCGGTGCCACCATGCGGGGCGGGGGGCGGTCGCATCGGCGTTGCTCATCCGGGTCAGTGTGTCAGGCCGGTTGGTGTCGGCCTCGGCCCCCCTGACGGCGTCCGGGTGGTAGTCGGACCACCGCGCCGGCGTCGTGTAGTGCGGTCGCGAGGTGGCCGGGGCGACCGGCGGTGCCGCGTTGCAGCGCCGCGAGCAGGGCGCCGGCGGCCAGTGGGCGGGCGAAGAGGTGGCCCTGACCTGCGACGCAGCCGAGTTCCCAGAGGGCGAGGCGCTGCGGGTCCCGTTCCACCCCTTCGGCCACCACGGCGAGGTTGAGACTTCGGCCGAGGTCGAGAGTGGATCGGACGATGGCGGCGGCTTCGGCGGAGGACTCCATGGCGGTGACGAAGCTGCGGTCGATCTTCAGTTCGTGCACCGGGATTCGGGAGAGCAGCGAGAGCGAGGAGTAGCCGGTGCCGAAGTCGTCCAGCGCGAGCCGGACGCCGGAGTCGCGGAGTCGGGTGAGTACCTGGTCGACCACGTCGAGTTGGCTGAGGGTGAGGGTCTCGGTGAGTTCCAGCATCAGCCGGTCGGGCGGTAGGTCGTGGGCGCGCAGCCGGGCCAGGACGGCGCCGGGGAAGCGGGCGTCGAGCAGGCTGCGGGGGGAGACGTTCACCGCCACCGGTACGTCGAATCCGGCGTCGCGCCAGGTGCTGGCGGCGATCAGTGCCTGGTCGAGGATCGCCTCGGCGAATGCGGGGAGCAGGCCGGACCGTTCGACGGTCTCCAGGAACCGGAGTGGGTCGATCATGCCGTGGGTGGGGTGCCGCCAGCGGGCCAACGCCTCGGCGGCGATCACCTCGCCGGTGCCGAGGTCGACGATGGGCTGGAAGTTGACGACGAATTCCTGGTCGGCGACGGCGCGGGGCAGTTCACCTCCGAGGGCGAGTCGGCCGAGGTCGGCGGTGTCCCGGGCGGGTGCGTACGTGGCGACCCGTTGCCCGGCCCGTTTGGCCTGGTACATCGCGACGTCGGCGCGGCGCAGCAGCTCGACCATCCCGCCGGCGGCCGGCGCGATGGCGATACCTCCGCTGGCCTCGACGCTTATCTGCATGCCTTCGATGTCGAACGGCTCGTGCAGCGCCGCCAGCAGGGTCTCGGCCCGGTGCGCGGCCACCGCGGGGGCAGGCAGGGCGCGCAACAGTACGGCGAACTCGTCGCCGCCGAGCCGGGCAACCAGGTCGTCGGTGCGGGCTGCGGCGCGGAGCCGTTCGGCAACCCGGATCAGCATCTGGTCGCCGGCGGCGTGCCCGAGGGTGTCGTTGACTTCCTTGAAATGGTTGAGGTCGATGAGCACCAGCGCGGTGACCCCGTCGGCGTGCCGTTTGTGCAGTTGCTCGTTGCCTTCGTCGAGCAGGTGCCGCCGGTTGGCCAGCCCGGTGAGTGCGTCGTGGGCGGCGGCGTGGGCGTGGGCCTGCGCGACCCGGGCGAGTTCGGCGTACGCCTGGGCGTTGCGCACCGCCGTGCACAGCGCCGAGGCAAAGGTACGCAGGGTGTACCGCTCCCGTTCGTTGAGCTGGACCGACCCTCGGAAGCGCAGCCGCAGTACGCCCACGTCGATGGATCGGTCGTGCCCCTCCAAGGGCGCGGGCACGACCGCGCCCGTCGCGTCGGGGGCCTCGGCGGTGGGGCCGTCGTAGCTGATGCCGTCGGAGTTGCCCCGGACGAGCCGGGCGGCGTCGCGCAGTTCCACCTCCACCTCGTCGGCGGAGAAGAGTTCGGCGGCCCGGGTGACGGCGGTGGTGAGGACCTCGTCCAGCTCGACGACGTTTAGCGCGTCGGTGGTCTGGGCGAGCCGCTGCCACGCCTGCTGCTCGGTGCGGCTGCGCACCCGGGTCAGGTAGAACAGGTGAAGGCTGAGCACCAGGGGTGGTACGGCGAGAAGCATGCGGATGTCGGTCCTGATCGTCAGAACCGTGCCGATGATGACGATGAGACGGGTGACGGTTGCGGTCAGCCGCAGATCCCAGTCCTCGCGGAACAGCTTTCCCAACGAGGTGCCGGTGGCCATGGCGATGACCGGCAACGTGACGAGTTCGTCGAGCAACACGGCGGCCAGGTAGGCGGCCGTCAGCGGAACGATGGTGCTGGTGATCTCCGAGTTCGTCGGGGGCCACTGGAACAGCTGAAGGACCAGGCCGGCGGCGGTGGCGACCAGCATGTTCTTGCCGATGCCGAACCACCGTTTGATCGGCGGCAACCGGATCAGGGTGCTGGCGATGGCCACGCCGAAGCCGGTGGCGAGGATGACCACGGGTGAGGGCGCGACGGCCAGCCCGACTACGATCGCGGTTTCGGTCCAGGCGATGCGGTGGTTGGTGGAACGGATTCGTACCTGGACCTTGACGATGAAGCCGAGCGTCACCAGAGAGATCAGCGCGGGCCAGAGGAACGTGGCGGTGAGGACACCGTAGTTCGGCAAGTGCGCGACGGAGACGGCACCGGCGATGCCGGCCAGAACGACGACGAGACCGACTAGCGGCCGTAGCCGCCGATCGGTCCCGGTCTGTCGATCCTGCGAAGTCAACCGTCATCCCCATTCGTCACCGAGGGGCTGCGCTCCGCAAGCGTACTTTGGCTGCTCCTCATCGAGAAGCTGGGATCATCCCCATTCGTGCGAGTTCATTTTCTACCCCCAGCTGAGTCCGGCTTGTTGCTGCCGAATCTAGGGGGACTTGTGGCCGGTTGGTACCATTACATGTCGTATTGCGCATAATGGGCCAATACGGCGCTTTTCTGTCACGTTCTGTCCCCGCTTTGCTGACGGAGGGTTTCGTTTCGTCATTGGGGCCAGTTTTTGTCTCCCGCTCTCTTGGTCGGCGGAGGATTTCTAGCCGAGCAAGTGTCTCCAGAGAGTTTGTTTGTTTCATCATCGCTTCGGTCGGGATTGCCGGGATGTGGGGGTCAGCTCGTCGGCTCTGAGCTGGCTAAGCTGCACACGGTGATCCTATGAGTGCAGCTGAGGAGTCGGTGCAGATTCAAGTCCTCGGCGGTCTCGCGGTGCGTCACGGGTCAGCGGTGCTGCCCCTCGGGACTCCAAAACAGCGGACAGTTCTGGCGATGCTCGCGTGTAATCCTGGCCGGCTGGTGTCGGTCGCACAGCTCGTCGACGAGCTGTGGTCGGAAGAGCCGCCGCAGTCAGCCGTACCCAATGTCCGTACTTATGCCGCCAACCTTCGCAGGAGTCTCGCGAAGCTGGTGCCGGAGCGTGAACTGCTGACCCGGGTTCAGGACGGCTACCGTCTCGACGTCGAACGGTCGGACGTGGACCTGTTCGCCTTTCAGGCAGAGGTTGCCGAGGCGCGTCGGCTGGTGCCATCGGACGAGGTGGCGGCAGTGGAGCTGTTGTCCGGTGCGTTGGCGCGATGGCAAGGGCAGGCGCTCACGGGAATTGCGCTCGGCTCGTCACTCTCCGCTCAGGTGGTCGCGGCGGCCGAGGATCGAATGCTCGCGGCCGAGTTGTACGCCAGACTGCAGATCCGGCTCGGCAACTACGACGAGGCCCTACCGGTACTGCGCAAATTGTTGATCACGCAGCCGCTCCGCGAGCCGGCTCACCTGCTTCTCATGCAGGCGCTTCATCTGCGCGGTGACCATGCCGGGGCGGTCGCGGCCTATGCCACGGCCCGACGAGCCCTGCGTGAGCAGCTCAACATCGAGCCCGGTGGTGAACTGCAGCAGTTCTACCAGCGGATAGCGGCACACGAACGGCGCGTCACGCACCGCGAACGGGAGGCTGGCCCGACTGCGACGGTCGTTCCCGCGCGTACCGGACAGGTGATCCGGTCCTTTCCGCCTCTGCCCAGGGCGTTACCGGACTTCATCGGCCGAGCCGACGCGGTCGAGCGTCTGCTGGCTGAGACGCGGCGAGCATCGGGCGTCGCTCCGGCCGTGCACTTCATCGACGGCATGGCGGGTAGCGGCAAGACGTCTCTTGCCATGCATGTCGCTGCCCAGCTCACGGACCGTTTTCCGGACGCGCAGTTGTTCATCGACCTGAAGGGGCACAACCAGGCTGAGTCGGTGGCACCGGCTGCCGCCCTGGCGGCGCTGCTGAGACAGCTCGGTGTGGCGGGTAGCCGGATACCGGGCGACTTCGACGAGCGGGTCTCGCTCTGGCGTCACGAACTTGCAAGTCGACGAGGAATCGTCGTGCTGGACAACGCGGCTGGTGCCGAGCAGGTTCTCCCGCTGCTTCCCAGTGGGCCAGGCAACGTGGTGATCGTGACATCCCGACGCAGGATCACCGGGCTGGATGGAGCGCCACCCGTCTCCCTGTCTGTGATGACACTGGACGAAGGTGTTGCCCTACTGGCATCTGCCGCGGGCGCACAACGGGTGGCGGCAGAGCCTGATGCGGCAGCGACCGTGGTCAAGCAGTGCGGTCACCTGCCGTTGGCAATCCGGCTGGCCGGCTCCCGGCTCGCGCATCGCCCCACCTGGCGGGTGGCCGATCTCGCGGCTCTGCTGGTAGGCAATGCACACCGACTGGTTCATCTCGCCTCGGGCGACCGGAGTGTGGCGAAAGCATTCGCGGCGTCGTACGAGTCGCTCGGCGATTCGGCGCGGCGGTTGTTCCGGTTGCTGAGCGTGCATCCGGGCGACTATTTCGACGTGTTGATCTGTGCTGCGGTCACTGGCTTTTCGATGGACGACACCACCGCTGCCCTGAACGAGCTTCTCGACTGCCATCTGGTCGACGAGGTGAAGGCGGGGCGTTACCGGATGCATGATCTGATCCGACAGTACGCCCACGAACTGTCCGTCACCCAGGACCGCGGGGTGACACGTGACCGGGCGTTGGTGGATCTGGTCGACATCATGCTGCACCTGTCGTTTCCCATCGCAGAAGAACTCGAGTCTCGCGGTGTGCGTAAGTACGTGTCACTCGACCCGCCGCGCCTGCCGGATCTCTTGGCCGTCACGGCATCGCGCACGAAAGAATGGATGGAGGATGAGCGCTCGACTCTGGTGGCGCTCGTCGTGCGGGCCGGCGAACGGGGGCACCATGACCATTCCTGGCGCCTGGCCCGAGTGCTCTGGCGATTCCTCTATGTTCGCGGCTATTACGATGACATCGTCCGTACGCACCTTGCCGGGCTGGAGGCCGCGCGGGCAGCCAAGAACGAGCCCGCCGCCGCCATCATGCACAACTATGTCGCCTCTGCCTATCTCCGCAAAGGCAACTACGCCGAGGCGCTGAATCACGTCCGTGCGGCAGTGACGTCCGCCGAGCGGCGCGGTGACGTCATCAATGGCGACCGCTATCGGGCCAATCTGGTCGCTGTTCACTGGATTCGGGGCGAACTCGACGAGGCGGTGCGGGTCGGGCTCGAAGGACTGCGCTGGCGAAAAGGCTTCGATCTCGGTGAACTGCCCAGCTCTCTGCCGAACGTGGGGCTCGCCCTGGCCCTGCTCGGCCGATACGACGAGGCGCTGCGTCTGCACCGCCTGCACCTCTACCTGGCCCGCCAGCACGGTAATCAGTTCCACCTGCTCAACGCGCTGAGCCACATCGGCGCAGTGAAGTGCCGGGTCGGGCAGCACAAGGCGGCGATACGCGTGTTGCGAGCGGCGCTGGCGCTGCGGGAGCGTACCGGCCACCGTTTCGCGGAGGCAGAGGTACGCAACGACCTCGGTATCGCGTTACGAGGTTTGGGGCGGGTTGCCGAAGCGGCTGTGCAGCACGAGGCCGCCCGACAGTTGGCATTCGAGGCGGGTGAGCCGCATGCGCAGGCGGCGGCGCTCAACGACCTGGCACTGACCATGGCGATCCTCGGCGACGGCAGCCGTGCGTCCGACCTGCACCACGAAGCATTGCGGTTGGCAACCCGGATAGCCCACCCGTACGAGCAGGGGCGGGCGTTGGCTGGGTTGGCGGAGCATCTGCTCGCCACCGATCCGGCGGAGGCGCGCCGGCACTGGGAGCGGGCACTGGCGATCTTCCGGCGGATGGGGGTGCCGGAGCAGTCGGAGGTGGAACGCCGGCTGGCCCAGACGGATCAGGGCAGCTGAAGTCCGGTGGGTGGTAGCGGCGTCGATGCGAGCGGCGTTCCGGCCCACGATCCCCAGGGAAAGGTTCTTATCGAATTTTTATCGCCTGGTTCGATAGCGTCCGACTGTTCGGCGACGGGGGAGATCCCGCTGACGCAGGATCTTGTCGCGACCACCGCCGTCAGGTGACCCCAGCTACCTGACGGCGGGCCGGTGAGGAGGGGGCGGCTCTGTGGGTGCCGCCCCTTCCCTCAGCGCAGGGACGACGCGCACAGATAGGCTCGCCAGCGTGACCCAACCCGCCGAACTCAGCCATGTCGACGAGACCGGCGCGGCCCGCATGGTCGATGTCTCCGCCAAGGAGGTCACCGGCCGCCTGGCGGTTGCCGCCGGTCGGTTGCGTACCACCGCTGAGGTGATCGAGTTGTTGCGCCGCGACGGGCTGCCCAAGGGGGATGCGCTGGCGGTCGGGCGGTTGGCCGGGATCATGGGCGCGAAACGTACGCCGGACCTGATTCCGCTGTGCCATCCGATCGCGCTGCACGGCGTCACGGTCGACCTGTCCCTGACCACGGACACGGTGGAGATCACCGCGACCGCTCGCACCGCCGACCGTACCGGCGTCGAGATGGAGGCGTTGACCGCGGTCGCCGTCGCCGGGTTGGCCCTGGTCGACATGGTCAAGGCGGTGGATCCGGCGGCAAGTGTCGAGGCGGTACGCGTGCTGCGCAAGGAGGGCGGCAAGACCGGCCTGTGGCAGCGTCCGCAGGACCGACCGTGATCCGGGCCCGGGTGGTGGTGGCGTCCAACCGGGCCGCCTCCGGTGTCTACGCGGACACGAGTGGTCCGCTGCTCGTCGCGGGACTGCGCGAGTGGGGCTGCGCGGTGGACGAACCGGTGGTGGTGCCCGACGGCGAGCCGGTCGGTCTGGCGATCCGACAGGCCGTGGCGGATGCCGTCGACGTGGTGTTGACAAGCGGCGGGACGGGAATCACCCCGACCGACCGGACCCCGGACGTGACCCGGGCGCTGCTCGACTACGAGATCCCCGGCATCGCCGAGGCGATCCGCGCCCACAGCCGCGACAAGGTGCCCACGGCGGCGCTGTCCCGGGCGGTGGCCGGGGTGGCGGGTCGAACGCTCGTGGTGAACCTGCCCGGCTCGACCGGCGGAGCGCGGGACGGCCTCGCCGTGCTGGGGCCGATCCTCACGCACGCGGTCGAACAGTTGCGCGGTGGCGACCACTGACCGAACCGATAGGCTCTCGCTGGTGAGCACGAGAACCGCAGACGCCGCCACCGGGCCGATGGGCTGGGAACAGGCGCGGTCGCGGGCGTACGCGGTCGGTCTGGCTGCCGCGCTTCCCACCGTCGACGTGCTGCTCGCCGACGCCGACGGGCACACTCTCGCCGAGCCGCTGGCGCCCCGGACCGATCTGCCGGCGTTCACCACGTCCAGCGTGGACGGCTGGGCGGTACGCGGCCCCGGCCCGTGGCGGATCGTCGGGCGGGTGCTGGCCGGCACGACGCCGGCGCCGTTGACCGAGGACGGGACGACCGTCGAGATCGCGACGGGGGCGATGGTGCCTCCGGGGGCGTCGGCGGTGCTGCGGGTGGAGGAGTCGACGCGTACGCCTGAGGGGTTTGTCGACGGTGTGCCGCGACCGGCGCCGGAGTGGCGGCTGCCCGGCGAGGAGGCTGCCGCCGGCGAGGAGCTGCTGCCGGTCGGGACCCCGGTCGATCCGTCGGTGATCGGTCTCGCCGCCTCCTGCGGGCACGACACCCTGCGGGTGCGGGCGCAGCCTCGGGCCGCGCTGCTGGTCTTCGGCGACGAGCTGCTGACCGCCGGTCCGCCCGCCGACGGCCGGATCCGCGACGCGCTCGGCCCGGCCGTGCCGGGCTGGCTGCGGCGGTACGGCTGCCAGGTGCGTACGACCGATGTGGTCGGGCCGGTCGCCGACACGCTGCCCGCCCATGAGGCGGCGCTGCGCAGCGCGTTGGTCGAGGTCGACCTCGTCTGCACCACCGGCGGCACCATGCGCGGCCCGGTCGACCACCTGCACCCGGCGCTGGCGGCACTCGGCGCGGACTACGTGGTCAACACCGTCGCGGTGCGGCCCGGCTTTCCCATGCTGCTGGCCCGGGTGATCGGCCCTGACGGGCGGAGTCGATTCGTGGCGGGCCTGCCGGGCAATCCGCAGTCCGCCGTCATCGCCCTCGTCTCGCTCGTCGCGCCGTTGCTGGCGGGTCTCGCCGGCCGGCCGATGCCGGTGCTTCCGCACGCCATGCTCGCCGAGCCGATTCCGGGTCGGGGCAACCACACCCACCTGGCCCTGGTCCGGCTCGACCGGGTGGCCGGGACCGCGCATCCGGTGCGGCACGTCGGTTCGGCGATGTTGCGGGGGCTGTCCGGGGCCGACGGGTTCGCGGTGATCGCGCCCGGCAGCTCCGGAGCGGCCGGGGATCGGGTGCCTGTCGTACCGTTGCCGTTGCTGCCCGGGGAGCGGACATGGTGATCCTGATCGGAGCCGTCACCGAACAGCCGTTGGATCTTGCCGCGCACGAGGCCGCGGTGGCCGACCATCGGGCCGGCGCGGTGGTCTCGTTCGCCGGGGTGGTCCGCGACCACGACCACGGGCGGGCGGTGGCCAGCCTGGAGTACGAGGGCCATCCGAGCGCCGAGCGGGTGCTGCGGGAGGTGGCCGCCGAGATCGCCGCGGACCCCGAGGTGTACGCGGTGGCGGTGTCGCACCGGATCGGCCCACTGGCCATCGGTGACGCGGCCCTGGTGGCGGCGGTCAGCACCGCGCACCGGGCCGCTGCGTTCGCCGCCTGCGCCCGTCTGGTGGACGAGGTGAAGGCCCGCCTGCCGATCTGGAAGCGGCAGGTCTTCACCGACGGCACCGAGGAGTGGGTGAACTGCCCCTGACGCCCTACCGCCGGCCGTACAGGATGGCGTTGCGGGCCATCCGGTCGGTCAGGAAGGCCGGCTCGGCACCCGGCCGCCACGGCAGTGCGGCGACCAGCACGATCAGAGCCAGGATCAGGGAGTTCTCCATCACGGCACCGAACAGGCCGTCGGCGTAGTGCGAGACCTCCGGCAGTTGGTGTTCGTACGGCCAGATCGGCGAGATCAGGAAGAGCAGGTAGAGCCCGACGGCGGCGATGCCGTGCCGGATCCCGGTCAACGTCGGGTACCAGATCGGCGGGCGTAGCGCGGCCACTGCCGGAGGGCCGCCGTACGGCCCTGCCGTGGCTCGGGCGACAAGTCCCCGACTCGCGTCGCGGCGGCGGATCGCCGCGTCGGCCAGCACGATGATCGCCGGGATCACCCAGACGAGGTGGTGCGTCCAGGAGATCGGGCTGATCACGTTGGCGGTCAACCCGACCAGGGTGAAGGCGGTCAGTTCGTCGCCGTCGGAGTGCGCGTTGGCGGCCCGGGACAGACCGAGGGTGAGCACCAGTACGGCGAACGCGAGCCAGAGCAGGCCGGGGGTCTCGATCGAGTCGTAGAGTCGGGCCAGGAGCCCGGCCAGCGACTGGTTGGGCGTCATGTCGGCGGCACCCACCCGCTCGGTCTGCCAGAGCACGCTGCCGAAGTAGGCCCGGGACTCGGCTCCGACGATGCCGAAGCTGCCGATGGTGACGCCGACCGTGGTGCCGATGGCCGTCCAGGCCACCCGCCACTGTCGAGTGATGATCAGATAGAAGATGAACAGCGCCGGGGTCAGCTTGACCGCCGTGGCCAGGCCGATGCCCACGCCGGCCCAGGCGCCGCTGTAGATGAACCGCAGCAGTGGGCCGTCGGTGTCGGCCTGGTGCGTACCGCGACGGGACCGCCAGCGCAGGGCCACCATGTCCGCCATGATCAGGGCGAACAGCAGCAGGTTGACCTGCCCGTAGCCGAGGGTCTCCCGGACCGGCTCGATGGCGGTGGCCAGCGGCGTGGCGATGGCCACCGTGTACCACAGTGGCCAGCCCATCCGGTCGACGATCGGGCGCAGCAGCGCGGCCAGCACCACGGCCAGGGCGGCGATGCTCATCAGTGCGTTCACCAGGCCGGCCATGGTCACCGGCAGGTGCGCCATGGGCAGCATGGCCAGGCCTGCGAACGGTGGATAGGTGAAGCCCAATGTGGTGTCGGGTGCGACAAACTCGTACAGCTCATGACCGCTCGCCCACCAGACCACCGCACCGTGGTAGATCTTCATGTCGAAGAAGTTGTACGGCCGCCCGAATGCGCCGATGGCAAGCCAGGCGGCATAGGCGACGGCGGCCACGATGCCGGTCCGTACGACTGTTCTTCGATCGATCCCACGCGTTACGCGACGGACTGCGGCGAGGCGGTCCAGCCTTCTACCGACATTCGTCGGCATGGCGTGGCCACCCCCGTACCAAGGTCGTCCTACCCGTCCAGGTCCGGTAGGGAGCCTAGAACGGCGCCTCACGTCAGTGCCTCCCGCGTTATGCGACCGTGTCCGATCCCACACATTCTTTTGACATTTCCACCGCGTTAACGCCTCGCGGGCGGTTCAGGTGATTCGCGGCCTTAGCGGGGGGTGGGGGCCGGTAATCGCAGGTCAGCCGGGAAGCCGACGGGCGGTGGCTGCGGAGAGGGCGGCGATGCGGGCCTCGCGGCGGGCGGTACGCACGGCGCGACTCACCGACCGTCGAGAGTGGTCGATGCGGTGCCCGGCTCGCCAGCGCAGCCCTGGCTTTCCCTGAGTGTCGGCGGCGGCGAGCAGCAACCCACCGAAGAGACCGACGTTCTTCAGGAAGTGGATCTGGTGGTTGTGGCGCTGCGCCGGGTCCTCCTGACGCCAGAAGGGGTGCCCGGCCAGGGTCACCGGGACCAGGGTGCCCGCCAGGACCAGCGCCGCCGGCCGGGTGAACCGCCCGGTGGCGAGCATCAGGCCGGCACCGACCTGAACGGCGGCGTTGGCGCGGATCAGCGTCGTGGTGTCGGTGGGGATGCGAGGATCAGCCCGCTGCAGCAGGGGCGTCATTCGATCGGTGATGGGCTTGGCTACGGGTACCAGGCGCTCCGGGTGGGTGAAATTGCGAGCGCCGCTGGCCACGAAGATGCCGCTGAGCATGGCGCGGGCGATGAACCGTACGGGCGTCATGGACCAGTCATACCCTCTTCGGGCCGTGGTCACTCGCCACAACGGCCGATCTCGATCGACCGGGTGATGCCGGACGGCGCGCCGATTCCAACGACCATCTCGGATGGACGGGCCACAGGCGGTAACCTCGCGGCGTGACGACGCTGCGGCTACGACCCGAGGAGCCGGCCGACACCGGCGCGGTCCGTCGGGTGCTGGCTGCGGCCTTCGCCCGGCCGGACGTGGCAACCCCGCCAGAGGTACGCCTCGTCGAGGAGTTGCGGGACGGCGACGCCTGGCTGCCGGAGTTGGCGATGGTCGCCGAGTACGGCGGTGAGATCGTCGGCTACGCCTTGTTCACCCGGGTCGTCGTGTCCGCGGACGAGCACACCGCCCCGGCACTGGCCCTCGGCCCGGTGGCGGTGGCACCCCACCGTCAGCGGATCGGGCTCGGCACCTCCGTGGTGCAGGCCGGCCTGGAGGCGGCCACGGAACTCGGTGAGCGACTGGTCGTGGTGCTCGGTGACCCCGCGTACTACCGGCGTTTCGGGTTCAGCCGGGCCGACCGGATGGGTCTGACCAGCCCCTGGTCGGGGCTGGGTGAGCCGTGGCAGGCCCTGGTGCTGCCGCCGTCGACGAGTGGCGAGCCCGCCCCGCCGCAGGGCGAAGTCGTCTTCCCGCCACCCTGGTCCAAGGTCTGACCGTTCCCTGTGCGGACACCTCACCGGCTGGTCCGCGCCGGAGCGCGTCGAGCGGGGTACGGGACCGGTGCGACGCGCACCGGGCGGATCCCCTCCGGCATCACGAACAACTGGCGCTTCTCGGTCGCGTCTCCGTGCCGGTCGAGCTGGTAGCAGTCGATCCACGTCCAGCCGTACGGCGGGTGGCGGTCGGTCAGTTCGCGGATCACGCGGACCAGGATCGGCACGTGGAACTGCGGAGACGCGTCCCGGTTCAGCAGGTAGACGCCGGGGCTCACCCGCGGAGTCCCGTCCTCCCGACGGCCGGTCACCGGGCATCGCGGTCGGACACGGGTGCCTCCTCGGCTGCCAACAGAGATGGAAGGGGCCGCCCCGGAGGTGCTCGCCGGGTCGGGGCGGCCCCGACAGCGCGACCAGCGGGTTCGGGTCCTCCACTGGCAGCGCCGTCCTGATTTCCACCTTTCCGGCGATTGCCTGCCCCATACACCCCGTATCGGAGTGGAGACTGAGTGTCCCGGGACGTCCAGGAGGGACCGCAGAGTGAACCGTGCCGTTGTAGCAGCCATGACCGAGGCGGGCGAGACCGCCGACACCCTCGCGGCGCAGGTCGGTGTCGACCCGAAGACCGCCGCGCGGTGGGCGAGCCATGGACGCATCCCGCGTCCGCAGACACGCAGGAGGGTCGCCGCGGTCCTCGGTCGCGAGGTGACCGAGCTGTGGCCAGACGTTCTCAAGCGGCGCGAGCCGGCGTGGTTCCGGCGGTGGGTGGACATCGAGCGCGAGGCGGTGGCGCTGCGCTGGTTCGAGCTGACCTGGGTGCCGGGTCTGCTCCAGACCGAGGCGTACGCGCGGGCGACGCTGGCCGGGGAGAAGCTGACCACCGACGATGTCGGACGATTAGTGGAGGCCCGCCTTCAGCGGCAGGCCATCCTGCGGCGGGACAACCCACCGATGCTGGTCGTGGTGCTCGACGAGTTGGTGCTGCGTCGGTCCGCCTACGGTGACCGGGCCCTGATGCGGGAACAGTGTGAGCACCTGGTGGCGTGCGGCACCCACCCCACCACGACGATCCACGTCGTGCCCGCGTCGGTCGGCATGTACCCCGGTCTGGGCGGCCCCTTCACCCTCGCCGAACTGGACGACGGCAGCGTGCTCGGCCATGCCGACAGCCAGGCCGAAGCGAAGATCATCGATAACCCTGCGGACGTTGCTACCCTGGGCCGCAGGTGGGAACGCATCCGTGGCGAGGCCCTGTCGCGGACGCAGTCCCTGGAGCTGATCAGGGAAGCGGCAGCATCATGGACATGACCGGCGCCCATTGGCGTAAGAGCAGCAAGAGCGGCAACAACGGCGGGAACTGTGTCGAGGTCGCCGACAACCTCCCCGGCGTCGTCCTCGTCCGGGACAGCAAGGACCGCGACGGCGGGACGCTCGCCTTCGAGCCAGCGGCCTGGCACTGCTTCGTCGAGCTGGCCAAGGCCGGCAGCCCGACCGCCTGACGCCCTTCAACCGAAGCCGGTTGACAGTCAGGCGGGTTGGGTGCGCAGGTAGCGGCCGAAGTGGGGGACGGTGAAGGCGACAGTGCCGCGTTCTCCGGAGTAGATCAGGCCCTTCTTGATCAGGGCGTCGCGGGCCGGGGAGAGGCTGGCGGGCTTACGACCGAGGGCACGGGCGATCTCGGCGGTCGGCACCGCCGCGTCCATGTCGTCCCGTCCGCCGCCGTCCGCTGCCCCCTCGACCAGGGAGAGGGCGGCCATCGCCCGCATGTACTCCCGTTCCGCCGGGGTGGCCCGCTCGAAGCGGGAGCCGAAGAAGCCCACCGCCAACTCCGCCTCGGCCTCCGGAGCGGCCACCCGTACGTCGGCGGCGGTGATCGGTGATCGGGGCGCGTGATCCCAGGTCGCCTTGCCGTACGCCTGGACGAAGTACGGGTAGCCGCCGGACTTCTCGTAGAGCAGGTCGAGCGCCTTCGCCTCGTACTCCACGTCCTCGCGCTCGGCCGGGGCGCAGAGTGCCTGGTCGGCGGCGATCCGGTCGAGCCGGTCGATGCGTTGGTAGCGGAACAGCCGCTCGGAGTACGACTTGGCCGCGCTCAGCACCGCCGGCAGGTGCGGCAGGCCCGCGCCGACCACGATCAGCGGCGCGCCGAGTTGGGACAGCTCGTGGCAGGCGGCGCAGAGCGCGGAGACCTCCTCCGGCCCGAGATCCTGCATCTCGTCGATGAAGATGGCCACGCCGGTGCCGACGTCGCTGGCGACCGAGGCGGCGTCGGTGAGCAACTCCACCAGGTCGATCTCGATGTCGCCGGAGTCGGCGCGCCCGCTGGCCGCCGGTACGTCGATGCCGGGCTGCCAGCGGTCCCGCAGCTTGGGGGCGGCACCGCCCCGGCCGGTCGGGGCACCCCGTTGGGCGAAGGCTTTGAGCACCCCGAGGAAGGCGTCGATGCGGTCCGGTGCCCGGTGCCGGGGGGCGAGTTCCCGGACGGCCATGTGCAGGGCGGCGGCGATCGGTCGGCGCAGCGACTGATCCGGCCGGGCCTCGATCTTGCCGCTGCCCCAGAGCCGGTTGATGGCCTGCGATCGAAGCGTGTTGAGCAGTACGGTCTTGCCGACGCCCCGCAGGCCGGTGAGCATCAGGCTGCGTTCCGGTCGGCCGCGCGCGATCCGTTCCAGGACGATGTCGAAGACGTCCAGTTCCCGCCCCCGCCCGGCGAGTTCGGGCGGGCGCTGACCGGCGCCCGGAGCGTACGGGTTGCGGACCGGATCCACGAATCGCAGAGTATCGAGCCGTCTAGCCGAGGAGCTAGACATCGGTAGAGCAGGCTACGGCGTGTCGACCGTCGACATAAAACTAGTGCTGTCTAGCATCCACGCTAGACAGCACTAGTTTTGCCGATCGTCGACTCAGCCGCGGCTGATCCGACCGCGCCGCTTCAGCCCGCGCCGCTTCAGCCGCGCTGCTTCAGGCAGAGGACGAAGTCGAGCGAGTCCAACTCGCTGTCGTAGAAGTACCAGTTCGTGTAGCCGTCGACCTTGGCGCACTTCGCCTCGGCGTCCTTCTCCCCGCTGGTCTTGCCGTCGAAGCGCTGCAACACCTCGTACGCCGAGGGGCCGCAGTCGGTGATCAGCAGCTTGGGCTTGCCGCCGGTCGGCGCGTCGTTGCGCACGCACTGTCCCTGCTCGACGAACCGGGGATCGGTGGACGAGTTGGCGGTCGGGACGCCTGCCCCGGGGTCTTCCTCGTCGCCTGTCGGATCGGCGGTAGGCACCGGATCCTGGGTCGGCGCGGCCACCGCAGTGGGAGTCGACTCGTCCTGCCCGAGCAGGTAGAACGCCACCCCGCCGGCGGCCAGCACCAGCACCGACACCAGCGCGGCGATCATCGGCGTACGACCGCGCCGACGCTCCGGCGGTGGCGTGGGTTGCCCGGCGTACGCGGCCACCCCCGCGTCATCCTGGAAGGCCCGGCCGCCCTGCGGATACCCGCCGTAGCCCTGCCCAGCCTCATAGCCCTGCCCAGCGCCGTAACTCTGCCCAGCGCAGTAACTCTGCCCAGCCTCGTAGCCGCCCTGGCCGGAGCCGTACATCTGACCGGAGCCGTAGACGTGGCCGGAGTCGTACGCCTGGCCGGGTTCGTAGGTCTGGCCGGAACCGTACACCTGGCCCTGCACCTCGCCGGGTCGCGGCTCGTGCCACGGTTGCGGGCCGCCGCCCGGTGGTCCGTAGTTCGCCATGCACGCCCTCCTCCGTCACCCACGTCACGGTAGCGCGTGCGCCGCTTCGGCTCGGCCCGGAAGGCAGCCGGTCAACTCTTCGCAGGTGGGTCAGATGAGCCGTAGTTGGCGGTCCTTCGGACGGCGAGGTGCGTCACTGTCGCCGAGCCGCTCGAACAGACCCGGGTCGATCACATCCAGGAACGGCGACGGTCGGCAGTCGTGCTCCGAGCCGTGCCGGACCCGACGGGCCGCGTGGCTGACGTAGAGCCGATCCTGTGCCCGGGTCAGGCCGACGAAGAACAACCGGCGTTCCTCGGCGACCGCGTCGTCGTCGGGCGTCGAGCCCGGCCAGCGCAGCGGCAGCAGCCCGTCCTCGGCACCGACCAGGAAGACCACCGGGAACTCCAGGCCCTTCGCGGCGTGCAGGGTCAGCAGGGTGACCGCCTCGGCGCGCGGATCGAGGGCGTCCACCTCCGCGCCGGTGGCGAGCTGGGACAGGAACGTCTCCAGGTCGTCACCGCACCGGCGGGCCAGCGGCGTGAGCAGGTCGACAGCGGTCCGCACGTCCTCCGGGCGGACCCCGCCGGAACCGTCCAGGGTGGGGATGGCGAAGCGTTCGGCGAGGACCTGCCCGGCGAGGCGTACCCGGGCGGGCAGCGCGCCGTCCACGCCCGAGGCGTGCCGCAGTTCGCGCGCGATGGCCAGCACCCCGGGACGGTCCCGCAGCCGGTCGTGCGAGCGCTTCTGCACCGGGATGTTCGCCCGGGACAGGGCATCCACGATCGGGGCCGCCTGCGAATCGGTCCGGTAGAGCACGGCGATGTCGGAGAAGGACAGCGTGGTCGACCGACCGTCGATCCGACCGGAGTCCAGCGACCGGTGCGAGAGGCCGCCGACCAGTTCGTCGACGGTGCGTACCACGAAATCGGCCTCGTCGGCGACGGAGGCCGCGGCGTACCGACCCACCAGCGGGGCCTCGGGGTCGAGCCGGGCCGGATCCAGCCGGCGGCCCCGGACCAGCGACGACGGCGCGATGGCCTGCACCGCGGCGGCCAGGATCGGCGCCGAGGACCGGTAGTTGCGGTTGAGCCGGACCAGCCGGGCGTCGGTGAAGTCCTGCGAGAAGCGCAGGAAGTACCCGACGTCGGCACCCCGGAACGAATAGATGGCCTGGTCCGGGTCGCCGATCGCGCAGAGGTTGCCGTCGGCGGGGCTGAGCAGCCGCAACAGCTCGTACTGCACCGCGTCGACGTCCTGATACTCGTCGACGAAGATCCACTGCCAGCGGTCCCGGTACCGCTGGACCAGCTTGCGGTTCTCGCGCAGCAGCGCGACCGGCAGGGTGAGCAGCTCGTCCAGGTCGACCATGCCCTGCTTGCGCAGCAGCCCGGTGTACCGGGCCAGGTCGTCGCCGGCCTCCGCGCGGGCCGCCGCCCGCTCGGCGTCGTCGGCGATCCGGAAGTCGCCCGGCAGGCCCGCGGCCTCGGCGTTCTCCCGCAGGATGGTCAACCCGAGCGAGTGGAAGGTGCCCACCGTGACGTCCTCGGCGACCGGGCCGAGCAGGCCGTCGAGGCGGTGCCGAAGCTCCTCGGCCGCCCGTCGGGTGAAGGTGATCGCCAGGCACTGCTCGGGGAAGACGTTCAACTCGGCACAGAGGTACGCGATCCGGTGGGTGAGCGTACGGGTCTTGCCGGTACCCGGTCCGGCGACGATCAGCAGCGGACCACCGGGAGCCGAGGCCGCGACCCGTTGCATCGCGTCGAGCCGGTCGAGCAGGCCGGTGCCGACCTCCTCCATGCCGGCGAGCATCGGCTCGAACGGCTCGTGCGGAGAGGGCTGCGGGGCGATCGGCGGCGGTGGTGGGGCCGGTTGACGCTTCGGTTCGGCCTTGGTCGCCGGCCGCTTGACCCTGGCGACTGGCCGGTCCGAGTCGGCGGGCCGCCGCTGCGCCGGGACCGGCACGTCGAACAGCGTCTCCTGGCCGCCCGAGGCACCGGAGTTGCTCAACTCGGCCGGATCGAACAGCGTGATCACGCCGTACTCGCCGTCGTAGCCGGGCACCCGGCGCACCTCGCCCCGGCGCAGCCGGCCGATGCCCTCGGCGAGCAACTCCCCGCCGACCCGGCCGATCTCGTCCAGCGGGGTACGGGTCAGGATCTCCAACTCGGGCCCGAGCGCGGCGACCAGGTCGGTGAGCTTCCCCTCGACCTTCTTCGATCGCGGCCCGACCTTGTTGATCTCACCGAGGATCTCGGCGAGCTGGATCAGATGGGTCACCTCACGGGCGTGCTCCGGCCGGTACCCCTGCGGGCGGTCGGCCAGTTCCTCGACCCGACTGAGTACGCCCACCGTGAGCGGCTTGCCGCACTCCGGACACCGGCCGCCGGCCTGCCGGGTGCGTTCGGGCGCCCAGTTCACCCCGCACAGCCGGTGGCCGTCGGCGTGGTACTTCCCCTCCTCGGGGAAGAACTCGATGGTGCCGGCCAACCCGTCGCCGGTGCGCAGCGCGTCCCGGATGCCGAAGTAGTCCCGAGGCGCGGCGAAGACGGTGGCCTCCCGGGCCAGCGCGGGCGGGGAGTGCGCGTCGGAGTTGGAGACCAGGCGGTAGCGGTCCAGACTGCCGACCCGCCAGTTCATCTCCGGGTCGCTGGAGAGCCCGGTCTCCACGGCGAAGATGTGCTCGGCCAGGTCGGCGTAGCAGTCGGCGATCGCGTCGAAGCCGGACTTCGAGCCCAACGCGGAGAACCACGGGGTCCAGATGTGCGCCGGGACCAGGTAGCCGTCCGGGCTGGCCTCCAGGGTGATCTCCAGCAGGTCCCGGGAGTCCAGGCCGAGGATCGGCCGGCCGTCCGAGCCGAGGTTGCCGATGCGGCCCAGGGCGGCGTTGAACCGGCCCACCGCGTCCAGATCCGGCAGATAGATCAGGTGGTGCACCTTGCGGGTCCGGTCGTCCCGCTTGTAGATCGTCGAGATCTCCACGCTGAGCATGAACCGGACCGGGTCGGTGTCCGCCTCGCTGGCCAGCCTCGGCGGCAGGCGGCGGGCGATGTCCCGCTCCATCTCCGCCGACAGGCGGTACAGGCCGGGCTCGGCCGGATGCAGCGTCTCGCGCAGATGGTCGTACCAGGCGGGGTGGGTGAAATCGCCGGTGCCGAGCACCGAGATGCCCTTGCGTCGCGCCCACCAGCCGAGATTCGGCAGGGTCAGATCACGGCTGCACGCTCGCGAGTACTTCGAGTGGATGTGCAGGTCCGCGACGAAGGGCGGGAGGCCACCGGGGGGTACGGCGCTGAACGGGGGCACGCCGCATCCTGCCACGACCGGTGACGCTCCCGCGCGTCGCCACGCACGAAGGTGAGGTGCGCTATGCCGAGCGCAACTCCACGAGAGTGATCTGCGGCTCCGCGCCGACCCGGACCGGCGGGCCCCAGAATCCGGCGCCGTTCGTGACGTACACCTTCGTGCCGTCCACCTCACCGAGGCCGGACACCACCGGCTGTTCTAGCCGTACCAGCAGGTTGAACGGGACGATCTGGCCGCCGTGGGTGTGGCCGGACAGTTGCAGGTCGACGTCGTACTTCGCCGCCTCGAACGCGGCCACCGGCTGGTGTGCCAGCAGCACCACCGGGCGGGACGGGTCGCGGTCGGCCAGCGCGGCGGCGTAGTCGGCCGGGGCGGCCACCCCGGTACCCGCCGCGCTGACGTCGTTGACCCCGGCCAGGTCCAGTACGCCGTTGCGGGTGGCGATCTCCAGCCGCTCGTTCTGGAGCACCCGCAGCCCGAGCCGGTCGACCTCGGCCACCCACTCCTCGACACCTGAGTAGTACTCGTGGTTGCCGGTGACGAAGTAGCTGCCGTGCCGGGCCCGCAGGTCACGCAGGGGCGCTGCGGCCTCGCCCAGTTCGGCCACCGTACCGTCGACCAGGTCGCCGACGACGGCGACGAGGTCGGCGTCCAGCCGGTTGATCGCGGCGACGATCCGCTCGGTGTGCAGCCGGCCGCGCAGCGGCCCGATGTGGATGTCGGAGACGGTGGCGATCCGCAGGCCGTCCATGCTGCGCGGCAGCTTGGCCAGCGGAATCTGCACCCGGTCCAGTCGCGGCGGACCCATCGCGGTGCGGACGCCGCTGCCGACCAGACCGGCGGCGGTGAGCCCGGCGAAGATCGCGGCACCTCGGGCCAGCAGCAGCCGGCGGCCCGGATCGTGGTCCGGCCCGATCGCCCCGGCGGCCGGCGGCTCGCTCGCCTCGTCGGCGGTCGGCGGGGTGCCGGGCGTCGCCGGCCCGTCAGCCGCTGTGGTGGTCGTGGTGGTCGTGCCGGTCGTGGTGGTCGCGCCGACCGTGGTGGTCGTGCCGGTCGTGGTCGCCGTGCCTGGCGTGCTGGCGGGACCGACCAGCACCGGTTCCGGCGCGGCCACCGCCGTGCGGCGGCGCAGCACCAGGCGGGTCACCAGCATCGGGACTTCCAGCACCACGAGGAGCACCAGCAGGTAGAACATCAGCGCGAGCCAGACGTAGCCCGGCCAGGCCAGCCAGTACATGCCGGCGCGGGTGCCCATCATCGTCGCCGGTACGAGCAGCGCCAGCACCACCGCGGTGACAGTGCCGATCCGCCGCCAGCGGCCGGGCCTGGTGGTGTCCTTGACCAGCCGCTTCCAGAGGTAAAGGTGGATCAGCCCGGTGATCAGGGCAAGAGTGGCCACGAAACCGAGTACCGCGAGCACGAGTGAAGTCCCCCTCAGCCGCCGGCGAAGGGAGGCAGGACGTCGATCGTCACTCCGGCCGGCAGCGGCTTGTCCCGATCATGACAGGTCACGCCATCGACCAAGAAGTTTGCCACGGCAAGCACAGGGACCAGCCGACCGTGCCGCTCAGCCAGTTCCGTCAACAATCCGTCGAGCGTACGGCCCGCCGGAACGGTCTCCTCGCTGAGCCCGGCCGCAGCTCGCGCCCCGGCGAAGTAGCGGACGGTGACGGTCGCCATGGTCATCCTCCGATGGCCGACATCGGCCTGGCGGGTTGCAGGAAGCTCGGGTCGTCGATGCCGTGACCGGCCCGTTTGCGCCAGGTCGCGGCCGACCACCGCCGCGCCAGCTCGTCGTCGTCGGCACCGGCGCGCAGCGCCCCGCGCAGATCCGTCTCCTCGGTGGCGAACAGGCAGTTGCGGACCTGACCGTCAGCGGTGATCCGGGTCCGGTCACAGTCGCCGCAGAACGGACGGGTCACCGTGCCGATCACCCCGACCCGGGCCGGACCGCCGTCGACCAGCCAGGTCTCCGCCGGGGCCGCGCCGCGTCCGGCCGGATCCGGGCTCAACTCGTACGCCGCACCCAGCGTGGCCAGGATCTCCTCGGCGGTGACCATGCTCGACCGGTCCCAGCCGTGCTGAGCGTCCAGCGGCATCTGTTCGATGAAGCGCAACTCGTAGCCGTGGTCGAGGGCGAAGCGGAGCAACGCCGGCGCCTCGTCGTCGTTGACGCCGCGCATCAGCACGCTGTTCACCTTGACCGGGGTGAGCCCGGCGGCGGCCGCCCCGGCCAGGCCGGCCAGCACGTCGTCGAGGCGGTCCCGCCGGGTCAACCGGAGGAAGCGATCACGATCCAGGGTGTCCAGCGAGACGTTCACCCGGTCCAACCCGGCGGCGTGCAGCGCCGGTGCCAACCGGGCCAACCCGATGCCGTTGGTGGTCAACGAGATGCGCGGACGCGGGTCGAGGGCGGCCACGGCCGCCACGATGGCGGTCAGACCCGGACGGATCAGTGGCTCACCGCCGGTGAACCGGACCTCGTCGACGCCGAACCGGTGCACCGCGAGCCGGACCAGCCGGATCACCTCGTCGTCGGTGAGCAGTTGCGGCCCGGCCAACCAGGGCAGCCCTTCGGCGGGCATGCAGTACGTGCAGCGCAGGTTGCACTTGTCGGTCAGGGAGACCCTCAGGTCCCGAGCTGTCCGGCCGTACCGGTCGACGAGGAGGCCTCCGGGCGGCGCGACGCTCATCCGTCGACGGTAGCGCGCCCGGCCCCGCTCAGGGTGGCGCGGGCGAGCCCGACGACCGAATCCCGGTACGCGGCTCCGAACAAGGCGGTGTGCACCAGCATCAGGTGCAACTGGTGCAGGGGCACCCGCTGCCGCCAGCCGTCGGCAAGCGGCCAGGACTCGTCGTACGCGGCCATGATCCGGGCACCGTGCGGCGGGCCACCGAAAAGCGCGAGTTGCGCGAGGTCGGTCTCGCGGTGCCCACCGTGCGCGGCCGGGTCGACCAACCACACCCGGTCGTCGGCCCCCCAGATCAGGTTGCCCGGCCACAGGTCGCCGTGGATGCGGGCCGGCGGCTCCTCCCCGCCGAACTCGCCGATCCGGGCGACGACCTCTTCGACGAGCCCGGCGGCGCGGGCATCCAGGGCCTGGTTGTCGACCGAGTGGCGCAGGTAGGGCAGCAGCCTGGTCCGGGCGAACCAGTCCGCCCAGGGGCCGTCGTGCGGGGTGTTGTCCGCCGGCAGGGCCCCGATGAACCCGGGCCAGGACGCGCCGAAGGCGGACGCCCTGGCCCGGTGCAGGCCGGCCAGCTCCCGGCCGAAGCGTTCGGCGGCGTCGACGCTCGGCTCACCCGGCTCGATCCACTCCAGGGCGAGCAGGTCGGGCAGCGCCACCAGCACCTCCGGAACCGCGACCGTGCCGGCCTCCCGCAGCCAGCGCAGCCCGGCCGCCTCGGTGGCGAAGAACCCCTCCGGGACCGGCCGCTGCGCCCGTTCCGGCCAGGTCTTCGCGAAGACCGAGTGGCCGTCGTCGAGCGTCAGTCGGGACGCGGCGCAGATGTCGCCGCCGCCGACCGGCGTCTCCCGGATCCGCTGGTGGGTCAGGAAGGTCGGCAGCTGCTCCGGATGCGCTCGCAGATACGCCAGATCCATGCCCCGCAACGTATCGCCTCCGGCGGGAAGGAAGGGCACCTTATTAACGCCTCCGGTAGAGGAAGGGCCCCTTATTAACGCCTGCACCGTGGACCCGCGCGTAGTGCAGGGGTGGGAGGCGGATGGAGAACTCTGCTGACCAGGGAAAATGCGCTGAGTAGCTGTGGATAACCGGCGTGTCGTCCACAGGGGCGGCGGCGCGTACCGCTCGGCTCGCAGGCTGGCCCCATGAACTCGACGGAGATTCCCCGGCTGACCGTCCGCTCGCCCGCCGACCTCATCGCCGCGGTGCCGTACCTGCTCGGCTTCCATCCGACCGACAGCGTCGTGGTGGTGGCGTTGTCGGCCTCCCGGGTGGTCTTCGTCGCCCGTGGTGACCTGCCCGGCGAGACCGAGCACGACGAGGCGGCCGGGCACATCGCCGCGGTCACCGCCCAGCAGAGCGCCGACTCGGCAACCGTGATCGGGTACGGCCCGGCAGCCCGGGTGACCCCAGCACTCGACGCGGTCCGAGGGGCGTTGACCGAGGCCGGCCTGGCCGTGCTCGACGCGCTGCGGGTCACCGACGGACGGTGGTGGTCGTACCTCTGCACCGAACCGGAGTGCTGCCCGCCGGAAGGAACCGCGTACGACCCGCAGGGCAGCGCGGTGCCGGCGGCGGCCGTCTTCGCCGGCCAGGTCGCCCTGCCCGACCGGGCGGCGCTCGCCGCTCAGCTCGCCCCGATCGGCGGGGCAGCCGCCCGGCACGCCGCGAAGCGGGCCGAGCAGCGGCTGACCGGGTTGCTGGCGACGGCACCCCCGGCGGATCTGCTCGGCGCGCGGGCACTGCGGGCGGCGGGGGTGTCGGCGTACCGTGCCGCCCGGCGTCGGCACGACCGTGGTGCGCAGCTCACCGACGACGAAATCGCCTGGCTGTGCCTGCTGCTGACCCACCTTCCGGTACGCGACCACGCCTGGGAGCGCACCGACGGCCGGGACGAGGACGTGGCGTTCTGGACGGAGCTGCTGCGCCGCGTCGAACCGGATCTGATCGCCGCCCCGGGGGCGCTGCTGGCGTTCGCCGCCTGGCGGGCCGGGCAGGGCGCCCTGGCGGCGGTGGCGTTGGAACGGGTGCTGGCCGAGCACCCGGAATACTCACTCGCCCTGCTGATCGACGACCTGCTGCGTCGCGGAGTGCCGCCGTCGCGGCTCGACGGATGGCCGGCCGACGGGCCGGTGGTGACACCCCGTCGAGAGCGGCGCAAGTCGCGCCCCCGGCGGCGATGACACACCCGACCGGGGCAGCGGGATGGACCGCGACGCTGGATAATCGGCGGATGTTCCGGGCGGCGTCGGGGGGCGCATGAGCGTTGCACTGCTGCTCTCACTCGCCGGGCTCGCCCTGATCGACAGCACCAGCATCGGCACGTTGTTCATCCCGGTGTGGCTGCTGCTGGCACCCGGCCCGGTCAGCGGCCGGCGGGTCCTGACCTACCTGGGCACCATCGCCGGGTTCTACTTCCTGGTGGGGTTGGCGCTCTTCTTCGGCGGCAGCGGCCTGGCCGATGTGCTGGGCGGGGCGCTGGACAACCCGCCGGTCATCTGGGCGCAGCTGGTGTTCGGGGTCGCCCTGCTGCTGGTGAGCTTCCGGTACGACGGTAAGCGCGGCGCCGGAACCGGTCGGGTGTTGCGCTGGCGGGATCGGGTCACCGCCGGTGACTCGTCCGGGCGCTGGCTGGTCGGGCTGGCGTTGTTCGCCGCGTTGGCCGAGGTGGCGACCATGCTGCCGTACCTCGGCGCACTCGGTCTGTTGAGCACCTCGGGTCTGGACATGCCGGCGGTGGTCGCCCTGCTCGGTGGATACTGCCTGGTCATGGTGCTGCCGGCGGTGGTGCTGCTGGGTGCGCGGCTGGCCTGGCCGAGGCTGGTCGAGCCGGTGCTCGCCCGGCTCAACGCATGGATCGTCAGGTCGTCCGGGAGCATGCTCGGCTGGGTCCTGGGCATCGCCGGCTTCCTGATCGCCCGGGACGCCGCCGTCCGCCTGGGGCTGTTCGAGATGCTCGCGAACCGCTGACTGCTCGCGAACCGCTGACTGCTCGCGAACCGCTGACTGCTCGCGGACGGCTGAGTGCTCCTGAACCGCTGAGCGGTCGCGTCAGGCGCTCACCCGGTGTGCGCCGGTGTAGACGTTCATGGTCCGGCCGCGCAGGAAACCGACCAGGGTCATTCCGGCCTCGGCAGCGAGGTCGACCGCGAGTGTGCTCGGTGCCGAGACCGCCGCGAGCAGCGGCAGACCGGCCATCCACGCCTTCTGGGTCAGCTCGAAGCTGGCCCGTCCGGAGACGAGCAGGACGTACCCGGCCAGCGGCAGTCGCCGTTCGCGTACCGCCCAGCCGATGACCTTGTCCACCGCGTTGTGCCGGCCCACGTCCTCGCGCAGCACCACCAGGTCACCGTCGGCGGTGAACAGACCCGCGGCGTGCAGCCCGCCGGTACGGTCGAAGCCCCGCTGCCCGGCGCGCAGCCGCTGCGGCAACTCGGCCAGCAACTCCGCCGGCACGGTGAGCGGGTCGCCGGCCACGTCGAACATCGACCGGGTCCGCACCGCCTCGATGCTCTCCTTGCCGCAGACCCCGCAGGCGCTGGTGGTGGTGAACTGGCGACTCGCCTCGGCAGCCGGCTCCGGTACGCCAGGCGCGAGCGCCACGTCGACCACGTTGTAGGTGTTCGGGGTCTCCGCACCGGCACACAGCTGCGCGGTCGACACATCGTCCGCCGACCGGATCAGCCCCTCGGCGAACAGGAAACCGAGCGCCAGGTCCAGATCCGCGCCGGGGGTACGCATGGTGACCGACAGCGGGCGGCGGCGACCCGGTCCGGCCGCACCGACCCGGATCTCCAGCGGCTCCTCGGCGGCGAGGGTGTCCGGCCGACGGGTCAGCGTGCGCCCGTCGGCGGTGGCGTCGAGGTCCACGCGGAGCACCACGCGGCGGTCAGCAGCACGTCCCACCCCACCATCCTGCCCCGACCGCCACGCCCCGGCCCGACCAGCCCCGCAGAGCGCGTGGCGTTACGGTGGCCCGGTGAGCGCGTACGCGGCGGTGGTGCTCGCCGGCGGTGCGGCCCGCCGGCTGGGCGGACTGGACAAGCCGGCGCTGCCGGTCGGCGGTGTGCCGATGCGGGAGCGGGTGCTCACGGCGGTCGCCGACGCGTCGCCTCGGATCCTGGTCGGGCCCGGACCGGCCCCGCCGGGCGTACGACTGACCCGCGAGTCGCCACCGGGCGGTGGGCCGGTGGCCGCCACCGCAGCCGGGCTGGCCCTGCTCGACGCCGACGTGCCGGCCGTCGCCCTGCTCGCGGCCGACCTGCCGCTGCTGACCCGGTCCGCCGTCGGTGAACTGCTGCGTCACCTCGACACCGCACCCGCCGCGTCGAGCAGCGCCGAACCGGCCGCGTCGAGCAGCGAGCCGCCCGCCGACGGGGTCTGTTTCGTGGACGCGGACGGGCGGCGGCAGTCGCTCTGCGGGGTGTGGCGGCCCGCGGCGCTGCGCGCGGCCCTGGACCGGTTGACCGTTCGACGTGGCGGGTTGGCCGGAGCCGCGCTGCGGGAGTTGCTCGCCGACCTCGCCGTACGCGAGCTGACCTGGCCCGGTGAGGGCCCGGCGCCCTGGTTCGACTGCGACACTGAGCGGGACCTGCGGCAGGCGGAGGAGTGGTCGCGATGACGGTGATGGACGACTGGCTCACGGCGGCCTGCGCCGAGTTGGGTGTCGACCCGGCCGATGTGCCGGTACAACCCGTGCTCGACCTGGCCCGGGACGTGGCCCATCAGGTGCTCCGGCCGGGTGCCCCGGTCACCGCCTACCTGCTCGGTCTGGCGGTCGGCCGGGGTGCGGATCCCGCCGTGGCAGCCGCCCGGCTGACCGAGTTGGCCGGCACCTGGCCGGTCGAGTTGGGCGGCGACCGCTGACCGCGTGAGCGGTGTCCGATCACGGTCCGGGCTGATCCCTCTCGACGGCGGGCTCGGTAGGGTGGCCGGAACGGACGGAGGCGATCATGACGGCAGACCACCCCTCGGCACCGCCCGGCACGCCGGCACACCACGAGTCGATTCTGCTCGATGAGCCGAGCACGGCCGACCTGCGGGCGAAGGTGACCCATGCGTGGCGGGAGTTCGCGCGGGCACTTGCCGACCGGCTGGCGGCCCTGCCACCGGGTGCCCACGTGGAGTTGACCCTCGACCCGACGGCCTCCGGTATCGATGACGCCGTCTACTCCGTCAGCGTCGACGTCACCGAGGACGGTGGGTTGACGGCGCGGGCGGTGGGCAACGCGACCCTGCCGCAGGGCTACCGGCTGGACCGGTCGGCGGTGGCCGACATGGTCGCGCTGGGCTGGTCTCCGCCGGGGGTGCTGGAGGGCTCCGGTGACCAGTTCGGCCTGCACTGCGCGGTGACCGAGAGCAGCCGACTGGCCGCCCTGATCTCGCGTACGCTGCGCGACATCTACGGCGCGCCACACCCGGCGTTCCTGGTCTACCTGATCGTCGACGCGGAGGGTGAGCCGCTTGCCGGCGCGCCACTGGGCACCGCACGCAGCGAGTTCGGCACCGGTCGGGAGATCGAGACCGATCTGGCGCAGGCGCTGGCGGACACCGCTGACTCCGGCGCGGACACCGAGGTGCTGGAGTTGGCCGAGCGGGTCCGGACGGTGGTGTCGACCATGCTGAAGTCCGACTCCGACCGGGTCCAGGTCGATTCCGACGGCGACATCAACATCCGTGCCGGATCAGCGATGGTCTTCGTCCGGGTACGCGACAACCCGCCGCTGGTCGACGTCTTCTCCCCGGTGCTCACCGAGGTCGAGCCCACCGAGCGGCTCTACGTGAAGCTCTCCGAGCTGACCAACCGGATGCCGATCGGCCGGCTCTACTGTGCCGACGACACCGTCTGGGCGTCGATCCCGGTCTTTGGCCGCAACTTCCAGCCCACCCACCTGATGCTCGCCGTGCAGGTGATGACCGGCCTGGCCGACGAGTTGGACGACCGGCTGCACGGTGAGTTCGGCGGCAAGCGCTTCTTCGGCGAGGGGGACAAGCCGGGGCGGGGTGAGCACCGCACCGGCATGTACCTCTGAGCCCGCCGTCGGGGTGCCGTCGAGGTCAAGTCGAGGTGCCGTCGAGGTCAAGAGGTGGGGCCCGGAGATCCCCAGATACCGGGCCCCACCCCTCGGGGGAGGGTGATTCAGGTCGTCGGGATCCAGCCGAGGCCCTGGGCTGTGGCCGGATCGGAGGCCCGTAGGCCCGCTTCGGAGACGGTCCAGAGCACGTCGCCGATCATCAGTGCACGCTGTACGTCCGGTCGCCGCCAGGCCCGGTCGCTGTGCGTCGTGACGGTCGGGTGGGTGACCTGACCGATCTCGCTGATCCGGTCGGCGCTGACCCGCAGCAGCCGCAGGCCGGTGTCCACCGGCAGCACCACCAGGCCGTTGGCCGGCCAGTACAGAAAGGCGTGCGGGTCGTGCTCGGCGGCGGACCAGCCGGACGGTAGGTGCCACTGGTCCAGTCGGGTCGGCCGGGCCGGGTTCCGCACGTCGAAGAGGGACACCTGCACGCCCTCGGTGCGGCCCTGACCGTCGGCCTCCTGACCCACGCCGAGTAGCCGCCCGTCGGGCAGCGGATGCAGGTACGCGGAATAGCCGGTGATCTTCAGCTCGCCGGTCACCAGCGGCTTCGTCGGGTCGGTCAGGTCGAGTGAGTAGAGCGGGTCGGTCTGCCGGAAGGTCACCACGTACGCGACGTGCCCGAGATACCGCACGGAGTAGATGCGTTCGCCGCGTCCGAGCCCGCCGACCGCACCGGTCGGCACGAGTGACCCGCCGTCGCGGCGCAGCACCCGTACGGTCGACTCGGATCGGCGTTCCTCGCCCCAGACGTCGCCGACGGTGGTGGCCACCCGCAGGTGTCCGTCCCATTCGGAGAGCGCGTACTGGTTGATCAGCCAGCCTGGCACGGTGCCGGCGGCGAGGTAGTGGGGACGACCCGGCTCGCTGGTGTCGAACTGGTAGATCTCGGTGACCTGGTCGCGGACGGTGGGTCGCCAGCGGAGCAGGCCCATACCGGGTTGTGGCTGCTGACCGGCGAGGTACAGGCTCCGCGCCGTGCCGTAGACGGTGGTCGCGTCGGCGGCGACGCTTACCGGGTCGCCCGCGCCCAGCTGGTCGGCGGCGAGGTCGAAGCTGAGCACGGTGAGCAGCGAGGTGCCGGTCATCCGCTTCGGACGGCTGAGCCGATCGCAGTCGACCCGCCCGGTGTGCCGCTCGTCGCCGGCCGTCCACTCGTACTCCGGCAGCCAGGACTCGATTCCGGCCCGGTCGATGATGGCGCGGTTCTGCCTGGTACGGGCCCGGTCGCTGCCGATCGCGTCGAGCGGGAACTCGATCCGGGGTGCGGTGCGGACCACCACCCGCGCGGTGTCGCCGGTCAGCCGGCCGTCGAGCAGGCTGCCCTCGATCCGGTACGAGCCGAGCACCGTGGGCGCACCGGCCAGGTCGACCAGGAACAGGCGGGCCGATTCGACCGGCGGCGTCGGCCAGGCCCGGTCCATCGTGACGAACGGTGACCCGTCGGCCAGCACCAACGCCCGGTCGCCGTGCAGCAGCAGTCGGTACGAGCCCCAGTAGGCGTCCGCTTCCGCGCCGGGCAGGTCGAGCTGGCCGGTGATCCGTCGGCCGGCCGGGTCGATCACCCGCAGCATGCCGGAGGTGACCGTGACGATCCGTCGGCCGTCGGTCTTCACCACGTCCGGTTCGTCCGCGTCGGCTTCATGGTTGTTGGTCTTCGAGTGGTCAGGCCCGGCATCGCCGAGAGGTTGGCTCCCGCCCTCTGCCCCGGCCGCGACGGCCGCCCGGGCGCTCAACAGTGTGCCGTCCTCGAAGCCGTACGGCCCGACCGAGTCGCGGGCCGCGGC
This sequence comes from Micromonospora maris AB-18-032, assembly GCF_000204155.1. Classification (NCBI taxonomy): domain Bacteria; kingdom Bacillati; phylum Actinomycetota; class Actinomycetes; order Micromonosporales; family Micromonosporaceae; genus Micromonospora; species Micromonospora maris. Next base: position 6,588,749 of record NC_015434.1, on the reverse strand, counting down.
GCGCAGTTCGGTCAGGGCCTCGGCGCAGGAGTCGAACGAGGTCAGGGCGGCCACCGGCACCATCACCGACCCGGTCGGCCGGACCGGGTTCGGACCGGCCGTACTGCCGGCGAGCAGGGTCAGTGCGACCAGGGTGCTGCCGACCGCGACGACTCTGCTTGCCCGCATCATGTCGGCTTCGACGCCGCCGGTCGTCGTCCGGTTCCGCACCGGCGGCGAGATCCCGACCGATGGTCAGCTGATCGACGGGCCGACGCCGGGGGACTCGACAAGTCGGGACAGCACGATGGTGCTGCGGCTGGAGGTCACGAAACTCTCCGCCCGCAACCGCTCCAACGCCTGCTCAAGGTGGGCGATGTCGGCGGCCCGCAGATGCACGAGCGCGTCGGCCTCCCCGGAGACCGTGTACGCCCCGACCACCTCGGGATGGCGGCGCACCGCGGCGCCGATCTGTGCCGGGGTGGTGCGGCCGGCGCAGAACAGCTCGACGAACGCCTCCGTGGTCCAGCCGACCGACGCCGGGTCGACGATGGCGGTGAATCCCCGGATGACCCCGGCGGCACGTAGTCGGTCCACCCGTCGCTTGACGGCCGGAGCGGAGAGTGAGACCCGGGTGCCGATGTCCGCGTACGAGGCACGGGCATCAGCGACGAGCAATGCAATGATTCGCTGGTCAACCGCGTCGATCTGCAACGTTTCGCCCCTGAGAAGCAATGGTCGTGGCTGTTACGAAAGTCTGAGCCTACCTACTCTTGGTGACCGTGGACCAGCAGCGAGTGCCGCGAAAGCGGACATATCTCATGTGCTCACCGGAGTATTTCGCGGTCGAGTACGCGATCAACCCGTGGATGGACGTGACCAGGCCGGTCGACCCGGAGTTGGCCGTCAAGCAGTGGGACCGCCTGCGGGAAACCCTTGTCGGTCTGGGGCACGAGGTGCACCTGCTGGCACCCGAGCCCGGACTCCCCGACATGGTCTACGCCGCCAACGGCGCGTTCAGCGTCGACGGAACGGTCTACGGGGCCCGGTTCAAGCACCATCAGCGCACCGCCGAGGCGGCTGCCCACCGGGCCTTCTACGAGTCGCAGGGCTGGCGGTTCATCGCGCCGAACGAGACGAACGAGGGCGAGGGCGACTTCGCGTACCTGCCGGAGGCGCACGGTGGGCTGATCCTCGCCGGGTACGGATTCCGTACCGAGCTGGCCGCGCACGCCGAGGCACAGGAGGCGCTGGGCCGCCCGGTGATCTCGCTGCGGCTGGTCGACCCGCGCTTCTACCACCTGGACGTTGCCCTCGCCTCGATCGACGACGGCAACATCGTCTACTACCCGGGCGCCTTCTCCGCGGCCGGTCAGAAGGTGCTCGCCCAACTCTTTCCGGACGCGGTGCTGGCGGAGGCCGAGGACGTCCTCGCCTTCGGACTCAACCTGGTGAGCGACGGCGCGAACGTGGTGCTCAACAGCGAGGCGACCCGGCTGGCCGGGCGACTCAAGGCGGCCGGCTACACGCCGGTGCCGGTGGAGTTGGCCGAGCTGAAGAAGGGCGGCGGCAGCGTGAAGTGCTGCATCGCCGAGTTGCGGCACTGAGCGGACGACGAGCAGGGTCGCCGACCCTGCTCGTCGTGGGATGAACCGGGGTCAGCCCAGCGTGGCCAGCTCGCTGACCATCACGTTCGACAGCACCTGGCCGTCGTGCTGAACCTCCCGCAGGTACCACTTCTGCTGCGGGGTACGCGGCTGGTTGAACTGCCAGGCGCCGCGCGGGCTGTCGATCTGACCGATCCGGCCCAGCGCCAGGTTGACCGTCTGCGGGGTGGGGTCCTCGCCGGCCAGGCGGATCGCCTGGTCGAGCACCTTCGCCGCGTCGTACGAGGCCATCGCGTAGGTGGTCGGCGAGGCGCTGTGCTTCTTGCGGTACGCCGAGGCGAACCGGCGGTTGGCGGCGTTGTTCAGGTCGGCGGAGTAGTTCAGCGCGGTGCGGATGCCCAGGGCGTCGTTGGCCGGCCGGACGCTGTCCAGCACGGTGCCCTCGGTGAGGAACCCGGGAGCGTAGATGCCGCCCTGGAAGCCGGCGTCGCGGAGCTGCATGATGAACTCCGCCGCCGCCGGGCCGGAGTAGAAGCAGAAGACGACCGACGGGTTGCGGCTCAACGCGCGGTCGATGTCCCGGACGAAGGCACCCTTGCCCGGGTTCGCGTTGTTGGTGGTGAAGACGACCTGATCCGCGATGCGCGGGTCGGATTCGCCGAACTCCTGGCGGAAGCCGAGCAGCACGTCGTCTCCTCCGACGGCCGACTCCGGCATGACGATCGCCACCCGGTCGTCGGGGCCCAACACGTCCCGCAGGTAGCGGCCGAGTGCCCGGCCGGCCTCGTCGAGCACGTACGAGGTGCGCCAGATGTAGACGACGCTCTGGAGGCTGGAGGGTGAGGCGTTGGAACCGATCAGCGGCACCCGGGCCTGCTCGATGGTGTCCCGGATGCCGAACATGACCGCCGAGGAGGCGACTCCGGTCAGTGCGAGCACGCCCTGTTTGAGCAGCCCGTCGACGGCGGCCTGACCGGACTTGACGCTGTCACCCTCGTCGGCGACGAGCAGGTTGACCGGATGGCCGCCGAGTTGGCCCTCGTTGAGGTCCAGATAGAGCTGGAAGCCGTTACGCAACTCGTCACCGACGGCCTTGCCTGAGCCGGACTGCGGTGCGACGAGCCCGACCTTGACCGGACTCTTCGGCTTCGCGGGCTCCTCGGTGTCCGAGGCACATCCGGCGGCGAGGCCGCCGGCGCCGAGCGCGGCCAGCATCTGGAGTGCCCGCCTACGGTTCATCTGCGACACCGGGGTTCCCTTCGGATGTGCTGCCGGGGCCTCCCGCCCCTCCGGCGTTCTACCTGCTTAGCGACGCTGCGTCAATGGTTAATGATCTTCGACTAGAGAACGGAACGCGGCGGTAACCTGCGACCAGGCCGGAGACTCCGGGTCGATGAGCCCGAAATGTTCGCAGTCGGGCAGCTCGACAAGGTGCATATCCGCACCTAGTGCCTGTGCGGCCTGCACGTACGCCCTGCTCATGTGGACCGGAACGTGCTGATCCAGGGTGCCGTGAATCACTACCGTCCGTGTTGACGGAGGCGGGGTGGCTCGTGGGTCCGCGACCTCGTAGCGATCGGGCACATCGGCCGGCCCACCACCCAGCAACGCCGCCACCGCGCCCGCGTCCAGATCCAGCCGGTACGCCTCGGCCAGGTCGACGACCGGGGCGAGCGCGAGCACGCCGCCGACGTCCTGCGGTGAGCGCGTCGCGGTGTGCAGCGCGAGATGACCGCCGGCCGAGTGGCCGACCAAAATCGGCGGCACCGGCGCGACCTGACCGGGCAGCGCCGCAGCGGCCAACCCCGGCAGTGCGGACACCCCGGAGCGGACGTCGGTCAGCGTGACGGGCCAGCCACCACCGGGTTGCCCGGTCCGGCGGTACTCCAGTTGCGCGATCGGAAAGCCGAGCCGGGCCAGCCCGACGGCCAGCGAGTCGGTGTGCCGCCGGTCGTACTCCACGCGCCAGAAACCGCCGTGCACCACGATCACCAGTGGGCGGGGCGGGGTCGCGCCGGGCGGGCGGCGCAGATCGGCGACCTGATCGGGATGCTCGCCGTAGGCGACGGTGAGGTCCGGCTCAGGCGCGGGTCGGCTGAGCACGGCGCGGGGATCGGGCGACATCGGCCGACGGTAGCGCGGCTGGTCGGCGGCCGACCGGACGGGTCCATTGCACCTTCTCGGCCGGGCCGGCGGGCGGCGACGGGGATGGCTGAGTCAAGATGGATGCCATGACCGAAGCGCGTACCGCTGGACAGAACGACGAGCCTGGCCGGGACGGCACCGGGCACTCGGGCACCGTGGTGGTGGTCGGCCCGGACGGCCGACCCGTCGGCACCGTGCAGACCGACGACGGCCAGGGTGAGGACCCCACTCGCCTGGTCGAGCAGCCGGCAAAGGTGATGCGGATCGGCAGCATGATCAAGCAGCTGCTGGAGGAGGTCAAGTCCGCGCCGCTGGACGACGCCAGCCGGCATCGGATGCGGGAGATCCACGAGCGGTCGATCGTCGAGCTCAAGGAAGGGCTGGCGCCCGAGCTGCGCGAGGAGCTGGAGCGACTCTCGCTGCCGTTCACCGAGGACCAGGCCCCGACCGAGGGTGAGCTGCGGATCGCCCATGCCCAGCTGGTCGGCTGGCTGGAGGGGCTGTTCCACGGCATCCAGGCCGCCCTGGTCGCCCAGCAGATGGCCGCCCGGGTGCAGTTGGAGCAGATGCGCTCCGGCCGGCAGGCGTTGCCGAGCGGGCCGAGCGGAGCGGCCCTGCCGGGAATGCCCGGCCTGGGCCAGGTGCCCGGCGGTGAGGGCCACAGCACCGGCCAGTACCTCTGACGATCGCTGCGGGGTGCGGCGTGCCGCGCCCCGCAGCCGTCAGTCCACCCCGAAGACCTTCTCCAGGTACGCCGCCACCCCGTCGACCGAGTTCGCCGAGGTGACCTCGTCGGCGATCTCCCGTACGGCGGGGTGCGCGTTGGCCACCGCCACCGCCCGGCCGGCCCAGGTCAGCAGGGGTACGTCGTTGGGCATGTCGCCGAAGGCCAGCACCTCGTCCGCCTCGATGCCGAGCCGGTGGCAGTACCACGCGAGGCCGGCCGCCTTGGTCACCCCGGCCGCCGAGATCTCCACCAGGCCGGAGCGCGAGGAGTGGGTGGCCTCGGCCAGTCCGGCGAGGGCAGTGGCGACCAGCTCGGTGAACCGATCGGGATCCTGCTGCTCCTCGGCTCGTACCAGCAGTTTCACCGCCGGCAGCGAGTGCAGCTCGTCCGGAGTCGTCACGACCCGGATCGCCGTGTCGTCGGCGTCCCAGCGCATCGGGTAGTGCGCCTCGTGCCGCATCTGCCGGCTGTCGGCGATCTCCACCGCGAAGCTCACCCCGGGCACCTCGGCGCGCAGCCGGCGGGCCACCTCGGCGAGCAGTTCGGGGGCCAGCGGATCGGCGCGCAGCACCTCGTCGTTGACCGGGTCGTAGACCACCGCACCGTTGGCGCAGACCGCGGGCACCGGCTCGGCCAGCTGGTCGTACACCAGTTTCAGCCAGCGGATCGGTCGGCCGGTGACCAGCACGACGGGCGTGCCCCGGGCGGAGATCCGGGCCAGCACCTCGGCGGTGTGGGCGCTGAGCGTCGCGTCGTCGCGCAGCAGCGTGCCGTCGATGTCGCTGGCGACCAGGCGTGGAAGTGCCTCCATCACCTGGACAGTAGCCGGTCGAGGTAGACCGCCACCCCGTCGTCGTCGTTGCGCAGGGTCACGTCGTCGGCCACGGCACGCAACTCGGCGTGAGCGTTCGCCACCGCCACCCGCGCCCAGCCGGCCCACTCGAACATCGGCAGGTCGTTCGGCATGTCACCGAAGACCAGCACCTCGGCCGGGTCGACGCCGAGGCTCTGCGCCACCACACTCAGCCCGGTCGCCTTGTCCACCCCCGACGGGCTGATCTCGATGAAGCCGAGCCCGGCCTGGGTGAGCGCGGCCAGGTGCGGCGGGATGATCTGCCTGGCGACCGCCAGCAACTCGTCGACATGGTGGTCGGCGGTCCGCGCGAACGCCTTGATCACGTCACCGGCCAGGCACTCGTCGCGGGTGCGTACCTCGAACCGGTCCTGATACGGCCAGGCCGGGTGGTAGTCGCCCCACAGGGGCGCGTCGTGCTCGTCGGACGCCTCGACCATCACCGTCAGCGGGCCGACCGCGGCTTCCAGGTCGGCCAGGAGGGTAGCCAGCACCTCGCTGGAGAGCCGTTCGTCGCGCAGCACCACCGGCCCGGCCGGGTCGCTCTGGTCGACCACCCGGCCGCCACCGGCCATCACCAGGAAGTCCGCCGCGCGGATGTCGTTGCGGGTCAATTCGGTCAGCCGTGGGCCCCGGCCGGTGGCACCGACCACCGGAATCCCGGCCGCACGCACCCGGTCCAGAACCTCATGGGTGTACGCCGACACGGTGTCGTCGCTGCGCACGAGCGTCCCGTCGAGGTCGGTGGCGATCAGCTTGGGCAGGCCCGGGCGGGTCATTTCTCCTCCTTCGCCCACCGCCGTCGCAGCCAGCCGTTTCCGGTCGTCAGGTGGCGACCCGGCGTGACGGCGGGCAGCAACCGTACCTCGTCGAACGGGTCGCAACCACGGCTTCCAGGCGAATCGGATGCGGCGAGCGGAAGGGCTGCTGCTTAACGTCCGGTGGCCCGCTCAACGTGCGGTGGTCTGCCGGGGCGGCGTGGGGCACCGATCAGTCGGATCAGGGCTCGCGGGCGAAGGGCACGGTGGGGGTGACGGTGATGTCGATCGGCCGCCCGCCCTCGTCCTCGTCGGTGTCGGTGTCGTCGATCTGGCGGTGGGGGCGGGGCTGACGCCGACCCGGCTCGCTTGTCGCACCCTCGGGCCTGGTGGTGGTGCGGGCGAGGGCGATGGCGAACAGCAGGACGGCGGCGAAGGCCGCGACCAGTCCTCGCCCCAGCTCGACTGCGAATCCGTCTTCCGTGGAGTAGGCCAACGCCGCGCGGCCGCCGCCGTCTTCGAGGGCGACGGCGGTGGCCACCAGCACGGCGACCAGACCCACGGCCAGGGCGAGGCCGGCGACCCGGGCATTGGCGCGTACGTTGTCGGTGCCGCGCAGCGCGAGGGCCACCGAGACGCCGAGCATCAGCATCCCGACCAGGTAGCCGACGCCCAGACCGCCGATCTCGGACACGTTGCTCGGCAACTCGATCCGCTCGCTGCCGGTGGGCAGGGTGACGGTGACCCATTCGCCGAGCAGGGAGGCGAGGGTGGCGGCGACACCGAGCCCGACGAGCAGCAGCGGTACCCGGTGGTCGTGGCCGAGGCCGCCGAGGGCCGAGCGCCACCGACTCGTGCTGGTGGTCTTCTCGTCCTCCGTGCCCCACTCAAGGACGCTTGTGCTCTCGGAGCGGTCCTCCTGGCGGGGAATGGGGAGGTCATGGGTCACCGCTGCGCCTCCTTGTGGCCGGGCTGCCTGCTCGTGGCCCTGCTGCCTGCTCGTGGCTTGGCTGCGTGCCCAGGGCGGGGTCTGTGACGAATTCTGGCACAGCCCACCTCTCCCGTCGGGGAACGTGGACGCAGCTGGCGGGGTCGGTCGCCCGGCGGGTGCGCGTTCGACTAGCGTCAGCTGCATGCCTATTCGTACCGCTTCCGCACGCTGGCAGGGCAACCTCCCCGAAGGGTCCGGCACCATTCGCACGGGCAAGGGTGGACTGGAGGGCAACTACTCCTTCAAGTCCCGCTTCGAGGAGGGTGAGGGCACCAACCCCGAGGAGCTGATCGGCGCCGCGCACGCCGGCTGCTTCTCGATGGCCTTCTCCAAGGCCCTCGCCGACGCCGGCACGACGCCGACCTCCGTGGAGACCACCGCGAAGGTGCACCTGGACAAGACCGACGCGGGCTTCACCGTGACCCGCATCGCGTTGGAGACCGTCGGTGTCGTTCCCGGCATCGACGAGGCACGCTTCGCCGAGCTGGCCGAGACCGCCAAGCAGAACTGCCCCATCTCCCGCCTCCTCTCCCCCGGCGCCGAGATCACCCTCACCACCCACCTCTCCTCCTAACCCACCCCCTTTGACCGCCGCGATCTTGCACTTTCGGTCGACGAGATGGGGCTTACGTCCCGTTATGCGGCGACGAAAAGTGCAAGATCGCGGGGTGGGGGTGGGTTGGGGGTGGGGGAGAATGGTGACGTGGCGGTGGAGATGGAGCGGGAGCGGTTCGAGGAACTGGTGGGGGAGGCGCTGGACGAGGTTCCGGAGGAACTGCTGGCGCTGATGAGCAACGTGGTGATCCTGGTGGAGGACGATCCCCCGCCTGGGGAGGATCTGCTCGGCCTGTACGAGGGGCACGCGTTGACCGACCGGGGGTGGGACTACGCCGGTGTCCTGCCGGACCGCATTCTGATCTACCGCAACCCGATCCTGCGGATCTGTGAGACCGAGGACGACGTCGTCGAGGAGGTGGCGGTGACCGTGGTGCACGAGATCGCCCACCACTTCGGCATCGACGACGAGCGCCTGCACGACCTCGGTTGGGGTTGACGGTTTGCGCAGCTGACCTATCGTCTCGACCAGTCCCGGCCGAGTACGGAGGAAGACATGCGCAGCGAACTGTTCTCAGCGGCGAACCTGGAGCAGGAGTCCGCACAGCCCGGCATGCGGCTCCAGAACTCCAAGATGCTCAAGATCGAGCTCAATGGCGAAATGCTGGCCCGCGTCGGTTCGATGGTCGCGTACCAGGGACATGTGCAGTTCCAGGCGCTCGGCTCCGGCGGACTGGGCAACTTCCTCAAGCAGAAGCTCACCGGCGAAGGCGTGCCGCTGATGAAGCTCACCGGCCAGGGTGACGTCTTCCTGGCCGACTTCGCCAAGGACGTGCACATCATCGACCTCGAACCGGGCGACGCACTGTCCATCAACGGCTCCAGCGTGCTGGCCTTCGACCCCAGCCTCCAGTACGACATCAAGATGGTCGGCGGGGCGGGCATGGCCTCGACCGGCCTGTTCAACTGCGTCTTCACCGGCCACGGCCGGATCGCCGTGACCACCCGGGGCACCCCGGTGGTGCTCGCCGTCGACGCGCCCACCTATGTGGATCCGCAGGCGGCGGTCTGCTGGTCGGCCGGCCTGCAGACCGGCTACCACCGGGCCGACCAGCTCGGGTTGGGCACGCTGCTGGGCCGTACCACAGGCGAGGCGTACACGATGAGCTTCGCGGGGCAGGGCTTCGTCGTCGTCCAGCCGTCCGAGGAACCGCCGATCATGGGCAGCGGTCAGCAGGATCAGGGCGGGGTGCTCGGCGGCCTGTTCCGCTGAGCCGACTCAGCTCAGCTCGCCGGCCCTGAGCCGGGCGAGCCAGGCCGCGGCGTCGGCGTAGTCGGCGTCGGAGAGACCGGCCGGGGCGGGCACCGGCTGCTCGCCCTCGGCCCCGCTCCACCGGTGACGCGGATAGGAGCCGAGGAAGCGTACGTCGGCGCAGACCCGCCGTAGCCCCTGGAGCGCCTCGCCCAGCCGGACGTCGGCGACGTGGCCGGTGCAGTCGAGGAAGAAGACGTACTCCCCGAGGGCCTTGCCGGTCGGCCGGGACTCGATCCGGCTCAGGTTCACACCCCGGACCGCAAGCTCCATGAGTACGGACAACAGCGCGCCGACCCGGTCGTGCGCGATGTACACCGCAAGCGTCGTCACGTCGTCGCCGGTCGGAGGCGGTGGTGGACCCGGCCGGGCGACCAGGGCGAACCGGGTCACCGCGTCGGGATGATCGGCGATCTTGTCAGCGAGCACGGCCAACCGGTGTCGCGTCGCGCCCACCGGAGCACAGATTGCCGCGTCGTACTCGCCCGTGGCCGCGCCGGCCGCCGCCGAGCCGTTGGAGAGTACGTCGATCACTGTCGCGTCCGGCAGGTACGTCCGCAGCCAGCCGCGACACTGCGTGGACGCCTGCGGATGAGCGGCGACGGTGCGAACCGCCGACAGTTGAGTGCCCGCACGTGCACCGAGGACGAACTCCACCGGCAGGATCACCTCGCGGGTGATCACCAACGGCTCGCCCTCGGCCAACTCGTCCAGCGTCACCCCGACGGCGCCGCCGATCGAGTTCTCCAGCGGGACCAGCGCGGCGTCGGCGTCACCGGCGCGTACCGCGTCCAGCGCCTCACCGACGCTGCGGGCCGGCGTACGCGTGCCCCGCTCGGCCGCGGGCAGGGTGCGCAACGCCTGCTCCGCGAAGGTCCCCTCGGGACCGAGGAAGGCGAAGCGGGTCGGCGGTGTTCCCGGCATGGCGTCCAGCCTACGCACCCGGTCCGGGTGTGGTGGTCGAAGGCGTCGCAGCGGGCGTCGTCGGCAACGGCGTCGGTGTGGTCGGGAACTGCGTCGGCAACGGCACGGTGACCGGGGCGTCGTCGCCGCAGGCCAGCCTACGGACGCCGGGCGGCGCGGTGACCCGTACCTCGACCGAGCACACGTCGGTGCCGGCGGTGACCAGCCGTAGCGCGCCCGCCTGCCGGCGGGTGACCACGTGCAGCGGCTCGTAACCGGTCACGTCGAGGGCGGTGAAGTGCCAGTCCGCGGCGCACAACGGGCCTTCGCTGACCTTGACCTTCGCGTTGCGGGGCAGGAGGCCGGAGCGCCCCCGGACCAGATTGACGACGCCCTGACCCGACGGTTCGCCCCGGCAGGCCGTGGCGACCAGGCCGGCATCCGTCGTCGGAACGGCCGTGCCGGCGACGGGCGGTACGGCGACCGAGGGCGAGGGCGTAACGGGCCCGGAAGGGCTGGGAGTCGCCGTGGTGGTCGGCAATCCGGATGTGCCGCCATCGCGCACCTCGGGAGGCTCGCCACAGCCGGACAGCAGCAGCCCGGTCAGCGCCAGGACACCGGCCGCCCAGCCGACGCGCGGGCGCGGGTCGGGGCGGGCCGGGCGACGGCCGGCAGCGGCGCGACGGAGGGGACTGGGCGGCACGGGAGGGATCCTCGGGGAACGCGGGGGCGTGCATGGGGTGGGCCCATGGTAGGAGGATCCGTTGCCGTGGTGGAAGACCGCACCGACAGCGGCCCGCGAGCCTGTGCCGGTGACGGGTGCTCAGACCTCGGAGAAGAAGGTCAGCGAGCCGGCGACGGCACCATCGGCGAGCACCGGGGTGGAGACCGCGTCGACTGTCGCGTCGGGCCCACCGACGGTGGCCGACTCGATGCGTAACAGACCTCGGGCCAGCCGGCCCGAGGTGAGCGCGAGCAGCGGTGGGATCTTGTCGATCTCCGGCTCGGTCAACTCGCCCCGGTTGGCGGTGAAGTCCAGCAGGCGCAACCCGCCGTCGAGCAGCGGCAGGCCGATCAGCTCCTCCGGCGTACCCAGACAGAGCAGCTCACAGCCGGCGGCGGAGACGGCCACCACCCGCGTCTGGTCGTCGATCAGCAGGCACGGCTCGTCCGCGCTGGACACCGTCGCCGACCAGCGACCGATGTTGTCGCACTCCTGCTCTGTCGGTGTCCCCGTCGTGGGCGCGAACACTTCCGAGAGCGAGAGTTCGACGTGGGCCACCGCGCCTCCTATGTACACCGACGGTACGTCCACGCTAGCCGGTCATCGCGGCGACCGCCGACCGTGCGTCGCGCATCGGGTCGTCGGTGGGATCGGTGTCCCGGTCGGCAGCTGAGCCGGCCGGGACGAATACCGAGCCGGGACAGCCCGGCCGCGTGGCGTCGTGGCAGACGTTACCGGTGGGTGGCCGCCTTGTCAGCGGCCGTTCGGCCGTCCTCGTACCACCGGTAGTCCGCCGCCGGCTGGTGTCCACCGGTGGTCCAGGTGCTGGGATGCTGGGCCACCCGGGAAAGCTTCTCCGCCGTGGCCGGACTGATCCGGTTGCCGCCCGCGACGAGCAGCCTGTCGAGTTCCCGGTGCGTGGCCATCAGGCAGTCCTTCGGCAGGCCGTAGACGCTGATCACGCCGGAGCCGACGAAGGTCAGCACCGGCGTGACCGGAATCGGATGGCCGACAGCTGCGGTGAGCGCCTTGCTGGCTCGCCGGGCGTCCCGCCGGGCCTCCGTCACGTACGGCGGACGCTTGCCGTTGATCTGCACCACGTCACCGGCGACCAGTACGCGAGCCCGGCCGTGGTCGGCGATGGTAACGGCGAAAAGGCCGCTGGGACCGATGGCGAGGAACCCGGCCCGGTTGTCGTCGCTCTCGTCGAGCAGCACGTCGGCGGGGTCCACCCGGGGCCAGTCGACGACGTGCCAGGCCGGCCCGAGGTGACCCAGTTGGCCCAACGCGCGGGCACCGGCTGCCTCCAGCCGCCGTGCGCCACGCTCGGCCCGGCGACGCCGGGCCCACTCCAACGGGGACGGACGAGCGGCCACCCCTGCCGCCTCCGTCCGGGGGTGCGGTACCGCCACGGGCGGCAGTGCCCGGGTCGGGGGTACGGCTCGACGAGCGGGGAAGACAGTCATCGCGACCTCCGGCAAAAGGTCCCTCGAAGTTACGTTCTCACTACACTACGTTGCTGGTCCGGGTGGTCGGCAAGCCGGAGCGCCGGAATGACTGCGGATGAATGCCGTATTCATCCACAGCTGTTTTCCCAGATGCCGCCAAACCCTGCCCTACGCTGCGAGAGTGAGCCACTACGTGGACAGTGAGGTCGGTCGGCTCGGCAGCGTGCTGGTGCACCGACCGGGGCCGGAACTCGCCCGACTCACCCCACGCAACAACGACTCCCTCCTGTTCGACGCGATCCCCTGGGTGGGACGGGCACAGGAGGAGCACGACGGCTTCGCCGACGCGCTGCGCGCCCGCGGCGTCGAGGTGCTCTACCTGACCGACCTGCTCACCGAGACGTTGGCGGTGGCCGACGCCCGGCACGAACTCACCGAGCAGGTGCTCGACTCTCCCCGGCTCGGCGACACCCTGCGGGCCCGGGTCGCCGCCCACCTGTCGTACCTCGACCCGGCCGCCCTCGCCGGTGTGCTGGTGGCCGGTCTGGCCCACGAGGAACTGAGAATCGGCCGGGACCGCCCGGGTGGGCTGGTGTACACCCTGATGGACCGGCACGACTTCGTCATCGAACCGCTGCCCAACCTGCTGTTCACCCGCGACTCGTCGTTGTGGATCCGGGACCGGGTGGGCGTGACCAGCCTGGCCATGCCGGCCCGCCGCCGGGAGACCACCCTGACGGACGCGATCTACCGTCACCATCCGCGGTTCGCCAACACCGAGTTCGTCTACCGGCCCGAGCTGGAGCACCTGGAGGGCGGCGACGTTCTGCTGCTGGCGCCCGGGGTGCTGGCCGTCGGGGTGGGCGAGCGGACCACTCCGGCCGGTGCCGAGCGGCTGGCCCGTCGGGTCTTCGCCGCCGAACTGGCCCACACCATCCTCGTCGTGCCGATCGCCCAGGAACGGGCGACCATGCACCTCGACACCATCTGCACGATGGTCGACGTCGACGCGGTGCTGATGTACCCGAACGTGGCAACCTCGCTGTCGGCGTACACCGTGATCGCCGGTGCCGACGGCGACGACCCGCGGGTCGACGGGCCGGCGCCGTTCCTGCGGGCGGCGGCCGACGCGATGGACCTGGATCAGCTCCGGGTCATCGACACCGGTCTCGACCCGGTCACCGCCGAGCGGGAACAGTGGGACGACGGCAACAACACGCTGGCGCTGGCACCCCGACTCTGTGTCGGCTACGAACGCAACATCGAGACCAACGCGCAGCTGGAACGGGCCGGCATCGAGATCATCCCGATCGCCGGCTCCGAACTCGGCTCCGGGCGGGGTGGCCCCCGCTGCATGTCCTGCCCGCTGCTGCGGGGGTGAAAGGAGGGGCCCCTTCTTAACGCCTCAGGTAGAGGCGGGGCCCCCTGTTAACACCCCGCGCCCGACCTCAGCGCAGGGTGAGCTGGCGGCCGAGCAGACCCTGCCGGGACCGGCGGGCCGCCGCGTCGAGCGGGCCGGTCTCGGCGAGCGCCTCGACGTACCGCTTGGCGAACCCGGCGACCGGCTCCTCCCAGTCGCTCGCCGGCACGTCCTCGGGCAGATCCCAGACCGGCACCAGTCGCCCGTGCGCGCGGAACATGCCCGCGAACTTGGTCGACTCACCCAGGGTCAGCGAGCCGGCCGCGCTCAGCCGTGCCAGGGCGTCCAGGGCGGCCTCCTCGTCCTCGGGCAGCACCCAGCGCACGTGCGCCTTCTCCGGCACCCGGCACCAGTACGCGGCAGGTGCGGCGGCCAACCGTACGGTCGGGTAGATCGCCGCGTTGGCCCGCTCCAGCGACGCCTGCACGGTCGGGTCGTCGACGGCCTCCGGAACCAGCCAGAACTCGAACCCCTCGTGCAGGGTGATCTCCAGCGGACCGTCGGCCAGGATGTCCTGCAGTCGAGGCCCGGGGCCGGGCAACGGCGGTACGGCGACCGGCGCGCCCGGTTCCGTCCGCAGCGCGCAGAGCAGCGACTCGGCCAGATCCCGCGACACGTCACCGGACTGCTGGTGCCGCTGGAGCCCGATGAAGACGCGCCCGTCCTGCCGGCTCATCGCCGGCGCGGCCATCGGCAGCACCGTGGCCAGCGTGATCGGGCGGTCGCCGTACTCCTCGGTCAGCGCCGGGGTGAGCCGCAGCGGCGCGGAGGCGGCGGGCACGAGCTCGCGCAGGGCGATCCACTCCGGCTCGTCGGCCAGCCCTTCGAAGGGGCGGGGCACGAAGACGTCGCGTACCCGCTCCCGCTTTGCGCTCGGAGTGGCCGCCCGCTGGTTCTTTCGACGCTTGCTCACGGCCAGACAGCCTAGAGGCCCCGGCGGCACCGCGTGGGCCGGACCCACCCCTGCCACCTTGGCGGGCCGTTCAGCCGGCGGGCACCAGGCCCGGCCGCTGCGGCACAGGATCGAAGTCGGCCCAGACGCTCTGCCCGAGACCGTCGCGTTCCACGCCCCACCGGTCGGCCAGCCCGGAGACGATGTGCAGGCCACGGCCGTCGGCCGCGCCCAGGTCGGCCGGACGGATCTGCGGACCGCACGCAGCCCCGCCGTCGGTGACCTGGAGCCGGACCTGGGTGCCCTCGGTCGTGGCGCGCAACCGCCAGGACACCCGGACCACCCCGCCGGGCAGCGGGTCGGCGTGCCGGACGGCGTTGCCCACCAATTCGGCCAGGACCGCCACCAGGTCGGCGAGGACCGTCGGGGGCACCACCTCGGCCAACTCGGTGGCGAGCCGGTGTCGGGCGACCCGCGCCCCGGTGGCGTGGTGCGGCACCACCACGCACCACGCTCGTTCGACAGCTGCGGTCGACACCTCTGCCCCTCTTCCGCCCCCGTTGTTCCCACCGGTCACCGGCAGGGCAGTCGCATCTCTGCGACCGTACCGCCGCCGGTCCTCGGTCGAAGGAATACCCATCCATTCTGCTGTTCAACGATCCGACGGACGAGATAGAGGCCCAGACCGGTGCCGGGATAGCGCCGCCGGTCGCCGGAGTCGCCCTGCCAGAACCGTTCGAAGGCGCGTTCGACGTGTTCCGGGCGGATGCCGATGCCGCGGTCACTGACCTGAAGGCTGACCGTCCGGCCGTCGGCTGCTGCGCTGATCTCGATGGGCGAGCCGGGTGGGGAGTACTTTCCGGCGTTGGTGACCAGTTCGGTGAGCACGGTGGCGAGGCTCTGCCGATGCCCGACCGCCCGGGGCAGGTCGGCCGGCACCTGGAGCGTGGCGCGGCGGCGCAGGTCGGCCGGCAGGTTGGCGACGGCGACCCGGAGCGTCTCGGCGAAGTCGAACGGGGCCGGTGGGCCGTCGCCCGGCCACACCTCGGCGGCGGAGGAGAGCAGCCGGTCGAGCAGCCGGGCCAGTTCGTTCGCCCGTTGCCCGATGACCCGGGCCGCCTGCCGCCGGTCGGCCTCGCCGAGCGAGTCCCAGTGATCGTTGAGGGTGTCCGCGTACCCCTTGATGACGGTCACCGGGGTACGCAGCTCGTGGCTGGTGACGGCGACGAAGAGGTCGCGTTCGCGGTCGTGGCGTTGCTGGTCGAGGGCGTCTCGAAGGTCCGGCCCGTCGGCGCGGGTCGCGACCGTCGGATCGTCACCCTGCACCGGCAGGTGGCTGTGGTCGCCGTACATGTGCGCGATGCAGGTGCCGAGGTAGGCGACGACTCCCCGTTCCTCGGTGCTGGGTTCCTCGGCGTCGGCGGAGTAGAGGGCGTGCAGACTGCCGACGGTGTGCCCGCCGAGTTCCGCCCGGGACACGACCATTTGCAGCAGTCCACGGCCGGCCAGTTCGACGGCGAGTTGATTGGTCAGCTGGTCGGTCCGTACGCACCGCACGCGCGGCCCGGAGAGCAGGCAGGTGGTGGCCGGGTCGTTGGCGGGCACCGGCCGGCCGACGATCCACTCGGCGGCGCCGGTGGCGGCGATCACCCGCCCACCGCTCGGCGCGAACTCGACGAACGCCATGCCTGCCGCACCGAGGGCCGGCTGGGCCATCCGGAGCAGTCGGTTCAGGACCGGCAGACCCGCGTCACCGGAATTGATCATCTCGATGATGACGGTGTGCCCGGCGATGAGGGCCGAGTAGTCGGTGCGGTCCGGCATGACCCAGAGTGTGCCCCGCGATTCGTGTATCTGGGCACCCCCGAGTTGGTTACCGGGCCAATCGGGCGAGCGTGTGCGCCGGACGGTCGGTGATCACGCCGTCGACCCCGGCGGCCAGCACCAGGTCGAGGTCGTTCGGCTCGTTCACCGTCCAGACGTAGACCTGGTTGCCGGCTGCCCGCAGGGCGGGCACCAGCATCGGTCGGGCCCGCACCAGCCCGATGCCCGGACCGGCGATGCCGGCACCGAACGGCAGGCGGCCGAGGCGCAGCCAGCGCGGCAGCACCTCCAGCAGCAGCACCGTCGGCAGCGCGGGAGCAAGAGCCCGGATCCGGCGTACGGCCAGCGGGGAGAACGACATCACGGTGACCTGTACCGGGGCGTCCGGGCGCGGTTCGGCCAGCCCGTGGCGGCGCAGCAGGGCGACCAGTCGACGTTCGACGTCCCCGCCGTGGCGGGACGGGTGCTTGGTCTCCACCAGCAGCCGTACCGGTCGACCGGCGGCGAGGACCGCCTCCAGCAGCCGTTCGAGGGTGAGCAGCCGGGTGTGCGACTCGTCGAGCACCTCGTCACCGTCGGGCGGTACGCAGCCCGGGTGCCAGGAACCGAAGTCCAGGCTCTCCAACTCGGCGAGGGTACGGGTGCTGACCGGCCCTCGGCCGTTGCTGGTCCGTTCCAACCGACGGTCGTGTACGCAGACCAGGTGCCCGTCGCGGGTCAGCCGTACGTCGCACTCCAGCCCGTCGGCACCCTCGTCGAGCGCCCGCAGATAGGCCGCGAGGGTGTGTTCGGGCAGGTCGTGCGAGGCGCCGCGGTGCGCGAATACGAGGGGTGCGCCCATTGCGCCCTACAGGACCCGGCCCGGCTGCCCGTTGTCGGCGACCACCGGCCGTCCGGCGCTCGCCCAGTCGCCCATCCCGCCCGCGACGTTGCGGACCTGGTCCCACCCGTTGCGCATCAGGTACGCCACGACCTGGGCGGAGCGCCCGCCCGAGCGGCAGATGACGGCCACGTCGCGGTCGGTCGGCACCTCGGCGATCCGGGCCGGCAACTCCATCATCGGCAGGTGGTGGGCCTCCGGCGCGTGACCGGCGGCCCACTCGTCGTCCTCCCGGACGTCGAGCAGGTACGTGTCGTCGGTGATCTCGGAAACGGTCACGGTGGGTATCTGGGATCCGAACACGGGTACCAAGGGTAGATCCTCGGCGGGCCCGGCGAGGATCGACGCCACCTATGGCTCCGTCAGAGCTGGGTCACCCAGCGCGGATGCGCACCGGCCCACTGCGGCATCCGGGTGCCGCGGACCGCCTCGAACAGTCCCTCACCGCCGTTGTCGAGCAGGACGTAGGAGACCTGGTCGATGGTCTGCGGGTACGACGGCACCTGCACACCGCGCAGTCCGTCGGTGGAGAGCCCGCGCAGGGCGAGCAGCAGATCCTCCACCGGTACGCCGTTGGTGTCCACGGTCAACGACTCGCCGACGGCCCTGATGAGCTGGTGCATCTGGACGGGGTTGGTGCGCACCCGGGTCTCGCCCGCTCGTTCGAGCATCGCCCCCAGGAGTTGCTGCTGGTGGGTCTGCCGGTCGTAGTCGCCGCCGGGCAGGTCGTAGCGCTGGCGTACGTAGTCGAGCGCCGCAGCGCCGTCCATCCGCTGACAGCCGGGCTGGAAGACCCGGTTGGTGTGGATCGAGCGCACCTCGGTCCGTACG
Source organism: Micromonospora maris AB-18-032 (assembly GCF_000204155.1). Classification (NCBI taxonomy): domain Bacteria; kingdom Bacillati; phylum Actinomycetota; class Actinomycetes; order Micromonosporales; family Micromonosporaceae; genus Micromonospora; species Micromonospora maris. The sequence goes on along the minus strand of NC_015434.1, from coordinate 6,570,900 downwards.
CACATCTCGACGCCGTCGAGCAGGTCGATGACGCTGCGTAGTCCGGCGAAGTCGACGAGGGCGGCACCGTCGAAGCGGATCCCGGTGAGCCGGGTCAGGGTGGTGGAGAGCAACTGGGCACCGGACTGGCCGCCCCCGCCGTACTCGTAAGCGGTGTTGATCTTGTCATCGCCGCCCGGCCAGCCGGCCGCGGCCGGGATGCTGACCAACAGGTCCCGGGGTACCGAGACGAGGTAGCCCTCGCGCAGCCCGGCGGGGACGTGCACGATGAGGATGGTGTCGGTGCGTTGCTCCGGACCGGTGTCGCCGGGACGCCGGTCCGAGCCGACGAGCAGGTAGTTGAGCGGTCCGTCCAGGTCGGTACGGTCGGTGCGGGCGGACGGATCGAGCAACTGCTCGTGGGTGATGGTGCGTTCGTACCGGTCGGCGAGCACCCGGAGGCCGACCACGGCGACCGCCGCCAGCAGCACCACCACCAGCCCGGCTCCGAGCAGCACGCGCGCCCAGCGCGGATGCCGGGAACCCTTCCCCGGCGGCCGCGTCCCGCCGTCGCGCACCCGACTGGCCGTGACGTCCCTCCCGCTAGCCCAACCTGAACACGTCTCATGTCAGGCTAGGAGAGGTTTACGCAGCGTGACGGGAGATTACGAAGATCCGCGCCCGCCGGTCACTTCCGGTTGGAGATCACCTCGGGGTTGTAGAAGACGAACTCGGCGAGCTTGTCCTGCCGGACCGCCCGGAACATGTCCAGGGTCTGCTCGTCGAGCGCCTCGTTGCCGTTGCCCTTGGCGTTGTAGGTGCCGCCGTTGGTCTTGAGCATGATCAGCTCGTTGCCGGTGACGCCGCGCATGGTGAAGACGAAGTCCTCCACCGAGACGCCGCCGGTGTCGAGGATGAACGCCTTGCCCGCCGCCTTGATCAACTCGTTCAGCTTGACCGGGTTGGTCAGCGTGCCGTTCTGGCTGGCCTTCTTCGCCATCGCCTTGATCAGCTGCTGCTGGTTCTGCTGGCGGTCGTAGTCGCTGTTGGCGAGGCCGTAGCGCTGCCGGGAGAAGTCCAGCGCGGCCCAGCCCTCCATCTCCTGGCAGCCCTTCTTGTGCACCACCGGAGTACGCGGCTTGCCGGTCTTCTTGGCGTCCGCGTTCCACATCGGCTTGCCGTCGACGTACGACATGTGGGTCGACTTGACGTCCTGCTTCGGGCAGATCCGCACCGAGCCGAGGGCGTCGATGACGTTCTTGAAGCCGCCGAAGTTGATGATGGCCGCGCCGTCGAAGCTGACGCCGGTCATGTTCTTGATCGTCTGAGCCATCACCTGGGCGCCACCCTCCCAGCCGCCGCCGTTGCGGGCGCCGACCTGGAACGCGGCGTTGATCTTGTCGACGCCGCCGGCGTAGTTGCCCTTCGGCCAGGCGGGGATCTGCGCCTCGGTGTCCCGGGGAATGGAGATCAGGTACGCCTGGTCGTGGGTGGCCGGGATGTGCAGCACGATGATGCTGTCCGCCCGGACGTCGTCGGCGGCCCAGCGCTCCCGGGCGTCCACGCCCAGCAGCAGCATGTCGATCGGGCCCTTGAGGTCGGACCCGCCCTCGGCCAACGTCTTGCCCGCGTCGCCGAGCAGGTTGCGCTGGGTGATGCTGCCGGTGGCCTGGCTGATCACCGCCTTGCTGCCGACGATGGCGACACCGCTTGTCATCATCAGCACGGCTCCGGCCACCACGGTGAGTCGGGCCCAGAGCGGATCCTTGCGCCGCGGACGCCCCTTCCCGGCCTTGCCGGATCGCTTCCTGCCCCCGGGCGGCGGCGGTGGGGTGGCAGTCGCATGAGGTGGTTCGAGCAAGGCGGAACTGTGAACCGGCATGCGCGCTCCAGCTCTTGTGTAGCAAAAGGGGGCGGAGACACTTTACGTACGCAATCCCGCCGAAGCGAGTTCTCATGACGGCCAGTTACTGTTCTCCGCCGCGTCATCCTGGCGAAATGACCGAACGGTCAGAGTCAAACATCCGATCAGCCGTTGGCTCACAGGAAGGGTTCAGCTGGCCGCGTCAGCCGTTACCGCTGGTCGATGGCTTGTTGGCCGACATCCACTCGGCCATCGTGTCGGCGGACATCGCGCGGTACATGGCCAGGGCCTTCTCCCGGTCGGAGACCACCACCGACTCGCCGTTGATGGTCTCGCTGCCCAGGTGCGGGCTGGTGACGAAGGTGAGGTTCTCGCCCCGCAGGTTGCGGAACTGCACCGCCATGTCGGTGAGCGAGAAGCCGTGATCGACCGTGACCGCGTCGGTCACCGACCGTAGGAAGGCGTTCAGCTTCTTCGGGTTGGTCAGCGTGCCGGTGCTCGCCGCCTTGTCCATCAGGGCACGCAGGAACTCCTGCTGGTGGCGCATCCGGGCGAAGTCGCCGTCGGGGAACTGCTTGCGCTGACGGATCCAGTCCAGCGCCTCGGTCCCGTTCATGTGGTTGGTGCCCTTGGTGAACTTCCGGTACGGCTTGTGGATCGAGGTGATCGTCCGCTCCACCTCCAGATCCACTCCACCGAGGGCGTCGGTGACCTGCTTGAAGCCACCGAAGTCGATCGCCATCACGTGATCGATGTGCACGTCGGTGAAGCACTCGACCGTGCGTACCGCCAGCGGCAGCCCGCCGAAGGCGAAGGCGGCGTTGATCTTGCGACGCTGGCCGGAGCCGCAGTCCGCGCCGGCGCTCTCCGGAATCGGCACGTACAGGTCACGGGGGATGGAGACCAGGTACGCCTTCTGGTGGTCGGCGGGGATGTGCATGACGATGATCGTGTCGGCCCGCCACTCACCGGGCCGGTCCATCGGCGCGTCCGGATCCCGCGAGTCGGTACCCACCATGAGGATGTTCAGCGCGCCGTCCACCGACTTCGCCGGCCGACCGCCGGTGATCTCCGAGAAGGGGTCGGTCCGGGCCAGATTCTTGTCGAGGCTGCGGGCGTAGAACCAGGCCCCGCCCCCACCGATCAACGCCAGCGCCAACACGACGACGCCGGCCACCAAGGCGATGCGCCGCCAGTGCGGTCCCCGCCTCCGGGGCGGACCACTGCCCGGTCCTCCCGGCCCCAGCGGCCCACGCGGGCCGCCCGGCCCGCCGGACCGTACCGGCTCCTCGTCGTAGCCGGGCTGCCACTGGGCGGTGTCGGCCGGTCGGGCGGCACGCCCGCCGCGACCGGGGCCCGGCACCGCCGCGCGCCCGGCGCTGCGGTGCAGGTGAGGGAGCCGGTGGGCATCGGGGCTGGTCGCTGACATGTCACTCAGGGTACGCAGCCCCGGCCACTGTCGCCCTGCGTCGAACCCCCGCGCCGTGTCGGACCGGCTAGGCCAGCCGCTCCCGGAAATGGTCGATGGTGCGTCGCAGGCCGATCTCCGGCGTCACCGTCGGCTCGTAGCCGAGCACCTCGCGGGCGAGGCTGAGATCGGGCCGGCGCATCTCCGGATCGTCGGCGCTGCGGGTGACGTACGTCACCTCAGAGCTGCTGCCGCAGAGTGACACGATCGTCTCGGCCAGTTCCCGCATGCTCACCTCGTGCTCGGTGCCGCAGTTCACCGGCCCGCTCTCGGTGGAGTCGAGCAACAGCAGGATGCCCCGGACCAGATCCGCCACGTAGCAGATCGAGCGGGTCTGGTTGCCGGTGCCGTGCACGGTGATCGGCTCACCACGCAGCGCCTGGGAGATGAAGGTCGGGATGGCCCGTCCGTCGTCCGGCCGCATCCGGGGGCCGTAGGTGTTGAAGATGCGCACGATGGCGGTGTCCAGACCCCGACTGCGTCGGTACGCCATCGTCGCGGCCTCGGAGAAGCGCTTTGCTTCGTCGTACACGCTGCGGATGCCGATCGGGTTGACGTTGCCCCAGTACGTCTCCCGCTGCGGGTGTTCCTTCGGGTCGCCGTACGCCTCGGAGGTGGAGGCCAGCAGGAACCGGGCGCCGTCGGCGACCGCGCGGTCCAGCAGGTGCAGGGTGGCCACCGAACCCACCCGCAGGATCTCCACCGGCAGCTTCTCGAAGTCGGTCGGGCTGGCCGGCGAGGCCATGTGCAGGATCGCGTCGAACCGTTCCGCCAGCGCGGGATGATCCGGCAGCCCGTCGGAAATGTCCGCCTCGACAAGTGTGAAGGTCGGCGCGTCGAGCAGGTGGGCGACGTTCTCCTTCGAGCCGGTGACGAAGTTGTCCACCGCGACCACCGTGCAACCGCGGGCGATCAACGCATCCACCAGGTGCGAGGGAACGAAGCCGGCGCCGCCGGTGACCAGGACCCGGTGACCGGGACCGAAACGCTGCTCAACCTTCATGCCGCCAAGCCTAAAGGAGGGGCCCCCTGTTAACGCCTCGCGTACTACAGGGGGCCCCTGTTAACAGGTGCGGGTCAGTGCGCGCCGGCACCGGTCAGGGCACGCACCTCCAGTTCGGCGTACTTCTCCTCGTCGCTCTCCTTGGAGATCACCGTGCCGATCCAGCCGCAGAGGAAGCCGAACGGGATGGACAGGATGCCCGGGTTGGACAGCGGGAACCACTGCCAGTCGTGGTCCGGGAACATCGCCGTCGGCGCACCGGAGACAACCGGTGAGAAGAACACCAGCACCACAGCCGCGAGCAGACCGCCGTAGATCGCCCAGACCGCGCCGGAGGTGTTGAACCGCTTCCAGAACAGGCTGTAGAGGATCGCCGGCAGGTTGCCCGAGGCGGCCACCGCGAAGGCCAGCGCCACCAGGAACGCCACGTTCAGGTTCTGCGCGTAGATCGACAGGGCGATGGAGACCGCGCCGATCACCAGGGCGGAGATCCGGGCGACGTTCACCTCCTGCCGTTCCGACGCGGAGCCCCGCTTGACGACGTTGGCGTAGAAGTCGTGCGCCAGGCTCGACGATGAGGCCAACGTCAACCCCGCGACCACCGCCAGGATGGTGGCGAAGGCGACCGCCGCGATGATCGCCAGCAATGCCGCACCACCCAGTTCACCGCCGAAGAAGTCGATCCCCAGGGCCTCGGCCAACTGTGGTGCGGCCGTGTTGCCGGCCCGATCCTGCTCCCGGATGGCGTCGCCACCGACCAGCGCCGCCGCGCCGAAGCCGAGCGCCAGGGTGAGCAGGTAGAACGAGCCGATGATGCCGATCGCCCAGAGCACGCTCTTGCGAGCCGCCTTCGCCGTCGGGACGGTGTAGAAGCGGATCAGGATGTGCGGCAGGCCGGCGGTGCCGAGCACCAGCGCGATGCCGAGGGAGAGCAGGTCGACCTTGTTGTAGAAGGTCTGTGTCGCGTTGCCGGCGACCTCGACGCCGTACCTCAGACCGGGTTCCAGGAATGCGGTGCCCTGGCCGGAACTCGCGGCCGCGTCACCGAGCAGCGAGGAGAGGTTGAACTTGTACTTCGCCAGCACCAGCAGGGTCATCAACAGCGCGCCACCCATGAGCAGGAACGCCTTGACGATCTGCACGTAGGTGGTGCCCTTCATGCCACCCACGGTGACGTAGATGATCATGAGCGCGCCGACCATGATGATGGTCGCCACCTTGGCGGTGTCCGCGTCCATGCCCAGGAAGGTGGTGCCCGGCCGGATGCCGAGCAGCAGTGCCACCAGGGCGCCCGCGCCGACCATCTGCGCCAACAGGTAGAAGATCGAGACGGTGATGGTGGAGACCGCCGCCGCCGTACGCACCGGACGCTGGCGCATCCGGAACGCCAGCACGTCGGCCATCGTGTACCGCCCGGAGTTCCGCAGCAGCTCCGCGACCAGCAGCAGCGCCACCAGCCAGGCCACCAGGAAGCCGATGGAGTAGAGGAAGCCGTCGTAGCCGTAGAGCGCGATGATGCCGGCGATACCGAGGAAGGACGCGGCGGACATGTAGTCGCCGCCGATCGCCATGCCGTTCTGGAAGCCGGAGAACGACCGGCCGCCCGCGTAGAAGTCGGTGGCGGTCTTGGTCTGCCGGCTGGCCCAGATCGTGATGGCCAGGGTCGCCGCCACGAAGGCCAGGAACAGCACGATGGTCAGGTTGCGGGCGGTGGTGTTGCCCGCCTCGGCCGCGAGGACGACTGAGTTCACGACTCACCTCCGGTGAGCTCGCCGCGGATCTTGTCGGCCACCGGGTCGATCTTCCGGTCGGCGTACCGGGAGTAGAGCCAGGCGATGAGGAAGGTGGAGACGAACTGGAGCAGGCCGAAGACCAGCGCAACATTGATGTTGCTGCCGAACAGTCGGGTGCCCATGAAGTCTCGCGCGTACGCGGAGAGGATCACGTAGAGCGCGTACCACAGGAAGAACGCGATGGTCATCGGGAAGACGAAGCCGCGCAGCGCGCGACGCAACCCGGCGAACTCGTCGGACCGTTGGACCGCGAGGTACCGCTCCGGTTCCGAGTCGGTCGGCGCGGTAGCAGGGGTGTCCGTGGACATTTGATCACCACCTTCACAGACGTCAGGAGTTTCGCGCACGGTAGAAAGCGCGCTCCCCGCCGGAGAAGAGGCAATATCGGTGCCGGTCGACGGCTGCGCCGAACGGCCGCGCTGCTGCGCTCAATGACCTGGATCACACCGCTGACCGGTAAGCGCGCGGCAGCGGGTAGGTGGTTGTAGCTCGGGTGCGACGGTGGTGGCTCGGCGGGATCAGCCCAGCTCGTGGTAGCGGCCACGGTGGTGCAGCAGCGGCCCACCGTCGTCCGTCAGCTCCACCCGCTCGATGGTCGCCTCGACCAGCAGGCTCCAGCCGTACTCCCGCGCGCCGTCAAGCCGGCAACCGGCCCAACCGCCGCCGCCGGCAGGCACCGGCCCGTAGGGCGTCTCGGCCCAGCTGTCGATGGCGAACAGGCCGCCAGGGGACGGGAACAGACCGGCAAACCGGTCGGCGAGCTGTCGGTGCCCCGGGCTCAACGGTGCCACGGCGAACCGACCCGCCTCCTCGACCGCCGCCCAGAGATCCGACTCCGCGTCGATCAGGCCGAGCAACCGCCCGGGATCACCGTCGGCCACCAACGTCGACGAAACCGTCAAACCCGCCGGCCCCGGCGCCGTCCACAGCGTCACCGGCGCGGCGAGCCGACCCCGAAACCGGCGTACGGGCGAACGCTTGTCGGCCGGTACGGCGAACGGATCGCTGTGGTGGATCTGGGCGCCCGGCTCTGGATTCACGTGAAACATTGTGACCCGCCCGGCCTGCCCGCGTGCCCGCGCCCAGCCGACGAACCGCTGATAGAGCTCGGCCCGGTGTCGCGGCCCACCGGCGCGTGCAAGAGGCCGGAACAGGGCTGAATACGCCAACTCGCCGTGCGCGGGTGCCGCTTAGCGGCCCGGCGGGGGTGAACGCGGGGTCGCAGCAAGGCCCGATCCGACAAGGTCACGCTCGATCTGGGATCGAGTGGTCTGGTTGCCAGCACGGAACCACTCGATCACAGATCGAGCGTGACCTTGTTCGAGATAACCCCTCTACGGGGCCTGCGAGGGCACTTGTTCCCACGTCGAGCGCGATCTTGCTGGAGGTAATCCCCTGCGGGACGTGCGAGGGCGCTTGTTCGTTGGGTCGCCCAGGCGGTGGAGCGGGCTCCCGCATCGAGCGCGATCCTGCATCGAGGCCATGCCTCTATGGGGCCGTGAGGGCCCGCGTGTCGCGGTCGACCTGGCGGATGCCGGGGCCGAGTCGCCGCAGGAGTCCCGTGCTCGGGTTCGGCTCGTGTTGGCCGGGCTGCCGCGTCCGCGTACCCAATGGGTGGTGTCGGCCCAGGGTCGGTTCCTCGCCCGTCTCGATCTTGCTTGGCCGGACTATCGGGTGGCGATCGAGTACGACGGCCTCTGGCACGACGACCCGGCGCAGTTCGACGCGGATCGCCGACGGCTCAAGCCGGTGGTCGGCGGTGACTGGATCGTCCTGCACCTGACTGCGAAGCGCCTCCGCGAGGACTTCGACGGCTTCGTCGCCGAGGTGCGGGCCGCCCTGCGCTCCCGCGGCCACCGCAACGGTGCACCCCGCATCCCCGAGCAGCATGCCCCGTGACCGCCGGCCGTCACCCCGCGACCGCCGGCCCGTGAGCCGCGACCAGCGACCCCAAACCAGCGACCCCAGACCAGCGACCGCCGAGCCGCGAGCCGCGATCGGCCGCGGATGGTCAGCGGCGCGGGGTGACGGCGGTCAGCAGTTCGGGCTGGCGACGGTCCAGGGCGTCACCGGCCAGGTAAGAACCGAGCAGCGCCACGCCGACGCCGTAGAGGATGCCCAGGGGCAGACCCAACCAGAGCCAGGCGTCGCCGAGCAGCGCGGCGGCGATCACCGTGGGTAGGCCGGTCGCGGCGGTGGCGACCATGGCCACCAGGGCCAGCAGGCTCTTGGTCACCCCGGCGCCGCTGTTCATCGCGAACGGGTTGCTCGTCTCGGGCAGCGAGTAGGCGGCGAGGACGGACACGAACGAGTTGACCGCCAGCCCGGCGCCGAAGGTGGCGATCAGGGTGCCGGCCATGAAGCCCACCCAGGTCGGCTCGCCGAGGATCAGCGCCATCACTACGGAGACGAGCACCAGCATGGGCAGCACGTAGAGCGAGAAGGCGACCATCCGGGCGCGCAACTCCAGGCGGCCGGGCACGCCGGCGATCACGTTGGCCGCGTACGCGCTGCCGTCGAAACCGAACTGGTTGGCCAGGGTCATCGCGGCCAGCAACCCGACGAAGAGCATGGAGAGACTGACCAGCAGCGGTGAGGTGTCGGAGGGGAGGCTGAAGCCCTGCTCGCTGTCGATGCTGAAGCCCTGCCCACCCACGTTGACCATGACCGGCACGAAGAGGCCGACCACCGCGATGGTGATCAGGTTCGCCCGCCGTCGGGCGTCCCGCCACCAGTAGCGGGCCTCCCGGGCGACCAGCGCGCCGAAGCGGTCCCGGCGCAGCCAGCCGGCCGCCTGTGGGAACAATTGGTCCACCGCGCCGCCACTGACCTCCGGCTTGCCCTTGGACGGCCCGGTGCTGGCCGTACCGATCATCGCCGACTCCAACGAGCGCGACCACCAGGCCAGCAGCGCGACGATCGTCACGACGGTGATCAGGAGTTTCAGCGGTGCCGCCCAGGCTCGGCCCTGCGCCACGTCGATGCCGGCGGTCCAGGGTGCGCCGAACGGTGTCCAGCCGATCACGGTCGCCACACCGGTGAGCCGGTCCCAGTCGGTGTCCCGGATCGCGGCGAGACCGGCCAGCTGCAACGGACCGAGCAACGCGGCGGCCACCGCGAGCAGGACGGCCGCCAGGTCGCGTACCCGGCGGGATCGGAGCATGCTGGCGAAGGCGCTGGTCATCGCCCGTGCGGCGGCGACGCAGAGCAGCAGTCCGGAGATCACTCCGAGAACGGCCACCGCGGCTGCGGGCCAGCCACCGAACACCCCGGCGGTGACCACCAGCCCGGAGAGCGCCACCAGTACGGCGACCGTGGGCACGCTCACCAGCGCCGCGGCGAACAGCCCGGTGACCAGGGTCCGGCGGGACAGCGGCAGCAACGCGAAGCGGGCCGGGTCGAGGGTCTCGTCGACGCCGAAGAAGACCAGGGGCAGCAGCAGCCAGCCGAGCACCGTCAGGCCGCCGGCGAACGCGGCGACCAGCAGCGCGTACCGGTCCTCGCCGGCGAACCCGGGGGCTGCCAGGCCGAAGAAGGCGGTGGCTGCGAGCCAGAGCCCGACCAGCGAGCCGATCACGAACAGCACGGCCCGCCAGGCCTGGCCCCGGAAGTTGTTGCCGATCACCCGCAGCTTGAGCCGGACGAAGTGCCGCGCCTTGACCGGGTGTACGCGGCTGGCCGGGTCGGTCACCGGGACAGCCACGACAACTCCTCGCCGGTTGCCGTACGCCCGCCGACCACCTCGACGAAGACCTCCTCCAGTGAGCGCTCCCCGCGTACCTCCTCCAGGGTGCCCACCCGCTTGATGGTGCCCTCGGCGAGGATCGCCACGTGCGAGCAGAGGCGCTGCACGACCTCCATGACGTGACTGGAGAAGATCACCGTCCCGCCGCCGGTGACGTACCGCTGGAGGATGTCGCGGATCAGCGCCGCCGAGACCGGGTCGACCGCCTCGAAGGGCTCGTCCAGCACCAGCAGCCGGGGTCCGTGCAGCAGGGCGCAGGCGAGGCCGATCTTCTTCTTCATGCCGGCCGAGTAGTCCACCACCAGGGTGCGGCCGGCATCGGAGAGGGCGAGCACGTCGATCAGCTCCGCCGCGCGCTGGTCGACGACCGCCGGGTCCATGCCCCGCAGCAATCCGTGGTACGCCAGCAGTTCGGCGCCGCTGAGCCGGTCGAACAGCCGTACGCCGTCGGGCATCACCCCGAACAGCCGTTTCGCCTCGACCGGGTCGGCCCACACGTCGCGCCCGAGCACCCACGCGCTGCCGGCGTCCGGTCGCAGCAGCCCGACGGCCATCGACAGGGTGGTGGTCTTGCCCGCGCCGTTGGGGCCGAGCAGCCCGTAGAACGAGCCCGCCGGTACGTCCAGGTTCACCCCGGCCACGGCGACCTTGCTGTCGAATCGTTTGGCCAGGCCACGTAGCGCCAACGCAGGGTACTCGCCAGTCATGTGACAGACCGTATCCGGTGGCGGCCAGCGCTCCCTGAGCCACCAGGCTGAGCTTGACTCATCCCACAGTCGTAGGCGTCATCCGCTGCGAGTGTTAACAAGGGGCCCTTGCTCTACACGAGGCGTTAATAAGGTGCCCTTCCTTTCACAGCCGGAGGCTGTCGGGGGCGTGTAGGCGGAGCATGGTGCGGCCGGTGTCGGCGGGGGTACGGCCACGGGTGGCGAGCGAGACCGCGACCATCACCGTGAAGGCCAGCGGCACCGTCCAGGCGGCCGGCTGCGCGGTGAGGGTGGCCGGCCAGCCGCTCAGCGGCGGCCCGAGCACGGTGATCAGCACCGCCGACACCGCCGCGCCGCCGCCGACCAGGATCCCGGCGGCCGCGCCCGCGTCGGTGAGCCCACGCCACCAGATGCCGAGCACCAGCAGCGGGCAGAAGCTGGACGCGGCGACGGCGAAGGCCAGCCCGACCACCTGTGAGACGTCGAGTCCGGAGACGTTCAGCGCGAGGATCAGTGGCACCCCACCGGCGATCACCGTGGCGAGCCGGAAGCCGCGCACCGAGCCACGGCCCAGCACATCCGTGGAGATCACCCCGGCGACGCTGGTGAGCAGCCCGGACGAGGTGGAGAGGAAGGCCGCGAACGCCCCGGCGGCGACCAGGGCGGCCAGCAGTCGACCGGTGGTCCCGGCACCGAGCGCCGCCTCGGGCAGCAGCACCACCACCGCGTCGGTCTGGCCACTGACCAGCAGTTGTGGGGTGTAGATCCGACCCAGCACGCCGTAGATGGTGGGCAGCAGATAGAAGACCCCGACCAGGGCCAGCACGACAAGCGTGGTGCGGCGGGCCGCGGTGCCGTCCGGGTTGGTGTAGAAGCGGACCAGCACGTGCGGCAGCCCCATGGTGCCCAGGAAGGTGGCCAGAATGAGGGAGTACGTGGCGAACAGTCCCCGGTCGTCCGAGCCGGCGGTGCTGGGCAGCAACCAGTCGGTCGCGCTGGTGGCGACCCCGGACACCTCGGGCACCGGCTCGCCGGCGGCGAAGGTCAACTCGTCGCCGGGGTTCACCTGGCGGCTCTGCCCGTCCGGCAGGGTCAGGACGGCGCGATGTTCGACAACGACTGTGGTCGCGGTTCGGAAGGTCGGCCCGTCGGGCGGGGTCACCGCCGGCCGCCCGTCGGCCTGCCACTGAAGCGCCAGAAAAATCGCGGGTACGGCCAGCGCGGTCAACTTCAGCCAGTACTGGAACGCCTGCACGAAGGTGACCGCCCGCATCCCGCCCAGCGCCACGTTGGCGGTCACCACCACCGCCACCACCAGGGCACCCACCGGGTACGGGGAACCGGCCAGGGTGGCCAGCGTCAGCCCGGCGCCCTGCAACTGGGGCACCAGGTAGAGCCAGCCGATGAAGATCACGAAGACGGTGGCCAGCGTGCGCAAACGACGGGAGCCCAGCCGCAGTTCGCAGAAGTCGGGCAGGGTGAAGGCGCCGGAGCGGCGCAGCGGCGCGGCGACGAAGAGCAGCAGAGCCAGGTAGCCGGCCGCGAAGCCGACCGGATACCAGAGCACGTCCACGCCGTACTTGAGGATCAGCCCGGCGACACCGAGGAAGCTGGCCGCCGACAGGTACTCGCCGCCGATCGCGGCGGCGTTCCAGGTCGGGCTGACCACCCGCGAGGCGACCAGGAAGTCGGAGGTGGTGCGGGCCAGCCGCAGCCCGTAGAAGCCGATCCCGAGGGTGGCCAGGGTGACCGCCACGATCGCCGGTACGACGAGGTCGTTTGTCACCTCAACGCTCCGGCCGCTGGACCAGGTCGGTGAAGTCCTGCTCGTTGCGTTCGGCCAGCCGTACGTACGTCCAGCCGACCGCGACCAGGAACGGGAAGGAGAGCACGGCGAGCAGCAGCCAGGGCAGGTTGACACCGAGCACTGTCATCCGGCCCACCGAGGGGGCGATGGCGAACAGCCAGGGCAGTCCACCCAGCCCGACCAGGACCACTGCCGACAGTTGCAGGGCCAGCGCGAGCTGGGCGCGTACCAGGCCGCGGATCAGCGTCTCGCCGACCCGGGTCTGCTGGGTCAACTCGGTACGGGCACCGCCGGCCCGCTGTCGTCGGCCCGAGACCTCGGCCAACACCACCCGGGTACGTGCAGCCGGCCCCGACCCGCGCAGCTGCGCGGCAGCCAGCTCCCCAGCCTGAAGCGGCTCCTCAGCCCGGGGCGCTTCCCCAGCCCGGGGCGGCGATGCAGCCTGAAGCGGCTCCGCGGCCCGGGGCGGCGGCGCGGCGGTCCCGGCTGGCTCGGGTCGGCGGGGTGCCGGTGGTGAATCCTCGGCGGCCACCCCGGCAGTCTCGTCCGCCCCACGGGAATGTCAAGCGGCTGTGGACAACCTGTGGACAACCCGCTGACCCTGTGGACAAAGGTGTGGACGCTCAGCGGCTCCATTCCTGCTTCGCGGCTCGGACCAGCTTGTCCTTCAACTCCCGGGTGTGCCGCCGACTCACCGGCAGCTCCGCGTCGTCGACCACGACCACGTAGCCGGAATTGACAAGTCGAAGCTCGGCGATCAGCCGCAACTGCACCAGGTAGGACCGGTGGATCCGGACGAACCCGGCGTCGGCCCACCGCTCGGCGAGCGTCGCCAGGGACACCCGCACCAGGTGCGAACCTTCTGTGGTGTGCAGCCGGGCGTAGTCGCCCTGCGCCTCCACCCAACGCACGGCGGAGCGGGGCAGCATCCGGGTGGAGCCGGCCAACTCGACGGGGATCGTCGGGTCCTCCTCGGCGCGGGCCAGGGCCGCCGGATGCGACGGCAGCACCCGTGACCCGACGACTCGACGCAGTGCCTCGGCGAGCCGCTCCGCGCGTACCGGCTTGCGGACGTAGTCGGTGGCGCCCAGGTCGAAGGCGTCCGCGGCACCGTCGTCGTACGCGGTGACGAAGACGATCGCCGGTGGCCGGGCGAACTGACGCAACACCCGGGCCAGCTCCATGCCGTCCAGGCCGGGCATCCGGATGTCCAGGAAGATCACGTCGACCTCGTCGTCGCGGAGCACCCGCAGCGCCTCGGTGGCGTCGCCGGCCGTGTGCAGCCGCGCCACCCGAGGGTCGGTACGCAGGTGGTACGCCAGCTCGTCCAGGGCCGGGGGTTCGTCGTCCACCGCCAGCACCCGCAGGAAGCCGGGCGTACCGCCGTTGCCGGTCACGAACGCGCCCGTACGCCGGGGTGGAACTTCGGCACCCGCATGCTCACCTTCGTGCCCGACCCCACGCCCGTCTCCACCACCAGGCCGAAGTCGCTGCCGAACACCGAGCGGAGTCGTTCGTCGACGTTCGAGAGGCCGACGTGCTGGCCCGGGTCGTCCCCCGGATCACCGGTGGCCCCGGCCAGCTCGGCGATTCCGGCGGTCAGTGTGCCCGGATCCATCCCCACTCCGTCGTCCTCCACCGTGATGTGACATTCGGCGCCCGCGTCCCGCGCCTCGATGCTCACCATGCCCGTGCCGGGCTTGCGCGACAACCCGTGCCGGACGGCGTTCTCCACCAACGGCTGCAGGCAGAGGAAGGGCAGAGTCACCGGCAGCACCTCCGGGGCGATCTGCAGCCGCACCTGAAGCCGGTCGCCGAAGCGGGCCCGCTCGATGGTCAGGTAGCGGTCGATCGACCGAAGCTCCTCGGCCAACGTGGTGAACTCACCGTGGGCCCGGAACGAGTAGCGGGTGAACTCGGCGAACTCCAGGATCAGCTCCCGGGCCCGCTCCGGATCGGTCCGGACGAACGAGCCGATCGCGGTCAGCGCGTTGTAGATGAAGTGCGGGCTGATCTGCGCCCGCAGCGCCCGGACCTCGGCGCGGGCCAGCCGTTCCCGGGACGAGTCCAGCTCGGCCAGGGCGAGTTGGCTGCCCGCCCAGCGGGCGGTCTCCATGGTCGCCTGCACCAGGCCCGGACCGGGCACGCCGTCGGTGACCGCGATCATGGCACCGGCCACCCGGCCCTCCGCGCCGGCCATCGGGGCCACCACCGCACCCCGGACCGCGCAGTCGATGCGGTCGCAGAACAACTCGGCCTCGCCCAGCACGGTGGACCGCTCGGTGGCCACCACTCGCTGTGCCGCCGCGCGCAGCTGGTCGGTGTGGTGCGCACCGCGCCCGTCGAGGGCGAGCACCTCCTCGGTGTCGGTCAACGCCAACCCCGCCGCGCCGACCAGGCCACGCAGGTGCCGGGCCGCCTTCGCCGCACCCGCCGGGCTCAGCCCGGCCCGCAGCGGCTCGGCGGCCAAGCCGGTGGTGTGCAGCACCTCGTAGGTGGCCCGCTGGCTGGCCGTGGCGATGCCCCGCCGGCCACGCAGCCGAGCGACCGCGACCAGTGCCCCGGTCAGCACGACGACCAGCGACAAGACTCCGATGCCGGCCGAGAGGTTGCCACCCACGTCGATGATCCTGCTGGTTGCGGTGGCGCAGGGAAAGAGCTGATTCAGTACGCGCCCTTGCGCGCCAGCACCACGCCCACCGTGCGCCACAGGATGCTCAGGTCGTACGCCAGCGACCAGTTGTCGACGTAGTAGAGGTCCAGTCGGACGGCCTCGTCCCAGGACAGGTCGGAGCGGCCGGACACTTGCCACAGCCCGGTCATCCCGGGGCGGACCAGCAGCCGGCGGCGTACGTCGCCGAGGAAGTCGCCGTCGTCGGCGGGCAGCGGACGCGGCCCGACCAGGGACATCTCGCCCATCAGCACGTTGATCAGCTGCGGCAGCTCGTCAAGCGACGAGGCACGCAGGAAGCGGCCCACCGGGAAGACCCGAGGATCCTGCTTCATCTTGAACAGCATGCCGTCGGTCTCGTTCTGGTCGACCAGGCTGGCCAGCCGGTCCTCCGCGTCGACGTACATGGTGCGGAACTTCCACACCCGGAAGGTGCGCCCCTCGTGCCCCACCCGGGGCTGGCGGAAGAAGACCGGACCGGGATCGGAGATCCGGATGGCGATGGCGATGACGATGAAGACCGGGATCAGCGCCAGCAGGCCCAGGCCGGCGGCGACCCGGTCCATCATGTTCTTGGCCAGCAGCGCCGGCCCGGACAGGGTGGGCTCCTCGACGTGCAGCAGCGGCAGGCCCTCGATCGGGCGGATGTGCACCCGGGGGCCGGCGATGTCGGTCAGCTGCGGTGCCACCACCAGGTCGACGCCGGAGCCCTCCAACTGCCAGGCCAGCCGGCGCAGCTCGCCCGGCTCGGCGCTGGCCGAGCCGCAGACCGCGATCGTGTCGCCGCCGACCTCCCGCACCAGGGCCAGCACGTCACGGCCGGCGTACACCGGGACGGGGGTCTGCACGCCCTTGGCCGCGGCGTAACCGTCGGTGATGTGGATGGCCACCGGCACCAGCCCGGCGGCGGGGTTACGGGTGACCGCGGTGTAGACCTCCAGGCACTCCGGCAGGGTGCCGACCAGCACCATCCGGTGGGCCGCCTGCTGGGTGTTGCGGCGCATCACGTGCAGCACGAAGCGGGTCAGGATCCGGCCCAGCAGGATCAACAGCAGGGCCAGCAGCAGGGCGGTGCCGACGGTGAACCGGGACAGGTCGGTCTTGGTGGCGAAGGCGAGGAACGACACGGCCGCGCATACCGCCACGCCGGCCCGGATCACCCGCTTGAACTCGTCCGGCCCGAGACCGAGACAGCGCCGGTCATAGGCCCCGTTGAACCACAGAATGGTCAGCCAGCCCAGCGGCAGCAGCAGGAAAGCCACCGTGTGGAACCAGGTCGGGTCGTTCTGGGCCTCGTGGAAACCGGCGGTGGCCTGGTCGAAGGTGCGGATCGCGGTGAAACTGGCGAAGGCCGCCGCCGCGAAGTCGAGCAGCAGCAGAATCGCGGTGTACGGCCGATGCCAGCGGGAGACGCGTCGTCGAGCCCGCGCCCACGCCGAGCGGGGCACGCCGTTGTGCGACGGCGGGTTCGGCGGCTGGATCTCGAAGCTGTCGACGTGCCGCACGAGTCTGCTCCGGCCTTCGTTGGTTACCGGGCGCTGGAGGCTTGTCGTCACCTCACCCATGTCCTCCCGCATGACCCGCACCGCTTACTCGCCGTAAGGGCCCGAGTCTCCCACCGTTCCAGTTTCCCACGCGGATTCCGCCTCGACGCCGACCCGAGAGACATTGCGTGACGGACTCGTTTTCGCCTGGGATCTGGCCGGCTCCACGCCATCCGGAAGCCGGGGACCGAGCCACTATACCGATGGATGGCGGCCCGGGAAGAGTGCCGGACCGTGGTTGCGCACCCCGCGTCCGATTCCGCTCCGTAGTCAAGCGTGTCGTTACTCACCGTACAAGTCTGGACAGCCTTCGGTCAGCAAGGGGCTTGCCGCCGGTCTGACAGGTCGGGCAGTACTGGAGGCTCGAATCGGCGAAGGAAACCTCACGCACGGTGTCGCCGCAGACCGGGCAGGGCAGTCCCGTACGGGCGTGCACCTTCAGCCCGGAGCGCTTCTCACCCTTCAGTTCCGCGGCCCGCTGCCCCAGTGAGCGGGTGACCGCGTCGCCGAGCACCCGTCGGGTGGCCGCGTGCAGCGTCGCCATCTGGTCGTCGGTGAGTCGGTCGGTCAGGGCGAACGGTGACAGCTTCGCCGCGTGCAGGATCTCGTCCGAGTACGCGTTGCCCACCCCGGCCAGCACCGCCTGATCGGTGAGCACCCCCTTGAGCTGTCCCCGGCGGCTCCGCAGTGCCCCGGCGAAGGCGGCCAGATCGGCCGAGAGCGCGTCCGGGCCGAGCTTGGCCACTCCGGGCACCGCCTGCGGATCGGTCACCAGGTACACGGCGAGCTTCTTCTGCGTACCGGCCTCGGTCAGGTCGAAACCGGAACCGTCGTCCAGACGGGCCCGCAGCGCGATCGGGCCCTTGCCCGGTCGGAGCGGGACGGTCGAGGCGAACGCCTCCCGGTAGTGCAGCCAGCCGGCCCGCGCCAGGTGCACCACCAGGTGCAGGTCACCGTCGAAAACGACGTCGAGGAACTTGCCGTGCCGGCGGGCGTCGGTCACCGACCGGCCGGTGACCGCGGTCAGCGCCGGATCGTACGTCTTCAGGGCGCTGATCGCGACGGCCTCCAACCGCTCGACGCGGCGGCCCACCGCGCGCTGTCGCAGGTAACCCGCGAGCGCCTCCACCTCCGGTAGTTCGGGCATCGTCCAACGGTAGCCTTCTTTCCCGTGAGCGCGAGGAATGAGCTTGCGAGTCCCGCAGTCGTGAACGAAAGACGAATCCCGTGAGAATCGTGGTGGCGCACAACCGGTACCGGGAAGCTCAGCCCTCCGGTGAGAACACCATCGTCGACGCGGAGATCGCCCAGCTCACCGCCGCCGGTGTGGAGGTGCTGCCCTTCCTGCGCAGCTCCGACGAGATCCCGTCGATGCCGAAGACGGCGAAGGCCCTGCTGCCGATCTCCCCGATCTATGCGCCCCGGGCCCAGCAGGAGCTGTCCCAGTTGCTCACCGAGCACCGGCCGGACGTGCTGCACCTGCACAACCCGTACCCGCTGCTCTCGCCCTGGGTGGTGCGGACCGCGCACAAGCACGGCGTGCCGGTGGTGCAGACGGTGCACAACTACCGCCAGGTCTGCTCCTCGGGCCTGTACTTCCGCGACGGGGTGATCTGCCAGGACTGCCGGGGGCGGGCGCTCGGGGTGCCGGCGGTGGTGCACCGCTGCTACCGCGGGTCCCGGGCGCAGAGCGCGCTGATGGCCACCACCCTGGCCGTGCACCGGGGCACCTGGAAGTCGGTGGACCGGTTCATCGCGCTGACCAGCGCGGTCGCCGACCACCTGCGCGACTACGGCATCCCGGACTCTCGGATCGTGGTGAAGCCGAACGGCATTCCCGATCCTGGTACGCCCGCCCCGCTTGGTCAGGGCTTCCTCTTCCTCGGCCGGCTCTCCCCGGAGAAGGGGCTCGGCCTGCTGCTGGAGGCGTGGCGTCGGCACCCCGACGGGGCGCTCGGGCCGCTGCGGGTGGCCGGTGACGGTGAGTTGCGTCCGCTGGTCGAGGCGGCGGCGGCCGAACGCGCCGACGTGACCTTCCTCGGCCCGCTGGACCGGGCCGGGGTCCGCTCGGCACTGGCCGCGAGCGCCGTGGTGCTGGCCACCTCCACCTGGCACGACGTGCTGCCCACGGTGATCATCGAGGCGTTGGCCAGCGGCCGACCGGTCCTCGGCACGGCACTGGGTGGTATTCCGTACCTGGTCGGCGCGGACACCCCGCGCGAGCCCGCGGGCACCGGCCCGGCGGTGATCGCCTCGGCCCCCGCCCCGGCCAGCCCCGGCGGCCCCGCCGCTTCAGGCGGGCCGGGTGGTGTCGGTGGCATGGCCGGTCTGGGCAGTGCCTCCGGGGTGGCGTCCGCGCTGCCGGCCGGGGTCCTGGCCGGTGAGGCCGGCTGGGTGGTGCCGCCGGAGCCGGCGGCGCTCGCCGCCGCGCTGCCGCTGGCCGCCGCCGGCGCCGCCGCACTCGCCGCCCCGGCCCGGTCCCGCTACGAGCGGGTCTTCCACCCCGACGTGGTCACCGAGCAACTCCTCGCCGTGTACGCGGGGCTCGCGCGTTCTTGATCAACGCTGTTACGCCGTAGTGGCGGTATCCAGGCAGGTGGGATACCGCCACTACGGCGTAACGAAGTCGATCTAGTAGGCAATGAGCTTGTAGGAGAGGAATACGCCGGGGCTCCAGCCCTGCCAGCCGCTGAGCTGCAACCCGTAGCCGGTGCAGTCGTCACTCGCGTAGGCGATGGCGTACACGGGGGTCCAGCTGATGGAGGTGACCGCGTCCTGCATCGGGTGGCAGAGGTCATCGGCTGCGGTGTGCCGGGCGACCACGTAGGCGCTGTTCGCGGTGTAGAGAACCAGGCCCTGGTCAGGCACCTTGAACGGTTCCCGCGCCACCTCCTTCGCGACCGCGGGCGCGGCAGCCAGAGTGGTGGTCAGGGCTGCGACGGCCAGGACCGAGGCAATCCGCTTGGCGGTTTTGCGCATGAGGTCTCCCAAGGGTGGGGTGGCGTGGGGAGCGAGAACATCAGCTTCGCCATGAAGCGATATCCGTCTATGGGATCTTCCATGGCTTTGCTTGAAGTGTCAACAATTGTCGATCACCTTGAAATCGGCACAGCGGGAGCGGCGTCTCGTCGTCGTAGCCGGCCACCAGCGCCCTTGGATCAGACCGGGATGCCCTGGAGCCTGGCATCGGGATAGCCGGTGCACCAGCCCGGCCCCCGACGCGTTAATAGGGGGCCCTTCCTATGCGCGAGGCGTTAAGAAGGTGCCCTTCCTTACCAGCTGGCGCGGGCGGAGAAGGCGATGCTGGCGAGCAGGAAGCCGCCGTTGACGATCGTGAACGCCGCGATCACCCAGAACACCAGCGCCGGGGCGACGGCCAGGACCAGCGCGGCCGCGAAGATCACCGCGCCGTAGTCGCGGACCAGCTTGACCAGGCGTACGGGCAGCGAGGTCGAGGTGACCATGCTTGCCGCGTTCGGGCCGGACTGCATCACCGAGGTGACCAGGTTGACCATCCAACTCCCGGCGAACGCGGCCACCAGCCACACCGGCGTCGAGGGACGCTGCGCCACCGCAGTCGCGGACAACGCGGCGACCAGGGCGATCTGCGCCGCCACGTCACAGAGCACGTCCACCCGGGCGCCGGCCGCACTGCCCTGACCGGTCACCCGGGCCAACTGGCCGTCGGCGCAGTCCAGGGCGTACGCCACCTGCCAGCCGACCAGGGCGAGCAGCCCGACCAGCCAGGCCGGTACGTCCCCGGCGGCGACCGGGCCGGCGAGGGCGACCACGGTCGCCGAGGTGGCCAGCCCGAGCACCAGGTTGGTGATGGTCAGGGCGGTCGGCCGGAGCCCGAGGCGCTGGGCGACAAGCGCGAAGACCGCACCGATCCACTGGCTGACCGACTCGCTGAACAGGCCACCGCCCCGGTTCACCCGGTGGAAGTCGGCGACCGTGGGGTGGGACGGCTCAGCCAAGGTGCTCACGGAGGGCGTCAACGTAATCTCCCAGCCGGGTACGGAGGTCGTCAGCGGACAGCGCAAGGTGCTCAAGGATGGTGTAGCGGTCCGGCCGGGTACGCGGCGCGAAGGCGACCGCCTCGACGAACTGCTCGTCGGTGAGACCCAACTCGCTCGGCCGGGTGGAGAGGCCGTGCCGGTGCAGGCAGCGGGCGAGCTGGCCGAAGCGCTCCAGGTCACCACGGAGGAAGGTGCAGAACAGCGCACCCAGGCCGACCTGCTCGCCGTGCGAGCCGGTGCCCGGGTAGAGGTGGTCGATGGCGTGCGAGATCTCGTGGTCGCCGCCGCTGGCCGGTCGGCTGGAACCACAGACCGACATTGAGATGCCGCCCAGGATGAGCGCCTCGGCCAACGTGGTCAGGAACGCGTCGTCGGTGATCTTGCCGGGGTGGTTGACCAGGGCCTCCGCCCCGGTCCGGGCCAGCGTCAGGGCCAGCCCGTCGATCGGCTCGTCGCGTACCTGATGGGCCAGCTCCCAGTCGGCGCAGGCGCTCAGGTTGCTCACCGCGTCGCCGATGCCGGCCTGGGTCTGCCGATCCGGGCCGTTCTCCACGAAATCCAGGTCGACCAGGACGGCGATCGGGATGTGCACGCCGTACGACCCCTTGCCGCCCTCGTGGCTCAGCGAGGCCACCGGGGAGGCGATGCCGTCGTTGGCGAGGCTGGTCGCCACGGTGACCATCGGGAGGGCGTAGCGGGTGGCGGCGTACTTGGCCGTGTCGATCGTCTTGCCGCCACCGATGCCGACGACCGCGTCGTAGTGCCGGCGGCGGAGCTGATCGCCCAGCTCGTTGGCCGAGTCGACGGTGCCGCCGCTGACCGTGAAGATGTCGGCCGATCCGAGCGAGGGCCGGCACATCTCGGCGATCTTTTCGCCCTGCCCGGGGCCGACCACCACCGCGACGTCGCCGCCACCGGAGATCCGCCGGTCGGCGAGCAGCGCGCCGAGGTCCGTCACCGCACCACGGCGGACCTCGATCGACAGCGGCGTCGTGACGGTACGGGCTAGTAACGGCACGCGATCTCCCGAGCCCGGGCCAGGTCGGCGTGGTTGTCGACCTCGACCCAGGACACGTCACCGATCGGAGCGGCCCGCACCTCGCCACCCCGGTCGGCGAACTCCTGGTAACCGTCCTCGTAGTACAGGTTCGGGTCGCGTCGCCAGGTCGCCTCCAGCGCATCGGCGAGCGGCTCGGCCACCTGCGGCTCGATCAACGTCGCGCCGATGTACTCGCCGTACGCCTCGGCCGGGTCCATCAGCTTGGTGATCCGGGTGAGCTGGCCGGCGGCGTCGAAGGTGGTCTTCATCTCCTCCTCCGCCAGCGGCTTGATGTTGTCGATGGCCAGCAGGACACCGGGACCCCGCTCGGCGAGCAGCGTCTTCTCCACGCTCACCGGATGCACCGTGTCACCGTTGACCAGCAGCACGCCCCGGGCGAACCAGTCCCGGGCCAGCCAGAGAGAGTACGCGTTGTTCCACTCCTCGGCCTTGTCGTTGTGCACGAGAGTGATCGTGACGCCGTACCGGCGCTCCAGCTCGGCCTGTCGTTCCCGGACGGCGTCCGCGGCGTACCCGACCACCACCACGACGTCCGTGAGTCCCACCTCGGCCAGGTTGCGCAGGGCGATGTCGAGGATGGTGATCTCGCCATCCACCGGCACCAGCGCCTTCGGCAGCGTGTCGGTGTACGGGCGCAGCCGGCGACCCGCGCCAGCCGCCAGCACCATTCCGACCATGCCGGTACCAGTCTCTGTCTTCACGGCGTTCACCGGAGGAGGATAGCGCCGTCCCGAGGGCTGCCGTCGGCCCAGCCGGACACCGCTGCCAGGTGGGCCAACATCTCCAACCGCCGCGACCCGGGGTCGGCCGGCGTGTCCAGCCGTTGCGGCACGAGTCCGCCGGCACCGTCGCGACGAACAGCGGGTAGTTGGCGGGCGCGACCATCGCGGCATGGGTGCGCGCCGGTCCGCCGCTGTCGTTCAGGAATGCGTTGACCTCAGCAGGGCGAAGGCTCGTTCCGCGATCTGGCGGATCAGGCCCTCGTTGACATGGCGGTGCTCGTCCAGCACGTCGACATCATCCGGACCGAGCCAGCGGTACTCGGTGTGCTTGCCGGCCTCCAACACCGGAGCGGCCAGGTCACCGTCGACCCGGACCAGCCAGTCGTACTCGATCCGGGTCAGACCGTCGTCACCGACGTAGCGGAACTCACCGACCGGGCCGAGGATCTCCGCCACCCGCCAGCCGGTCTCCTCCAAGACCTCTCGACGCAGGGCCTCCTCGACGGTCTCGCCCGGTTCGAGGTGACCACCCACGATGTCCCAGCAGTTGGGGAACAAGCGCCGGTCCGGCGACCGACGCTGAAAGAACAGCCGCCCCTCCGGGTCGACGATCAGCGCCCCAGCACACCGCAACGGCTCAACCGACACCCCAGCACCCTAACCCTCCCCCACCCCCGCCCCCGCCCAGCGCCTGCTGGCACCTGCTCGGCGATCTTGCACTTTGTGTCCCCGCATAACGGGTATAAGCCGCGAATCAACGACCGAAACTGCAAGATCGACGGACTGGCCCCCTGGCCTGGGGCGGGCGGTGTGGTGGGGTGGGTTGGGGGGTATGGGGGTTGGGTCGGGGGTGGAGTGGGTTGGTGGGGAGGACAGGATGCGTGGCGCGGACCGGTTGATCGAGCAGCAGTACGCCATGCTGCTGCGGCGGGACGTGGCCCGCCTGCCCGAGTTGTACGCGGTCGACGGCAGCTACGGCATGCCCGGCGTGACGGTGCGCCCGACCGAGTTGCCGGCGCTGCTGCGTACCTGGACGGGTGCCTTTCCTGACCTGCGGGTCGACCCACTCGGCGCGGTACGCACGGCCGGTGGGGCGGCGGTCGAGCATCGGCTCACCGGCACTCACACCGGGGTGCTGCACACCCCGTTCGGCACTGTCGCACCGACCGGTCACTCCGTGTCCTGGCAGGTGGTGGACATGGTCCGGGTGCGGCGGGGTCGGATCGTCACCTGGCGGTCCTACTTCGACTGGGGACAGCTGATCACCTCGCTCGGGGTGCAGGTGGCGGGCCTGTCCCGGCAGGTGCCGTTGGCCTCGGTGTCCCCGGTGTCGTCCGGCGTCAGGTAAGTCCTGACCTGCTCGGCCGTCCTCCCGATCACCCACTCGCCTTTCCCGGTCGCTCGGCTCACCCGACCCGGTGGCTCAGGATGCGGACATCGCCGTGCCGTCGGCGTACGCCCTGCCACCGCACGTACGCTGAACAGCCATGACCGCCGAGCAGCTGATCTCCTTCGCCCGTGGCGCGCCTTCGCTGGACATCGTCGATGTCGAAGGGCTCAAGGCCGCCGCCGTCCGCGCGTTCGACGCCGACCCCACCGGGGTGACCGCGTACGGTACCTCCGTCGGCTACCTTCCGTTGCGGAAGTGGATCGCCGAGAAGCACGGGGTCGAGGCCGACCAGGTGTTGATCACCAACGGTTCCCTGCAGGCCGACGCCTTCCTCTTCGACCACCTGGTACGCCCCGGCGACGCCGTGGTGGTGGAGCGGCCGACCTACGACCGGACCCTGCTGAACCTTCAGCGGATGGGCAGCGAGCTGCACGGAGTCACCATCCAGCCGGACGGCCTGGACACTGCCGAGCTGCGCAAGCTGCTGGAGTCCGGGGTGCGGCCACGGCTGGCGCACATCATTCCGAACTACCAGAACCCGGCCGGTGTGACGCTCTCCCTGGACAAGCGCCGGGAGCTGCTGGAGTTGGCCGCGGAGTACGGCTTCACGATCTTCGAGGACGACCCGTACGCCGACATCCGGTTCCGTGGTGAGCCGCTGCCGTCGATGCTGTCGATGGACACCCGTGGTGTCGTGGTGCACGCCTCCAGCTTCACCAAGACGGTCTGCCCCGGCGTACGGGTGGGCTACCTGGTCGGCCCGGCGGACGTGATCGGTGCCATCGCGAGCAAGGCGACCAGCCTCTACATCTCGCCCGGCATGGTGGCGCAGGCGATCGTGCACCAGTTCTGTGTCTCCGGCGACATCGAGCGGTCGATCGAGACGGTCCGGGCGGCGCTCGGCGAGCGGGCGCGGGTGCTGGCCGAGTCGCTGCGCCGGCACATTCCCGAGGCCCGGTTCGTGGAGCCGGACGGCGGCTACTTCCTCTGGGTCGAGTTGCCGGAGGACGTCGACGTCGAGAAGCTGGCGCCGGCGGCCGCCGAGCGGGGCGTCGCGGTGGTCAAGGGCAGTGACTTCGTCATCGACGGTGGGCGGCATGCGCTCCGGCTCGCCTATTCGGCAGTCACCGCGGATCGTGTCGACGAGGGTGTCCGGCGGCTGGCCGAGGCGATGGAAGCGGTCCGCGGCTGAAATCTGTCGGATTTCTGACAGTACGGCCACGCCGGTCGCTCCAGGGCTCCCCCTCGGGGCGACCGGCGGCTCACAATGCTGCGAGCGTCACTCACCTGCGTACTGCGGCCTTCCGGGCTTCGACCATCGTGGACATGCCCGACGCGAGCCGGCCGCCGTACGCCCCTGGGTGACACGGCAGCACCACCCCCGCCCCCATGGCGCCGGGCGGGCCGGGCCGCAGCCTCACCCCCCGTAGCGGTCCGGTCCGTCCGGCGCCACCCCCCCGGCGGTCGCCGAAGCCACCATGATCGTTGCTGCGGCGTACCCTGCAAGCCGCAACCAGGGCGTGCGGAGGGGGCGTGATGACCGATCGGATCAAGCGAGGCCGGAACACCTCCACCGCCGACCAGCGGACGTCACCTCCGGATCAGGATCGGGCCCGCTCCGCGGTCGCCGGCCGGGCACTGCGGCCCCGCGACTGGTCACCGGTACGCGCCATGACACGTCGACTCAGCCCGGACGGAACACGGACGGTGACGGTTCCGGCCGAGTCGCCACGCAGCGCGGTGGTGGACTGCGCCGTCTACGTCGACGGTAGGCGCCAGCCCGGCGAGTGGACCTTCGCGGAGGCGCTGGCGGCGGCGCGCCGCGAGGAGAGCGGCTTCGTGTGGCTCGGGCTGCACGAGCCGGAGCTGGCCGAGATGACCGAGATCGCCGAGAGCTACGGGTTGCACGAGCTGGCTGTCGAGGACGCCGTCAAGGCCCAGCAGCGGCCCAAGCTGGAGCGTTTCGGCGAGGTCAGCTTCCTGGTGTTGCGTACGGCACGCTACTGCGAGCACACCGAGTTGACCGAGAACTCCGAGGTCGTGGAGACCGGGCAGGTGATGCTCTTCATCGGTCCGCACTTCCTGATCAGTGTCCGGCACGGCGACGCCAGCCGGCTCGCGCCGGTGCGGGAGGAGTTGGAGAGCCGCCAGGACCTGCTGCTGCACGGCCCCTGGGCGGTCGCGTACGCGATCACCGACCGGGTCGTCGACCTCTACCTGGAGGTCGCCGACCAGCTCGAGGACGACATGGACGTGTTGGAGATCGAGGTCTTCGACCGTCAGGCCACCGGCCGGATCCAGCGGATCTACCAGCTGAAGCGGGAACTGGTGGAGTTCAAGCGCGCGGTGATGCCGTTGCAGCGTCCGCTGCTCGCGTTGACCACGCAGATGAACCGCGAGGTGCCCAAGGAGGTACGCCGCTACTTCCGTGACGTGCAGGACCACCTGAGCCGTACGGTCGAGCAGGTCAACTCGTACGACGACCTGCTGAACTCGATCCTGCAGGCGCGTCTGGCCCAGGTGACGGTCGACCAGAACAACGACATGCGCAAGATCGCCGCCTGGGCGGCCATCGCCGCCGTCTGGACCGCCATCGCCGGCATCTACGGCATGAACTTCGAGTTCATGCCCGAACTGAAGGTCGCCTACGGCTACCCCGTGGTCCTGGCCCTGATGCTCACCATCTCCCTAACCCTCTACCGCTGGTTCCGCCGCAACGACTGGCTCTAACGCCCTCCCTCCCTCCCACCCCTCCCCGCCGATCTTGCAGTTTCGGTCGCTGATTCGCGGCATAAGTCCGCTATGCACCGACGCAAAGTGCAAGATCGACGGGGTGGGAGGTGGGGTTAGGGGCGGCCGTTGGAGGAGGTGGGGGAGTTGTTGACGGCCTTGGTGAGGTTGTCGGCGGGGCGGCCGCTGGTGGTGCGGGCGCCCTCGGCGACCGAGGGAACCTTGTCGGTCGGGGTGGGCTTGGGCGGGGTGGTGGTCTTGGTGGTGGAGGCGCTGTCGCCAGCGGCCACCGCGGAACTGCCCGCGCCGGTCGAGGCCTTGCCCGCGCCGGCCGGTCCGGTCGTACGCACCTCGATGGTCTCCACCTCCTCGCGCATCGGCTCAAGCGTCGTGCCCGGGTCGTACTCGGCCCACGCCTGCTGTTCCCGGTAGCGCCGCAGAGCCATCGCACCGGCCAAACCGGCCACCGTGCCGGCGGCGAGCAGGCCGATCATGGTGCCGCGGCGGGACTTCTTCTTCGCCTTCATGTTCTTCGCCTTGACCTTCCTGGTGGCCGCCGCCTTCTTGGTGGCGGCAACCTTCTTTCCGGCAGCAGCCTTGCCGGCTGCCTCGGCCTGCGCCTGCCGCATCGCCAGGGTCAGGGGCGCGAGTGCCGCAGCCGTCGTCGCCAGACCGCTCGACGCGCGATCACGGATCATGACAGTGGCTGGCATGACGGCACTGCGAGCCGCCTCGACCCGTGGACCGACAGTGGCACCGGCACCCTTCGCCGCGTGCGTGGCAGCCTGACGCAGGTGACCAACGCCGCGGTTCAGCTCGGCCCTGGCCAGTTGCCCCTGGGTCTTGCGCCGCGCGAATCCAAACACGTTCCCACCTCCTGGGAGTTGTCCTCTGTCATCCTCCACCTTCGGATGCCTCCGCATGTCCAGATCGGGCACATGGGAGGATCCGCAAGGAACTGACCAACGAGTGAGGAGTACCCGTGGCTGAGGCTGTCTACGCCACCTTGCACACCAACGCCGGTCCGATCCGGCTGGAGCTTTTCCCGAACCACGCGCCGAAGACGGTCCGCAACTTCGTCGAGCTGGCCGAGGGCACGCGCGAGTACACCGACCCGCGGACCGGCCAGCCGGGCAGTGGTCCGTACTACGACGGCACCATCTCGCACCGCGTGATCAGCGGGTTCATGATTCAGATGGGTGACCCGACCGGCACCGGTCGCGGCGGTCCGGGCTACAACTTCGCCGACGAGTTCCACCCCGAGCTGCGCTTCGACCGGCCGTACCTGCTGGCGATGGCGAACGCCGGGCCCGGCACCAACGGCTCGCAGTTCTTCATCACGGTCGCGCCGACCCCGCACCTGAACAACCGGCACACCATCTTCGGTCAGGTGGCCGACGAGCAGTCCGCGAAGGTCGTCGACTCGATCGCCAACACCCCCACCGGCCCGAGCGACCGGCCGCTTCAGGACGTCGTCATCGAGCGGGTCGAGATCGAGCGTCAGGGCGCCTGACCCGTACGTCGTCCGGCCGTGTCCGCCGCCCGGGCCTGGGTGTGGCGGGCATGGAGGATCCGACCGGGGTGCGGCCCATCCGTCGCTGCGGCGGATCAAGGTACCTTTGCTCGCATGACTGAGCGCTCGGGCACCTGGGGCTCGCGGTGAGTGAGTCCGCGCCGACCACTCCGGCCTGTTACCGCCACCCCGGGCGGGAGACGTACGTCAGATGCACCCGGTGCGACCGGTCGATCTGTCCGGACTGCATGAACGAGGCATCCGTCGGCTTCCAGTGCCCGGAGTGTGTGTCGGAAGGACGTCGTAGCGTCCGGCCGGCGCGTACCGCCTTCGGTGGCGGTGCCGCCGGCCGGCACGGCTACGTGACCAAGGCGCTGATCGCGATCAACGTGCTGATCATGCTGGTGTCGATCGCCTCCGACCGGGGCGGGGACGCGGCGGCCGGTGGCACCGGCTTCGGCGGTCTGATGGGTGGCAGCACCCCGCTGACCGAGTGGGGTGCCGTGCTGGGTCGGGCGATGTTCCTCGACGGCAGCATCGGCGGGGTCGCCGAGGGCCAGTGGTACCGCCTGGTCACCGCGATGTTCCTGCACTACGGCATCCTGCACCTGTTGCTCAACATGTGGGCCCTCTGGGTGCTGGGCCAGTCGTTGGAGGCGGTGCTCGGGCCGCTGCGCTTCGCCGCGCTCTATTTCATCGCCGGCTTCGGCGGCAACGTCGCGGTGTACGTGTTCAGCCCGCCGAACCAGATGTCGGCCGGCGCGTCCACCGCCATCTTCGGTCTCTTCGCGGCGATATTCGTGATCATGAGGCGGCTCGGTCGGGACACCTCGGCGATCCTGCCGATCCTGGTGATCAACCTGATCTTCACGTTCACCGTGCCGCAGATCTCGATCGCCGGGCACCTCGGCGGCCTGGTGTTCGGCGGGCTCATGGCCCTGGTGCTGGCCTACGCCCCGAGGTCACACCGGACGCTGGTGCAGGCGGTGGGCGGCACGGTGATCATGGTGCTGCTACTCGGCGCGGCTCTGATCCGTACCGTCGCTCTGCTCGCCTGAGGGCGGCCGGGACGGTCGTGCCGGCTCCGGACGGACGGCGGCCAGGGCGTCGGCGACCTCCTCCGGATCGGTGCCGAGGTCGAGCCGGCTGAACAGGTGCAGCGTCTCGCTGGTGTCGATCTCCAGCGCCGGGCCGGCGAAGCCGCGCCCGGGTCGGCGCTGCACCCGGATGCTCTCCACCGCCGACCAGGGCAGGTGCTGCCGGCCGGTCCATCCCTTCGGCACGGTGATCCCGCTCGGGTCGACCGCCAGCCGGACCGGTGCGATCACGTCTCGTACGCCCCATCCGGCCAGCAGCGCGGCACCCAACGCGCCGGCCACCGGCCGGAGCAGATCACCCTCGGCCAGCAGGAATCCCAGGGCGAGGAGGCCGGCCGCGCCGACCAGTTTGAGCACCGGCAGGGCCGCAGGTATCCGCCACTGCATCGGAGTCGTCCCGGAAGGCACCCGACCAGCATCCGTTTCGGAAGGCACGAGACCAGCATGCCAGCGCGGGCGGACGACCGGCAGATGGGCGTAGGATCGAGGCAGCCCAAGTTACCGGGGAGTACAGATGAGTGACGCGGTTGTCGTCGGTGCGGTGCGTACCCCGGTCGGACGGCGCAAGGGCAGCCTTGCCGCAGTGCACCCGGTGGATCTGTCGGCGCACGTGCTGCGCGCCCTCGCCGAACGGACCGGATTCGACCCGGCGCAGGTAGACGACGTGGTGTGGGGGTGCGTCTCCCAGGTCGGCGAGCAGTCCTGGAACGTGGCACGCAACGCGGTGCTCGCCGCCGGCTGGCCCGAGTCGGTGCCCGGCACCACGCTGGACCGGCAGTGCGGCTCCAGTCAGCAGGCGCTGCACTTCGCCGCCGCCACCGTGCTCTCCGGCCAGGCCGACCTGGTGGTCGCCGGCGGGGTGGAGTCGATGACCCGGGTGCCGATGGGTTCCAGCGTGGCCGGTGGCCAGCCGTTCAGCGACCTGATCCTGGCCCGCTACCGGGGCGTCGAGGGCGTCGCCGAGGATTCGCCGCTGCCGTTCAACCAGGGCGTCGGCGCGGAGTTGATCGCGCAGCGCTGGCGGTTGTCCCGTACCCAGCTCGACGAGTTCGCCCTGGCCAGTCACGAGAAGGCCGCCGCCGCCCAGGACGCGGGAGCGTTCGAGGGCGAGATCGCACCGGTTGTCCTCCCGGACGGCGGCAAGTTCGCCGCGGACGAGGGCGTACGCCGGGACACCTCACTGGAGAAGCTGGCCGAGTTGCCCACCCCGTTCCGCCCGGACGGAGTGGTCACCGCCGGTTCGGCCTCGCAGATCTCCGACGGCGCGGCCGCGCTGGCCGTCACCACCAGCGAGTGGGCCAGCCGGCACGGACTGCGGCCGCTGGCCCGCATCCACACCGCCGTGGTCGCCGCCGACGACCCGGTCGCCATGCTCACCGCGCCGATTCCGGCCACCGCGAAGGCGCTGCGCCGCGCGGGGCTGGGCATCGAGGAGATCGGGGTGTACGAGGTCAACGAGGCGTTCGCCCCGGTGCCGCTGGCCTGGCTGGCGGAGACCGAGGCGGACCCGGAGCGGCTCAACCCGCGCGGCGGGGCGATCGCCCTCGGGCACCCGCTCGGCGGATCCGGTGCCCGGATCATGACGACGATGCTCGCCCACATGCGCGACAACGGCATCCGCTACGGCCTGCAGACGATGTGCGAGGGTGGCGGAATGGCGAATGCGACGATCGTCGAGCTGCTCTGACCTGCGCCGCCGAGCCGATCTTCGTAACGTGGAATTTGCAAAAAGCAGTTGCGTGAGCCACGTCACCGGTTGAGCAAGGTCGTTGGGTAGGGCATGGACGTCTTCTCCCGAACGTTCCTTCCCGCCGCCGCCGAGGCCGGGCTGGCGGTGCAGACCGCGACCCGACACATGCCGGTGTTCCGTCGCTGCGTCGGCGCCAGCGACGCCACAGTTCTGGTCACCCGGTGCAGCCGGCCCGACCGGCCGATGTCCGGCGAATACCTTCTCCTGCTCACCCATCGACGTCTCGTGATCACCCGGCAGACCCGGGTGCTGCACCGGCTGCGGCTGCACCTCAACACCGAGTTGCGCGAGCTGAGCCACGTGACCTGGAGCCCCGACCCCCGACTGCACTCGGTCGAACTGGCGGCCACCGCCATCGACGGCATCCGTGAGCGCTTCCTCGTCCGCACCCAGCACCCGAAGCAGGTGTGGCAGCTCGACGCGCTCTTCAACCACGCCTTCCGCACTCGGGTACGCGCCACCCGGCCCCGGGTTCTGGCGACCGTTGCGGAAGCCTCCGCCGTCCGTCCGACCACGCTGCACCCGGCCGCGGCGCACTGACCGTCGCCTCGGCGAAAACGACCGGCGAGGCGGCAGGTGAACCCACCGCCCCGCCGATGATCAGGGGCCGGCGTCAGTAGACGCGAGACCCGATGAAGTCGTCGTACCCGTACCCGACGGGCTGCGCGAACGACCGTGACTCGAACGACCACTGCTGCCGGGAGCTGCTGGAGCAGTTCGCCAGCCGCAGCCGGGGAGTGCCCAGCAGCGGGTTGTCGAAGGCCAGGCAGAGGTTGGTGTTGCCGGCGGCGCGGATCTGGTTGCCGGAGAAGACGAACTTCTGGTTGTTACCACCGTGGCAGTCGTAGATGTTGACAGTCGTGCCGGAGGTCAACGATCCGCCGGAGACGTCCAGGCAGCGGTCGTGGGACAGCTCGGAGTGCAGCGACTGCCGCGTCGGGTCGTACCAGAAGCCCTGGTTGCGGCCCCCGTGGCAGCGGTACGACTGCTGCGCGGTGTTGTTGCGTGAGTCGTACCCCTTGCCGTCCACGCAGGTGCCGGTGGCGGCGTTGCGCAGCTGCTTGAACTGCATCAGGCCCGGGTAGAGCACGCCGTTGCCGGTGCTCGCCGGGTCGACGCAGGTGCCCTGCTGCTGGCCGGAGGCGTAGAACTGGGTGATGCACTGGGCGAACATGCCGTGACCCCGGTAGTTCGGGTGGAACGACTGGCGGGCCGCGTTCTCGTCCCAGACGCCGAGTTCGATGTAGAGGCCACGCACTGACGTGTTGTCGGTGCACACCTCATGGCCGTGGAAGAGTCGGCTGCCGTCGAGGTAGCGGGTGCCCGTGTTGGCCGCCGCCGCCCGGAGCGCCGACTCGAACAGCGGTACCGCCTTGTTCCGGGCGAAGGCGGCGTCGGCCAGGTAGAGCAGGCAGCCGCCGGCGTACCAACCGGGGAAGTTGGGGTTGTCCTCCACGTCGGGGCTGGCCGGGCTGGAGTACGACATCAGCACCAACTCGTAGTCGGTGTTGAGGTAACCGGCACCGGTCATGGTCCGGCGGATGTCGGTCAGCGCGTCCTCGACGGCGCGCCGGCTGCCGTCGGTGCGTACCGTCCACTGGTCGGTGTAGGTGGGCCAGCAGGGGCCCTGGAAGAGGACGCGGCGCACCGCGCAGTCGGTGGCGACCGGACCGAACTGGATCGTGCCGTCACCGTTGGCGCCGACCACCACCCAGATCAGCTTGATGTTGGTGTTGCGCGCCTTGATGGCGAGGTGGTCGCCCTGGTTCAGCTCGTTGTGCTGGGTCGGTCCGCCCGCGATCAGGTTCCACGGGGTGGCGCCCGAGCAGGCGATGTTGTAACGCTCGTCGGCGGCGATGCCGGTACGGAACACCGCCTGGTCGTACGAGCGGTCGCACCAGTTGCCCGGCTGGTGGGTGCCGGGCACGTAGTTGCCCACCCCCTCGCCGGAGATCTGACTGTCGCCCATGGTGATCAGCGCGGTGCGGCGCTGGGCGAGTGGCCGGATGCCGGGAGTGCCGTACAGCTGGGTGGCTTCGGCGGCGCGGATCGTTTCGAGGTGGGCGGGGAGTGGCTGGACGGCGGGACGGTCGGCCGCGGCGGCTGGTGAGGCCGGCCCGGCCAACATGGGCAGGACGAGAGCGGTGGCGAGGACGGCGACCTGGACGAGTCGCCGTCGGGGCGTCCGTTCACGCCTGGCAGGGAAACCAGACATCGACGCGCTCCTTTCGGTTCGATCGTGGGACGTCGATCGAGTTACCGGACGGTAACGCGTGGAGGCATGTATGTGAATACGCTTCGGGATACTTGCGTGCTGCGATCAACCGGGCCAATGGGGCAGGAGATCAGCGGCCGGGCAGCGCGTAACCGACGTAACTGCGGAACTCGAACTCCCAGCCGTCGGGCACCAGGTCCGCGCAGAGGGGCTGGCTGCCGACGCAGACGATCGCGTCCACCGACGTCGGGTCGGCCGCCGGACGGCCGTCCACCACCGACTGGAGCGCGAGCAGCTCCGGTGGCCGGCCGTCCTCGTCACGCAGCAGCAACCACCACGGGTACTCCCAGTCGTCGTTGCGCTGCGACAGGCCGATCCGGCGGGCCTCGGCGGCGCGTACCGCGTCGGCCGCCCACCGGTACTCCTCCGCCCACTGGGGACGCCGCAGGAAACGCAGCTCCCACTCGGCGGTGGTGAAGACCGAGCCCGAGCCGACCAGCCGGCGGGGAAAGCCGTACGACACCGCCAGCACACCGGCCAGTGCGGAGGTCGCCAACACCGTCACCACGACGGTCGCGGCGATCGGCCCCCGCCCACCCGCAGTACGTCCCGACGGGCCGGCGAGCCGCGCCGAGGCCGAGCGGCGCAGCAGCGCGTCCAACCAGAGCCCGGCCAGCGGCACCGCCACCGCCAGCGCATAGAGCAACAGCCGGTTCCCCCAGGGCTGCCATTTGATCATCGTGGTGTGCAGCAGCACCGCCACGACGACCACCACGCCGTACGCCCGCGACGCCCCGGCCGCACCAGGGCTGATCCGAGCCGGGCGGCGGAGCGCCGCCACGACGGCGAGCAGCGCCAGCACCCCGGCCAGTGGGAAGGCCACCCGATCCTCGTCCGGATACCAGGACGGCTCCGGGAAGCTCTCCCGCCCGAAGGTGATGTCGCGGTCCTGCGGATCGACACCGAGCAGGTCGGCCACCCCGACGATCGCCCGGGCGGTGACGTCACGCAGCGGGGCCAGCGGGGTGTCGAACGCGGTGTGCCCGATGCGCAGCGCGTTGACCAGCACCGACGGTGGATCGTGCCGCTCCATCGGCACCGAGTTGCGCAGCCGGTCCGGGCCGAGGGGATGACCGAACTCGGCGTACACCCGACCCATGAAGGGACCGACCACGACGACGGCGACCAGCAGGATCAGCACCGACGCGCCGACCGTACGGGCCAGGCCGCCGCCCGGGATCCGCCGTCGACCCGCCGGCCGGGCCAGGTACGCCAGGCGCAACTGGCCCAGCCCCCAGAGCACCAGCAGCGGCCCCACCGCGAGCAGGCCACTGGTCTTCGTCACCGCGACCAGACCGGTGGCCGCACCCAGGGCGAGCAGGTCGCCGAGGTGGGCGCGTCGCCGCAGCCCGTCCAGGGCGAGGGTGGCCGCGCAGACCGCCCAGGCGGCACAGACCAGATCGGTCTGGGTGCTGGTCGCCTGCAACGCCACCATCGGCGTGGTGGCCAGCAGGAACGCGGTAAGCAGTTGGGCCCGCCGCCCGCCGCCCAGTTGAGCGGTCAGCCGGGCCACCGCCAGCAGGGCACCTACCCCGGCGGCCCACTGGACCAGGTTGAACAGCACGTCCGAGCCGGTGAACAGGCGCAGATGCAGCAGCAGGTACTCGGCACCCGGCGGAATGGTCACCTGCCGGTGGATCGCCGTGGCCCAGAACGTCAGGTCACCCTGCGCCACCCACCGTTCCACCTTCGGCAGGTGGTAGGTCTGCGAGTCGAAGTTGTTCGGTGCGGCCAGCAGCGCGATCAGCAACTCGACCAGGACGAGGCCGCCGACCGTGCCGGCGAGCAGCCGCTCGCCCCGACCCGCCGTACGCCAGAAAGCGGTGAGCGGTGCCCACCAGCGTGCCGGGCCGTCCCCGCCCGGTGTCGGCGCCCGGTCGAAGCCTGCCCCGGCAGGGCGGACCTCGGTGGCCAGTCGGGCGCCGGACGACACCGACGTGCCCGACCCGGCCGCGACCAGGGTGGGTGCGGCGGTGCGGTCCACGGCATCCGCAAGGGACGCCGTCGCGACCTCGGTGGACAGGTTCCGCCGGTCGCGGCGCTGCCGCCACCCGGCCGCCGCCACGCACCCGGCCACGAAGAGCAGCCAGGCCACGGCGAACGCGGGCAACGTCAGCAGCCCCGACGCGCCCAGCACCTCGACGGTCACCACCGCGAACGCGCCGGTGGCCAGGGCGGCCCGGATCACCGCGAGGCGTCGGGGCGCGACACTGTCCACGGCCCGTGGCCGTAACGCCACGGTCAGCGCGACGACGGCGGCGACGGGTGCCAGGACGAGCGGAAAGCCGACGGCCGACATGGCCGGAAGTAAACACCATCAGCCTGAATGTGCGATGGCGGATGTCCATCGGCAGTCGCCACCACATCGCTGAGCTGCCAGGCTAGGCTATGGCCGACACACTGCCGCCCTCGTGGAGAATCCCGTGAAGCTGTCGATCCTCATGCCGGTCTACAACGAGGAAGAGCGCATCGGGGACGCCCTCAAGCAGGCGTTGGCCGTGGAATATCCGTGCGAGATCGAACTCGTGGTGGTCGATGACGGCAGCCGCGACGGCACCGGAGAGGTTCTCGGTCGCGCCGACGACGCCCGACTGCGCGTGATCACGCATCAACGCAACGCAGGCAAGGGCGCCGCGATCCGTACGGCGGTCGCCGCCGCCGAGGGCGAATACATGGTCATCCTCGACGCGGACCTGGAGTACGACCCGCAGGACATTCCGAAACTGCTCGCCCCGGTGCTCGACGGGCGGGCCACCGTGGTCTACGGCAACCGGACCTTCGGCAGCCACAGCGCCTACAGCTTCTGGTACGTGATGGGCAACCGAGGCGTCACCATGGCCGCCAATGTGCTGTTCAACTCCTACATCGGCGACCTGGAGACCTGCTTCAAGCTGATGCCGGTCGCGCTCTACCGCTCGCTGGACATCCGCTCCCGAGGCTTCGGCATGGAGGCCGAGGTGACCGGCAAGCTGCTGCGTCGCCGCATCCGGCCGTACGAGGTGCCGATCAGCTACCGGGCCCGGGGCCGCGAGGAAGGCAAGAAGATCACCTGGCGGGACGGGGTCGAGGCGCTCTGGATCCTCGGACGCGAGCGCACTCGCCGCCGTCCCACCGCTGCCTAGCCCGCGATCGCGGCCGGGGTGAGGAAGCCGGTCAGCGAGCGGCGCAACCCGGCCGGGTCCAGCCCGTGCCAGCGCAGATGATCCTCCGCCGAACCGTAGCGGCGTAGCTCCTCCCGACCGACCCCGAGCGCGAGCAGCCGGTGCGGTCGATCCGCCAGCGCTGCCGAGACCACGCGGGCGGAAGTCCCCGCCAGGTAGGGCTCGACCAGGATCACCTCCGTGCCGGCGAGCGCCCGCAGCCCGGCGACGTCGAACGGACGCGGCCGGTGCGTGTACGCCACCGTGACGGGCAGGTCCGCGACGGCGGCCAGCGCCGCGTCCAGCATCGGGCCGACCGCGACCAGCAGGGCCGCGCCGGGACCCGCGTCCCGCACCACCACCAGATCACCGGCATCGGCGTACGGGCGATCGTTGTGCAGGGTCGACAGCCGCAGGTACGCCGAGGTGTCGGCGGCCACCGTCGCACGCAGCAGCCCGGACACCTCGCCCGGGTGCCCCGGCACGTGCACGGTCCAGTCGGCGAGGGTGTCGAACAGCGCGACGTCCGCCGGGCTGAAGTGGGTGCGACCGGACTCCGCCCGGTCGAACGAGCCGCCGACGCTGACCAGCACCGCGCTCGCCGCCTGGTGGTCGAGGTCGAGCTTGATCTGCTCGTACGCCCGCTCCACCAGGAACGGCGCGTAGCTGTGCACGATCGGGCGCAACCCGGTCAACGCCAGCCCACCGGCCACCCCCACCATCAACTGCTCCCGGATGCCGACGTTGAGCACCCGGTCGGGGTGCCGCTCGGCTGCCGAGGCGAACAGGGAGGCGGAGATGTCGGCGAGCACCAACGCCGTACGCGGCTTCTCGGCCAGCAGGGCGGTGGTGGTGTCGACGAAGCAGTCCCGCATGCTCAGTTCCGCTACTGCCGTAGTCATCTCGCTCATGCCTGCTCTCCGTTGTTGACGACTGCGACGACGACGTGCGGCCGGTGGCCGTGGTGCCCGGTCAGGGCCGCATGCAGGGCGTCCTGGTCGTGCCCGTCGACGGTGGCCGCGGTCCACCCGTTGACCGTGAAGCGGGTGGCCACCCCGCCCGGCCAGCCGTACGTGGCGGAGGAGTTGTCGACCACGACCGCGGTCAGGTTCCCCAGGCCGACGGCACCGGCGTACGCGATCGCCTCGTGGTTGGAGCCCTCGTCCAGTTCGGCGTCGCCGAGCAGCACGTACACCCGGGGGTCGAGCAGGCCCTGGGCGCGCAGGCCGAGCGCGCTGCCGACGGCCAGGCCGAGACCGTGCCCCAACGACCCGGAGCCGATCTCCACCCCCGGCACCAGCGTCCGGTCCGGGTGGTCGCCGAGCCGGCTGTCCGGCCCGCCCTGGTCGTCGAGCCAGTCGGGTGGGATGAAGCCCTTCGCGGCCAGCACCGCGTAGTAACCGGCGACCGCGTGCCCCTTGGAGAGCAGGAAACGATCCCGGTCGGGTTCGTCGACGGTTGCCGGGGTGACCCGCAGGACGCGGTCGTAGAGCACCCACAGCACGTCGCGGGTCGAGTAGACGTTCGGGCCGAAGTCGCGGCCGGCGCGGACCCGCTCCAGCAGCGGGGCGACGGGGTCTCGACCGTCCAGCGGGGCGGCCGCCTCGGCGACCTGGGTGGTGATGGTGGCTAGTGAGGACATGCGACTAGCCTGCAAGTTGAAGCGAGGTTCAGTTCAAGGCGAAAGTGATGCACGAAGCACTCACCATCGGTCAACTCGCCGCCCGCAGTGGGGTGGCCCAGTCCGCGCTGCGCTACTACGAGCGGCTCGGGCTGATCCGGGCCGAGCGCACCGGCGGCAACCAGCGCCGGTACCACCGTGGCGAGTTGCGCCGGGTCGCCTTCATCCGGATCGCCCAGCAGGTCGGCATCTCGCTGGAAGAGATCAGGTCCGCACTGGACTCACTGCCCGCCTCGCGTACGCCCACCGCCGACGACTGGGCGCAGCTGTCGATGGCCTGGCGCGACCGCCTGGACGAGAAGATCAGGTTGTTGAACCGGCTCCGCGACGACCTCGACAGCTGCATCGGCTGCGGCTGCCTGTCCCTGAGCCGCTGCGCCCTCTACAACCCGGGCGACGAGTTGGCCGGTGAAGGCCCCGGAGCGCGACTGACCCTGCCCCGCTGAGGCGGCACTGTTTTGTTGCGGTCCGGGTCGGCTCAGTCGACCGTCAGCAGCACCTTGCCGACATGGTCGCTCGACTCGACCAGGCGGTGCGCGTCGGCCGCCTCGCTGATCGGCATCCGCCGGTCGATCACCGGCCGGATCCGACAGGCCTCGACCAGCGGCCACACCTGTTCGCGTACCCCACGGACGATGGCACTCTTCTGCTCCAGCGGGCGGGACCGCAACGCCGTCGCGGCGACGGTGCCGCGCTTGGCCAGCAACGCACCGAGATCCAACTCCCCCTTGCGCCCACCCTGCATGCCGATCGTCACGAGCCGTCCGTCGTACGCCAGAGCAGCCACGTTACGACCCAGGTACGACGCGCCCATGATGTCGAGGATGACGTCGGCACCCGCGTCGGAGGTGACCCTGCGGACCTCCTCGACAAAGTCCTGCTCCCGATAATCGATCAGGTGCGCGGCACCCAACGCCCGCAGCCGATCGTGCTTGGCCGCCCGGGCGGTCGCCACCACCGTCGCGCCCAACGCCGCACCCAACTGGATGGCGAACGTGCCGATCCCGCTGCCACCGCCGTGCACCAGCAACGTCTCGCCCGCCGCCAACCGAGCCACCTGGACCACGTTGGACCAGACCGTCGACGCCACCTCGGGCAAGGCTGCGGCATCCACCAGATCAACCCCATCCGGTACGGGCAGCAGCTGCCCCACCGGCACCGCCACCCGCTCGGCGTACCCGCCACCGGCCAGCAGCGCGCAGACCTGCTGCCCCACCGCCCAGCCGTCCACCCCGGCACCGAGCGCACTGATCACGCCCGAGCACTCCAACCCGAGATACTCCGACGCGCCCGGTGGGGGTGGGTAGTGCCCCTGCCGCTGCAACAGGTCCGCCCGGTTGACGGCGGTGGCCCGTACGTCGACCAGCACCTCGCCCGGCCCCGGCTGCGGATCAGGCACCTCGCTCCAGCTCAGCACCTCCGGCCCACCCGGCTCGGAAACGACGATCGCGCGCATGTCCCCAGTCTTACCCGATCCGACCCGCACCCCACCTCAAGGTCCCCACCTGCTGCCCGCACAGAGGGTGAGTGATCATGACGAAACGGGTAGCTCCCCCCGTTCGGCGCTCGCCCGGGCGTGGCAGACTAAGCACGGCCGCGCGGCGCGCGGTCCGGGAGGGTTCGCCTAGTGGCCGATGGCGCTGGTCTTGAAAACCGGTAAGGCAGCGATGTCTTCGTGGGTTCGAATCCCACACCCTCCGCTCACCTGGACAGCAAAAACGCCCCCTGACCAGCGCGAACGCTGATCAGGGGGCGCATTTATAGATGGTGAATCAGTCTCACTTTGTCTCGCCCGATGCCGCCGTGTCTCACTGGTCGTGTCGTTTACGTGTCGGCGTCACCCGGCGCATTCTCGGCCTGGTCGTCGGTGCCTAGCGCTCCCTCGATCCGCTTCCGCGCGGCCTCATCCTGGCCGTCGATGCACGAGGCGTAGACCTTCAACAGCACATGCACACTGTGACCGGCCCACTGGGCCACCTGGGTAGCCGGTACTCCGGCGTTGAGCCAGAGCGACACGGCAGCGTGCCGCAGGTCGTACGGCCGGTGCGCCAGTGGTGAGCGCTGCTGAGCCGGTGTCAGCGCTGCCTCGCGTGCCTGTCGCCAGGCGCGCAGATAGGTGCTCTTGGACACCGGGGCCGGTCGCGCACCAGCGGCGTTGAACATCCGGCCGTTGGCGTCCCGGCAGTGCTCCCGTGCGTGATGCCGCAGGATGCGGACCAGCTCCGGGCAGGCCGGAACGTCGCGGGTCGCCTTCTTTGCCCGGTGCTTCAACTCCCGATCTTCCAGCGACCGGCCGCTATCGCTCCAATCCTCGCCGACCTGTTGCGTTGAGCCGCTGAGGTGAAGCCAGCCCCACCCGCTTTCGGGTAGCTCGCATTCGTCGGCGCGTAGATGGATTACCTCGGAAGGCCGGAGCGCGGCGAAGTACATGCATGCGAAGAAGCCTTCCAAGTGCGGATCGCGTTGCCGCACTGCTGACAGTAGGGAACGGGCCTGTTCGGGATTCACCACCACCTTTCGGTCGACCTGATCCGTGTTCTTCGGTGCTCGCCACTGGATGGAGTCCATCGGATGGGCGTCGAGATAGCGAAGTTCAACGGCGTACTTCAAGGCGCTGTAGAAGACGGCCCGTTTCCTTGCAACCGTGTTTGCTGCGGCCGGTCCGCCATCGATCCGAACCGTGAGCGCGTCGAGCGCCTTTCGGATGGTGGCCGGGTTCGCCACGTCCGACAGCGGCAGCGTGTTCGCGGTGAGCCACCGGACGGCCGGCGCAAGATTCTCCGGCGGTTGGCCGTTGTCGCGGTCGCGCTGCAACTTGTTGAAGGTCCAGGTGTAGAGGGCGTGCCGAATCTCGGCGTCATCCGGTGCGCCGCGTGACGTGGCCAGCAGGGCGAGTGTGACCGTGGTGAGCGCGTCGGCGATGCTCTTGCGCTGGGTTGCTGCGGCACGCGGCCACTTCATGTCTACGAACGCAACGGCGAGGTCGTACCAATTCCGGCTGTTCAGTTCGCGCGCCATCGGTTCCGGTAGCCCGGATTTCTCATCGAAAGCCGTTCCCTCGCGCTGAGCAACCACCAGCTTCGACCGGAAGCTTTCGGCGAGCGCCCGAGTGGCGTACGTGTTCCGGAACGGCTTGCCGGCGACCTTCCATCGGACCGTGTACGACTTTTTCCGGCCCGATAGTTCGTTGGTCAGGATCGCGTGAATGCGTACGTCGTAGCTGCTCAAGCGGCCTCCTCGTGATCGTTGAGCCAGGTGTCCAGGTCGCGGCGGCGGACGTAGAGGCTGCCGTTCGGGTACTTGATGGTTCGGGGTGCGCGGCCGGTGGCCTTCCAGCGGAAGAAGGTCGACCGGGGTACGCGGAGTTCGTCCAGGACTTCGGCGAGGGTGAGCAGGTTGCCGGTGGGGGTGCGGCGGGCGGTCATCGGCGGGTGTCCTCCCTCGGGGTGGCATCGATGTAGAGGCGCTGGAACATCGGGGATCGGCGGTCTGGGTAGGGCCGGGACACGGAGCGGATGTGCAGCACTTGGGTGATGGCGTCGAGCGCCGCGACTGTTTCAGCGGGTGTGCCACGCAGCCTGATTTGCACGCTGAGAGCCTTCCGGTCGGTGGCGGTCACTTATGGAGGTACAGGGAGGTATCGCCGCAGAACGGCGTAGAACGGCCCACTGAGAGCGCCCTGGACGCAAGATCCCGGCCGTCCCGGTGTTGGGCGTAGGGCATGTCGCTCTGAGGCGCTCTCAGCGGGCCGTTTTCGGCCACTGGTGGGGCCGGTGTGATCCGGTGGTGGGCCGGAAAGCGTTGACACGTTGACAATCCGCCGACACGCGACTGTTTCCGCAGGTGGTGGCGGGTGTGTAGGTGTCAACGGGGGCCGTTGACAGGCGTTGACACCGTTGACACCGGGCGGGCCGGCAACGGATTGTCAACGCCTGTCAGCGGCTGTCAACGCGGCCCGTTGACACCCTCGCGTGTGTCCTGAGCTGCGGAAACGTTGTCGTCGGGGGCTGGTGTCAGCGTGTCAGCGCTTCCGCCGTCGTCTCCGACGGCGCGGGGGTGCAGCTCGTACCGGCCGTCCGGCCCGGTGCGGACCCATCCGAGCGCGACCAACTCGGCGAGCACCGCCGACACGTCATCGGACTTCGGGAGTCGGCGGGATACCCGGCGGTGTAGCTCCCGTCGGGTGAAGGTGGCCATGTGCTTGCCGGTGAGGACGCCGAGCACGTACCGGGCGTTCTCCACCGCGCTGTCGGTGCCGATGGTGGTGAGGGCTGCTCGGTAGTGCGCGGCGAAGAACTCGGCCAGCCGCACGGCGTCGGCCATCCGGTCGGCGTCGATCGGCCGTAGCCACGCATCGTTCGGGTGGTGGGCGACGTGCAACAGCCCGGCGAGGCGCAGCGTTGCGCCGGAGAGCTTGTTGCCCCATTCCCGCATGTCGTACAGGCTTCCGCCGGGCCGTAGCTCGGCTTCGACCTGCTCGGCGGCGGCCCGGCGGACGCGGCCGGCGTCGTCGGTGAGGGTGACCACGTCCGGGTCGGGCCATTCGGCGAACGTCGCGGCCAGGTCATGCACCCGGTGCCGGT
Organism: Micromonospora maris AB-18-032; assembly: GCF_000204155.1. Classification (NCBI taxonomy): domain Bacteria; kingdom Bacillati; phylum Actinomycetota; class Actinomycetes; order Micromonosporales; family Micromonosporaceae; genus Micromonospora; species Micromonospora maris. Next base: position 6,528,359 of record NC_015434.1, on the reverse strand, counting down.
ATCCGGCGGTCACCTGTTCCGGCACGGGCGGGGTGTCCACCGGCCGATACCCGGCCAGCGAACGGGGTAGGGCGAACAGGAACCGGGCCGGCAGGCCACGCCCGGCCAGGTCGGCGTTCCCGCCGAACTTGCGCAGCACGGTCGGTTGCGCCATCACGCACACGGTCAACGCGGGCTTGTCGACCGATGCGCCTTCGCGGGTCTGCCGTTCGTTGCTCATCGGCTGCCCGGCGTGGCCCTTCAGGTACGGGTCAAGGTTCGGCGCACCGGAGTACCGACCGGCGAGGGTGTCGAAGATCCCGCCTTCATCGCTGATGATCGCCATGCGTCCGCCGTTGGCGGCCATCAACCCGATCAACGCCTCGGGGGTGGCGTCGTCCACGATGAGTTTCGGCAGGGTCGGGACGGTGATGGCCTCGGCGGCGATGGCGGCGGCCACCGCCTCGGCTGCTGCTTCGTCGCGCTTGTGCGGGTCGCTGGCCTTCGCCGCAGCCGTCTTGGCCTGTTCGGCTTGCCGGTCGGCGATGTCGCGTAGCGCGGCGGCCTCGGCGATCCTCGGCCGTATCGCCTCGGCGAGGGTGGACTGTGCGGCGAACAGGGGCGCGGTCATGGCCCGGTGAACCGGTGACTTGCGTTCGCCGGGGCCGGCGATGACGGCGGCGAAGATGTTCACTGGCTCCCGCCACCCGGCCACCGGTTCGACTTCCAACCGGCCACCCGCGCACGCGGACAGCACGGCCACGGCGAGGGTTCCGGCCATCGCCGGGTCGGTGGCGGTGAACCGGGCTACGCCGGTCACCATGTCGGCGAGCCATCGCGGGAACACGTCGACCGGAAACGGCGGCGGCGTCGTGGTGGGGCCGGTCAAGGGCACTGGAACATCCCACAGCGGCCCGCCCGCAGACGGTTCGCCGGTGGCGTGCGGGTGGTCGGTGACCAGGTGCAAACGGGCGGCACTCATGCGGCCACCGCCCGGGGCCGACGGGCACCAGCGGTGAGGCCGGATCGGACGGTGCGGTACGCCTCGGCGGTGCGCAACCCGGCCGTCACCCCCGCCTGTTCCAGCACGCTCTGAGCGTCATCGGCGGCGAGCGCGCCACCGGCCACCAACTGGCCGAGCGCGACGGCGGCCACGTAGAGAGTGCGGTTGCGCTCCCCCGGCGCGGCGGCGGTCACCCGGTCGACCTCCCGCCCGACGGCGGCCCGCACGTACGCGCCGGCCCGGTCGGTGGGCAGGTCGACCACCACCGGCCGCTGCGGCGGCAACGGTGCCGGGGCAAGCATCCCGGCCAGCCACGCGGGCAACGGGTCCGGGTCACAGTCAAGGGCCACCACGTACGGACGGCCAGCGACGATGGAACCGGCGGCCACGACGTAGCCACCGGCGGCGCGGGTGTCGACCATCGGCCCAACCGTCCCGGCGGTGTTCCGCAGCGCCGGCCCGGTGTTGGGGTGTTGGTAGTAGAGGTGGGTGCCGCCTCGGCCAGTCGTGACGGTGTAGGTCGGGTCGATGGTCGCCCCGTGGGTGTCGGCCAGGTCGGCAAGCACGGCCAGGCCGTCCCGCCCGTCCGCCTCGGCCGGGTGCTTCGGGGTGTCGAGGTCGACCACGACCAGGCCGGACGGCCCGCACGCGATGCCGATGCCGTAGGGGCGGGTCGACCAGGCGCGGCGGATGCGGTCCGGGTCGGTGGTGGCCCGGTCCTCCCACCCGACGTGCTGGCCAGCGGCCCGGCAGCGCCGGTCACGGCCGGCGCACCGGTCGGCGGGGTGGTCAGGGAACGCGGGGCGCTTGTCACCGGGTCGCAGCGGGAAGATGTGCCAGCCACGCTCGGCGTGACCGAGTGCGGTAGCGAGCAGGTCGGACATGGGATGTCTCCTGATCAGGCGGTCTTGCGGCGGGCGGTGTCGAGGTCGAGTAGCGCCGCGCCGCCGGTGGCCGACGCGCGGCCGGATGGGCGTGCGGCGGTGGCGATGGACAGGCGTAGGTAGAGGCGGTGCCGGCTGGCATCAGTGCCGGTCAGTGGGCGGCGGGTGCCGGCCTGGATGACTCGTCCGGCGGTGGTGAGCGCGGCGGTTGCGGCGTCCAGTTCGGCGGGGGTGCCGGTGAGCCATACCTCTAACCCGGACAGTCGGGCGTCGCGCGGGGAAGCGCCGTCGCGGCGCGACCCGCGCATCAGGCGGCCCGCCGAGGTCGGGGCCGTGCCGCGATGGCTGCGCGGGTGACGGCCTGGCGCAGGTCGTCGAGTAGCCCGACCAACTGACGGCGGGCGGCCACCTCGGTCGGGGAGAGGGCGACGCGGATGCGGATTTCGGCGTGGTCGCGGCCTGCGGCAGTGCGAACGCGGACCAGTACGGCACGCGCCCGGCCGGCGTCGACCACGATTTCCGGCGATCGGTGTTCGCCGAGGTTGCAGCGGTGGTCCCGGCCGCACCAGTCGGTGTGCCCGGTCCGGCGGTTCATCGGTGCGCCTCGGCGCGCAGCCGGTGAAACACGTTGTAGACGCGCCGTCCGGTGCGCAACCTCATGCCCCGGTCGCAGCGGCGACAGGCACGCGGCCGACGCAGGAAACGGGTCGTGGTCTGACCGGTGCCGGCGCACCGTCGGCAGGTCTTGAACGGCGAGATCCAACACAGGATGCCGTAACCGAGCGTGATCAGTGTGGGGATGGTGGTGAGGGTGATAGCGGCGATGGTCAGGGGGTCCACGGCAGCCTCCAGGGCCGGATTTTGGGCGTGAACGGCTGTGAGCTGCTATCCGCTAAAGGGCAGCTCATGATTCGGTTTGGGTGCTAGCGGGGGTGCTAGCGCTAGCAGTACGCGCCGCTAGCGCTAGCACCCTGCGGGCGGGTCAGCCGGCGGATCGCTTCCGGTCACGCTCCGCGATCGCGGCCAAGAGGTCGGTGTGCTTGATGCCGCGCCGGGTGACCGACTTGCCGTCGATCCGCCGACCCACATCGGCGACCTTGATCAGCGGGTGGGGTTTGAGTGCGGTCGTGAGTTGTGCGGCTTCCCATCCGCCGTAGACGTCGGGTCGCAGCTCGGCGAGCAGACCGCACAGCGTCTCGTTCCATGCCGACTTCTCATCGCCCGGCCACACCTGGGCGAGGTCGCCGAGCACGTCGGCTACCGGGGCGATGTCGCGGGTCTGCTCGTCCGGCTTCGGCAGCGTCCCGGCGCTCTGGCGCAGCGCTACGGCGCGGGTGACTATGCGGGCGGCGTCGGTGGTGTCGACGTAGAACGACCGCACCGCCGACGCTTTCGGCCCGAAGCCGCGCAGGATGCCCCACCCGGCTTCGATGACCGGCTGGAACACGGTGGCCCGGTACCCGTTCTTGTACGCCGACGTCCCGAGGATCATGTCGTTCGCGGTCTGGTCAGCCACGGACAGGCAGAACCGGGAGTTGACGTTGCGGGTGATGCCGGTCGGCAGGCTGTCCTTGTCGGGGATCTGCGTACCGATCAGGATGATCACCCCAAGGGCGCGGCCCAGCTTGATGACCTTCTCCAAGAGTTCTCCGGCGTCCTTGCCGTACTTGCTGGTCATCAGCTCTTGCAACTCATCGAACCACGCCACCAACGGATGCAGGCCGGAGCCTTTGAGCGAGGCCAGTTCGGGGGTGACCTTGTTCTCCGGGGCTTTCCCGAGTCGGGCGTAGTGCTCGATGCGCTTGGAGCGGCGGCGGCATTCCTCGTACAGCCACTCGATGAAGGCGAAGCAGCGGGCGAGGGTGTCGTCGTCGAAGCCGTTGCCGTACTCGGCCATGACCGGTTCCAGCACGGCGAAGTCCCCGACGCCCTTCAACTCGTAGCCGCGAATCTCGGTGCGGGGGTCGAGGGCTGCGGCCAGGATCAGATCCCGCAACGCGAACGTCTTCCCCGAACCGGGCTGACCGCCGAACAGGAAGTTGCGGAACATCAGATCCACGCTCACCACGTCGAGGCGGGGCGTGGTGGCGAACGGGAACGGCTTGAACACATCCACCTTCACGGCGCTGGCCAGGAGCGGCCAGGCGGGCTGCTTCATCTGCGACGCCGGTTCATACCCGACCCACAAGGCCAAGCGGCCGGTGTGACCGGGGGCGGGTTCGGGCCACACCTGATCCAGGGGCAGCCGCATCGCCGAGGCCAGCTTGCCTCGGCGGGCGACCACCTCGGCGGCTTCCACCCCATACGGGAGGTCGACCACGGCCAGGTGACCAGGGCCGTCCCGGTGAATGTCCACCGGGAAGCTGATGGCCTTCGGGTCCTTGGCAACGGCGCTGTTGATGGCCGGCATTTGCAGCGACGTGAGGGCGCGACGCACCAGCTCGGCGGTCAGCTTGCGGTAGCGGGTGCCTTCGGTCACCCGGTCCGTGATCGGCCGGTCCGCCGGACGGCCACGGGTCGCCAGCCACGGCACCACCACCGCACCGGCCACCGCCGACCACCAGCCCGGCCCAGCCGCGAGCACGATGACCCCGGTTCCGGTCCCCGCGGTTCCGGCCGCGAGCACCCACCACCGCCACACGCTCTGGCGCTGCCGGCGCGCGTCCAACTTCAACCAGGTGTCCGCGTCACCCCGGGACGCGGCGGCTTGCCGTAGATGCCAGTTCCCTTCCTCAGCGGCGGCCCAGCGCAGGGCCTGGCCGATGCTGCGGACCGCGCCGATCGGTGCCCACGCCAGGGCCTTCACCGCGTACTTCGGCAACCGCACACCGTGATACGCGACCACATACCCGGCGTCCTTGGCCTGGTGCTTCACGGCCGCGCGTAGGGCACGGCCGGAACGCGCCCACTCGGCCAGGATCGGCCGACGCTCACGCTGCCGAGCCACCACCTCGGCGGGGATGTCGTCGGCCATGTCCACCGGCCCACCGACACGCTCCGGTCCCGCGTCAACCGTCTCCGCATCCTCGGCGGCGTCGGCGTCGGCGGTGTCGGCCGGTGGGCGGGGGCGGGGAGCACGGCGGGCGCGAGCGTCGTCCAGGTCGACCACCTCGGCACCCGGTCCGGTGGTGTCTTCGGTCAGGTCGGCTTCTGCGGCGTGCCAGTCGAAACGGTCGTCATTGGGGGCAGTCATGATGGGGGTTCCTCCCACGGGTCTGTCGGATCGGTAGGGGGCCGGCGGCACGGCTCGTGGTTTGCGAGGCCGGTGGGCCGTGCCGCCGGGTGGGGTCAGCGCCGCTTGCGGCGGCCGATGACGATTGCGCCGTTGCCGATCGCGGACTGGCCGTTCACCTGCACCGCGCCGGTCTGCACACTGCTGGTGCTGGTGCTGGTGCTGGTGCTGGTCGTGGTGGGGTCGAAGTTGTAGTGGCCGGCGGTGCAGATGGCGAGGGTTCCGGTGTCGTCGATGGAGACGCTGCGGAAGCCCTTGCCGCACTGGTCGCAGGACGAGATCGCCACAGGTGGGTGTCCTTCCGGTTGGTGCCGTCAGCGGGTCTGGCGGCCACCGCACGCCACCGGGTGATGAGCCGGTGGCGGCGGAAGCTGTCAGACCGCGCAGAACAGGGCGGCGATGAACAGCCACCCGACGTGCCAGGACTGATCGAGGGCGTACATGCCGCCCGCCTTGTCCAGCCAGGCCGGGGACTTACGGAGCTGGTCGGCGATCCAGCGCAGCGGGGTGCGTCGGTCGGCGATGTAGTGCGTGACGGCGGAGATGCCGAGTCCGACTGCCACCCCGGAGGGGTCGAGGCGGAGGCCGGTGCCGGCGATCAGGAACACCAACGCCAGCACCGCCGTCCCGGTGTAGGTGGCCACGTGCGCGGCACACGCGAGACGGCCGGACCATCCGGGCTGTCCCTTGCAGTCGGCCTGGTGCTGGGTCTGAATCCAGTGGTCGGCGACTTGGTGTGCGGCGTAGAGGGTGGCGAACACGGCCGCGAAGGCGGCGGCGTGCGCGCCGGTCGGGTCTGCGAGCATGGGTGTCTCTCCCAAGGTCCGTGAGGGTTGAGGGGTGAGGCCGGCAGCGCAGCGCTTGGCCTAGGAACCGTGCTGCGCTGCCGGGCGTAGCTAGTCGTGGGAGCGAACGAGGTGCGCCAGCGCGGCACCCATGCCGAGCACGGCCACCGGCAGGCAGGCGACGGCGGTCGTGATCCACCACGGGGCTACCTGCACTCCGGCAGCGACCAGCAGGTGATACGCCACCTGGCCGAGCGCGCCGACCAGCAGCGAGGCGATGGCCGACCACTTCGCGAACTGGCGTGCCCGGTCGGGCACGCGGCCGGACAGCCACACGTAGAGGGCGTAAGCGCCGTAGGTTTCGACGCCGATGGGCAGGGTGATCGCGGTGTTGATGGCGAACCCGTCGGCGATACCGGGTAGCGGGTGCACCACGCCGAACCCGGTGAGTCCGCCGAGTCCGACCCACCCGGACCAGATAGCCACGAACGCGGGAAGCGCCAGCAGGATCACCGGCCACACCACCGCCGGGCGGGCCGGCTTGCCGGTGGCCGGTGGGGTGGGCGTGTCCGGGTGACCGACCGGCGTGGCCTCGGCAATCGGCGCGGCCGGCGCGATCACCGGCGGCTCGGCGGCCGGCGGCGTGTGCTCGGGCACGGCCGGCACCGGTGCCGGGTCCGGGCCGATCGGCTCGGCGTAGTCCAACCGAGATACGGCCGGTGCCTCGGTGTCGGTGTGGGTCTGCTCGGCTCGCAGTCGGGCCAACAGATCATCGGCCTTCGGTGCGCCGATGCGGAACTCGCGCATCAGCCGGTTGCGTGACGGGAACTGCTGCCCATCGGGCAGGTCCAGGGCGCGGGCGGCGGGCAACAGCGTTTCGATGGGTTGTGGGTAGCGGGTGCCGTTGAGGGTGGGGGCCGTCATGACGGGTTGTCCTCCGGTCAGCGGGTGAGGATGTCGGCGATCAGGTCGCGGTGGGCGGCGAACACCTGCCCGCCGTACGTGTCGGCCAGGTGGGCGGTGAGGCTGGCGTAGTCGGCGGCGGCGATCCAGGCGGCGCGGCGGGCGTCGTCGCGGCCGGTCACCGGTGGTGGGGTGTGCCAGCCTTGGCCGAGGTCGATGCGTACGGGGGTGGTGACCATCCACGCTTCGTCGGAGGCGCGGGGGTCGGGTACGTAGCGGGCCGGCAGCGTCCTCACCCACGGGTCGGTGGGGTCAGCGGTCAGGCCCGTTTCCTCGGCCAGTTCGCGGAACGCGGCGGCGGTGGGGTCCTCGCCGGGATCGACATAGCCGCCGGGCAGCGCCCACCCGTGCCCGTCGCCGCGCTCGATCAGCAGCAGCCACCGCATGTCGTCAGTGGTAGCGGTGACGATGGCGTCGGCGCACTGCTGCTCGCCCCAGTGGCCGAGTTCGTTGCGCCCGTAGCGGATGCCGGTCGGCGCGTACGGGTTGACCGGCCGTCCGTCGACCAGCGGGAACGGGATCGCGGCGGTAGCGCGGCGTGCCGTCCAGTCGATGTCGGCGGGGTTCATGGTCGGATCGGCCCACGCCGCTCCGGCGGTGATACCGGCCAGCACGGACGGATGGGTGAACGTCCGGGCGGTCATTAGGCCACCGCCAGTGCGGCGAGCCGGTCGATGGTGGTCGGGTCGAGGTCACCGCCGGTGGTGTATTCCTTGGCGTGGGCGTAGATCTCCCACCCGTGCAGGGTCGGGTAGGCGTACATGACCTGCCAGGGGCGGCCGTCGTCGGTGGTGCCGGTGTGCTCGGCGGTGAGCGTGTCCGGGGTGTTGAGTCCGGCGAGGTGCAGCCAGGACCGTAGTTCGGCGATGCGGTCGAAGGACACCGCCAGGGCTACGCCGTCGGTGTGGGTGCGGATCTCGGTGGGGTCGGCCAGCAGCAGGATGTCGGCCATCACGGCACGTCGGGTCTTGCGGGGGGTGTTCACGCGGACTCTCCTTCGGGGTAGGCACAGTCGACGCACTCGCCGAGCGAGCGCGGGATGCAGTACGGCCGGACCACGCCGCAGACACGGCAGGTGCGGCGGGCGGTCAACGCGGCGTCGATCGCGCGTAGCTGGGCGGGGGTGGCGGTGCGCTTCGGTCGGGCCAGGTCGACCCGGTACAGGTAGGCGGTGCGGGTGCCACCGACGCCGCGCCAGAGGATCTGCGCGGCGATGGGTTGGCCACCGGGGCGTAGGCCGGCGGCGCGCAGTTGGCGGCGGGTGGCGTAGCCCGGCGGTGCGCCGCGCCACCAGTAGGTAGGGATGCCGTACTTCGTCCCGTCCGGGTCGTAGTAGGCGGCACGGATGCGGGACATCAGGCCGCGCGGCGCGGGTCGGTGGTGCGGTCGGCGAGGTCGGCGGCGGCGCGGGTCACGCGGGCCTCGGCCCGGCGCAGCCTGCGCCAGTCCAGCGGCGAAGGGCCGCCGTGGTCCTCGGCGTAGATCAGGGTGATCTGCGCGTCCAACACGTCCAGCTCAGCGGCGATCAGCGGCCACTCGGTGTCGATCGCGGCCAGGTCGGCGGCGGTCGGCTCGGCGGTGACGGCAACGAGGTGCTTCCGCACGGGAAACCTCCGGGTCGAGTCGATGGGAAGTGCGGCGGTGCCGACCAGGAACAGCAGGCACCGCCGCAGCAAGCACGGGATTGAAGGCACGGCGACCATGGGCCGTGCGCGGCACCTTTTCGGTGGGAGGTGCGGCCCGATGCGGTTGTCAACGAACTGCCACACGGCGGCCTGTTCGCGAACGCCGCAGCCAAAGCCGCAACGCCGACGCAGCAACCAACCGGCTTATCGTTCCTGGCTAGCCAGGTGCGACGCGATGAACGTAAGCCGGCTTGGCTAGTCAGGTCAAGGGGGCGCGGCGAACTTCCTCAACTTGGCTAGTCAGCGATAGTGTGAAGTTGTGACCGAAAGCCTTGATTTCCTCGGCCAGCTAGACCCCGACGACCCGAAACAGGCGTCACAGCAGATCGCGAACAAGCTGCGAGCCGCCATCCTCACGCGCCGACTCGCCCCCGGCGACAAGCTGCCGTCTCAGCCAGAGCTAGCCACCCGCTACGGCGTAGCCCGAGAGACCGTCAAGCGAGCCCTAGACCTGCTCCGGGCAGAGCGACTGATCGTGTCCAGGCAGGGAAGCGGCGCGTTCGTCCGAGCACAAACACAGCGAGCCGTCGAGCTACGCCCCCACATCGAAGCCGCGTTCGAGCGACCTTACGTCACCATCGACTTCGCCGGCTTCTCTGGTGAGACGCTGCGCGATGCGCTTGCCGAAGCACTCGACAAGGTGCGCGTCGGTCGACTCGCACCAGAGACGATCGCCGTGCGAGTCCTGATCTCCGACATGGCCGCGCCGATGGCGCTGCCATCACGGGCCGAGACACAGGCCGACGATCCGGCGGTACGCGAACGCGCCGAACGAATCACCCGCCGCGCCGCAGACGGCATCATCGACCAGGTCACCGAACTAGGCGACCTCGGCCTAGTCCGGTCGGCCACCGTTGAGGTGCGGATGCACCGAGCCTCCCCGCTGTTCAAGCTCTACATCCTCAACGGCGAGGAAGTCTTCTACGGCTTCTACCCTGTCACGGAGCGCACCGTATCGATCAAGGGCGAGCCGATGGCAATCTATGACCTCATGGGCAAAGACGTGCCGCTGTTCCACTACGCCGTAACCGACGACGACACCTCACACGGCACACAGTTTGTGGAAGCATCCCGCCAATGGTTCGACTCGGTGTGGTCGACCATCGCCTACCGGTACGACGCATGAACGCCGACCTCGGTCGACTGCTCGGCGACGTTGATGCGCTGCTACTCGACTTCGACGGACCGGTGTGCAGCATCTTCGCCGGATACCCCGCACCACAGATTGCCGCCGAGCTGGTCGACGTACTGCGGCAGCACGGGGTCAACGTGCCGCCGGAGCTAGCCAGCGAGCCGGACCCGCTTGAAGTGCTACGTCGTACCGGCACGGCCAGCGACCAGGACGTCACGCGGGCCATAGAAGACGCACTTTGCGCGGCCGAACGCCGGGCCGTTGAGACTGCCGAACCCACGCCTTATGGGCGTGAAGTAATCGTGGCGGCCCGGCAGGCCGGGATGCCGGTGGCGGTAGTCAGCAACAACTCAGCCGGCGCGGTGAACGCCTACCTTGTAGCGCACCGGCTCGCCGCTCATGTCTCGTTGGTAGTCGGCCGGGCGTACGCCGAACCGGATCGGATGAAGCCCAACCCGGAACCGATTCTGAAAGCCGTGCGCGCTGTCGGCGAGCGTCCGAACAGATGCGTCCTAGTCGGCGATTCGATTTCTGATATCGACGGGGCACGGGCCGCTGGAGTGCAGGTGATCGGTTACGTGAATCGTCCGATCAAGTTAAAGGCGTTCCAAGTTGCGGGGGCGGACGTGGTGATTGCGAGCATGGGTGAGATAGCTGGCTTGCTAATTGGGCGATCTTTGTCGTAAGCCACTCTCCCGGCGTCGGCCTCGGAATGATTCATTTGAGTCTGGCTGGACTAGCTTCTCAACCACTCTTCCAGCCCAGGGAGCGACGCATCTATCATTGCTAATTTAACGTGACCGATCGCCAGTCCGACTGCGGTAAGGCTTGCGGCGCTCATCAGCTCGCCGTCAAAGAGATTAAACAGGCGGCGTGATGTCTTGCTGCCTTCTGAGAGGAAATCGAACAGATCATTCTCCGAGAGGGTGTTTGATGTGGCAAGAGATGCGATGGCCTCTTGATGTGCGCCATCAATCCCGACGCGATTCAGATGACTAGGGAGATCGGCAATATCTGTGATAGGGACAGCGAATCTATCTGGGTGGTGCGGGTGAGGAACGAAGGCGGGCATCCACTCATCTAGGATGCAATCACGGGTAACGCCTTGAGAGATCAAGCAGGGAACCTCATCCCAAAAGGCTACTGAAAGCATGGTCGATCTGCCCATCTGGATGCATCCCGCGTACTGCAGGTAGCGCAAGTCTTCCTCGTCGCTAGCTGAGTCTTCTAGAGCTTCCAGGACTGACTGAATTTTCTCTCTAAGTTCGAAAATTGCCGCCTCGAAGCTCGTAAAGCCAGATACCTTTAAGTGTCGCAGGAGGAAGATTAGCGACAGCGTGCTGATATGTCTCGACGTGATCTTCGGAACTGTGACCAGCGCCTCAGCAAGTGCGAGCTGTCTCAAGCTTCTTGCGCTCTCCTTGGCCCTATCAACTAGAAGTCCAACCAGGACCTTAGCAATTTCTTCATCTCCCGAACATGCATACTCTTCCTGTGCCTTGAAAAGGGATCGTTGAAAAGCGGGGTCAGCGGCAATGGAGAGGTGTTGGGGGTGGGCTCTCCTAAGCGCCTCAAGGAACTCTTCGGTGATTCGCTCTGCACGTTGCTGCGCCACTTTAAAGGCGTCGCCTGCGAGGGTCACAAAGTTCTGCCTGAAGACGTCTAAGGCGATTTCGCGAACATCTGGATATGACAATCCGGAATTGTGAACCTGAATCAGGGTGGCACCATGGCCCCCGCGCTGACTTTGTTTAGCATTCATTTGTTGTCGCCGCTCTTTTCTGCGACTGTGTCTTCGGGTCGACCAAGCGTAACATCATGCCCATACTGAGTGAGTACGGAATTGTTTCCCGCCTTCTGGTTTTGGCGGATCGATGACCGATTGCTTACCTTTATCCAAAGACGGTCGCCTGCTGCGCCAAGAACAATTCCAACCAGGAGGGTTCCCAAGCCCTGAAAAAGCCATTCCACTGAAGTTCCTCTTTTCGGTGACAGTAGGGGGAAGTGATGATCCCGAGCGAGTCAAGTTGGCTGCACTCCATCGGGGATGGTAGCAATCCCATCACCGCATACGGCATCCCTGATGCCTGGATTTGTCTTGCACCTAGTCGGTCAAGGGCTGAGTGGGTGCCCTCGCCTAGTCGGCGCGCCCCGACGCTTAATTGGTGCTCTGCGCAGAACCGGACCGGTATCTACCCAGATAGCCAGCGCGACTTGGGCGGCGTGACTGGCTGGCGGGCCGCCGCAGCTACGCAAAGCGGCCCGTCATCCGTCAGCGCAGCCGCTTGGCGGCGCTGTTGGCGGCCATGGTGACGACAGTGCCCACAAGCGGTGCCGCGTAGGCAGGAACCCTCAACTCCTTCACGATCCTGCCGGTGGCCCAGGTCGCCACCGCGCCAACAGCGAGACTCATGATCAACCTCTTCGGATCCATGCGTCCTCCTACCTTGATACGGGGATGATCACCTCCTATGGATCATCCGAACCTTGCTGGTTTCTAGCACAGGCGTACGACTAATTCGAGCGCGACACCAGCGTCCGAGCAGCATCTATGCCGCATTCGTGTCGCATAGGTGGCGGTGGCTCGCAAAACAGCAGGTCAGCGCCGTGCGCTTCGTGGTCTTGAAAACCGGTAAGGCAGCGATGTCTTCGTGGGTTCGAATCCCACACCCTCCGCTCACTGGGCTGACACAGCGCGGGTTTCACGAATGCCAGCGGGTCACAGGGTATGAAGGGGGCGGCAGAACGCCACCCGCATCGGAAGGACCTGACTCGATGACCCTGGAACGTCCCATCGCCCCGGACCCGTACGAGCTGCTGCCGACGGTCGCCTCGTTCACGCTGACCAGTCAGGACGTCCAGAACGGTGAGCCGATGGACGCGGCGCACGCGCACGGCAGCACCGGCGGCGGCAACGTCTCACCGCAGCTGTCCTGGTCGGGCTTTCCGGCCGAGACCAAGGGTTTCGCGGTGACCTGCTTCGACCCGGACGCGCCGACCGGTAGCGGCTTCTGGCACTGGGTGCTGGTGAACCTGCCGGCCGACGTGACCGAGTTGCCGCGGGGGGTCGCCGACGACGACCTGCGCGGCGGATTCACCGTCCGCAACGACTACGGCGAGCAGGGCTTCGGTGGCGCGGCCCCGCCGCCCGGTGACCGCCCCCACCGGTACGTCTTCGCGGTCCACGCACTCGACGTGGAGCGCCTCGACGTCACCCCGGACGCCACCCCGGCGTACGTCGGCTTCAACCTGACCTTCCACACCCTCGCCCGCGCCACCATCCGCCCCACCTACCAGGTCACGCCCTGACCCCTCCCCACCGACACAGTTGATCAAGAGGTTTGCGTCAGAATCCGGCCGGATCCAGACGCAAACCTCTTGATCAACGCGGCGGGGGAGCGCCGCGGGGAGGGTGCGTGTGGAGTGGGTTAGGCAGGGGTGCGGGCTACGGCGAAGACGGACTGGCCGAAGGGGGGAAGGAGGACCTGTTCGGCGGCCTTGGTGGCGGGGAGGACCAGGGTGTCGTAGACCTTCACCATGGGGCCCTCCTTCGGCATCAGGCGGAAGACCTTGGTGGCCATGAAGTAGCCGATCAGGCCGAGCGCGTTGGCGTAGTGGATCTTCTCCACCCGTAGGCCGGCCTCGGTCATCGCCGCTGACAGGGTCTTCTTGGTGTAGCGGCGGACGTGGCCGGTGGCGATGTCGGCGGGGCTCATCGCGAACTGGAAGGCCGGCACGATGATGACCACGGCGCCGCCCGGCCGGACCAGCTCGCCCATGCTGCGCAGCGCGCCCACGTGGTCCTCGATGTGCTCCAGCACGTTGTACGACACCGCCGCGCTGTAGTCACCCTGCTCCGAGTGCGGCAGCAGCATCTGGCGGACCTCGATGTTGGGCCGGTCGGCGAGGCGTTCCTTGAGCGCGACCAGGCGGTCCGGGTCGGCCTCGGTGGCGGTGAACCGGGGGAAGTGCTCAGCCCACTCCAGCGCGTAGTCGCCGAGACCGCTGCCGATCTCGATCGGGTTGTCGCCGAGGTAGGGCACGGCCAGCTCGACGAACCAGCGTCGGTGGTTGACCGCGGTGGCGAGGCCCTCCAGGACCTCGGACTGTATGCGCTGATCCCCAGTGATTTCTGTCATGCGTCGATTCCTCACGATACGACTCGACCGCGCCAGGACCGACTGAGTGAACCATCCGCCCGGCGTGACGGAATTGTCGGGGTCTGGCACAACCGAATTGGTCGGGGGCTAGGTGCACGATCGGTGGTGGTCAGCGAACTTGGCAGATGTTACGCGAGTGACCCGAACCCTGCACGACGGCCTGATTGGCCGACTACGCTGCGAATTGTTATGACTACTCCTGAATCGGGTCGCCACGTCGAGGAGTCCGGGGCGGGAGAGTCGCCGGGCGAGCTGCGGGACACCAGGCGTTTCAGCAGGTCAGGGCGGTGGAAGGACGTCGCCGCCGTGGCGAGTTTCGTGCTGCTGGCGTTCTGGGTGACGGCCCGGATGTGGTGGAATCCCACACACGGCATTCGGGACAACAAGACGGATATGGCGCAATTCGAATGGATGATGGCGCACGGCGCGCGGGTCGTGACCGAATTTGCCTACCCCTTCTCGTCGGACCGGATGAACGTCCCCGAAACAGTCAATCTGGTAGCAAATACCTCGGTGTTGTCTGTTTCGGTGCCAATGACGCCTGTCACCCTGCTGTTCGGCACCCGTACCGCGTTCCTGGTATTCCTCACGCTGGGGATGATCGCCACGGCGACCGCCTGGTACTTCGTGCTGTCCCGGGTACTCGTCGGCGCGCGCGGCCCGGCCTGGCTGGGCGCCACCTTCTGCGCGTACGCGCCGGCGATGATCTCGCACGCGAACGCGCACCCGAACATCGTGTCGCAGTACGTCGTACCCCTGATCATCTGGCGTACGGTGCGGCTGGCCGACGGGGGACGCTGGCTGCGCAACGGCCTCCTGCTCGCGTTGGTGATCGTCTGGCAGGCCTTCCTGAACCTGGAGATCCTGCTGATGACCGCGATCGGTCTCGGCGTGGTGATCGTGGCACTGGCCCTCGCCCGACCCGCACTACGCGGCCGGGCCCGTACCTTCCTGGCCGGGCTCGGCATCGCCGCGGCGGCGTCCGTGGTCCTGTTGGCGTACCCGTTGTATGTCCAGTTCTTCGGTCCGGGCGCCTACAACGGGCTGTCCTGGGTGATCCGGGGCTACTCCACCGACCTGGCCTCGTTCGTCGCGTACGCCCGGGAGTCCCTGGCCGGGGACGCGCGGAGCGCGACCGGCCTGGCCAAGAACCCCACCGAGGAGAACTCCTTCTTCGGCTGGCCGCTGGTGATCCTGATGGCGGCGGTGGTCTGGTGGCTGCGGCGCAACGTGGTGGTGCTCGCGCTGGCCGCGTTGGGCGTGCTCTTCGCGGTGCTCTCCCTCGGCCGCGAGATCCGCTTCGACCGGGAGGGGACCGGCATACCGGCGCCGTGGGCGCTGCTGGAGGACCTGCCGGTGCTGCACTCGGTGGTGCCGACCCGCTGGGCGCTGGCGATCACACCGATCATCGGGCTGCTGCTCGCCTACGCTGCCGAGCGTGCCCGGGAGTTGGCGGCCCGCTATCCGGCCCGGCGTTCGCAGATCCGCTTCGGCACGGTGACCGTACTGGCGATGGCGCTGGTGCCGGTGCTGCCCACCCCGCTGCCGACCAAGCGCCTCGATCCGACCCCCGAGTTCGTCACCTCCGGTGCCTGGCGTCCCTACCTGGCCGGTGGCCGCAGCCTGGTCACCCTGCCGCTGCCGGACACCGAGTACGCCGACCCGCTGCGCTGGTCCGCCCAGACCCGGCTGGAGATGCCGATCGCCCGCGGCTACTTCCTCGGCCCGGACACCCGCCCCGGCAAGGACCGGATCGCGTTGTTCGGCGCGCCACCCCGCCCGACCAGCAGCTTCGTCGCCACCGTCCGGCGCAGCGGCGAGGTGCCACCGGTCACCGCGGAGAATCGGCGGGAGGCGGTCGAGGATCTGCGCTACTGGCGGGCCGGCGCGGTGGTCCTCGCCCCGCAGGAGCGCGCGGACGCGCTGCGCCAGGCGATGACCGAGTTGACCGGGATCGAGCCGGTGCACACCGGCGGTGTGTGGGTCTGGGATGTCCGGCCGCTGACCGACTGAGAGCGTGAAGGCCGCTGACCGACTGAGAGGATGAAGGCCGGTGGGCCGTCAGGCGGTGCGCAGGCAGCAGCCCTGGCACACCTTCGGCTTGGGCAGGGTGAAGGCGAGGCAGCAGGTGCGCCGCTGCACGGTCGGCTTGCCGTCCGCGTCGGGCACCAGCTCCACCAGATCGGCCAGGCCGAGCGTGTCGAGCAGGGTGTCGATCGCATCGACAGTCGAACCGGGCACGCTGTCGGAAGCCGTCAGCAATCCGTGCGCGATGCCGGAGGCCACCGAGCCGAGCAGGGTACGGGTGCCGATGCGGACCTCACCCTGGATCGCGGTGATCAGCGGCGACAGGTGCGCCTCCAGCAGGGCGGCCCGCAGTGTCGCCAGCAGCTCCTGCTCGTCGGCCACCACCTGGACCCGCTGTGGCTCGGTGACTACCAGCGGATCGGCCGGCAGCACCGCGACCCGGGCCGACTGGCGCAGGCCGAGGGTGATCAGGGTGTGCGGGTCGGCGAAGTGGATGAGCGTGCTGTCGGCGTCGAGCAGCGGTACGCGCCGGGCGACCGCCCAGCCGAGCACCACCGGCAACGCCGCCCAGTAGCTGTACGCCTTCCAGGCCAGCGCGGCGGAGGCGTGCGGGCTGCCACCCCAGAGTCGGGCGGCGGAACCGAGCAGCTCCGGCAGCCGACCGCCGTCGGCGAGGGTCGCGGCCGGGGCCCAGTCGGCCTCGTCGACGACCAGCAGCCCCGGTGCCAGCCCGGGGAGGACATCGGTGCCGAACATGGCCCGCAGGGTCGCGGTCACCGGATCGAGAGCCGTCGAGGAGGCGGCGTGCGCCGGTAGTACGGCTGTCACCTGCTCCACCTCCGTCCGAGATCCTCAATTAAGGCTAGCCTAACCACACTTTGCCGGTGGTGGTAACCCTCGACGGAGGCAGTTACAGAGGCAACAAGTGGGAAGCGCGACACGCGGTTACCCAGCGTGTTCATCGGGAAACGCGACGCAGTATCGGGGTGAATCGCCCAGCCGTCAAGCGTCCTGTCGAGAAGGTGCCAGTCCTGTACACGTCCGGCCACTGAACGTGAAAGTTTTGGTACTCCCGGCCACGAGGAAGCTGATGACGACCTCACCGCTCGATCGGGCTGCCGACTCCTTCGCCGCCGAGCTCGCCCGCCACCGCACCGAGCGGGGTCTGTCCAAGAAACAGCTGGCCACGCTCATGGGCTTCGACCCGTCGTACGTCAGCCACGTCGAAGGGCGGCGGCACCGACCCACCGAGGACTTCGCCCGGCGCGCCGAGGCCGTCCTGGATGCCAGCGGCGCGATCTGGCAACGCTTCCGGGAGTACGACCACCTGCGCCACGCCCGCACCGAACGGGACCCGCGGGAGCCCGACCCGAGCGGCCGGTGGATCCCGCCGGGCACCGGGCTGATCGTCGAGAACGAGTCGAGCATCCTCACCTACACCGAGGACGGGTACCGCTGCCTGATCCGCCGGGAGCTGTACAACGCCGGCACCGAACCGATCACCCGCTACCTGGTACGGGTCGCCGTGGACCGCTACCCCAACGATCCTGGCCGCTCCAACCGGCACCACCGGGAACGCCCGCTCACCTTCGCCGAACTCGGCCTACGGGCCTACCGGGAGGAATCCGGCGAACGCGAGGCCATGCACTGGCGGGCCAAGTACGACCGGGACGCGTTCAAGGAGATCTGGCTGCTCTTCGAGAACGGCGAACGGCGCTTCCCGCTCTACCCCGGTCACCGCGCCACCATCGAGTACACGTACACCGTCGGGCGGGACAAGTGGGGGCCGTGGTTCCAGCGGGCGGTCCGCGTACCGACCCGGCACCTCGCCGTACGCCTGGACCTGCCTGCCGAGCTGGATCCGCAGGTCTGGGGCGCGGAAACCTCGCTGTCGGCGGAGGAGGGCCCGCTGCGCCGGGCCGTCGCCCGGCGCGACGAGGGTGACCGGGCGATCTTCGAATGGGCGACCGACGACCCGCCGCTGAACGCCCGCTACCGGATGCAGTGGCGCTTCCGGGCCCAGTCGGACGCCGAACCGGAGGGCGAGCGGATCCGGCCCTCCGAGCGGATGCGCGGGCTCGGCATTCTGCAACGCGGCGCCGACCTGCTGCGGCAACCGGCCCGCCCGTTCGACCTGCCGCGCGAGGCGCGGGCCGCCCGGGAGGTCATCGATCGGCTGACGGACGCGCTGGCCCGCCTCGACGAACTGCACCCGTTCGCCAAGGGAGTGGGGATCGCCGCCCCGCAACTGGAGATCGGCCGGGCCGCGGCCGTGATCCGCCCACCCGACCGCACCGCCGAGCCGCTGGTGCTGCTCAACCCCCGGGTCGTCGACGCGGCACCCGACACCGACGAGCAGTACGAGGGCTGCCTCTCCTTCTTCGACCACCGGGGTCTGGTGCCGCGCCCGCTCCGGCTCGACGTGGAGCACGCCCAACTCGACGGCCGGCGTGTGATCACCTCGTTCGAGTTCGGCATGGCCCGCCTGGTGGCACACGAGATCGACCACCTGGAAGGCCGGCTGTACGTCGACCGGATGGCACCCGGCGTGCCGCTGGTGCCGATCGAGGAATACCGCGAAACCGGCCACCCCTGGCGCTACTGAGCTGTTGCACGACCACGCCTGGTCCGGGTGGGAACGACGCCGGCCAGGGTGGCGTTTGCTGTTGCACGACCACGCCTGGTCCGGGTGGGAACGACGCCGGCCAGGGTGGCGTTTGCTGTTGCACGACCACGCCTGGTCCGGGTGGGAACGACGCCGGCCAGGCGTGGTCGTGCGGGCGGTGCCGGTCCGCCCGTTCGGGGGACCGGGGCGCGTGCCCCAGGGGGCAGGGGCACGCGCCCCGGTTCGGGGGGAGAAAAGCTCTACAGATTGCCGAAGGTGTCGTACCGGGTGTGCTGCGGCGGGACGTCGTCGGCGGCGAGTACCCGCAGCGTCGACCGCACCATGGCCGCCGAGCCGGAGACGTAGCAGTCGTGTGTCGTCCACGGGCCGTAGCGGGCCACCACATCGGAGATGTCGCCGTGCTCGCCGTCGAAGTCCGGGTCGTCACTACAGGCGGCGGTCACCGACAACCACGGGTGGGCGGCCACCAGGTCGCGCAACCCGTCCAGCCCGTAGAGGTCGGATTCGGTACGCGCGCCGTAGAAGAGGTGCACCCAGCGGGTCCGGTTGAAGCTGACCAACTCCTCCACCAGGGCCTTGATCGGGGCCAGCCCGACACCCCCGGCGACGCAGAGCACGTCCCGATCCGACGAGCGGTCCAGGGTCATCGAACCCATCGGGGCGGCCACCCGCAGCAGGTCGCCCGGCTTCACCCGGCGGACCAGGGCACCGGAGACCCAGCCGGCCCCCTCCGGCGTACGGACGTGGAACTCCAGCACGTTGTCGTCGTTCGGGGCGTTGGCCACCGAGTACGTGCGCCACACCCGAGGGTGGTAGCGGGGTGCCTCGATGCTGACGTACTGCCCCGCCTTCCAGGTGAGCGGATGTTGCAGCGCCCGGCAGGTGAACACGGCGGTGTCCGGACCGTACCGCTCGTGGGTCAGTACCTCGGCGTGCCAGAACGGCGGGTTGTCGTCCGCCGCCGCGCCGGCCAGCATCTTCTCGCTGATCGCCGCGTACGCGTCCCGCCACGCCTGGTCGTACTCCAGGTTCCAGCCGTCCCCGGCGGTGCTGCGCAGCGCGTCCAACAGCGCCACGCCCATGGTGTCGTAGTTCGCCGCCTCGACGTGGTACTTGCGGTGGTCCCGGCCGAGCGCGCGGAGGAACTCGTCGAAGCCCTCCGGGTCGTCCACCGTGTGGATCGCCGCGATGATCGCTTCCAGCAGTCGGTCGCCCTGCCCGGCCATCTGTACCGGGAAGAGTTTGCGCAGTTCCGGATCGAGGAGGAAGAGCCGGGCGTAGAAGTGCTCGCTCAACCGGACCCGGTCGGCCTCGACGAGGGCCCAACTCTCCTTCAGTAGCCGCGCGAAGTTGTCCACGGGGGCGCTCCTTCTCTGACGGCGGTTCGGGCCCTCATAGAATGTCCACGGAGCGTGTATGAAGGTCGCACAGAATGTGCGATCGCATCGTGAGGCCGGCTCAGTGGCACCCGGGTGCCAGCAGTGCGGCAGAGTGGTGCGGTGACCGTTGAGCTCACCCGACCGGCGTCCCGCCGGATGCTCGGCACCGAAACACTTCTGGTGCTGGGCCTCTCCCTCGGCCAGTCGGCCGTCTACGCCACGGTGTCGATCATCGCGAAGCTCACCGCCGAGGGTGGGCTGTCGAAGCAGACCGCCGCGCTCAACACCTCCGCGTCGGCTCGGCCGTACCTCGACCTCACGTACCAACTGCTCGGCATCGTCTTCGCGTTGCTGCCGGTGCTGCTCGCCGTACACCTGCTGGCGCGTGACCCCGGCGACCCGGCGCGGACCCTCGGCGTCGACTTCCGGCGGCCCGGACCCGACCTCGCGCAGGGTGCCGGGCTGGCGGCGCTGATCGGGCTGCCCGGCCTGGTCCTGTTCTGGGCGGCGGCGCAGCTGGGTCTCAACGCCACACTGGTCCCGGCCGCGCTGCCCGACCTGTGGTGGGCCGTGCCGGTGCTGATTCTCGCCGCCTTCCAGAACTCGATCCTGGAGGAGGTGATCGTGGTCGGCTACCTGATGACCCGGCTGCGGCAACTCCAGTGGCGGGTCGGCGCGATCATCGCCACCAGCGCCCTGCTCCGCGCCTCGTACCATCTCTACCAGGGCTTCGGCGCATTCGTCGGCAACGCCGTGATGGGCATCGTCTTCAGCTACTTCTACCTGCGCACCCGCCGCGTGATGCCCCTCATCATCGCCCACGCCCTCCTCGACATCGTCGCCTTCGTCGGCTACACCCTCGTCCCCGACTCCTGGCTAACCTGGCTCTGACCCCCTTTTTCTGCGTGGTTGCTCAAGAGGTTTGCGTCTGTGGCGGTGCCTGACCTGACGCAAACCTCTTGATCAACTCTGGCTTCGGGGTGGGCGGTAGGCGGTGAGGGCCCGGGCGGTGAGGCGTTGGGTGGCGGTGGAGGTGGTGACGGCGGCGGCCAGGGGAGCGGCGCCGGGGATGAGGCGGGAAGCCAGGCGCAGGACCAGCCAGCCGCCGGCCTGGGCGGTCAGGGGAGCGGCCAGACGCCAGGCCGCCTCGACCGCCCGTGGGCCGGGCTCCTCGCCGGGCCCGTCGGCCGCGCGGGCCGCCGCCAGCGCCGAACGGGCGGCCTCCAGATCCGGATGCACCAAGGTCAACACCAACAGCTCCGCCGCCCGGTCCGGATGCGCCGGATCCCGGCCGTACGCCGCCGCCAGGTGCAGCACCAGACTCGCCTGCGACCAGAGCACCACGGCCAACTCGACCACCGGCGCGAAGGCACCGGCCAACGCGGCACCCGCCCCACCGACCGTCGCCTGCCGGACGAACCGCTGACCGGCCAGCCGAGCCAGACCGTCCGCGCTCGCCTCCGGGTACGTCTCCCGCAGCCGCCGCGCCCACTGCGCCGCGCGCGGCCCGAGCACCTCGACCGCCGTCAGCGCCAGCAACTCCGGCGCAAACCCCGGATGATCGAGTACGCGCGCCACAAGCGCCCGCAACTCCACCTCCGGCACCCCGCCGGTGCTGCTGCCAGCGTCCCCGGCCCGGTCAGCAGTCGTGCTGCTGGTCAGGACCGGCTCGGCCGCTGTGGTTGTGGGTGTGGTCTGCTGGGCGGCGGCCTTGCGGGCCGGTGTCTTCTTGGCCGCGAGCGGCTGCGGGGCCGCCTTCGCGGACGCGGCCCTGCGTGCTGGTGCCTTCTTCGCAGCGCTCGTCCCGGTGACGTCGGCGTCCTCGACCGTGGTGCTCGGCGGCACGGCGCTCTTGGCAGGAGTCGCTCTTTTGGCGGGCGTAGCTCTCTTCGCCGGCGTCGCCTTCTTCGGGGTGGCCTTCCTCGCTGCGCGGGGAGCCTGCCGAGTTGTCGGAGACTCCGGCCGGCCCTCCTCGCCACTGAGCTGAGGTCTCCCCGTACCCGAGGTCGAATCGGTGATCCGCGTCTCGCCGACGTCGACCGGCGTGGCCGCGAACGGCGGCGGCGCGGGTGAGGACGAGGCTGGCCGCGCCTGACGCGGCAGCGGCTGCTCCGCAGTGGGAGGCGGCTGGAACAGCACGCCGGGAGCCGCCTTCGCCCGCCGAGGACGTGCCCCACCAGGCTCGTTCCGCTCATCCGGGGTCGGGGCGGGCGGTGCCGGAGGTGGCGTGAAGGTCGCCTCCGGGGAGCGCCGACGTGCTCCCTCGGCAGACTTCGGGCGGTCCTGCTCGCTGGGCGGCTGCTCCTGCATGTCGATGGAGCGTAGTCCGGAAAACGGCAGCGCACAGCGGTCACGTTCCCCACCCGCACGGCCACGGTCGAGCGGCACCCGATAGTCGCTTTGCTCCCGGCCGGGGCGGACCTGTATCCTCGGGCGCGGTGGTCTGCAGGACCACCAGGGAGACTTCGCCTAGTCTGGTCTATGGCGCCGCACTGCTAATGCGGTTGGGGTCTTAAAGCCCCTCCCGGGTTCGAATCCCGGAGTCTCCGCGCGAAGGCCGGGTGTGTAGACTGGCCGAGCACCAGCGCCCGTAGCTCAACGGATAGAGCATCTGACTACGGATCAGAAGGTTAGGGGTTCGAGTCCCTTCGGGCGCGCAGACAGCCCCCTAGCAGGCCCAACAGCCGCTAGGGGGCTTCTTTCTGTCTTGCCGCCGGTCATGCCCGCGCCGCGGCAGCGGCCCTCGTCGCGGTCATTCGGGTCAGCGGGAGTGGGTGGTCCCGATCTATCATCGGCGCTCCGCCCGTTGTCGTACGGGCTGGATTGGTTTCCACCCATGAGGATGTGGAATTGTCTGATCGACTCAGCCCGGCCGGTGCCAGCCTGGGCGCGTCCACCCGTAACCGCCGCCGGATCGTCGGCAAGGTCGTCGCGGCGGCGCTCGTGCCGGCAATCCTGCTGGCCATCGGCGCCCCTGCGGTCGCCGCCAGCAACACGCTCACCATCACCACGCTTGATCGCAACGGCAAGAAGGTCAACGTCACCACGACGGTGGTCAACCTCGCCACCAGTTCGAGCCGCTCGGTGAAGTCCAACAAGTCGACGAAGCTGCCGAAGGGCAGCTACGCGGTGCTCGCCTCGATCAGGACCGGCTCCGCGGTGACGCTCGGCGCGCGTACGGTCAAGGTCTCCGGTGCCAGCAAGACGACTGTGGACGCCCGCAAGGGCAAGAAGATCACCTTGGGTGTCAGCCCAGCACCAGCCGGTGAAGGAATCATGGCGCAGACCAGGGCGCAGATCTGCACCAAGTCCGACTCCGCCAGCTACGACGTCGAGGCTTCGGACTGGGACGGCAGCAGCCTCTACGTCATTCCCAACTCGTCGAAGAAGCTTGCCTTCGGCGCGATGCGGCAGTGGAGCGACAGCTCCGGGCTCTCCGACAGCTATGCGGTCATGTACACCCGCACCGGCGTCCCCAGCGGGCTGTCCAAGACCTACAAGCGCTCCTCGCTCGGTACGGTGAACGCGACGGGCCGGCAGGGCACGGCCGCGACCGTCGACGGCCTCCACCTCGCGGTGCAGCCGATCAAACGCGTCTGCGGTGACCACATGTACGCGGGCCTGTTCGGTGCCGACCGGCCGTACCGGACCAAGGTGCACCTCTCACCCGGCAACTGGTTGATCCGCGCCAGCAGCTATGCAGCAGCCAAGGATGGCACCACTGTCACCCTCGGCGGCTACATGGTGTCCCGCAAGGTTGTGGCGGGCGAGTCGCACACCCTCAACTTCTTCCGGGCTGCCTGGGGCCCGTCCGCGCGGCTGCCGGTCGTGATCAACGGCCGGATCTCCTACTCGCTGAACAGCATGTTCGCCGATCCCGGTTTTCCTCGCGACGACAACGTCGAGGGCGGCGACAAGGCGACCGCGACGCTGACCTTCGGTGGCAAGACGGTCAAGACCAAGAAGGACAAGGGCTGGGAGCCCGGCGATACGTACCTCGAATACAAGGTGAAGAAGTCCGGCTGGTACAAGCTCACCAACAACGCGAGCCGCTACTACCCGGAGATCACCTTCCCGGCCGGGATGCTGTCGCCGAAGACCAGCGTCACGTACCGGTTCAAGGCGAAGCCGAACACCTCGGTGACGGCGCCCGTCTACGCCGTCACCATGCTGCCCACCGGCCTGAACCTCTACAACCAGGCGAAGCCGGGCAGCACCACCGACGTCAAGTTGACGTTGAGCCGGCCCAAGCTCAACCCCGACGCCAAACTGGGCAAGAACCCGAAGGTGAAGACGGTCACCGCCAAGGCCTCGTTCGACGGCGGTAAGACCTGGCGTTCGGTGAAGGTCAAGAAGATCGACGGCACCTGGACCGCCCAGGTCGGCAACCCGACCTCCGGTGCGGTCTCGCTGCGGGCGAAGGTCACCGACACCACCGGCGGCTACACCGATGTGACGATCATCCGGGCGTACGCGATCGGCTGATCGACCTGCTCCGACAAAGGCGCTCCGCTGAAGTCGGGCGGAGGGTGCCTACGCGAAACGGGCGGGCCCGACGTGATGTCGAGCCCGCCCGCTTTCGGTTTAGAACTAGCTGACCTGCCTGTTCTCGAACAGGCCGTCAACCACTGTCATCGTGCGACGAGGTTGAATCGCTGGTTGGTGCCGCCGTGGCAGTCGTAGAGCTGGACCTGGGCGCCGTTGGAGGTGCTCCAGACGTCGAGGCAGCGCCCGGACTGGACTCCGCTGATGGTGCCGTTGGAGTTGACGTTCCACTGCTGGTTGGCACCGCCGTGGCAGCTGTAGATCTGTACGGCTGCGCCGTTGCCGGTGCCGGCGGCGTCCAGGCACATGTTGCCGTACACCTGGAGTTGCTTGTTCGCGGTGTAGGTCCAGGCCTGGTTGGTCTGTCCGTGGCAGTCGTAGAGCTGGACCCGGGTGCCGTTGTTCCGAGAGGAGTTCGGGACGTCGATGCAGCGGTTCGACTGGACGCCGACGATCTGGGTGGCCGAGCCCGGCGGCGGCGTGGTGGGCGGAGGGCTGGTCGGCGGCGGGCTGGTGGGCGGGGGGCTGGTGGGCGGCGGAGTGGTCGGGGTGTTGATCAGCGGGCAGGTGCTGCGGTAGGTGACCACGCCGCTGTTGTCCATCAGCGGGCACAGGAACTGGCTGTACCGGGCGTCGTTGTCGACGAAGATCTTCAGGAAGGGCAGCATGGTCCGGATCATCACCGGGTTCGACCGGCCGACCATGAAGCCGTGGTCTCCGCCGGCGACCTCGACGTACACGCTCTCCGTGGTGGACGGGAGGCTGTTGTACAGGTCGAGGGCGTAGGACGGGGTGACCACCGTGTCGGCCTGCCCGGAGATGACCATCGTGGGCACCCGGTCGTTGGCCAGGTTCGACGACGGCGAGAAGGGCGTGATGCCGACCGCCGCCTTCAACGCCGGACGCCGCGTGGCGGCGCTCAGCGCCCCACCGCCGCCCATGGAGTGACCGGCCACGGCCAACCGGCTCGCGTCGACCCGGTCGCGTACCGGGCTCTGCTGCGTCAGGTAGTCCAACGCGGCGAGCAGCTGGGTGCCGCGGGCGGTGTCGAAGTCGTTACGGCTGTTGGTCTCGATGCCGATCACGACGAAGCCGTGGGACGCCAGCCACGGTCCCATCCAGGCCAGTTCCGCGGAGAACAGTGCGGTGTAGCCGGGCGAGATGGCGATGGCCCCGAAGGTGCCCTGGCTGGTGTCGGTCGGGTAGTAGATCCGGCCGCCGTTGAAGCCGTACCCGGTGGGGACGCTGACCGAGGTGTTGGCGAAGGGGCCGCGTTCGGTGGCGACGCTGGTCCGGGTGGGGTCCGGGCCCCGCTCGTACGGGTTGTCGGCGGCCGACGCCGACCCGGCTGCCACCGTCACGGTGAGCAGTCCGACGGCGGCGGCGATCCCGGCGGCGGCGAGCTTGGTCAGCCGTCCCCGAAGGGTGGGCACTCGGTCAGCATCGGCAGTCGCCGCGGGTGGGGGATGGTGTGCCTGTCCTTGCACGGTCGGTACCTCCTGGTGGTGGGGGTGATTGAGGGGTGGGCGGGCTCGGCTGGTGCCGAACCCGCCCGCTCCGGCTGTGCCCGAGCCGGACCTGCACGCGGTCAGCGCTGCAGAGTCAGTACTCCCGGGCGGTAGGGCAGGAGGCCGTAGTCGCCGCCCGAGTTGGGGGACCGCCCTTGGTAGAGCAGTTGCAGGTTGCAGGGGTCAACGGTCATCGTCTGGTCGGCGTTGCTGCGGATGAGTTCGCCGTGGCTGATGTCGTTGGTCCAGGTCGCGTTGCTGTTGGCCTTGCCCGCGAACGGGTTGCTCTCGGAGGTGGCCTGCGGGGTCCACGTCCCACCGAGGCTGGTGGCCGTGAAGGACCGGAAGTAGCGGCCCTGCGAGCCGATCGCCTCGACGATCATGAGGTAGCGCTGCTGACCCTGGAGCTTGTACACCTGAACGCCCTCGAACAGGTTGTTCGTGGTGTCGGTCATGATCGTGGTGTAGTTGGAGCCGAAGCTGCCGGGGAAGTTCCCGATCGGCATGCTGGCCCGGTAGATGCGGCCGTTGTCGCCGGCGAAGAACAGGTACATGTTCTGGTCGTCACCGATCAACGCCTGATCGATCGGGCCGGTGCTGGAGTTGGAGATCGACCCGGTGAACAGCGTCTGGGCCGACGACCAGCTGTTGACGTTGGTGGGGTCGGTCGAGGTCCGGTACGAGAACGCCGGTCCACCCCACTGGTAGGCGAGGACCCAGATGTTGCGCGGCGCGAAGTAGAACAACGACGGCGCGACGGCGGCGAACGGCATCTGGTTCTGGCTGGCCGAGCCCATCTGGTTCCAGTTGGAGAACAGGCCGAAGTTCATCGAACCCCAGGTCGTACCCGTGTCGTGGGTGGTGGCGTAGACCAGGTGCTGACCGTTGTACGGGGCGTGCGTGAAGTCCTTCAGCGAGACCCAACCGGACCTCGGCTGCGCGAGAGCGCCGGTCGACGACCACCGGTACGACGACGGCAGGTCACAGCTGGTGCCGGGCGGCGGAGTCGTCGGCGGCGGGGTGGTCGGCGGCGGGTTGGAACCGCCGAGGGAGACGAGCCGGAACTGCTGGTTGGCACCGGTGTGGCAGTCGTAGAGCTGGACCTGGGCGCCGTTGGAGGTGCTCCAGACGTCGAGGCAGCGCCCGGACTGGACTCCGCTGATGGTGCCGTTGGAGTTGACGTTCCACTGCTGGTTGGTGCCGGTGTGGCAGCTGTAGATCTGTACGGCTGCGCCGTTGCCGGTGCCGGCGGCGTCCAGGCACATGTTGCCGTACACCTGGAGTTGCCTGTTGGCGGTGTAGGTCCAGGCCTGGTTGGTCTGCTTGTTGCAGTCGTAGAGCTGGACGCGGGTGCCGTTGCTCTGTGACGCGTTCGGTACGTCGATGCACCGGCCCGACTGGTTGCCGACGATCTCGTTGGCGGAGCCGGATGGAGGCGGGGTCGGGGTCGGGGTCGGTCCCGGAGTGGTCGGCGTGGGGGTCGGCCCGGGGGTGGCGCTGTTCAGCGCGTCCAGGGTGGCCGTGTACGCCTGCTTCTTGTTGCCGTTGTTGTCGAACAGCAGCGGCGTGCCGTAGGAACGCCAGGAATCGCTGTCCCGGATGCCCCACACGGTGATGCCGTTGCAGCGGGGGACTGCCAGGCAGTCGTTGACCACGGCGCGGTAGGTGTTGGCCTGGGTGCTGCCCGAACCCTCGATGTCCAGCTCGGTGATCTGCACGTCCACCCCGAGGGCGGCGAAGCTGGACAGCGTGGTGCGGTAGTTGCTGTTGTACGCCGACTGGGCGTTGAAGTGCGACTGGAAGCCTACGCAGTCGATCGGTACGCCGCGCTGCTTGAAGTCGCGCACCATGTTGTAGACGGCCTGGGTCTTGGCCCAGGTCCAGTTGTCGGTGTTGTAGTCGTTGTAGCAGAGCTTCGCGCCCGGATCGGCGGCGCGGGCGGCGCGGAACGCGGCCTCGATCCAGTCCCCGCCGGTGCGCTGGAGGTTGGAGTTACGGCGCGCGCCGCTGTTGCCGTCCTCGAACGCCTCGTTCACCACGTCCCACGAGTCGATCTTGCCGCGGTAGTAGGTCGCGACCCGGGTGACGTGGTTGAGCATGGCCGAGCGCAGCGCCTGGCCTTCCATCCGCTCCATCCAGGCGGGCTGCTGCGAGTGCCAGGCCAGGGTGTGACCCCGGACCTTCCAGCCCCGGGAAAGGGCGTGGTTGACGATCCGGTCCGCGTTGCCGAACGTGAAGTTGTTCTGCTGCGGCTCGGTCGCGTCGATCTTCATTTCGTTCTCGGGCGTGACGCTGTTGAACTCGCGGTTCAGGATCGTCGTGTACGCGCCGTCGTTGAGCTTGTTAGCCGCCACGGCGGCACCGAAGTACCGGCCGGACTGGTTCGCGGCCGCACCGAGGGTGGACTCGGCAGCGTGGGCCAGAGTGGGCAGCATCGACGCGGCGAGGACCGCAACTATCGCGGTCGTTCCGGATAGGGAGAGCGTTCGAAGTCGACGCCCGGAGGGACGGGTCCGGGAGATCATGCTGATCCTCCACTAGTGGGATAGGAGATGTCTGTCGCTGTTCGGGGCGCTCGGACGGCGGCGAGCTGCGATGTCGGTCCGCCGACCGGGCCAGGAATCACATCAGCGTCCGCCCGGAGGCGAGTCGGCTGACCAGCGGGTAAAAGGGTTCCAAATGAGTTGCCCGGTCTGCCCGCGGAGACGTTGTTGCGGGCGGTGGACTGGCAGGTGGTGGAGATGTGACCGGGTGCGTAGGTGGCCTTGGTCGCGAGAGGCGCCTCCCCGGTCCGGAAGATCATGTTAGCGACAACATCGATCGGTGGCTATCAGGCTGGCAGAAAGTTCCAGCCTTTTCAACCGGTAGTTTCGGTAAGTAATCGGTACCGTTTCCGGCCGTCGCTCCGGAGTGGAGGACTCGACACCTCCGGTGGCGCGGAAGACCCGGCAGCCGAGTTGGCGGCGCTGGTGGCGAGTTCCGTCCGCAGCGCCATCACCGACCAGAGTTGGGACAGCTACCAGCACACCTGGGGTGGAAACGCCCGGCCGAGCAGCGGCCCGTAGGAGATCGACTTCAACACCGACCTCATGCGGCTCGCGCGACCGGCGGGTCGATCCGGGCCGGCCGCGATACCGGCACCGCCTGAGGCGGTGCCGGCGGGCCGGCAGAGCAGCTCGGGCGGGTCGGTTAGCCTGCCTGGTCATGGGGGCATCCGACGACGACCGACTGGAACTTGTCGTCGATCCGGTCCGACCCACCGGGCGTACGCTGCTGGCCGGCGGTGTCGAGCAGTCGTACGTCGATCTTGCCGATCCCACGTACCTGCACTTCGAGTACGTCCGGCGGATGGCCGCCGTGGCCGATCTCGCCGCGCCCGCCGGTCGGCCGCTGGACGTGCTGCACCTCGGCGGCGGTGCGCTGACGCTGCCGCGCTACCTCGCCGCCACCCGGCCCGGCTCGACGCAGTTGGTCGTCGAGCGGGAGCCGGCCGTGGTCGACCTGGTGACACGCGAGCTGCCACCCGTCCCGGCCGGCGTCGAGATCCACGTCGCCGACGCGCGGGAGGCGGTCGCCGAGGTCCCCGCCGGGGCGTACGACCTGGTGCTCGCCGACATCTACCGGGCGGCCCGGATGCCGCCGCACGTGGCGACGGTGGCGTTCGCCGCCGAGGTTGCCCGGGTGCTGCGCCCGGACGGCATCTACCTGGTCAACGTGACAGACCTGCCGCCGTTGGTCCTCGCCCGGGTGCAGGCGGCCACCCTGCGGGCGGTCTTCGCCGACGTCTGCGTCGTCGCCGACCGCCGGATGCTGCGCGGCCGGCGGTACGGCAACGTGGTCCTCGCGGCGGCGCTGCGCCCGGACCGACTACCCGTGGCGCGCCTGGTGGTACGGGCACTGCGTGATCCGCTGCCCGGCGGGGTGCTGCACGGGCCGGCGCTCGATACGTTCATCGCCGGTGCCCGTCCGCGTACCGACGACGTCGAGCGGTGAGACCGGTCAGTCGTCGAGCAGCCCCGCATGGCCCGCGAGAGCTGCGGCCTGGGCGCGGTTGGAGACCCGCAACTTGCGCAACAGCGCGGCCGACATCCGCTTCACGGTCCGGTCGGAGACGTGCATCTGATCGGCGATCTCCAGGGTGCTCCGGCCGGCGGCGATGGATCGGAGCAGGGCACGCTCCGCCTCGTCGAGGCTGACCGGCGGGAACCGGGCGGGTCGCAGCAACGTGCTCAGCAGTTGCGTCGGCATCACCGCCCAGCCGTCCAGGACCGCCAGCAGTGGGGGAAGCAGCTTCTCCGGCTCGGCGCTCTTGGGCATGTACGCCTCGGCACCGGCCTCCAACGCCTGTAGCGGCGAACTCAGGTCCTCCGCGTCGGACATCGCCACGATGCGGACCTGTGGTGTGGTCCGTCGGATCGCCGCCACGGCTCGGATCCCTCCCGGCGCCGGCATGTGCAGGTCGACCAGGGCCAGGTCGGGTACGCACCGGCGGACCAGCGAGGCCGCCGCCGCGGCGTCAGCGGTGAAGCCCACCACCTGCGCCCGCCCATCGGTGGCAGCAGGAAGCAGCAGTTCGAGGCCGCGAGCGAAGATCGGCTGGCCGTCGACGACTGCGACCCGGATGGGGGAACAGTGTGACATGTTCGCTCCTTCCCGGTTAACGAGCCATCATGCGCATTCGTACCGAAGGTGATCCCGGACCGTGACTGGACCGGATGACCCAGCGGGGTCGCCGACTGGCCCATAAGGGCCAGCGTCCGGGGAAGTGCCGTGGCGTACCTGCTGCGGCCTGGAGCAGCACATCCCCCGCAGGCCGTCTGTCGCCTGGAGGTGTGTTCATGACCGAAATCGTCCTGCGTCCGATCGCTGACGCGTTCATGCAGGTTGGTGTCTACGTCGCCGTGATGGTGGCGCTCTTCGGTTGGCTGCGCTGGCGCTTCGGAGACCGGGTCACCGACGGCTTGACCCGGCATCGGCGGTTCGGGCCGATGGTCGGAGCGCTGCTGGGGGTGAGTCCCGGCTGCGGTGGCGCGATCATCCTCATGCCGCTGTACGCCCGGGGCAAGGTGTCGTTCGGCACGGTGATCGCCGCCCTGGTGGCGACCATGGGCGATTCCTCGTGGGTGGTGATGGCCTGGAATCCGATGTTCGCGCTCAAGATCCATACGCTGCTCTTCGTGGTCGGCCTGATCACCGGGTACGTGGTGGACGCGCTCGGCATCGACCCGGCACGTGCGGTACGCCGGACACCCGCCGTGGTGGCCGTGCCCGCCGGGTCCGCGGCGGTGCCCACGCCCGCCGGATCCGCACCCGTCAGGCCCACGCCCGTCGGATCCGGGGTCGGCGGTTCCGGGTCCGGCGGTTCTGGGGTCGGCGGTTCCGGGTCCGTGCCGGTCGGGTCCGGGGCCGGTGGCGGCCTGGTTGCAGTCGGCGTGCCCGACCTGGCCGGCTCACGACGGTTGCTCGGTGGCGTGCTGCCGCAGATGTCGGCGTCCACGCTCTTCTGGGGCCTGACCGTGCCGGCCTTCGCCGTGTCGGTGCCGGTGCTGTTCCAACTGGTCGACCCGACGGTGCTGACTCGGGCACTCGGTGGGATCGACCCCTACCTGGCGCTCGGTGTGCTCGGCACCCTGCTCGCCACGGTGATCTTCGCTGCCGGTCGCGGGCGGCTGGCGGACGACAACCTGGAGACGGCGCATCCGCAGTCGATCGGGGCGACCCTGCGGCACAGTGCCCACGAGGCGTCCTTCATCACCGTCTGGGTGGCGGTGGCGTACCTGGCCTGGCAGGTGGTCACCAGCACCACCGGATTCGACGGTTCGCAGATCGCGCTCGGTGGGCTGCTGGGGGTGCTGGTCGGTGCCGGCATCGGCCTGATCCCTGGCTGCGCGGTGCAGATCGTCTTCACCGGCCTGTACGTCAGCGGGGGACTGCCGCTGCCGACCCTGGTCGCGAACGCGATAAGTCAGGACGGCGACGCGTTGATCCCGCTCGCCGCGCTGCGCCGGCACTCCGCGTTGATGGCCACGGTCATCACCACCATTCCGGCGGTGGTGGTCGGGTCGGCCCTGCTGCTTCTGCTCTGACCAGCGCGGCCCGTGCCTCGGCCGGGGTCGGTGGGCGTCAGTCCTGCGGACCCAGGCCGAGGTACGGGCCGAGCAGTCGGCGCAACCGGGCGAGCGTGACGTCTGCGGTCTTCCTCGCCTGCGTACGGGCGGTGGCGCCGACGTCCTGGGAAGCCCGCACGATGAGGGAGTCGATCAGCTCGGCCATCGTCTCCGGCTCCGGCTCACCGAACTCGGTGAGCGCCTGCCGCAGTGGCCCCTGGAGTTGGGCGTGGAACTCCTCCATCGGGCCCTGCAACACGCGCGGTTCCACCACCCGGGTGAGGGCTCGGGCCACCGCCTGCTCGGAGCTTGCGAACAGGTCGACGTTCGCCACCACGTACGCCCAGATGCGGGTGCCCGGCGTCGGCGCCGCCGCCACCCGCTCCAGGACCTGGCCCGCCCAGGTCGGAAAGACGTCCGCGACGACGGCGGCCAGGAGATCCTCGGCGGAGGCGAAGTACTGGTAGACGCTGGAGCGGGCGAGCCCGGCGCGACGTCCGATCGCCGCCATGGAGGGCGCCTGCTCGGTCTCGGCCAGCAGAGCGCGTGCCGCGTCCAGCAGGGCACGCCGCTGTCGGGCGTGGTGCTCGGCGACGCTGGCCGCCTGGATCCGCGGCACGCGCTCCTCCTCGTCTGGGTAGCTGGCCTAGGCGGTGACCTCAGACCGCGGCGTTGCTCTCGGCGGGCAACAGCCTGCCGTCGATCATCTCAAGTACCCGGTCGCAGTGGTGCAGCACCTCGTGGTCGTGGGTGACCATGACGGTGGCGACCCCGTGCTCGTGCGCCTCGCGGGCCAGCAGGGCGACGACGTCCTGACTGCGCTGGCGGTCCAGCGCCGCGGTCGGCTCGTCCACCAGGAGCACCTGGGGGCGGGTGACAAGTGCCCGCGCGATGCCGACCCGCTGCCGTTCGCCGCCGGAGAGCTGGTGCGGGCGTCGGTCCGCCTTGTGCGACATGCCGACCTCGGCCAGCAGCTCCCGGGGGTCGCGCGGGTTGGCGACCTTGCCGAAGGTCAGCGGCAGCCGTACCTGGTCCAGGCTGGTGAGCGAGGGGATCAGGTTGCCGCTCTGGAACACGAAGCCGATCCGCTCCCGACGGATCGCGGTGAGCCGGCGCGGCGACTGCGCGCTGAGGTCCAGGTCGTTGAGCCGGATCGTGCCCGAGGTGGGGCTGATGAGCGCTCCGCAGACCGCCAGCAGGCTGGACTTGCCGGCGCCGGAGGGGCCGACGATCGCGACCAGCTCGCCCGCCTCGACCTCCAGGTTGACCTTGTCGAGGGCGGTGACGGTGTCTTCGCCGTCGCCGTGGATCAGGGTGACGTCGGACAGGGACAGCATGGCGGTCATCGGTTGCCTCCGAGCGCGGTGAGCGGGTCGACGCGAGTGATGCGCAGGACGGCCACGGTGGCACCGACGACGCCCAGGATGAGCAGCAGAGCGGTGGCGACGGCGATGGGGGCGGCCTCCAGCACGAACGGCATGGGGGTGGCCGAGATGCCGACGCCGGCTGCCACACCGATGGCGACGCCGACCCCGGCGGAGAGGACGAGGAGCACCACCGACTGGAGCAGGCTGTCCCGAAGCAGGTAACGGGTGCTGGCACCGAGCGCCCGGATCACCGCGATCTCCTGCTTGCGCTGCACGGTGAGCACGGTGAAGAACGCGCCCACCACGAGGGCCGAGATGGCGTAGAGGAAGACCTGGATCAGCTGGAGCGTGGAGGTCTCGGCGGTGTAGCCCGGCGAGGCGCCGAAGGACTGCTCCAGGGTCAGCGAGGTCGTGCCGGCGGCCTTGTCACCGGCGGCCAGGTCGACGTCGGCACCGTCGGCGGCGCGTACGGCGACCGCGGTGATCTCGTTGTAGATGCGCTCGGGTGCGGCGTCGCCGGCCCGTACGCCTGCCTTCACTTCCTGCCACGAGCGCAGCGGAAGGTAACCGATGTCGACGTGACCGAAGGTGTGCTGCTCGCCGAGGATGCCCACCACCTTGAGGGGGGTCCCGGCGGGTTCCAGGGCGATCGTGTCGCCCACCGAAATGCCCAGCTCGGCGG
This sequence comes from Micromonospora maris AB-18-032, assembly GCF_000204155.1. Lineage (NCBI taxonomy): Bacteria > Bacillati > Actinomycetota > Actinomycetes > Micromonosporales > Micromonosporaceae > Micromonospora > Micromonospora maris. Next base: position 6,494,294 of record NC_015434.1, on the reverse strand, counting down.
CGGTGGAGCTGATCACCACCTCGCCTTCGCCGGCCAGGCGCTGACCCTCGGCGACGGCCGGGTCGAGGAAGGAACCGACCTCGACGCCGAAGAGGGCGAGGTCGACCTCGACTCCCTGGTTCGTCCGACCGTTGGCGAGGGTGTTGCCCAGCGGTGCCGCCTCGGCGACACCGTTCTGGGCCGCCCAGGTGTCGACGGCTGAGGTGTCCACCACGCTGCGGGAGAAGGCGGAGTCCTTGGCGACCTCGTGCTGGAAGGCCAGCGAGGTCACGGGGAGACGTTTCAGGCCGGAGACTCCGTCGTTGACCAGGCCGACGGAGAGTCCGCTCAGCAGTACGGTGAGGATCGCGATGAGCGCGACGACGACGCCCATCAGGGCGAATCGACCGCGGGCGAAGGTAAGTTCGCGTATGGCGAGGAACATGGGCTCACCGCATCCGATAGGTAGCCGACAGCATGTCGGCAAAGATACCGACGCCCTGTCGAGAAGATGGCGTCAGGGTGGATGCTGTAAGGGAACTCACGCAGAGTGAGGGGTGACTCGCCGAATTGCGGTTCGGCAGGTGGGCGCCCCTTCAATTCGTGAAAGCCGGGCATCGCGGCGACGAGTACGACGCCGTCCCAGGGCCGGCCCGCCTCCTCGCCCCGCGGAATCCGGGAGATCACCGGGCCGAAGAAGGTCATCGGATTTCCACCACTGTCGATGGTGCTGTTGTTCGCCAGTCCGTCGTCCATCCGAGCGAGCGCGATGGTGCGCCGCAAGGCGAGTCTCTGCCCGGCCGGGTTCGGTACGCCTTTCCGGGGCGGGCGCGGGGGCGACCGAATCATGCGTAAACGCCGATGTTAGCGCCATCAGGGAGCCTGCTGCGGGCGGCTCCCCCTGGACTGCGGCGGTGGGCAGGGCGATGCCTGCGCAGCGACGGTTCGGCACTGGCCGCGCCCAGGTTCCCGGCGCGGCCAGTCTCCATGAAACCACCAAGTTACGACTTGACGAACGACATGTTATCGCCCACATTCGATGTTCAAGGGTGATGACGCCGGAGGTTCACCGGGCAGGCCTGTGTCGTCGGATCTTGGTTCAGGCGTGCGCCAGGGCATGCGGACGCCACTGTTAGCGCTAACACGTCACGGCTCGGTCGCTGCGCGTCGTGGTGTGCCCGTCCTGGGCCGTTCGGGGTCCTGGTCATCTTGAAGGAGGATCATGTCTGCCTTTGGTAGATCTGAATTGCTCGCGCCGCCGTCGCGTCGGCGCGGGCGGTTGCTGCGCGTCGTCGCGGCCGGCGTGGCGGCGGTGGTGGGCGGTGTCACCGCCGTAGCGGTGACGTCGACCCCGGCCGCCGCGGCGACGGTCGACACGAACGCGTGGTACGTGCTGGTCAACCGCAACAGTGGCAAGGCGTTGGACGTGTACAACCTGGCCACCAACGACGGAGCGCGGATCACCCAGTGGACGCGTAACAACGGCAATCAGCAGCAGTGGCAGTTCGTCGACTCGGGTGGCGGCTACTACCGCCTGAAGTCGCGGTTGTCGGGCAAGGTGCTCGACATCTACAACTGGTCGACCGCCAACGGTGGCAGCATCGTGCAGTGGACCGACCACAACGGAGCGAATCAGCAGTTCCGGCTGGCCGACTCCGACGGTGGCCACGTCCGGTTGATCAGCCGGCACAGCAACAAGGTGGTGGAGGTGCAGGGCGCCTCGACCGCCGACGGTGGAAACATCGTGCAGTACGACGACTGGAACGGCGCCAACCAGCAGTGGCAGCTCGTCCGCGTCGACGGGGGCAACAACCCCGACCCGACCCCCACCACGCCGCCGCCGACGGGCACCTGCAACCTGCCGTCGTCGTACCGGTGGTCGTCGACCGGTGCGCTCGCGCAGCCGAGGTCGGGTTGGGTGTCGTTGAAGGACTTCACGCACGCGCCGTACAACGGTCAGCACCTGGTGTACGCCACCACCCACGACACGGGTACGACCTGGGGTTCGATGAACTTCGGCCTGTTCTCCAACTGGAACCAGATGGGCTCGGCCAGCCAGAACCAGATGCCGTTCGCCGCTGTCGCGCCGTCGTTGTTCTACTTCGCGCCGCGCAACATCTGGGTGCTTGCGTATCAGTGGGGTGGGCCGGCGTTCTCGTACCGGACGTCGACGAACCCGGCGAATGTGAACAGTTGGTCGGCGCATCAGACGTTGTTCACGGGCAGCATCTCGAACTCGGGTACCGGCCCGATCGATCAGGCGTTGATCGGTGATGACCAGAACATGTACCTGTTCTTCGCCGGTGACAACGGTCGGATCTACCGGGCGAGCATGCCGATCGGGAACTTCCCGGGCAGCTTCGGGTCGAACTACACCACGATCATGACGGACACCACGAACAACCTGTTCGAGGGTGTGCAGGTGTACAAGCTGCAGGGTCAGCAGCGGTACCTGATGCTGGTGGAGGCGATCGGTTCGCAGGGTCGTTACTTCCGGTCGTTCACCGCGACGAGTCTGGGTGGGACGTGGACGCCGCAGGCGGCCACCGAGAGCAACCCGTTCGCGGGCAAGGCCAACAGCAACGCGACCTGGACCAACGACATCAGCCACGGCGAGTTGATCCGCTCCAACGCCGACCAGACGATGACCGTCGACCCGTGCAACCTGCAACTGCTGTACCAGGGCCGTGCCCCGAACTCCGGCGGCGACTACGGCCTGCTGCCGTACCGCCCGGGCGTACTCACCCTGCAACGCTGACCAGGTGACACCGTCCCACCGATGACGTGGGACCGGGCGGGCTCGGCAACAGCCGAGCCCGCCCGACACGTCAGGTGACCTTGCTCTTGACCTTGTTCATCACGCCCTGCACCATCCCCGGGTCGGTCCCGTACAGGCGTGGGTCGCCCGGAGGCAGGACGGGTTCCGGTGCGTGCGCGCGAGGGCTGTGGTCGTAACGGAACTCTCCCTTGCCGTCCGGTGCCGGTCCGGACGCCCAGCGACCCTGGCCGGCGTCGCCGTCCGGGGAGAAGTCGAGATACGTGTAGCTGAACTCCTCGGTGAAATCCGGGGAGTCGGGGAAGGCATCCGGCACCGGCATGCCCTCCAGGCCGTCCTCCTTGAGCTGCTCGATGGCCGCCATCCACATGTTCTGGTGCATCGTGTCGCGGGCCAGCAGGAACCGCAGCATCTGCTTGACGCCGGGATCGTCGGTCATGTTGAACAGACGGGAGACCTGGAGTCGGCCCTGGGCCTCGGCGGTGACGTTGAGCTGGAAGTCGGCCATCAGGTTGCCGCTCGCGGTGACGTAGTTGCCGTTCCACGGCACACCCACGCTGTCGACAGGCATCGCACCCCCGCCGCCGTGGATGAAGTGCGCCGGGTTCGAGCCGCCGTAGATCGCCCCCACCATCGGATTGCCCTCGGCAGCCTCCGCCAGGGACAACGGCGCGTGTTCCAACAGCCGGGTGATCATGGTGGCGATCATCTCGACGTGGCCCATCTCCTCGGTGCCGACATCGAGCAGCAGGTCCTTGTACTTACCGGGCAGCCGACAGTTCCAGCCCTGGTAGAGGTACTGGTTGGCGACTGTCATCTCGCCCCACTTGCCGCCCAGGACCTCCTGCAACCGGCGGGCGAAAGCGGCGTCCGGCCCGTCCGGTTTGGCCTCGAACTGAAGGTTCTTGATGTGGCTGAACACACGGCCTCCTCGTCGTAGAAACGCTGTCGAGGTGCCTTCCCGCCCCGGTGGCATCCACGGGCCATCCGGTGGCCCGTCCGGGCCAACCTCCAGGTCAGCCTGCGACCGTCTGGGCGATCAGGTGCTGCAGCACCGCCTGGACGTCACCGTCGGTGCCGGCCATGACCCGACGTTGCCGGGTCGCTCCGGTGCCCTCCCGGCGCAGCCGGTCGACCTGCCGCAGCACCAGGTCGAGATCGTCGTAGCGGGCCAACGCGGGCGTGACGGTGTCGAGCAGGTCGTCGACGAGGTCCCAGGCGGGCCGGGCACCGCCGCCGAGCAGGTCGACGAGCACCCCGTCGACCCCGTCGTGGGCGGCCCGCCAGTGCGCGGCCGCGACCAGGCAGTCCCGGATCCGTACGGGTGGCACGCCGTCGCGTACCCGGTCGATCATCGTGACGACGAGCGCCCGGACCAGTGCGGCGACCAGGACGGTGTCCTCCACGGACGGGCAGACGTCGCCGACCCGGACCTCGACGGTGGGGTACTTGGTCGACGGCCGGGCGTACCAGTAGACCATCGCGGCATCGAGCATGATCCCGGCGGTGATCAACTCCTGCACCGTGGCGTCGTAGTCGGCGACCGACTCGAAGTGCGGGGTGGGTCCGATGCTCGGCCAGCGTTCCAGTTGCATGGACCGCCAACTGTTGTGGCCGGTGTCCCGACCGTCGTACAGCGGCGAGTTGGCGGTGAGCGCCTGCACCACCGGCAGCCAGGGACGCAGATGGTTGCAGACCTGCACGGCCAGTTCCCGGTCCGCCACCCCGACGTGCACGTGGCAGCCACACACCGCCGGGTCGTGCGCGACCGGCCCGAAACGGCGGGACATGGCGTGGTACCGCTGCTCGTCCGGCACCGTGAGATGGGCTTCGCAGACCGGCGTGGCCCCCACCGCCACCAGCCGTGCTCCGGCCGTCGACGCCGCCTCGGCGGCCGCGCGGCGCAGGGTGATCAGGTGCTCGCGCAACTGCGTCAGGTCGGCACAGACCGGGGTGACCATCTCCAGCATGCTGTGCCGGAACTCCTGGCGACTCTGCGTGCGAGCGGTGCCGGACAGGGCGTCGAGCACCTGCTCGGCGACCGGCAGACTCTCCCCGGTCTCCGGGTCCAGCAGCAGGAACTCCTCCTCCACTCCGAGGGTGAGGCGGTCCTGCTCGACCCCGCGGCTACTCGACGCCATGGGTCTGGAGCCAGAGTTCGAGCAGGCCGAGCTGCCACAGCTTGTTGCTGCCGGCCGCCGCCTGGGCCGCCTGCGGATCGGCGAGCAACCGTTCGACGTACTCGGGCCGGAACAGTGCGCGTTGCCGGGCGGCCGGCGCCCGCAGCGCCTCGACGACCAGTTCGCGGACCGGCCCGTCGACGTTGCGCAGCGCCGGCACCGGGAAGTAGCCCTTGGGTCGGTCGATCACCTCCGCCGGCAGGACCTGCCGGGCGACCTCCTTGAGGACGCCCTTGCCGCCCTGGGCGACCTTGTGCTCCGGAGGGCAGGCGGCGGCGAGCATGACCAGGTCCTGGTCGAGGAAGGGCGTACGCACCTCCAGCCCCCAGGCCATGCTCATGCTGTCGACCCGCTTCACCGGGTCGTCGGGCAGCATGCGGTGGGTGTCCAGTCGCAGGACGGCGTCCAACGCGGTGTCCGCGCCGGGGGCGGCCAGGTCGGCGTCGACCAGGTCACCGCTGGCATCGTCGACGAGGGCGTACGCGGGGCCGACGACCCCCGCCAACTCCGCGTGCTCGTGATCGAAGAACGCCTCCGCGAATGCCCCGGCGGCCTGGTGCCGGGGCACCTCGGTGAACGGCTGGTGATAGCCGTACCCGGCGAACACCTCGTCCGCGCCCTGCCCGGACTGTGCCACCTTGACGTGCCGTGCGACCTGCTCGGAGAGCAGGTGGAAGGCGACCACGTCGTGGCTGCCCATCGGCTCGGTCATCGCCCCGATCGTCCGGCGTACGGCCGGCACCAGGTCGTCGTTGGCGAGCTGGATGCGTTGGTGGTCGGTGTCGAAGGCGCGGGCCACCAGGTCGGAATAGTGGAACTCGTCGCCGGCCTCGCCACCCCGACTGTCGAAACCGATGCTGAAGGTGCGCAGGTGCTCCTGCCCCGCCTCGGCGAGCAGCGCCACGATGAGACTGGAGTCGAGCCCACCGGAGAGCAGCACACCGACCGGCACATCGGCGACAAGTCGCCGGGCCACGGCCGTACGCAGCGCGTCGCCGATCGCGTCCTGCCAGTCCCGGGCGTCCCAGTCGCGGTGGGTGGCTTGCCGGACGTAGTCGGGCCGCCAGTAGACCCGTTCCCGGCTGTGCCCGTCGGCCTCGACCACCCGCACGGTCGCCGGTGGCAGCTTCCGCACCCCGCGCAGGATGGTCCGGGGCGCGGGCACGATCGAATGCCAGGACAGGTAGTGGTGCAGGGCCACCGGATCGACGTCGGTGTCCACCTCACCGGCGGCCAGCAGCGCCGGGAGGGTCGACGCGAAGCGCAGCCGGCCTGCTGTCTCGGCCAGGTAGAGGGGTTTGATGCCGAGCCGGTCCCGGGCCAGCACCAGCCGCCGTCGCGCCCGGTCGACCAGGCCGACGGCGAACATGCCCACCAGGTGGTCGACGAAGTTCTCACCCCACTGGGCGTACGCCACCAGGATCACCTCGGTGTCGCTGGTGGAGTGGAAGGCGTGCCCGGCGGTCCGCAACTCCTCGCGGAGCTGCGGGTAGTTGTAGATGCAGCCGTTGAACACCAGGGCCAACCCGAGGTCTTCCCGCACCATCGGTTGACTGCCGGCCTCGGACAGGTCGATGATCGTCAACCGTCGATGACCGAGGGTCACCCAGTCGGCACTCCACCGGCCCGTGCCGTCCGGACCCCGGGACCGCATCGCCTCGGTCATCCGAGTCACCGCGGCAGCGTCCGGGCTCGTACCGTCGAACCTCGCCTCTCCACTGATCCCGCACATGCCTCCCCCTAGCTAGCCATAGGTCAGCGAACACGCGCTCGGAGCAGCGGCTGACCTTGACCGTATGCGGCCCGGAGGGGCGACCGAGCCTAGATCGGTGAGGAGGAATATCGAGCGTCCATCACGCTTTGCCCCGCAGGTCGACACGGATGCTGTCGAGGAGCACCCCGGACGCCTGCTCGACGACGACAGGGGTCCGCGAGCGGAGCGGGTCCTTCGCGCCGATGACCGGCAGCGGCACCAGGGTGCAGTCCGTCACCACCACGTCGCGGTACTCCAGCACCCGCACCGAATGGTCGACCTCGCTGCGGCCCCAGCCCGCGATCCGGATCGCGTACAACGGGCCGTTCCAGGACACCCGGGCATCCGACACCCGGATCCGTTGCCCGATGACGTCGTCGTCGCCGACGTGGAAGCGGTCGGTGTTGTCGCCCGGCAGCAGCCGGAAGCCGATCTCGACGTCCGACAGGCGGGCCCGCCGCACCGACACGTCGTGCACGGAGCTGAGATAGAAGCCCTCGAAGGCGTCGCTGACCACCAGATCCTGGATGTCGATGTGGTGGGGGTGGTACGACGGCCCGCTGATCGAGCTGACACTGTCGCCGACCGCACCCCAGTGCACCGCGATGCCGGTGCAGCCACCCACGATCGACACGTCGGCGAGGGTGAGGTGGCGTACCGCCCCGACGAGCGCGATGCAGTTGGCGGCCCGGGTGTCCGGGCGCTCCACCCGTACCCGGCGAAGCTGGATTCCCTCGATCCACTCCGCCTCGGCCGGGTAGAGGTAACTGCCGACGGTGATGGCGGTGCCCCGGTCCCCGCCGTGCTCGCCGGGGGAGACCGGTGGCGGTCGGAACCCGATGTCCTGGATCGTCACCTGGGAGCCGAGGACGTGGACGATCGGCTGGCCGTCCGAGGCGGACGAGGTCAACCAGGTTCGTACCGGCCCGTCGTGCTGGGGCGCGCCGGCCAGGGTCCAGCCCGCACCGACGACGATCCCGCCGTCGAGCGGGAAGGTGCCGGCCGGCAGGTGCAGCGTGCCGCCTGCCCCATCGGCCAGGAGGCGTTCGATCGCGTGCCGATTGGCCGCCGGGTCGGCGCCCAGCGGCACGTCGCGACGGTCCGTTGCGGCCATTTCAGCACTCCACTTCGGTGACCTGGCAGGCGATCTCCGACACTCGTGGCCGTACCGTCTCGGCCGCCGGGTCGGTCAGCCCGAGCAGCACCGGCCCCGCAGTGGCCCGCTCAATCAGCACGTCGAGCACATCCGGCGCGACAGTCGTCGTACGCACCGGGCAGTCGGTGCCGTCGAGGAGATGCGTGGCGCGCACGACCAGGCGGTCGGTCTGCGGTGCTCGGGTGAACGGTGACGCCTCGAACAGGGCGTACCCCGCTCCCCGCTTGGCCACCCGGACCGCCTTCAGCACGGTCTGGCCCTGCTGACGACGCAGCCAGGGTCGGGTGGGATGGCGGAACGCCGCCGGCGGCACCGAGGCGACGGTGGTACGCAACCGGCAGCGTACGGTCGGGCCCGGCGCGTTGACCACGACGAACCTGGACCGGGCGGGCCCCTCGGTGCGTCCCTTCGCCCCCACCAGACCGCCGGCGCTGACCAGGCCGGCGAGCTGCGCCGACGCCCCGGTCAGCGGCGGCCCGTCCGGGCTGTCGTCGCCGCCCTCGATCGCGGTCACCTCGACCTGATTGATCCGTACGCCGACCGCCGCCAGCGGGCTGAGCGCCGGGGCCGCCCACGGCGGCAACGTGGCGTCCGCCAGCTCGATGATCAGCAGATCGTCGACGCCCATCTCCGGCGCGCCCAGGTCGAACTCGACCCAGGCGTGGGCCTCCACCATCCGCAGCCGCCCACGCTGACGGCAGATCAGCGCGGCGGCCCGGGCCACCCCCTGGGCCCGGACCATGATCAGCCGGGGCAGCTCCCGCATGCCGCGGTCGGGCACCACGGTGCGGGACCAGGCCGCCTGCGTGGCACCGTCCACGTGCAGATCGACGCGTACCCGGATCGGCCGCCCGCCGCTGCGTACCTTGAGCATGACCGCGCCGGAGTCGCCCTGGACCCGCCCGACGATGGCCGCGCCCCGGGTGAGCTGGTCGGCGACCAGCACCTCGGGGTCGCCGCCGCTGGTGAACACGGCGGGCAGTTCGCGCGGCGCAGCCGGCTCGTCGAACTCGGTGGCGAACCGGGCACCCGTGGCCGTCACCGCTGCCCCCCGGGCCGGTGCAGGTCGGTGCGGGTCAACACCGGCTCGCGGCGGTTCCACATCCGCTCCACCGCCTCGAACAGCGGATCGGCGTCGCTCTCGATGTGCCGGAACGCGACCTGTACGGATTTGAGCAGATGGTCGGCGGGCCAGACCTCCCACTGCGGCACCTGCGGGGTGAACAGGTCGGTGCCGCTGCGGTAGAACCACAACCACAGCCGGGCCCGCTCGACCTGCTCAGCGGAGATCAGCTCCTCGCCGCTGCCGAGCGCGCCGATCGCCGAGTCCAGGGCCTTCCAGTACGTCTCCGGGTCGTGCACGACGGTGGACAGGCCGCACTCGCTCCACTCGGACCAACCCGCCTGGATCACCGGGATGCCGTACGCGGGCAGCTCGTTGCTCACGCTGCCCCGCACGGTCACACCGAGGTCGACCAGGCTCCACAACCCGTTCTTGCTCAGATCCTTGCTGGGCTGGAACACCATGTGCCGGTGTCGGGCGTACCGGGCGGCCACCGACTCGAAGAAGCCGGTGCTGTCGTACCGGAACTGGCTCGGATGATCCTGGAACAGCCACTGCACCTGCGTCGCGGTGCTCGCGAACCGGGCCGTCTCCTCGAACCAGTCGGCCAACGTGGGGAAGGACTGGTGGTTGGTGCCGGGTGCGTCGGAGACGGCGTGGTTGAACACCGCCACCATCGGCCGCGCCGGGTCGAAGCCCAGACGCGCCGCGAAATGGGTACGCAGCCGGGCCCGCTCCGCGCTGTTGTTGATGTCGACCGAGGCGCTGGCCCCACCCCGCCACCAGCTCGGGCGGCCCAGGTTGACCTTCGAACGCCAGGCCACCAGCTCCGCGTTGCGGCGTACCTCCTCGCGTCGGGACCAGACCCGCTCGGCGAAGAAGGCACCGATCTGCTGGGTGAGCTCGCCCCGGAAGGTGTGCTTGCCGGTGTCGGTCTCGGGAAACAGGGCGTACGCCTTCAGGCACCCGGTCTGCTGGGTGTGCACCACCGGCACCCCGGCGCGCCGGGCGGAGTCGACCGCCAGGCCCCAGTGGTCGTAGTCGACGTGGCTGGTCACCAGCGCCACCACCGATTCGTCCCCCAGCAGCGCGTCGTACGCCGACGAGATGGCCCGGGCCAGTGCCTGCCGCCGCTGGTAGCGCGGGTCGGCGGTGGGATCCTCGGGCGGTCGGGGCCGCTTGGTCACCCGGCAGTAGGTGGCGCTGACGAACTCCGCAAGCGTCTGCTCGCTGATCGCCGGTCCGGGGCGCAGCGGCCTGCCGAACAGCTCCAGCCGTACCTGGCTCGGCGTGGCGGACCGGGCCGGCCCGTCGACCAGGCGGTACAGGTCGATGACCTCGCTCGCGCCGTACGCCTCGGCGAGCCGCCGGACCAGCTGCACGTCGAACTCGGTCCAGAGCGCGTCGTGCCACATCTGCTCGACCCCGGTGACGACGACGAGCTGCGCGGGGACGATCCGGCGGATCGCGTTGGCCACCGCCAGGTTCCGCAGCGCCACCCGGATGTCCTGGTGGAACACCTCGACGACCAGGTACCGCTGGGACGACGTGGATCCCAGGTTCTTGCGCCAGTACACCGAGGCGGCGTCGAGGAACCCGTCGAACGCCTTCTTGTCAGCCCTGAGCCACACCCGAGACCCGTCCTCACCCCGTAACGGCAACCAGCGTCGGGACTGTACGGTCCGGTTACGCACGGCAGCCGAACAGTCGGTGACCAGCCGGTGAAGACCTGTCTCCCCCGTTCGGGGGAGCGTGATTTCCCGATGATCGGGGAGGCGCCGGCAGGCGGCCCGCTGGCATGCTCGCGGGTATGGCGAATCCGGACCAGAAGCCGACCGATCCGGCCGATGCGGACCCCCGTGGCGGGGCAGCCAGGTGGGGTGCGCCGCTGGTGCTCGCGGCGGCGGTCGGAATGCTGCTCGTGGCGACCCCGTGGTGGGGAGTGGACGGTCTCGACGAGACCTCCAGTCCATGGTTCGTGGATCTGGAACGGCTGGTGCTCGGGCTCGCGAATTTCGCGGCGGTCGCGGCGGTCGCGTTGTCCCGGTACCGGCTCGGGGCGGCCTGCGTGGTGGCGACCGTCCCGTGGGTTCTCTCGCCGTTGCTGGGTGCAGTCGCCTGGGCCTGGTGGTCGGCCGTGCTGGCCGTGCTCGGGATCGCTGTCCTCGACGGTGCGCGCCGGCTCTCCCTCGCCATGGCGGCCCTGGCCGTCACGCTCGCGGTCGTGTACTGCACCAGCGGGATGTACTGGCAGGTGCCGATCGTCGGGCCGGTCAACCTCTTCTCCCGTGAGCCGGATCGGTGGCTCGACGAGACGCGGCTGATCTACCTTGCGTTCTATCTGGGCGCGGTCGGCGTCGTCGTGCTGCTCGCCGCTGTACTGCGCCGACGTCGCGCCGCTCGCCTCAGATCGATAGCAGTCACTCCCGCAGCGGCAGCAGCGCCCATGCCACCTGCGGTCGAGTCGCCCGAGGTGACCGGGCCGGGGGTGGTCGAGGCTGAGTCGTCGGTGGGACCGGTCGGATCGGAGGTGGCCGAGGTCGGACCGCAGGCGACGCCTGTTGGGCCGGCGGCCGTCGGGGCCGGAGCGCAGGTGTTGACCGGGCCGTGGGCTGAACGGATCGCGACACTCACTGCCCGGGAGCGGGAGGTGTTGCTGGCCGTCGCCCGGGGCCGATCCAACGCCGAGGTGGCCGCGGACCTCGGCATCGGAGACGAGACCGTCAAGACCCACGTCTCCGAGGTGCTGCGCAAGCTCGGCTGCCGCGACCGCGTACAGGCGGTGATCGCCGTATACGAATCAGGCCTGCGATAGGGCGACCCGGCCGGTCCCTCTCGGTGATCGACTCCGTTTCGCCGAAACGGCGGTATCCCGCCGTCGCGAACCCCGCCATTTCGCCGAAACCGCGCGCCGGCGAACCGGACCCCAATTCGCTCGGCTATCCGGGGGCGGGTCGGCATGATTGGTCTGAGGGTCGGGGAGGTGGAGGTGCGGATCGAGGTCACCGCGCTGCGGGACGCCCGAGCGGTGCTGCTTGTCGAAGGGACCAGCGACCTGGTCGCCGTGCAGACCCTGGCGCAACGCCGGGGACGGGACCTGACCGGCGAGGGCGTACGGGTGCTGGCCATGGGCGGGGCCACCAACATCGGGCACTACCTGGAGCAACTCGGCCCGCGTGGCCGTGACCTGCGCCTGGCCGGCCTCTACGACGTCGCTGAGGAGGGCTTCGTCCGGCGAGGGCTGGAACGGGCGGGCCTCGGTGTGGCCCCGCTCAGTGAGCTGGGCTTCCACGTCTGTGTGCGTGATCTGGAGGACGAGCTGATCCGGGCGCTCGGCACCGACGGGATGCAGGAGGTGTTGGCGGCCGAGGGGGATCTGCGCTCGTTCCGGCTCTTTCAGCGACAGCCCGCGCAGCAGGGCCGCGAGCTGCCGGCTCAGCTGCGCCGGTTCATCGGCACCCGGTCCGGCCGCAAGGAGGCGTACGCCCGGCTGCTGGTGCAGGCGCTCGACCTGGAGCGCGTGCCGCGTCCGTTGAACGCGGTGCTCGCGTCGGTGACGCCGCCGGGCGGGGCGTCACCAGCTCGGCAGCATCGAACCGGTTAGTCGGCCACCGAAGCGGTAGACCACGCACATCACGTCCCGGTCGCCGTCGGCCCAGGTCTCCACTGTGGGCAGCACCGGGTAGAAGCGCAGTGCCTGGCCGGTGTCGTCGGGCCAGGTGCTGGTGAACAGTTGCCGGCAGGCCGACCAGGCGAACTCCCGTAGCGCCACCGGGTCCCAGTTGGTGTCGTCGGCGTGCACGAAGCCGTACACCTGGTTGTCGGCACCCAGTGCGCAGGGCCGGTAGCGGACGACGACGCCGCCTGCCTCCGGCAGGTGGGCCGGATCATCGAAGCACTCGCCGCCCTCGATGTGAAGGATGCCCGGTGTCTGCGCGTCGACGAAGGTCTCGTCCTTGACGACGGCGGGGGCCGATGTGGCGCTGCCGGCCATGGTGGCGAGCAGTCCCGCCGTGCAGAGCAGGGCGACGACGCCGCGCAGCGAACGGCGCGGGAGCTGGCCGGTGACAGTGTCCTGGTTGGTCATAGCGCGTCGATCGTAGGAACGCGATCCCTTCCGGCGAGCTGCTCACAGGTGTCGACGAGGTGACGCGACGACCAACACCGGCTGGTGGGGCAGGCGACGCGGCGAGTGTTCATGTGCTGGAAAGGATCTTGTAGCTGTCCGGTTGAGCGGGACTGGGCCAATGACGACGGCGCGCCGCCCGCACAACCCGTGGTCGGGCGCCACCCACCTCCTCATTTGAAGGGTGACCAGAGTCGTGACCGACCAGAAGCTCCCCTGGAGCATCGGGGCCCGTCGGGCGAAGATCGTGGCGATCGGTGCCGCGGCACTGCTCGCCGGGGGCGTGGCCCTCAGCCCCGCCGCCTTCGGTGATGCAACGCCAGCCAAGTTTCCCGCCGCCGAGATTCACAAGCCGTCGCCGGTGCCGGACCGGATCATGTTGACCCCCACCGCCACCCCGTCCACCTCGCAGCGGGTGACCTGGCGGGCCGAGGCCACGGCGGAGTGGGCGCGGGCCGAACTCCTCGAGGCCCCCCGGGCTCTCGTCGGTGGCGTGCCGGCGTCCGGCAGCGCGGTGACCCGCCTCGCCGCCCTCTCCAGCACCCCGGTCAACACCTCCCTGGGGTACGCCTCGACCTACCACACCGTCGAGTTCACCGGCCTGAAGCCGGACACCCGGTACACGTACCGGGTCGGCGACGGCACCAACTGGAGTGAGTGGATCGACTTCACCACCGCGGCCAGCGACTTCGAGCCGTTCTCGTTCATCTACTACGGCGACGCGCAGAACAACATCGACTCGGCGGTGCCCCGGGTGTTCCGGCAGGCGTTCGCCGAGCGGCCCGAGGCCAAGATGATCGTCAACGCCGGTGACCTCATCGACAACGCCAACAGCGAAGAACAGTGGGGCCAGTGGTACAAGGCCAGCGGCTTCATCGACGGCCAGATCAACAACATCTCGGTGCCGGGTAACCACGAGTACAGCGGCGGCCTGTCGCAGTTCTGGCGGCCGCAGTTCCCGTACCCGGACAACGGCCCGGGCAACCCGGAGCTGAAGCAGACCGTCTACTACGTCGACTACCAGGGCGTACGCTTCATCGCCCTGGACTCGAACCACCAGAGCAACAGCACCCTGATGGCCGCCCAGACCGCCTGGCTGGAGGGTGTGCTCCGGGACAACCCGAACAAGTGGACGGTGGTCACCTTCCACCACCCGGTCTACTCGACCACGGGTACCCGCAACAACCCGCAGGTCCGGGCCCAGTGGGGCCCGCTGTTCGAGCGGTACGGCGTGGACCTGGTGCTGCAGGGCCACGACCACTCGTACGGCCGGGGCAACGTGGCCACCAACCGCCGCTCGGCCGCCGTGCACGAGGGCACGGTGTACGCGGTGTCGGTCTCCGGCGGCAAGATGTACGCCCTCAACAACGGTCAGAACTGGACCGGCAACGGTGCCGAGGTGACCAGCACCAGCCAGAACACCCAGCTCTACCAGCTCATCGACGTCTCGCAGGGCACCCTGCGCTACGAGGCCCGGTACGCCAACGGTGAGCACCACGACGGGTTCCTGATCCGCAAGAACGACGAGGGCGAGCGGACCGTCAACGAGCTGCGTACCCCGTCGAACACGACGGGCCAGCACGTCACGGTCGACCGGACCAGCGTCGCGGTCAAGGGCGAGGTCAAGGTCTCCGCGTACGGCTACGACCCGGCCGAGAAGGTCGCCGTCTCGCTGCGCAAGCTCGGCAACACCCCCGGTCAGGCCGAGATCCCCGTGGCCAACCTGACCGCGGACCAGCTGGGCCGGATCAGCTACCAGCTGGCGATTCCCGCCTCCGCCAAGGCCGGCGGCACCTACGAGGTGTTCCTGTCCAGCGCCAACCAGCAGATCACCAGCCCGGCGATCACGCTTAACGGTTGGCGTGCCGACGTCCAGGCCCGCGCGCACTGCGTCGGTGCCAACGCGTACGTCTCGGTCACCCTGCGCAACGGCGAGGGTGAGCCGCTGAGCGTCGAGATGGTGACCCCGTACGGGTCGCGGACCATCGCCGGCGTGGCCGGTGGCAAGTCCGCCAGCCAGGCGTTCAACAGCCGGGCCAAGTCGGTCCCGGCCGGCGTCGCGACCGTCGACGTCACCGGGATGGTCGACGGTGACCCGGTCACCATGCGGGTCGAGGCTGCCTACGAGGCGGCCAGCTGCGAGTAGCCCGGGTGCGGTGGCGGTGCCGGATCGACCTTGCCACCGCCCTCCCGCCGGTGGACAAGCGTTCCTCCGGCTGAACTTCCTTCAACTGCCCTGAGTGGCGATGGAGCATCGAGATGAAGACATCAAGTCGTAGGCGGCTTTTCGCGGTGGGCGCCGCCGGTGCCCTGCTGGCCGGATCGGTGGCGGCGGGATCACCCGTGTTCGCCGCACCCGGTGACAGCGCCGACGTGTCGGTGACCGTGGACATCGAGGAGATCAAGGAGCCGGGTGTGCTGGCGATGTCCATCGCCGGTGACTCGGTGACGTTGGCCGAGGACGGGTCGACGCTGCTGGTCCGTCAGTTCGTCGGCACCCTGCCGACGGTGACGGTCACCGACACCCGTACGCCCGACGAGGTGCCGGCCGGCGCCGCGTGGGCGGTGCTGGGCAGCGCCACCGACTTCGTCGGCGGTGCGGGTCAGGCACCGATCGGCGCGGGGCACCTGGGCTGGAAGCCGAAGCTGATCGACGGTGGCGACAGCGGCCTGGTCAGCGAGGGTGAAGAGGTCGTGACCGTGGTGGACGAGCCGACCCAGCCGGGCAACAACGTGGGTCTGGTGGACCAGGAACTGCTGGTCTCCACCTTCGACTCGGGTGCGGTGGCCGGCGGCGCGTACGCCGTCAACGCCGATCTGTTCCTGCGTACGCCGGCGGACGTGGCGGCGGGTGCGTACACCTCGACGCTGACCCTGTCCCTGTTCGAGTGACCATCGCGGGTGTGGGGGTCCGCAGGCGGCGAACCCCCACACCCGTGGTCTGCCGGAGACGACAATGAATCACCGCAGCAAGATGATCGGCGCTCTGCTCGCCGGCGGTACGGCCCTGGCGGCGACTGTCGGGGGCGGCGCGCCGGCCGCCGCGCATCCCTTCGGCCCGCCGACGACCGCCCAGGTCGTCGTCGACGGCTCCCGGGTCGACATCTCCTGGCAGCCCGCGGAGGACGACTGGGTGGTGCTCGGCCAGTCACTCGGTGCCTTCGAGGACCCCAGCGCCGGCCCGGTGGCCACCCAGCTCACCGGCGAACAGAAGCTCCGGGAGTCCGCCGCGGTCCGTGACTACCTGCGCGAGCGCATCACCGTCAGCCAGCACGGACAGCCCTGTCGCGGCGAACTCAAGCCGCTGGACGGGTTGCTCGCGCAGGGTGCCCGACTGACCTTCGACTGTCCCGCCCCGGTCCGCACGCTCGACATCACATTGACCGCGTTGACCGACCTCAACCAGGCGTACCGCACGATCCTGCGCGCCGACTCGGCGAGCCCGGCCGAGACGCTGTACACCGCCGCGGCCGACACCCACCAGGTCGACTTCACGCAGTCCGGCGGCGGGCTCGGATCGGCCACCGCGCTGGCCTTCGGGGTCGGCGCTGCCGCTGTGCTCGGTGCGCTGCTCGTACCACTTTCCCGACGACGTACCCGGAGCACGGCATGAACGGCCTCAACGACCTCGACCAACGACTGCTGGCACTCTTCGACAACTCGACCCTGTTCTGGTTGGCCCTGGTCGTGGCGGTGGGCGTCGGCGCGGCACACGCCGTGGCACCGGGACACGGCAAGAGCATCACCGCCGCGTACCTGGTCGGCACCCATGGCCGGTACCGGGATGCGCTGCGGCTGGGCGTCATCGTCGCGGTGATGCACACCTTCTCCGTTCTGGTGCTGGCGCTGGTCTGGACCGCGTTCAGCGGCGCAGCCAGCCTCGGCACCACGACGATCACGGCCGGGCTGCAGGTGTTGGCCGGGCTCGTGGTGATCGGCGTCGGCGCGCACCTGATCCGCCGGCATTTGCGGCGTCGCCACGCCCACGCCCACGATCACCACCACGGCCACGCTCACGATCACAGCCACGATCACCACCACCATCACCACGACGAGACGGTCGACCCGTGGTCCCGTCGGGGTCTGGTCGCGCTCGGGCTGTCGGGTGGGCTGCTGCCCTCCCCGTCGGCCTTCCTCATTCTGGTCAGCGGACTGCTGACCGGTCGCGCCGTCGGCGCCGTCGTGATCGTGCTGGCCTTCGGCGCCGGGATGGCGTTGACCCTGACCGGGGTCGGGGTGCTGACCATCCGGGGGCAGGCCCTGCTGGCGGGCCAGAGCCGCAGGTGGGCCCTGCTGTCCAGCGTGTCGGCCTGGACTCCGGCGATCGCCGGGGTGGCGGTCTGCCTGGGCGGCTGCCTCTACGTGGCCGCCGCGGTCTCGACGCTCACCGCGTGACCCTGGCCCTGCTCGTCGGTCAGACCGCGCCGCCGTTGGCGTAGAGCACCTGGCCGTTCACCCAGCGCCCCGGGCCGGCCAGGAAGACGACCAATTCGGCGATGTCGTCAGGCGTCCCGATGCGCTCCAACGGCGGTTCGGCGGCGATCCGGACCAGCCACTCACCGAGGAGTTCGCCGCCACGCTTGTCGACAACCTGATGCGCGGCCTGCGCTGACCTTCGCCGGGGCGACGCGGACGGCGCGAACAGATGCACCGTACGCGGCCACCGGTCGGCCGGGCCGTGCGCCACGGGGCAGCGGAAACGCCGACGACGGTCGATACTGCGGAGATGACGCCGTTGGTACGGGTGCTGACCCTCGTGGTGCTCGGGTCGGCACTTGTCGCCTGTGACCGCGCACCGGTGGACGCCCCGTCACCCTCACCGACGGCGCCCTCCCCGTCGGCATCCCCCGGCGACCTCGCGGTCCCACCACTGCAACTGCCCAGCGTGGCCCCCGACGGCACCTGCCCGGTCGCCGAACCGCAGCGCTGGAGCAACCCGGGCCAGGCCCAGCGGGTGCTGGGGCCGGGCCCGGTCTACCCGATCGCCGACTACTTCACCGGCGGAGCCCTGCCGCTGCGCCCCAGCGACCGGCAGGTCGACGGCAGCTACACGGCGAAGGTGCGCTGGCTGGCCGCCGACTACACCGGCCCGGTGCTGGTACGCGCGGGGCGCATCGACGCACCGGGTGCAGCCTCGGCCCAGTTCTCCTACCTCGGCGAGCCTCGCCACGACGGCCACCATGCCGTGCTGACCAGGCCGGAGACCGACCTGCCGGGCACCACCACTGTCGACGGTCCGGGCTGCTACGCGTACCAGGTCGACGGCACGTCGTTCAGCTACACCATCGTGTTCCGCGCCGATTGAGGGGCAGCTCAGCCGACCGGGGTGGTCCGGCGACCCTCGGCCCGGCCCTCTTCCCGGGCGCTGGCGAGCAGCTGTGCCAGCCGCCGCCGACGGCGCTGGGTGATGACCCGGTAGGCGAGCACGAGCAGGCCGAGCAGGAGCAGCAGCGCCAGTTGCGGCCAGGGGACGATCCAGGTGGTGACGGTCGCGGTGCCGGGGCGGATCTCGGCGCCCGTCGGGTCGCCGCCCTGAACGGCGGGCGTGACCGAGACGGTGGTCTTGAGCCGGCCGAGCCCCCAGACCCCGTCGACCTGGGTGTCCACCACCTGTACGCCGCCGGGCAGCGTCTCGGTGACCTGGGTCGGGTCCTCCTGCTTGACCAGGCCGAACAGTTCGTCGACGGACACCTTTCCGGTACCGGTCAGCGCGACGTTGCCGTCGTTCTTCGCGGTGTAGCCGACCTTGAGGGTGCCGGCGGAGAACGGGTTCCACGAGGGCGTGTAGGTGGTGCTGAGGTCACTGATCGCCACACTGGCGGTGACCGTGCCGCTGGCCCGCAGCATGACCCGGAAACCGACCCGGCTCTCCACGGCGACGGTGCCGCCGGTGCTGGTGACGGTCGCCGCGATGCCCGCCGGGTGGTCGCCGGGGGTGGCGTCCTCGGGCACGGTGATGGTGAACGGCACCACCTTCGTACCGTTGGCCTCGACGGTCACCGTCTCCTGGACGGTGATCCAGGTGCCACCGTCCACCGACTTCTCGTTCGAGGGCAGCATGTTGAAGCGGCCCTTGTCGGTGAGGTATCCGTCGGCCGCCTTGAGGGAGAAGACCACCGCCGAGTCGCTGAAGTTCCGTACCGCGAGGTGCTCGGTCACCACCTGGCCGGGGTCGAGGGTCCGTTCGATGAACCGGCGGCCGTCCGGGCCGTTGCGGTCGGCCGGCTGGACCGCCCAGGTGACCGCAGGACTGGTCGGTTCCGCCATCGCGCCGGTCGACGAGATCGGCACGACGGCCAGCACCACAGCCAGCACGGCGAGCATCCGGGTCAGTGCTCGCAGCGGGGTTCGGATCATGGCGGTTTTCCTTTGCGGGAGGAGCGGGTGGGGGAGCCACGCCCAGGTGGCTCCCCCCGATGGATCTACTCGAACAGAGACAGGGTCAGCGTCGAGGTGTACTTGCCGGCGGCGACGTCCGCCGGGGTGCGCAGGAACAGGTTCGCGTTGACGGTGTACTCGCCACCGGCGACCGCTCCGGAGTCGAAGGTCGAGACCAGCAGTTCCTGATCCACCAGACCCACGTTGTTGCCCGGCTGGGTCGGCTCGTCCAGCACGGTGACGACCTCTTCACCCTCGCTGACCAGGCCGCTGTCCCCGCCGTCGATCAGCTTCGGCTTCCAGCCCAGGTGCCCGGCACCGATCGGTGCCTGACCCGCACCGCCGACGAAGTCGGTGGCGCTGCCCAGCACCGCCCACGCGGCCCCCTCGGGCACCTCGTCGGCGGTCCGGGTGTCGGTGACTGTCACCGTCGGCAGGGTGCCGACGAACTGACGGACCAGCAGCGTCGACCCGTCCTCGGCCAGCGCGACCGAGTCGGCGGCGACCGTCATGGCGAGGACACCCGGCTCGCGGATCTCCTCGATGTCGACGGTCACCCGTACGTCGCTGCTGTCGACCGGCTCGGCCGAGGCCGGCGTGCCGAGCGCCACCGACCCGGCGAGAACGGCGCTGGCCGCGGCGGCCGCGAACAGTCGCCGGTGGTTCCTTCTGTGCATGCGTTGCTCCGTTGTGCGTATCTGCTCGATGGGGGGGGTGGGGTGGCGGCAGGATCGCCGCCACCCCGTACGAGAACTAGCCGCAGGTGATCGCGGCGTACGCCGACTCGACCTGGATCGTCGCCGGCTGGCCGTTGACCGTACCGGTGATCTTCACCGTCGAGGTGCCGGCGGCCACGGTCTTCGCCCGGCTGTTGAACGCCTGGTACGCCGTCTTGCCCGGGGCGACGTCGGCGACGACGCGCGACCCGTACGGCGTGACCAGTTCGATGCTCAGCGCCACGTCGTCGGCGTTGCGGGCGCTGACCGAGACGTACGCGTTGCTGCCGACGCACTGGGTGCGGGCCTGCACCTCGACCTCCCACGCCGGGCCGCCCTGCCCGATGGTGGAGCGGGGCGTGGTGTCGGCGGTGACCGGCGAGTTGGCGGCGAGGTAGTTGACCAGCATGGTGAGGTCGTTGTCGCCGGTCGTCGCCGGGTTGGTGCCGCCGCCGAGGGCGGTGAAGTTGTCCCCACCGGAGGCGAGGAACGAGTTCACCGTCACCCGGTAGGTGGCCGTCGGGTCGATCGGTACGCCGTTGAGCTGCATCGAGGTGATCCGCGAGCCGCGCTCGGCCTGCGGGTCGTAGGTGTAGCTGAAGCCCTTCGACACACCCAGCCACAGCACCGGACGGGACGCGCCCGTCGGCTGCCACTGCTGCTCCAACGTCTGCTTGATCTCCGCACCCGTGTAGGACTTGGTGACCACGTCGTTGGAGAACGGCTGGACGGAGAAGGCGTCGGCGTAGGTCACCGTGCCGTCGGTGCGGTACAGCAGGTCCGCCCGCAGACCACCCGGGTTCATGAAGGCGATCTGGGCCCCACCCCGACCGGGGGCGGAGGTGCCGGCGAGCTGCACGTCGGCGATGAAGTTACCAAGCGCCGACTCCTTGCCCCGGTCCTCGTTGCCGTCGGTGTAGGCCCGGCGGATGTCGGCGGTGATCTCGCCCAGCTGCCGCTGGCCCAGCTCCTGCGCCCGGACCTTGGCGGCGGCCACGATGTCGGCCACCGCCGGGTCCTGCGGCGCACCGACCACGTCGACGAGCGAGGCGTCGGCGGCGGTGACGGAGTTCGACTCCGGGTCGAAGGTCAGCGTGACCTTGCCCAGCCGCTTGCCGTAGTCCTCGGCCTGCACCACCGGACGCAGCTTGTCGGTACCCGGCACCGGGACCTCGAAGGCGTACGGCTGGTGGGTGTGGCCGCTGAAGATGGCGTCGATGGTGGCGTCGACCCGGGTGAACTTGCCGAAGACCGGGTCGTTCGCCAACGCCTCGGCGGAGTCGATGTTCTCCGTGGCGGCCCCCTCGTGGGCCAGCAGCACCACCACGTCGGCCTCACCGTTGGCGGGGTTGCCGTCCTTGAGCTGACCGGCGACCAGGTTGGCCTCGACCACCGGGTCGCGGAAGGTGATGCCGGCGATGCCGTCCGGGCTGACCAGCGAGCCGGTCTGCTCGGTGACCACACCGACGAAGCCGACCCGGACCCCACCGATGCTGCTGACCGAGTACGCCGGCAGCGCCCGGGTGTCGTCCCGGTACACGTTGGCGCCCAGCAGCGGGAAGTCCGCCCGGTCGGTGACCCGACCGGTCAGGTCGGTCATGCCCTTGTCGAACTCGTGGTTACCGACCGCCGAGGCGATCAGACCGGCCGCGTTCAACGCGTCGATCGTCGGGTTGTCGTCGTCGATCGCCGAGATGAAGGTGGACGCGCCGATGTTGTCGCCCGCAGACACGAACGCGGTGTTCGGGTTCTGCGTACGCAACTGGTTCACCAGACCGGCGAGCTGAGCCGCCCCACCGGCCGGCTGACCGCCCACGGTGGCCGGTGACTCCAGCCGGCCGTGGAAGTCGTTGATGCTCAGCAGTTGCAGGTCGACCGGGCTGGCCCCGGTGTTGATCCCGACGACAAGCGGGTTGTGGTCGCTGGCCCGGTACGGGTCCGGAGCGTAGAAGGCAGCCAGCCCGTCGTACTGGAAGGCGTACGACTCGACCGCGTTGATCTGCCACACGTCCACGCCGGTGACCCGGTCGGCAAGCGACGGCGAGGCCAGCGCGTGGTCGAGCGAGCCGGACTCACCGTTGAAGACGTAGCTGGTCTTCCCGGTGTTGTTGAGGTTGCGGTAGTCCTTGCCGTAGAGGACCTGCATCGGGTCCTCCTGGGTGTACGCGTTGAAGTCACCCAGCAGCAGCACGTTGTCGGTGTCGCTGTCGGCCTTGACCTGGTCCACGAAGGTGGCCAGCGCGGTGGCCTGCCGGACCCGGTCACCGTTCCAACCGCCCTGACCGTCACCGGAGTCGGCGTTGTCGCCGGAACCGGCACCACTCTTGGACTTGAAGTGGTTGGCCACCACCACGAAGTCGAGCGGCCCGGCGGTGAAGGTCTGCGCGATCGGCTCGCGGGCGTTGAACCAGACGCTCTCGTCGTTCACCGACCGCGACGCGCCCTTGGGCTGTGCCTTGGCCGGCTTGAAGATGATCGCGGTGGTGATGAAGTCCTGCTGGGCGGCGCCCGGCAGCTCGGTCGGGGTGCGAACGTAGTCCCAGGTGCCCGCGCCGTCGGCGGTGTTCAGGGCGGCGACCAGGCGCTTGAGCGCCCGCTGCGGGTCCGAGGAGCTGAACCGGACCGAGTTCTCGATCTCCTCCAGTGCGACCACGTCGGCGTCCAGCGCGCTGATCGCCGAGACGATCTTCGCCTCCTGCTTGGCCAGCGCGGCCTCGTTGGCAGCGCCACGCGCGTCGCCACCGAAGTGCACGAAGTAGTTCAACACGTTGAAGCTGGCCACCCGCAGGTCGCCGCCGACGTTGACCGGGGCGGCGGTACGCGGGTTGGTGACCTTGAAGGTGGTCCGGTCGCCCGGGCGGGTGTCCGCGTCGACCGGGCGGGTGGGCTGCAGACGCCACTCTTCGAAGGCGTACGACAGCACCGACGGCCCGAACGCCTCGACCGAGTCGCCGACCCGCAGCGGGCTGTCCTTCGACAGGTACGGCGGCAGCAGGCCGGCGGTGGACAGGTTTGTGGTCCTGCCGTCGTCGAGCAGGATGCGGCGGGCCTTGTTGTCGGCGGCGATCTGGCGGGCCTCCGCCGAGCCGGGCCGGGCCACATCGGTCGGGGTCAGTGCCGGCTTGTCACCGGCGGCGAGGGCCACCTCGCCGTAGCGGTTGGTGTTGTAGACCTCGGAGACGGCGTACGCGCCGACCGGGGCGACAAGCATCGACTCGACCGACTCGCGGGCGTCGTCGGTGAGCGGAAGCTCCACCGGGACCGGAGCGGGCAGCGGCGCACCCTGCTCGCACACCTGCACGTCGCCACGGGTGGCGATGCTGAGCTGGGTGAGCCCGTTGAACTCGCTGGCCGTACCGCTGACCCGGACCCGGTCACCGATCGTGACCGCCGGGTGGTTGGCGGTGTTCGTGGTCAGGTAGACGAAGATGCCGTCCGAGGCGGTGCCGGCGGCGACCGTACGCTCCCCGCCGCTGCCCGCCGTCTGCACGTACACGCCGTTGTAGCCACCGGTGCGGTGGTCGGCGGTGACGACGCCCTCGACGGTGACCCGGCTGCCGGCCACCGGTGTGGCGGTGCCGGAGCCTTGGACCTGGGCGATGGTGTGGCTGACCGCGACGTCACAGCCGACGGGCGGGTCGCCCGGTCCCGGGTCGCCGCCGCCAGCGGTGTTGCGGACGCCGAAGCTGTTCGGTGCGGGTGCCTTCCAGGCCCCGTCGATCTTCTGGAGCGAGTGCCCGACGGGGGTGCTGCTCGACTCCTTGACTCCGATGTCGGTGCCGGCCAGGCCGTTCGCCGGCCCGCCGACCGCGGTGAAGGTGCCGCCGTAGGTGATGAACTCACTCACCGAGTTGCTGGGCGAGACCAGAGCGACACCGTCGGGATCACCGTTCTGGATGCCGTTGACCGGGTACTCGGCGACGACCACACCGGACTCCGGCACCGAGCCGGTAAGCGTCCGGGTGCTGTACGCCGCACCGTTTCCGCCGTTGTAGAGAACGATCTGCCAGCCGCTCAGGTCGAAGCCGACCGGCGCCTCGATCTCGATCGCCTCGCCGACGTCGGTGCCGGCGTTGTCATAGTGGATCTCGCTGATGAACGGTGTAGCTGACGCGGGCGCGGCGAAAGCGGTGGTGCCGCTGCCCAATAAGAGCGCAGTGGCGGTGACCAGTACGCCCGGAATTGTGAGTTGCCGCCTGCTTTTTCGTAGCTGCATCTGCTGGGCCTCCGCGGGGCCTCCGAGGGTGTTAGACCGCTGGAGGATAAGCGGCACAAGTGTCCGCGCGGGAGCCACCAGATGTACTTATTCGCGAAACGAGGTGGTAGCCGTCACGGCATTGGCCTGCGTGATCGTGCGCGAATCGCGATGTCGACAGAGTTTCCGGAGCCGGTTCGGCGGCGACGGCTCAACCGCCGCGGGCGACCGGCCCGATCAGTTGCCGTTCGGTGCCGGTCATGCTGAGCATGACCCACTGCACCTTTCCCTTGGTGATCAGGCCGACCATTTCCGGATGGAGTTGGGTGAACCAGCTCTGCACGCTGACCAGGCCGAGGGCGTTCGCCGCGGTGGCTGCCTCGGGCGCGGTGAGTCGCTGGAGCACCACGATGTCGCTGCGTACCAGCACCTCGACATCCCAGCCGGCCAGGTCGTCGCGGACCACCAGGGTCGCCCGCCACGGCGCGCTCAGGTTGGTGTCCGGCCCGGTGACCGGGCCGGTGTCGATCACGACGAGCTGAGGCTCGGTCGGCGTCGCCGGCAGCGGTGGCGGCACCCCGGGCGGGAGGAACGAGGCGATCTCCCGGCCGATGACGCAGCGTCGCAGGAAGGCGTCCCACTCCTGCTCGCGAGCGGTCTGGATGAACAGCCGGGCACCGAGCGCCAGGGCCCGGAAGGCGAGCAGTTCCGCGGCGCGTACCCCGCCGGTCAACATCAGCCGGGTCGGCTCGGCCCGGAACAGCCGCAGGCCGACCGGCTCCTGCTGGCGATTGCGGCCCACCACCAGCCCGCCCCCGCCGGCAACCAGGCGTAGGCCGGCCACGGTGGGCCCGTCGGTGACGTGCAGGCCGATCCGGCTGCCCGGGAAGGAGACGGTGTTCACCGCAGGAAACCTCCGAGCGGCAGGGTGGCGGCGACGCCCCGGGCATGCTCGCCGTCGAGTCGTTGCAGGCGACCACCGTGACCACGGATCGCCTCGTGCAGCGCGGCGTCGGCGGCGGTCAGGGCGGCGGCGTCCGCACCGATCAGCCGGAAGGCCACCTCCACCACGGCGTCGTCGGCACCCTCACGATCCGGTTCCCGGGCCACCGCGATCGACACCACGGCCGCCGCGGCGGGCAGCCCACGCAGCAGTGGGTCCACATCCCACACCCGGTCGGGCCAGTCGAGCAGCCGGTGGCAGCTCTGCGGAGTGCCCTGCGCCGACCAACTGCGCCAACCTTCTCGGGCCAACGGGCGGTCACCGGCCACCGGCTCATCGGTCAGATGGGTCAGGTTGGCGACGGCGGCCAGCACCTCGTCGCGGTTGAGCAGACGGGCGGTCACCCGATCCTGGCGGAGCTGGCGTCGGGTCCGGCGGATCGCCGCGGTCAGCGCCGGCCGCAGGTCACGGTCGGCATGAAAATCGGGGGTACGGGGTGCCTGAAGCACCACCCAGGCCTGCCGACTGGCGGGCACGTTGCCCTCGGTCAGCTCGCGGTACGCCCGCTCCACCGCCGCCGCCCGCACCCGGGGGGCCGGGGTGACCTGGATCAACACCTGCACCGTCACCGGCGGCGCCTTGGGATCGGTGGCCGGAAGCAGTGACACCGGCGGTGGCAGGGCCTGCGGAGAGCCCACCAGCAGCGCGCCCTCGGTCGGGTCGACCTCCAGCACGGCGCTGAGCCCACCACGATGGGTCAGCAGCACGGCGGGCTGGTCGTCGATCTCGACCTGTTCGAGCTCCACGCCGTTCTCAAGATGGGTGAGCAGCTGCCACCGGGCATCCGACCCCGTCGCGGCGAGCTGCCGGCGGCGACGCCGATAACCCCACCAGACCGTCAACCACTGGTACACCCACCGGCCGCGGTAGCGCAGCACGGTCGGGGCGAGCAGCAGCAGCACCGCAGCGCCGACCCCGACGGTCAGCAGGGTGCCGTGCCCGGTCGCGGCCAACACCACCGCCGCACCGGCCTGCCAGGCCACCAGCTGGGCGACGTGGATGCCGGCGATGCGCAACGGTCGCCGGTAGGGGCGTACCACCGGGGCGGTCGCCGCCGTGGGCTGTGCCTGATCTGCCGGCGACGCGGCGGCGTCCGCGGCCCGAGCGGCCGGGGCGGTTTGAGCCGCCTGCGCTGCTTGAGCCGCCTGGGCGGGCTGGGCCGCCGACACGGTGGCCGACGCCGGGGCGGCGGCCTGGCTGCGGTACGCGGTGCCGACCGTCGCTCGGCCCTGTCCCCGCTGGGTGGCCCAGGCCGGTCCCGTGGTCCCACCGACCGTGGGGGCCGGTACGCCGGCCTGCTGTGGAGAGCCCGTTCGCTGTGCTGGCGGTGCCGTTGCCTCCGGCTGATGCTGCCAACCTGGATCCCCCGGCCGCGCCGCGCCCGGATGAGTCACCGCGCGCCCCTCCCTGACCGGCCCGACATGATCAACGGCCGATCGCGGTACGCACGTCGGCCACGGTCACGGTACGCAACTCGTCGAGGCTGGGCCGCTGACCGGACTGGCGCAGCCGCTGCGCCTGCGCCTTGCGTACGCCCTCGAACAGCTTGCGGGCCTCGCGGGCGTTGCCGAAGTTCTGATCCCGCTCGATCGTGCCGAAGTGCTCCCGGAGCACGTCGGTCACACCGTCGGCGAGCAGGTACTCGTCGCCACCGGCCATCCGCTCCACGATGACGACGAGCTGGTCGGGACTGTAGTTGCCGAACTCGATCGTCTTGGCGAAACGGGAGGCCAGACCGGGGTTGGCATCGAGGAACTGAAGCATCTCGCCGGTGTAGCCGGCGGCGATCACCGCGACCTCGTCGCGGTGATCCTCCATCAGCTTGACGAGCGTGTCGATCGCCTCCTGCCCGAAGTCACCGCCACTGCCGGAGGACCGGGACAGGGTGTACGCCTCGTCGACGAAGAGCACACCACCGCGCGCCTGCTCGAACGCGGCGGCGGTCTTCTCGGCGGTGTGGCCGATGTACTGACCGACCAGGTCCCGCCGGGACACCTCGCGGAACGCGCCGCCGGGCAGCGCACCCAACGCGGCGAGCAGATCACCGTAGATGCGGGCCACGGTGGTCTTACCCGTACCGGGCGCACCCGCGAAGATGAGGTGATGGCTGACCGCACCGACCGGCAGCCCGGCGCTGCGTCGCCATTCGTTGACCTGGATCTCGTCGATGAGGGCCCGGACCTCTTCCTTCACCGACTCCAGGCCGACCATCTGCTCCAGCTCGGCCAGCAGCTTGTCGACCCGGGCGGTGTCCTGCGGAGTGGCGGCCCGGGCGGCGTCCGCGCCGTAGGCCGCCTTCCGGCTCGCCGTACCCTCCACGATGGTCGGCGCGGCCCCCTCGGCGACCTCGATCGCCGGCTGGGCGGTGTTCTCGGTGGTGCACTCCTCGACCGTGCCCTGGCAGCCACGGGCGAAGGAGATCGCCGGCCCACGCGTGTCACGGATCCGGCAGCGTCGCAGCACGGGGGCGCTCTGGTGCACCACCGCCACCCCGGCGTGACCGGTCTGCGAGATGTCGCAGGCCTCGATCGTCGGGCGGCCGTACTGGTAGATGTAGATGCCCCGGTTGCCGCAGCGGGTCACCGTGCTGGTGCGGATCGTCGGGGCGGCACCGATGCGCACGATGATGCCGTCCTCACTGAGGTCGGCGAACTCGCAGCCCTCGACGGTGCCGTCGGAGTCCTCGACGACCAGGCCGTACCGCCCGCCGGTGACCCGGCAGCGGGTCAGGGTGAACTCGGATCGGCCGGCCACCTGGATGGCCGCACCGAAGCCGGCGCTCAGTTCGCAGCCGCTCATGGTGAGCGTGGCCCGGTCGCCCACGACCACCGGTGCGTCGCCCGCCTTGAGCACGAGGTCGCGCAACTCCAGCCGACCCGAGTTGCAGGAGACCGTCGGGTACGCCCCGGAGGAGGCGTCGATGGTGACCGTTCCGGCGCCCTGTGCGGCGATGACGGTGACCGCACGGTCGTTGACGAACAGCGCCTCGTAGTAGGTGCCAGGGCTGACCGAGACGACTGTGTCGTCGCCGGCCACCGCCAGAGCCTCCCCGATCGAGGGGTAGGCGCCGGGCTGATCCGGGGCGACGAGAAGGGTGCGCGTCATGACTCCGGGCTTCGTACGGCGATGAGGGTTGGGCCGACGATATCCCAGGCGGTCCATGCCATGGAGCCCCGCTCGCTAGGCTGCGTCGGGCGGACCGGTCGACTTCTGGCGCCGGGACACTCTCGACTGCGGGGGGACGGATGACCGAGCTGCGGACGCTGCCGCTGGTGGCGGGTGCACTGCTGGTCGACGGGACCATCCACACGCACACCTCCGTACGCGGTCAGACGGCACCGGAGTTGCATCCGATCGTCCGGCGGTTCCTGCACGGGCTGCCGGTCGGGCAACGGGAGCGGTTCACCGGCTGGTGCGCCGAGCCGGTGCTGATATCCGACCGGCTGTACGCCGCCGACGCGGACGGGCCGCCGGTCGACACCGCCCGGGCCCGCGCGCTGCTGTGGGGGGCGAAGGTGCGACTGACCCGCGTACGGGAGGAGGGCGACCCGCGGCACGGCGAGGTCCAGCCGCCCTGCCGATCGTGCGCGGCCCTGCTGGACTGGTTCGGTATGGAGGCGTTGACATGACCGAGCGCTTTCCGTCCGAGGTGGCCGAGATCCTCGCCGCCGCCGGCTGGTCACCCGGATGGCGCGACGAGGAGCGGGCCCGCGAGTGGGCGCTGCGCATCGCCGCCGACGCCGCGCTGGACGGCCGCCAGCACGTCATGACGCCCGCCGCGATGCAGGCGTACGCCGAGTTCGGTGGGTTGCGGCTCCACCCGCAGGGTGCGGGTGAGCAGGTCGCCCCGAGCGACGTCCACCTCGACCCGTTCCGGGTCCGCCATTGCGTGGCCACGCTGGCGGAGTTGGCCTCGGTGACCGGGGCACCGCTGAGTCCGCTCGGTGAGGAGGGTGACGGCACCGGCATCCTCGCCGTCGACGAGCAGGGCCGGGTGTTCGTACTGGATCACACGGGTGACTGGTTTCTCGGGGCGAGTGTCGAGGAGGCGCTCGGGACGCTGCTGCTCGGCCGCCAACCGTCCCGGGTACGCGAGGACGGCACCTGGTGACCGATCCGCAGCCGACCACCGCCACCGGCTGGCAACCGACCACAGCCGCCGAACGCGAGCTGCTGGCCGCCGCCGAGCAGGAGGACGGCGCGGCATTCCTCGCCGCGCTCGCCACCGGGCCGTTGCTGCTGCCGGTGCCGGCGGCGACCGCCGCAGCGCCGGTGCCCTGGCCGACGGGTCACCACGAGGGCGTCAC
Organism: Micromonospora maris AB-18-032; assembly: GCF_000204155.1. NCBI lineage: Bacteria > Bacillati > Actinomycetota > Actinomycetes > Micromonosporales > Micromonosporaceae > Micromonospora > Micromonospora maris. Next base: position 6,464,662 of record NC_015434.1, on the reverse strand, counting down.
CCACGTGATGGCCTACACGTCCCCGGCGGCGATCGCCGCCGGGCTGCCCGGCCAGGACGTGACCTACCGGGTGTCGGTGCTGACCGATCTCGCCGTTGACTGGCCCGACGAGCGCTGGGTGCTGGCCGTGAACGCCGGCCTGCCCATCGCCGTACGGCTGACCGCCGACGAACTCACCAGCCTCGCCGCCGCCATGGTCGAGGCGGAACGGCCGTTACGGGAGGCGGTCCGCCAACAGGATCCGGACGCCCTGATGTCCGCGCTGCTGCGGACCGAACTCCTACTCCCCCTGCGGCCCGACGGGCCGGCGACCCGTGACCTCGACGATCCCGATTTCCCCTGGTGGTGTCTGCCGGACGAGCAGGGCCGGCCGAGCCTGCCGGTCTTCACCTCCGAGGCCCGGCTGCGGCAGGCGCTCGGCGATCACGACCTGGTGGCGATCAGCAGTCTCCAGCTCACCGAACACTGGCCGGACGCCTCCTGGCAGTTGTCGCTCAACCCGGAGACACCGCTGGCCGCGGCGTTGCCCGGCGAGGCGGTGCTGACCCTGCGTGACTGGCTCGGCGAGCTGCGCCACGTCCTCGACGACGCCGCCGAGCAGGAGCGGAGTCGGCGGGTGAGCGCCGCGTACGCCGACCCCTCGACGGTGGGCGTACCTGTGCCCCGACCAGCGGCGGAGTCGACGGTCGACGTCGACGAGGGCCCCGATCCGGACGTCCCGCTGCGACTGCAACTGGTCATCCCGCATCGCTACCTCGCGTCCTATCTCGACGACGGATACGACCGCGCGGCTGGCCTGGTGCACGCCTGGTACGGCCCCGGGCGGGACACCCCGGTCCGGCTCTACCGGCGGCTGGGACTGCTCGGCCCGGGCTCGCCCTTCGAGGAGTCGGACGAGTGGGTGGCCGTGCTGCGCTGGCCGCCCGACGAGAGCACACCGCCGGAGTGGGGTCAGGGTCAGCCGCGAATGGAGTCGTTGATCGTCCCGAACGGCACCGAACTGCGCTGCCTGCACCAGGACGGCCGGGACGAGTTCCTGGCCCGCTTCGACGCCACCACCCGCCGCTGGTCACCCGCCTGACCGGCCTGGACGCCGGGGTCAGCGCCGCCGGCTGGCGAACCAGGCGCGTGCCGGCGGGCTCTTGACCAGGGCCAGTGCCACGCCGGCCAGCCCGCCCACGACAAGTGGGGTGACCATCGTCGGCTCGAAGGTCAGTTTGCCCTGCACCAGCAGTACGACGATGACGACGACGAACAGACCGAAGGTGAAGCCTGCCGGCACCGCCAGCCCCTGGGCGCTGTCACCGGTCCACGCCATGAGTATCCCGAGCGCGGCGAGCAGCACCATCAGCAGCGCGATCGCGAGCACCCCCGCGCCGATGCCCACCACCAGGACGCGACCCGGCCCGGTGCCCTCGGCGGCCAACATCGCCCGGAAGAAGGCGATGCCGGCGATCAACCAGGTCACGATCGACGGCACCATCAGGACGACGGCCAGCGTCACGACGATCGGCCGTCGACCGGGCGGCGGAAACGCTCCGGACGGGGTGGTCGACATGGGTGTGACCTCCTGAGGTCCGACGGCTCAGCCGGGCGGGCGCCGCCAGACGTCGTCCGTAACCTCCGCAGGCTGACCAGGGTCGTTCGGCGGTCCATCGCCGAAAGCGGTCCCCACCGGCACGGGCTCGTCGTCGTCGACGAGTTCGGCCTGCCGACGTTGCGACCGGTTGCGCAGCATCCAGACGGTGGCGATGCCCCCGCCGACCAGCACGACGAGGATGGCGGCCCACACGAAGACCAGGATGCCGTCCTCGCGTTCGCGAGGGTTCACCTGCCACGGTTCGAGTTGGGCCGACGGTGGGCCGCTGGCACGAGGGCTGGCCCGGCCGTCGGGCTCACCGGTCAGCGCCGTGCGCAGGTCGAGCACGCCCCACCCGTAGTCCAGGTCCCGGCCGGGGTCACCCGCGTCGCGCGCGGTCTCCAGCAGCCGCTCGAACAGCTCGTACGCGTTCAGGTCCGGGTACTTGGCCTTGATCAGGGCCATGGCACCCGAGACGAGCGCGGCGCTGCTGCTGCTGCCGAGCGAGGTGACGTACTTGTCGCCGGGTGCGGCCTGGACGATGTCCTCGCCCGGCGCGGCGATGCTCACCTCCTCGGCCGGCAGGGCGGCCTCCTTGCTGATGACGCCCTTGCGGTCGGTGCCGTTGACGGCGATCGTGGCCGGGTGCCGGGCCGGGTTGCTGATGATCATGTCCTCGCGGTTGCCCACGGCGGCGACCACCACCACGTTGCGCTGGTACGCCCGGGCGACCGCGCGGTCCAGTTCCTCGTTGAAGCTGCTGCCCAGCGACACGTTGATGATGTCCGCGCCGTTGTCGATCGCCCAGTTGATCCCAGCGGCGAGCGCCGTGGGTGCGATCAGCGGGCTCCGCTCACTCTTGATCGTCACCGGCAGGATCTTGGCCTTCGGTGCGACCCCGAGCACCCCGTTGCCGCCGCCCGGCCCATGCCCGTGCCCGGCGATCAGCGACGCCATCCCGGTGCCGTGGCCCACCCGGTCGACACCGCCCTTGGTGTCGTCGTCGTAGAGATCCGCGCCGGGCAGCACGTTGCCCTTCAGGTCCTGGTGTTTGGCGTCCACCCCGGTGTCCACCACCGCCACCACGACACCCTCGCCCTGGGTGATCTTGTGTAGCTCGGGCAACTCCAGGGCCTTGACGTGCCACGAGTCGTCCCGGGTGGAATCCGCCAGGGCCGGTGCCGCAGGCAGGGTCAGCACCGCCAGGGCACTCACGGTGCTGAGCGCCAGGACGGCAGTCGGTCGGGTGAGGACACGCATGCCCGTCCTACCTTCCTTTGTGGTTCCTTCGTCACGGGACGGCCGAAAACGGGCGTTCACCGCATGGTACGGGCCAGTCACCGAAGCTGCGGTGACTGGCCCGTCCGTGTTCAACTCTGGCCGAGCGTCCTGCCCTGCTCCCGAGGCCGGTGCTCCGCCGGTGCCTCGACGACCCCGACGGCGGAGGACTCGGTGACCCACAACTCGTCGTCGCCGTCGCCGTACTCCCAGGTCTCCTGCTCCAGGTCGTGCTGGGTGCCCTTGCGCGCGCCCGGTGCGGCCGGAGCGCCGCGCCGGCCGCTGAGCGACGGACCCGGCCCGGTGGCCGGTGCCGGCCGTGCGGCACCGGTACGACCGCTCAGATCGGGCCGACCGGCACTGCCCTTTGCTCCCGGACCGCTGGCCCGGCCACCCGGCGGAGTGGCGGGGCGGCTGCCGAGCGGGCCGCCCGCCTTGGGTGGGGTGCCGGGGGTTGCACCGCGTTGACCACCGAGGCTCGGCGGCGGCGCGGCGGGCCGGCCCGAGGCTGCGCCCCGCTGGCCGGACGGCGCCGTGGAGCCCGGTAGACGCGGGCTGGACGGTGGCGGGCCGGCCGACGGCTTCGGGCGAAGCGCACCGGCACCGGGACGCCCGGGGGCACCCGTGTTGCCCGGCAACGTCGGACGGTTCGGTGCGGGCCCACGCCGGCCACTGCCCGGCGCGCCGGAGCCGCCGCCCGCACCGGGCAGCGTCGGACGGTTCGGTGCGGGGCCACGACCGCCGCCCGGGCCGGGAGCGCCACCCGAGCCCGGCAGGGTGGCCCGGGGTGCGTTCGGTCGGCCACCCGGGTTCGGCGTGCCCGGACCGCCGCCGCCCGGCCGCTGTCCCGGCGGGACCACCGGCGGTAGCGGCGGGCCGGGTGTTCCGGGCGCGTTCGGCGCGGTGGTGACCGGCGGCGGGGTGGGCGCGGGTCCCGGCGGGGCCACGGTTGCGGTGCCGCCGGCGAGGTCGACGCCGTCGGGCAGCGTCGGCGCACTGGGCTGGGGCGGTCGAGCGCCCACCTCCGGCTGGTTCGGTTGCTCCAGCCGGTTCGGCATCTCCGGCCGGTCCGGCCGCGGGCCCCGCGCACCCGGCGGGACGGCACCCGGGCGGGTCGGGCCGCCGGTTCGCCCCGGACCACCGGGCACGGTCTTGCCGTCGAAGAGGGCCGCCTCGGTCGGGCCCTTGAACTTGCCGCCCCGCGAGATGTTCGAGATGTACACGTCGATGTACATGTCCGCGAGCGGCTTGGTGATGTTCTTGGCGCGCTGGTGGAACTCCTTCTGGACCTCCTCGTACGACTTGTGCTTGTCGCCGAAGATGTCGCTGAAGGTGATCTTGGCCTTGTCCTTCTCGTAAACGTCCTGCTGGTGCTGCTGCTCGGCCTTGTACTCCAGCCAGAGCTGGGTCATCTCCCGCTGCGCGGTCGAGATCTTGCTCGCCAACTGGTCCAGACCGGTGGCGTTGCTGCTGGCCACGTTCTTCCACTCGTCCAGCGAGTGCAGAGTGGCACCCACCTTCGACATGAAGACCCGGGAGGCGGGAGAGTTCCACTTGGCGCCGAGCGCGTCGGCGTGCCGCTTGAGGTTGTCCCTGGTGGACTCCAGCAGGCTCGCCGCCCGCCGCCACATCTCGGCGAGCGCCACGGTGCGCTCGTTACTCTCCTTGCGGACGTACTCCCACATCTGCTCGATGTTGACGCCGTCCCAGTCGGTGGGCTGGTACGGCGTCGCCTGGGCCGCGCGGTCGGCCGCGTAGTCGTCCCGCATGCCCCCGTACGCCGGGTAGCTGATCGGCCTGTAGCCGTAGTAGTCGTCGGTCATCCCCGCTCCTCAGGTCCCCCGTTCCTGGCAGCCGTCATCGCAGGTTGGACTGGTCCAGTCGGAATTCCTCGCCGTGCATGCGCTGATCCTCGGCCTCGATCTGGTACGCGCCCGGACCGTTACCCACGGTCTCCGCCGCGGCCCACTCGGGTGCCTGCTCACGGGTGTCCTCGGTGGGGCAGGAATCCATCCCGTGGTAGGGCCCGACGACCTCCGGATCCCTCGCCTGCTCGGGGATCTCCTCCATCGGGTCGCCCTCCTGCTGCCACTTGCCGCTGAGGGTGTTCTGGCCGTCCACCGCGTTGAAGGCGTTGTACACGTCGTCGTTCGTGGCCTCGGCCAGTGCGTCGCCCAGCAGGTATTCGCCGGAGATGGAGGTGGCCGCCGCGCTGAGCGCGGTCAGACCCTTGATCACATCGCCCATCAGGTGTGACACGGCCATCCGGCTCTCGTCGTGCCGGCCCCGGAAGAACGCGGCCTCTTTCATCCCGCCGCCGCCGAAGGGAGCCTGCACGGTGAGCATCGGACGCAGACCGTTCTCGAAGCTGGGCTGGAAGTTGGTGTCCAGCTCCTTCTGAATGGCCCTGGCGAAGTCCTGCAACTGGTTGACGTCGACGTCGATGTTCTCGTTGACGAGCCACTCGCCGCCCATGGTCCCTCCCCCGTCCCGCTCACACGGTGCTGGCGCGGCCGACCCGAACTCCGGTTACCGGAGCGACCCGACCGCGTACCGTAGGTCCACTCTGGCCGACGGTAGTCCGGTCCGGCAACCCCGTACGCCGGCTATGCACGAGGCGGAAGATTTACCAACTGCACCAGTCGGGTGCCACCCCGTCGGGACACCAGCCAGCCCCGACCCGGCGGCAGCGGTCCGGGCCGCACCGTGCCGAGCAGTACGCCCTCGTCGCGGTTGCCGGACATCACGATGCCGGGAGTGCTGATCTCCCGCAACCGCATCAGCACCGGCTCGTAGAGCGCCCGACTCGCGCCGCCGGTGCGGCGGGCGATGATCAGGTGCAGACCGATGTCCCGGGCCTGGGGCAGGAACTCCAGCAGGGGCGTCAGCGGGTTGCTGCCCGCACCGGCGACCAGGTCGTAGTCGTCGACAAGCACGTACAGGTCGGGGCCCTTCCACCAGTCCCGGGCCCGCAGCCGCTCGGCGTTGATGTCCGCCGGCGGCAGCCGGTCCCGCATCACCGCGGCGACCTCGGTCACGATGCTCTCGGTGATCTGCGCCGTCGAGCCGTACCCGATGACGTGCGGTGTCTCGATGTCGCCCAGCAGGCTGCGCCGGTAGTCGACGATGACCAGCCGCGCCTCGGTCAACTCGTGGCCGTCGACGATTGTCTGCGCCAGCGCCCGCAGGAAGGTGCTCTTACCCGACTCGCCGTCGCCGAAGAGGATGAAGTGCGGATCGGCGGTGAAGTCCAGGTGCACCGGCGCGAGGTCGACCTCGGCGATGCCGATCGGGATCCCGGCCTGCCCGGTGTTCGGCAGGCTGCCGTACGGGACGTTCGGCGGGAGCAGCCGGATCGGTGGGGCACCCGGGCCCTGCCAGGCGGCAGCCAGGTCGGTGACCAGCTTGCGGGCTCCCTCGGGCAGCGACTCCGTCTCCTGCGCGCCGTCGATACGCGGCAGCGCCGCGAGGAACTGCTGCCCGTCCGGCGTGATGCCGCGCCCCGGTGCCTTCTCCGGCACGTTAAGCGCCGCCCGACGGTCCAGGTTGGAGTCACTGGCATCGGCCAGCCGCAGCTCCAGGCGGGTGCCGAAGACGTCCCGTACGGCCGGGCGGAGGTCCATCCAGCGGCCGGCGGTGACGATCAGGTGGATGCCGAAGGACAGTCCCCGGTTGGCGATGTCGTTGATCGTCGGTTCCAGGTCCTCGAACTCCGCGCGCAACGTCGCCCAGCCGTCGATGATCAGGAAGACGTCGCCGAACGGGTCGTCGCCGTGCTGCCCGTGCCGACGGGCCCGCCGGTACTCGGCCATCGAGTCGACACCCCGCTCGGCGAAACGCCGCTCCCGCTCGCCCATCAGCAGTTGCATCTCGGCGACCGTACGCCGGACCAGGCCCGCGTCCAGTCGGGTCGCCACCGAACCGACATGGGGCAGGTCCCGCAACGACGACAGCGCGCTGCTGCCCAGGTCGAGGCAGTACACCTGGGCTTCCCGGGGGGTGTGGGTCAGCGCCAGCGAGGTGACCATGGTGCGCAGCAGGGTGCTCCGGCCGCTCTGCGGCCCGCCGACGATCACCGCGTGGCCGGCCGCACCGGCCAGGTCGAACCAGAGCACGTCCCGGCGCTGCTCGAAGGGCTTGTCGACGATGCCGACGGCCACCTGCAACTCGCCGAGCAGACCGGCGTGCGCCACGGTCACCCCACGAGTCGGGTCGGCGGTCAGCGGCGGCAGCAACTGATCAAGCGTCGGCGGCTCGGCCAGCGGCGGAAGCCACACCTGGTGGGCCGGTTTGCCCCGGCCGGCGAGCCGCCCGACCAGGATGTCCAGCACGCTCTCACCGACCCCGTCGGCCGGCTCGGGCGGCTGCTCCTCCTTCGGCGTACGGGTCACCGGCGGGGCGACGTAGCTGGTGGTGTACTCGCGTACCCGGTCCTCGCCGTCACCGGCCGCCACCGCCGCGGCGGTCTTGCTGCGGTAGGCGCCGGAGACGTACGCGGCCTTGAACCGGACCAGCGGCTCGGTGCCGAAGCGCAGGTACCCGTGCCCGGGAGAGCGGGGCAGCTCGTACGCGTCGGTCGCGCCGAGCACCACCCGCGACTCCATCGCCGAGAAGGTCCGCAGACCGATCCGGTACGACAGGTGGGTGTCCAGCCCGCGCAGCCGCCCCTCCTCCAGCCGCTGCGAGGCCAGCAGCAGGTGCACACCCAGCGACCGACCCACCCGACCGATCTGCACGAACATGTCGATGAAGTCGGGCTTCGCGGTGAGCAGCTCGGAGAACTCGTCGCAGATGATCAGCAGGCTCGGCAGCGGTGACAGCGGAGCGCCCGCCGCCCGCGCCTTCTCGTAGTCGCGCTGGGAGGCGTAGTTGCCCGCCGACCGCAGCAACTCCTGCCGGCGTACCAGCTCGCCGTTGATGGCGTCGGTCATCCGGTCCACCAGCGGCAGTTCGTCGGCCAGGTTGGTGATCACCGCGCTGGTGTGTGGCAACCCGTCCAGCCGGGTGAAGGTGGCACCACCCTTGAAGTCGACAAGGACGAAGTTGAGGTTCTCCGACGAGTGCGTCGCGGCCAACGCCAGCACCAGGGTGCGCAGCAGCTCGGACTTGCCGGAGCCGGTGGCGCCGATGAGCAGCCCGTGCGGGCCCATGCCGTCCTGCGCCGACTCCTTCAGGTCCAGCTCCACCGGCCCACCGTCGGTACCCACCCCGATCGGCACCCGCAGCCGGTCCCGGTTGGGTCGCGGCTGCCAGGCTCGATCGACGTCGAACTCGTACGGGTCGCCGATGTCGAGCAGATCGGCCAGGCCCAGCTCACTGGTCAGCGGGGTGTCGCCACCGCCACGGGAGGCAGCCGACAGCCGCAGCGGGGCCAACTGCATGGCCAACGCCTCGATCTCCGCGACCTGGCAGTCGTCGGCCCGACCGATCTCCGCCGAACCGTCGACGGTGACACCGTGCAGCTGACGGTCCGCCGCCACGTCGAGCACCAGGCGCGCCCGGTCGAACATCCGGGGTGCCGGGCTGGACAGGTCGAGCAGGGTCACGCCCTCGACGCCGCCGTCGGTCATCAGGTGATCGGAACCAGCGGTGTCGCCACCGTCGATGATCACAAGTACGTGCGGCCCGCCGACCTGGGACGATCCGCCGCTGGCGTTGAACCGGGGCCGGCTGGCCAGCACGTCGTCGAGCATCGCCTCCAGGCCGGTCACCGAGGACGACACCAGCCGCAGTTGACCGAGCGCGTCCGTACGCGACGGGTGCAGCGCGTGCGGCAACCACTTCGTCCACTCCCAGTCGGCCCGGCGCTCGGCTGAGACGCAGACCGCGACGAGCATGTCGTCCGGGGCGTGGAAGGCCGTCGCCTGGGCGAGCAGGGCCCGCACCAGGCCCCGGGCGGCGTCGATGTCGCCGCGCAGGTGCACTCGGGCGAACCCGTTCAACGCCATGGTCACCGGCAGGTCCGGCACCTCGCCGTACGTGGTGAGGAACCGGCGCAGCGCCAGCGCGCACATCGGCTCCAGCTTCTCCAGCGACGTGGCCGGTGGCGGCACCAGCGGAGTGGCCAGTTCCTGCGGCCCGAGTCCGATCCGGACGGTGGCGAAGTCCACATCGCCGCGTCGCCGTTCCCACAGCCGGGGCCCCAGCGGCAGGGACCAGAGCGTGTCCGGATCCGGGTGCCGGTAGAAAGCGGCCTCACGCTGCCGGCGGACCGTCTTGAGGACGCGTCGGCGTTGCCGCGACAGGTGCGCCATGTACTCCCGGCGCTTCTGCAGCATCTCCTGCTTGCTCGGGCCGCCGGAGTTGTTCGTCAGCTGCGCGCCGAGCATGCCGATGGCGGAGAGTCCGAACAGGCCACCTGTGACGTAGCCGAGGGTCGACCCGCCGCGACCGGCGAACATCAGGGCCATCGCGAAGGAGCCGGCGAGCATCGGCAGCAGCATCATCATCTGCCCCCACGCCTTACCACTGGGTGCAGGCACCTCCGGTGGCGCTTCCAGGAGCACCTCGCCGGAGGGATACTCCGGTTCCGGCTGTCGGGCGGGTCGTTTGACGACGACCGTGCTCACGTGACAGACCTCCGTTGCCTCTCCTGGGCGTGGTGGTCACGCCCGGCACCCCCGCACGCTCGGCCACCGCCGCGAACCGGCACCCCGCGTCACCGGCACATGGTAGGTAGCCTTCTCCCGTCAGGACAGCCGCGGGCCGCATCGGCCCGCTCCTCGTATCGAGGGGTCGTCAGTGGTCACCCAGGCCGGAACCGGACTCGCGCGTATCGCCGTCGCCGCCCCCAAGCGGCGACTGGATCTAGCTCTGCCCGAGCATCTGCCGCTCGTCGGGCTGCTGCCGGCGGTGCTGCGTCAAGCCGACGAGGAACCCTCGGACGGCACCGCCCACGGTGGCTGGGCGCTGCGCCGCAGCGACGGCAGCGCCGTCGATCTGACGCGTACGCTGGCCGCCCAGAACGTCCGCGACGGCGAGACGCTGCACCTGGTGCCGCGCCGCACCGAGTGGCCCGAGTTGGCGTACGACGACCTGATGGAGGCCGTGGCCGACGGTGCCCGCCGCCGTGGCGTGGCCTGGACCCCGTTCGCCACCCGGTTGACCGGCCTGATCGTGGCCGGCGTGCTGCTGCTGCTCGGGCTGGCCGTGATCGTCACCTCCGAGCAGCCCGGTTGGCTCGGCGGTACGGTGGCCCTCGGAGCCGCCACGCTGCTGCTGATCGGCGGGATCGTGCTGTCCCGGGCGATGGCCGACTCCCTGGCCGGTGCAGTGCTCGCCGCCGCCGGCCTGCCCTACGCCTTCGTCGGTGGGGTGCTGGTGATCGGCACCGGCGAGTCGGTGTGGGCGTTGGGCGCACCGCACATCCTGCTCGGTTCGGCGGTGCTGCTGCTGTCCGGGCTGCTCGGCCTGCTCGGCGTGGGGGACGCGACCCGGGTCTTCGTGGCGGCGGTCTTCGTCGGGTTCTGGGGCATGGTGGGCGGGCTGCTCGCCCTCGGCTCGATGGATGCCGCTCAGGGCAGCGCCGTGGTGGTCAGCGCGGTCGCCCTGCTGCTGCCGGCCATGCCGCTGCTGTCCGTGCGACTGGGCAAGATGCCGATGCCGGCGTTGCCGCGTACCGCCGACGACCTGCTGCGCGACGAGCCGCAACCGAAGCGAGAGGTGATCTACCAGGCCACCGCCCGAGCCGACGAGGTGCTCACCGGCATGATCTTCGGCGCGTTCCTGGTCACCATCGGCTGCCTGGTGGTGCTCACCGCGACCGGCACGGTCGCCGCGCTGCTGCTCGCCGCCGTGATCTCGCTGGGCTACCTGCTGCGGGCGCGGCTGGTGACGACCGTCCGGCACCGGGTTCCGCTGCTGGCCGTCGGTCTGGTGGGCCTCGGCCTGCTGCCGCTGGTGGGTGCCGCCGACGCGTCCACCGCCACCCGGGTGCTGGCCGTACTGCCGGTGGCGCTGGTCGCGGCCGGCATCTCGGCCGCTGCCGGGCTCGCCTACAGTCGGCGTGCCCCCTCGCCCCGGCTGGCCCGGCTCGGCGACGTGCTCGACATCCTGCTCCAGCTCGCGGTGGTGCCGGTGGCCTGCAGCGTGCTGGGCCTGTACGCGTTCATGCGAGCGATCAACGGTTGACCGGCAGGGTCACCAGTCGAGGTCGCTCGCCTCGGTCATCTCGCCGCCCCGGATCAGGTTGACGACTGCCGAGTCGAGATCTGGGCCGACGAGGAACTCGTCGGCCCAGTGCAGCAGGAAGACCCGTCCCTGGGCGTCCATCACCAGCTCGGACGGGCCGTCCTCGTTGTTGCCGATCGGATAGACCGGAATGCCGTACTCCTCGGCGAAGCCCCGCGCCCCCTCGGTCACCACCCCGCCCCGGGTGGGATGGAGGTAGCTGGTGAAGCCGGCACCGGCTCGGCCGGTCCTGCCGAACTGCGGCAGCGTCAGGCCACCGAACTCGACAAGCGCCGCCCGCGCGGCCGGCGGGCAGTCCAGGCCGGCCAGGTCGTCGGCGAACCGGACCATCCAGTGGTCGACCGCCGAGGTGACGTCACGGCCGGGAAACCAGCCGGCGGACTCCAGCACATGGCGTACGTCCGGCGGGAACCGCCCTTCGGCGGCGCGGCGACTCGCGTACCGTTCGGCGATCGTCTGCTCGGGCAGGGACGGCCACTGGGACACCTCGCCGGTCTCCCGGTCGATGACCGCCCGGGGGTAGCCGGTGGCGGGCGGCGGAGCCGGCGGCCCGTCGGTGGCGGCAGGCGTCGGTTCGGCTCGCCAGGCGACATAGCCCAGGTCGAATTCGTGCAGGAAGACCTCGGGAGCGGGCCCGGGGCGACCGGCACCGGCCCACTGGCGGGCGATCTCCAGGGCCTCGTCGCGACTGATCATCGTTGCGCTCCTCGGGCTGCCGTGGTCGACGTCAACGGTCGGCGTCGAGTGCGGAGACCGGCTGGCTCGACATCGTGCCTATGGTAGGCACCGCGGTCCGGCGGTCGTGACCGCACGGCGTACGCCAGGGGGAGGGTGCCATGCCGTCGCGGCGGGATCAGGTCCAGTCGTACCAGTTCTTCGTGCAGCGGATGACCTCTGCCCTGGTGGCGCGGGAGCCGGACCCGGAGGCGGCGCCGTTTCGCCGGTTGGGCGGTGCCGGCTTCGCCAGCGTCATGGTGGCGGTGCTCTGCCTGGCGGCGGTGGGCGTGTACGGGCTGCTGCGCCCGGGCGGGGCGACAAAGTGGAAGGACGGTGCCGGGGTCATCCTGGAGAAGGAGACCGGCACCCGGTACCTGTATCGGGAGGGCCGGCTGCATCCGGTGGTGAACTACGCCTCCGCCCTGTTGGCCATGGAGTCGGCCGCACCGACGGTTTCGGTGTCCCGGAATTCGCTGGTCGGCACGCCCCGCGGTCCCCGCATCGGCATCCCGGATGCGCCGGACGCGCTGCCGGCACCGGGCCGCATCCTGGACGGCCCGTGGACCCTGTGCACCCAGCCCGCCCGGGACGCGGCCGGCGGAGTCGTCGCCACCACCGTGCTCACCGTCGGTCGGGCGCCCGTCGGTGGCCGGGAACCGGGCGACGCCGCGCTGCTGGTCCGCGACCGTAAGACCAAGCGCCTGCATCTGGTGTGGCGCGACCACCGCTACGAGATCCGCAACGAGAAGGTCGTGCTGGAAGGTCTCGTGATGACCGCCGAGCCGGTGGTGGAGGTCGGTGGGGCGTGGCTGAACGCGTTGCCCGCCGGTGAGCCGATCACCCCGCGACGGGTCACCGACCGTGGCGCTGCCTCGACGGCGCTGCCGGACGCCCGAGTCGGTCAGGTCTACGTGGTCAAGAGCCAGAACGGCAGCCGCCAGTACTACATCGTCGAACGGGAGCGGCTGGTCCCGATCACCCCCGTCGAGGCGGACGTCCTGCTGGCCGACGGCGAGACGCAGGCCGCGTACCCGGACGGGACGAAGCCGGCTCCGATCGACCTCGCCGCCGGTACGGCCGCCGCCGCACCGAAGGCGTCGGCACCGCAGCAGGGGCGGCACCGCGCACCGGAGCAGCGACCCGACATCGCCCGGTTGAGCGGGAGCGACCCGGCCGTCTGCGCGGCCTACCAGCCGGATCAGGACGAGCCGACGGTGCTGCTCGACGCCCAGGTCGAGCCGGTACGCGAACCGGTGCGCACCCGGGAGCAGACCGGCAGCGGCATACCGCTTGCCGACCGGGTGGTCATCGAGCCCGGCTACGGTGTGCTGGTCGCCGCGCTCTCGTCGCCCGACCAGGACGGCGGCACCCTGAACCTGGTCACCGATCTGGGCTACCGCTATCCGCTGGCCTCCGAGGGGGTGCCGGCGATGCTCGGTTACTCGGGGTTGCGGCCGATCCGCCTGCCCGCCAGCCTGGTGGTTCGCCTGCCTGCCGGGCCGGCGCTCGATCCGACCACCGCGAAACAGGCCATCGACCCGGAGTGACGAAACCAGCCACATAGGAGCGGCACCCCTGGCCCGCGGTCTAGCGCGGGCTCGACGCAACCCGATACCGTTTCAGTGACGATGGTGCGTAAGCGCTGATTGACAGACCGCCCCCGGTGTCGCGGGGCGATCCAACGAGGACGGGGGTGACTTCCGCCATGTCGATGCGTACCGACACCGGCTTGATGCTGAAGACCGAGGGTGACGTCGATGCCGTCGCCGATCGGCTCACCAGCAACCTCAACGGGCTGATGGACCAGCTCGCACCGCTCTACGACCAGTGGAAGGGTGCTGGTGCGGGTTCGTTCCAGCAGGTTCGTGAGCGGTTCGACCAGGACATGGCCCGGCTCAACGTCGCGCTGCGCGCGATCGCCGAGGCTGTCGGCTCCGCCGGTAAGGACTACGACGTCAGCGACGAGGAGATCCGGGCCGACATGGACAGCGCCGGTGCGACCGCCGGCCAGATCACTGCGGCTCTGAAGCTCTGACGGGGGGATCACGATGGAAATCCGGTACAACTTCGCCGGTCTGAACGCGGCGGCTGACAGCTGCGGCAGTTCGGTCCGCAACATGACGAGCGAGCTGGAGGGCCTCAAGTCGGGCATCGCCCCGCTGCTGGCCACCTGGGACGGCGACGCCCGCGAGGCGTACTTCCAGCGTCAGCGCGAGTGGGAGTCGGCCGCCAACGACCTGCGTGACCTGCTGGGCAGGATCGAGCGGGCGTTGCGCGAGTCGGCGGGCAAGATGCAGGCCCGCGAGGCGGCCAACCGCGCCAAGTTCGGCGGCTGAGTCACCCGACCGCTGCACCCGATGGCCCGGCCGATCGCCGGGCCATCGTCGTCCGCGCCGCCGATCGTGCCGCTGGCGCGGTCATTCCCGTGAGGTCGAGGTAGGCACCCGGAAGAAGACCTCCTCCGGCTCGTCGATCTCCGGCCGGTCGTCCGGTGACGCGGCGGGCCGGGTGGGCCGCCACCGGGTACGCCGCCCGCGCGGCAGCAGCGCCGCCAGCACCGCTACGCCGACCGCGACAGTGGCCAGACCCAGACCGATCCAGAGGGCCAGCCGGCCGAACAGCGCCCAACGTTGCTCGCGGGCCTGTGCCGCTGCGTCCAGGGGCACCTCGGGCAGGGGCGGCTGTGCCACCGGCTTCGCGCTTGTCAACCGTTCGGTGACCGCCCGGTACGGGTTGACCACTCCGCTGCCGTAGCCGCGTGCCGCGTCGCCCCGGGCCGGGTCGGCGGTCGCCAGGATCCGCCGCGTCACCTCCTTCGCCGACAGGTTCGGCTCGGCGGCGCGGATCAGGGCAGCCGTCGCGCTGACCATCGGGGTGGCGAAGCTGGTGCCGTCGTAGGCGGCGTGCCCGGTCAGCCTGGTCGCGGCGACCACCGCCCCACCCGGCGCGACGATGTCCACGTATGGTCCGATCTGGGACTGCCGGATCCGGGCGCCGTTCTGGTCGACGGCGCCCACCCCGATGACCCCGTCGTAGCTCGCGGGGTAGGGCACCGGGTCGGGTCGGGCACCGTCCTGATGCCGGTTGCCGGCGGCGGCGACCAGCACGACGTCGTTGTCCACCGCGTACCGGATGGCCCGCTGCACGTCCGGGTCGGGGCGGTAGAGCGTCACCGACATGTTGATCACGTCGGCGCCGTCCTCGACCGCGCGCATGATGGCCTGCGCGAAGACCGCGCCGCCGACGGTGGCCCCGGCGGTGTCCGTGCTCTCGTTGGCGTTGCGTTCGCTGACCCGGATCGGCACGATCGTGGCATCCGGCGCGAGGCCGTGGAAGCCGACCCCCTCCTGCCGGGCGGCGACGATGATGCTGGCGACCGCCGTACCGTGCGAGACGCAGTCCACGTCACCGCCGGGTGCATTACGCAGTGCGTCGAATCCGCTGTCGACCCGGCCCGTCAACTGCGGATGGCTGCTGTCGGTACCGGAGTCGATCACCGCAACCCGTACCCCGGCACCGGTGCTGAACGGCCACACCCGCTGCGGCGCGAGCCACCGCTGGTGCCAGGGCGTCTCGGTGTTGACCTCGCCAGGATCGCTGGGATTCTGACAGATCTCCGGGGCGGCGTGCGCCGGCGCGGGAAGCGTCAGCGTCGTGGTCAGCAGCGCCCCCACCAGGGCAAATGTCGTGATAGGACGGCCGCGGGCCATGCTGCTCACCTCCGGTGCGCCGGTGCCGGTGAATCCTAACGACCCCTCGCCCATCCCCTGACGGGGCGCGCATTCAGTATGGTCGAGTCGTCATGGGCGCGAACGGGGGAGGGACACCGCCATGGACGTGCAGGCGCTGCGTGCCCGCGCCGACGAGCTGATGGCTCAGTTCGAGCGGATGCGTTCCGGGGTCGGTGACCTCCAGCAGCAGCTCAAGGCCGTGCAGGCGACCGTCACCTCCGAGGACGGTCTGGTCACGGTCACCGTCGGGCCGCGCGGTCAGGTGACGAAGGTCGAGTTCGATTCGCGCATCTATCGCCGACCGAACTCCAAGGAGCTGTCCGCCACGGTCACCGAGACCATTCACCGCGCCACTGCGAAAGCGATGGCCGACGTCGAGCGGCTCATGCGGCCGTACGTGCCGGACAGCCAGTTCCAGGCCTACATCGACCACGACCTCGACGGCATCTTCCGTCAGTTGGACAGTGACCTGCCCGGGGAGGACAAGCGATGACCGAGCTCCGCGAAACGTTCGTCAAGCCGGATGCCGCCCTGGAAGGGGCCAGCACCCTCAGCGCCGCCGGTGCCCGGCTGGCCGCCCGCTGGAAGGGCCTGGCCGGCACGATCAACACGCTCAACGGTGGCCACCCCTGGGGCGACGACGAGCCGGGCCAGGCGTTCAACAAGGACTACCTCGGTGGCGAGCAGCCGGCGCAGAAGGTGCTCGACCTGGCCGCGGGCGTGGTGCCCGTGGTCGAGCAGATGGGCCCGACGGTGAAGGGTGCCGTGGAGGGCACCGTCGACGTCGACGACATGGTCAAGACGCTGTTCGGGGGCGAAGGCAAGTAACCGCCGGCAGCTGACGGTCGAGATCGGATAGAGGGGCGCGCGCCGGTGGCGGTACCCAATCCCAAGCACTCGCTGGGCGAGTACGGCTGGGTCTGGGACGCCATCTGCTGGGTCAGCGCCGGTGAGGCGTGGCCCAGCGGCGACGAGGACCGGATGCGCGAGCTGGCCGATGCCTGGCAGTCCCTGGCCGACCTGGTCGGCGAGGTACTGACCGAGGCCGACCCGGCGGTCATGAAGATCCTGCAGAGCTGGGGCGGCGGGGCCGGCGAGGCGTTCGGTGCGCTGTGGAACCAGGTCGGCGTCGACCCGAACACCGGCCTGCCGCTGATCCAGGAGATCGCCGCCGCGTACGCGTCCGGCTGCGACCAGGCGGCCCTGGAGATCGAGTACGCCAAGCTGACGGTGCTGATCGCCGTCATCATCACCGTCATCGCGGTCTTCGTCGCGTTGCTGATGGCCTGGCTGGGCGGTGTCTCGGCCGGTGCGATCCCGGGCATCCTGGCGGCCGGTCGGCAGGCGGTCACGGTCGCCTTCCGGCGGCTCATCGCTCAGCTGGGGCGGCAGTTGCTCACCCGGGCGGGACTTCAGGCGGCGCTGCGGACCGCCGGCGGTCGGGTCGGGCAGATCGTCACCAGTCAGGGCTTCCGGCAGGGCCTCAACCGGCTCGGTCTGGAGCTGATGGAGGAGATCGGCGAAGAGCTGATCATCGACGTCGGCGCTCAGGCGTACCAGATGCGCAGCGGCGAGCGGCGGCAGTGGGACGGCAACCGGACGCTCACCGCGGGCGTGGGTGGCGCGTACGGCGCCGTGCTCGGTTCCGGCATGAACTGGGCCGGCCGGCGGGTAGCGCCCAAGATGCCTGTCTCGTTCAGCCCGTCCCGGTTGTCCTTCCCGGGCAGCGGACTGGTGCGCTGGGGCAGCACCAGCATCGCCTCGGGTGCCCAGAACGCGCTCATCTCACCGGCCGCGAGCGTGCTCGCCAACGCCAGCGTCAACCAGCAGCTCGTGCTCCCCGGCGCGGACGCCTTCCTCGGCGGGTTCGCCAGCGGCGCCGGCCGCACCGGCGCGACCCTCGCCGGTGGTGCCACCGGAAACCTGGGTGCCAAGGTCACCAACCTTGGTCTCGACCGGCTGAATGGGACGACCACCCCCGGTGCCGGCCTGGGCGCGGGCCTCAACCCGTCCCCCGGCGTCGGCGGGGTGGACCTCGGCAACCTCGGCAACACCAGCACGGATGGGGGCTCCTCCGGCACTTCCGGCCGCGGCAGCAGCGATACCGACACCGGTACGGTCCAGGACAGCGGCGGCACCGTACCGCAGAGCGGGGCGGGTTCCATCAGCCTCGCGCCGTCGGTCGACCCGACCGTCGTCGCACCGGTAGACGGGGCCACTTCGACCAGCGGTCCCGCCAGCACGACCGACGGCGTGGACCTGGCCAGCGGTGCCAACGACCCGACCTCCACCGATGTCACGTCGCGCGGCGACGAGTCCGGCACGGCTGGACGCGACGACGCGGCCACCACCGGCGGCCGGGTGCCCACCGACGGCACCCCGGCGACTGCCGAGCCCACCGGGGACACCAACCGGGACAGCACCCCGGGCGACCCCGCGACACCGGTCGCGGACACACCCGCCGACCGCGCCACCTCCGACTCGACCGAGCAGGCCGGCCCGGCGGAGCGCGCCGACAGCGGACCGCCAACCGACCGGGCCGCCGCCGGGGCCCCGGACACTGCCACCGACACCACCGGCGACCGGGCACAGAGTTCCCCTGTCGACAGCCCAGGCGATCGGGCACCGGGTTCCGCTGCTGACACCACGGGCGACCAGGCACCGAATTCTGTCGACACCACGGGTGACCGAGGTCAGAGCGCGACTGTCGACGGCACGGGCGATCGGGTTCAGAGCGCTCCGGTAGACACTTCGGCGGGGAATGCCCGAACTGTGCCGGTCGATGCCTCGGGCGACGGTGCCCGGAGCGTTCCGGTCGACGCCTCGGCTGGTGCCGGTCGTACCGTCGGTGTTGGTCCGGTTCCGGGCTCCGGTGTCGGCGCGAGCGTCGATGGTCCCGGTGGCCCGGCCGTCTCCGGGGTTGATCCCCTGGCCGCGGAGATCGCTCCCGCTGTGGTGCCGGGTGCACCACCCGCGAGCCCGGTGGCGGGACCGACTCCGGGCAACGTCACCCCCGCCACCACGCTGAACCCGGCGCAGACCACCGCCGTGCCGTCCGCGACCACCCCAGCCGCCACCCCGACGGCCCCCGCGCCCACCACCCCGACCTCCGCACCTGGCACGCCGACCGCCGGCGCGTCGACCACGCCCACAACGTCGACCTCGCCCACGTCGACCACGCCCGCCACCGGCAACAACGGTACGCAGCCGACCCCGAGGGCACCGGCCAACACCACGGCCCCGAACTCGGCGGGATCGGTTTCGCTGACCCCGCCACCCAGTGCCGCCCCGGTGACCCAGCCCAACGCCGCTCCTGTGGCGCAGCCCGACGTTGCTTCGGTGGCGCCGCCTGAGGCTGCTTCGGCGCCGCAGTCCGACGGTGTTTCCGTGGCCCAGCCCGACACCGGTCCGGCGGTGCGGCCGACGGCACCGGCCGAGACGGCAGGCACCGATTCGGCGACCACCGCCGCGACCACCGACCCGACGGTTACGCCCGCCTCCCCGGACGGTGCCACGGATCCTGCGGCGCGCCGGGCGGACCAGGCCGACCAGTTGGCCACCGGCGGGCCGGTCGTCGTCGCGGTGCCGGGCAGCACGGGGACGCTCCAGGCTGGTGGCCCGACCGCGCCGGACACCGGCCGGGGTCCGGTGAACCCGGACACCCTCCGGCGGTCCGAGGGGCCGACCGGCAACGGCACCCACAGTTGGCAGTTGGCCCCCACTGCTGTGGACGGCGACCCCACCGGCCCGGACGCGGAGCAGGCTCTGATCGAGGCGTCCCGGACCCTCGCCGAGGCCGCCCGGCGGGCGGTGAAGGACGGCACGATCTCCCGGGCCAAGCAGCCCGGCACGTCCGGTGCCCTGCTGATGCCCGACGGTGGCATCACCACGCACACCAGCATGACCGTGGACAAGGGCACCAAGCCGCCGACCCAGCCGTCCGTGCACCCGCTCGCGCAGGCCGCACTGGATCGCACGAAGGCGGCACTGCCGGACGGGACCGGCAGCGGGCACGGCAAGTGTGCCGAGGTGGCCCTGGTCTCGGATCAGCTCTACCGGCTCGAAACGCAGTGGCGCGAGGCCGGTGAGCCGGGCTCCTTCGAGCAGTACGCGCTGGACGCCTTCAACGGTGCCAAGATCCTCACTCACCAGGTCAAACCGGCTCAGCAGAACGACATCGTCTACAACCTGGGGCACCACCGGCCGCCCTGCCGCTCGTGCGCACACTTCCTGCCGCAGTTCGCCATCGAGCCGATCGTGGACCCGGAGCGGGACGCCCGGACCTACCAGCCGCCGGTCCCCGGTGTGGTGGGCAACGGTCCTCCGCTGAGCGACAACCGACCGTACGGCGACCCGAACGGTCTGGTCCCCCCGGAACAGGCCGACCAGCAGGCGCTCGACGCGGCCGTGCCGCGCGATGCGACGACCGGTCGACCGCTTGTGCACCCGGATCCGCGCGTCGGATCGTGGGCGGGCCTGGTCAACGACGGCGGTCCGACCGTCCCCGGCCGCGACAACAACTGTGCCGACGTCGGGCTCTCCGTCCTGGACACCTGGTTCGGTCGGCCGGAGGTGGCCGCCCCGACCGCCACCTCGGCCGAGGTGGAGGCGGGCAGCACGGCACGGCAGGAGCAGGCACTACGCACGGAATTCGCCCACCAGGGCACCGGCACCGCCGGCCTGGACGCCGTCGCCGACGCGCTGCGTGCGGCCGGCCCCGGCTCGGCGGCCCTGATCATCACCACCCGTCCGGACGGCAACGGCGCACACACCTGGAACGCGGTAAACCACGACGGCACCATCATCTGGCTCGACGCCCAGAACCAGCTGATCTCCGACACCGACCCGGTGCACGGCGATCCCGGCAACGTCTGGTCGATCGTCCTCGACGCCGAGGGTGACCCGCACCGCCCCGCAGCGACGGACACCGACATCCGGCCACCAGCCCCACCGGACTCGACAGCACCCGACGACACTTCCGCCACCACCCCCGACCCCAGCAGGCCCGACATGCCGGGCTCGCCGATGGAGGTGCAGCCCGGCCATGTCGATGAGCAGGGAGGAAGCCCGACAGGTCTGGCCGGTACCGGATCCGACGGGCTGAGCGACGCCGACCCCGCGCCCGAGGGCGACCCGGCGGCGAGCCCTTATCTGGACGGCCTCGCGGAACCGGATCAGGCGACCCTGCACGAGGCGCTCGCCGACGCGCAGCGCGACGCCGACCAGATCCTGGCCGACCTGCACGGTGTGAACGCCGAGGTGAACGCCCGGCTCGGGCTGACCGGGGCGGACGCGCTGAGCACGCTCGGCGAGCAGCATCGCGTCAAGGGCGCCGAGTCGCTGGCCCGCAAGTTCCGCACCGAGATGGAGCCGCTCGGCTACGACCTCGGTTCCGCGCTGGACACCGTCAACGACGTGGTGCGGTTCTCGGTGCAGGGGCCGGAGACCGAGGCGTACGGGCCGGCGGTGGACGCGGTCCTGTCGTCGTTGGAGGCACAGGGCTACCGGGTCACCGATCTGAAGAACTTCTGGCACCCGGGTAACCGGTTCTTCGGATTGAACTGCACGCTGACCTCGCCGACCGGGCGCACCTTCGAGTTGCAGTTCCCGACCGCGACCAGCTACGCCATCGGCAAACAGACCCACCTGCCGTACGAGGTGATGCGTGACCCGGCGCAGACACCCAGCGCCCGGGTGCACGCGTTCCTCGACATCCTCGCGATCAACAAGGCCAACGGCATCGCGGCACGCATGCCGGGCGGGATGGACTCCGCGCGGTTCGACACCCCGAAGAACACAAGCTTCGCGAAGTGGATGTCCTCGGCCCGGCAGGAGAGTATCCGTCAGTCGTACCTCGACTGGCTCGGGCAGCAGGGCCAGACGTTCGCCGACGTGCTCGCCGCGCGAGGATTGACGGCGTCCGACCTGCCCGGTCTGGATCCTGACCTGATGGGGGGCCCGCATGACGGCGCTGACGTTCGGCTACTTCCTCCTGCGGAGACCGGACGACCCGACGGGCCCGCCGGTCAACCTGATCGCGGAGGCGGAGAGTTCGGGGCCGACCCAGGCGGTGATCTGGGATCGTCCGACGGGCGCGTGGACGTTCCGCCCGGACGTGGCGGCGGCGATCCTGTGGGCGAATCCGGAGCGCCACGAGATCGAACGGGTCGACCGGGCGACGGCGGAACGCCAGACGGCGCACTTCACGACGGTGCCGCTGCCGACGGAGACCGAGTTGACGGAGATCTGCCGCCAGGCGACCTGAGCACCACCCCTGTCGCGTCCGAGACCCCGCCGGTGCCTCCGGGGAGCGACGCGACCGCCGGCGCCACCGACGCAGGTCGGCCGGCGGTGTCGCTCGGTACCGATCGCGGGTTGTCACAGACGAGACGGATCGGGCCGGGTGAGCTCGCGCCGCTGGAGGATCCGAGCTTCCACTGGGACGTCGAGCAGGCCCTGCGAACGCCGCAAGGCCACGCTCTCTTCGCCGACCCGTCCACCAACCCGTACGGTGGACTGATCAACGATGGCGGACCGGATCGGCCCGGCCGCGGCAACAACTGCCTGGACTGCTCACTCTCGGCGTTGTCCAGCTTCTACGGCGACCCGCAGGTGTCCTTCCCCCGCTGGTCGGACGTGCGACCGGACGGCTCGATCGACACCGTCACGGGTGAGGCGAGTGGTCTCGACCGGGCAGAGTCCTGGCTCGGCGGCACCTGGGCCGGCGGCCCGGCCGGACTTCCCACCACGCCCGCTGAGCGCGCTGCGGCGGTCAGCGCACAGTACGCCCGACTGCATCAGCACATCGCCGAGGCCGGCCCCGGCTCAGCGGCCTTGGTCGTGGCCGAATGGGTCAAGCGGGATCGCCGCACCGGAGACCTCCTCCTCGACAACGGCAACGTTCAGGTCGAGGATTCACACGCCCTGGTCCTGGTATATCCGCAGGGTGCCGAGGGGCCGGTCTGGTGGGATCCACAGCGGGGGATGACCTGGCCACAACCCCCGACCGCGTACGTGGCGCAGACGTACGCGCTGTGGTCGATGACGCCCGCGGTGGAAGGGATTCCCGATGACGGAGGAAGAGGCGCTGACGCTGATCAAGCGCCTACTGGGTACGCCGAACGAGATCGAGCTGCATCCGTTCGAGTTCGGTTGGCTGGCGAAGGAACAACTGTCTCCGCAGGAACGGGCGGAGGGTCGGCAACTGGGCCACGGGAGCTACATCATCGACCGGAGCGGGGTGATCACAGCGCAGATGAGTCTGCCGGTGCCGCTGCTGATCATGGAGTACACCCAGGCGCGCCGGGCGGGCCGGATGACGGGTCGTCAGGTCTGGCCGACGGTGACACCGACCGACTGACCGCGACCGCGCCGTCGCTCGAGGAGAGCCGGCGGTTCGGGCCGGGCGAACTGGCGCCGCTGGAGGACGCCCGCTTCCACGACGACCTGGCCGCCAGCCTGGCCACCCCACACGGGTACGCCGTCTTTGCCGACCCGTCCACCCACCCGTACGGAGGGCTGGTCAACGACGGTGGGCCGGATCAGCCGGGCCGGGGCAACAACTGCCTGGACAGTTCGCTGTCGGCGCTGGCCAGCTTCCACGGTGACCCGCAGGTGTCGCGTCCACGGTGGCCGGATCGCCTCCCCGACGGCTCGATCGACCGGCTCTCGGGCGAGCGCGGCGGCCTGGAGCGGGCGGAGGCGTGGATCGGTGGGCAGTGGATCGGCGGCCCGGACGGTCTGCCCACCGACCTGTCGGCCCGTACCGAGGCGGTGGCCGCCCAGTACGCCGACCTCTACCAGCAGGTGGCCGACGCCGGGCCGGGGGCGTCGGCGCTCGTGGTCGCCGACTGGTTGCTCCTCGACGACGCCGGCGACGTCGTCCTCGACGACAACGGTCAACCGGAGGTCGACGGCTCGCATGCCTTCGTGATCGTCTTCCCGGCCGACGCCGACGCGCCAGTGTGGTGGGATCCCCAGACGGGCACGGCGTCGGTGGACATGCCGGCCGGCGAGGTGCGGGACACCCATGCCCTCTGGGCGATGATGGTGCCTGACGGAGAGGGGCGAGTTGACCGAGGACGAGGCGTTGACGCTGATCAGCCAGTTGCTGGGGACCGGGAATCCGATAGTGCTTCGGGAGTTCGAGTTCGGCTGGCTGGCCCGGGAGAGGCTCTCGGAACAGGAACGGTCCGCGGGGATGGCAGTGGGGCAGGGCAGCTACATCATCGACCGGACGGGAGTGATCACGGCTCACTCCAGCCTGCCCCCGAGGCGGATCATGGAGGAGTACACCCAGGCGCGACGCGAGGGTCGGATCAAGGGTCGGCAGGTCTGGCCCCAACCGGAACCGAGGGCCTGACCGACCCGGACGGCCTGACCGACGCCGACTCCATCACCGCGGACGGCCGGACCGACGCCGCCGACCACAACGGACCGCCCGCACCGCCGGGCGCCGACTCCGACCCGACCCCTGCCGACGGGCCCGACCTGCGGCAGGCCGCCGCCGGTACGACCTTCGGCGGTGCGCTGCTCGACGCCGATCCGGCCCGGACCGCGCAGGCCGTGCAGGAAGCGCTGACCGCCGGCCCGCTGCCCGAGCAGGCGAACGTGGACCCGGCCGCCGCCACCGTCACCCTGGACACGGCCGACGGCCCCTACCAGGTACGGATCGTGCTGGCCGACCCGCCGGCGGGCGTACCGGCCGTGCCGGTCGCCACCGTCGGGTACACCGCCGACGGTGCCGTGGTGCAGGTGTCCACCGGCGCACATCCGGACCACGTCCGGCGGGCCGTCGCCGCGATGCTCGCCGAGGTGGACACGGTCGCCCAGGAACGCGCCGTCGACCTGCGTACCGACGCCACCACCGCGCTCGCCGAGGGGGCCCGACCCGAGTACGACGGCACCCGCGTCCTCACCGCGCGGGACATCGGCCGCCTCGCCGAGCTGCGGGTCGTCCTCGCCGACAGCGCCGCGACCACCGATCCGGCCCGCGCCGGCCAGTTGCAGGCCGAGGCGTTGAGCCTGCTCGTCGCCTCCGGCCTGCTGGAACAGGACCCGTCGCATGCCGTGCACGGGCTCGGTGCCAACGTCCCGGTGGTCGGACCGGAGGCGGCGCAGGCCCGACTCGATCTGATCCGCAGCCACCTGGGCCCAGCGGCCCCGGCGATCGAGAACCTGATCGGCCAGGCGACCGGGCAGCAACTCGTCGCGGACCTGCGGGCCGCCCGGTCGGCGATCCGCGCCGAGGCCCGTACCTGGGCGCAGCAGGCCACCGCGTTGCGCAACGCCGCCGACCTCGCCCTGACCACCAGGGTCGACGCCACCCTGGACATCGCGCCCGAGCACGTCTTCGGCCGGCTGGTGATCGGTGGCGGTTGGGCCGCCACCGCCGACTTCGTCACCATGGGCGGCGCCCCTGATACCGGCATCGGCCTGCCGCCGGTGCTCTGCGTGTCGCAGGGCCACGACCCCTGGGCGGAGCGACAGGCCCTGCTGATGGGCCAGATCCCGTCGGAGCTGGAGCTTCCCGGGATGCCGTTCCAGCCGGCCGACCTGGCCGAGGCGGGCACCCAGTTCACGCCGTCCGACGTCTTCGCCGACGCGGTGGGCGCGGCGCGGGCGCTCAGCGGAATGCCGACCTACCAGGGCACGGCGACCGCGATCACGCCCCGCCCGGCCGACGCCGAGGGCTGGCCGGACGGCGCGAACTTCCGGGTGACCGTGGGTGGGCGACAGTTCTTCACCGCCTCCGTCGATGTCGCGTCCGGGCCCGGACCCTCCCGGGTGCCGAACGCGCCGGCCACCGCAGGCGGCCGGTACGTCGACCCGACGACCGGCTACCGGGTCGACCGGTCCGGGCCGACCCCGGTGTTCCGCGCCCCCGACGGCACCGTGGTGGATCCGGACACCCTCCCGGCGACGGTACGAACCGTCCTCGGTGCCGGCGTCCCCAACGCACCGCTGCTGGCCGACTTCGGCGGTCGGCCGACGGATCCCCTGGTGGTCGATCCGACCTCCGGCTACGCCGTGGACCCCACGACCGGGCAGGTCTTCGACCCCGACGGCGCGCCGGTCGACCCCGACACCCTCTCCGACGAGGTACGCGCCCGGCTCGGCCACGCGCCGGACGGCTCGTTCGGTGACCCCCGCCCGGCCGTGCCCGTCGTCGACTTCGGCGGGCAGAACCTGGCCGACGCGTACCGCCCCGGTGACCGGGTGCTCGTCTTCGGCGCGGGTGCCTCCGGAGCGTGGGACATCGAGCAGGCGGTGGCCTCCCAGGCCAGCAGCGTCGACTGGTCGGCCCGGGCCGTGCCGCCGCCACCCGACCAGCTGACCGGCGATCCCGGACACGACGCCGAGGCGCAGCTGCGGTTCAGCTTCGGCGGTGGCTACAACCGGCGCAACACCCTGCCGGAGGTCGGTGCCTATGCCGAATCCGTACGCGGCCAGGTGGAGCAGTCGCTGCGGGAGATCGTCAGTCTGCGGCACACGGTCGACGGCGGGTTCCTGGTGGAGTTCACCGACGGCAGCCGGCAGGCGTACGACCGGGTGGTCTTCTCGATCGGGCAGGCACCCGAATATCCGGGGGGCGTCGCCGACCTGCTGTCCGAGGTGGACCTGTCGCCGCTGCACGGCCCGGCCACCGCACACGACGGCCCGGCCGACGTGTTGGGTCTGCGGGACACCAGCGGCCAGCTGCGGGTCCTCGGTGGGGCCAGCGTGGCCGGTCCGCTGTTGGCCAAGGTCGGCCCCGCGCTGCGGCAGACGATCGTGGACCAGGCCGCCGCGTTGCCGGACGATTCGCGGGGCATTCCGCCCAGCATCCGGTTCCACGCCCAGCGGATCGCCGAAGCGAACCTGGGCGCCCCGCCCGTGCCACCCGGCGGGCAGCCGACTGGCGGCACGGGCCCGGACACCTCAGGTGGGCCGTCAGACCTCGTCCCAGCGGGCGACACCGAGCAGTCGCCAACCCCACTGGATGTCGAGCCAGGGCAGCGGACCGTACCGGTCGTTGAGTTCCCGGCCGAGCGGCGGCATCTCGACAGCGACGGGCCTGCCGTCGATGTCCTGCCCGACGCCCTTGGCGACGACCTCGACGGGGTTGCCCCACAGCTCGACGTAACGCAGGGCGGGCAGCTTGCGGCTGGCGGCGAGGGCCTCGGCACCGGCCGGCCCGACGCCACAGTTGGCCAGGCCCAGCCACCGCAACCGACCCAGGTGCGGGGAGCCGGCCAGCGCGCCGACGCCGTCGTCACCGATCGGGTTGTCACTCAGGTCGAGGGCGACCAGACGTCCCAGAGCGGCGACACCGGCGACGTCCGGCATCAGCCCGGCCGCGTCGACAAGGGTCAGGTGGCGGACGGGAAGGTGGGCGAAGACCTCGGCACCGTGGTCGACGAAGGTGCGGGCGGTCATCGTGACCAGCTCGACGAGTCCGTTGCGGACCTTCCAGTCGACGAGCAGGTCGGCGACCGGCGCGGCGAGCCGCGGGACGACTCTTCGGTACCGCAGGGCGGCGGTCCGGTCGGGCCGGGTGCCCGCCAGGTCGATGCGGATCACCTCGGCGTGGTCGGGGTCGGTGGTCTCGATGGCGTCGGCGTAGCGCCGGCGCAGGTCGAGGTCGTCGGGGTCGGCCAGGATGGCGGCGTACAGCTCGGCGGGCGTGGCCATGACGGCAGCGTATCGACGACCGGCTCGCTCACCGCCAGTGCCGTGCCCGGCTCGACCTTCCACGGCCTGGGTCGACCGGACGCCGACCCGGGCGCGGTCCTGGACACCGCGCGGGTCGCGCTGCCGCAGGTGGCGCCGTACGCGCAGGTCGACGCGGTGGTGCCGGTCGGCCCGGACCGGTTCGAGATCCGTCCGGCCGGGCAGCACCCGCTGACCGTGCGGCTCACCGCGGGGCCGTTGGCCGACGGCGTGGTGGCCCAGTCGGTCCGCAACCCCGACGGGACCTTCACTGTCACCGTGTCGGAGCGGGCCGTGGACCAGGCGGTCGTACGGGCCCTGGCGCACGAGGTGGCCGAGCTGGTGGCGCTGAACGAGGCCGGCCGGGCGCTTGTCGGCCCGCTGGACCCGGGCAACGTACGCGGCCCGATCGACGCGTCCGGGCTCACCGCCCACGACCGGGGTCGGCTCGCCGAGATCCGGCTGCTCGCCGCCGGGTACGCCACCGCCGACGCCCCGGGCCGACCGGCCGTACGCGCCGAGATCGACGCCCTCGCCGAGCACCTCGGCCTCCGCGTGGGCGACCAGGGCGTCCGGGCCCGGTGGGCGCTGCTCCCGCGCGACGTGCTGGCCCACCTGATGCAGCTCAGCGTCCCCGCTCTCACCCCGGAAGCGGTGT
Source organism: Micromonospora maris AB-18-032 (assembly GCF_000204155.1). Classification (NCBI taxonomy): domain Bacteria; kingdom Bacillati; phylum Actinomycetota; class Actinomycetes; order Micromonosporales; family Micromonosporaceae; genus Micromonospora; species Micromonospora maris. Next base: position 6,436,818 of record NC_015434.1, on the reverse strand, counting down.
CGGCGGTGCTCGCCGGGGCGCCCGCCCTCACCGAGGTCGAGCGGGTCCGGCTGATCGACTACCGGTCCCGGCTGGCCCCCGACTTCCAGGTGCCGCAGTCGCCGGAACTGGCGGCCCGGCTGCGGGAACTGGCCGCCGAGGCGGAACACACCCAGTCCGGCATGCCGCGGATGCCCGCCTTCGCAGGGCAGATCATCGGCATCCCGCCGGCACAGCTCGACCGGGTCCGCGCGGTGGACCCGCAACTCGCCGACCGGCTCGCCCGCGAAGGCGTCTACGTCGACCTGACCGGCCGCTACGACCTGCGCCCGTACATGGCGGACGTGCCGGCGATCGACCTCGGTGCGGCCCGGTCGGCGTACGACCTGAGCACCGAAGCCGGGCGGCAGGCCCAACTGCACGAGGACCGGCAGCGGTCCCGGGCGGCACTGCGTGCCCTGCGTGGCGGTCAGGCCGCGACCCTGCTCGCCGACCACGACTTCCACTACCAGGGCACCGCCCGCTGGATGGGGCTGGTGCCGGACGTCCTGACCGACGTGCTGCGCGGCATCACCCCCGTACCGCCGACCCCGGCCACCTCGGCGGAGAGCGCGTCGACGCAGGGGCCGTCCGGCGACACCCAGGTCGTGGCCGACCGGGTGACCCTGCCACCGGATTCACCGACCACACCCGGCCCGGCGTACGGGCCGGCGCTGGACGCCCGGACGGGACAGCCGGCACCGCTGTTCGACGGTCCGCCCCGGCGCGAGGACGTGCAGCAGGGCGCGCTCGGTGACTGCGGCATGATCGCCGTGATCGGGGCGGTCGCCGGCCACCTGCCGGACACGATCGCGCAGATGTTCCACCCCAACCCGGACGGCTCGGTCGACGTGCTGCTGCACGAGGCGAGCGGTCCGGGGCAGTCGGTCACCCCGACCGGACGCCAACTGCGGGTCACCGTCTGGCCGGACGTGCCGTTGCACGCCAACTCGAACGGTCGCAGCGCCTACGCCGACCAGTCGACGGTCGGCAGTTCCTGGGCGTCGCTGCTGGAGAAGGCGATCGCGGCGGTCGACCGCACCTGGACCGAGCAGCGCCACGACCAGTGGCAGAAGCAGTGGAGCGTCCGACCCGGTGCCGACCCGCATCAGGCCGCCCCGCTCGGCTACGCCCGACTCGGCAACGGCAGCAGCCGACTGGTGCAGGCGGAACTGCTCACCCAACTCACCGGCTTGCCCAGCAGCGTCAGCCGACTCGATCCGACGCCCGGGCGGGAAGCCGAGGCGGAAGCCCGGTTGGCCACCCTGCTCTCCGCCGGCAGCCCGGTGATCACCGGAACCCTGCCGGCCGCCCAGTACCCCGGCAAACCGCCGTACGGACTCATCCCCGGCCACGCGTACGAGGTCGTGTCGGTGGCGAACGGTGAGGTGCAGCTGCGTAACCCGTGGAACGCCAGCCACCCCACGCCGATGCCGGTACGTGCCTTCCTAGACCTGATGAGTCCCTGGTACGGGCACGTCGAGGTGGCGCAGAGCAGCGTGGCGGCGCTGCCGGATTCCGACTTCCACGGGCAGGGTCGACCGGCCGCCGATCCGACGGCGGTGCTCGACCGGGCGCGACTGGTGCTGCCCACCCTGGCCGACACGATCGGCGCGGACCAGATAACCGCCGTCGAGCCGGACGTCTTCGAGGTCCGGGCGGGCGGCCTGGCGCCGCTGCGGGTCCAGGTCACCACCGGCGCGCTCACCGGCACGACGGTGGCGCAGACGACCCGCAACCTCGACGGCACCTTCACCCTCACCGTCTCCGACCGGGCCGTCGACGCCGTGGTGGATCGCGCGGTGGCCCACGAGTTCGCCGAGCTGCTGGCCCGACACGAGAGCGGCCAGGCCCAGGTCGGACTCTTCGACCAGGGCACCCCGGAAACGTCAATCGACCCGGCCGGCCTCACCGCCCGCGACCGTGGCCGGCTGGCCGAGCTACGCGTGCTGGCCGCCGGGTACCCGAATGCCGACCCGAGCACCCGGCTGGTCCTGCGCCGCGAGATCGACGCGCTTGTCGACCAGCTCGGCCTGCACTGGGGTACGCCGGACGCACCCGCCCGCCTCGCGCTGCTCCCCGCCGACGCGTGGCACCACGTCATCCGGCTGAGCGTCCCGAAGATCACGCCGGAGGCGCTGGCCGGAGTGCTCGCTGTCAACCCGGACCCGAACCGGGTCGAGCGGTTCCGGGCGATCGACTACCGCGCCCGGCTGGCACCCGACCTCCAGCCGCCCTCGGCCGCCGAGATCACCAACAAGCTGCGCGAGCTGGCCGTGCACGGGGAGCGGAGCCAGTCCTCGCTGCCCCGGATGCCGGCCCTGGCCGGGCAGGTCGTCGCGCTGCCACCGGCCGCGCTGGACGCGATCCGGCAGACCGATCCGCAGCTGGCCGACCGGCTCGCCGCCGAAGGCGTCTACGTCGACCTGACCGGCCGCTTCGACCTGCGCCCCTACACCCTCGACGGTGCCCCCGAGTTCCCACTCGACGTGTCGGCGCCCGCGTTCGACCTGACCACCGAGAGCGGTCGCAGGTCACTGCTGGCCGAGGACCGCAGCCGGGTCGCCGCCGCCTTCCGTGCCGCGTACGGGTCCAACCCCGCCGCGATGGCGGTGCTCAGCACCCATGGCTTCCACTACGTGACCGACGCGCGGCTGATGGCGCTGGTGCCGAACGCGCTCACCGACGCGCTGCGGGCGATGCTTCCCCCCGACCCCAGCACCATCGTCGATGTCGAGATCGAGATCGAGATCGAGATCGAGCCGACGGTCAGCGGCACCGAGGTGGCCGTGGTCGCCGACCGGGTCACCCTGCCCGACCCCGACCCGAACTATCCGGTCAGGTACGGCCTGGCTCTGGACGACCAGACCGGCCAACCGGCGCCACTATTCGCCGGACCGCCGCATCGCGAGCAGGTGAGTCAGGGCGTACTCGGCGACTGCGGAATGCTCGCCACCATGGCCGCTGTCGCCGGCCACCGCCCGGATGCGCTGGCGGGCCTTTTTCAGCCGAACTCGGACGGCACGGTGGATGTGCTGCTGCACGAGAGCGCCCTGCAGGGCGACACGTCTACACCCACCGGCCGACGCGTCCGGATCACTGTGCGACCGGATGTGCCGTTGCATGCCGGCAGCATGGGCGTTTCTGCCTATGCCGACAGGTCGGTGAACGGTACAGGTTGGGCATCGGTGCTGGAGAAGGCGCTGGCGGCGGTCGACCGGACGTGGACCATGCAGCGGCACGAGGCTTGGCAGCGGGACTGGACCGCCTGGCGCAGCAAGGACGATCCGCATCGGGCGGCCCCGCTCGGCTATGCCCGGCTGCATGTCGGCAGCACCAGCTATCTTCAGGCGGAGCTGATCACCCAGTTGACGGGTGTGCAGAGTCGGATGTCGGTCTTCGACACCAGGCCCGGACAGGAGGCTGTAGTCGCCGCTCGGCTGGGCGCCCTCCTCGCCGCCGGAAGCCCGGTGATCTCCGGTACCTTGCCTGAGACCAGCTACCCGCCGGGACTCTCCAGACTGCCGTTCGGGCTCTACGCTCAGCACGCATACGAGGTCGTGTCGGTGACCAACGGCCTGGTGCAACTGCGCAACCCGTGGGGCGACGATCATCCCGCACCGATTCCGGTCCGAGACTTCCTCGATCTGATGGCGTCCGACTACGCCCACACGGACGTCGCCGGCACGAGCAGCGCCTCGCCGACAGCCTCGGTGACGAGCCCGGATGTCCCGCCGACGCCGCCCACGCCGCCAGCCCCGCCGGCGATGCCGCTGACGCCGTCGGTCCCGGTGCCCCGGTCGGCGGAGCCGGCGGCCGGGGCCGCGAGCGACAGACCACGTCAGCACACTCTCGGCCGTACCGACCTGGAAGACGAGCGGGCCGACATCAGCTACCTCGCGCTGCTCGACGGCAGCGGTACCGTGATCGGCTTGAGCGTCCTGCTGTCATCCGGAAACGGCCAGCGTGAGGCCCGCTGGACGACAAGCGGAGAGCCGGGCATCGGCGGGTCGGTGCCCGTCGGTCGGGGGGAGGCCGAGCGGATCGCCCGTGAGGTGCTCGGGTTTAGGCTGCCGGAGGAGTCCGCGTTGCACGAAATGATCGACGGCTGAAGATGCCGGCCGCAGGGACAGGGGGACAGCCGTTGCGATCCTTCACCGCGAAAACCGCGATCCGTAACAACATCCCCACCGACATTGGTCCGGCCCGCCTCGGGGTGCGTTGGATTGAGATGGGACCACCGGTGCGTGCCGAGATCGTCGTCATGCCGCGTCGGGAAGGAGACACCACACGGTACGAGGTGACACTCGGCGAGACCTTTCCGGTGGGCGAGGAGATTTGGCGCTTCGCGGATCTCGACATGACCAGCGCCAACGACTGGCAGGTGAAGATCCGTCGGGTCGATGACGACGAGGTGATGGAGCCGCCCACCGGTCACCTCTGGAAGCCGGCACGGTTGCGCCCGTACGGCGAGCTCGACGAGGCGCAGGTCCAGTCGGTGGAGGCGGCTCTGGGGCACCCGCTCCCGGCGGACTACGGCAACTGGCTACGCCGGAACAATGGCGCGCAACCCGAGGTCGAGCACCATATTCCCGGTAAACCGTTCTCGCTGCTGCCCGAGCGTCCGCTGTTCGGGGTGCACCCCCAGTACCCGCCCTTCGACCTGGTGCACGCGCAACGCGTACATCGGGATCCGTGGCTGTCGCGCGACTGGTTGGTGATCGCGAATCCGTTCGGTGGGCTGCTGGTGGTCCCCGCACTGACGGACATCCCAAAGATCTATTTCGTGCACGAAATGGATCTGCTGGGTCCGCCCGGCCCGGCCGGCTCAGCCGTACGGGAGCAGAAGCTGCGCGCGGTTGCCTGGTCGATGGGCGAGTTCCTCGGACGGTTGACCCCGAAGGAGCTGGACGACCAGCCGCCGGTCCAGATGTTGCCGCCCGGCACCTTCACCGACCCCCGCAACTACCAGGACGGGCCGTTCTGACCAGGTCCGCCGTCGCGCCCAGCCGCGAGAACCGGGAGACAAGCGTTGCGCTCGTTCACTGATGTCGCCACCATCGCGAACAACGCCACGGCGATCCTGGGACCGGCTCGGCTCGGGGTGCGCTGGGTCGACGTCGGGCCGCCCGTACGCGCCGAGATCATCGTCATGCCCTCCTCCGGCGAGGACTCCGCCCACGAGGTCACGCTCGGCGAGACGTTTCCTGTCGGGGAGGAGACCTGGCGCTTCGCCGATCTCGTCATGTCCAGCCTGGATGAGTGGGAGGTCACCGTCCGCCGGGTGGACGGCAGCGAGGCGCCACCCATCGGCCGACCGTGGGAGCGGGCGAGACTCAGCCCGTACGGTCAACTCGACGAGGCGCAACTCCAGGCTGTCGAGGCGGCCCTCGGGCAGCCGCTTCCGCCCGACTACCGCGACTGGCTGCGCCGGAACAACGGGGCGCAGCCCGAGGTGGACCACCACGTTCCGGGCGTCACGTTCACCCTGATGCCGGAGCGTCCGCTGTTCGGGGTGCACCCGCAGCATCCGCCCACCGACCTGGTGCCGGCGCAGCGCGTACACCGCGATCCGTGGTTTTCACCGGAGTGGCTGGTCATTGCGAGGCCGTCCGGCGGTCTGCTGCTGGTCTCGACCGCACAGCCGTACGACAGCACGGTCTACTTCCTGCCCGAGCAGGACATGGTCGGTCCCATCTCAGCGGCCCGGGAGCGCAAGCTGCGACCGGTGGCCGGGTCCATGCCCGACCTCGTCGGCCGGCTGGCACCGCTCGATGTCGCCCATCTCCCGCCAGCCCAGCTCGCCCCGTTCGGCACCGACATCGACCGGGACGGCGGGCGGCACTGACCGGTAGCCGGGTGATTACGCGCAGAGTCCTACGCCCCGACCGGCTCGGCCGGGCCGGCGCCGAAGCGCTCAGCCGAGCCGTGCGAGCAGTTCGGCGTAGCTGCCGCGAACCGCAGCGAGTCGCTCGCGCCGGAACCGGCCCGGCTCGCGCTGGTGCAACTGCCGCCCCCGGTCGCTGACGAAGGCGCTCGCGGGAATTTCGCCGCCGCCCTCCGGGGCGAACTTGCCCACCTCGTCCAGCGCGGCGACGGCCCGGGTGAGCGCGGCGCGGGCCCGCTGGCCGGCCTCACCGGCGGATTCGGCCGGCACCGATCCGGCGTACGCGTCGGCGACCAGGAGCCATTCTCCGGGGTCGAGCAGCTGAGACGGTTCGTTGCCGCCGTAGCGGAACCCGCCGCTCGTGCGTCCCGGTGTGGCCGGTAGCCGGAAGACGAACTCCCGTTCCGCGCCGCAGCCTTCGCAGGTACCGGTGTAACGGCTGGCCAGGTCACCGTCGGCCAACGCGACGACGGCACTGTGCCTGGGGAAGCGGGTCGACCCGCACGAACAGGGGTGCAGGTCCATGTAGAGGTGCGCCTCCGCGCTGGTACGGCTGAGCGGCGGATTCATGCGCTCAACCGTACCGATGCAAGAGCTTCGGCACCGCCCCCGGTGGTGCCGCTGGCATACTCGCCGACCATGGTGTTGTCGCGGAGCTGGGCGATCTTCCTCACCGGGGTCGGGGTCTGGACCTGGGTGATCTGGCCCCGCTTCGCGCTGGCCATCTGGAACGACCCCAGGTCCTGGACCAGCGGCAAGGTCGGGGACTGGCCGGCCACCGGCTTCCTCTGGGTGCACGCCTTGCTGATCGGCGCCTCGCTGGCCATCGGCACGACCGTCGGACTGCTCGGCGTCCGCGCCTGGCGAGCAGCACGCCGTCGTACGCCCTGAGCCGGTTCGATGTCTGGAAGGTACGGCGACTGCGCAGCGTCCTACGTCCCGCGCCCCCAGCCCCGCGACCCCGCTCCGGAGACCCTGAGGGGACCGTTCCCGATCGATTTGACGATCAATCCGTCCGCCGCGTAGGTTTCTCTCTGCCAGCGCGGAACGGGCGAAACGGGGCGAAAGACCCGGTGACTCCGCTCCGACGATGGCACCGGGCTTGCGGAGGATCTTCTCGGTGAGCTCGGTCCGGGTGGTGCTCGTCTGGTTCGTCGCGAGGCGGATTTGGCGGAGCGGAACCGACCGGGTAAGGTTCACGTCCGGCAGGGCACCGGGCGAGCTTGCGGGAGACCGCAGCGGCCGGCCTGCCAAATCCGATGAACTGGCGAAGCGGATCTCCGCTGCGCCGGATCGCGGGTGCCGAACCGCATGAAGCGTGACGGACCGGGACACACCGGTTGACACGGGCCAGACGGTGAGGTAACGTAGTAAAAGTGCCCGGCGCGAGAGCGGCGGGTGTGAGAGTGGAACGGATGCCCCGGATGGTGGCCCTGGTGGGTTGCTTGATGGTGTGTGGTTGTTCTTTGAGAACTCAACAGGGTGCTTGATAAGCCAGTGCCAAGTAGTTTGATACCCCGGACTGGGTTGGGCCTTTGTGGTCTGGTCTGGTTGGGATTCCTTTGGCAACATTTTGTTTGTTGTCGGGATGGATTGTTCAACAGGTTTTTGTTGGAGAGTTTGATCCTGGCTCAGGACGAACGCTGGCGGCGTGCTTAACACATGCAAGTCGAGCGGAAAGGCCTTTCGGGGTACTCGAGCGGCGAACGGGTGAGTAACACGTGAGCAACCTGCCCTAGGCTTTGGGATAACCCTCGGAAACGGGGGCTAATACCGAATATTCACTCATGGGCGCATGTTTGTGGGTGGAAAGTTTTTCGGCTTGGGATGGGCTCGCGGCCTATCAGCTTGTTGGTGGGGTAATGGCCTACCAAGGCGACGACGGGTAGCCGGCCTGAGAGGGCGACCGGCCACACTGGGACTGAGACACGGCCCAGACTCCTACGGGAGGCAGCAGTGGGGAATATTGCACAATGGGCGGAAGCCTGATGCAGCGACGCCGCGTGAGGGATGACGGCCTTCGGGTTGTAAACCTCTTTCAGCAGGGACGAAGCGCAAGTGACGGTACCTGCAGAAGAAGCGCCGGCCAACTACGTGCCAGCAGCCGCGGTAAGACGTAGGGCGCGAGCGTTGTCCGGATTTATTGGGCGTAAAGAGCTCGTAGGCGGCTTGTCGCGTCGACTGTGAAAACCCGTGGCTCAACTGCGGGCCTGCAGTCGATACGGGCAGGCTAGAGTTCGGTAGGGGAGACTGGAATTCCTGGTGTAGCGGTGAAATGCGCAGATATCAGGAGGAACACCGGTGGCGAAGGCGGGTCTCTGGGCCGATACTGACGCTGAGGAGCGAAAGCGTGGGGAGCGAACAGGATTAGATACCCTGGTAGTCCACGCTGTAAACGTTGGGCGCTAGGTGTGGGGGGCCTCTCCGGTTCTCTGTGCCGCAGCTAACGCATTAAGCGCCCCGCCTGGGGAGTACGGCCGCAAGGCTAAAACTCAAAGGAATTGACGGGGGCCCGCACAAGCGGCGGAGCATGCGGATTAATTCGATGCAACGCGAAGAACCTTACCTGGGTTTGACATCGCCGGAGATCCTGCAGAGATGTGGGGTCCTTCGGGGCCGGTGACAGGTGGTGCATGGCTGTCGTCAGCTCGTGTCGTGAGATGTTGGGTTAAGTCCCGCAACGAGCGCAACCCTGGTCCCATGTTGCCAGCAATTCGGTTGGGGACTCATGGGAGACTGCCGGGGTCAACTCGGAGGAAGGTGGGGATGACGTCAAGTCATCATGCCCCTTATGTCCAGGGCTTCACGCATGCTACAATGGCCGGTACAATGGGCTGCGATACCGTGAGGTGGAGCGAATCCCAAAAAGCCGGTCTCAGTTCGGATCGGGGTCTGCAACTCGACCCCGTGAAGTCGGAGTCGCTAGTAATCGCAGAGTCAGCAACGCTGCGGTGAATACGTTCCGGGCCTTGTACACACCGCCCGTCACGTCACGAAAGTCGGCAACACCCGAAGCCGGTGGCCCAACCCTTGTGGAGGGAGCCGTCGAAGGTGGGGCTGGCGATTGGGACGAAGTCGTAACAAGGTAGCCGTACCGGAAGGTGCGGCTGGATCACCTCCTTTCTAAGGAGCACCATCCAGCGAAGGCTGGTATGGAGCCCGCGATCTGCGAATGTCAGGTCGGGGTGCTCAATGGCGGAGACACTGGCGAGTTTTTCCTCGGCAACGGTCGGGGCGCTTAGTACAGCCGGCTTTCGGGTTGGTGGGAACGGTTGCTCTGGTGCGGCTGGGGAGGGATGTAGAGCACCCTGTTGGGTCCTGAAGGAACAACCATGGGTTGTTTTCTTCGGAGCCGATTACTCCACCGGTTGGTGGGGGTTGGTTGCCAGGCATGGCCTGGTCTCGCATACCGGATGTCACCTTGGGGTGGGGTTGCTGGTGTGGGGCTGTGGGTTGTGGGTTGGTTGTTTGTTGAGAATTGCACAGTGGACGCGAGCATCTTTGTGGTCAAGTTGTCAAGGGCGAACGGTGGATGCCTTGGCACCAGGAGCCGATGAAGGACGTGGGAGGCCGCGATAGGCCTGGGGGAGCTGTCAACCGAGCTGTGATCCCAGGGTGTCCGAATGGGGTAACCCGGCATCAGTCATGTGATGTCACCTGCACCTGAACTCATAGGGTGTGTGGAGGGAACGCGGGGAAGTGAAACATCTCAGTACCCGTAGGAAGAGAAAACAATTTAGTGATTCCGTGAGTAGTGGCGAGCGAAAGCGGATTGAGGCTAAACCGGTTGCGTGTGATACCTGTCAGGGGTTGCGTGGTCGGGGTTGTGGGACCCTGCGAAACGAGCTGACACTCGTTTGAGGAGTTATAAAACCAGTTGTTAGCTGAATGGTCTGGAAAGGCTGACCGTAGACGGTGATAGTCCGGTAGGTGAAAACAGCTGGTCTTCTGTGGGTGTTCCCGAGTAGCGGCGGACTCCTGAAATCTGCCGTGAATCTGCCAGGACCACCTGGTAAGCCTAAATACTTCCTGGTGACCGATAGCGGACGAGTACCGTGAGGGAATGGTGAAAAGTACCCCGGGAGGGGAGTGAAATAGTACCTGAAACCGTTCGCCTACAATCCGTCAGAGCCTTGCGGGGTGACGGCGTGCCTTTTGAAGAATGAGCCTGCGAGTTAGTGGCATGTGGCGAGGTTAACCCGTGTGGGGGAGCCGTAGCGAAAGCGAGTCTGAAGAGGGCGTTTGAGTCGCATGTTCTAGACCCGAAGCGGAGTGATCTAGCCATGGGCAGGCTGAAGCGTGGGTAAGACCGCGTGGAGGGCCGAACCCACCAACGTTGAAAAGTTGGGGGATGACCTGTGGTTAGGGGTGAAAGGCCAATCAAACTCCGTGATAGCTGGTTCTCCCCGAAATGCATTTAGGTGCAGCGTCGTGTGTTTCTTGCCGGAGGTAGAGCACTGGATGGTCTAGGGGGCCCACAAGCTTACCGAAATCAGCCAAACTCCGAATGCCGGTAAGTGAGAGCGCGGCAGTGAGACTGCGGGGGATAAGCTTCGTAGTCGAGAGGGAAACAGCCCAGATCACCAGCTAAGGCCCCTAAGCGTGTGCTAAGTGGAAAAGGATGTGGGGTCGCATAGACAACCAGGAGGTTGGCTTAGAAGCAGCCACCCTTTAAAGAGTGCGTAATAGCTCACTGGTCAAGTGGTTCCGCGCCGACAATGTAGCGGGGCTCAAGCACACCGCCGAAGCTGTGGCATTCACGCGTGTACTTCGCGAGGTTCTTTGGAGCCTTGTGCAGGTGTGTGGATGGGTAGGGGAGCGTCGTGCCGGGGGTGAAGCAGCCGAGTGATCGAGTTGTGGACGCGGCACGAGTGAGAATGCAGGCATGAGTAGCGAAAGAAGGGTGAGAAACCCTTCCGCCGGATGACCAAGGGTTCCAGGGCCAGGTTAATCCGCCCTGGGTGAGTCGGGACCTAAGGCGAGGCCGAGAGGCGTAGTCGATGGACAACGGGTTGATATTCCCGTACCCGCGAAGGAGCGTCCCTGATGAACCTCGTTGTGCTAACCACCCAAACCAGTCAAGACCTTCGGGTTGAGGTTGGGGAGCGTGGGAACCTGGCGGGTAGTAGTCAAGCGATCGGGTGACGCAGGAAGGTAGCTGAGCCCGGCCGGTGGTTGTGCCGGGGTAAGCGTGTAGGCCGTGTCATAGGCAAATCCGTGGCACATGTAGGCTGAGACGTGATGCCGAGCCGATTCAGGTGAAGTCAGTGATCCTATGCTGCCGAGAAAAGCCTCTAGCGAGTTCTGAGCGGCCCGTACCCCAAACCGACACAGGTGGTCAGGTAGAGAATACCGAGGCGATCGGGCGAACTGTGGTTAAGGAACTCGGCAAATTGCCCCCGTAACTTAGGGAGAAGGGGGGCCGGAGACGTGAAGCCCCGCGCGGGTGGAGCGTTGTATGGCCGCAGAGAGCAGGGGGAAGCGACTGTTTACTAAAAACACAGGTCCATGCGAAGAAGTAATTCGATGTATATGGACTGACGCCTGCCCGGTGCTGGAACGTTAAGGGGACCTGTTAGCTCTTCGGGGCGAAGCGGAGAACTTAAGCGCCAGTAAACGGCGGTGGTAACTATAACCATCCTAAGGTAGCGAAATTCCTTGTCGGGTAAGTTCCGACCTGCACGAATGGCGTAACGACTTCCCCACTGTCTCAACCACAGGCCCGGCGAAATTGCATTACGAGTAAAGATGCTCGTTACGCGCGGCAGGACGGAAAGACCCCGGGACCTTTACTATAGCTTGACATTGGTATCTGAGTTAGCTTGTGTAGGATAGGTGGGAGCCGGTGAAGTGCATACGCCAGTATGTGTGGAGGCAATCTTGAAATACCACTCTGGTTGATTCGGGTATCTAACTTCGGACCGTTATCCGGTTCAGGGACAGTGTCTGGTGGGTAGTTTAACTGGGGCGGTTGCCTCCTAAAAGGTAACGGAGGCGCCCAAAGGTTCCCTCAGCCTGGTTGGCAATCAGGTGTTGAGTGCAAGTACACAAGGGAGCTTGACTGTGAGACTGACGGGTCGAGCAGGGACGAAAGTCGGGACTAGTGATCCGGCACTTGCGTGTGGAAGCGGTGTCGCTCAACGGATAAAAGGTACCCCGGGGATAACAGGCTGATCTTCCCCAAGAGTCCATATCGACGGGATGGTTTGGCACCTCGATGTCGGCTCGTCGCATCCTGGGGCTGTAGCAGGTCCCAAGGGTTGGGCTGTTCGCCCATTAAAGCGGTACGCGAGCTGGGTTTAGAACGTCGTGAGACAGTTCGGTCCCTATCCGCCGTGCGCGTAGGATACTTGAGAAGGGCTGTCCCTAGTACGAGAGGACCGGGACGGACGAACCTCTGGTGTGCCAGTTGTCCCGCCAGGGGCACGGCTGGTTAGCTACGTTCGGAAGGGATAACCGCTGAAAGCATCTAAGCGGGAAGCCTGCTTCAAGATGAGGTATCCCACCACCTTCGGGTGGGTAAGGCCCCCAGCTAGACTACTGGGTTGATAGGCCGGAAATGTAAGCCCGGTAACGGGTTCAGTTGACCGGTACTAATAGGCCGAGGACTTGCTCACAAAGGTTCTGCTCGCGTCCACTGTGTAACTCACAACAAACAAACAAATACCCCGACAAGTTGTTGGTGTGGTGTTGTTTGATATGTTGATAGGGTTACGGCGGTTATGGCGGAAGGGAAACGCCCGGTTACATTCCGAACCCGGAAGCTAAGCCTTCCAGCGCCGATGGTACTGCACTCGGGAGGGTGTGGGAGAGTAGGACACCGCCGGACATTCTTCGATTTGAGGGCCACCCCTGCTGGGGTGGCCCTCAAACGTATCTACCCCCCGGGAAATAGTTACTGCTGGTTCGGGGACGGGCTCTGCGCCGTCGAGCGGCGCCCTGGTCATGACCTCACGCAATGCCACGGGCCGGCGGGCCGAGCAACACAGCGTGGGTGTTCGAGCGTGGGTGTTAGGGGAGCCGGAGGAGAACCAGGGGCATGAGATCACGCAGGACGTCGTCACCCGGTGTCGCCAGCGGCTGAGGTCGAGCAGTTCCCTCAGCAGGACGGGCAGCGCCAGACCGTTGACCCGCGGCTGTTCTCCGCGCGTTCTCTCCGTCCTCGGCATGGGCGGACAGGCGCCGGGCCGAGGGTGAACCACTGCCCCTCGGCGGCGCGGTCATCGTCCGGTGTGTGCCGAGGTCAGGCGGGTTCCTTGGCGCAGATGAAGCGGGGCTCCGCGTCGTAGGTCCAGGTGAACTTCTCCCGCTTGACGACTTTGCCGTCCTTCTTGATGACGCGGAACGCGTCCTGGGTGAAGCCCTGGCTGCCGTTGGCCGGGATGCAGCTGGGCCCCGGCTCCAGATAGACGGTCTTCGGCGAGGTGATGTTGCGACGGGGGCCGTACTCGGTTTTGACGCTGTCCCAGATCTTCGTGCTCCAGATCGAGACGGTGATCGAGTTGGCGGTGTACGAGGTGTCGATCAGTACGCCGTACTCGGTGTTGTTGCGGAATTTGAAGTCGAGGTTCGGCCAGAAGATCGTGGACTCGATGACGGCCGGGTAGCGGCTGAAGTAGTACGAGTGCGGCTTGTGCTCGACGTCTTCCAGGCCCGCGTAGTAGGTCGCGTTGAACAGCGTGGTGGTGAACTGCGAGGTGCCACCGCCGACTCCGGGCACCAGTTTGCCGTCGAGGATCACCGGTGCGTCGCGGTAGCCCTGCGCGTAGCCGCGCTCCCCGGTGTGGCCGTTGAGCGAGAACGTGTCGCCGGGCAGGACCACGGTGCCGTCGACGTGCTTGGCGATGGTCACGATGTTCTGGCTACGTGGCGATGACAGGCCGCCGGTGAAGTACGTGGTGAAGGAGGAGACCTTCTCCTTGATCCCCAGACCGGAGATCTTCTCGGCGGTGACCTTCGGGGTGACCGGCTTGAGGTCGGCGGAGATCGTACGGTCGTCGGTGCGGGGTAGGACGGCCAGCAGGTCGTCGCGGAGCTTGCCGATGTCCACCTGCTTGCCGGCGCGCCCGTCGACCACCTTCGGTTTGCCGCCGGAGATGGTCATCGTGGCGTTCTTCGGCGCCACCTCGACCTTGTCGAGTCGGTCGCCGAGGGCCGACCTGAGCTTCTTGGCGTCCACGCTCGGGGTGAGCTTGCCGGCCTTGTCGGCCTTGAACTGGAGGCTCTTGGCGATCGCCTGTGGCGGGATGGTCACCGTGCCCCGGTCGGTGTTCAGCTTGACGGGTGCCGCGACCGCCGGCTTGGCCAGTTCCTCCACGAGGCGGTCTACCTCGTCGGCGGAGGTGACCGGGTGGTTCTCCACCAACGGCACGGTCACCGGCTGCCCGCTGAGCCAGCCCTCCTTGACCACCTGCGCCGAGTGTTCGGTGTCGAGGGCCAGGCTCGGCTTGGGGTGACGGGCCTTCGGGGTGGTGCCGGAGAAGGTGATCGCCGGCATGGTCATCTTCCGGCCCTGCTTGCCGACCAACTTCTGCAGCTCGGCTTCCAGCTTCGGCACGTCGACGGAGACCACCGGCTCGATCTCGCGGGAGCCGACCAACCGGTCCACGGCGTGCGCCTGGGCTGCCGCCGCGGCGGCCACGGTGGCGTCCACGTCGACAGTGAGCCCGACCTCGGCCGGGTTGATCTGGGCCGTGCGTTCGCCCACCCGTACCTCGATCGGGGCAGCCAGTTCGGCCGCGCGCCGGTCCAGCTGCGCCTGCAGCTCCCGCGCCGCGTCGGCCCGGCTGCGCCCGCCGAGTTCGGTGCCGAGCACGGTGGTGCCGCGCGGGACGTCACCGGCGTACGTCCAGGCGGCGACGACGCCCACCGACGCGAGCACGGCGGTGGCCACCCCGGTGGCGAGCAGGATCCGGACCCGGCGGGATCGCTTGGCGCTGCCCTGCGGCGGATCGACAGGTGTGGGGCGCTCCGGTTCCTCGACAGGCCAACTGACCGCTTTCACCTGGACCGTGGGCCGGTCGTCGTCAGCGGGCGGACGGTTCTCGCCGTACAGGGTCACAGCTACCTCTTCGGAAATGGCCGTGGGCGGAGTTGGGAACCTTCACCCCGGGAGCAACTACGGTAGCCAACGCGACGGGGTACGGGGGGTCTGAGTGTGCGGAGAGTCGCCATCGACACCGGTTTGAGGCGTTGGGGCAGCGGTACGGTCACGCTGTGTAGTTCGCGGGTGGCTCGGTCGGAAGACCAGCCAGGACATCGTCGCGGCGGTCACGGCGGCGGTGACCAGCGCGCAGGACAGCACCCCGGTGACGGTGCGTGGGGCGATGAGTGCAGCGCAGACGGTCAGGCCGACCGTGGCCATCCACAGCGGTGCGGCTGGCCAGCGCGCGCCGGTCGCCACCCGGTCGTTGACGAGCATGAACACCACTGCGTAGAGGGCGCCGGTGGCGGCGAAGATCGGCGCGGTGTCGGCCAGGTGAAGGTAGTCGGCGCCCCCGGCGAGCCGGAACGCCAACTCGCCGCCGATGGCGGCGGTCGCGACGAGGGCGGCGCCGCAGGTCGTGATCAACGCCAGCGCCACCAGGCGGGCGCGCCGGTCGCCCCGGGCCAGCCGGGGCAGGACCAGCAGGGTGACGACCTGAGGTGCCCACAGTGCGCCCTTGGTGAGTACCGAACCGACCGCGTACGCGCCGGAGTCGGCGGCGGGCAGCAGTTGGCGGGCGAGGATCAGATCGGCGTACGAGATGGCGAGCATCGCCAGCGTGGCGGCGCAGGCGGTGGTCACCTGCCGGGCACCCAGCCGGCGTGGCACCGGGTCGCCCGGTTCGGCGGACCTCGGCTGATCATCTCGTGACCCGGTCGGCACCGCACCGGGCGTGGCTGTCGCAGTGGTGGTGGGGGAGGCGAGGCGGGCCAGCAGTGGCAGGGCGAGCAGGCCGGTGACCGTGGTCAACAGCAGGCAGGTTGCCGGTCCTCGACCGAGCAGGAGGCCGACGACCAGCCCGCCGTAGCGGCCGGCGGCCAGTACGGCCATGGCGACGGCGAGCCGCAGGAAACGCTGGTCGCCCTGCAGTTCACCGAGCCACCGGCCGGCCATCACGGTGGCGAACGTGGTGGTGGCGAGCAGCAGCGTCAGCGGGGCCGGCAGCCGCAGGAGCACCGTCAACAACGGTGCCAGGGCCAGGGTGACGGCACCGGTGAGCGCGGCGGTGCGTAGCCCGAGTCGGCCGGCTCCGTCGCCACCTGAGCGGGCCCGGTGCGCGGCCACCGCGATCTGCAACCCGAACCCGGGCACCGCGGCGATCGCAGCCAGCGCGAGGACGGTGGCCAGCGCGCCCAGGTCGGCGGCGCTCAGCCGGCGGGCGCCCAGCACCGGTACGACGTACGCCAGCGCGTTTGTCACCAGCGTGGCGAGGGTGACGGCGGCACCGGCCGCGCCGAGCCGAACCCTGCTGGTGTCGCTGCCCGTCGTCTGTGTCATGCCACTCCGCGTCTGCCGGCCGCCCGCACGACCGGCCGGCTGATCCCGTCGGGAAGCGGCCCGACCGGCAAGACGGTACCGGCCGGTAGCCTTTCCGGACAGCCCCGCACCGACGGCCCCTGCCCAGCGCCGCGGAAAGGGTCTAGTGTGCTGCCCCATGGCGTCGACGAAGCTGGCCCCCGCAGCAACCTCCGGCCTGGCGGCAATGCTTCCCGAGCGGCTGCTCGGCGCAGCGATCCGCCGCGCCTATCCGCGGGTCGAGCCGGAACTGGCCCGGTTGGCGGAGTTCGTTCCGTCCGGCGGTACGGCGGTGGACGTGGGTGCCTGGTACGGCCCGTGGACGGCCCGGTTGCTGCGGCGGGCGGAGCGGGTGGTCGCGGTGGAGCCGACGGCGGCGCTGGCCGGACAGCTGCGTTCGGCCTTCCCCACGGTCGAGGTGGTCGAGGCGGCGGTCTCCGACCACGAGGGCTCCGCCACGCTGTACCTGCCCGCAGGGGGCGCGATCGTGGGCACCTCGTCGCTGGAGGATCCGACACAGGGCGAGCCGGTGCCGGTACGACGGATCACGCTCGACTCGCTGGGCCTGACCGACGTGCGGTTCGTCAAGCTCGACATCGAGGGGCACGAACTGCCGGCGCTGCGCGGCGCGGCGGAGACCGTCAAGCGGGACCGGCCGGTGCTGCTGATCGAGGTGGAGGAGCGGATCCAACCGGTCGAGCCGCTGCTGGACCTGCTCACCGGTTGGGGCTACCGCGGATATGTGCTGCCGGAGCGCGAATGGGTGCCGCTTGCCGACTTCGACCTCGGTGGACACCAGCGGGAGGCGATCGTACGGGTCGGGCAGAGCTTCGCCCGCCGGGTCGTCTGGCCCCGTCCCCGGTACGTCAACTCGGTGCTGTTCCGCCCCGAGTGACGTACGCCGCTACTCGGGTCTGGGTGCCGGGTCGCCGATCGCGATCTCGTTGGTGCAGAGCGACACCTCGCCGCTGGTCACGGTCAGCTCCACCGTGTCGCCGCCACCGGTGATGCGGAAGAACCGCTGGTTGAGACCCTTGCGGATCGGGAACTGGGCCACGCCGTCGCCGAGCCGCAGGGTTGCCGTGCCGTCGGCCGAGCTGAGGTAGCCGATGCGTACCACCCAGTGCCACTCGAAGCGTGGCTCGTTCAGCGGCATCCGTACGGTCTCTCCGGTGCCGACCCGGTAGCCGCAACCCTCCTGAGGGCCGGGCTGGATGATGCTGCCCACGATCGTGGCCACCTGGATGCGGCCCAGATCGTCGAGGACCGAGGCGTTGTCGGTCTCGTCGACAAAGGTGGGGCGGGTACCGAAGGCGCGGAAGAACCGGGACTGGAGGTTGTACGGCGAGGAGAGGCGGGGCACGACGTTGTCCGGCACCGGGGCGTCGAAGAAGACGGTGTCCGGTGGCGCGCTGGCCATCTCGATCCGCACGGTGTCGATGTACGACCGGCCGGATTTCGCCGCCCACTCGTCGCCGTACCGGGCGGTGGTCCAGACCGTGCCCAGGCCGACCGCGACCAAGAGGAGGACGAGGACGACGGTGACCGCCTCCCGGTAACGCTCCGGCACCGGACCGAGCAGTCCCGGCGTGGGCGGCTCGGTCGGGTTCGACGGTGGCACGTCGGCCGGGGGTGGTCCGGGAGCGGCCCGGCCGGGATGGGGTTCCGGGTCGACGGGGGCTTCCGCGTGGATGACACCGTGCCCGGAGACCAGCCGTGCCGGTTGGCCCGTCGCCGCAACAGCCGGCGTGGTCGACGCGATCACCGGCTGCGCCGGTGTCGTCGGCACAGTCAGGTCGGTCCTACGGGCCAGCCCGACCACGGCGACGCCCAGGCAGATCGCCGCGACCACGACGACGTCGCTGACGTACCGGGGGACGCCGCCGGCGACCCCGCTGAAGGCCGAGCCGAGCCGGGTCGCGGCAAGCATTCCCGCCACCATCAGCAGGTAGGCCGCGAGCAGCAGCCAGGCCCGGCCGGCCCGGCGACGCTGGCGTACGGTCGCCGCGACCACGGCGGCGACGATCGTCCAGCCCACCCAGGTGCCCAGTTGCGGCGGCGAGGCGACGGGCGCGCCGTCACCGGCCCCGAGCCACTGCCACGGGCCGCCCACCAGGCCGGGCATCACCGTCGACCCGAACATCTGGGTCAGGAAGGAGAAGACCTCGCCCACCGATTCCGGGCGACGCAGCGACGATTCCGAACGGCCCAGGTAGGCCGCCGCGAAACCGAGCGACAGTACGGTCAGCATCAGCCAGGACGGCCACCACCGACGGATCGTGGTCCAGATGGCCCGTACCGGACCACCGTCGGCGTAGCAGGCGGCGGTCAGCAGGAAGACCAGCGGCACGATCAGGATCGACTTCTCGAAGAAGAAGAGGCCGAGCAGCAGAGCCGACGCCAGGCTCACCAGGTGCCGCCGACGCCCGGTCTGCACGTAGCCGACCTGGGCGGAGACCGCGAGCACCATGGCGATCTGCATCGGCAGCATGTTGACGCCGACCGCCCACCAGGTGCTCGCCTCCAGGGTCAGCGGGCTGAACAGCAGCAGGCCGAGTGGCAGGAGCAGCAGCGCGGAGGGGCGGAGCATCCGCCGTAGCAGCCGGAAGAAGGTGATCCCGAGGATCGCCTGGCCGATCGCCATGAGCAGCACGTACGGCCAGTACGCCAGGCCGACGTATTCGGTGACCAGCCAGATGAGCAGCCGCCCGCCGGGCATGAGGTGGTTGTTGTAGAGCGCGAACAGATGCTCTACGGTCAGCCGGGACTCCGCCGCCTGGGTGATCAGCACGTAGTCGTCGGCCGCCAGGAAACCGCGGGACGCCACCTGGGCGCGCCACAACACACTGACCGCGATCATGACCAGCGCCGCCGTGGCGATCCGGTCGCCGCTCAGCCGGCCGCCTGGCCGCCCCGGTGCCGTCGACACGCCTGCCCCCGCTGATGCCATGGCGGGAAGACTGCCACACCACTGAACGCGTTCCCTATCAGGTCAACGGATGGTTCGACCGGTTGGCGACCCGGGCGGAGTCTGCCGGTTACAGTGGCCGCCACCGACGCGGCGGGTCGCCGCGTACCGGCGAGGTGAGGTCCACGGATGCGGGAACGGCTGCGGCAGGGCGGCCCGGCGGCCGAGCGTGGCCGTGCCGTCGGTCGCCTCGTGCCGCACCTGGTGGCTGCCGCCGTGACGGCAGTCGTGCTCGCGCCGTTGGCCCGGCCCGGCTACGTGCTGCGCTACGACATGGTCTTCGTGCCGAGGCAGGCGCTGAGCTGGGAGGTGATCGCCCCGGCCACGGCGCTGCCCCGGGCCGTACCGCAGGACGCGGTGGTGGCGTTGGCCAACCAACTGGTTCCGGGCTGGCTGCTGCAACGCCTGGTACTTGTGGCGATCCTGTACTTCGCCGCGCTGGGCGCCGCCCGGCTGGTGCCGACCCGGCGGACGGCCGTGCGGGTGGTCGCCGCCCTCGGGTACGCCTGGACGCCGTACCTGGCCGAGCGGCTGCTGATCGGCCAGTGGGGACTGTTGGTCGCGTACGCCGCGATGCCGTGGCTGGTGCGCGCGGCGATCGGGGTACGGGCGGGTGAGCGGGGTGCGCTGCGCCGGCTGCTGCTGGCGGCGGCGGTCTCGGCGATCACCCCGACCGGTGGCCTGCTCGCCCTGGTGGTCGTCGCCGTCCTGCTCGTCGGGCCGGGTACGGCCCGGTCGGCTTCGGTCGGGGTGGGCGTGACGTTGTTGCTGAACGCGCCGTGGCTGGTGGCCGGCTTCACCAGCGCCGGTGATGGGCGGTCCGATCCCGCCGGGGTGGCGGTCTTCGCCGCCCGGGCGGAGAACTGGGCCGGTCCCCTGGTGGCGCTCGCCGGTACCGGTGGCATCTGGAACGCACAGGCCACTCCGGCGTCGCGGTCCGGGTTGCTGGTGCCGGTGGCGACCGGGCTGCTGCTGGTGGTCGCCGCTGCTGGCGTACCGCTGCTGCGGCGTCGCTGGGCGGCCGGGGTGACCAACCGTCTCGGCCTGCTGGCGGTCGGGTCGTGGCTGGCGGCGGTGTTCGGCGTGCTGCCGGGTGCGGTGACGGTGCTGGGCTGGCTGGTCGCCAACGTGCCGGGCGCGGGTTTGCTGCGCGACGGGCAGAAGCTGCTTGTCCCCTACGCGTTGCTGCTGGCGGTCGCCGTAGCGTTGGGGGCGGAGCGGCTCGCCGGGTGGTTGACCGCCCGGTTCGACGCGGCGACCGGGCGGGTGTTGCTTGTCGGTGCGGCGTTGCTGCCGGTGGCCGTCCTGCCCGACCTGGCGTTCGGTGGGGTGGGTCGGCTGCGCCCGGTGGCGTGGCCGGCGGACTGGGCGGTGGTGGCCCGGCTGGTGCAGGAACGGCCGGGTGAGGTGATCTCGCTGCCGTTCCAGGAGTACCAGAGTTATTCGTGGAACGACGACCAGGTGGTGATCGATCCAGCGCCCCGGTATCTGGGCGTGCCGGTCCTGATCGACGACACGCTGCGCGTGGACGGTACGGCGGTGGCGGGCGAAGACCCGCAGGCCGCCCGAGTGCGGGACCTGCTCGACGCGGGGGAACCGGTGGCAACGGCCGGTCCTCGGTGGGTGCTTGTGCAGCGGGCGGCCGGCCCGCCGGTGGACCCGGCGACGTTGGACGGACTCCACCGGGTGTACGCGGGCGACGACCTGACCCTGTACGAGAATCCGCAATGGCGACCCGCGCCTGCCCCGGCCCGTCCCGGACCGGTTGGCCTGGCGCATCTCCTTGCCGCAACGGTGGTGCTGGCCATCGGTTTTTTGGACGCTGCGCGACGGAGCTACCGCGTGGTAGCGTCCCGGCACGCGAGTCCCGCGGAAGGAGAAGGTGGATGAGGAACCTGCCCGCGTTCGTCGCCGTCGGGGTACTCGGTGTCGTGCTCGGCATGCTCGGCAGCGTCGGTCTGGCGAACGTGCTCAGCCCGTCCGCCAAGGAGGCCGCGAACTCCAAGGTGAGTGAGCAGACCGAGGCCCCGCTGTACGGCACGCGCTGACCTCGAACGGCACAAGGCGCCCGCGTCGCGGGCGCCTTGTCGTCGTGTCCGATCAGCCGCGGGCGGTGGCCTGCGCCACGAGCTGGGCGAAGCGGGCACCGGTCGCGGTCCAGGTGAACTGGGCCGCGTGGGTCAGGGCAGCCTCACCCATCGCCTTGCGGCGTACGTCGTCGGCGAGCAGTTCGCGGACGACGGCGGTGAACTCCTGTTCGTCGTCGACGAGCAGGCCGGTCTCCGTGTCGACCATCGCCTCGGCGACCCCTCCGGCGTAGCGGAACGCCACGGTCGGGGTGCTGCACGCGGCGGCCTCCACGATGGTCAGTCCCCAGCCTTCCTTGAGCGACGGGGTGAGGGCGAGCCAGGCCGAGCAGAGCAGGGCGTGCTTCTCCTCCTCGCTGACGAAGCCGGTGAACCGCACCCGGTCGGTGATGCCGAGCGTCTCGGACAACTCGCGTAGCGGCTCCTCCCACCAGCCCTGCCCGGCCACCACCAGCTCCAGTTCCGGCAGTTCGTCGGCGAGTTCGGCGACCGTCCGCAGGGCGATCTCCACCCGCTTGTGCGGCACCAGCCGGCCGAGCACCAGCAGCGACGGATGGGGCGTACGCGGCAGGGACGGGCCGGTCACGGTGGGGGTGCCGTTCGGCACCACGTCGATCCGCTCGGCGTCCACGCCCAGCGTGGTCAACTCCGTCCGGCTGGCCTCGGAGACGGTGACGTACCGGCAGCGCCGGTAGAGCCGTACCGCCAGCCACGATTCGATCCACCAGCCCAGCCGGGACATCCACGGGCCGAACACCACAGGCCACTGCTCCCGATGCACGTGGTGCACCAGCGCGATGACCGGTCGGCCGACGTAGAGCGGGGCGAAGAACGGCACCCCGTTGCAGACGTCCACGACCAGGTCCGGCCGGCCCAGGCCACGCCGACTCAGCGGGCCGAACCCGAAGCGACCGGCCAGGCAGGTGAGCGCCGCGCGCAGGTAGACAGTCATCCGCGAGCCGTGACGCAGCACCCGTACGCCGGTTTCGGTGGTCTCGGCCGGGCCCGCGTTCTCGTGTGCGGCGCAGAGCAGAGTCACCCGGTTACCTGCTGTGACGAGTTCGGCGGCGATGCGTTCGATGTAGACCTCGGAGCCGCCGCCCTCGGGGTTGGTGGTGTCGCGCCAGTTGAGGAACAGGACGTGGCGGGAGGGGGTGTCGGAGTTGTCCACGCTGCTCCTACCGACGAGTAAGTGAGCACGATCGCGCCACCCTAGGGCGGTCCGACCCGGGTGCGCAATGGGCAGATCCGGCAGCGTGGGTCGGATGTCGGTTCGTCGATCAGGGGTTTGCCGAGCCGCACAAACCTTGGCAGGGTGTGCAGCGCAGCAGCGTGCGATGCTCGCCTGCCCGGCACGGCGAACCCGTCGCGACGCCGGTGACCTGCGATGGCGTGTCGTCCGCAGGGGTGACGAGGAGGTGAGGCGGCGGTGGAGGCCGACCGTCGCGCGCCCACGCGCGCCCTGTCCCACCGGTCGCCGGTGGTGCTGCTCAGTGCCGCCCTGGTGGTGCTGCTGGCCGGCTGGGCGGCGGTGGCCTACGTGCGTGCCGACCGTGGCACGCCGACCTGTGTCGAACAGGTGCGGCTGCGGGTGGCTGCCGCCCCGGTCATCGCGCCGGCTCTGGACCGGGTGGCGCGGGCCAACGCCGGCAACCAGCCGTGCGTCTCGGTCGAGGTGCAGGCCCGACCGTCGGCGGCGGTGGCCCGGGAACTCGCCGAGGGCGCTGACGTGGCCGACGCCTGGCTGCCGGAGTCCACGTTCTGGCTGCGGCGGGCCCGGGCCGCAGGTGCCTTCGAGGTTCCGGGCGCGGGCACCTCGGTGGCGAGCACCCCGGTGGTGCTGGCGGTGACCGAACGGGTCGCCCGCCGCTCCGGCTGGCCGGCCAAGCCGCTGACCTGGAAATCCCTGGTGGGCACCAAGGCGCGGCCGGTCCAGGTCGGGCTGCCCGACCCGGCGGCCGACCCGGCCGGGGCCGGTGCCCTGATCGGCGTACGGGTGCTGGCCGACGACAACAAGGACTCGGCGGCAACCGTGGCGGCGACCCTGCGTCGCCTGGCCACCCGCACCTTCAGCCCGGGCGAGCAGGCCAGCTCGCTGACGCCCGGCCGTGACCTGCCGGGCCGCGTCGACGTGGTCGCCGCGAGCGAGCAGGCGGTGCTCGAACACAACGCGTTGACCACGTCCGGCAAGTTGGTCGCCGCGTACCCGGAGATCGCCGTTCCCTGGCTCGATCTGCCGTACGTGGTGCTGCCCGCCGCGCAGGGGCGGGCCCGCGACGCCGCCGCGAGGCTCCTCACCGAACTGCTCACCGCCACCAGCCGGGACATCTTCGTCGGCCACGGCTTCCGGACCGCGTCGGGTTTCCCGCCGGCCATGCCGAGCGACGACCGGCTGCGGGCGGACGAACGCCGGCCGGTGCCACTACCCGCCGAGGAGACCGTCACCGATGTGCTGACCGGTTGGAGCGGCGTGCAGCGCAGTGCCCGGATCCTCACCCTGCTGGACGTCTCGGGTTCGATGGCCGCGCAGGTGCCCGGTGGGGGAACCCGGCTCGACGCCACGGTACGGGCCGCAGAGGAGGGCGCGGCGCTGCTGCTGGACAACAGCGAACTCGGTGTCTGGGCCTTCGCCACCAACCTCGACGGCGAACGCGACCATCAGGAGATCCTGCCGGTGGCTCCGCTGGGCGCTCAACGTGACCGGCTGGCCGAGGCGCTGGCGGCCGTCCGGGTCGAGCCGCAGGGCGGCACCGGGCTGTACGACAGCACGCTTGCCGCGTACCGCGACGCGCGGCGGAACTGGACTCCCGGGCGGATCAACCTGGTGCTGGTGATGACCGACGGCCGCAACGAGGACGACGACAGTATCGGCCGGGCCGCCCTGCTCGCCGAACTGAAGCGGTTGCAGGAACCACGCCGACCACTGCCGATCATCTTCATCGGGCTGGGCGGTGCGATCGACCCGGAGGAGTTGGAGGCGATCGCGAAGGTCACCGGCGGCCGGGTCTTCGTCACCGCACAGCCCAGCGGGATGCGCCGCATCTTCTTCTCCGCCCTGGCGGACCTGAGCTGCCTGCCACCGGAGTGCCGCCGATGAGCCGCCTGCTGGCATCGCCCCTGAGCCGGTTGTCGGCACGCGTACGCCGCTCACCCGGCACGGTGCTGTCGCTGCTGCTGCTCACCGCGATCGCCTTCGCGCAGCGGCCCGGTCAGGTCACCTTCGACACCAAGCTCGACCTGGCCGCCAACCCGATCCACTTCATGGCCCGCGCGCTGCACCTGTGGAACCCGGAGGCCACCTCCGGGGAGTTGCAGAACCAGGCGTACGGCTACCTGTTCCCGATGGGGCCGTTCTTCGCCGCCGGTCAACTGCTCGGCATCCCACAGTGGATCACCCAGCGGTTCTGGACGGCGCTGCTGCTGGCCGCCGCGTTCTACGGGCTGCTGCGACTGGCCCGGGCGATGAACATCGGCACCGAACCGACCCGGTACGCGGCGGCGCTCGGCTACGCGCTGGCCCCGCGCATCCTCACCGAGGTCGGCGCGCTCTCCTCGGAGACGCTCTCCGCCGCGATGCTGCCCTGGGTGTTGCTGCCGCTGGTGACCGTACGCCGGATCGGCTCGCCACGCCGGGCCGCCGCGCTCTCCGCGCTGGCCGTGCTCGGCATGGGCGGGATCAACGCGGCGGTGGTGCTGATGGCGTTGGTGCTGCCCGGCGTCTGGCTGCTGACCCGGCGCTGGGACGCCGAGCACCGGCGGCTGGTCGCCTGGTGGTGCGTCTGCGTGGTCGGGGTGTGCCTGTGGTGGATCGTGCCGCTGCTGCTGCTCGGCCAGTACAGCCTGCCCTTCCTCGACTACATCGAGTCGTCCACCACCACCACGGCGGTGGCCTCGCTGTTCCAGGCGGTACGCGGCACGAACCAGTGGGTCGCGTACATCGTGCAGGGCGAGCCGTGGTGGCCGGCCGGTTGGCTGCTGATCGACCACCCGGTGCTGATGGCCCTCACCGCGGTGGTCGCGCTGATCGGGTTGGCCGGGCTGGCCGGCAACCTGCTGCCGCAACGGCGGTTTCTGGTGGCCGGCTTCCTCGCCGGGCTGACCCTGCTCACCATCGGCTACGTCGGCGCGGTGGACAGCCCGCTCTCCGAAGTGGTCCGGGAGTTGCTCGACGGCCCACTCGCCCCGCTGCGTAACGTGCACAAGCTCGACCCGGTGCTGCGGCTGCCGCTGATGCTCGGCTTCGCGCACGGCGTCGACGCGGTGGCCACCCGGATGCACCACGCGCTGGCCCGACGCCGGCCCGGTGTGCGGCTGCGCCCGCTGGTCTTCGTACCGGTGCTGATGCTGGTGCTGGGTGCGGCCGCACCGGCCTGGCTGGGGCTGCTGCGGCCCGGCCCCGGCTGGGCGGACCTGCCGCCGCACTGGCGGTCGGCGGCGACCTGGCTGGCCGACCGGGACGCGCTGGCCCGCACGCTGATGGTGCCCGGTTCCGGCTTCGGGCAGTACGAGTGGGGACGTACGGTCGACGAGCCGTTGCAGGCCCTGGCCGGGGCGCCGTGGGCGGTCCGGCACCAGATTCCGCTCGGCTCGGCCGGTAACACCCGGATGATGGACACTGTCGAGGAGGTGCTGGCCACCGGTCGTGGCTCCACCGGGCTGGCCGACCTGCTCGCCCGCTCCGGATTCCGGCATCTGCTGCTGCGCAACGACATCGACCGGATCCAGGTGGACGCCCCACCGGTGGCGGTGCTGCGCCGGGCGCTGGCCGAGTCGCCCGGCATCACCCGCGTCGCCACCTTCGGCAGCACCGACGCCCTGACCCGGACCATCGGCAGCCCGGTCGACGAGGGGTTCGACACCCTGCCGGCGATCGAGGTGTACCAGGTCGACGCGCCGGTCCCGGCTGCCTCGGCGGTGCTCACCGCCGACGTACCGACGGTCAGCGGCGGCCCGGAATCCCTGCTGGCCCTGCTGGAACAGGGCGTGGTGGAACGGGACCGGCCGGTGGTGCTCGCCGGCGACCGGGACGGGACACCCGAGGCGACAGGCGAGTCGTGGATCGTCACCGACGGGCTGCGCCGCCGGGAACGCGACATCGGCCGGGTGCGGGACAACCTCTCCCAGACGTTGACCGCGAACGAGTCGGGACGGCAGGGCCGGGTCGCCCTCGACCTGCTGCCCTTCCCCGGCGAGCAGCATCAGACCACCGCGACCTACCAGGGCGTACGCGAGGTGTCGGCGTCCTCGGCGGTGAGTTTCGTGGACACGCTCGGCCCGGCCGACCCGTCCCGCCTGCCGTTCGCGGCCGTCGACGGCGACCCGCACACCGCCTGGCACTCGGCACCGTTGAGCGGGCCGGTCGGGCAGTGGCTCGAAGTCGACCTGGACACTCCTCGCCAGGTGGAGAACGTGCGACTGTCGTTCGTCACCGACCTGGCTGTGGGCTGGCCGGTGACCCGGTTCCGGCTGACCACCGACCGTGGTTCGGTGGATCACGAGGTGGCCCCGACGCTGGGCGGCCACACGTACTACACGCTGCCCGGACCGACCAGCCGGGTACGGGTGACCGTGCTGGCGGTGGCCGACGGACGGCTCGACGGTGCCGTTGGTATCCGCGAGTTGACCATCGCCGACACCGAGCCGCGTCGCGCGCTGCGCGCCCCCACCGACCTGCCGCAGGATCCGGCCGGGCCGGTGAGCTGGGTGTTCAGCCGGGGCCCGGCCGACCGTCCGGCGTGCCACCTCGCCCAGGCGTCGGAAGCCGACCGGATCGTCCCGGTCGGGTCGCCGGTGCGGGCGGCCGACACGGTGATCCGTTGCGACCGGTTCCTGGCCCGGGTCGGTGAAGAGCCGCTGGGGCTGGACCGGATCTTCCGCAACCCGGCCGCCGACACGTACCGGATGGCGTTGCGGGCGGTGGCCCGCCCGGGCGGCGATCTCAAGCTCTCCGGCCTGAAGGTGACGGCGAGCGCCTCGTCCCGGCTGGCCGGAGACCCGGCCGTGACGGCGTACGCGGCGATCGACGGTGATCCCGGCACGGCCTGGCTCGCCGACACCGGCGACCTGCGGCCCACCCTGCGGCTGAGCTGGTCGGGCCCGCGTCGGATCGACCAGCTGCGGTTGCGGGCCGCGCAACTGCCGGTCGGCTCGCTGCCCGACGAGGTCGAGATCCGCACACCCGGCCGCGAGGTGGTCGTACCGGTGGGCGCCGACGGGACGGTGCGCTTCCCGGCGGTACGCACCAACCGGATCGAGATCGTGGTGCGCTCGACCGAACTGCGGATCGCCGACCAGCGGGGCAACGGCTGGCCCGCGACCGCAGGCATTGCCGAGGTGGAGATCCCCGCTCTGGCGAAGCTGCTGGAGCCGGTCGACGCCGAGACCCGGGTCGTCGAGCGGTGCGGCGACGGACCGACCGTCGAGCTGGACGGCCACCGCTACGACACGTCGGTCGACGCCCGACTCGGCGACGTGCTGGCCGGCCGGCCGGTGCCGCTGCGGGTCTGCGGGCCGGGCGGTGCCGTGCTGGATCTGCCGGCCGGCGGGCACCGGCTGGGAACCTCGCCCTCGAAGGGCTTCCTCGTGCAGGACGCGAGCCTGCGACCGGTGGCGGACGCGACTTCCGGTGCGGCGGACGGTGCGACCGCACCCGGGGTGGATGGTGCGACCTCACCTGCGGTGGACGGTGCCGCCGCGCGTGCTGTCGACGCTGTCGACAAGCCTCGGCATCGGGCCGTGACAGTGCTGGACTGGGCACCGACGGACCGGACGGTCCGGGTCGACGGCGGGGAGTCGGCGCTGCTGGTGGTGCCGGAGAACGCCAACCCGGGCTGGACGGCCACGCTTGGCGGTACGCCGCTGACCCCGACCCGGGTGGACGGTTGGCAGCAGGCGTGGGTGCTACCGGCCGGTGTCGGCGGCGAGGTCAGGTTGATCTTCGCGCCGGACCGCGCCTATCGAGGTGCCCTGCTGGCCGGCGCGTTGACGGTCGTCGGGGTGCTGCTGCTGGCCACGTGGCCGGCGCGCCGCCGGCTGGACACCGTGCGTGTCGCGTCGGTCGACGCCGGGCGTGGTGCGTCGCTGGGCACCGGGCGTGGCGCGTCCGTGGATGGTGGCGGGGCCGCAGCTATCCCGGCGGAGGTGCCGGCCTGGCTGATCGGTGGGTTGCTGGTGGTGCTGCTCGCCGCGCTGGGCGGGGTGCTGCCGGTGGCGATCGTGCTGGCCGCGATGGTGTTGCGGCAACTGGCCGTGCGGGCCCTGCCGGTGGTGGTGCTCGGCGGCCTCACGGTGGCCACCGTGATCGCGGTGACCGGACGGGTGCAGGGGCACGGGCAGAGCTGGGCCTACGGCTCCTGGGTGCAGGCGGCGATGCTGGTCGCGGTCGGCGCGGTGGTCGCGGCGGTCATGCCCACACCCGGCGTACGGACCGAGCCGCCCGTCGCGCATGATGTGACGCCGGGCACATCCGGACAGCCGCCACGGGCGGCCGAGGGCGGGACCGAGGACGGGACGGTGACGCGGTGACGACAGCGGACGACCGGGCGCGGCGGGCGGCACGGCGTCGCTTCGCCACCCTGCGCCGGTCGGTGACCCTGTTCCGGGCATTCCTGGTCGAGCAGACCGACCCGGACCACTTCTACGGCCTGCTGGCCGCCGACTCGGTAACTCAGCTGCACGGCTACACGGAGTTGACCGGCCGGACCGTGCTGGACGTGGGCGGTGGGCCGGGGTACTTCGCCGCCGCCTTCCGCGCGGCCGGATCCCACTACGTCGGGCTCGACCCGGACGTGGGTGACTTCTCCGCAGCCGGGGAGTCCGTGGCGGGCATGCTGCGGGGCAGCGGCACGGCGCTGCCGGTACGCACCGGCAGCGTGGACATCGCGTTCTCGTCCAACGTGGTGGAACACGTCGCCGAGCCACCCCGGATGCTCGACGAGATGGTACGGGTCACCCGACCCGGCGGGCTGATCTTCGTGTCGTACACCCCGTGGTTCTCGCCCTGGGGTGGGCACGAGACCGCGCCCTGGCACTATCTCGGCGGCGACCGGGCCCGCCGCCGGTACGAACGCCGCACCGGACGGCCGCCGAAGAACCGGTTCCGGGAGACGCTCTTCCCGGTGTCGATCGCCGACACGCTGCGCTGGGCGCGGAGCAATGACCAAATCGATATGGTCGATGCGCTGCCCCGGTACCACCCGTGGTGGGCCCGCTGGGTGATCCGGGTTCCCTGGCTGCGGGAAGTGGTGGCCTGGAATTTCGTCCTGGTGTTGCGCCGTCGCGCGGAGCATCAGCCCGACACGGTGCAGAAATCAGAGCTGACCGGGGGTCGCGTCGCTATGTGACTAGGTAGTAACCTCGCGGCCATCCCACTGATTGACACCGACGAAATTCGCTCCTCTAGGGAGGAAACATGAAGCACCGCGCCGTGGGTGCCGTGCTGTTCGGCGGGGGCGTCCTGCTCCTGGCGTTGGCCGCCGGACTGGTGTTCGTCGTCAAGCCGGCGATGACCAAACTGCCCTACGACCTGGATCCCTCGACCTCGGTCGCCGAGGCCAAGGGCGCGACTTTTCTCCAGATCACCAACGGCGCGGTCGACATCGACCAGGCTGACCTGAAGTCCACCATCCTGGTCACTCCGGAACGCGACAAGACCGCAGCGCTCAGCGGTGACCTCGCCGGCGACACCGTGGTGTGGCGGGTCGGCCAGACCGTCGACCGGACCGACACCAAGGAACTGGTCAGCGCGTACGGCGCGGAACTGGCCCTGGACCGGGTCTCCGGAGCGGCCGTGGAGTGGAACGACCAGTTCCTCGACGACAGCGGCACCCCGGAGAAGGTCTCGTTCGCCGGGCAGGTCTACAAGTTCCCGTTCAACGCGGAGCAGAGCAACTACGAGGTCTTCGACCGGGACCTGCGGCAGACCCGGATGGCCGAGTTCAAGGGCACCGAGGAGATCGAGGGCCTGGAGACGTACCGGTACGAGCAGGTCATCACCGACGAGAAGCTGCCGCTGCCCGCCGAGCGGATCGCCCTGCTGCTCGGCGCGCTCGTCCCGGGTGCGACCGCCGGCGACATCGTCTACAGCAACACCCGTACGGTCTGGGTCGACCCGGTGACCGGCTCCTACATCAAGGTGCGGGAGCAGCAGAAGAAGGTGCTGACGCCCAACACGGGCGCACCGGTGACGCTGCTGGACGCGGACTTCGTGTACAACGACGAGACCGTGACGGCCTCCGCCGACCGGGCCAAGTCGAGCCGGGGTCAGCTGGCGATCCTGGGTGTGTGGGCGCCGCTCGCCCTGGTCGTGCTGGGCCTGGCGCTGATCGTCGCCGCGCTGCTGTTCTCCCGTCGGCCCGCCCCGGCGGCCGTGGGCACCCACCGGGCCGGGGCGGACCCGGCGCCGACCCGCGTGGACCAGCCGGCGGTACGTGACGACGACCGCGCGGCCGGTCCGCTTACCGACGAGATCCCGCCGGCGTCGACCAACTGGCGCTCCGAGGAACCCACCGTGCCGCTCCAGCGCGGAACGCAGGGCGAGGCGGAGAAGCGCTGACCCGCTGAACACGTCGACGTTGAAGGGGTGGACCCACGCGGGTCCACCCCTTCAGCGTGTGCGGACTCAGAGACGGGCCAGCGCCCGACGCAGCGGGTCGAGCCCGAGCGCACCCAGGTCGAGCGCCTGCCGGTGGAACTCACGCAGGTCGAAGTCGGCGCCCTTGCGGGTCTTCGCGTCGTCGCGGGCCTGCAACCAGATCCGCTCGCCCACCTTGTACGACGGTGCCTGCCCCGGCCAGCCCAGGTAGCGGTTCAACTCGAACCGCAGCATCTCGTCCGGCACCCGGCAGTGCTCCCGCAGGAACTCCCAGCCCAGCTCGGGCGTCCAGCGTTCCCCCGGGTGGAAGTCGAACGGATTGTCCTTCGGGATCTCCAACTCCAGGTGCATGCCGATGTCGACGATCACCCGCGCCGCCCGGAACGCCTGGCCGTCCAACATGCCCAGCTTGTCACCCGGATCCTCCAGGTAGCCCAGCTCGTCCATCAGCCGTTCGGCGTACAACGCCCAGCCCTCGCCGTGCCCGGAGACCCAGCAGAGCAGCCGCTGCCAGCGGTTGAGCATCTCGGCGCGGACGGCGGTCTGCCCGATCTGAAGGTGGTGGCCGGGGACGCCCTCGTGGTAGACGGTGGTCACCTCACGCCAGGTGGAGAAGTCCGTGATCCCCTGCGGTACCGCCCACCACATCCGCCCCGGCCGGGCGAAGTCCTCGCTGGGGCCGGTGTAGTAGACGGAACCGTCGCTGGTCGGCGCGATCATGCACTCGATCCGGCGTACCTGCTCGGGGATGTCGAAGTGGGTGCCGTGCAGCTCGCTGATCGCCTGGTCGGCGAGCTGCTGCATCCAGTCCCGGAACGCTTCCTTGCCCTGGATGGTGCGGGTCGGATCGGCGTCCAGCGCGGCCACCGCCTCGTCGATGGTGGCACCGGGGGTGAGGATCTGCCCGGCCACCGTACGCATGTCGGCCTCCAGGCGGGCCAACTCGGCGAACCCCCAGGCGTACGTCTCGTCGAGGTCGATCCGGGCACCGAGGAAGTACTGCGAGGCCAGCTCGTACCGCTCCCGCCCGGCAGCCTGCTTCTGCCGCCCGTGCGGAGCCAGCTCGGTGCGCAGGAACTGCCCGAACTCGGCGATCGCCGCGGTGGCTGCCGCCGCCCCCCGACGCAGGTCGGCGTCGAGGGCGCCCTCGGCACCCAACCGCTCGACCAGCCCGTGGAAGACGTTGTCGCCCTGCGGGTCGACCCAGGCGTCGCACTGCTCGGCCACCTTGAGCAGCTGAGCCTGCGAGCTGACGTGGCCCTTCGCGGCCGCCTCGCGCAGCGTGGTCTTGTAGCCCTCCATCGCACCGGCGAAGAGGCTCAACCGGGCGGCGATGTTGGCCTGCGCCTCGGCACCCTCGGTCGGCATCAGATCGAAGATCATTCGACTGTGGTGCAACCCGCTGGTGATGACGCTGACCTCGCTGGTCGTCTCCCCGGTGTCGTAGCGGGCGAGGTCGAGACCCAGCCGCTCCTGCATCGCCTCCCGGGCGATGCGCTCGGCCTCCGTGTCCGGCTCGGTGGCGTCGAGGTCGGCCAGGGTGCGGCGGGTCAGGTCGGCCTGGGCGGCGTACCCGTCCGGCGACAGGTCGTCCAGTTGGTCGTCATAACCGGAAATGCCGACGTAGGTGGCGCCGGTCGGGCTCAGCGCGGCCCACTCGGCGACGTAGCGGTTGGCGATGTCGTCGATTCGTCCCACGCACGCGACCCTACGCGAGACGGCCGGACAGAGGTTGCCGTCTTTCCGGCCCTTCCGCACCGGCGTGGCGACCCGCCGGCGGCAGTGGGGTGCCCGGTTCCTGTGGTGCGCGACACGGCGGCGGAAATCCGCAGGACAATGTCGTTCCCCAGGGGCAGAGTGTCAGGGGTGACCATGGATCTCACCCCTGACAAGCTGGCCTTGCGGAGCTGGCTGCCCGGATTCGTCGCACTCGCCGCCATCTGGGGCTCCAGCTTCCTGTTCATCAAGGTCGGTGTGGCCGAACTGCACCCCCTGCACCTCACCCTCTACCGGGTCGGCGCCGGTGCGTTGACCCTGTTGGTGGTGCTCGCTCTGCTGCGGGACCGACTGCCCCGGGACCCGCGCGTGTGGGGCCACCTCTGCGTGATCGCCGCCTTCGGGGTGGCGGTGCCGTTCAGCCTGTTCGGCTACGGCGAGCAGCGGATCGAGTCGTTGCTCGCGGGCATCTGGAACGCCACCACCCCGCTGGTGGTGCTGCCGATGGCGGTGCTGGTGTTCCGTACCGAGCGGTTGACCGTCCGCAAGGCTGTCGGGTTGGCGCTCGGCTTCGCCGGTGTGCTGGTGGTGCTCGGCGTCTGGCAGGGCGTCGGCGGTGCCCACCTGGTGGGTCAGCTGATGTGCTTCGCGGCGGCGGCCTGCTACGGCCTCGCCATTCCGTACCAGAAGAAGTTCGTCGCGGGCAGCGAGCTGTCCGGACTGTCGCTGTCGACTGCGCAGCTGGTGCTCGCCACGGCCCAGCTCGCCATCGTGGCGCCGCTGGTGGCCGGCGCGCCGCCGGTACCGACCAGCCTGTCGCCGAGCGTGGTCGCCTCCGTGCTGGTGCTGGGCGCGATCGGTACCGGACTGGCCTTCGTCATCAACCTGCGCAACATCCGGATCGTGGGCGCCACCACGGCCGCCATGGTGACCTACCTGATCCCGGTCTTCGCCATCGTGATCGGTGCGCTCGTGCTCGACGAGCGGCTCACCTGGCACCAGCCGGTCGGCGCGCTGATCGTGTTGCTCGGCGTGGCCGTGTCGCAGGGACTGATCGGCCGCCGCCGGGCGGGCACCGCGCGACCTTCCGACCCAGTGCGCGCCGGGACGACGCCGGCTGGGGTGCCTTCTGCGGTTTCGGCGGAATGGCGGTGACGCGGCACCACGGATACCGCTATTACGGCGATATGGAGTGGATCAAGCACTGAGGCCGAGGGCAGGTGGTCAGGGGGTTGTCCAGGCGGTCAGGTCGGTGGCGGTCCAGGTGTTGATGACCCGGTCGGCGGGGACGCCGCAGCGGGCTGCCCGTTCGCAGCCGAAGCGCTGCCAGTCGAGCTGGCCGGGGGCGTGCGCGTCGGTGTCGATGGCGAAGAGGCAGCCGGCCTCCAGTGCGCGGCGGATCAACCGCTTGGGCGGGTCCTGACGCTCCGGTCGTGAGTTGATCTCCACGGCGGTGCGGTTTTCGACGCAGGCGGCGAAGACCGCGTCGGCGTCGAAGTCGCTCTCGGGGCGGGTCCGGGCGCGGTGTCCGCGGTCGCCCGGACCGGTCACTCCGGCCGGGCGGGACGACACCATCCGGCCGGTACAGTGCCCGAGGATGTCCAGGTGCGGGTTGGCGACGGCGGTCAGCATCCGCCGGGTCATCTTGGCCCGGTCGTCGTTGAGGCCACTGTGCACGGAGCCGACCACCACGTCCAGGCGGGCGAGCAACTCCTCCTCCTGGTCGAGGGAGCCGTCGGCGAGGATGTCCACCTCGATGCCGGTGAGGATCCGGAATCCCTCAGGCAGCGCCTCGTTGAGCTGTGCCACGTGGTCGAGTTGCCGGCGCAGCCGGTCCGCGGTCAGGCCGCGCGCCACCTTGAGCCGGGGCGAGTGGTCGGTCAGCACCAGGTATTCGTGGCCCAGCTCGACCGCGGCCAGCGCCATCTCCTCGATCGGCGAGCCGCCGTCGGACCAGTCGGAGTGGGTGTGGCAGTCGCCGCGCAGCGCGGCACGCAGCCGGCTCGCCTCGGCGTCCAGGTCGGTGCCCTCGGTGGCGAGCAGTCGCCGCAGGTAGACCGGCTCCTCGCCGGCCAGCGACTCGGCCACGCAGCGGGCCGTCACGTCACCGACGCCGGCCAACTCGGTGAGCTTGCCGGCCCGGGCACGCTGCGCCACCTCTGCCGCCGGCAGCGCGGCCAGGGCGCTCGCGGCGGACCGGAAGGCCCGGACCCGGTAGGTGGCCTCGTTCGCCCGCTCCAGCAGGAAGGCGATCCGACGCAGGTCGGCGATGGGATCACGGGTCATGGTCTGCAAACTACGCGCCCGCGCCGCCGGTCGGGAGACGACCGGCGGCGCGGGGTTGGGGGCCGAAGCAGTGGACGAGGGCCCCGAGTCGGCACCGGAGCGTCCTACCGGACGTGGACGCCCCGACCCGGGTGGGCGGTGATCAGCTGTACGGCAGTCTGATCACCGACTGGTTTCCGATCCCGAGCGTGCTGGGATTGTTGCCGATGGCGGACCAGACCTCCACCCGTACGGTGCCGTTGCGAAGGTTCCCCAGCGATCCGGTGCTGGAGTGCAGCCCGGCCGCCTGGGTGTAGTGCTCCCAACCGGGAACCGGGTCGGTGGCGAAGTACCGGTAGGTCTCGATCCGTTCCCAGGACCCGTTGCCGGTCAGGTCGTACGAGATGCGGAGCTGTACCCCGTTGCCGACCGCCTGGCCGGCGTCGAGCAGCAGGTCGAACGCGGTCTGCCCGCCGTTGTGGTTGAGGTTGAGCCCGGTCGCGGTGAACACCACCGGGTTACGTGGGGTGCCGTCGTAGTTGCCGCCGCCGGCGCTGGTCACGGTGGTGCTGCCGGCGGATCCCGCCGCGCCCAGACCGCCGCCCGACAGCAGGTACCGCACCGGCGAACTGACCGGCCCGGTCGGGGTCGGGGTGGGCGTCGGGGTGGGCGTGGGCGTCGGGGTCGGCGTGGGAGTGGGCGTCGGGGTGGTGGTCGGTGGGGGCGTGCCGCCACCGCCGCTGCCGCCGCTCCAGGTGTGCGCGCCGCTGGTGGCGGTCCGTCCCGGTGCCACCGACAGTTGCGTCCCGTCGGAGAACCGTACGGTCAGCTGGGTGTTGGAGATGTTGCTGGCCACGTACGTCCGGGCACCGTTGCGGTTGAAGACGGCGGCCAACGGGTGGTTGGCGGTGATCTCGGTGTCCACCCGGCCCAGCGCGGCCAGGTTGCGCACCCAGTGGAAGGTGTGCGCCCGGCTCTCGCCCTCCTCCGGGGTGTAGCCGGGGTTGGCGCGCAGCTTGGCCAGGGCGGCGTCGGCGTCGCCGAGGGCCAGGAACTGCCAGTGCATGTCCTGCCAGATGGTCGGCTCGCCGCCGTTGTTGCGGACCAGTTCGGCGTACTTCTGTGCGTTGTAGTCGGGGTGGTAGCCCAGGTAGAGGTGCCCGCCGGTGATCGGCAGCAGGTTGATGCCCTGGATCATCTCCGGCTCGGCGCTGAACCAGGTGGCGTACGCCCCGCCGTCCCCCCAGACCATGCCGACGTTGTTGTGGCCGAACGCGGCGGGGAAGTTCTCACCGGTGACGTCGAACCAGTACTCGTGGATGGCGGCGGCCTGCGTGGTGTAGATGAAGATGCCGGCGTCGCGTACGGCGGTGTTGCCGGTGGCCTGTCCCCACTGGATCAGGGCGTTGGCGAAGTTCATCCCCTCCGACGAGGACTCCTGGTTGTTGCCGCTGGCGAACGCGCCGTGCCCGGCCGCCCAGTCGTGCCCGGCGTAGATGTCGAAGTCACGCAGGTACGGGAAGCGGCTGTCGGTGCGGTCGTAGTTGTTGGCGTCCCGGATCAGCAGGTCGATCATGCCGCCGTACTGGTCCTGGCGGGCCCAGGCGGGGTCGAACTTGGCAAGCGTCGCGGCGGCGGCGATGTAGTAGCCGTAGTGGAAGTGGTGGTCGTTGAGCTCCTGGTCGGAGCCGTACGAGGCGGGGTAGCCGATCAGCGTGCCCCAGCGCTGGTCGTAGTAGAACAGCCGCTCGGTCTCGCCGGGCGAGGCGGTGAGCCAGTCGGTGAGCGTGGCGCGGATGGCGTTCAACGCGGCCGTACGGGTCTCGGTGTCGCCGACCTGGTCGGCGATCTCGGCGATCCGGGCCGCCCGGCCCAGCCCCTTGCCCGTCCAGTAGGTGTCTCCGCCGCGCTGGTCCATCGGGTTGGCGCGGGTCGCCGCCAGGTGTTGGCGCAGCGTGGTCAGGTCGGTGCCGGCCCCCGTGGCGACGGCGGGCACCTCGGGAAGTACGCCGTGGAAGCGCATCGAGGTGCGGAACTCGGCGACCCCGGTGAGCACCTTCATCCGGCCCCGGGCCGACGGGTAGGTCTGGCTGATCGGGGTGGCCCCGGTCAGCGCCTTCCACTGGTGCGGATAGAGGCTGACCACCGTACGCGTCTCGGTGCCCTCGCGGGGCGTGGTGGTGAAGGTGTATCGGGTCTCCACCTGGCTGCTCGACTGCTGGTAGCTGTAGGCGACCCGGGTGCCGGTGACGTGCGCGTGCGCGTACCGGCCGTAGGTGGTGGCGAGTTGGGCGCGGGTGGTGCCGTCGGCGGTGGCCGGCAGCAGGGCGACGGAGAAGTAGCCGCGGCCGGCGAGGTTGGAGCTGATCCGTGCGCCGCTGACGGTCCAGGTCGCGCCGCTCGGCGCGTACGCGACGTAGTCGTGGCCGCGGACGGTGAAGCCGATGGTGGCACCGCTGTTGGACCAGATCGTGGGGCTGCCGCCGGTTGCGTTGATCACCGCGTCGCCGCCGGTGCTGCGGAAGTACGTGAACGGCAGGCCGTGTCCGATGGTGGCCCGCAGGGTGCGTGACCCGTCACTCCAGTACGGGGTGACCGTCCAGTCCGTCCAGTCGTCCACCAGAACGTTCGGGGCGCCCAGCCCGGCCAAGCCGACCCGGATGTCCTCGACGTAGGGGTACTTGAACTCGCCGACCCCGGTGGCGGTGCCGGTGATGGTGGCCGTGGAGGTGGCGGAGAAGCCGAGGCCGTCGGTGACCGGCTGGTAGGCGACCGGGTGGGCGTGCAGTGGCTCGCTGAAGGCGCAGTTGAAGCGCTTCCACAGCAGCGAGGACCACCAGTCGTTTGTCGGTACCGGCCCGGCGGGTGCGGCGGCGGTGACGTACTGCCGGGGGTTGGTGGTGAGGTTTCCGCAGCCGCTGGGGAGCGGGCCGACGGGGGTGGTGGTGTAGCTGCCGGCACCGACCGGCGCGGCCTGTGCGGCGGAGGTGGCGATGACGGCCAGCCCGCCGAGGACGAGGGCCGCGGCGGCGCCGGCGGCCAGGAGCCGGTGGTGGG
This sequence comes from Micromonospora maris AB-18-032, assembly GCF_000204155.1. Taxonomy (NCBI): domain Bacteria; kingdom Bacillati; phylum Actinomycetota; class Actinomycetes; order Micromonosporales; family Micromonosporaceae; genus Micromonospora; species Micromonospora maris. The sequence goes on along the minus strand of NC_015434.1, from coordinate 6,398,727 downwards.
TGCGGTGTGGGACGGGAGGTCTCATCTTTCCTCCATCGCGCCGGTCCGGCCGCGACCGGTGGGCGCGTTTTGTCGTCATTGTGAGTTTAGGTAGGCCAGAGAGCGCTCTCTGAGGTGTTAGGCGGACGGTAGTTCACGAATGAGACCTCCGTCAATGTTGCGGAGTGATGACGTGCGAATGACGCGGGACGCGATGCCCCGTTCAGCGCCCCGGTGGTTTCGCCGGACAGCCGTGCCGGCGGTGCCATCGGGCTACCTCGGCCGCCGGTGCGCGGTTGCCGCCCCTGCGCCACGAGTCGAGGTACGGCGCCGGCCAGACCACACCCCGACGGATCCACCAGCCGTCCTCACCCAGGCACGGCGGAGAGATGCCGAAGTGCAAGTGGCAGACGTTGTTGGCGTTGCCCGTCCGGCCCACGGTGCCGAGTTGCTGACCGGCCCGTACCCGCACGCCGGGCTCGATGCCCACGGCGATCTCGGTCAGGTGCGAGCCGTAGTAGCGCACGCCATCGTCGCCGAGCACCGACACCGACAGGCCACCGTTGTACGGGCCCTGTGGGCCCCGCTTGTCGTACCGGTCCCGGCGGCTGACCTCGCCGACCGTACCGTCGGTGACCGCCACGAACGGTTCGCCGCAGTCGGCGAAGATGTCCGTGCCCGGGTACCCGGAGTGGGTCGGGTGGTAGTCGACGTTGCGGGCGCGTACCGGAAAGACGTGCGGCAGCCGGTCGGCACCCGGGGTGGCGGTCGGCGCCGGTTGATCGGCGCTCTCCGGCCCCGGGCTGCCGGCGGCGGTCGGGGTGGTGCTGGCCGGTGCCGTCGGGCTGGTCCCGGTCGTTGCGCTTGTCGGGCTGCTGGTCGGTGCGGACCAGGTGGGTCCGGGACCGGTCGCGCAGCCGGCGGCGAGCACCGGCACCAGCAGCAGCGCCGCGTACGGCAGGTGTCGTCGTCCGGTCAGCGCAACCACCCGGCCATCCTGACAGAACCCGTCCCGTCCGGCCCGGCCGCGTGCGCTCGCCCGCCCAGCGGCGGTCCTCCCCGGTACGGTGAGCAGTACCGGCCAGGCGTGGGAGGAGTGGCCAGCGATGATGCCGTACAGCCCGTCGGGTCTCTTCCCCAGCGGGCGCCCGCCGCGTCCCACCTACCGTGAGCCGCACCCGGTCAGCGGAGCGGCCATCGCCGCCGGCGCCACCGGCACGACCGCCTGGTTGGTCATCTTCGGGCTGCTCGGCGGCACCTTCACCGGGTACGCCTGGTGGACCCTGATCGCCGGAGCGCTGGCCTGGCTGGTGTCCCTCGTGCTGGTCCGGTACGGCGACCGGGGGGTGGCCACCGGCATCGCCATCGTGACCGCCGGAGGGTGGAGCATCGCCGCTGCCGCGGTCGCCGTCCGGTGGTGGACCAGCGGCGACTGGCCGCTCTGGTGATTCCTACCGGCATTGAGTGCGTTGCGTCGTCGTGCAGGCACTGAAACCCATCTTGACTGTGCCGCCAGGACTCGGCACTCTCCCGGTATGGCCTGGACCACTCCGCGGCTCGACCCGGATCGCAGCCGTCGCCGCCTTCAGCTGCTCGCGCAGTTGGCGGACGCCCGCGCGATACGCGAACGAGAACGGCCACAGCGGGCGCGCACCGAACGACTGCGCGAGCTGATCGCCACCCGTCGGCGGCTCGCCGGCTGAGCGGAACCAGATACTTCCCCAGGAATGACCGGCCGGCGCTTCGGGGCGTTGACCGGTCGCCTACCGATCCGACCGGCTAACGTGCACGCGTAACGGCTGGCGTGAGCTGTGCCAAGGGCTACTTGGGGGGACCGTGTCGTACTTCGCTGCGGCCGTGGTACGCGAGAAGGGCGGCTGGACAGCCGCCGAGCTGAGTCTGCGGGGTGTCGCCGACGTCGACGATGTCGCCGAGCGGCTGCGCGACGTCGGACCGGATGCCGACCTGTCGCTGTTGTTCGTCGAGGCGGACGACACCTACCTGGTCATCCTGCGCCTCGACGAGGGTGAGGACCTGCGGGTCTTCGGCTCGGACTCGGCCTTCGCGGAGGAGTCCCGGCTGGGTGCCCTGCTGGTCGGTGACCTCAAGACGTCGATCGCCGGGCTCGACGACGCCGAGGAGACGCCTCCCGCCACGACCAGTGGCGACGACAACGAGCAACCGGCCGTCGACCCGGAAGCCGACCCGGTCGGTGAGGCGGACATCCTGACCGACCTGGGCATCTCCGCGCAGCAGTTGCTCGCCCTCTGCGCGCACGAAGGACTGATGCCGGCCGACGTCACCGCCGAGGTCTGCCAGGTGCTGGGCTGCGTCGATGACGTCGAGGAACTGCGTGAGGTCTGATCCAGCCGGCGGAGCACCGCCGGGTGGTGTCGGATCTGCCGGTGGGCTGCCGCTGGGTAGCGCCGGATCTGCTGGCGCGCCGGTGGGCGGTGGGGAGCCGGCGGACGCGACCGATCCGGCGTTGGAGACGGTCCGGGCCGGGCAACCCACTCCCGGTGCGGTCGGCCGGGTGGGGCCGGGCGCGCACGAGGGCCTCGCCGATCCGGGCGGCATCGGCCGGCGGCAGCGTCACGAACTCTGGATGCGCCGCGCCCTGGAGGTCGCGGTCACCGGTCCGGCGGTTGCCGACCCGTCCGGGCAGGCCGACGACGTGCCGGTGGGTGCGGTGCTCTACGGCCCGGACGGTGACGAACTGGCGATCGGCCGCAACGAGCGGGAGCTGACCGGCGATCCGACCGCGCACGCCGAGGTGCTTGCGCTGCGGCGGGGCGCCGAACGGCTGGGCCGCTGGCGGTTGGACGGCTGCATCCTGGTGGTCACCCTGGAACCGTGCACCATGTGCGCGGGCGCGCTGGTGCTGTCCCGGGTGTCCACCGTGGTCTTCGGCGCGTGGGAACCGAAGACAGGTGCCGCCGGCTCGCTCTGGGACGTGCTGCGCGACCGCCGCCTCAACCACCGCCCCGAGGTGTACGGCGGAGTCCTGGCCACCGAGACCGGCACCGTCATGCGCGCCTTCTTCCGCTGAAGCCCTGCCGTCGCTGGTGCTCTCGTCAGGCGGGGCGCAGCAGGGCGCTGGCGATGCCTCGGGCGGTGTCCGTCCAGGGTGCCGGGCGCAGAGTGGCCGGGTCGAGCCGGACGACGGCCCGTCGTCCCTCGGCGTACACCGTCGTGCCGTCGAGCGAGTGGAAGCGGAAGGCGTAGACGGCGCTGCTGGTGCCCAGGTGCTCCAGCCAGAAGTGCACCCCGACCGGGCCGGTGCCGGTGATCGGGGCACGGTAGGTGATCGCGAACTCGCGGACCGCGTGGAACACGTCGGGGGTGGTGGCCTGCCCGTTCTGCAAGGCGACCCCGTTGGCGGACCAGTACGCGGTGAGCGCCCGCTCCAGCAGCAGCGCGTACCGCGCGTTGTGCAGGATGCCCATGGCGTCGAGGTCGTCGAAGTGCACCATGGCGTGCTCGACGTGGCCGTACTCGACGGCAGTGGGGTCGGCGACGGCGTTGCTCATCAGGTGCCTTCCGGTAGCAGGGTGGGATCGGGGCACAGGCCCCGGAGCCGGTCCAGCACGCTCCGGCGGGCATGCCGGTAGGTGCTCTCCGGGTCGAAGAGTCGGGAGCGCAACGCGGCGGCGATCCCGAACGAATCGATCTCGTACGCAAGCAGCGCCACATCCACCTCGGCGGGCAGCTCACCGAGCTCGACCGCCTCGCGGACGAGCCGCTCCAGGAACGCGGTCCAGTCGGCGAGGACCGTGGCGAGGCGATCGTGGACCGCACCGGGCCGGGCGTTGAACTCGAACTCGGCGGTGCCGAAAAAGCACCCCCCGGGCAGCACCCGGGTGGCGTAGAAATCGATCCGGGCCTCGTGCAGCGCCCAGATCCGGCGTACGCCCCGGGGGGCGCGCAGGGCCGGGGTGATGATCAGCTCCTGCCACTGGGCCACGGCCCGGTCGATGGTGGCGAGCTGGAGCGCCTGCTTGGAACGCCAGTGCGCGAAGATGCCGGACTTGCTCACCCCGAGGGAGTCGGCGAGATGCCCGAGTGACAGCCCGTCGAGGCCGTTCTCGCTGGCCAGGCTGACGGCGGCATCCAGCACTGCGGTGCGGGTGCGCTCACCCCGGGCCAGCCGGCCGTCAACGGTCATACCGCTGACCCTACACAATACGACCGACCGGTCGTACTTATTTTTGTCGTGACCGCCGTCACCCGGCTGTGGTGCTCCGCCGTTTCGGCGTAATGGTGGTGACGCGGCGCTGCGGATACCGCCATTACGGCGATATGGAGTGGATCAGCGCTGGGGCTACGGCGGTGCGGTGTTCGGCGCGGGCGGCGAAGACCGCACACGAAGCGTCCCGCCACCGACGAGCGGTGACGGGACGCCGACGGGTGCCGCGAGTCAGGCGACGATGGTGTCCAGGGCGATCTCGACCATCTGGCTGAAGGTCTGCTCCCGCTCCTGGGAGGTGGTCTTCTCACCGGTCTTGATGTGGTCGCTCACGGTCAGCAGAGTCAACGAGCGTGCCTTGAACCGGGCCGCGATCGTGTAGAGCGCGGCGGACTCCATCTCCACCGCCAGCACCCCGTAGTCGGCCAGCCGGTCGTAGAGATCCGGCCGGTCGGTGTAGAAGGCGTCCGCCGCCAGGATCGGCCCGACCCGCATCGCGATGCCGCGCCGCTCGGCCACCTCCACCGAGGTACGCAGCAGCCCGAAGTCGGCCACCGGGGCGTAGTCGATCAGCCCGTCGAAACGCACCCGGTTCATGTTCGAGTCGGTCGACGACCCGATCGCCGCGATCACGTCCCGCAGCTGAAGGTCCTCGGACAATGCGCCACACGAGCCGACCCGGATCAGCGACTTCACGCCGTACTCGTTGACCAGCTCGTGTGCGTAGATCGAGGCGGACGGCATGCCCATCCCCGACCCCTGCACGGAGACCTCGACGCCGTTCCAGCGGCCGGTGAAGCCCAGCATCCCCCGGACCGTCGAGTAGCAGTTCGCCCCTTCGAGGTAGGTCTCCGCGATCCACTTGGCCCGCAGGGGGTCACCCGGCATCAGGACCCGCTCGGCGATCTCGCCCGGCTTCGCGCCGATGTGCGTACTCATGCCAGTGATCCTGCCAGGCCGGCCGGCCGGGGACCGGTTCGGCGTCCGAACCGGGAGTCCTGTAGCCTCTTCGGCGGTGGCGTGTCCGAGTGGCCTAAGGAGCACGCCTCGAAAGCGTGTGAGGGTTTACGCCCTCCGCGGGTTCAAATCCCGCCGCCACCGCTCGTGAACAGCGAGAACGCCCGGTCGATCCGCAGGGATCGACCGGGCGTTCCGCTTGTGGTGTCAGTTGTGGTCTCAGTCGTCGTCAACGCGCTGCGTGCAGACCGGCGTCCGGTGAGTGCCCTGTCACTCTTCGCGCTTGACCTCGGCGGGCTGATCAAGCTGCTGCTGTCGCTTGTTCTGCTCGTCACGAAGCCTCTCGACGGTGTCGGCGAAGAGGGCGTATGCCTTTGCCTCATCTAATCCCGCGTACTTGCCCACGCGAAGTTCAACCGCCTCGTATTCACGCTCAATCGCGTCAGCCGTCTGCTGTGAGTTGAAGCTGCGCTCGTGATATTTGAAATACCCGGTGAAGCCGGCTGATAGCCCGACGGCGGCGCTTGCTGCCACAGTTAGCCACCTTGCTTGGCTAAAGGCGACTGACGCTGTAGCAATCGCGGAGGTGGCTACCGAGCCGACAATAATCACGCTTTGGAAGCGGTTATGAATTCCTCGGGTCCTCCCGGCATCCTCACGGAACTGTGAGATGAGGTCGGGGACGTCATCCCTGTAGCGCTTCTGCGCGCGCAGCGCCGAATTCTCTCCGCTGCTCGTGCTCGTGTCTAGGTCGGACTGGGTTCGCCGGCGGATGACGTGCAGCTTTTTGATGATTATGCGGGTTTTTCTCATGCGCTTGTACTGCCAGTAAGCCAGCGCAGGCGAAGCGAGAAGCGATACGGCGCATGCGGCGTAGAGTGGAGTGGAGAAACGGTTCAGTTGTCCGAGATTGGAAAACGTGGCGACTGTTGCTGTTGCGATAAGGGCGATATTTCCTACGAGGATCCAGGCGATCCCAACCTTGCGCCATAGCCCTTGAAGGTGGAGTTTCTCCTCAGCGTCGAGGATCAGACTCCGGACATGGTCGGGATGCCAGCTTTGGGATCCATCGCTAATGACCTGGTTCCAGTTTTCCTCGTTCGTAGTTCCACTTCTTTTTCCCCAAAGCTGTGACAATCTCGACCACATGGCGTCACGCTATGATTACGCACTCATGAGGGCAAGGTGAGGTGGCGTCGTCTTATCGACACTTGCTTTTGGATCGGGGGTGTGCTTCCGGCTCGATCTCGCTTTCCGGCAGGCGCGGTGCCTTGGCGAGGCTGGCCGGATTCTTGGCCAGGTCTCCCCGGCGTACCGCCTCGTTAAGCGCGGTTCGGATCGTGCGGTGCGTCGTTGCTGGGACGCTGCCGTTCTCCTGCATGTGGGCGACTGGCTGCTGCGGCGAGCGTCCGGGCGGAGTTGAGCATTCGACTCCGGCCCGCCCTAGGTATCCGGGCTCGTGTATGTGTGGCGCCTGCCGGTTAGTGTCAGCGTCCGCTCAAGGGAGGAAGCGCTGTGGTTTTCACGCCTGCACAACCGTTGGCACCCGCCGGACCGGTCACGTCCCGTTCCGGTGGCTCCCTTCGGCCGCACCTGATCTGGGAGGCGGTGCTGCTGGCGCTGACCGTCGTCGCCGCGGTGGTGTGGTACTCCCAGGACGGGTCGCGGCTGTCGCCGCTGGTGTTCAACATCGCCTCCGCCGGCCTGCTGGCGACCGCTTTCGCGCTGTCGCTGCGCACCGCCACGCCCAACCTGGCGGTCGTCGCCGTCGCTGCCCTCGCCGGCCTGACGTACGCGGAGGTGCTCGACGCCGGCGCCCCGGTCCTCGTCGCGGCGGTCGCCGCGATCGCCGCCGCGGCGTTCTTCGGTCTCGGGATGGGCCTGGTCGCCGGGCTGCTGCAGGCGCCCGGGTGGGCGGTGTCGCTGGGCGGGCTGGCCCTGGCGCAGGGCATTCTGCTCGCCACCACCGGCAGCGGCGGTCCGCGGCGGCTCGCGAGCGAAGGTTGGATCCGGTCCGACGGTGCCGGGGCCGGGTGGCTGGTGCTGTTTCTCCTGCTGTCGATCGGCGGCGCGGTGGTGTGGTCGATCCCGGCGGTGCGGCGGGCGCTGAGCGGCAACCGGGTCGTCGCCGGGGAGCCGCCGTCGCCGTTCGGCGCACGGCTGCTGGGCGCGGTCATCGGCCTGGGCGGTTCCAGCCTGATCGCGGGCGCGGCCGGAGTCCTGCTGGCCGGCCGGATCGGCGCCACAACCCTGTCGGCCGACAACGGCCAGCTGGCGTTCGTGGCCGGCGCCGTCCTGCTCGGCGGCGTGAGCGTGGCCGGCGGGCGGGGCGGCTTCGCGGGCACCGTGCTGGGGGTCGCCCTGCTGAGCCTGGTGCAGATGACCATTCTCGTCGCGGACGGCCCCCGGTGGCTGTCGACGGTCGTCTTCGCGCTGGCGGTCCTCGCCGGCCTGGGCGTCAGCCGGGCGCTGGAGGCCCTGCAACCGGCACTGCCCGCGAGAGTGCCGGGTGCCGGGCCGGCCGAGCCGTCGCGGAAGTACTGACCGCTGTCAGTCGGTGGCCGCTGTCCCGGAGCCGGTACGCCCGGTCGGTCCGTCAGGATCGCGCCGGGCGTTCTCGCGGTCCGCCCGTCCGCGACGGCCGGTTCCGGACGGGCAGACCGCGATGTCTGGCCGGAAAGGCATGGTTTTTGATCTACGTTTCCCTATGCTGTGAGAGCGACAACGGGGATGCGGGGGTTTCGATGCGGCGCAGGCTTGCCGGGCTGACGGTTCTGACGGTGTTGGCCGGGCTGGCGGTGAGCGCTCCCGCCCAGGCCGCCGACGAGTTCCGGACCATCACCCGGGACGGCCTGATCATGCAGTACCACCGGGTGGCGAAGGCGGTCACGCCGGTGAAGGGGACCGGGGCGACCCGTTCCGACTTCGACGGCGACGGGGTCGACGACATCGCGGCTTCGGCCGGCTGGCTCAACCACAGCCTGCCGCACTATCCGACGGGCGTGGTGGTGGTGCGCTACTCGTCCGCGCCGCACGTCGACTACTTCATCGGCACCGGGGTGGACAACATCTCCAGCTTCGGCATCGCGCTGGTGGCCGGTGACTTCAACGGTGACGGCTACGACGACCTGGCGATCGGTGACGCCGACGAGGCCGACACCAAGAAGAACAATGCGCATGGCGGTGGGGTCTGGATCATTCCGGGCAGCCGTACCGGCCTGGTTGTCGATTCGACCAAGCACTTCAACCAGAGTTCCCCCGGTGTGCCCGGCGAGTCGGAGAACCGCGACGCGTTCGGTGCCTCGCTGGCGGCCGGTGACATCAACGGCGACGGTCGGGACGACCTGGCGATCGGGGCCTTCAAGGAGGCGATCGGCAGCGTCAAGGAGGCCGGTGCGGTCACCATCCTGTACGGCGGTAGTGGCGGCCTGACCGGCACCGGGGCTCAGCAGCTGCACCAGAACCAGGCGGCGGTGCCGGGTTCGGCCGAGCGCCGTGATCATTTCGGCATGTCGCTGGCCATCGGCAAGGTCAACAACAACAAGTACGCCGACCTGGTCATCGGCGCGCCGCACGAGAACGACGGCAGCGGTGCCAACGGCAGCGGCATGGTGACCCTGATGTGGGGTTCGGCGAGCGGGGTGAAGCTCAGTGGGGCCACCTCGGTCACCGGCGCGGGGGTGTACAAGGCGACCGGACGCAAGGACACCATCGCCTGGTACCTGGGCATGTCCCTGGCGATCGGTGACGTGAACGGTGACGGGCTGGGCGAGGTGATCGCCGGGGCGCCGAACGCGCAGACCCCGCACGTCGACGGTGGTCTGATCGCGGTCTTCACCGGCCGTACCGGCGGCGCAGGGCTGTCCGGCAAGGCCGTGAAGATCATTACGCAGCGTACGGCCGGGGTGCCGGGTTCGCCGGAGAGTGCGGACCGGTTCGGCGCGACCCTGGCGGCCGGTGACGTGACCGGCGATGGTCGGGCGGACGTGCTGGTCGGCGCGTACACCGAGGCGATCGGTACGAAGGACGAGGCGGGCATGATCGTCCTACTCAAGGGTTCCTCGTCCGGGCTGACCGGCACCGGCGCGCAGGGGTTCGACCAGAACCACTCCGTCGTTCCGGGTGGGGCCGAGCGCGGCGACCGGTTCGGCGGCTCGCTCGCGCTGTTGAACCTCAACGGCAAGGGCCCGCTGGACGCGCTCGTGGCATCGACCGGAGAGGAGGTCGCCGGAGACATTCCCGGTTACCCCTCCGCGACGTTGTCCCGGTTCCACGGTTCCTCCAGCGGGATCGTCGCGCAGTCCGGCTCGTGGAGCGGGCGTGCCCTGAACACCAACCGTCTTGAGTTGCTGAACTACGGCCAGCGCATCGCCGGGCCGCAGAGCAGTGGACCGTGGTACTGAGCAGGAAGACGGGGGCGCAGATGCGGCGCAGGCTTGCCGGAGTGTCGGTGTCGGTGGTTGCGGCGAGCCTGATGGTGAGTCCTCCTGCACAGGCGGCGGCAGAGGAGGTCCGGACCATCACCCGGGAGGACGTGATCCTCCAGTACCAACGGGTGCCGAAGGCGGTCACCCCGGTCAAGGGGACCGGGCCGACCCGGTCCGACTTCGACGGTGACGGGGTCGATGATGTCGCGGCGGCCAGCGACTTGTCGCAGAGCGGACTGCCACATCAGGCGACCGGGGTCGTGGTGGTGCGCTACTCGTCCGCACCGCACGTCGACTACTTTGCGGGCGTGCTCTCGTCGGACGGCGGCTGTGGCTGCTTCGGCATGGCGTTGGCCGCCGGCGATTTCAACGGCGACGGCTACGACGACCTGGCCATCGGTGACTCCGACGAAGTGGACCCGGGGAACAAGACCCATGCCGGTGGGGTGTGGGTGATTCCCGGCAGCCGGACCGGCCTGGTGGTCAACTCGGCGCAGCATTTCAACCAGAGCAGCCCCGGGGTGCCCGGTGCGGCGGAGGACTACGACTGGTTCGGTGCGGCGCTGGCGGCCGGTGACATCAACGGTGACGGCCGCGACGACCTGGCGATCGGGGCGTACGGCGAGTCGATCGGCAAGGTCAGGGAGGCCGGTGCGGTCACCGTCCTGTACGGCGGGGTGGGCGGCCTGCGGACGGCCGGTGCGCAGCAACTGCACCAGAATCTCGCCGCCGTGCCGGGTGCCGCCGAGCGCGGTGACCACTTCGGCTTCACGCTGGCCATCGGCAAGGTGAACGAAAACAGGTACGCCGACCTGGTCATCGGCGCGCCGCACGAGAACGACGGTCAGACCTGGAACGGCAGCGGCATGGTGACCCTGATGTGGGGCGCGAAGACCGGGGTGAAGCTCAGCGGTGCTACCTCGGTCACCGGCGCGGGGGTCTACAAGGCGACCGGCCGCCAGGACACCATCGCCTGGTATCTCGGTGAGGCGTTGGCGATCGGTGACGTGAACGGTGACGGGTTGGGCGAGGTGATCGCCGGGGCACCCGGTGCCCAGACCCCGCACCTCAACGGTGGTCTGATCGCGGCCTTCACCGGTCGTACCGGTGGCGCGGGCCTGTCCGGCACGGCTGTGAAGATCATCACCCAGCGCACGGCCGGTGTTCCGGGCAGCCCGGAGCAGGAGGACCGGTTCGGTGCGGCGCTCGCGGTGGGTGACGTGACCGGCGACGGCCGGGCCGACGTGCTTGTGGGTGCGCCCGGTGAGTCGATCGGCACCAAGACCAAGGCGGGCACGATCGCCCTGCTCAGGGGCTCTGCCTCCGGGCTGACCGGTACCGGGGCCCAGGGGTTCGACCAGGACCATGCGGTGGTGCCGGGCGGTGCGGAGCGTGGCGACCATTTCGGCGCTTCGGTCGCCATCCTCAACCTCGACGGCAAGGGCCCACTGGATGCGATCGTGGCATCGACGGGTGAGGAAGTGGCAGGTGACCAGGCCGGGTACCCTTCCGGCACGTTGTCGCGGTTCCACGGTGCCTCGGGCGGTCTCGTGCCGCAGGCGGGCTCCTGGAGTGGTGCGTCGCTGCGTACCGACCGGATCTGGCCGCTGCGGTATGGCGCGCGGATCGCCGGCCCGGTCAGTGGCGGCCCACGATATTTCTGATCTTTCGAAAGCGGGGGTTCTTGATGCGGCGAAGTGTCGCAGGACTGTCCACCTTGGCCATCGGAGCTGGTCTGGCGGTGAGTGTGCCCGCCCCGGCGGCAGCGAACGACTACCGGACGGTCACCCGGGACGGGATCGTTCTTCAGCACTACCGGGTCGCGAAGGCGACCACGCCGGTCAAGGGGACCGGGCCGACCCGGTCCGACTTCGACGGTGACGGGATCGACGACATCGCCGCCTCCGCCGACCCCTTCGAGCACCGCTTCCCGCAGTCACCGATGGGTCTGGTGGTGGTCCGGTACTCCTCGGCACCGTACGTCGATCACTTCGCGACCGGGGTCACGCCGGCCGGCGGTTGCGTTTGTTTCGGGGAGGTACTCGCCGCCGGGGACTTCAACGGTGACGGCTACGACGACCTGGCCGCCGCCGACCTCGGTGAATACGACCTGAGCGCGAAGGCGAACGCCGGAGGGGTCTGGGTGATTCCCGGCAGCAGTACCGGACTGCGAATCGACGCGGCGAAGCACTTCAACCAGAGCAGCCCGGGAGTGCCGGGCGCCTCGGAGGAGGGAGACTGGTTCGGCTCGGCGCTGGCGGCCGGTGACATCAACGGTGACGGCCGCGACGACCTGGCGATCGGGGCGTACGGCGAGGCGATCGGCAGCATCACGTACGCCGGCGCGGTCACCGTCCTGTACGGCGGGGCCAGCGGACTGACCGGCACCGGCGCGCAGCAGTTGCACCAGAACCAGGCCGCCGTGCCGGGTTCCGCCGAGCGCAACGACCACTTCGGCTGGACCCTGGCCATCGGCAAGGTCAACGACAACAAGTACGCCGACCTGGTCATCGGCGCGCCCGGCGAGAACGAGAACAGTTCCTCGACCGGCAGCGGCATGCTCACGCTGATGTGGGGCTCGGCGAACGGCGTGAAGCTCAGTGGCGCGACCTCGGTCACCGGGGCGGCGCTGCGCAAGGCGACCGGTCGTACCGACAGCTATGTGCGGAGCCTCGGCATGGCGCTGGCCATCGGTGACGTCAACGGCGACAAGTTGGGCGAGGTGATCGCGGGCGCGCCGTACACGCAGTCCCCGAAGGGCAACGAGGGCATGGTCGCGGTCTTCACCGGTCGTAGCGGTGGCGCCGGCCTGTCCAGCAGCGCGGTGAAGATGTTCAGCCAGCGTACGCCCGGGGTACCCGGTTCGGCGGAGGTCGGTGACCTGTTCGGTGCGACCCTGGCGGTCGGTGACGTGACCGGCGACGGTCGGGCCGACGTGTTGGTGGGCGCGCCCGGTGAGGCGATCGGTACGAAGAAGCGGGCGGGCACGGTTGCTCTGCTCAAGGGGTCCGCCTCCGGGTTGACCGGCACCGGTGCGCAGGGCTTCGACCAGGACCACCCGGTCGTACCGGGTGGGGCCGAGAGCAACGACCTGTTCGGCGGTGCGGTGGCCATCCTCAACCTCGACGGCAGGGGCCCGCTGGACGCTGTCGTGACCTCGCCCGGGGAACTGGTCGGCGCGGACCCGGAGCGGCCCGCATCCGGGTCGGTCGCCCTGTTCCACGGTGGTTCCGGTGGGTTGGTTCCGCAGACCGCCTCATGGAGTGGTGCGAGTATGCGCACCGACTTCGTCTGGCCCAAGTGGTACGGCCGTCGCCTGGCCACCGCCCAGTCCGGCGCCCTGATGTACCACTGATCTGCGGCCCGATCGCCCCCGTCACCGCCTGCGAAGCAGGGATGGCGGGGGCGACGGCGTTCAGGCCATGTGCGGGTAGCGGTGGTCCGTCGCCGGCACGAAGGTTTCCTTGATGGTGCGGGCGCTGGTCCAGCGCAGCAGGTTCTGGGCGGAACCGGCCTTGTCGTTGGTGCCGCTGGCCCGCCCGCCGCCGAACGGCTGCTGGCCGACCACCGCCCCGGTCGGTTTGTCGTTGATGTAGAAATTCCCGGCCGCGAAGCGCAGCACCTGGGCGGCGTGCGCGATGGCGGCGCGGTCCTGCGCGATGATCGAGCCGGTCAGCGCGTACGCGGAGACGGACTCCAACTGGGCAAGCGTCGCCTCGTACGCCTCGTCCTCGTAGACGTGCACCGCGAGGATCGGCCCGAAGTACTCGGTCGTGAAGACTTCGTCGGTCGGGTCGGTGCACTCGATGATCGTGGGCCGGACGAACCAGCCTTCGCTGTCGTCGTACCCGCCACCGGCGAGGATCTCGCAGCTGGCGGTGGCGCGGGCCCGCTCGATCGCGACGGCGTGCCGGGCGAAGGCCCGCCCGTCGATGACCGCCCCCATGAAGTGGGACAGGTCGGTGACGTCGCCCATGGTCAGCGACTCCACCTCGGCGATCAGGTCCTCGCGCAGCTCGGGCCAGAGTGACCGGGGCACGTACGCCCGGGAGGCGGCCGAGCACTTCTGCCCCTGGAACTCGAACGCCCCCCGGATCATGGCGGTGCGTAGCACGTCGACGTCCGCCGACGGGTGGGCGACGATGAAGTCCTTGCCGCCGGTCTCGCCGACGATCCGCGGATAGCTGCGGTAGCTGCCGATCCGCTCGCCGACGGTGCGCCACAGGTGCTGGAAGGTCGAGGTGGAGCCGGTGAAGTGGATGCCGGCCAGGTCCGGGTCGGCGAGCGCGACATCGGAGACGGCGAGACCGTCACCGGTCACCATGTTGATCACCCCGGGCGGCAGGCCGGCCGCCTCCAGCAGGCGCATCGTCCACCACGCGGCCAACTGCTGCGTCGGCGACGGCTTCCACACCACCGTGTTGCCCATCAGGGCGGGCGCGGTGGGCAGGTTTCCGGCGATGGCGGTGAAGTTGAACGGCGTGATCGCGTAGACGAAGCCCTCCAACGGCCGGTGGTCGACGCGGTTCCACACGCCGGGCGAGGACTGCGGCTGCTCGGCGCGAATCTGCCGGGCGAAGTGCACGTTGAAGCGCCAGAAGTCGATCAGCTCGCAGGCCGAGTCGATCTCCGCCTGGAACGCCGTCTTCGACTGGCCCAGCATGGTGGCCGCGTTAAGCGTCTGCCGCCACGGCCCGGCGAGCAGGTCGGCGGCCTTGAGGAAGACCGCCGCCCGCTCGTCGAAGGAGAGCGCTCGCCAGTCACCGGCGGCCCGCTTCGCCGCGTCGACCGCCGCCCGGGCGTCGTCGTGGGTGGCGTTGCCGAGGGTGCCGAGGACGTGGCGGTGGCGGTGCGGTTGGACGATGTCGATCCGGTCGCCGCCGCCGATGCGGCGTCGACCGTCGATGGTCAAGTCCAGTTCGAACCGCTGGCCGGCGAGTTCGCCAAGCTTCGCGGTCAGTCCGGCGCGTTCCGGGCTGCCCGGTGCGTACGAGAGGTTCGGCTCGTTGACCGGTGCGGGGGTGGTGGTGACGGCGTCCATCAGACTGCGTTGCTCCTGGTCAGTTGCGGCTGGTGAGAGCCCGGAAGAAGAACATGAGGTTGGCCGGGCGCTCGGCGAGACGCCGCATCAGGTAGCCGTACCACTCCTCGCCGAACGGCACGTACACCCGGACCTGGTGGCCTGCTTCGGCGAGCCGTCGCTGCTCGGTGGGGCGGATGCCGTACAGCATCTGGAACTCGTAGCCGGTGACGCCGCCGGGGCGGCCGGCGGCCAGCCGGGTGCCGGCCACGATGAGCTCCGGGTCATGCGTGGCCAGCATCGGGTAGCCGGGACCGGCCAGCAGGATCTCGGCGCACCGCAGGTACGCCTGGGTCACCTCGGCGCGAGCCTGGTAGGCCACGCTCGCCGGCTCCCGGTAGGCGCCCTTGCACAGCCGGACCCGCGAACCGGCGGTCGCCAGATCACGGCAGTCGCCCTCGCTGCGCCGCAGGTACGCCTGGATGACCGCGCCGGTCTCCGGGAAGTCCCGACGCAACTGGGCGACGATGCCCAGCGTCGAGTCGGTGGTGGTGTGATCCTCCATGTCCACGGTGACCGTGGTGCCCGCCCGCGCGGCCGCCGCGCAGATGCGGGACGCGTTGTCCAACGCCACGGCCTCGCCCTCGCGGGGCAGGGCCTGACCGAGCGCGGACAACTTGATCGAGACCTCCGCCATGCCGGTCAGCCCGGCGTCGGCGAGCCCGTCGAGCAGTGCCACGTACTGCCCGGTGACGTGCTCGGCGTGGGCCCGGTCGGTGGTGTCCTCGCCGAGATAGTCGAGGGTGGCGAGACAACCGGCGTCGTTCAGGCCCTCCGACGCGCGTACGGCGGAGGGCACGTTCTCACCGGCGACGAACCGGTCCACCACGGCACGGGTGAGCGGGGTGGCCTCGATCGCCCGCCGGGCGCGGCGGCTGGCCGCGGTCTTCAGGATGACCTGACGCAGCATGTCAGCCGGCCTTCTGGTCGAGCGGACCACGCGGGGTGGGCGCGGGACGGTCGGTCGGCGCGTACGGGGCGGTGTCGACGATCGGGCCGTACAGGTCGGGTCGCCGGTCCTGGAGCAGGTTCAGCCCGAAGAAGCCCTCGGTGCGGCTGGCCAGCGTGGTGGCGTCCAGGTCGGCGGTGTGCGTGACCAGGCCCTCCTCGTCGGTCAGCATCGCGACGACCTTGCCGTACGGGTCGACGATCTGGCTGTGCCCCCAGTAGTCGAGGCCCGCGCTGTAGACGCCCTTCTCACAGTGGTTGGCGACGACCAGCCACGACTGGTTGAAGAAGGCGTTGGCCTGGGCGGAGAGGTCCATGGCGAAGCCGTGGTAGTCATCGTTCGGGTCGTGACCCTTCATCGGCCACGCCGTGGAGTTCAGCACCAGCGTCGCGCCCTTCAGCGCGAAGACCCGCATCAGCTCGGGGAAGGCCAGGTCGTAGCAGATCAGGCTGGCGACGCGGGCGAACGGCAGGTCGAACACCGGCGCGGACTGACCGGCGTTGAAGTACGGGAACTCGAAGGTGTTGTGGGTCTTGCGGTACACGCCCACCACACCGTCGGGGCCGATCAACGCGGTCGCGTTGAGGATCACGTTGCCGTGCGCGGCCCGCTCGGCGAGCCCGAGCTGGACGTACATGCCGTGCTCCGCGGCCTTGGCCCGGATGGCCTCGGTGGCCGGGCCGGGTACCGGCTCGGCCTCGCGGAAGTAGTACTGCTTCTGCGCGGCGGTGCCCTTGTCACCGAGACCGAAGGCGAAATCGGCGTAGCCCTGGAGGCCGACCTCCGGCAGCACCAGCACGTCGACGCCCTTGGCGGCGGCCTCGTCGATCATCTCCAGGAACTTCGCCAGGTTGCGTGCCTTGTCGTGCTCGATACGCACGTTCGCGGCGGCGAGGGTCACGGGGGCCATGGTTTTCCTCCTCGTCAGGGGTGTCGGATCAGGAGAGCTCGTACTTGACCAGGTCGCCGCCCTTGATGACGACGGGTACGGCGGTGGGGCTGGCGAAGACCGCGATGTCCTCCCAGGGGCGTCCGTCCACGACGATCAGGTCGGCGAGCTTGCCCGCCTCGACCGTGCCGAGCCGGTCGGCCAGGCCGAACAGCTCCGCGTTGACGCGGGTCGTGGCGATCAGCACCGCGGCGGCCGGCATGATCTCCGCCTTGAGGGACAGCTCCCGGTGCTTGTGCACGAACATCGGGCCGAGCAGGTCGGAGCCGCTGGCGATGCGTACGCCGGCACGGTAGGCGTACTCCAGCGAACGCAGGCCCTGCTCGTGGGCCATCCGGATCTTCTCCAGCGGCTCCGGGGCCACCCCGTGCTCGGCACCCTGGCGGTGCAGCAGTTCGTAGGTGGAGAGGGTGGGCACCAGGTAGGTGCCGACCTCGGCGAGCAGCGCGGCGGTCGCCTCGTCCATCAGGTTGCCGTGCTCGATCGAGCGGACGCCGGCCTCGACGCAGTTGCGGATCGCGGCGGAGGAGTAGGCGTGTGCCAGCACGTACTTGCCGGCCGCCTCGGCGGTCTGCACCGCCATCCGCAGTTCCTCCGGGCTGTACTGGATGGTGTCCAGCTCGTCGGCGGGGGACATCGCGCCGCCACTGGCCATGACCTTGATCTGGTCGGCCCCGGTACGGATGTTCTCCCTTACGCCCTTGCGGATCTCCTCCGGGCCGTCCGCGACGATCGCGTTCATGCCCACCTGGGAGCAGCACTCGACGGTGTTGCCGCGCTCGGTGGGACGCCGCCAGTCGGCGTGACCCCCCGTCATGGACAGCGGCGCGTTCGACACCAGCAGCCGGGGGCCGAGGATGTCACCCTGCTCGACGGCCTGCCGGAAACCCGCATCGCAGCCACCGGCGTCCCGCACGGTGGTGTAGCCCTGCATCAGGGTGCGGTTCAGGATCCGCCCCATCTTCAGCGCCGCGTGGCTGGTCTGGTAGTTCCGGTGCTGTTCGAGGATGTTGACGTCGATCGCGCCGATGTGCACGTGCGCGTCCATGAGGCCGGGCATCACGGTCCGGCCGCCGCAGTCGATCACGCGGTCGGCGCTGGCCGGCACCGCACCGCCGGCCGCCACGTCGACAATCAGCTCGCCGTCCACCACGACGGTGGCACCCTCCACGGGCTCCGCGCCGGTGGCGTCGAAGACAGTGGCGTTCGTCAGTGCGATGGTGCTCACGTGAGTCCTTTCGATTGTCAGTGATGGACGCCGAACGCGTCGGCGACGAGTTGGTCGACCTGGGCGGAGTCGGCGGTGTCGATGACCCGGTCGACGGTGCCGACGCGGAGCAGGACGAGTTCGTCGGCGACGCTCGCGGCCCGCGCGACGCTCTGCTCGACGAGCAGCACCCCCATGCCGCGCGAGCACAACTCGGCGATGTAGCGGTAGATCTCATCGATGACGACCGGTGCCAGGCCCAGTCCCGGCTCGTCCAGCAGCAGGTACTTCGGGTCGCGCAGCAGCGCCCGACCCAGCGCCACCATCTGCTGCTGTCCGCCGGAGAGCAGCGACACCTTCTGGTGGGTACGCCCCTGCAGCGCCGGGAACAGGTCCAGCACCTCGTCGATGCGGGCCCGCTGCGCGCGGTTCGCCCCGACCGTCAGGTTCTCCAGGACGGACAGCTGGGACAGCAGGCCACGACCCTCGTGGACGACCGAGATGTGGTGGTCGTTGACCCGCCGGTGCGTCGGCTTCGCCGAGATGTCCACGTCGTCGACGCGTACCGATCCCTCGGTGCGGACCGCGCCGAGGATGGCCCGCAGCGTGGTGGTCTTGCCGGCACCGTTGGTGCCGACCAGGGCGACGGTCTTGCCCGGCGGTACGCGCAGGTTCACCCCGAACAGGGCCTGGGTCGAGCCGTACCAGCCCTTGACCGACTCAAGCGTCAGCACTTGCGGCCCTCCCGAAGTACGCGAGCTGCACCTGCCGGTCACCGAACACCTCGGCCGGGGTGCCGTCGCGCAGGAAGGCACCGGAGTCGAGGGCGATGACGTACGAGCAGAGGCTCTTGACCAGGTCCACGTCGTGCTCGACGACGACCATGGTCGACGGATGGTTCTCATGGACCCGGGTGAGTACGGCTGCCAACTCCTGCCGCCCCTCCTGGTCGAGACCGGCGGCCGGCTCGTCCAGCAGGATCACCGACGGTGCGGAGACCAGGACCCGGGCCACCTCCACCAGGCGGCGGCTGGCGAACGGCAGTTCGTCCACCCGGCGGTGCGCCTGCCGGGCCAGGCCCAGCAGGTCGAGCACCTCGGTCGCCGCCGCCAGGTCCCGGTTGCGGGCACGCCACTGGGACGGCAACGCGAGGAACTGGGCGAGCGCGTTCGGCTGCGGCAGCCGTTCGGTCCCGACCAGCACGTTTGTCAGCACCGACTCGCGTTCCATCAGCCGAACCGTCTGGAAGCCGCGCACCACGCCGGCGAGGGCGCGGCGGCGGGTGCCGAGCGCGGTGATGTTGCGGTGGCCGATGTGCACGGAGCCCTCGGCGATCGGGGTGAAGCCACTTATCGCGTTGAGCAGTGTCGTCTTGCCGGCGCCGTTGGGGCCGATCAGGCCGCTGATCCCGCCCGCCGGCAGGCTGACGGTGACGTCACGCAGTGCCTGGAAGGCGCCGTACCGGACGGTCAGCCCTTCGGTCCGTACGTGCGGCGCGTCGGTGGTCGTGTTCATTTGGATTCCTCCTCGTCCCCACGTACGCCTCTGATCCGACGCCACACGTTGCGTCCGAGCCCGACGATGCCGTCGGGCACCACCAACGCCACGATCGCCAGCAGGGCGCCACCCACGATCGGGTAGAGGTTCGGCTGGCCGGCCAGGGTGAACACCTCGGGCATCAGCACCACGTACGAGGCGCCCAGCCAGGCCCCCAGCACGGTGCCCGCGCCGCCGATCACCACGGCGACGAAGAGGTACACCGAGGCGAACAGGTCGAAGTCGGGCGGTGCGATGAATCCGGTGATGCCGGCGTAGAGCCAGCCGGCGACGCCCGCGTACACGGCGCTGATCAGGAACGCGGTGATCTTCGTGCGGGCCACCGCCACGCCTACCGACTCCGCGGCGAGTTCGCTGTCGCGTACGGCCAGCATCCGGCGGCCGAGCTGGGTCCGGCCGAGGTGCACGGCGAACGCGGTGGCGATGGCCGCGGGAACCAGCGCGATCAGGTAGGCGTGCAGCGGTTCGCTGGAGTCCAGCCGCCCGAACTGGAACGGGTCGACCGAGGCCCCCTGGGTGCCGCCGGTGAGGTCGGTGGTGTTCCGGATGGCCCAGGCCAGCAGCTCACCGAAGGCGAGCGTCACCAGTGCCAGCCGCATGCCGGACAACCGCAGCGTGGGTACGGAGACGACGAGCGCGGCGACCAGCGCCACGCCGATCACCGCGGCGAGCTGCATGGCGGGCCCGTAGCCGTGGGTCGCCATGACGTAGGTGGTGTAGGCCCCCACGCCCATGAAGGAGGCGTGCGCCAACGACATTTGCCCGGTCCGCCCGTACAGGATGTCCAGGCCCAGGGTGGCCACCGCGAACGCGAGGACCTGCGCCGCCATGAACACCCAGTAGTCGTCGAAGAGCAGCGGCGGAACCGCGGCGATCACGGCGAAGACGGCCACCCGGGTCAGCAGGCGGGGTACGCCCCGACCTTTGCCCACCGTCGGGTTCTTCCCGTCGCGGCGTGGCCGCGTCATGGTGGTGCCGGTCATGCTCGCACCTCGTTCCGCTCGTTGACGAACCGCTTCGGCACCAGCGCCAGGACGACGATGATCAGGAGGAAGACCGCCGGCGTGCCGGCGCTCGCGCCGAGCAGGTACACCGCCAGTGACTCGTAGACCCCGAGCGCCACGGCGACCACCAGCGGCAGCCAGAACCGGTCGAGGCCGCCGATCATCCCGGCGATGAACGCCTTGATCAGGAACGGCGTCATGTAGAACGCATCGACCGACAGCCGGCTGGCGACCAGGATGGCGACGACCGCCGCGATCAGACCGGCCACCGCCCAGGTGGCGGTCCGCAGCGCGCGGACGTTCACGCCGGCCGCCTGTGCGATGCCGGCGTCCTCGGCGCTGGCCCGCAGCGACGTGCCCAGGCTGGTCCGGTTGAGTAGCAGGTACGCCGCCAGAACGGTCACTACGGTCAGGCCGATGACGATGCCGTCACTCATGCTGACCACCACCCCGGCGACCTCGGTGCGGGTGTCCGCGCCGAGCGAGACGAAGGTGTGCGCGTTGGCGTCGATCAGCTGCTGCATGACGGCCGTGATGAGCAGGAAGATGCCGAGGGTGACGACCAGGTCCAGGCCCGGCCGACCCGCCGGGATCCGGCGAATGGCGGCGAAGTCGATCGCGCTGTTCACGATCACGGCGATCAGCACACCGATCACCAGCGCCACCGGCACGGGCAGGCCCTGCTCGGAGTAGAAGAACCATGCGCTGAAGGCGGCGATCATGCCGACCTGCCCGTACGCGAAGTTCATGCTCTTGCTGACCTGGAAGACGATCAGCACGCCCAGCAGGAAGAGTGCGTAGAGGCTGCCGGTGGTGACACCACCGAGAAGGATCTGACCGAGGTCACCCACGTGGACTCCTGGTCTCGTACTGGTCCGGGGGTGGGTCGGGTTGCGCCGGACCCACCCCCGGAGGGGTCACTTCTGCAGGGACTTGGTCTCTTCGAGGACGACGAGCTTGTCGCCCTTGATCTGGCCGATGCCGACCGCGTCGACGCCGGCGCGGTCGCCCTTGCCCCAGGTGACCGGGGGCAGAATGCCGGTCTCGAAGTTCTCGAAGGTCTCGAGCGCCTCGACCACGCAGCCACGGTTGAGACCCTCGGCCCGCTTCAACGCCTCGGCGGTCAGCTGCGCCTGCACCCAGCCGAGCTGGTTGAACTTGCTCGGCGCCTTGCCGGTCTGCGCGGTGAAGTCCGCGACGAACTGCTTGACCAGCGGGTTCTCGCTGTCCAGCGACGAGGTCTCCAGCGCGACAAGCATGTCCTGCGAGAGCGCGCCGAACTCCTTGATGTAGGAGTCGTCGCTCATGCCGGCCCAGGCACCGGTCTTCGGGGTGTACCCGATGCGGGACATCGCCTGGAGCAGGCCGCCGGTGTCGGCGTTGGTCAGGATGAGGAACACGTACTCGGCGTCGAACTGCTTGAGCTGGGTGGCGATCGGGGTGAAGTCGGTGGTGCCCGGCGTCTCGGGGACGTAGAGCAGTTCGATGCCCTTGCCCTCCAGCGCCTTCTCCATGCCCAGCTTCGCGTTGTCGCCGACGTTGCCGGCCACACCGACGAGCGCCATCTTCTTCGGCGTCTCCTGGTCGAGCACGTAGTCGGTCAGGATCTCGAATTCCTGGATGTAGTCGACAGTCGCCATGAAGACGTGCTGGTTCTTGTCGCCGCCGAGCTCGTCGCTCGGCGCGTACGGGGCGATGGCCGGTACCTTCTTGCGGTCGAGGTACGGCACGGCGCCGAGGAAGTTGGGGGTGCCCTCACCGCCGGAGACGACGAGGATCTCCTCCTTCTCGACCAGCTGACGCATCTGCTTCTGCGCGGTCGACGGGTCGTACGCGTCGTCGAGGATGATCGGCTTGATCTTCCGACCCTGCACGCCACCCTCGGCGTTCAGCTTGGCGTAGTACGCCTCCTGCCCTTCCTTGGTGCCGAGGCCGCCCGCGGCACCGGAGCCGGACAGTGGCATGGTGGTGCCCACCAGGATCTCACTGTCCGTGACACCCGGACCGATCTCCTTGGTGTCGCAACCGTTTGCCGACGAGCCCGCCGACGAGTTGGAGTCGCCGGTCGCGTTACCGCACCCGGCGGCGAACAGCATGCAGGTGCTCGCCAACGTGGCGACGACCAGCCGTCCTTTCAACCGCATGTCTTCTCCCTAGTTGTGCAATCTGTTGGTGCGAACACCTCGGCCGGGTGAGCGTCATCGGTGATCTTGGATAGGACCCGGGTGGCGACGGCCAGGGCCACGTCCACGGCGGATCGGATACTGTGCGTCGCGACGCCTGTGGAGTCGGCGGTGAGCAGTTGGTACTCTCCGGCGACTGCGGCGAACCGCAGGGTTCCTCCGGGCACCGCGATCGGCGCCCATGGGCGGACCTCGTGGTCGAGTGCGCGGGTCCAGTGCAGGCCTACGGAGAAGCCCGACTCGACGGGAAGGATGCCCACGTGCAGATCCCAGAAGGATCGGCTGGCGAAGCCCAGGGCACTCCATTCCCAGCTCGCCTCGACGGCACGGAGCGCCGCGGCGGCGGGGGAAGTGTCCTCAGCCAGTTCCGGGCCCCAGGCGACGTGGATCTCGGGGCGTCCGGCGAGGGCCGTCCGCAGCCCGTCATGGACCGCGAGCAGGCCATCAGCTGCTGCACTATCCGGCATGTGTCACCTCCCCAGCGACCCCTACCGACCAGTCGGTACGTTGAGGAGGACCGTACCGGACCGACCGGTCGGTCCGGTAGCTTGAAATCGAAACGTAACCCGCTCGCATTCGGCCGGGGTTATTGAAAGGGACGATCTGATGCGAACGAGGAGCGAAGACACGCGGGCCCGCATCCTCACCGCCAGCGCAGACCTGTTTGCGCGGCAGGGGTATCACGGGACGGGTCTGGCGGAGCTACTCGACGCGGTCGGCCTGCAAAAGGGCGGCTTCTACCACCACATCGCCAGCAAGGAAGAGCTGCTGCTGGAGATCATGCTCGACCCGATCGACCGCATCCTCGTCAGCAGCGACCAGATCCTGGCCACCGACGGTGACGCCACCACCAAGCTGCGGCAACTCGGTACCGACCTGGGCAACGCGATGGCCGCCGACCTCGCCGCCTGGACGGTGTTCCTCCGCGAGTACAGCGTCCTCGGCGCGGACGGCAAGGCGCAGATCCTCCAGCGCCGCCAGCAGTACCTCGACCGGTGGCGGCAGGTCCTCCAGGAGGGCGCGACCGCCGGCGAGTTCCGGCCACTGGACCTCGCGTTCGTGGAGGGCATCCTGGGCCTGTTCATCTACACGTTCGTCTGGGCCCGTGCGTCGACCCCGCCCGAGGAACTGACCCGTTCGATCATGCAGGTGCTGATGCCCGGGATCTGCCTGCACCCGGTCCCGCAACCCCGCTGAGCAGGCCGGCATTCGGGCGCTGGTCTCGCCGGGTCAGCAGGGGCCGTGGCCCTCGACGAAGAGGCGATGTGCCCAGCTGGCGTAGCCGGCGATGATCTTCTGGACCGCCTGACCGTCGTGCAGGAAGAGGTAGGCGCGGTCGCCGTCGCGAGCAAGTAGACCGTCGAGACGGTACGTCCCCTGTGGAGCGTTCAGCTCGCGTACCGTCGGGTATGCGGCCCGGACCTCGGCGATCGGTGCGCCGGCCGCGATCCCCTCGGGGGTGCGGACCGGGTCGCCGGCCCAGAGCAGCACCAGCCGATCGTCGATGAAGATCGGACTGACCATCGCGTGACCGGCAAGCGTCGGTCCGCAGGCGTCGACGTCGGTCCGAAGTATCCCGCGTCGGGTCAGCTCGGCCTCGGTGTCGCCGAAGTCCACATCGGCCAGTCCGTCGAGATCGACAACGGTGACCGACGCGACGGGTTCGGGCATGGCGATGCCCTCCGGTGGCATGGGTCCGCTGCCCGATGCCGAGGCAGCCAGAAGCAGTGCGGCGATGAAGCCGAATTGTCGCAATTTCATCAGAATCCCCCAGTCACCAACGTGACGGGGACGCAGAGGTTATTGCCGGGCTTCCCATTCCTCGGCCAACTCGTCCCAGTAGTCGGCGCTCAGCCCGCGTCGCCCGTGCGCGAGCCACCCTTCGGTGCTCCGCTCGACGTGCAACCCCAGCTCGGCGAAGGGATCGATCCAGTTGCCGGGCTCCGCGCCCAACTCAATCAGCGCGGCGTTGATCGGCCACTGCGGGCGCGGCCCGTCGAACGCCGAGTCGAACCGCGGCCCCCAGGCCGGCGCGCCGTCCAACCAGACGGCCGCCGCCTGGTGCCCGACGCCACCGGCGAACTCCGCCTCGACGTACGCCACCGGCCCCCGCCGCGACCAGCGGGTCAGCGTTTCGGTAAGCGCGGGGGAGAGGGCCAGGGCGAAGGGCTGCTCCGGCCCGGGCTCGCCGGTCGCGTAGTCCAGAGCGGCGCCGGTCAACTCCTCCACCAGCTGTGGGGTCACCGGCAGCAGCGCGAAGTCCTGCCGCAACTCGCCGAGCACGGCATGATCCAGGTCGCGGGTCTCCTCGCGCAGCAGCTCGGCGTCCGCGACAATCGCGCTGAGCTGGTAACTCATCCCGCGTCCACAGCCTGTGGATAGAACATGTGTACGACGCCGGTCTGGGGCGGGTTCGCCCGCGCACGTGCTCCCACCCGGCCAGTATCACCGCTCGGTCGCCGCGGCGTGGGCACGCGCCGTTTCGGCGATATGGCGGTGACAGTGCCGCCCGGATACCGCCACTTCACCGATACGGAGTTGATCAGCCCCGTACCGACGACTCAGGGCCGGTCCCTGTGAGGGCCGGCCCTGTCGTTCGAGCAGCTCGTGCGAGCGGAGGATACGAGATTCGAACTCGTGAGGGTGTTAACCCAACACGCTTTCCAAGCGTGCGCCCTAGGCCTCTAGGCGAATCCTCCGCGAGCCAGGATACAGGTCTCCGAGACGTTGCCCACCCCACCACCCCCTGAAGATCGACGACGGGTCGGGTAGGCTGGTGCTACCTCCCGTGCGGCGGTACCTCGTGAACCTCCCCAGGGCCGGAAGGCAGCAAGGATAAGCGAGCTCTGCCGGGTGCACGGGGGGCCTTTCTGTCTCCGGCCTGGCTGCGCCGCGCTCCCGTCGCGGCTGCCGGGGCTTCCGGGCAACTGGATGGCACGACGTGCCGCAACCCGAGATCACGCAGTCGGCGGAGTGCTGCCCGACCCAGGTGCAGCGCTCGGCGCAGATGTTAAGAAGGGGCCCTTCCTCTACCGGAGGCGTTAATAAGGTGCCCTTCCTTACATCCCGTCAGCGGGGTGGGTGGTCAGTCGGGCGCGGGCGGCGGAGAATGGCGCGGTCGAGAGGAGGCGGGACGCCGTGGCATTGGCGCTCTACCGCAAGTACCGGCCGCGTACCTTCGCCGAGGTCATCGGGCAGGAGCACGTCACCGAGCCGTTGTCGCAGGCACTGCGTAGCGGGCGGCTCAACCATGCGTACCTCTTCTCCGGGCCGCGTGGGTGTGGCAAGACCTCCAGCGCCCGGATCCTGGCCCGCTCCCTCAACTGTGAGCACGGTCCCACCCCGGAGCCGTGCGGGGTCTGCGCGTCGTGCCGCTCGCTGGGCAGCGACGGGGCCGGCTCGATCGACGTCATCGAGATCGACGCGGCCAGCCACGGTGGCGTGGACGATGCCCGTGAGCTGCGGGAGAAGGCCTTCTTCGCGCCGGCCAGCAGCCGCTTCAAGATATACGTCATCGACGAGGCGCACATGGTCTCGTCGGCTGGCTTCAACGCCCTGCTCAAGCTGGTCGAGGAGCCTCCGGAGTACGTCAAGTTCATTTTCGCCACCACCGAGCCGGAGAAGGTCCTCGGCACGATCAAGTCGCGGACCCACCACTACCCGTTCCGGCTGATCCCGCCGAAGGTGCTGCGGCCCTACCTGGAGCAGCTCTGCCAGGCCGAGGGCGTCGAGGTCGAGCCGGCGGTGTTCCCGCTGGTCGTGCGGGCCGGTGGCGGCAGCGCCCGGGACAGTCTCTCCGTACTCGACCAGCTCATCGCCGGTGCCGGCCCGGACGGCGTCACCTACGCCCGGGCCGCCGCGCTGCTCGGTGTCACCGACGCGGCACTGATCGACGAGATGTGCGACGCCCTGGCCGCCGGGGACGGCGCCGCCGCGTACGCCACGGTTGACCGGGTCGCCGAGGCCGGGCACGACCCGCGCCGGTTCGCCTCGGATCTGCTGGAACGGCTGCGTGACCTGATCGTGCTCCAGCAGGTGCCGGACGCCGCCGCCAAGGGCCTGATCGACGGCCCGGCCGACCAGATCGAGCGGATGACCGCCCAGGCCCAGCGCCTCGGCCCCGCCACGCTGTCCCGCTGCGCCGACATCGTGCACAACGGCCTGGTCGACATGCGCGGCACTACCGCGCCCCGGCTGCTGCTGGAGCTGATCTGTGCCCGGATGCTGCTGCCCGCCGCGGACGACTCCACCGGCGGCCTGCTCCAGCGCCTCGAACGCATGGAGCGCCGGCTCACCCTCGCCGGCACCGACGCCCTGCCGGCCGCCGCCGACTCCGCGCCGACCACCACCCCGGCGGTACGCCCCCAGCCGCCCGCCCCGCCCGCGGCTGGCGCCGCGTCTGCGGCTCGGACCGCCGGTGAACCGGCGGCTCCCGGTACCCCTTCCGGGGTGGCCGCCGCCCGTGCCGCCGCCGCGAATGCCGGCACTCGCGCGCAGGCCGCCGGTGGCCCGGGTACCCGTGGCTCGGCGGCAAGCGACGCGGATGCCCATCAGCCGTCCGCCGGTGCTCCGGCAGCCGACGACGGAAGCGACCACGGTGTGAACCGGGAGGCGACGAGAGCGCCGAACCCGAACGGTGCCGGTCCGGGACCGACCGGCGGGCATGCCGGTGACACGGCCTCGTCCGGTGTTCCGGCCGATGCGCCACCGTCGCGTCGTCCAGTGCCGCCCTCGGCGGTCATGCCAGACCCCGTCACACCCGAACCGCCTCGACCCGGCGCGGTACAGCCCGGTGTGCTCGACGCCGCCGCGGTGCGCCGGATCTGGCCCGAAGTGGTCGGCAAGGTGGGCCGTAAGAGCAAGAAGGTCGCCGCCTGGGCCCGCGAGGCCACGGTGCGTGAGGTCGACGGCCAGACGCTGGTGCTGACCTTCCGCTATCCCTTCCACGCCCAGGCCCTCTCCAACGAACCCGAGTTGCTGATCGAGGCGCTCTACGAGGAGTTGGGTGGCCGCTGGCAGATCCGGTGCGAGGTGGCCGGCGAGCGTGGTGGCGGCGCGCCGGTCGGTCCGCGTGCCGCGTCGGCTCCACCCCGTCCGGCACCCGCCCCAGCCGACAGCAGGGCGGGGACCGGACCGTCCGCCGGCTCGTCCAGCGCGGAGCATGGCGCGCCAGGCCGACCCGGTGGAGGCACCGGACCAGCCACCGGTTCCGCAAGCGCGGCCGGGGCTGCGGGTCCGGCCGACGTTGCTTACTCGGCCCGGGCTGCGGGCTCGCCCGGAGCTACGAACTCGGTCGGCGCTGCGGGCTTGCCCGGGGCCACGACTTCGGCCGGTGCCGCCAGTTCTGCCGGGGCTAGGAACTCGGCTGGTGCTACCAGCTCGGCCGGTGCCGGAAGCTCAGCCGGGGTGGCGAGTTCGGTCGGGGTGGCGGAGGCGGTCGACGACGAGGGTTGGCCGGAGCCGGCCCGGCCCGGCGGCTCTGCTCCCGTCGTCTCGGCGGCGACCGATGTGGTCGACGAGTGGCCCGAGCCGGCGCGTCCGGGGGGCGGAGGTGACCAGACGGCTCCGTCGGCCCGTGGCGCGTCCGCCGGCACGACCGCAACCGCCCGTGCCGCGACCGAAACCGTCTCGCCCAGCGGCGCGTCAACCAGCGGCAACACCAAGGCGACCCCGGCGAGCAGCACCAGGGCCGTTCCGCCGGGCAGCACCAGGGCCGCCCCGGCGAGCAGTGCGATCGCCGCGGCCCGTGCGGCGGCGGCCGGGCGAGGTGCGCGTACCGATCAGGCGACCCGGCAGACCGCGGACGCCGAATTCGCCGGTGAGCCGCCGTACGATCCGGATTTCGACGGCCCGATCCGCAGCACCGGTGCTCAGCCTGCCCCCACCGCCGCCTACGAAGGCTTCGATCCGGGCGACGAGCCGCTGGACGAGATCATCGACGAGAAGACCGCCCGCGAGTCGAGCGAGGAACAGGCGCTCCGCCTCCTCCGCGAAGCCTTCGCCACCACCGAGAAAATCAGCGAACCAGACGCCCGCTAACCCCCCCCGTCCCCCCGTCCCCCGTCCCCCTACACCGTCGATCTTGCACTTTCTGCCGGGGTAAAGGCCGCATTCTGGGCAATTCGGCGACCGGAAGTGCAAGATCGACGCGGGCGGGGCGCGGGGCGGGAAGGGGGTGCATGGGGGCGGGGTGGGGTCGGTGGGGGCGGTTAGGGTGGGCGTGGTTACGTAAGCCGAGTCAAGGGAGCCGTCGTGCGGCCTGGTGGACAGCCGAACATGCAGCAGATGCTGAAGCAGGCGCAGAAGATGCAGCAGCAGATCGCCAAGGCGCAGGCCGAGTTGGCCGAGGCCGAGGTCACCGGCACCGCCGGTGGTGGTCTGGTCACCGCGACGGTCTCCGGGGCGGGCGAGATCAAGAGCATCAAGATCGATCCGAAGGCGGTCGACCCGGAGGACGTGGAGACCCTGGAGGACCTGGTCGTCGCGGCGTTGCACAACGCCAGCGAGGCGGCTCGCCAGTTGACCGAGCAGAAGATGGGCCCGGTGGCGGGCGGGATGGGCGGCCTCGGCCTGCCCGGGTTCTGAGCCCGCAGATGTACGAGGGTGCCATCCAGGATCTGATCGACGAGTTGGGTCGGCTGCCGGGCGTCGGTCCGAAGAGCGCCCAGCGGATCGCCTTCTACGTGCTGTCCGCGGATCCGGCCGACGTCAATCGGCTGGCGGGCGCGTTACGCAAGGTCAAGGAGTTGGTGCGGTTCTGCACCAACTGCTACAACGTCGCCGAGTCCGACCAGTGCCGGATTTGCCGCGACCCGCGTCGCAGCGACGAGGTGATCTGCGTGGTCGAGGAGCCGAAGGACGTCGTGGCGATCGAGCGGACCGGTGAGTTCCGCGGGCGCTACCACGTGCTCGGTGGGGCGATCAATCCGCTGGAGGGCATCGGTCCGGACAATCTGCGCATCCGGGAGTTGATGACCCGGCTCGGCGGTGGTGCGGTCCGTGAGTTGATCCTGGCCACCGATCCGAACACCGAGGGCGAGGCGACCGCCACCTACCTCGCGTTGATGGTCAAGCCGATGGGGATCTCGGTGACCCGGCTGGCCAGTGGGCTGCCGGTCGGCGGTGACCTGGAGTACGCCGACGAGATCACGCTGGGCCGAGCCTTCGAGGGCCGGCGGGCCGTCTAGCGCCGCCGCCGGGCGGGTCGCTGGGCGGGCCGACGGGCGGGTGTGTTCGAGCCGTGCCCGCGCTGGCGGGTACGGCTCGCGCGGGCCCGTGAACGTATGACACTGTCGTGATCGGACGTTCGATCGATGTAACAGAATGATATCGATTGGCGTGGGATAATTGGGCTGTTTGTCCGATAGTCCGACAGGGGTTGTTACAGCGGTCGGTCACTAAGGACACGATCCGGTACCAAGAGCTTCCCGTGCCGTTTCCGGCCAGTCCGAACGGGAGCTAAGGTCACCGCCAGCGGTGACCCTGTCACCACGTTGTCCGTACCCCCTAGGACGAGGTGAAAGCACCATGCGTGCATCCAGGCCGAAGGTCGCTATCGCGGCCATCGCGGCCGCGGCCCTCGCGGTAGCAGGCTGCGCCGAAAGCGACCGCGAAGAAGGCTCCGGCGGTAATAAGAAGGACACCCTCGTCTTCGGCGTTGCCGGAGACCCGAAGGTGCTGGACCCGAGTCTCGCGAGCGACGGTGAGTCGCTGCGCGTGGCCCGTCAGGTGTTCGAGACCCTGGTCCGCCCGGAAGACGGTGGCACCAAGGTCAGTCCCGGTCTCGCCGAGTCCTGGGAGCCGGACGCCGCCGGCACGACCTGGACGTTCAAGCTGCGCTCCGGTGTGAAGTTCCACGACGGCGAGGAGTTCAACGCCGAGGCCGTCTGCTACAACTTCAACCGCTGGTACAACGCCAAGGGCCTGATGCAGAGCCCGGACGTGACGGCGTACTGGCAGGACATCATGGGCGGCTACGCCGCCAACGAGGACCCCGCCCTCGGCGAGAGCCTCTTCAAGTCCTGCACCGCCACCGACCCGACCACGGTCAGCCTGGCCTTCACCCGGGTCTCCAGCAAGATCCCGGCCGCCCTGATGCTGCCGTCCTTCTCCATCCACAGCCCCAAGGCGCTGGAGCAGTACGACGCCAGCAACATCTCGGGTAGCGCGGATGACATCAAGTACCCGGCGTACGCGACCGCGCACCCGACCGGTACCGGCCCGTTCAAGTTCAAGGCCTGGGACGTCCCGAACAAGACGCTGACCCTGGAGCGGAACGAGGACTACTGGGGCGAGAAGGCCAAGCTCAAGACCCTGATCTTCAAGACCATCTCGGACGAGAACGCCCGTAAGCAGGAGCTGCGTTCCGGCGGCATCCAGGGTTACGACCTGGTCGGCCCGGCCGACGTCGAGCCGCTGAAGGGTGAGGGCTTCAACGTCCTGACTCGCCCGGCCTTCAACATCCTCTACCTGGCGATCAACCAGAAGGGGAACCCGAAGCTGGCCGACCTCAAGGTCCGGCAGGCGCTCGCGCACGCGATCAACCGCCAGGCCCTGGTCGACTCGAAGCTGCCCCCGGGCGCCCAGGTCGCGGTGAACTTCTTCCCGGACACCGTCGAGGGCTGGAACGGCGACGTCACCAAGTACGAGTACGACGCCGAGAAGGCGAAGGCGCTGCTGGCCGAGGCCGGTGCGTCGGACCTGACTCTGCGGTTCCACTACCCGACCGAGGTCACCCGGCCGTACATGCCGAACCCGAAGGACCTGTTCGAGCTGATCTCGGCGGACCTCCAGGCGGTCGGCATCAAGATCGAGGCGATCCCGCTCAAGTGGAGCCCGGACTACCTCAACGCCACCACCTCCGGTGACAAGCACGACATCCACTTCCTCGGATGGACCGGCGACTACGGCGACGGCTACAACTTCATCGGTACGTTCTTCGACCGGCAGAAGGACGAGTGGGGCTTCAACAACCCGGCCCTGTTCGAGAAGTTCAAGAAGGCTGACAGCACCGCCGACATGGCGGAGCGGGTCGCGCTCTACAAGGAGCTGAACGCCGACATCATGAACTTCCTGCCCGGTGTGCCGATCTCGCACTCGCCGCCGGCCATCGTGTTCGGCAAGGACGTGACCGGGGTCAAGGCGAGCCCGCTCACCGACGAGCGGTTCTCCACCGCCGAGTTCAAGTCCTGACCTGAAGCACCGACCGCGGGCGGGCGCTGTTACCCACAGCGTCCGCCCGCGATCCTCAGCACCCCTCCGAGGCCGCCGTGTTCCGGTTCATCATCAGACGCCTGCTACAGCTGATACCCACGCTGTTCGGGCTCTCCATTCTGTTGTTCATCTGGCTCCGGCGGCTGCCGGGCGGCCCTGAGACCGCCATCCTCGGCGAGCGGGGTACGCCTGAGATGCGGGCCGCCATTCGCCGTAACCTCGGCCTCGACGAGCCGATCCTGATCCAGTACGGCCGGTTCGTGAAGCGGATGATCCGCCTCGATCTCGGCACGTCCATCTCCACCAAGCGCGAGGTCACCACCGAGTTCCTCCAGCGCTTCCCCGGCACCATCGAGCTGACCATCACCGCCATGGTGATCGCGATCGGCATCGGCATCCCGCTGGGCTACCTGGCCGCCCGCAAGCGCGGCCGGTTCCTCGACTACGCGTCCGTCGGTGGATCGCTGATCGGCATCTGCATCCCGGTCTTCTTCCTGGCGTACGTGCTCAAGGCGATCTTCTCGGAGAACCTCGGCTGGTTCCCGTCGAGCGGTCGCCAGGACCCGATTCTCGGCGCCACCCGGATCACCAACTTCTTCGTCCTGGACGGGCTGATGACCCGGGAGTGGGACGCCGCCGCCGACGCCCTCTGGCATCTGGTCCTGCCGGGCATGGCACTGGCCAGCATCCCGTTGGCGATCATCGTCCGGATCACCCGGGCCAGTGTGCTCGAAGTGCTGGGCGAGGACTTCGTCCGCACCGCCGAGGCCAAGGGCTTGACCGAGAACGTCGTACGCCGCCGGCACGTGCTGCGCAACGCGATGCTGCCGGTGGCCACCTCGATCGGTCTGCTCACCGGCGGACTGCTCTCCGGCGCGGTGCTCACCGAGACGGTCTTCGCCTTCAGCGGGATCGGGGCCTTCCTCGCCGAGTCCATCAGTAACCGTGACTATCCCGTACTGATGGGCTTCATCATGATCATCGCAGTGGTCTACGTCATGGTGAACCTGATCGTGGACCTCTCGTACAGCCTGATCGACCCGAGGGTGAGGGTCCGATGACGATCATCAGCGGGAAGAAGCGCGAGAAGATCGACCGGCTCGCCGAACTGGCCGCCCGGGAGGACGAGCGCGGGGTCAGCCTCTGGCAGGACGCGTTCCGTCGGCTGCGACGTAACCCCGCCGCCATCGTCGGCGCGGTCATCCTGGCCATCTTCGTCCTGGTCGCCATCTTCGGGCCGTTCTTCGTGCCGTACGGACCGAAGGACACGATGGGCATCCGCGAGGGTGTGGTCAAGGTGGGGCAGGGCCTCATCCCCGGCCCCTCCTCCGAACACTGGCTCGGCTACGACCACCAGGGTCGGGACGTGTTCAGCCGGATGATCATCGGAGCCCGGCAGACCCTGCTGGTCGGCGTGGTCGCCACCCTGATCGGTCTGGCGCTCGGCGCGCTGATCGGTGGTGTGGCGGGTGCCGCCGCCGGGCTCGGTGGCCGCTGGGGCCGCATGGTGGACGCCGTCCTGATGCGCTTCATCGACATGCTGCTGGCGCTGCCCAGCCTGCTGCTCGCGGTGAGCATCGCGGCGCTGCTCGGGCCGAGCCTGATCACCGTCATGATCGCCGTCGGTATGGTCTCGGTGCCGATCTTCGCCCGGCTGCTGCGCGGCTCGATGATCGTCCAGTCCAACAAGGAATACGTGCTGGCGTCCACCTCGCTCGGCGTCAGCAAGTCGAGGATCGCACTGGCGCACGTGCTGCCGAACTCGCTGGCCCCGGTCATCGTGCAGGCCACGCTGACGCTCGCCACCGCGATCATCGAGGCCGCCGCCCTGTCGTACCTCGGTCTCGGTAACCCGGACTCCTCCGTACCCGAGTGGGGCGTCATGCTTGCCGACGCGCAGCCGTGGCTCGGCATCCGGCCCGCACTGGCCATCTACCCGGCGGTCGCCATCATCATCACCGCGCTGGGCTTCACCCTGCTCGGTGAGGCGATGCGTGAGGCCCTCGACCCGAAGCTGCGGAAGTAGAAAAATGGCACTACTTGAAGTGGAAGACCTCTCGGTCAGCTTCGCCCGGCGTGGTCAACGCACCGTACGCGCCGTCGACGGGGTTTCCTTCACGGTCGACACCGGTGAGGTGGTCGGCCTGGTCGGTGAGTCCGGCTGCGGCAAGTCGGTGACCTCGCTGGCCATCATGGGGCTGCTGCCCAAGCAACCCGGCCTGACGGTGGGCGGCAAGGCCGTCTTCGACGGCACCGACCTGCTCCAGCTCGACGACCGGTCCCGGCGCGACATCCGGGGTCGGGACATCGCGATGATCTTCCAGGACCCGCTGTCGTCGCTGAACCCGGTCATCCCGATCGGCCTCCAGGTCACCGAGGTGCTGACCCGGCACCGCGGGATGAAGGGTGACGCGGCGGCGAAGGAAGCCGCTCAACTGCTGGACCGGGTGGGCATCCCGGATCCGAAGCGGCGACTGAAGGAATATCCGCACCAGCTCTCCGGCGGGATGCGGCAGCGGGCCCTGATCGCCATGGCGGTGGCCTGCCAGCCGCGCCTGCTGATCGCCGACGAGCCGACGACCGCCCTCGACGTCACCATCCAGGCGCAGATCCTGGAACTGCTCAAGGACCTGGTCCGCGACTCCGGCACCGCGCTGGTGATGATCACCCACGATCTCGGTGTGGTGGCCGGCATGTGCGACACGATCAACGTCCTGTACGGCGGCCGGGTGGTGGAGACCGCCCGACGCCGTCCGCTGTTCCGCGAGCCCAGGCACCCGTACACCGTGGGGTTGCTCGGGTCGGTGCCGCGTCTGGACGCCGGACGTGGCGAGCGGCTCACCCCCATCCCGGGCTCGGTACGGGATCTGCTGCCCTGGGCGGAGGGTTGTGCCTTCGCCCCGCGCTGCACCCGGCGGGTGGATGCCTGTGTGGGTCAGCCGCCGGAGCTGGTGACGGCGCACGACGGCCGCAGCTACCGTTGCGTCAACCCGGCTCCGCCGGCGGGCGCGACCCCGGCAGCGGCACCCGTCGACCCGGCGGCATCGGCCGATTCAGCGGCTACCGGCGAGGCGGCCTCGGCCGGTGGCCAGGTGCCGGCGCCGCGCGAGGAGGAGAAGCCATGACCGACAGCGACATCCTCGTCGAGGTACGGGACCTGAAGGTGCACTTCCCGATCAAGCGGGGAGTGCTGTTCGACCGGACGGTCGGCTACGTCAAGGCGGTCGACGGCGTCGACCTGCGCATCGCGCGGGGCAAGACCTACGGGCTGGTCGGCGAGTCGGGTTGCGGCAAGTCCACCCTCGGGCGGGCGCTGCTCCAGCTCAATCCGCCGACCGCCGGTCAGGTCAGCTTCGACGGCGTCGAGCTGACCACCCTCGCCCCGAACAAGCTGCGCGCCATGCGCAAGCGGATGCAGATGATCTTCCAGGATCCGATGTCCAGCCTGGACCCCCGGCAGAACATCGAATCGATCTTGACCGAGGGTCTGCAGACGCACGGCATCGGCGGCAACCGGGAGGAACGCCGGAAGATCATCTCGGAGACGCTGGACAAGGTCGGGTTGCCCCGCTGGGCCCTGTCCCGCTACCCGCACGAGTTCTCCGGCGGCCAGCGGCAGCGCATCGGCATCGCCCGCGCCCTGGTGCTGGGGCCGGAGTTGATCGTCGCCGACGAGCCGGTCTCCGCGCTTGACGTGTCGATCCAGGCCCAGGTGGTCAACCTGCTCGACGAGTTGCAGGACAGCCTCGGCCTGACCTACCTGGTGATCGCACACGACCTGGCGGTGGTCCGGCACATCTCCGACACGGTCGGCGTGATGTACCTGGGCGCGCTTGTGGAGGAGGCGCCCGGTGACCGGCTCTACACCGAGCCGCTGCACCCGTACACCCGGGCGTTGATGTCGGCGGTGCCGGTGCCGGACCCCGACGTCGAGGACCGGCGCGAGCGCATCCTGCTCGCCGGTGACCTGCCCTCACCTGCCAATCCGCCGGCGGGCTGCCGATTCCACACCCGGTGCCCCTGGGCCCAGCCGACCCGCTGTGCGGACGAGCGTCCCGTGCTGCGGGAGATCGGCGAGAGTCGGGTCGCCTGCCACTTCGCGGAGCGGATCGCCAGCGGTGAGCTGCGTCCGCACAAGGTGAGCGTGGAGATCGTCCGGCCGGCGGGTGAGGGCGAGGAGCCCGGCACCGTCTCCGCTCCCACCGAACCCGGCTCCTTCGTGTAAGGAAGGGCCCCTTCCTAACGCCTGGCGTATAGGAAGGGGCCCTTTCTAACGTCTGCGGCCCTGCGCTGGCACGCTCCAGCGGGCCCGGGCGGGCTCGGCGCTCGGGCAGGCTGAGCGTCCGGGACGGGCTCAGCCCTCGGGACGGTTCAGCAGGCCGACCGCAATGCTGTGCACGGCGTCCAGCCCGGCGGCGTCGTCCAGCGGGGCCTTGCCGCCGCTGACCACGTACCACTCGTCCGCGTCCTTGTACTGGACGTGCAGCGTGACCTGGCCGTCGGCGAACTCGGTGCGCAGGGTCAGCTCACCGGTGACCACGCCGACCTCGTCGGTCATCACCCCGCCCGGCCCGGGCACGATGTCCGTCGTGCGGCTCTGCGGGCCGCTCGCGCCCCCGGCGTCGGCGATCATGCCCGCGCCCGGCACCTCGACCTCGCTCGCGGCAGCGCCGTCGGCGGTCATCCCGGCCGTGGTCGGGCCCGGGCCGCCGGTCGCCGCCGCCTCCGCTGCGTCGGCGTCCGGCGTACGCTCGGACGTCGGGTCGTCGGCCGCTCCGGTTACGGCTTGCTCTCCCATGTGCAGCCCTCCAACATGTCGGTCAGTGCGGCCTTCTCGGCACTGGTCACCGTCAGCTGCCAGTGGTGCTTGACCGCCACCCAGTCGTGGGCGTATTGGCACCAATATGACTGGCTTGGCGGCTTCCACTGGGACGGATCCTGGTCACCCTTTGCCCGGTTGGAAGAGGCGGAAACCGCGAAAAGCTGCGGCCGGTCCAGATCGTTTGCGAAATCGCCCCGCTTGGTGTCGTCCCACTCGTCGGCTCCGGAACGCCAGGCGTTGGCCAGCGGAACCATGTGGTCGATGTCGACCTGCAGGGGATCGGTGAAGCTGCGGCCGTCGTACACGCTCTCCCACTGGCCGCCGACGACGTTGCAGCCGGAGCGCTGGATGCCCTTGCCATCGCGCTCCAGCACCGTGTCGCGGACGTCGCAGTTCTGGCCGGTCTTACGCCAGTGCGGGAAACGCTTGCGGCTGTAGCCGCGCATCGGGTTGGCCTCGGCGACGGTCAGCTCGGAGAGCATCTGGTTGGCGGTGCCACCGCCGCTGCTCGACGAGGTGTCCGGCACCTCGTCGAGCGGAACACACCCGGCCGCGCCGAGGGTCAGCGCCGCGACGAGCGCGAGCGCCCCCAGGGCGCGGGGTCCTGATCTGGTACGCACAGACGACACCTCTCCAGCTTGCGGGTATTCGCCGATCCCGCACAGTACCCGTACGGTGTTTTGGCGTTTCGTAGTGTCTGGCAGATGGTGCACGGCAGATTGGTAGGCATGCCTGAATCAGCACCCGCCCTACGGATGAGTACGGCAGCCGGCCGGGGCACCCTCGCCGCCGCCGTACTCGCCTCCGGCATGGCCTTTCTGGACACCACCGTGGTCAACGTGGCCCTGCCCAGGCTCGGCGCCGACCTCGACGCCTCGGTCTCCGGCCTACAGTGGACGGTCAACGGGTACCTGCTGACCCTGGCCGCGTTCGTCCTGCTCGGAGGCGCGCTCGGCGACCGGTTCGGCAGGCGACGGGTCTTCCTGCTCGGCGTCCTGTGGTTCACCGGCGCATCGGTGCTCTGCGGTCTGGCCCTGCGGACCGACTGGCTGATCGCCGCCCGCCTGCTGCAAGGGGCCGGCGCGGCCCTGCTGACACCCGGCTCGCTGTCGTTGCTGCAGGCCAGCTTCCACCCCGACGAACGGGCGAAGGCGATCGGCGTCTGGTCGGGCCTGTCGGGGGTCTCCACGGCACTCGGCCCGCTCCTCGGCGGCTGGCTGATCGACGCCCTCTCCTGGCGGTGGATCTTCTTCCTGAACGTGCCGTTGGCGGTGCTGGTGGTGCTGGCCGCCCTGCGCTGGGTGCCGGAGAGCCGGGACGAGAGCACCTCGCGGACCCGTGGGACCGGCGAGCGGGGCCGACGCTTCGACGTCGCCGGTGCGCTGCTGGGTGCGGTCGCGCTGGCCGGTGTCACGTACGCCCTGGTCGACGCGCCGGGTCGGGGCCTGCAGTCGCCGCCGGTGGCCGGGGCGGCCGTGGTCGCGGTGCTCGCCGCGGTGGCGTTCGTGCTGGTGGAGCGGCGACGCGGCGAGACGGCGATGCTGCCGACCGGGCTGTTCGGCAGCCGGCTGTTCTCGGTGCTGAACGTCTTCACCGTGCTGGTCTACGCCGCGCTCGGCGGGTTCACCTTCTTCATCGCCGTCTACCTGCAGAACGTGGTCGGCTGGTCGGCGTTCGTGACCGGGCTGGCGCTGGTGCCGATGACCCTGCTGCTGCTGGTCGGCTCACCGGTGGCGGGTGCGCTGTCGGCGAAGATCGGACCACGGCTGCTGCTGACCGTGGGGCCGGCGCTGGCCGCTGTCGGTCTGCTGCTGCTGCGCGAGGTCGGTCCGGGCGCGTCCTACTGGCGGCAGGTGCTGCCCGGAGTGGCGGTGTTCGGGCTCGGGCTGACCATGGTGGTGGCGCCGCTGACCGCGTCGGTCCTGGCCGCGGTCGCCGACCGGTTCGCCGGGGTGGCCAGCGGCTTCAACAACGCCGCGTCCCGGGTGGGCGGGCTGCTCGCGGTCGCCGCCCTGCCGCTGCTGGTCGGGCTCTCCGGCACCGGGTACGCGCAGCCGACCGAACTGACCGCAGCCTATCGAGGGGCCCTGCTCTGGTGCGCCGGGCTGCTGCTGGCCGGGGCGGCCATCGCCGCGGTGTTCGTGCACCGTCCACCCCGCGAGGGGTAGGGGAGGGCTCGGCGGCCCTCCCCCTGGACCTCAGCGGTGGGCGCGGTTGACGGCGCTGGTGACCGCCTTGATGGAGGCGGTGACGATGTTGGCGTCCATGCCGACGCCCCAGACCGTACGACCGTCGACCTCACACTCGACGTACGCCGCGGCCTGCGCGTCGCCGCCGGAGGAGAGCGCGTGCTCGTGGTAGTCGAGCACCCGTACCGCCACTCCGGTCGAGGCCAGCGCGTTGACGTACGCGTCGATCGGGCCGTTGCCGATCGCGGTCAACGCCTGGGGCTTCCCGGCGACGTCGACCTGCGCGGTGATCTCGACCTTGCCGTCGGCGGTGCCGATGGCGTACTCGGTCAGGGTCACTCTCGGGTCGCTCTGGTGGTCGAGCAGGTACTGCGCGGCGAAGATCTGCCACATGGTCTCCGGGGCGACCTCGCCACCGTCGTGGTCGGTGACCTGCTGCACCACGCCGGAGAACTCGATCTGGAGCCGGCGGGGCAGGTCCAGCTGGTGCTCGGTCTTCATGATGTACGCGACGCCGCCCTTGCCGGACTGCGAGTTGACCCGGATGACCGCCTCGTAGCTGCGGCCCAGATCCTTCGGGTCGATCGGCAGGTAGGGCACCGCCCAGGTGAACTCGTCGACAGGTACGCCGGCCGCCGCCGCGTCGGCGTTCAGCGCGGCGAAGCCCTTGTTGATGGCGTCCTGGTGGGAGCCGGAGAAGGCGGTGTAGACCAGGTCACCGGCGTACGGGTGCCGCTCGTGCACGGGCAGCTGGTTGCAGTACTCGACGGCCCGCTTGACCTCGTCGATGTCGGAGAAGTCGATCATCGGGTCGATGCCCTGGGAGAACAGGTTCAGGCCCAGCGTGACCAGGTCGACGTTGCCGGTGCGCTCGCCGTTGCCGAACAGGCAGCCCTCGATCCGGTCCGCCCCGGCCAGCAGGCCCAGCTCGGCGGCGGCGACCCCGGTGCCCCGGTCGTTGTGCGGGTGCAGGCTGAGCACCAGGCTGTCGCGGCGGGGCAGGTGCCGGTGCATCCACTCGATCGAGTCGGCGTACACGTTCGGCATGGCCATCTCGACGGTGGCCGGCAGGTTGATGATCAGCTTGTGGTCCGGCGTCGGGTCGATCACCTCGATGACCTTCGCGCAGACCTCCAGCGCGTACTCCAGCTCCGTGCCGGTGTACGACTCGGGCGAGTACTCGTAGTGGATGTCGGTGTCCGGGGTGTGGATCTCGGCGTACTTCTGGCACAGCCGGGCGCCGGTGGTGGCGATGTCGGCGATGCCGTCGCGGTCCAGCCCGAAGACCACCCGCCGCTGGAGCGTGGAGGTGGAGTTGTAGAAGTGCACGATCGCCCGGCGTGCGCCGCGCAGGGACTCGAAGGTCCGCTCGATCAGGTGCTCCCGGCACTGGGTCAGCACCTGGATCGTCACGTCCTCGGGGATCAGATCCTGCTCGATCAGCTGCCGGACGAAGTCGTAGTCGGTCTGGCTGGCCGACGGGAAGCCGACCTCGATCTCCTTGTAGCCCATCTGGACCAGCAGTTGGAACATCCGGCGCTTGCGCTCCGGCGACATCGGGTCGATCAGAGCCTGGTTGCCGTCGCGCAGGTCGACCGCGCACCAGCGGGGGGCGGCCTCGACGTGCCGGGTGGGCCAGGTGCGGTCGGGCAGGTCGATCCGGAACTGCTGCCGGTACGGCTCGTAACGGCGGTACGGCATCCCGCTGGGACGCTGCCGGGCGATGGGATCGATGTCGGTGGTGCTGGCTTGGTGAGCCATGGCGAAAGTCTCCTGGGTCATGTGACGTCAGCAGTGGCTGTCGGCAGCGGTGCCGAGAGGGAAGGATCCGGGGCAGTGCTGGCGGCGCGGTTCGACTCCGCGACGAGGTGCCGGCCGTCAGGCCTCGTCGCGGCGACCAAGGAGAAGGCTCGCCTGCCACATGACAGAGTCACCCTACGTGATGGGGGTGAGAGTGGGAAGGTGCGTCCGCAATATGAGACGCAGTTCGCATCTGTTGGTCACCGAGACGCATCGTCGCAGGTCAGGACCATTTCGCCGAGAGGTCGGCGGTGGCGCAGACCCGTTTCGTCGGGCACCAGGTCGGCCGGCAGGCTCAGCGGATCACCCAACTTCCCGACCGCGACCACCACGTACGGTCGCAGGTCGTCGGCTAGGTCGAGGTCGGTCGCCAGGCCCGCCCGATCCAGGTCGGTGAGTTGGCGGACGTACAGGCCGAGCGCGGTCGCCTGCACGGTGAGGTGGGCCACCGCCTGACCCAGGTCGTACGCGGCCATCGGGTGTCCGGTGCGGGGGTGTGCGACGAGCAGCAGCAGACTGGCCCGTCCTGCCCAGCGCTGTTCGCCGGGCGGCAGGTTGACCAGGATTCGTTTGAAGGTGTCGTCGTCGCGGTGACCGACTGCGAACCGCCACGGCTGCCCGTTGTCGATCGAGGGTGCCCAGCGGGCCGCCTCCAGCAGCGTCGCCGCCTCGGCTCGGGTCAGTTCGGCGTACGGGTCGAATGCTCGGGGGCTCCACCGGAACGCCAGTAACGGGGTGAGGTCGGTCATGCGAACAGTGTCCCCTATGGGGGATTTGATCACTTTGGTCCGGGCGGGTGGATGTGGTGAAAAGCACCCGTAACGGATATGCCGTCAGGGCGTTCCTGTACCGGTCGGGTCGCCCTCCGCCGTCGGCGGTGCGTCGGGGGGAGCGGTCAGGCCCAGCGGCTCGCCCTCCACCACCGGCCCGGCCAACTGCACCGAGGCCGGGGCCGGCTCCGGCGTCGCGGCAAGCGTCAGGGTGCCGAACGCCGCGCGTACCGCGGTGAGGGTGCCGTCCGCGTCGAAGCAGTAGATCCCCACGTCCAGCGGCGGATTGATCGACGCCGCGGTGGTCTCCACGGAGTAGCAGGAGCCGCTGGCCCCGGCGGGTGCCATGGCGGGGGAGACGGACAGCGGAGCGCGTCGGTCGGTCAGCACGTCCAGCCAGTCAGTGAACGGGTGCTGCACCCGGGGGTCGAGTCGGCGTGGCAGGGTGTCGTCCCGTTCGCCCAGGCGTACGCAACTGGCCGGCTCCGGGCGGGTCGGCGTGGGAAGCGCGCACTGGAACAGCCCGTCGGTGGTGGCCGCGAGCGAGATGTCGGCCGTGCCGCCGAGCGCACCTCCGGGCACGTCCACCCGCCAACTGCCGTCGTTCGCGCTGGTGACCAGGATCAACCGGTCCGCCTCGCCGTCGACCCGCAGTGTGTAGCGGGCGACCAGGTGCCGATCCTGGGCGGCGGCGGCGTGCGCGGCCAACTCGTCGCGGGCGGCGTCCATCCCCACCGGGCGAGGCGCCGAGGTCGGTGGCGGCGGATCGGCGGGCGGATCGGTCGAGCAGCCGGCGAGCAGCACGGACAGGGCAAACACGAACGGGGCGACCCGGTGGGCGTACACCCGGTCATTCTCGGCGTTGAGGGCGTCGCGCGGACACCCCCCGGCATGCTCCCGTTTCCGGCGTGTCGCGCGCCACGTCGCCCGCGTACCCGGGCCGGATCGTGGGATCACCTGACCCGACGGTCAGAGCAGACCGATACGCTGACGTCGACCGACCCGCGCCGCCGGCCACCGGTGCCGGCGGCGTCGGCACGCTCAGCCTGAGTGCCGCCCGGCAGCGGCACGCTCAGGGCAACCGGGAGGGAGTGCGCCGTCGTGGCACTCGTGGTGCAGAAGTACGGCGGATCCTCCGTCGCCAACGCCGAGCGGATCAAGCGGGTGGCCGAGCGGATCGTCGCCGCCCGTAAGGCCGGCGACGACGTGGTGGTCGTGGTCTCCGCGATGGGTGACACCACCGACGAGCTGCTCGACCTGGCCAACCAGGTCAGCCCGCTGCCGCCCGGTCGCGAGCTGGACATGCTGCTCACCGCCGGTGAGCGGATCTCCATGGCGCTGCTCGCCATGGCCATCCACAACCTGGGCTACGAGGCCCGCTCGTTCACCGGTTCGCAGGCGGGCGTGATCACCACCTCGGTACACGGTCGGGCGCGGATCATCGACGTCACCCCGGGGCGGCTCAAGGGCGCGCTCGACGAGGGCGCCGTGGTGATCGTCGCGGGCTTCCAGGGCGTCTCCCAGGACACCAAGGACGTCACCACCCTGGGGCGGGGCGGCTCGGACACCACGGCGGTGGCGTTGGCCGCCGCGCTGAACGCCGACGTCTGTGAGATCTACACCGACGTGGACGGCGTCTTCACCGCCGACCCGCGGATCGTGCCGAACGCCCGGCACATCAAGCAGATCACCTACGAGGAGATGCTGGAGCTGGCCGCCTGCGGCGCCAAGGTCCTGCACCTGCGCAGCGTGGAGTACGCCCGCCGGGCGGGCCTGCCGATCCACGTTCGTTCGTCATACTCGACAAACACCGGCACGATGGTCACCGGATCGATAGAGGAGCTTCCAGTGGAGCAGGCACTGATCACCGGAGTGGCTCACGACCGCAGCGAAGCCAAGATCACGATCGTCGGGGTGCCCGACGAGCCGGGCGCTGCGGCGCGGATCTTCGACACCGCGGCGAGCGCCGAGATCAACATCGACATGATCGTGCAGAACGTCTCCACCGAGGGCACCGGTCGCACGGACATCTCCTTCACCCTGCCCAAGGCCGACGGCCCCACCGCGATGGCCGCGCTCAGCAAGATCCAGGAGTCGGTCAACTTCAAGGGCCTGCTCTACGACGACCACGTCGGCAAGGTCTCCCTGATCGGTGCCGGGATGCGCTCGCACCCCGGTGTCGCCGCCGGCTTCTTCGCCGCGCTGGGCCAGGCCGGCGTCAACATCGAGATGATCTCCACGTCGGAGATCCGGGTCTCCGTGGTCTGCCGGGACACCGACCTGGACGCTGCGGTCCGCGCCATCCACGAGGCCTTCGACCTCGGCGGCGACACCGAAGCCGTGGTGTACGCGGGGACGGGACGGTAGGGCGGGTGGCCGGGCTGCCCACCCTGGCCGTGGTCGGGGCGAC
This sequence comes from Micromonospora maris AB-18-032, assembly GCF_000204155.1. NCBI lineage: Bacteria > Bacillati > Actinomycetota > Actinomycetes > Micromonosporales > Micromonosporaceae > Micromonospora > Micromonospora maris. The sequence continues at coordinate 6,355,045 of NC_015434.1, read as the reverse complement.
GGGAGCCGTCGGCACGGTCCTGTGTGAGCTGCTCACCGGGCGTCGCAACGTCTGGGGCGAGATCCGGCTGCTGGCCTCGGAACGGTCCGCCGGGCGCAAGGTCCGCTGCCGGGGCGAGGAACTCACCGTCCAGGCGCTGACCGAGGAGGCGCTCGACGGCGTCGACGTCGCGATGTTCGACGTACCGGACGAGGTCGCCGCACACTGGGCGCCCATCGCCGTACGCCGGGGAGCGGTCGTGGTGGACAACTCCGGTGCCTTCCGGATGGACCCGCACGTCCCGTTGGTGGTGCCGGAGATCAATCCCGAGCAACTGCGGGACCGGCCACGAGGCATCGTCGCCAACGGCAACTGCACCACCCTCGCGATGATCATCGCGGTGGCGCCCCTGCATCGCGAGTACGGGCTGCGTGAGCTGGTGCTCGCCTCGTACCAGGCGGTTTCCGGGGCCGGTCAGGCCGGTGCGGACACCCTGCACGACCAGCTCATCAAGGTGGCTGGCGACCGCGCGCTGGGCTCCCGCGCCGGCGACGTACGGCAGGCGGTCGGTGACGACCTCGGTCCCTTCCCCGCGCCGTTGGCCCTCAACGTGGTGCCGTGGACCGGCCTGCTGGCCGACGAGGGGTGGTCCTCCGAGGAGATGAAGCTGCGCGACGAGTCGCGCAAGATCCTCGGCCTGCCCGACCTGAAGGTCTCCGCCACCTGCGTACGAGTACCGGTGGTGACCGGCCACTCGGTGGCGGTGCACGCGGTCTTCGCCACGGAGATCGACACCGACGGCGCCCGCGAGGTGCTGCGCAACGCGCCCGGGGTGATCGTGGTCGACGACCCGGCGGCCGGCGAGTTCCCCATGCCGATCGACGCCGTCGGCACCGACCCGTCCTGGGTCGGCCGGATCCGTCGCGCCCTCGACGACCCCCGTGCCCTCGATTTCTTCGTGACCGGCGACAACCTCCGCAAGGGCGCCGCCCTCAACACCGCCCAGATCGCCGAACTTCTAGCCAAAGACCTAACCCACCCCTGACCTCCCCTCCCGTGACCACGACCCCCTGGTCCGCGTCGATCTTGCACTTTTCGTCCCGTCATATCGGGGCAAAAGTGGCACAACGGCGACGGGAAGTGCATGATCGCTGGGGCTGGGGCTGGGGCTGGGGCTGGGGCTGGGGCTGGGGCTGGGGCTGGGGCTGGGGCTGGGGCTGGGGCTGGGGCTGGGGCTGGGGCTGGGTGGGGTCAGGCGGCGGAGAGGCGGACGCCGTCGCGGCCCTGGCGTTTGACGGCGTAGAGGGCCTGGTCGGCGCGGCGGAGCGTCAGTTCGGGCGACTCGCCGGGGCGGGGGAGGGCGACACCGACGCTGATCGTACGGCCGATTCGGCGGGCGGCCTCGGTGAGTCGCTCGGCCACCCGGACCGCTTCCTCGGGGCGGCTCACCTCGATCACCGCGACGAACTCGTCGCCACCGATGCGGTACAGCTCGTCGCCCTGCCGCAGCGCGCCTTCCAGGGCTCGGGCCAGCCCGACCAGCACCCGGTCACCGGCCTGGTGGCCGTACGTGTCGTTGACGGTCTTGAAGCCGTCCACGTCGATCGCCAGCAGGGCGGTACGCCCCGGAGTGGCGGTGGCGATCCGCTGCCCGAACGGGCCGGTGTGCCGCAGCCCGGTGAGCGGGTCGGAGCTGGCCTGCTCCCGTAGCCGGTCGAGGGTGCGCAGCCGGTCCAGGCAGGTCCACGCCTGGCCGGCCAGCAACTCCAGGAGGTTGACCGTCCGAGGGTCCGGGCGCAGCAACCGCTCGCCGGCGACCAGCAGCACCCCGCCACCCTCGGGTGAGCCGAGCGGTACCGCCACCAGGGTGCGCACCCCGGCCCGTACCAGCGGGTCGTGTTCCTCGGTCGGTGGGTGGCCCGCCTCGCCGAGGGTGTGACCGGTGCCGTACCGGTGGGCTCGGGCGACGATGGCGCGCAGCGCCTGCGGGCCGGCCTCGGCCAGTTCGGCGCGGATCCGGGTCTCCAGCTCGCCGGGGGTGGCTGTCGGCTCGCTGAGTTGCGGACCGCTGCGGCCCGACAGCAGCAGCATCGCCGTGTCGAGGGCGGACACGTCTCGGGCGGCCCGGGTCGCGGTCGCCAGCAGGTCCCACTCGGTGGTGGCGGCGGTCATCGCGGCGGCGTGCCGGAGCAGTTTCTCGCTGCGGCTCTCCGCCGGGCCGCCGAGCGCCATGATCCGGGCACCCAGCCGTCCGGCGACCCGCTCGGCGGTCGCCCGCCACGCGGCGAGCTCGGCAGGGCCGGTCCACTGCACGTCGAGTACGCCGATGCGGCGGCCCGCCGGATCGCAGATGGGTACGCACACCTCGGCGGTGACGTCGGGGCGTACCGGGATGTGGTCGGGGTCGGTGCTGATGTCCGGGACGACGGCCGACCGACCACCGGTGAAGACCCGCCCGACGATGCCGGCGTCGGGGGCGACGGTGGCGAAGACCTGCCAGGAACCGGTGGCGGCGACGCAGCGGAGTCGACCGTTGACGTGCAGCAGGACGGCGATCGTCGCGGGGGTGTAGCGGGCCAGAGCGTCCACGGTCGCCTGGCAGACCTCGGCGACGGTCGACGCCATGGGTAGGCGGACCGTGACGTCGCGGATGACTTGCTGGTGATCCACTTGTGCGTCGTCCCAGGTCGGCTCGGGTCCCGGCCGGTTCCGGGACGCTGATCAAGCGTACTCATGGTGGCGGGGAGCGGATTTGTTCGTACACACGTGCTATCCACAGGCTGTGGATGCAGCCTGTGGGCCCACGCGCGGGCCGTCGCAGCGATAGCGTGAGGGTCCCGGTCGAGTGGAGGCGCCATGCTCATCGCCCACCTCAGCGATCCGCACCTCACCACCGGCGTACTCGGTGCCGAGCCGGCGGCCGGGCTGCATCACGCGCTCGGGCGGGTGCTGGCCCTCAATCCCCGGCCCGACTGCGTGGTGATCACCGGTGACCTCGCCGACCATGGTCGGCCCGACGAGTACGCCGCGCTGCGCGAGGTGATCGGTCGTTTCCCGCTGCCGCTGTATCTGACCACCGGCAACCACGACGATCGGGAATCGCTGCTGGATGCCTTCGGCGGTACGCCCTGGCTGGGGGGCAGCTTCTCGGCGTACTACCAGGTGGAGCAGCCCGGCTTGACCCTGGTGGTGCTCGACTCGTTGGTTCCGGGCTCGAACGGCGGTCGACTCGGTGCCGAGCAGCTCACCTGGCTCGACGGGGTGCTCGCCGCGCGGCCCGACGTGCCGGCCGTCCTCTGCCTGCACCATCCGCCGGTCGAGGTCGGCATCCCGGCCGCCGACGAGATCCGCCTCGCCGACGGTGACGCCTTCGCCGAGGTGCTGCTGCGACACCCCCAGGTGGTACGCGTCGCCGCCGGGCACCTGCACCGGCCGGTGACCACCATGTTCGCCGGAACGGTGCTGACCGTCGCGCCGAGCACCTGGCGGCAGGCCACCTTGACCATGAGCGACGACGAGCAGATCGGCTGGGTCACCGAGCCGACCGCCCTGCTGCTGCATCAGGTGAGCGACCGCGGCTGTGTCACGCACACCGTTCAGGTCAGCCACACCGCCGGCATGACTTGCGGCTACTGAGCTTCCTGTACGGGTGGGGCTGGCCAACGGGGCCCTTCCTGGGCCGCGCCGATGCCCAGAGCCGTCGAGGCACCGTCCACAACGGCCGACGAAGCACCCTTCGGTCGATGTGAATCTGGACCAGGGTCGGTCCTGATCATCCAGAACGGCTGATCGATTCGACCCGGCCGGATGTCCGATCAACCCGCGCGGATCGTATTCGACGGCACGGCGTGCGCGGGTATTCACGTTGCCCGTTCCCGTCGCTAACCTCGCTGCCGTCACGCGCGTCGGTGTGACACGACCGCGCCGAATTCGGCGCTCTCAGTGGGGGAAAGACGCATGACGAGAAGGCTTCTCGGACTCATCACCGCGGTTGCCATGACGGTGGGTGGCTCGCTGGCCGCCGCCGCTCCGGCGCAGGCCGCCACTCCGGCCATCGAGATCACGAAGGTGTACTACGACTCGCCGGGGACGGACAACCGCTCGAACTCCAGCCTCAACGCCGAGTACGTGAAGCTGACCAACCGGCGGTCCAGCACCATCAACCTGAAGAACTGGACGCTGCGCGACAAGGCCAACCACGTCTACAAGTTCAGCGGCGACTTCAAGCTCGGCAAGGGCAAGAGCGTCATCATCCGTACCGGCAAGGGCAAGAACACCGCCAGCACCCGCTACTGGGGCTCGGGCAACTACATCTGGAACAACACCGGCGACACCGCCTACCTGCGTAACGCCAGCGGCAAGCAGATCGACAAGTGCTCGTGGAGCAAGAAGGGCAAGGGCTACACCAACTGCTGAGCTGCTCGGAGCGGGCGCCGTACGGAAACGGTTCTACACTGGCCGGCGTGCGGCGCCCACGTCTTCGACAGGTACTGCTCGGCCTCGGCTTCCTGCTGTGGCTGGTGGCCGGTCTCGACCTGTGGTTCGACTGGCTCGGATGGCTCACGCCACCGTTGCTGCTGGTCGCGGGCGCCCTCGTGCACGGCCCGGACGTCGTCCGGGCGTGGCGGGAACGCACTTCGAAGCCGCCGGAACCAGCGGAACGGGTTCTGCGGCACTACCCCACCTGGTGGTGATCCACCAGCGGCAGCGGGCACAGCCGGTAGCTGGGGCAGGCAATCCGTCCCAGGTGAGATCTAATGATCCCGTGCCCAAGCTTTTCGACAGCTCACTCAGCCACCACCTGCGCTATCCACTCTGGGTGTACGCGGTGCCCGTGGTCCTCTTCGCCGCTCTGCCCGCCTGGATCCTGATCGACGGCGACAACCTGCTCGCTGCCGTCCTGGTCGTGCTCGGCAACGTGCAGGCGATCCTCCTGGGCCGGATTCTCCTCGCTCGAAACCTGGTGGCGAAGGGAAAGCTCAGAGCAGAGGACCTGGGCTGAGCCGCCTGGCACGGCGACTCAGCCCGCAGCCGGTCGTCAGCCGCCGAAGAGCGGCTGACGGTGCACCTTGTGCTGGGCGGCCTGGGCGACCGGACGCACGACGAGACGATCCACGTTGACGTGACTGGGCAGCCCCACCGTCAGGGCGATGCACTCGGCGATGTCCTCGGCGACCAGCGGCCGGTCCACACCCGCGTAGACGGCGGCGGCCTTGTCCGCGTCACCCTTGAACCGGTTCACCGCGAACTCGTCCGTACGGACCATCCCCGGCGCAATCTCCACGACCCGGATCGGTTCGCCGCACAACTCCAGCCGGAGCGTTTCGACAAGCGCGTGTTCCGCGTGCTTGGCCGCCGTGTAGGTGCCGCCGAACTCGTAGTTCACGTGGGCCGCCGTCGAGGTCACCGTCACGATGGTCGGCGCGTCGGAGGACCGCAGCAGCGGCAGTAGCGCCTGGGTGACGTGCAGCATGCCCAGCACGTTGACCTCGAAGCTCTGCATCAGGTCCGCCGGGGACGCGCTGGCCAGCGGGTCAGCCCCGACCGCCCCACCCGCGTTGTTGACCAGGACGTCGCAGCGTTCCAGCCCGGCGGCCAGAGCCTGGGCGGACGCCTGGTCGGTGACGTCGAGCGCGACCGCCTGACCACCGATCTCCGCCGCCAGAGCCTGGAGCCGGTCCAGTCGGCGGGCCGCCACCACGACGAAGAACCCGTCCTTGGCCAGCCGGCGCGCCGTCGCCGCTCCGATGCCGCTGCTGGCGCCCGTCACGACCGCGGTGCGCTTCATGGCGTTTCGTCTCCCGTTCCCACTGTTCCGGCAGGCGTGTGCCGTCCCGGAGGACGGCACTTCGCCCGATCGCAGCCGCGTGGCTGCATCAACCGATGGCGAATTCTATCTGTGCGTTGATCGCCTCGGCCTTGGCGATCGCGTCGAGCGCGTCGGTGCCGGAGGCCAGGATGTAGCCGTTGCTGCAGTCGGCGACCGTCAACAGCGGCGCGACCTCGTCCCCCGGGTTCTTGGTGATGACGACGGCGGTGTCCTCGGCGCCCAACTCGAACAGGTACGGCATGAACACCTTGGCCTGCTCACCCGGCGGGATCCGCAGCACCTTCGCCGGGATGTCCTCGTGCACGGTGATCGACTTGATCGGTCCCGGATCCGGGGTCAGGAACAGCGCGACCGCGCCGCCGATCGGTGCCGGAGACTCCAGCGGAAGCTCGTCGATGCCAAGCGGGACCGTGAGGAACATGCGGTTGAGGTCCAGACCGAAGGCCCGGCGGACCAGTTCCGGGGCGCCGCTGCCGGCGAGCCGGGCGTGCGATTCGAGGACCCGGGGACCGTCCGGGGTGAGGACGAACTCGCTGTGCGACGGCCCTTCGGTGACACCGACGGCGTCCAGCAGCTTGGCGGTGAGTTCCCGCAGCTCGGCGAGGTACGGCACGGCGACCCGACTCGGCGTGCTGACCTCCCACTCCACGAACCGGTCGTTCATCCGGTACTCCGAGTAGCCGATCGTGAGGTGCCGGCCCTCGAAGGAGAACGAGTCGACGCTTACCACCGGGCCGGACAGGAACTCCTCCGCCATCGGGTTGGTGATCCCCGCGGCGGCCAGCTCCGCCATGGCCTCGGCCACCTGCGCGGGGGTCTCGACCTCCTTGATGTGCAGGCTCGCCGCGCCGTCGAGCGGCTTGAGGACGATCTTGCCGCCGACCTGCGCCAGGAAGGCGACCGCCTCGTCCACCGAGCTGACCACCTGGTAGCGGACGTTCTCCACCCCGGCCTTGGCCAGGCACTCCCGGGTGAGCGCCTTGTCCTTGAGCGCACGGGCGGTGAACTCGGTGACGCCGGGCAGACCGAACTGGTCCACGACGTAGCCGGACGAGATCGCGGCGACCTCGGTCGTGGTCATCACCCGGTCGAACGGGCGCTCGGCATGCAGCGGGCTCAGCGCGGCATGGATCGCCGGGCCGTCGGCCAGCGGAGCGTGTACGACCCGCTCGGTGTGCTGCAGGATGGACTGCTCGTACTTGCCCTCCTCGTGCACCAGCACGACGTCGATGCCGAGTTCCTTGGCGCCGTGGATCGGCGCGGGCATACCACCGATGACGGCGACGCGATATTTGCCCATGGTCTTCCTCCGTGTACCCAGGTCAGCTTGCATAGCAACGACGCAACCAGCGGGCGGTCTCCGTCGGGCCGGGCTGGAAGGCCCGTCGGCGGTGCAGCACCCGGTAGTTGTCGAAGATCAGGAAATCTCCGGGGCTCAGCACGAACTCCTCGGCTCGCGCCTGCTCCAGGGCCTGGACCCAGCGGTCCAGGGCAGCGGCCGCCGCAGGGGTGGTCCCGGTGACCGTGCCCCGGTCGTACCGTGCCCGGGTGCCCTCGTAGCTCTGCTCCAACAGGGCGGCGTCCGGCAGGGGCGCGGTCTCGTCGTTGGACGCGGGCGGGCCGACGAGGAACTGGGCCGACTGGAGGGCCTGGACGGTGGCGTCGTCGAGGGCGGCCACGGCGTCCTCGATGGCGAGCACCTCGGTGGGTACCTGCTCCTCGTTGCGGACCGCATAGAAGCTGAGGTAGCGCGGGACGTACCGGCGCGGGTCGACGCCCTTGCCGCCGAACGGCAGGTGCGGGTTGTCGGTGTGCCAGAAGAACTCCGAATCGGCACCCCAGGAACTGGTGGTGCCGGCCGCCGCCGGATTCGGCGCGACATTGCGGATGTAGCGGCCGTTGTTCTCGTAGTCGACCGCGAACGGCGTCAGCGAGAGCAACTGCAGCAGACCGAAGTGCAGCGCGTTGGTCACGGCCATCGCGGTCTCGTCGGTGAAGCCGTTGCGCGGTGTGGCCGGGAACTCCTGCTGCGGCAGGTTACCGATGGTCAGGACGTGCGAGCCGGTCGCCGGGTAGAACGTCAACGCCTGGAGGATCTCGCCGGGAAGATGGGTCTGCAGGGCGTGTGCGCCGATTCGGGCGAGGATCGCCTCGTGCGCGTCCGAATCCAGCGTGATGTCGCAGAGGGCGGCCGTGAGCTCCTTGTCGAGCAGGTCACGGGTCCTGTCGTCCAGGTGGTGACGGGCCACCCGAAGTGCGCGGGACATGTCTGGCTCCGATCATGGGAGTCGCCGCGAATCCCCAACTCGCGGTCGTGTCGGGTGGAACGCCCAGTCGTTCGGACACCCGAGACCCCAAGATGCCGCACGGACACGATGGGTAACAACGCCGTCGCGGAGGCCAGAAGTGGCCAGGCACCTTGCTGCCTTCCCCGGCGGTGACGCGCGCTTCTTCGGCGGTGACGCGCGCTTCTTCGGCGGTGACGCGCGAGCGGTCGCCTACCGCACCGGTGCTTGCGGGGCCTGTCGCTCGTCGCCCGAGGCGGCCGGGGAGTGCACGGCACCCCACCGCACCGACAGTCGGGTCGCGGCCCGCTCGGCACGGATCTCCATGGCGTTGCCGACGATCACCGCCCGGTCGACCACCACTGCGGTGCCGTCGAGGGCCACTGTCGTCCGCTCGCTGACGAAGACGGGACTGCCGACCGGCTGGCGTAGGTGCCCGGCCACCGGCGCGGAGAGCACGCCCGGGACGATCCGCTCCGAGGCGCGCAGGATGGCGACTCCGCAGTCGGCCAGGGCGGCGTACAGCGACGTGGTGACGAAGTCGCGCTCCCGGATCGCCGCCCCCTGCGGCGACCGCACCCAGGAGACCTGGTGGATGGCGGGACGGCCGTTGAGCAGGCGCAGCCGTTCCAGGCGCAGGGTGCGCTCGCCGTCACCACCTGCGAGCCGGTCGGCCACCCAGGCCGGCGGGCGTCGCAGCCCGCTCGACAGGACCTGGGTGACCACCTCGTGGCCCTGCTCGCGCAGGTCCTCGGTGAAGCTGCGCAGCGTGTCCACCCGGTACGCCGCCTGAACCGGCGTGACGTACGTGCCCCGCCCTGCCTGCTGGACGATGAGTCCCTCGTCGGACAACTGTTGCAGGGCCTGACGCAGCGTCATCAGCGTGACGCCGTAGTGGGCGCTCAGCTCCCGCTGGGCGGGCAGCGCTTCGCCGGGCGCGTACTCGCCCTGGTGGATGCGGGACGCCAGGTCGGCTGCGATCTGGCGGTACCGCGCGGGTGGCCGGCCACCGGATGCCGGCGCACCCGCTCCGGGCGTCGTCGTCGCATCACCCATGGGAGTCTCCCGTCCACCGCACCGCCGTACCGGTGCCCCAGTCTGGCGCACCGTGGGCGGCAGCGGCACAGGGCACCTGCCCAGGCCCGCGCTTACCCGCCGACTCCCACGACCACGCCGTCCAGCGCCGCCCGGAACTCCGCGATCGTGGCACCGATCTCCTCGGGGCCGGCACCGTCGAGCACCATCCGCATCAGCGCCGACGCCACCACGACACCGTCGGCGGCGTCGGCGGCCGCCACCGCATGGGCGGGCTGCGAGATGCCGAAGCCGAGCAGCACCGGCAGGTCGGTCATGGCCCGCAGCTCACGGGCGAGCCGGAGGGCGTCCTCGCCGAGCCGGTCACGCTCACCGGTGGTGCCCATGACGGACACGGCGTAGACGAAGCGTCGACTGCGCTGCGCGATGGCGGCCAGCCGCGACGGGGTGGTGGTGGGCGCGGCGAGCAGGACGAGGTCGACCCCGGCCGCCGTGGCCGTCGCCTCCAGCTCGTCCACCTCGTCGATCGGCACGTCGGGCACGATCAGCCCGCTGACGCCGGCCGCGGCGAGATCGGCGCAGAACGACGGGTTGTGGATCACCAGGTTGTAGTACGTCATCGCGATGAGCGGTACGTCGACGTTCAGGCCGGTGAGGTCGTCGAGGATGGAACGCACCGTGACGCCCTGTTGGAGGGCGTGGTGCGACGCCTGCTGGATCGTCGGTCCGTCGAGGATCGGGTCGGAGAACGGGAGCCCGATCTCGATCATGTCGGCGCCGTGGCGCGCGTACTCCTCGACGTACCGGGTCCAGTCGGGTCGGATGCCGCCGGTCACGTAGGGAACCAGGAGTTTGCCGCTCATGCCGCTTCCCGAATGGTGTGGATGTCCTTGTCGCCGCGCCCGGACAGGGTGACCAGCACGGTGCAGAAGGGGGGCAGTTCGCCGCTCTCGGCGGCCCGGATCACCCAGGCGATGGCGTGGGCCGATTCGAGGGCCGGCAGGATCCCCTCGGTGCGGGCCAGTCGCCGTACCGCCGGGATGACCTCCTCGTCGCTGACCGTGACGTAGCGGGCCCGCCCGGAGTCGTTGAGGAAGGCGTGCTCCGGGCCGATGCCCGGGTAGTCGAGCCCGGCCGCGATCGAGTGCGCCTCGCTGACCTGACCGTCCTCGTCCTGCAGAACGTACGAGCGGAAGCCGTGCAGCACACCGACCCGGCCGAAGGCGACCGCCGCCCCACCCTCGGCCTCCACGCCGATGAGCTGCGCCGGGGTGTCGACGAAGCCGGCGAAGGTGCCGGCGGCGTTCGAGCCGCCGCCGATGCAGGCCACCACGTAGTCGGGCACGCCGGTCCGCAGCTCGGCGGCGCACTGTGCGCGGGCCTCCTCACCCACGACCCGCTGCAACTCCCGCACGATCCACGGGTACGGGTGCGGGCCCATCACGGAGCCGATGCAGTAGTGGGTGTCGTCGACCCGGGTGACCCAGTGCCGCAGGGCCTCGCTTGTGGCGTCCTTGAGAGTGCGGCTGCCGCCGGTGACCGGAATGACCTCGGCACCGAGCAGTTCCATCCGGAACACGTTGAGTGCCTGCCGCTCGACGTCCTTGGCCCCCATGTAGACGGTTGCTTCCAGGCCGAGCAGCGCGGCGGCGGTGGCCGTCGCGACGCCGTGCTGGCCGGCACCGGTCTCGGCGATCAACCGCGTCTTGCCCATCCGGCGCGCCAGCAGGGCCTGACCGAGCACGTTGTTGATTTTGTGCGAGCCGGTGTGGGCGAGGTCCTCCCGCTTGAGCAGCACGTTGATGCCGAGCTCGGCGGAGAGCCGCCAGGCCGGGGTGAGTGCGGTCGGGCGGCCGGCGTACACGGCGAGCAGTCGGTCGAGGTCGCGGCGGAAGCGCTGATCCGCCCACGCCTCCCGGAACGCCTCCTCCAGCTCGGCGCAGGCGGGGATCAGCGACTCGGGCACGAAGCGGCCACCGTGCCCACCGAACCTGCCGCGCTCGCCGGGATCGGCCATGAGGCTGCCGTTGGGCAGCACGGTCAGGTCCGTCACGTCGGCTCCATCTGTTCTAGAACTGTTGCCTGTCAGCATGGCACACCGACAGGTCGGGCGGAAGCCCGACCCTTCTAGAACTCCCACCGTGGGAGTGACGGAGAACCGGTCAACCGACCTTCTCCGGAGCAGCCTTCTGATCGTCGGCATCCGGCTGGCCCCGCATGGTCCGCAGCGGCGAGAAGTAGACCGGCAGGACGGCGACCAGGCTCAGCACGGCACCCACCCACAGGGTCTCGCGCAGCCCGATCTGCTCACCGAGGAAACCGCCGAGGAACGAGCCGATCGGCATGGCTCCAAAGACGAGGAAGCGGATGGTGGCGTTCATCCGGCCCTGCAACTCCTGCGGACACAGCTGCTGGCGGATCGCCATGCTGTTCACGTTGTTGATCACCAGTCCGGTGGAGACCAGCGCGTTGCCCGCCCCCGCGAGCCAGAGTCGCCAGTCGGCGTCGGCGAGCGGTACGACCAGGCCGGCGACACCGGCCACGGCCATGCCGACCCAGACCGTCGGCCCCGGCCCGAGCCGTACGCTGATCCGCTGGACGACGAAGGCACCGACCAACCCGCCCAGCCCGCCGATGGCGAACCACAGTCCCACCGTTCCGGGGGAGATGCGCAGCTGCTGGGCGAGCAGCACCACGACCACCGTCCCGGTGACGTACACCCCGAGGTTGAACAGCGCGCCCGAGACGGCGAGCGCCCGCAGGACGCGATGCCGGAAGACGTACGACAGCCCTTGTCGGATCTCCCCGACGAGATGGCTGCTGGCGCCCCGGACGGGAAGGGCCTCCCGCATGCGGATCCGGCTCACCGCCAGCGCCGAGGCCAGGTAGCCGCCGGCGACGGTGAGCACCGCGAGCGGGGGCCCGAACCACTGGACGAGGTAGCCGCCGAGCGTCGGGCCGCCGACCTGGGCGACCGACCGGGTGCTCTCCAGCTTCGCGTTGCCCTCGACCAGCTGTCCGCGTTCGAGCATCAGTGGCAGATAGCTCACGTACGCCGTCTCGAACAGCAGGGTGCCGACGCTCACCCCCAGCGCGACGATGTAGAGCTGGGTCAGCGTCAACACACCCAGGTAGGCCCCCACCGGAACCCACGCCAACAGCAGGCCGCGGCCCAGGTTCGCGGCGATCATGATGGGACGTTTGCGCCGCCGGTCCACCCACGCTCCGGCGGGAAGGCCGACCAGGAGAAACGCCACGGTCTGGAACGTCGCCAGCAGACCGGCCTCGAAGGCGGTCGCGTCCAGGGCCAGGATCGCCACCAGGGGCAGTCCGACACGGCTGAAATGCGTGCCGAACTGGCCCAGGGTCTGCGCGGTCCACAGCAGCCGGAAGTCGTGATGCCCCAGGAGTGTCACGTGTGGAAACGGATCTTCTCGTCGACCAGCACGCAGGTGTCGACCGCCGCATCCGCGTCCGCCCCGGTGGCCAGCACGTAACCGGAACTGCAGTCGGCAAGCGTGTGGATCGGGGTGATCACGTCGCCGGGGTTCTTGTGCACGACCGCGCCGACCGGAACGTCGACCAACTCGCCGAGCAAGGGGAGGTACACGTCGGCCAACTCGCCGGGCGGTACCCGCTTCACCACCGCCGGGATGTCCTCGGCCACCGTGATGTCGCGGATCTTCCCGGGCTCGGGCCGCAGGAACCGGATCGCTGCTCCCGCGCTGGGCTGCGGGGCTTCGGCAGGCAGTTCGTCGATGCCCAGTGGCACGGTCAGCCACATCCGCGCCAGATCCAGGCCGTACGCCCGGCGTACCAACTCGGGGATGGCGTGGCCACCGAGCCGGGCGTGTGACTCCAGCACCCGGGGACCCCGGTCGGTCAGGACGAACTCGCTGTGCGACGGGCCCTCGGTCAACTCGACCGCGTCCAGCAGGCGTACGGTGAGGTCCCGAAGCTCCGTCAGGTGCGCTGCGGCGAGCCGACTCGGCACGCTTACCTGCCACTCGACGTGGTGCGAGTTCACCAGGTACTCGGAGTATCCGACGGGCAGGTGCCGTCCGCCGAAGGAGAACGACTCCACGCTGACCACCGGGCCGGCGAGGAACTCCTCGGCGAGCACCGAGGTGTTGCCGGCCTCGGTGTGCCGACGCCAGGCGTCGCGCAGCCCGGCGGCGTCGTCCACCCGCAGGATGTGCCGGCTGGCGGCACCGTCGATCGGCTTGAGGACGACCGGGCCGCCGATCTCCGCGAGGAAGTCGAGCGCCTCCTGCTCCGACCGCACCACCCGATACCGGACGGGGCTCAGGTCGTACTTGGCGAGTCGCTCGCGCATCAGCGCCTTGTTCTTCAGCAGGCGCGCGGTCCGCTCCGTGGTCCCGGGCAGGCCGAGGCCGTCCACCACGTGCCCGGTGGGTACGCCCCACGGTTCCGAGACGGTCAGCACCCGGTCGAAGGGCCGCTCCTCGTGCAGCGGTCGCAGCACCTCAAGCATCGCCGGGCCATCGGCCAGCGGCGCGTGCACGATCTGCTCGCAGTGCTGACGGATCGACTCCTCGTACTGGCCGGGCTGGTGGACCAGCACGACGTCGACGCCCAATTCCCTGGCTCCCTTGATCGGGGCGGGTCGCCCCCCGATCACGGCTACTCTGAACATCAGTTGAGCACCTTTTCGTGGTGATTCGATGGCTTCCTGGTCATCGGCCGGGTCTCAGGACAGGCCGAGTTGCTCGGCGAGCAGCGCGGCGACGATGTCGTTGCCCTCGTCGGTCAGGTGGGCCCGGTCGACGTACAACCAGGTCTGGTCGGTCACGGCCGCGCGCAGCACCGGGTTGAGGTTCACGAACCGTACGCCCCGCTTCTCGCAGGCCGGTGCGAGCGCGTCGGCGTACCGCTGCCCGGCCTCCACCGAGGCGACGTCGCCGTACAGCGCCTCCCAGGTGCCCAGCTTGGAGATCCGGTCCAGCTCGTCGAAGATCAGCTTCTCCTGGGGCGCGGTTTCCTCCCGCAGCCAGGTGGCCAGCGGCTGCAGCACGAAGGAGACCCGGGCGCCGGTGGCCGCGGCGAGCACCTGCCAGCTGTCCAGGTGTCGGCCGACCAGGTCGACCGCGCTGGCGATCGCGTCGTCGAGCTCCGGGCGTACCTCGTCGGGTGAGGGCCAGGCCGGCACCGTCGGCTTGTTACGGCGACCGAAGCCACGGGACGACTTGCGGTGCCGGGACTTGACCTCCTCCATCTGCTCGAAGAACTCGCCGCAGAAGTAGAACGGGCCCTGGTCCGCGCGGTGCATCTCGACGAGTCGGGACATCACCAGGGTGTTGAAGCCGCTGAAGATGACGATCTCCTCGACCGGCGGCAGCAGGTGCCGGTAGAGCAGGAACAACAACAGCTCCTGAGTGGAGTTGTAGCAGTGTCCGGCGTACGTGAGCCACGGACGCGACGGGGCGTGCTCGGTCCACAGTCGCGAGGCCATGGTGGCCGCGTCGCTGGTGGAGCCGTAGCCGAGCGGGACGGAGCCGCCGACCAGCAGGCGGACCGGACCCTCCGGCACGCTGCTGCCGACCGACGCCTGCTCCGTGGCACTGTGCGAGATGCGGAAACCCAGCCGGTCGGTGTTGATCGCGTCCGACCGGTAGTTCGGCCGGTTGAAGTACATCAGGTACGGCACGTACTCGGTCTCGCCGCGCGACGAGAAGTCGTCGTACTGCAGCATCTGGGGCGTCAGGATCTCACGCTGGAGCTTCATGTCTGCTCGGCTCTCCTTGTCGGTACGGGGGAAGGGCGACCTGCACGGGTCACCACAGCGGGCTGATGTCGGTCCGGCCGGACTGCTCGGAATCGATCACCTCGTCGGTGAGAATCCCGAGCTGGGCGATCTTGATGCCGGCCTGGAACCGGCTGGACACATTGAGGCCCTTCAGGATCGAGGAGATGTGCCGCCGGCAGGTACGCAGGGCCATGCCCAGTCGATTGGCGATCGCCTCGTCCTTCAGCCCCGCGGACATCAGCCGGAGGATCGCCATCCTGGTGTCCAGGGAGACCTCGTCCATCTGGTCCTCGGGCAGTTCGAGCGGGACCGCGTTGGCCCAGAGGTGCACGAACGTGCGGTACAGGTACTCCACCACCAGCTCGTCGGAGATGACCGCCGCGCCCCGACCCGCTGCTGTCGGGGCGTCGACGGGGATGAACGCCAGCTTGCGATCGAAGATGACCAGGCGCTCGAAGCTCGCCGCGGTGGTACGGATGCCTCCACCGTGCTCCGCGACCGCCTTGGCCCGGGCGACCAGGCCCAGATTGGAGCGGGCCGTGTGGTGGTAGAGGAACTGGCACCGCAACCCCCGTTCGAAGATCGAACTCGCCGACGTCGCGGAGGCGCTGAAGTGGTCCTGCGACCGCAGGCCGCCCGGACGCAGTGAGTGGATCTCCGTGGTGCAGCGCAGGATCGCCGCGTCGATCTCGTCGCGGAGAGCCTGCTCGCCACGGACCACCCGGACGCCGTCGCGCTGCCTGCCGTTCTCGGCCAGCTGAGCCAGCCGCATGCTTATCGACTGGATCACCCGGCCGTTGGTGGCCATCGCCTCCTCGCGCTGCCGGATCTCGTCGCTGAGCGGCGCGTTGAGAATGCTCAACGCGATCTCGGGATGCACCGCCGTCAGGCCACCGTCGTCGGCACGGGACAGCAACCGGCGTCGCAGCAGGCTCTCGCAGGCGTGGGCCCAGTCGCTCCGGCTGATGCCGACCTCCGGCGGCGGGCGGTCGGCGTCGATCCGGTTTCCCAGCACCGCGAACTCGTACGCCCTGGACTCGATGCTGCTCAACGGGCCGCGCGGATGGCTGAGGAAGGACAACGAGGCGGTCATCACGGGTCAGCCCGCGACCGGCAGGTCCGACTGGCTGGGCACGCACTCCAACCAGAGCTGGCCGGCCGTACGGCGGATGGCCTTCTCCACGTCGTCGGTCGCCGCCCCGGAGAACCGGAACCGGGCCCCGACGTGCTCGTAGCCGCCGGCCTTCGGAATCACGGTGCCCACGTCCGGGATCACCCGGGCGTAGGGCCACTCGGCCGGTGGCAGGTCGAGTTCCGCCACGGTGATCCGGCAGGGCGCGGGCACCGGGGTCGGCACCAGGAGCCAGCCGCCGACCCGCTGACCGCTGATCGACCGTACGATCGGGCGGCGGCCGAGTTGGATGTGCACCGCGGCCTCCACCAGATCCACGCCGTGCACCTCGCGCCAGACGAACGGGATCTCCGCGCCGCCGACCCGGGAACCGGCTTCCAGGAAGTTGATCCGGATGCTGCCGTCGGCCCGGTGTCCGACGAACGCCTCCATGTGGAACACCCACGGCTCGTCACCGAAGGCGGCGCAGGCCCTTGCGAGGAACTCGCCAAGCGGGCCGAGCAGCTCGGGGTCGTCCACCTCCACCGAGCCGAGCACGTCCCCGGCGGCGAACTCCATGCAGGTGTTCACGTAGCGCGAAGCCCGCCAGGCACCCAGTTCGGAGCCGGTCCAGAGGCCGTCGATGTGGAAAACCTGATCCGGGCAGAAGGTCTGCACCATCCGTGGTTCGGGCGCGAGCCGGTCGAGTTGGACCAGATCGTCGACCGAGTTCAGGCGCAGCACGTCCCGGCTCGCCGTGCCGCGTCGTGGTTTGACGATCACCGGCCAGCCGTGCAGGTCCGCGAAACGCACGACGGCCTCGGTGTCGGGTGCGTCGGCGAACTCCGGGATGGCGACGCCGCCCGCCACCACGGTCTGCGCCATCACCAGCTTGTCGCGGAACGGAGCGAGCTGGTCGGGATGATCACCGGCCACCGCCAGGTGGGCGCGCAGCTCGGCCGCCGTGTCGAGATCGCCCTCGTTCAGGGCGATGATCCGTTCGGGCCGGCCGAATCGCTCGATCAGTCCGTCGGCAGCGGCGCTCACCAGGTCCAGGCGGTCGGTGGCTGCGACGATCGACACGGCGGAGGCCGCGGCAGGTACCGAAGCGGTGGCCAGTTCGGTGCATATGTAGGTGACGTGGTGGAGGTCGTGGTCGAGGTAGTCCGCGTACCCGGCGTGGTGGTCACGCCAGCGGTGAATGATCAGAATGTGCGGCTTCATCAGGACGGCCTCCTCGCGTCTGCGTCGATGTCCCGATTCGAACGGGTGAATCACTGTCGGGGTGCTGCTGCTTCCGTTCGGTCGAAGGCCATGCTCACGGCGAGGCCGATGAGCACCGTCCCCATGGCGTAGCGCTGTGCCCGCAACCAGGTCGGCTTGCGGGCGAGGAAGGAGGAAACCGAGCCTGCGGTGAGCACGATCAGGCAGTTGACGGTGAGCGCCACCGTGATCTGGATCAATCCCAGGGAGAGGCTCTGCGCCGCGATGTCACCCTTCGCCGGATCGACGAACTGCGGGAGCAACGACACGTACAGAACGGCGATCTTGGGATTCAGCAGGTTGGTCATCAGGCCCATCGTGAACAGCTTCCGGGGCCTGTCGATGGGCAGATCCTTGGGCGAGAACGCCGACTGGCCGCCGGGTTTGATGGCGTTCCAGGCGAGCCACAGCAGGTAGCACGCACCGGCGATCTTGATTGCCGTGTACATGGTCGGTACCAGCGCGAACACCGCGGAGACGCCGGTCACCGCGGCGAGCAGGTAGGCGAAGAACCCGACCGCGACGCCGAGCAGGGAGATCAGGCCGGCGGCCCGGCCCTGGGTGATCGACCGGGAGACCAGGTAGATCATATTTGGACCTGGGGTGAGTACCATCGCCAGCGCCACCGCGGCGATGCCCAACCCTGCGTCGATACCGATCACGTGCTGCTCTCCTGGTTCTGCCGACCGGTGGCCGGTGTCAACGCGGTCTCTCGTCGAAAATCCAGTACGTGCTCAGCTCCGGCTGCCACTTCCGACGGAGCGGATCGCGGAACAGTCGAAAGAAGATGCCGACCGGCACGAATACCAGAAAGTAGATCAACGACCATAAGATTTTCATGATCAATCCTTGTGGGCGAAGTGGTGGTCGGTCAGTCCAGGGCGATCTCCTTGCGCCAGTCGCCCTGCTCTCGCCACGCGGGTTGGTCGGCCTTGTTCAGCAGGAAGTTGCCAAGCGCAAGCAGGTCGATGTTGGTGCGCATGAAGCACTGGTACGCGTCGTACGGCGTGGCCACGATCGGCTCACCACGGACGTTGAACGAGGTGTTCACCAGCACCGGGCAGCCCGTCACCTGCTTGAACGCGGTCAACAGGCGGTGATAGGTCGGGTTCGACGACGCGGTCACCGTCTGCACCCGCGCCGAATGGTCGACGTGGGTGACCGCCGGGATGGTCGAACGGTGGACCTTCAGCCGGTCCAGCCCGGTGGCCTGCGCCGACTCTTCGGCGTCCAGTCGCCGCTGCTTCGCGACCGGTGCCACGACCAGCATGTACGGGCTCTCCTGGTGCAGGTCGAAGTACTCCTCGACCTCCTCGGCCAGCACCGATGGCGCGAACGGGCGGAACGACTCCCGGAACTTGATCTTCAGGTTCATCGTCGACTGCATGTCGACGTCCCGGGGGTCACCGATGATCGACCTCGCCCCGAGCGCACGCGGACCGAACTCCATCCGGCCCTGGAACCAGCCGACGATCTTGCCGGTGGCCAGTTCCTCCGCCACCTGCTTGGCGATGGACTCCTCGTCCAATCGGGTGTACGGCACACCCAGGTCGTCCAGGAAACGCGCGATCTCCTCGTCGCTGAACCCGGGACCGAGCAGCGAGGAGGACATCCCGTCGCCGCCCTCGGCGAGATGTGCGCGCGGCGCACCGAGTTCCGCGGCCACCATCAGCGCGGCACCCAGGGCCCCACCGGCGTCACCGGCGGCAGGCTGCACCCACACCGAGTCGAAGACCTTCTCCTGGATGACCTTGCCATTGGCCACACAGTTCAGCGCCACGCCACCGGCCAGGCAGAGGTTGGCCTCACCGGTCATCTGGCGGGCGGTCCGGGCCAGCTTGAGCACCACCTCCTCGGTGACCAGCTGCACCGACGCGGCCAGATCGAACTCCCGCTCGGTCAGCGGGCTCTCCGGCTCGCGGCGCGGCCCGCCGAACAACTGCTCGAACCCGCGACCGGTCATGACCTGACCGCGCAGGAACTCGAAGTTGCTCATGTTGAGCCGGAACGAGCCGTCGTCCTTGACGTCGATCAGATGCTGCCGGATCACGTCCGCGTAGCGCGGCACGCCGTACGGGGCCAGGCCCATGAGCTTGTACTCGCCGGAGTCGACCTTGAATCCGCAGAAGTAGGTGAACGCCGAGTAGAGCATGCCCAGTGAGTGCGGGTACCTGATCTCCGCCAGGTGGCGGATCCGACTGCCCTGGCCGTGCCAGAGCGTGGTGGTGGCCCACTCACCGACACCGTCGATGCACAACACCGCTGCCGACTCGTACGGGCTCGGCAGGAACGCGGAGGCCGCGTGGGATTCGTGATGCCGCCGGACGTTGATCTCCGGGACCGCGCCCTGCCCCAGCTCGGCAAGCGACCGGCGCACCCGCCCGACCGTGTCGCGCTTCCAGGACGTCCATTCCGGTAGGACCCGGGTGAAGGCCTCCAGGGAGAAGGGCGACGAGGCGGCAAAGCTCGTCAGCACCCGGCCGAACTTCAGCTTCGGATCCTCGTAGTAGGCGACCGCATCCACATCGTCGAGTCCGACACCGCCTTCAGCCAGGCAGTACTTCACCGCCTCCGCCGGAAAGGCCGGGTCGTGGCGCTTACGGGTGAAGCGCTCCTCTTGAGCGGCTGCGATGGGCCTTCCGTCCCGCACCAGCACGGCCGCGCTGTCGTGGTAGTAAGCGGACAGGCCCAGAACCAGCTTTCCCACGATCGATCTCCTCAGTGTGGGTGTGGTGCGTCGGTCGATCAGATGGCGGCGAGCGATCTGCTGGCCTTGCGGGCGCGACGAAACGCCCGCCGGGCCAGCAGGCCGGACGGTGGGTTGAGCGATCGGAACCCGGTGCGTACCCGTTCCCAGACCTCGGCGACCGCGCCGGCGCCATGGGACACGGGCAGCGAGGCGAGGTAGGTGTCGACCGCGTCGGCGGCCCAGGCGGAGTGCCCGGTGGCGACGTTGTCGATGGTGTTGTGGATGTCGACGAACTTCGTGGAGAAGCCGTACTTCTTCAGCGCCTGGCGCGCCCGCCGGTAGGTGCCACCGACCCCGGACAGCTCCATGGCCAGGTTCAACCCGAGGATCTCCGGCATGAACGTACGCGGAAAACGTCCGATGCTCAGCCAGTACACCGGCAGCTCGAAGGACTCGTCCCGGAACCCGTCCCACATGGCGAATTCCCGCGACGCGGTCGGCGGCACCTTGATGTCCATCTCGGCGAGCACCTGCCGGTAGATCAGCGGATGGTTCAGCCGAGGCACCCCGTTGCCGAGCTCGTCCCAGTAGGTCTCGAACAGGAAGTAGCCCTGTTCCGAAGCCGCGTGTTCGTAGTCGGTGAACCCCTGCAGCCAGGCGCCGTCGATAAGCGTCAACGGTGCCAGCTGCACGGTGGAGTCGATGAGTTCTTCCCGGGTCGGCATCGGGGTGGTGGCGGACGCCTCGAAGTCACGTCCCTGCCGGTCGTGCTGCTCGACCAGCCAGGGGCGCAGACCTTCGCGTCCCCAGACCTCGGGCAGGCGCTGCGGATCCGACGCCATCCTGTGCCGGGACCGAGCCAGCCAGCCCCGCACATAGTCCAAGGCGAACCGGCGGATCGCCGGGGTGTCCGTCCGCTGCTGGAGCAGGTGGTACGCCTCCCGGATGTCACCGGGCTCCCGGCCCTCGTCGACCGGGCCGGCCATGACGGTCGCCAGCAGCTTCGCCGACACGGCATCTGCCTCAGTTGCCGCTTTCGGCGGCTCGGGCTCGGGCTGCCGGCTGGGCAGCGAGTCGATCCATCGGCGGATGACAAGCAGGTCGGCCGGAGAGAAGACCCGGAACATCGGGCCACGCTCACTGACCAGGCCGTTGACGAGCGGACTGTCCGCGGATCGGCCCGGCTTGACCAGGCGGCTCTTCGCCAGCTCGGTCAGCAGCTCGCTGGGGTCGGTCCGGGCGTCGTGGAGCCAGTCGGACAGCGATCGACCGGCGATGGCGAAAACCTGGTGGTACACCGCGCCCTCGCGGGCCCGGTGACGCAACAGCTCGGCCATCTCGTACGCCGGGTCACGGGCGTTGTCGAGCTCGGCGAACAGGCTTGCGCTCCACCGCTTCAGCACCGTGAACGCCCACCGGAAACCGGTACGCACCCGAGCCAGCTCACCGTCATCGAACCCGTGCTCGACGATCGCCAGGCAGAGCTGGAGCCCCGAGCGCTCATCGTCGGCCCGGGCGGCGGACGGGTCGATCGCGGTCCAGTCCACGAGCTGCGGATGCACCTGACGCACCAGTCTCAACGCCGGCAGCAATCCGACCGTACGCAGGCACAGGTCAGCGCCGACGAGTTCGGGCCGGAAGTCCTCCGGTCGCCTGCTCATCGCCAGCAGAGTCGCGGCCAGATGGAAGTGGTGGTCCGCCACCCGAGGGTCGTGCACCATCCGGGCCACCGGAGCGGCGTGCTCGGACAGGTGCAGTTGACGGAGCAGGGACAGATAGACACTGCCTCGGGAATCCTGCGGCCGACCGACACCGACATCCGAGGCATAAAGGGTCAGGATGCGCAAAACGGTCTCGTCGTCGGCATTGCCCGGTGCGCTCTGCCACTGCAACCAGGCGCCCGACCGCAGCGCGAGTGGTGCCGCCGCCAGCGCGGCGCGGCGGACGAGGGAATCCGTGGTCAGTGGGTCCGCAGAACTGCTGACCAGTCCCTCGAAGCGACCGGCCTCGGCGGCACACCACCGCACCGCCTCGTTCCGCAGCTCATCCAGTGGGGTCGGCATGGGCTCACGACCGGCGATATCACCGATCTCCGCCTGGATCTGTTCGATGAATGGAGTTCCGGGAAATGAGGTCTCGGGATCAACCGCGATGACATAGAGCCGGCGAGAGTGATCCTGTTGACCAAGCTGTCGGGCGGCATTCCGACCCGACTCGTGGACCGCATTCGTTGACACTGTCAATCCCTCGACTAGTCCGCACACACGCCCGTAACCGGGCGTTTACACCTTGCGTCGTCGCGAGGAGTTCGGAGCGGAGGTATCGTCCGTTCACTCCAAAAGGGTCGTCCCGAGACGCTTCGGCTCAACTGGCTTCCGACTGCGCCTGAAGCGATTCGGTCCGGCACGGAAAGCACGGCAGAACCCTGCTCTCCATTACTGGTACGAAAGGTGAGGCGCCGCTGTTGCGGGGCAAGCTAGAACATCGGATAGATCGAGGCGTCGTTCTTCGGCTTCTTCTTGCGACCGAAGATCTTCCCGAAGATCCTGCGCAGCAGGTTCATGTTCCCGTCCTCACTTCTGATGATGAACCGATGGTCTAGCGCGACAGATCCAGCTCCCTGGCCAGCAACTGCGCCACCAGGTCGAGTCCGTAATCGGTCATGTGCGCTCGATTTACATAGAGCCAGCTGTCGTCCGCGGCGCTGTTCGCGAGGAGAGGATTGATGTCCAGGAAGTTGACATCAATTTTCTCGCAACCCAACTGCAGTAGTTCGGCGTACCTTCGGGCCGTCTCCCTGGTGGCGATGTCACCGAACAACTCCCAGAAGTTCGAGATCTTGTCCAACTCGTCGAAGAGTCGTCTCTCCTGGGGTGCGGCCGTCTCGCGTACCCAGGTGGCCAGGGGTTGCAGCACGAAGGTGATCCTGGTGTCGGTGCCGGCGCAGAGCTGCTTCCAGGACTCCAGATGCCGGATCGTCAGCGCTGCGGCGTCCGCGATCCGCACCTGGAGCGGGCGGACCGGTTCGTCGCCGCCGGTCTGCTGACCGCCTGACCCGAAGTGGTGCGTCCGGAACTGGGACTTGAGTTTGTCCATCTGGCCGAAGTAGTCGCCGCAGTTGAAGAATGCGCCGTCATCACCGCGTTGGCTGGCGGGAAGTCGCGCCAGGGCCAGGTTGTTCAGCCCGGAGAGGATGACAATTTCCTCCACCGGCGGCAACAGGTGTCGATAGAAGAGGAAGAGCAGCAGTTCCTGAGCGGAGGAATGACTGCGCCCGGCGAAGTTCAACCAGGGTCGTGACGGCGCATGGGTGGTCCACAGTCGCGAGGCGAGCGTCGCCTGATCACAGGTCGCTCCGATGCCCATTGCCATTGAACTGCCCGCCAGCAACCGGACCGGGCCGTTTGCCGGCTCACCGCCCGCCGAGGTCTGACTGTCGGTGCCGTGAGAAATGCGAAAGCCCAAGCGATCGGTGTTAATTACGGGAGATCGGTAGTTGACCCGGTGGAAATACATCACATAGGACATCCAGCGGGCCTGGCTGCGATGGTCGAAATCGTCGTATACGAGCATCTGCGGCGTCAACTCGGAGCGCGCCGAGCTAGGACAACGCACTGTTCCCCCCATTGAAAATTCCCAGCCAGGGCTCACAACCCGTACGATCGCTGTTTCGGTCAGTACGGTAACACGATGAGTGGTGGGGAGACAGTGGTGAACGTCAAAGAACCGACACCTGTCTGGTTTATCCTGAGTTGAGCGGAGGATTCCTAAACAAGCAAATATTGAGCGGATCTCAGTACGTTTGCGGTAGCAATTTGTATTAGCAACGAGCTGCCCTGGTTGAGACGGGCGGCAGTGTCACCCGGAATCGGGCGACTTGCGGCAGTGTGATCGGACTCTAGTGCACCGTCTCGCACTCCGGGGGGCGGGTCCTGCGTCCCGAGCCGTGGATAGAACACGAGGCCCCGATCAGCGTGTTGCTGATCAGGGCCTCGCATCTGTCGGGGTGGCCGGATTCGAACCGACGACCTCTTCGTCCCGAACGAAGCGCGCTACCAAGCTGCGCCACACCCCGAGGCGTGCCGACAAATAGTAGCCCACCCGTCCCGAGGGTCAAACTCGGTACCCCCGGGGGCGGGACGGTCAGCGGGGAATCAGGGTGAGCAGGCTGGCCTCGGGGCGGCAGGCGAACCGGACCGGCGCGGTCGGGTGGGTGCCGAGACCGGCGGAGACGTGCAGCCAGGCGTCCGAGCCGGGCCAACGGTGCAGGCCCTTCGCCATCGACCGGGGCAGCCCGCAGTTGGTCACCAGCGCCCCCACGCCCGGTACGCAGACCTGGCCGCCGTGCGTGTGACCGGCGAGCAGCAACGCGAAGCCGTCGGCGGCCATCTCGTCGAGCAGCGCCGGCTCGGGGGAGTGGGTCAGTGCGATGGAGAGATCCGCCGAGGCGGAGACCGGGCCGGCCACGGCGGTGTAGTCGTCCCGCTCGACGTGCGGGTCGTCCACGCCGGCCATGTCGATCGCCCGACCGCCGGCCTTGACGGTGCTCCGCCGGTTGTTCAGATCGGCCCAGCCGGCCCCGATGAGGACGTCTCGCAGCTCCTCGGAGGGCAGCTCGACCCCCTCGGTGTACTCCCGGTCCGGCAGGAAGTAGCTGAACGGGTTCTTCCAGACCGGCCCGGTGTAGTCGTTGGAGCCGAAGACGAAGGCACCGGGGTAGTCGAGCAGCGGTTGCAGTGCCCGGAGCACCCCCGGCACCGCCTCCGGATGGGCCATGTTGTCGCCGGTCACCACGACCAGATCGGGATCGAGGGCAGCCAGCGAGGCCACCCAGTGCTGTTTGCGTACCTGGTTGGGGGTCATGTGCAGATCGGACAGGTGCAGGACGCGCAGCGGCTCGGTGCCGGCGGGCAGCACCGGGACGTCGAAGCGCCGCAGCGTGAACATGTTGCGCTCGACCAGGGACGCGTACGCCAGGGCGGCGGCGCCCGTCGCGACGGTGGCCGTCGCGAGCCGGAATAGTGTGCGCTTTCGCATGGCGATCAGGGTAGTTTGGGCGTCCATGAGCACGCTGAAGGACCGCCTCACCGCCGACATGCGCGCCGCCCTCAAGGCCCGCGACGAGTTGACCACCTCCACCCTGCGGATGGCCCTGGCGGCCGTCGGCACGGCTGAGGTCGCCGGCAAGGCCAAGCGCGAGCTCAGCGACGACGAGGTGCTGGCCGTGCTGACCAAGGAGGCCAAGAAGCGTCGGGAGGCCGCGACGGCGTTCTCCGACGCGGGGCGTACCGAGCAGGCCGCCAAGGAGACCGCCGAGGGTGAGGTGCTGGAGCGTTACCTGCCGCAGCAGCTCTCCGACGCCGAACTGACCGATCTGGTCGCGGGGGCGCTCGCCGCGGGCGGCTTCACCGGCAAGGCCCAGATGGGCCCGGCGATGAAGGCGGCCCAGGCGGCCGTGGCCGGCCGGGCCGAGGGAGGCCGGGTGGCCGCCGAGGTACGCCGCCAGCTCGGTCTCTGAGCTGTCGAAGAAAACGGGCGGGCACTCCGTGAGGAGTGCCCGCCCGTTCGGCGTTACAGGTCGCGGTCAGCCGCCAGGACGGTCTGTCCCCGGCCGGGTGGGCGGCCCGTTGCCCGGTCGACCATTGCCGGGTCGACCGTTGTCGTCGTCATCATCGTCGTTGTTGCCTCCGCCGCCGGCGCTGACCGTGATGGTCACGATGCCGCCCTTGATGGTGCGGCCCTCCGGGCTGGTGCCGGCGGCGCTGCCGGCCGGACAGTCCGAGGTGACCCGAGCGCTCGACACGATGGGCGTGAAGCCGGCACCGGAGAGGCGGGACTTCGCCTGGTCGATGCTGAGGCACCGGACCCCGGGGATGCTCCGCTGGTCGCCCAACGCGATCTTCTGGCCCGGCGGGTCGAAGTTGATCGCCTTCTTGCCTGCCATGGCGGCCTTGAGCGTCTGGAAGACCGGCGGGTTGATGCCGTCGGCCGGCTTGTGCTTCATCTTCACGTTGGTCTGCGGCCAGTCCGGGTCGGCCAGGATGCCGGCCACCGCGTACTGCTTGGTCATCGCGACCAGGGAGGCGGACTTCTCCGCGTCGGTGGTGCCGGACTTGCCGGCGATCGGCTTGCCGACGATCCAGCGGCCCTCAGCGGCCGTACGGCTGCCGCCGCACTTGCTGGTGGAGGAGTTGTCACCGACCGGGCAGCGGGCTGCGTCGACGGCCGCGCGGGCCACCTCCGTGCTGATCCGTTTCTCGCAGCGCGGGTTGGCCACGTCCAGCTTGTTGCCGTTCAGGTCGCGGATCTCCTGCACCGGGGTCGGCTCGCAGTACTTGCCGTCAGCGGCCAGTGTGGCGTACGCGTTCGCCAACTCCAGCGGCGTGGTGTCCGTGACGCCGAGGGTGAACGCGCCCCACTGGTTGGCGGCCGTCTTGTCGTTGGCCCAGTCGTTCTCCTTGGTGACCCGGAACTGGATGCCCAGCCGCTTGGCCGCGTCGACCACGTTCGCCGCGCCGATCTGCTGTTGCAGCGGCACGAAGTAGGTGTTGGTCGAGGCCGAGAAGGCGCTCCACATGTCCTTCACGCCGCCCGGCTGCTTGTTCGAGTTGGTCGGGCAGTAGAAGTGCGTGCCCGGGCAGGTGGCCGGGGCGCCCTGGCGGAGGATGTACTCGGACTTGAACTGCTGCGGCGCGTTGATGGTGTAGCTGAGGGGGATGCCCTTCTCCAGCGCGGCCACGATGGTGAAGATCTTGAACACCGAGCCGGCCTGGTAACCGGTGATGCCGTCACCACCGGTCAGCAGCGGGTTCACCGTGTTCGGGTAGTTGCCGAGCTTGCCCTTGGCGCGCTGGACCGGGTCGCTGTGCGGGCGGTTCTTCGGGTTCTTCGGGTTGTCGAGCTTGAAGTTCCGGTTGACCGACAGGGCGCGTACCCGACCGGTGCCGGGCTCGATCACGGCGATCATCACGGCTTCCTTGGCGGTCACCGGCTTGGCGGCGCGGACCGCCTTGTCGGCACCGTCCTGGGCCTGCTTGTCCAGCGTGGTGACGATCGTATAGCCGCCGCTCTTGAGCCGCCGCTCCCGGTCGTACGAGGTGGCGCCGAACGTCTCCTGCGACATCCACCAGCGGTAGAAGTAGTCGCAGAAGAAGCCCCAGGCGTTCTTGTTGGTGGCGACGCAGCCGTTCGGCGCGCGCTTGCCCTTCACCACCAGCTTGACGGCCTTGGCCTTCTCGGCCTGCTCCTTGGTGATCGCCCCGGTGGTGACCATGTGGTCGATCACGTAGTCGCGCCGGGCGACCGCCTGCGGGTAGCCGCTCTTGGTGGTCGGGTCGAACGAGGTGGGGGCCTTGACCAGGCCGGCCAGCATGGCGGCCTCGTCGATCGTCAGGTCCTTGGGCTTCTTGTTGAAGTAGACCTGGCTGGCGGCGAAGACGCCGTACGCGCCGTTGCCGAAGGCGGCGAGGTTCAGGTAGCGCTCCAGGATCTCGTCCTTCGACATCTCCTTGTCGAGCTGGATCGCGTAGCGCATCTCGCGCAGCTTCCGCGCGCTGGTGTCCTCGGTCGCGGCGAGCACGTCGGCGGGGTGCGTCGCCGTGTAGGCGATGCTCATCCGGACGAACTGCATGGTCAGCGTCGAGGCGCCCTGCCGGTCGTTGGTGGCGGAGCTGTTGTTGACGAAGGCGCGGGCCACGCCGTTGAGGTCGACTCCGTTGTGCTTGTAGAAGTCGTGGTCCTCGGCGGCGATGATCGCTGCGCGCATGTACGGCGAGATGTCCTCGAACTTGACGTCGCGTCGATTCTCGTCGTACATCGTGGCCAGCGGCGTCTTGCCGTCAGAAGCGAGCAGATAACTGATTTGGGGGGCGCGGGCCATGGTCAGTTCCCCCGGCAGCGCACCGAAGGTGTCTGCACCCGCCTTCGCGGCCAAACCCGACATCGCCACCGCGGGAAAGGCCGCGGCGGCGACGACCACGCCGGCCAGCAGCCCACAGATGAGCAGCGATGCGGCATTGGTCAGGACGTTATGGTCACGTTTCCGCATCCAGGTCACCTCGACAGGGTACGCGAACAGGTAACGAGCGGCGCTGGGGCGTCTTTTCCCCATTTCCTGCGCGCGCCGGTCTCGTTGTGCTAGACGCGTGGCACCGGGTGTCCGGTTGCGTGATTCCGTGCTGAGTTTCCTCCACGCGGGGGCGGCTCGCAGCGTTTTCGCGGACTCCGGTGGGGTAAGCGGCGGACCCTGGCCCGAGAAGCCGGGGTTGTCCGGAATGATGGATTTGGCCGACAACGTTGCGTAATCAGGCAACTACAGAGCATGATGGGGGCGGCGAAAGCGCCACATGAGTCGTCCGTGCCGCCTTGGGGTGAGGCGTGCCGGTCGATCGGGGGGAATTGCCGGCTGGCCCGCGACGGCGTCGGTAGTACTGCAAGGGGGGACGAGTACAGATGGGCATGATCACTGACTGGCCGTCGCTGGCGGCGTGTCAGAACGGGGACCCGGACGCGTTGTTCGTACAGGGCGCCGAACAGAACGTGGCGAAGCGGATCTGCCGTAGCTGCCCAGTCCGGTACGAGTGCCTGGCCGACGCGCTGGACAATCGGATCGAGTTCGGCGTGTGGGGCGGCATGACCGAACGCGAACGCCGGGCGCTGCTGCGCCGCCATCCGCAGGTCGCCAGTTGGCGCAAGATGTTCGAAGCGGCGATGAAGAAGAACGCCAAGGACAAGAGTGGCAAGGACAAGATCCTCGTCACCACCGGCGCGGTCGGCAACGACTGATCGCCGCACCGACCGCCGTTCAGGAGCGGCTGATCGCCGCTGCGATCGTGCGTAGCCCGTCGACGTCGTGCACGTCGGCGGGCTGCGCTGTCACCGACACGGTCGGCACCTGCGGGAACTCCTCGGTGAACCGCGCGGCAACCTGCTGTTCGCGGACCGCCTGCTCGGCCAGGGTGGCGTGCGCGAGCAGCACCTCGACCGTGCCCTCGTGGCCACCGACCGACCGCAGCCGGTCAGCGGCGGCCCGGCTGGCCTGAGCGTCCAACTCGGGCACCGCCGGACGGTGCACCCGGTTGAGCACCAGACCGACGAGCGGCATCTTCTCCTCGCGTAGCCGCCCGGCAAAGTAGGCGGCCTCCCGGACCGCGTCCGGCTCGGGCGCCGCGACCAGCAGAAACGCGGTCTCGCGGGCCTGCAGGATGCGGTACGTCTGCTCCGCGCGCTGCCGGAAGCCGCCGAACATCGAGTCGAACGCGGCGACGAAGCCGGACAGGTCGGTCAACAGCTGCGTGCCGAGCACCTTCTGCACGACCCGGGAGAACATCCCGAAGGACGCGGTGACCAGGCTGAACATGCTCCGACCACCGGTACGCGCCGGGGCGAGCAGCAGCCGCAGCATCCGGCCGTCGAGAAACCGGGACAGCCGGGCCGGTGCGTCGAGAAAGTCCAACGCCGAGCGGGACGGTGGGGTGTCCACCACGATCAGATCCCACTCGCCCCGGGCGTGCAGCTGACCCAGCTTCTCCATGGCCATGTATTCCTGGGTGCCGGAGAAGGTGGAACTCATCGCCTGGTAGAAGGGGTTCGCAAAGATCTCCGCTGCCTTCGCCGGGTCGGTGTGCGCGAGCACCACATCGTCGAAGGTGCGCTTCATGTCCAGCATCATGGCGTGCAACTCGCCGCCGCTGGCCTCGACGTCGATCCCCTTGACCTGCCGGGGCGTGTTGTCCAGCTCGGTCAGGCCGAGCGACTGGGCCAGCCGCCGGGCCGGGTCGATGGTGAGCACCACCGTACGCCGGCCGTGCTGTTCGGCCGCACGGAGCGCGAGCGCTGCGGCCGTGGTCGTCTTGCCCACTCCGCCGGCCCCGCAGCAGACCACGATCCGTACGCCGGGGTCGGCCAGGATCTGGTCGACGTCCAGCGGTGGCGCGGCGTTGTCGGAAGGCACCAATCGAGCGTATCGGGCCAACCCCGCTGACGTGTCAGCCCGACGTCAAGGTGTGAGTCAATCGCCCCTCAACAGGGCTGCGGCGAGGACGTCGAGGCCGGCTCGGTCCATCCCACCGGGCAGCAGGGGCAACTCCACAAGCGGTATGCCCAACTCCACCAGGTCAGCGCGGAGCGAATCCTCCAGTTCCCGGCGGATCACCTGGTCACGTGCCTCGTCGTGCAGGCCGGCGACGAGCCGCTGCTCGACCGGCAGGCCGGCGGCGCGCAGCCCGTGCTCCAGCTCCGCCTCGGTGACCAGCTGTCCCGTCGGCAGCGGCGGTCGGGCCGCGTTGATGATCACTTTGCCCACGCCGAAGCCGAGCGAGGTCAGCTCTCCGATCGCGTCGATCGTCTCCTGCACCGGCATCTCTTCGAGCAGGGTCACCACGTGCACGGCGGTCATCGGCGAACGCAGCAACGCCGCGACCCCCTCGCTCTGGGTCTTGATCGGGCCGACCTTGGCCAGCCGGGCGGTCTCGGCGGTCACGTTCAGGAAGCGGCCGATCCGACCGGTGGGCGGGGCGTCCAGCACCACGGCGTCGTACACCCGTCGCCCGTCGGCGGTGCGGGTGGTGGCCTCCTTGACCTTGCCGGTGAGCAGCACATCGCGCAGCCCGGGGGCGATGGTGGTGGCGAAGTCGATCGCACCCAGCTTGCGCAGCGCCCGGCCGGCCGCGCCGAGCTTGTAGAACATGTCCAGGTATTCCAGCAGCGCCTCTTCGGCGTCCACCGCCAGCGCGTACACCTCGCCGCCGTCGCGCGCGTCCACCAGGTGCCGCTCGGCGTACGGCAACGGCTGCGTGCCGAAGAGTTGCGCGATGCCCTGACGCCCCTCCACCTCGACCAGCAGGGTGCGACGCCCACCGGCGGCCAGGCCCAGGGCCAGCGCGGCAGCCACGCTGGTCTTGCCCGTGCCGCCCTTGCCGGTCACCACGTGCAGGCGGGCGGGCCAATCGGTGCCGGCCCGATCGGCCGGTCGCTGCGTTGCTCCCACCTGTCGAGCCTATCCATCCGGCGGGCTCAGGCGACCTCGCAGACCCACCAGCCCGTCTTGCGGATCACGGTGAAGCGCAGATCCTGGTTGGCGATCTTCTCGTCGGCCGTGGTCACCGTCACCGTGGTGGTGACCGTGGCACGGTCACCGGTCTCGTTGTCCACCTTCGGGGTGTCCCAGCGGAACCGGGGGCTCTGGTGAGCCGACAGGTATTCCTCGACCTCGGCGACCTTGGCGCGGATCTTCTGCTGGTCCCGGGCGGAGCTGCACACCAGGCGGGACGCCTTCGCCGCATCCCGTTCCTGGTAGATCGCGGTGAGGAACTCGTCCACCGCCACGGAGGGCTCGGGTGCGCCCTCGCCGGACTCGGCGTTACGCACCGTCAGGAACGCGGCCACGCCGCCGCCGGCGCAGAGCACCAACACCACCGCGAGCGCGAGCGCGGCCAGCAGGGCACCGCGCTTGCGGGGCGGCCGGCCGGCCGGTGCCGCGTGCGGCGGGTAACCGGTCGGCGGGTAGCCGGGCGGGGGATAACCGGGCGGGGGTGGCGAGGTGGGCGGGGGCGGCGGTAGTTCCGTGGGGCCGGTCGGGCCGCTGGTGGGTGGCTGGGTCATCGCGTCCCCCCGGTATGGGCGCATCGCCGCGGGGCGTCGGCGAGCGATGGGATCGGGCGGCCGGGCAGGGTGCCCGTCCAGAC
Organism: Micromonospora maris AB-18-032; assembly: GCF_000204155.1. Lineage (NCBI taxonomy): Bacteria > Bacillati > Actinomycetota > Actinomycetes > Micromonosporales > Micromonosporaceae > Micromonospora > Micromonospora maris. The sequence goes on along the minus strand of NC_015434.1, from coordinate 6,323,402 downwards.
GGGAAGGGTAGCGGTCCGGGTGGGGACTGCGGGGGGCGTGGTGTCTGTCGGGCGCGGGCGCGATCACCGTACTGCTGGACAGGTGTCACAAATGCGACCGAACGCCCCTGGCGCGCGCGTCTTGGTTGATGGGACCTGCGGGCCGTCCTACGGTCGCTCCGGCACGTCCGGGGCCGGGGTCGGAGGCAGTGGCTCCGGATCGTCGGGGGTGCCGTGACCAGGTACGACGCCCGGAGGAAGCGCATGCGCGACACGGAAAACACCCCCCGAGCCCAGTTCCCGTCCGGGGCACGCGGGGGCGGCCGGCCGGTCGGGGTCGGTGCCCTGGGCCGGCTGCCGGTCAACGAGCGGTCCTATCGGCGTCCGGTCGATCCGCCGGGCCTGGAGCCGGCCGGTGGGCGGGACGAGGAGAGCCCCGGGTACGTCATCCATCTGCCGATCAAGGTGACCGACCTGGCCGCCGCGACCACCCTGGCCGGCCGGGTGGCCACCTCCCTGAACTTCCTGCCCGAGCTGGACGCGGGGGAGACCGAGGTGTCGACCGCCGACGACCAGAACAACCGCCACCGCGTCTTCTGCGATCTGCTGCTGGCCGACCGCACGCGTTGCCCCCAGCCGTACGACCATCGGGGCCCCTGCGGGGACCTGCCGACCACACCCGAACCGCGTCCCGCCTCCGAGCCGAGCGGTGGACCGTAGGCTGTGGCCCGAAGTGTCCATGCCACCGAGGGAGTTCTCCGACGATGCAGAAGTGGGAATACGCCACCGTCCCGCTGCTGGTCCACGCGACCAAGCAGATCCTCGACAACTGGGGTGAGGACGGATGGGAACTCGTCTCCGTCGTACCCGGACCGAATCCCGAGCAGCTCGTCGCGTACCTGAAGCGGCCGAAGGCGTGAGCGGGCCGCACGCCAAGTTGGCGGAGCTCGGGCTGGCGGTGCCGGAGGTGGTGCCGCCGGTGGCCAGCTATCTGCCGGCGGTGCAGTCCGGCCAGCACGTCTACGTCTCCGGGCAGCTGCCGATCTCGGCCGGCAAGTTGCTGGCCACCGGCAAGGTCGGCGCCGGCGTCTCCGCCGATCAGGCCAAGCAGCTCGCCCAGCAGTGTGCGCTCAACGCGCTCGGCGCGATCGACGCGCTGGTCGGCTTGGAGAACGTCGTCAAGGTGGTCAAGCTGACCGGCTTCGTCGCGAGCGCGTCCGGCTTCACCGGCCAGCCCGCCGTCATCAACGGCGCATCCGACCTCTTCGGTGCCGTCTTCGGCGAAGCCGGCCGCCACGCCCGCAGCGCCGTCGGCGTCGCCGAACTCCCCCTCGACGCCCCCGTCGAGGTCGAAGTAATCGTCGAGGTCGCCTGACCCCGCTCCCTCTCCCGCGATCTTGCACTTTCGGTCGGGACGAAACGCGCTAATCAGGGGCGAATCGGGGACTGAAAGTGCAAGATCGCGGGGGCGGGTTGGCGGGGTCGTACGATCGCAGCCATGGGAGGGCATGTGACGGGGGCGGTGACCGCCCTCGCCAGCGAACTGCCGGAGTGGGTGACGTTGCTACGCGCGCCCAATCCGGGCGTGATGACGCTGGATGGCACCAACACCTGGCTGCTGCGGGCTCCCGGTGCGGCGTACGGGGTCCTGGTCGATCCGGGGCCGGCTGACGAGGGGCACCTGGCAGCGATCGCCGCGCTCGGGCCGATCGGGCTGGTCCTGATCACCCACGGGCATCCCGACCACACCGAGGGCTCCCCGCGGCTGCACGAACTGCTCGACGGGGTGCCGGTCCGGGCCGTCGACCCCGCGTACAGCATCGCCGCCCCGCCCCTGGCCGGCGTCGAACCGGCCGGCGGCGGGCTGACCGGCGGCGGGCTGACCGGCGACGAACCGGCCGGCGACGAACCGGCCGGCGTCGAACTGGGCGGCGACGGGTGCGGGCTGTCCATCCGGCTGGTGCCGACCCCGGGACACACCACCGACTCGATCTGCCTGCTGGTCGAGCGGGAAGGCCGGCAGGTGGTGCTGACCGGCGACACCATCCTGGGCCGAGGCACCACCGTCGTCGCCCACCCGGACGGCCACCTCGGCGACTACCTGGCCAGCCTGGAACTGCTCTCGACGTACCGGGGGATCCCGGCGTTGCCGGGACACGGCCCGGCGCTTGCCGACTGCGGTGCCGCCGCCGAGTTCTACCTCGCCCACCGGCGGGCCCGGCTCGACCAGGTCCGGGCGGCCCTCGACGAGGGTGCGCAGACCGCGGCGGAGGTGGTCGCGAAGGTCTACGCCGACGTGGACCGGTCGTTGTGGTGGGCGGCGGAGTGGTCGGTCCGCGCCCAACTGGAGTATCTGGGCCGGGACACCGGCGCTGACGGCGTGGGGTTGGACACGCCGTGACCTGCCCGGTCTGTGGAACCGTCGCCGTACCCGGTGGCCGGTTCTGCCACAACTGTGGTGCCGCGCTGCCGGCCGCCGCGACCCTGCCGGCCGCCGAGCGCCGGGTGGTGACCGTGCTCTTCGGCGACCTGTCCGACTTCACCAGTTGGTCGGAGGATCTCGACCCGGAGCGGGTCGGCGCGGTCACCGACCGGGTGCTGGCCTCCCTCGCCGGGGCGGTGAAGACCTTCGGTGGGCACGTCGACAAGCTGACCGGCGACGGGATCATGGCGGTCTTCGGTGCGCCCGTGGCCCACGAGGACGACGCCGAGCGGGCCGTGCGCGCCGCGTTGTCCATGCAGCGGGCGGTGCGCCGGGTGCTCGACGACGAGCGCGGTGGTGGCGCACCGCTGGGCCTGCGGGTCGGCCTGAACACCGGCGACGTGATCGCCGGCATCCAGGCCGCCATCGAGTACACCGTCATCGGCGACACCGTGAACACCGCCGCCCGGCTGGCCGACGCCGCCGCCGTCGGCGCGGTCTACGCCGGGGCCCGCACCGCCGCGGCCACCCGGCACGTGGCCAGCTGGCGGGCGCTGCGGCCGTTGCGGCTCAAGGGCAAGCGCGAGCCGGTCGAGGCGTACGAGCTGCTCGGCCTGCTGGACGCCCCGGGCACCCGCTCCGGTCTCGGTGACGAGGCACCCTACGTGGGTCGGGAGACCGAGATCGGTCGGGTCGCCGGGCGACTGGCCGAGGTGATCGACCGGGGTGAGCCCCGCGTGCTGCTGATGACCGCCGAGGCGGGCATCGGCAAGTCCCGGTTCGCCGCCGAGGTGGAACGTCTCGCCGCCGGCTACGACGTGGGGGCCGGACGGTACGCGGCCCACACCGGCGCCCGGGTGCTGTCGGTACGGTGTGCCGCGTTCGGCGAGCGCCGCCGGCTCGCTCCCCTCGCCGACCTGGTACGCGCCGCTGCCGGCCTGCCCAACGACACGGCCACCGCGGTCACCCGGGCGGCGGTGGAGGAGCGGCTGCGGCGGCTCGGACAGCGACTCAGCCGGTTCCGCCCCGATCCCGCCCCGGTCGCCGTCGACCAGCTGCTGGCCCTGCTCGGGTACGCGGAACTGCCCACCGGCACCGACCAGGTCGACTGGAGCAACTCTCCGCCGCCCGACGCCGAGGCGGTGCCCAACGCGGTGGCGGATCTGCTCAGCGCGCTCGCCGCCGAGGCGCCGCTGATGGTGGTGGTGGACGACCTGCACGACGCCACCAGCGAGACGATCCGGGCGCTGGAGGTCACCCTCTCCCGGCTCAACGGTTCGATCCTGGTGCTGCTGCTCGGCCGGCCCGAACTGGTGCGTACCGCCGGCACCTTGACCCGGGTCGCGGACGCCGAGGTGCACGCGCTGCCGCCGCTGCGCGGCGCCGACGCGGCCCGCCTGCTCACCAGCTATCTCAACGGCGGACGGCTGCCCCAGGCCGACGCCGACCGACTGCTCGCCACCGCCCAGGGAAACCCCTTCTACCTGGCGGAACTGGTCACCCTGCTGATGGAACGCGGCGCGTTGACCGCCGGAGCGGGCAACAGCTGGCGGTTGGTGCCCGGCTCGCTCGGCAGCCGGCTGCTCTCCCGCGACCTGGCGGCCGTGCTCGCGGCTCGGATCGACGCCCTGCCGCCGGAGGCCCGCGCGGTGCTGCGGGACGCGGCGGTGGTCGGTGACACGGTGCCCGACGGGGCGCTGGAGGCGCTGTGGGAGCAACGCGCCGGTCGGGCCGGCCGGCCGGCCGCGGTGGTCGCGGTCGAGCAGGAGCGGGCGGTGGAGGAGTTGCTGCAACGCCGCATGCTGCACCGCACCCGGACCGGCTACGCGTTCGCCACACCGCTGATGCGGGAGGCGGCGTACTCCGGGATAAGCAAGGCTGAGCTGGCCGAACGGCACGCCGCGTTGGCCCGTTGGGCGGCGCCGCCGGAGAGCGGATCGGGTGGTCCGGGCGGCTTCGCCGATGCCGCCCGGGACGACTTCGTGGCAGGTCACGTCGAACGGGCGACCGCGCTGGCCGACGCGGTCACTCTGCGTCCGGACGCGCCGGCCCGGGCGGTCGCGCCGCTGGGCGTCGCCGCGCTCGGCCGCGCCGCGCGTCGGTCGCTGCAGGAGGGTGAGCCGGCGCTGGCCGTCGAGTACGCCGAGCGTGCCGCCGCACTGGCCCGGGGCGAGGTGCCGGGTGCCGACCGGGTGGTCCACGCCCGGGCGCTGCTGCAGGTCGGGCAGGCCGCCGACGCGCTGGCCTACGCCGAGAAGATCGCGGCGAACGCCGGGGACCAGGCGGCGACCCGGGTCAGCGCGCTGCTGCTCGCGGGGCAGGCCCAGCAGGTGATGGGTGACCTGCAGCGGGCGGAGACCTACTGGCGGGAGGCGTTGCAGGTGGCCACCGACGCCGACCTGGCCGCCCTGCGGGCGTCGGCGATGCGGCGACTGGGCATGGCGGACTTCCTCGCCGGCCGGTTGGGTCAGGCGAGCAGTCGGCTGGCCGCCGCGTACCAGGTCAGCCTGGCGGCACAGGACCGCCGGGGGCAGGCCTGGTCGTTGCAGAACCTGGCCTGGGTGACCACCACCCGAGGGGACTTCGCCGGTACGGACGCCGTCCTCGGACGGGCGGCTCGACTCTTCGCCGAGCTCAAGGACCCGTACGGCCGGGCCTGGCTGCGCGGCACCACCGCCTTCGCGCGGCTGCTCGCCGGCCGGTTACGGGAGGCGCACCGGCTGGCCCGGATCTTCCTGCCGTTCGGTGAGCGGGTCGGCGAGTCGTGGGCGGTGGGCACCCTGCGGGCCGTCGACGCGTACGCCAAGGCCGAACTCGGTGACCTTGCCGATGCGGATCGGGAGGCCCGGCGGGCGTACCGGGAGTTCGCCGCCGCCTCCGACGAGTGGGGGCAGGGCTTCGCCCTGGTCGTACGCGGGGTGGTCGCCCGCGGGCTGGGCGAGCCGGAGCACGCCGCCGACCTGCTCACCGACGCGATGGCCTACGCGCACCGCACGGGCCACCCGTTGCTCACCGGGATGGCCGGCACCCTGCGGGGCTTCGTGGCGCTGGACATGGGCGACGTCAGCGCTGCCGAACGCGACGCCCGGGCCGTGCTCACCAGCGTCGAGCCGCACAACCCGCAGGCACCCGCACAGGTGGCGCCCCGGGTGCTGCTGGCGACCGCCCGGCTGGCGGCCGGCGACTCCGGTACCGCGGTCGGGCTGCTCGCGCCGGTCGCCACCGCTGCGGCGGGTACGCCCTCGTTGCTGTTCGCCCGCCGGCAGTCGATGGCGCGGTACGCCTCGGCGCTGCTCGCGCACGAACAGCGGGAGCAGGCGTTGGACTGGGCCCGGCGGGCGGTGCAGGTGCCCGCGGAGGACGTCCGCAGTCAGGTGATCGCGGTGAGCGTGCTCGCCGAGGCGTTGGCCGCGTGTGGTCGCCCGGCCGAGGCGACGGCCCGTGCCGAGGAGGCGGTCCGCCTGGCGTACGCCACCGAGCAGCGCAGCGAGCGCGCCGCCGCCGAGTCCCTGCTGGCCCGGCTACGCGCCGCCGGCTGACCCGTCCCTGCTGCGGCGGGTTGGTACGGCAACTGCAGGTGTGTCGGTTTCGGTGATGTGATTCGTAACGCCGACGGTTACCGTGCAGTTGCCCGCGTTTGTCGACGTGGTCGCTGGGCCGTCAAGGGGGAGGGCTGAAGATGAGGCTGCCGCGCTCGGTTGCCGGCTGGACGATCGCCGTGTTCGGCGTGTTGGCACTGCTGATGGGCGCGGTCGGGCTGATCTGGCCGGAGACGCTGCTGGGGATGCTCGGCTTCGAGATTCCGCAGACCCGTACGGCCGGCGACTACACGGGTGTCTTCGTGACCGCCTCGTCGATGGCCTCGTTCAACATGGGCGTCTACTACCTGCTCGCCACCGCCACCGAGTGGCGGGCGTTCTACCGCTTCACGGTGGTCTTCCGGCTTGTCACGTTCACGGTGTTCACGCTCGCGGTGCTGGCCGACGTGGCGCCGGGCGCGTTCTTCGGCGTGGCGGCCTGGGAAGGCGTGGGCGCGTTGGCCACCGCCGCGGGCCTCTGGTGGGATGCCCGGCGGGCTGGCGAAGCTGCGGATTCGGGCGGGCGCGGCGGGGCGGGAACGTCGAACGTGGAGCCGTCTGCCGATGCGGTTCATTGAGCGGACGGTGCGGTTGGGTATTTTCGATACCGTGACCGACACGCCGCCCGGCTCCTTGCCGATGCCCATTGTGCCTGGTCTGACTGATTTGCAGGTATTTGCCCGGGGTGGTTACGCGACGGTCTACCGGGCCACTCAGATCTCGGTAGGTCGTGAGGTCGCGGTCAAGGTGGAGAATCGGACCCTGGCCAGCGAGCGGGACCAGGCGCGTTTCCTGCGCGAGGCGCGGGCGGCCGGCCGAATGTCGTCACACCCGCACGTGGTGGATTTGTTCGACGTCGGCGTCACCATCGACCAGCACCCCTACCTGATCATGGAACTCTGCGACGGGTCGTACGCCGAGCGGATGCGTACCTCGCCGCTGGATGCCGTCGAGGCCCGTGACCTCGGTGTCAAGATCGCCGACGCGATCGCCCATTCGCACGGCGCGGGCGTGCTGCATCGCGACGTGAAACCCGCAAACATCCTCTACTCGCACTTCAACAGCGCGGTGCTGGCCGACTTCGGTCTGGCGGTGGTCGCCGAGATGCGGGACGCCTCGGTCGCCCTGGAGGTGCTCACCCCGGCGTACGCGCCACCGGAGATGTTCAATCACAGTCCGCCGTCGCCGGCCGTCGACGTGTACGCGCTCTGCGCCACGCTCTATGCGGTCATGCACGGTCGGCCGCCCCGCTGGCAGGCCGAGCGGAACCCGAGCCTGGTGACCGTGCTGGAGATGTTCCATCAGCCGATTCCCAGCCTGCCCGGGGTGCCGGAGGACCTGATGGACGTGCTCCGCGTGGGCATGGCCAACGATCCGGGGGAGCGGCCGTCCGCCGCGGAGTTGCGCGACCTGCTGGCCAGTCTCTCCCTGGGTGCTCCCGGCAGATACGCCCAGGACAGCTCGATCGGATTCGGTGGCGGTCGGTACGCCGCCGCCGGTCCGCCTCACCCGCCGCCCACCGCCGCGGTCTCCGGCGACTCCGGCCGGCAGCGTCGGCGACGCTGGTTCTTCGGCATGGCGGGCGTTGCCGCGTTGGCCGCGTCGGCCGGGGTCGGCGCCTGGGCCGCCGGTGGTCTGCCGTCGACGCAGCCGACCCTGCCCGCTCGCCCCTCGGCGACCGGCGTACTTCGGCCGGGTTGTGCCGCCGTGCCGCAGGCGCTGCCCAGCGGAGCCCGCTGTGCGGAGGAGTTGGAGTGCTTCGGGCCGGTGCAGGTGCGGGGTCAACGGGCCGAGGCGAGCCGGGTGCCGTGCGACAGCCGACACACCTGGGAGAGCTACGCCCAGGGTGAGTTGCCTGCCGCGCTGGTCGACGCCGACCACGACGAGATCGTGGCCGATCCGGCTGTCCGGCGGGTCTGCAACGAGGAGACGTTCCGGCTGATCAGCGGGGGGCGTACGACGACCGGCTGGAACCTGGAGGTGCTGCCTCCGGCCGATGCGCAGGTCGACCCCACGTATCGCTGCCTGGCCGGACGTGGGCTGGACGGACTGGCCTCGCCCACGCTCACCGGCAACTGACCGGGCGGCGCGACCGGTGTGCGGGCGGATGCCCGGTCACTGGTCGCCGTCGGTTCGGTAGCGGGCCCGCATCGCGCGGACTGCGTCGCGGTCGCCCAACGTCTCCAGCGTGTCGGCGTCCACGCCCGGCGGCGCGGCGTTGGCGGGCCCGAGTGGAGGCGCGGGATCGGACGCAACGGCGGCATCCTGTTGACGGGCGGCAGCGACAGCCACTCCGGCGACGGTGGCGAGCAGGACGCAGAGCAGGGCCATCGCCACGCCGAGTAGATCCTGTCGGCGTCCGGCGACCAGCGACGCCAGTAACCAGCAGGCCGCGATGGCGGCGACCACCGCGACGGTTCGGGCGTCGGAGAAGCGTTTCACTCGTCCAGAATGTCGGGGATCGCCGGTCTGTCAACTACGGACTTCCCATGATTGGGAAAACTCTCGGCATCGTGCCGCTGAATACAGCTCATCTGATGAACAGGTTGTTACATTCGTCCGAATGAATGCCAGGACGGGCCGCCTTTGTCCGGTAAAGCAATGAGTTCTGAGTATCTAAAGTGGTCGTGGGTCGAGCATCGACTCGACGTGTCCCTCACCCCACCGGAAGGCGTCCCTATGCCACGACCAGCCCGGACACTGGCCGCAGCGGCTATCACCGGCGTACTGCTCGCCGGGATGGCGGTCGCACCCGCCGCTGCCGCCCCGATCGCCATCGGTGCGACCGTCTCGCACCGCACAAGCATCAAGGAGAGCCTGCGCGTCGACCGGGTACCCACTCCCAAGATGAACTGGGCGGAGTGCGACGAGGGCGCCGAGTGCGCCACGGTCGACCTGCCCTTGGACTACGACGACCCGAAGGGCCCCACCACCCAGGTGGCAGTCGTGCGGGTCAAGGCACGCGACCAGAAGCGCAAGATCGGCAGCCTCTTCATCAACCCGGGTGGCCCCGGAGTCCCGGCCATCGCCACCGTCCTGGCCTCGCCGTACTTCCTCAGTGACGTGCTGCTGGAGCGGTTCGACATCGTCGGGATGGACCCACGTGGGGTGGGTGCCAGCAACCCGATCAGGTGCTTCAGGTCGGTCGAGGAACAGACCCGGGCGTACGAGGGGTTGAACGTCGCCTTCCCGTACACCAAGGCGGAGGAGAAGGCGTACGTGGCGTCCTCGGTCGCCGTCGGCAAGGCCTGCTCCATCACGGGCAAGCCGATCAGTGGCGCGATGTCCACCGCCCAGGTGGCCCGGGACATGGACGTGCTGCGCCGGGCCGTCGGCGACAAGAAGCTGACCTACCTGGGATACAGCTACGGCAGCATCCTCGGGCAGTACTACGCGAACATGTTCCCCGACCGGGTTCGCGCTGTGGCGATCGACGGGGTGCTGGACGCGACCGCCTGGATCGGTGGCGCAAACTACGGCGACGTCGACCAGGAGTCGCGGATGCGCAGCGCGCAGGGCGCGTACAAGGCGCTCGGCGAGATCCTCAAGCGGTGCAAGAGCGTCGGCGCCGACCTCTGCCCGCTGGCCCCCGGCGACCCGGCGGCCAAGTTCGAGCTGGCGATGCAACGGCTGAAGGCCGGGCCGATGGTCCTCGAAGTCCCGTACCTCGGCCCGCGAACCTTCACCTACACCAGCTTCATCGGCTCCGTCCTCAGGTTGCTGTACTACCCCTGGAACGACGGCGACATCGTGTGGTTGACCGCCGAGGTGCTGCGGCTGACCGACCCGACGGCATCCGCGGCGGACCGCGAGCAGGCACGGGCCGTGCTGGGCCGGTGGCTGGCTCAGGCCCGCTTCGACGACATCCCGTACGACAACATGATGGAGGCCTTCCTCGGGGTGGACTGCACCGACGCCAACCACCCGAAGGACATCGCCTCCTGGCCGGCCCGGGCGGCCAGGGCCGACAAGCGGGACCCGTACTTCGGTCGGCTCTGGACCTGGACCAGCGCGCCCTGCGCCCGGGGCAGTTGGACGGTGCGCGACGAAGACCGCTTCACCGGTCCGTTCGACCGGCGGACCGCCAACCCGGTGCTGGTGGTCGGCAACTACTGGGACCCCTCCACCAACTACAACGGGGCGGTGTCCACGTCGAAGCTGCTGCCGAACAGCCGGCTGCTGTCCAGCGACAGCTGGGGGCACACCGCGTACGGGACGTCGGCCTGCGTCACCGATGCCATGGACGCGTACCTGCTGCGGCTGACGCTGCCCAGGAAGGGCACGGTCTGCAAGGGTGACATTCAGCCCTTCCAGGAGGTGCCGGAGTTCGCCGCGACCACCCGGGCCCAGGTGTCCGGCAGCGACATGGCCGCGCGGAGCGCGCCGGTTCGCGGCGCCCGGAAGCAGCTACCGCCGGTAGTGGCACCGCTGCCGGTAGCGACACTGAGCGGCCGCTGAGTTACGTTCAATTCACCGGGGTACGGCAGGCGTTCGGGTCGCCCGCCGTACCCCGGCCCTTCTTCCCGGTCTCAGTACGACTTGTCCTGGCCGAGGATGTGTTGGGCGACGAAGTTGAGGATCATCTCGCGGCTGACCGGGGCGATCCGGCTGGCGCGTACCGCACCGAGCAGGGTGGCCACGCCGTACTCGGTGGTCATGCCGGCACCACCGAGGGCCTGGACGGCGGTGTCGACGGCCAGCGCAGCCGCCTCGCTGGAGGCGTACTTGGCCATGTTGCCGGCCACGCCCGCCTCCAGATCCCGTCCGGCGTCGTAGAGCGCCGCCGCCTTCTGGATCATCAGCCGGGCCAGCTCCACCTGCACGGCGGCGTGTGCCAGCGGGTGCGACACCCCCTGGTGGGTGCCGATGGTCCGGCCGCCCCAGACCGCCCGGGTGGCGGTGTACTCGGTGGCCCGCTCGATGGCGTACCGACCGGTGCCGGCACCCATCGCGGCGACCGTGATCCGTTCCGGATTCAGCCCGGCGAACAGGGCCGGAAGACCGGCGTCGAGGGATTCACCGACCAGCGCGTCGGCGGGCAGCCGGACGTCGTCGAGGTAGAGCAGGAACTGGTTCTCCGGGGACACGATCTCCATGTCGAGCTTGGCGCGGGTCATTCCGGGCGCATCGGTGGGTACGAGGAACAGCGCGGGCTTGAGCTTGCCGGTCGCCGCGTCCTCGGTACGGGCCACCACCAGCACGTGCTGCGCCTCGTCGACGCCGGAGATGTAGCACTTGCGTCCGGACAGCAGCCAGTCGTCGCCGTCGCGACGGGCCACGGTGGCCAGGCGGTGGAAGTTCGAGCCCGCGTCCGGCTCGGTGATCGCGAAGACGATCTTCTGGGAGCCGTCGGCCAACCCGGGCAGGTGGCGTTTGCGCTGCTCCTCGGTGCCGTGTCGGTGGATGACGGTGGCGGCGATCGCGGGGGAGACCACGAGCAGCAGCAACGGGCAGCCGGCGGCGGCCAGCTCCTCGCAGACGATGGCCAGTTCGGTGATCCCACCGCCACCGCCGCCGTACTCGGTGGGGATGTTGACGCCGAGGTAGCCGAGCCGACCCGCCTCGTGCCACAGCTCGGTGGTGTGCTCGCCGGCTTTGGCCTTCTCCACGAAGTAGCGGTGACCGTACCGGCGGCCCAGCGCGCGCACCGCCTCGCGTAACTGGTCCTGTTCCGGGCTGAGGTCGAAGTTCGTCACGTTGTCTCCTCAAGCGGGTTGACCACGGCGAGCACGGCACCCGTGTCGACCCGCCCGCCGGGCGGGACCGGCAGTTCGGTGACCACGCCGTCGGTCGGGGCGAAAACGGGGTGTTCCAGCTTCATCGCTTCCAGGGTCAGCAGCAGGTCACCGGCGGCGACCTGCTGGCCGACCTCGACGTGCACCCGGGTCACCGCGCCGGGCAGCGGGGCCAGCAGCGACCCGGCGGCCAGCGCCGCGCCGGGCAACGGGAACCGCGGCGACTCGACCAGCCGCGCCGCAAAGTCCGGGCCGTCCACGAAGACCTCCGACCCGACCCGGTGTACGCGGTACGCCCGCCGCACCCCGGCCACCTCCAGCACGACCCGCTCGGGGCCCGCCTCGACCAGGGTGACCGCCTCGCGCGTCTCCGCACTGGCCTCGTCGGATTCGGTCGACGTGGCTGGGGTCGAGTCGGCAGCCACCGGGGACGTCGACCAGTGCGCGAGCCGGCCCGCCCGGTCCAACCGGTAGCGGGCCTCGATCTCGCCGCCGTCGCCGCTGGTGAACCGGGTGACCTGCGGGACTGCGGGCACGTTGCGCCAGCCCGACGGCAGCCCGGCCAGCACCGGTGCGGCGGCGCGACGGGCGGCGGCCGAGGCGAGCGCGGCGGCCAGCGCGACAAGCGGAAGCTCGGCGGGCGGCAGCAGCGGCGCGAGGACCTCCGGGTGCCGGTCCAGGAAACCGGTGTCGACCTGCGTCGCACCGAACTCCGGGCTGCGCAGCACCCGGACCAGCAGGTCCCGGTTGGTGGTGACGCCGTGCAACTCGGCCCGGGCGAGCGCACCGGCCAGGGCGCGGGCCGCCTCGGCGCGGGTGGGTGCCCAGGCGATCACCTTGGCGAGCATCGAGTCGTAGTGCACGCTCACCACCGATCCGTCGACCACCCCGGAGTCCAGCCGCAACCCCTGGTGCGGGGTGAACTCGGCGGCCACTCCGGGCACCGCGAACCGGTGCAGGGTGCCGGCAGCCGGGCGGTACCCCTGGGCGGGATTCTCGGCGCAGAGGCGTACCTCGATGGCATGGCCCTGGGCCGGCGGGGTCGCCGACAGCGGCAGGGGCGCACCCTCGGCGACAAGCAGTTGCAGCCGAACCAGGTCCAGGCCGGTGACCGCCTCGGTGACCGGATGCTCGACCTGGAGCCGGGTGTTCATCTCCAGGAAGAAGAACTCGCCCTCCTCGGTGAACAGGAACTCCACAGTGCCCGCCCCGACATAGTCGACGGCCTGGCCGGCGGCCACCGCCGCCCGGTGCAGTCGGGCCCGCACCTCGGCATCGAGCAGCGCCGGTGCCTCCTCGACGATCTTCTGGTGGCGGCGCTGGATCGAGCAGTCCCGCTCGCCGAGGGCGAGCACCGTACCGTGCCGGTCGCCGACGATCTGCACCTCGACGTGCCGGCCCCGTTCGACGTACCGCTCGATGAAGACCGTGCCGTCGCCGAACGCCGACGCCGCCTCGCGGCGCGCACCGGCGACGGCCTCGGCGAGCCCCGCCGGGTCGCGGACGATCCGCATCCCGCGCCCGCCGCCCCCGGCGGACGCCTTGACCAGCACCGGGAAGTCGGTCACCTGGTCCGCCTCGGTCCAACTGGGCAGCATGGGTACCCCGGCCTCGGCCAGCAGCGTCTTGGCGGCCAGCTTGTCGCCCATCGCGGCGATCGCCTTGGCGGGCGGGCCGACCCAGGTCAGGCCGGCCTCGGCCACCGCCGTGGCGAAGTCGGCGTTCTCGGCGAGGAAGCCGTAGCCGGGGTGGACGGCGTCCGCCCCGCAGCGGCGGGCCGCGCCCAGGATCAGGTCGATCCGCAGGTACGTCTCGGCGGAGCTGTTGCCGGGCAGGCGTACCGCCTGGTCGGCCTCGGCGACGAAGGGCGCGTCGGCGTCCGCGTCGGAGTGCACGGCCACCGTCTCGATGCCGAGGGTCCGGCAGGTGGCGAAGATCCGGCGGGCGATCTCCCCCCGGTTGGCGACCAACAGCTTGTGAATCATGATTCGCCCGCTCACATTCGGAAGACGCCGAAGCCGTCGGCGCCCTTCACCGGTCCGTTGTGGATGGCCGACAGGCAGAGCCCGAGGACGGTACGGGTGTCCCGAGGGTCGATCACCCCGTCGTCGTAGAGCCGGCCGGAGAGGAACAGCGCCCCGGACTGCGACTCGATCTGCTGCTCGACCATCATCCGCATCGCCGCGTCGGAGTCGGCGTCGAACTCTTGGCCCCGGGCGGCGGCGGCCTGCCGGGCCACGATGGACAGCACGCCGGCCAACTGCGCCGGGCCCATCACCGCCGACTTCGCGTTCGGCCAGGTGAACAGGAACCTCGGCTCGTACGCCCGGCCGCACATGCCGTAGTTGCCGGCCCCGTACGAGGCACCCAGGTTGACCGTCAGGTGGGGCACCTTCGAGTTCGACACCGCGTTGATCATCAATGCGCCGTGCTTGATGATGCCGCCCTGCTCGTAGGAGGTGCCGACCATATAGCCGGTGGTGTTCTGCAAGAAGATCAACGGAGTGTCGGTGGCATTGGCGAGCTGAATGAACTGGGCCGCCTTCTGCGCCTCGGCGCTGAACAGCACGCCCCGGGCGTTGGCGAGCACCCCGACCGGGTACCCGTGCAGCTCACCCCAACCGGTGACCAGGGCGGTGCCGTAGGCCGGCTTGAACTCGTCGAACTCGCTGCCGTCGAGCACCCGGGCGAGCACCTCGCGCGGATCGAAGGGCACCCGGAGGTCGGCGCTGACGATGCCGAGCAGCTCCTCCGGGTCGTACTTCGGCGGCTGGGGGTGCGGGTTGCGGGGCGACGGGCCCAGCTTGCGCCAGTTCAACCGGCGTACGCACTGCCGGGCCAGCCGGATGCCGTCCCGCTCGTCGGCGGCGAGGAAGTCGGCCAGGCCACTCGTCGTGGCGTGCATGGCCGCCCCACCAAGGGACTCGTCGTCGGCGTCCTCACCGGTGGCCATCTTCACCAGCGGCGGTCCGGCCAGGTAGACCTGCGACCGATCCCGGATCATGATCGTGTAGTCCGACATGCCGGGCACGTAGGCCCCGCCCGCGGTGGCGTTGCCGAAAACCACGCTGACCGTGGGGATCTTCTCGGCCGAGAGCCGGGTCAGGTCGCGGAACACCCGGCCGCCCGGAATGAAGATCTCCGCCTGGGTGGGCAGATCCGCCCCGGCCGACTCGACCAGGTTCACCATGGGCAGCCGGTTGGCCAGGGCGATCTCACCGGCCCGGCGGGTCTTCGCCAGCGACCACGGGTTCACCGCCCCGCCGCGTACCGTCGGGTCGTTGGCGACGATCAGGCACTCGACGCCCTCGACCACCCCGATGCCGGTCACCACGCTGGCACCGACCGGGAAATCCGTGCCGTACCCGGCGACCGGCGACAGTTCCAGGAACGGGCTGTCCTGGTCCAGCAGCAGCTCGATGCGTTCCCGGGGCAGCAGCTTGCCGCGCCCGTGATGCCGGGCCACGTACTTCTCGCCGCCGCCGGCCCGCGCCTGCTGCACGGTGTCGTCCAGTTCGGCGATGCGCTCCAGCAACGCCTCCCGGTTGGCGCGGAACGCCGCCGAGGTGGGATCGACGGCGGTGTCCAGTGTGCTCACTGTGCTCCCTCCGATGCCGGTCCGGCGGTCAGCTCTGCCGGCAGGTCCACCACCCGGGCGCGCAGCAGTTCGCCCAGCGCCTTGGCCTGCGGGTCGAACCGGGTGGAGGCGGCCACCCCGGCACCCAGCAGCCCCTCGATGACGAAGTTGACCGCCCGCAGGTTGGGCAGCTCGTACCGCTGCACCCGCAGCGCGGCGGTCTCCGGCAGCAACTCGGCCAACCGCTCGACGCTCAGCCAACCGCGCAGCCAGGCCCAGGTCGCGTCCGTACGCGCCCACACCCCGAGGTTCGCGTCGCCACCCTTGTCGCCCGAGCGCGCCCCCACCACCTCCCCCAGCACCCCCCGCCGGGTCGAGTGAAAGGAAGGGCACCTTATTAACGCCTGGTGTTGTATAAGGGGCCCTTCCAAACAGGTCACCGGGGGCGGCGGGATCGACACGCGAGAGCCGTCCGGCAGTACCGCGACGTGCGCGACCGCGCCCTGCGGCACTGTGTCGGCGGTGAAGACCCCGTACGGCGTGGCGTCGCCGGGCAACGTGGTCAGGGTGCAACCCGGATAGGAGGCCAGCGCCAGCTCCACCGCCGCCGCCGAGAAGGCCCGCCCGGCCCGCGACTTGTCACCGTCCCGCAGGTGTACGTGCAACAGCGCGCTCGCCGTCTCGGTGTCCACGGCATCCGGATGATCGGTACGCGCCAGCGTGAACTCCAGCCCGTCCGGGCCGACCGACTCGGTCAACTGCGCCTCGACCAGGGCCGCCTTGGCCGGGATGTCCAGCCCGCAGAGCACGAAGGTCATCGAGTTGCGGAAGCCACCCAGGTTGTTGATGCCGACCTTGAGGGTCTCCGGTGGGGGCGTACCCCGGACTCCGCAGACCCGGACCCGGTCCGGCCCCTCCTGATCCAGGGTCACCGTCTCCAACCGGGTCACCACGTCCGGCCCCAGGTACGCGGGCCCGCCCACCTCGTACAACAGTTGGGCGGTGACGGTCTCGACGGTGACCGCGCCGCCGGTGCCGGGATGCTTGGTCAGCACGGCCGAGCCGTCCGGATGCAGCTCGGCGATCGGGAAGCCCGGCCGGTGCCCGCCGTCGGGCAGTTCGGTGAAGAAGCTGAAGTTGCCCCCGGTCACCTGGGCCCCGCACTCGATCAGGTGCCCGGCGACGGTCGCCCCGGCGAGCGCGTCCAGATCGTCGCGTCCCCAGCCGAAGTGGGCGATGGCCGGGCCGACGGCCAGCGAAGCGTCAGTGACCCGGCCGGTCACCACCACATCGGCCCCACCGTCGAGGCAGGCGGCGATGCCGAACGCCCCCAGGTAGGCGTTGGCGGTCAGGGCGTCCGGCCTGGCGAGAGCGTCGCCCTCGACGTACCCGACCCGTACGGTGAGCCCGAGCCGGTCGGCGAGGGACCGGACGGCTGCGGCCAGCCCCGCCGGGTTCAGCCCACCGGCGTTGGTGACGATCCGTACGCCCCGGTCCAGCGCGGTGCCGAGGGTGCCCTCCAGTTGCCGCAGGAAGGTCTTCGCGTACCCGAGGTCGGGGTCGCGCATCCGGTCCCGGCCCAGGATGAGCATGGTCAATTCGGCCAGGTAGTCCCCGGTCAACACGTCCAACTCGCCGCCGTCGAGCATCTCCTGCCAGGCGGAGAACCGGTCGCCGTAGAAGCCGGAGGCGTTACCGACCCGTAGCACCGCCCCCGCGCCGGTGGCCCGACTCATGCGAGCCGCCCGGTGGCAGCCGGTGTGGTGGGCGGTGCGGGCAGGTCGAGCATGATGCCTCCGGGCGGGATCGTCAGTGCCGCGCGCTCCCCGGCGGGTCGGCAGCGGGGGTGAGCAGGGCGGCGAGCTGATGTTTCCAGGCGTGCAGCAGGGCGGTCCGCCGGGCCGAGTCGTCGCTGAGCAGGTTGGCCACACCCAGCCCACGCAGCAGGTCGAGCGTCGCCTGCACCGCCTCACGTACGCCGGGCCGGCGTTCGTCCACCCCGAGCAGCTCGACGGTCAGCCGGTACATCTCCCGGCCCACCCGGGCCTCCAGCGGCAGCAGCGCGGCGCGTAGTTCGGCGTCGGTGCGGGCGGCCACCCAGAGTTCGAGGGCGGCCACGAACAGCGGCCCGGTGAAGGCGGCGGCGAGCAGGTCGACGACCCGGTCCAGCCGATCTGGGCCGGTCGGCAGGGTCTCGGCCTCGCCGCGCAACTCCGCCGCCCGCCGCTCGGTGAGGTGCACGACGGCGGCGGTGACCAGGGCCGCCCTGGTCGGGTAGTGGTGCAGTTGGGCACCCCGCGAGACGCCCGCCCGTTGAGCCACAACCGTGGTGGTGGTGCCGGACCAGCCATGTTCCACCAGGCAGTCGAGGGTCGCCTCCAGCAGTCGGGCCTGAGTGGCGCGACTGCGTTCCTGTTGAGGGACCCGGGTCGATGCGGTGGACACGCGCACAGCCTGCCGCGCCAGAAACAAACAGTCAAGACTGACTTTTTATAGCTCCTGCGGCTGCCGCGGCCAAAAGGGGGCGTGGACATGGGGCGGATGGTCCAACCGACTGGCCCCGGCCCAGCCCGCGGGCACCGAGGGCTGTCAGGGGGCGAGGGCTGAAGGGGGTCGGGAAAGGGCAGGCACCGAGAACCGGGGAGCGGGTTGGACGTGGAAAAGCGCCACCCGCCCGGTCCGCGGTGGCGGGCCGAGCGGGTGGGTGAGCAGACGGGGTCAGACGCGGGCGCGGCGGGCCAGACGCTCCGGGTCGAGGATGATGATGCTCTTGCCGTCCAGACGCAGCCAGCCGCGCGAGGCGAAGTCGGCCAGGGCCTTGTTGACCGTCTCCCGGGAGGCGCCGACGAGCTGGGCGATCTCCTCCTGGGTGAGGTCGTGGGTGACGCGCAGCACGCCGCCGTCGCGGGTGCCGAAGCGGCCGGCCATCTGGAGCAGGTTCTTGGCGACCCGGCCGGGCACGTCGGTGAAGATCAGGTCGGCCAGGGCGTCGTTGGTCCGGCGCAGTCGGCGGGCGAGCACCCGCAGCAGCTGCTCGGCGATCTCCGGCCGGTTGTTCAGCCAGGGGCGCAGGGCCTGCTTGCGCAGTCGGGCCAGCCGGCTGTCGGTGACCGCGGTGGCGGTCGCCGTACGCGGGCCCGGGTCGAACAGGGACAGCTCGCCCACCATGTCCGACGGTCCCATGACCGCGATCAGGTTCTGCCGGCCGTCCGCCGCGCGGCGACCCACCTTGATCTTGCCGGACAGCAGGATGTAGAGACTGTCGCCGGGCTCGCCCTCGTTGAAGACGACCTCGCCCTTGCGGACCTCGATCGTCTCCATCTCCTTGGCGAGCGCCTCGGCAGCCTCCGGGTCAACGCCCTGGAAGATCCCGCTGCGGGCCAGTACCTCGTCCATCGCGCACACCTCCGGTTGCGCGTGCCGTCTGCTCGGCTGGGACTGCCGTCCGCTGATCCCCTCGCGCGCCGCCCAGTCTAGGCGCACGTGAGCAGTAATCAGAGGTCCACCCCTGGAATCTTGATCGTTGGGTGTAACCCGCCCGTTGCCCACGCCCAGTACGATCGCCGGCCCACCCGATCGGGCGAGGCCGCTGGTCGTAAGGTCACGGCGTGCTGAGCGACCCCCTGCTGACCACTCGTCGTGAGGACGGATGGGACATTCCGCTACTCGTGTGGCGGGCGAGACGACCCCTGCGGGCGGTCAGCAGCGCTCCGCTCGGCGGTGGCATCGGCGTACGGCGGTGGGTGCTGAACGCGACAGTGCCGATGTCGTACGACCGGGAGGACCCCGCCGCCCACCTGGGCGAGATGGCCCGCCGGCTCGGCCTGGACGGACCCGGGGTGGGCCTGCTGACCGGGGTCGACGTGGGCGAGGTGCTGACCCGGGCCGACACCGGGGTGCGGGTGTGGGCCACGGTCGGCCTGGGCATCCCGATCCCCGCGGCGGCGCCGGCGACACCGACCGTCGCCCAGCGGGTCGGCACGGTCAACATCGTGGCCTGGGTGCCGGCCCGGCTCGGCGACGCCGCGCTGGTCAACGCGGTGGCCACGGCCACCGAGGCCAAGGCGCAGGCGATCGCCGAACTCGGCCTGCCGGGCACCGGGACTCCGACCGACGCGGTCACCGTGCTGTGCCCGCCGACCGGGCCGGTCAGCGCGTACGGTGGCCCGCGGTCGGAGTGGGGAGCGCCGCTGGCCCGAGCGGTCCATGCCGCCGTGTTCGCTGTCGGGACCGGCACAGTCGTGCCATGGTCGGATCGGCTCCGGGTCTGAACTCCTCGACCGATCGGCCGTCGTGATCCGGTTTTCGGCCCGGTAGGGTCGCCCACGATGTATGCTCCCGCCCCCCTTGCGTCCCGCCGTCGCCGTCCTGCCCTGGCCGTGCTCGGCGGGCTGCTCGCCGCGCTCCTGCTCGCCGGTTGTGCCGAAGCCACCGGAGGGCCGGTCTGGCAACCCGGTGCGGGCGGTGGCGGCACCGGGGCCCCCGTCGAGTCGCCGACGCCGAAGGTCAAGAAGATCTCGCTCTCGGCCACCGGCGACATCGTGATGGCGATGGCCCCCAACCGGCTGCCGCCGAACAACGGCAAGGGCTTCTTCGACTCGGTGAAGAAGGCGCTCGCCGCCGACCTGGTGATGGGCAACCTGGAAGAGCCGTTGACCGTGGACACGGGGGCCGGCAAGTGCGGGGCGGACTCGACCCGCTGCTTTCAGTTCCGGGCCCCGCCGGAGTACGCCGCACACCTCGCCGACGCCGGGTTCGACCTGCTCAACCAGGCCAACAACCACGGCTACGACTTCGGCGAGAAGGGGTACGAGAACACCCAGAAGGCGCTGGAGGAGCACGGGCTGGAGCACACCGGCGCCCCCGACCAGATCACCGTGGTGGAGGTCAAGGGCGTCAAGGTCGCGGTGGCCGGATTCTCGTCGTACCGCTGGTCGAACAGCCTCACCGACATCCCGGCCGCGAAGAAGGTGATCGCGAAGGCCGCCACCATGGCCGACATCGTGGTGGTGCAGGTGCACATGGGTGCCGAGGGTGCGGAGATGACCCGGGTACGACCGGGCACCGAGATGTTCCTCGGCGAGAACCGGGGTGACCCGATCAAGTTCTCCCGAGCCATGATCGATTCCGGGGCCGACCTGGTGGTCGGGCACGGTCCGCACGTGCTGCGCGGCATGGAGTTCTACAAGGGCCGGCTGATCGCGTACAGCCTGGGCAACTTCGCCGGTGGCGGCAACTCGCTGAGCAACACCGGGCGACTCGGCTGGGGCGGGGTGCTGAAGGTGTCGCTGGAGGAGGACGGCACCTGGGCGGGCGGCTCGTTCGTGTCGACGTACATGGACGGGGTTCGCAAGCCGGTGGTGGATCCCGACGACCGCGGCCTCGGGCTGCTGAAGGAAGTCACCAAGCTCGACTTCCCGGAGACCGGCGCCAGGTTCACCGACTCCGGCAAGATCAGCCCGCCCGCCGCGGGCTGAGTCACCCGCCGCTCGACGAGGGCTGAGCCACCCGGCGTACGCGTGCCCGTCGCCGTGTCGGCGGGGCGACGTAGGCTGGCCGTCGTGACCAGAAGTGCCACCGAGACCGACCTCGGGCGTACCCGACGGGCGCGGCGGATCGGCCGCGTGCTGACCGAGACGCACCCCGACGCGCACTGTGAGCTCAACCACACCAGCCCGCTGGAGCTGGCCGTCGCCACCATCCTGTCGGCCCAGTGCACGGACAAGAAGGTCAACGAGGTCACTCCGAAGCTCTTCGCCCGCTATCCGCGCGCCGCCGACTACGCCGGGGCGGACCGGGCCGAGATGGAGGAGTTGATCCGGCCCACCGGGTTCTACCGCAACAAGACCAACTCGCTGATCCAGCTCGGTCAGGCGTTGGTGCAGCGCTACGACGGCCAGGTGCCCGGCCGGTTGGCCGACCTGGTGACGCTGCCCGGGATCGGCCGCAAGACCGCGAACGTCATCCTCGGCAACGCCTTCGACGTGCCCGGCATCACCGTCGACACCCACTTCCAGCGGCTGGTGCACCGCTGGGGGCTCACCTCGGAGACCGACCCGGTCAAGATCGAGCACGCGATCGGGGCGATGTTCCCGAAGCGCGACTGGACCATGCTGTCGCACCGGATCATCTTCCACGGCCGGCGGGTCTGCCACGCCCGCAAACCGGCCTGCGGAGCGTGCACGTTGACGAAGCTCTGCCCGTCGTACGGCACCGGGCCCACCGAGCCGGCCGCCGCCGCGAAGCTGCTCAAGGGCCCCCGCGCCCGTGACCTCGCGGTCGCCGCCGGGGTCGATCCGGAGCTGGTGCCGGTGCAGGCGGTCCGGGCGGAGGCACCGTGATCCGTCGGCTCGCCCTGCTCACCGTGCCGCTGCTGCTGGCCGCCACCGCCGCCTGCACCGCCGAGAGCGAGACGCCCACACCCGCCCGGCAGGACCCGGCCGCCAGCCGCCCGTCGCCGTTCGCCGACTGCGCCGCGCTGACCAGCGCCCCGGACGGCTCACGCGACGACGGTGCGCCGGACGGCTCGGCCGACGACCGCCCGGCCGGCGACACCGGCAGCGGCGGCAGTCAGCTGCCCGAGCTGTCGCTGACCTGCTTCACCGGCGGCGCACCGGTCGCCCTGCGGGAGGTACGCGGCCCAGCAGTGATCAACATCTGGGCCTCCTGGTGCCCGCCCTGCCGCAAGGAACTGCCCGCCTTCCAACGGCTCAGCGAACGCGCCGAAGGGCAGCTCCGGGTCATCGGGGTCAACACCCAGGACAGCCGCAGCGCCGCCCAGTCCATCGGCGAGGACTTCGGCGTACGGTTCCCGATGCTTGTCGACCAGGGGCAGGCGATGCAGCGGGCCCTGCGCCGCAACGCGTTCCCGATGACCCTGTTCCTGACCGCCGACGGGCAGATCCGGCACATCGACACCTCGGGCGCGCTGGACGACGCCCAGCTCACCGAGCTCGTTGCGCAGCACCTCGACATCACGGTCGGAGCGTGATCGGGGGTGGCGCGATGAGTCAGCCACCGGAGACGGCCCGGCGCGCGCCGGCCTGGCTGCAACCACTGCTGGCCCGCCTCGGCACCGCCCGCATCGAGGACTTCACCCAGCTGCGTACGCCGGAGCACGGCGGCCGGGAAAGCGCCGTGCTGGTGCTGCTCGGCGAGGGTGAGACCGGGCCGGACGTGCTGATCCTCCAACGGGCCGCGACACTGCGCAACCACGCCGGCCAGCCCGCTTTTCCCGGCGGCGCCGCCGACCCGGAGGACGCCGACGCCGCCGCGACCGCACTGCGGGAGGCCAACGAGGAGGTCGGGCTCGACGTCAGCAGCGTGACCCTGCTGACCGAACTGCCCCGACTCTGGATCCCGGTCAGCGACTTCGTGGTCACGCCGGTGCTCGCCTGGTGGCACGCCCCGCACCCGGTGCACGCGCGGGAGCCGGCAGAGGTGGCCCACGTCGCCCGGCTGCCCGTCGCCGAACTGGTCGACCCGGAGAACCGGATGCAGGTACGCCACCCGAGCGGCTGGATCGGCCCGGCGTTCTCCGTACGCGGGATGCTGGTCTGGGGGTTCACCGCGGGGGTGCTGTCGGGCCTGCTGGACATGGGCGGGTGGAGCCGGCCGTGGTTCCTCGACCGGGTGATCGACCTGCCGCCGACCGAGGCGATGCCCGCCCCCTCGGCCGGCACCGACGACGTCGACGAGAGCGCGATGCGCTGACCTGACGGTCACCTTCCGCTAGCGATCGTCATTCCGCGAGCCGCCGGCCCGTACGCTTGAGCCGTGTCGGCCGTGGATCTCGTCCTGCTGTTACTCATGCTCGTGTTCGCGATCAGCGGATACCGACAGGGGTTCGTCATCGGGGTGCTGTCGTTCTCCGGGTTCTTCCTGGGCGCCCTGATCGGGCTCCAGATCGGGCCGATGTTCGCCCAGCAGTTCGTCGACAGCGGCACCCGGGTGCTGATCTCGCTGGCCGCCATCTTCGGACTGGCCGTGATCGGTCAGGCGCTCGCCGGCTGGCTCGGCTCGCACCTGCGCCGCACCATCAACAATGACGTGGCCCGCCGGGTCGACGACGTCGGCGGCGCGTTCGTCTCGCTCTTCGCGGTGCTGCTGGTGGCCTGGCTCGTCGCGGTGCCGCTCGGCTCCTCGTCGCTGCCCTGGCTGGCTGCCTCGGTGCGCAGCAGCGCCCTGCTCAACGTGGTCGACCGGGTGCTGCCCGACCAGGCACAGCAACTTTCCACCGCGCTGCGCGACACCGTCGACACGAACGGGTTCCCGGACGTCTTCGACGGCCTGCGGCGTACCCAGGCTCGGCAGGTCGAGCCGCCCGACCCGGCGCTGGCCGGCTCCGAGGTGGTGGCCAGCGGTCAACGGTCCGTGGTCAAGGTGCTCGGTTCCGCACCGAGCTGCTCGCGCCGCATCGAGGGCTCCGGCTTCGTGTACGCCGACGACCGGGTGATGACAAACGCGCACGTGGTCGCCGGCACCCGTTCGGTTGCGGTGGAACTGCGCGGCGAGCGGTACGAGGGTGAAGTCGTCGTCTACGACCCGAACCGCGACCTGGCCGTGCTGTACGTGCCCGGGCTGCCCGGCCCCTCCATGCGGTTCGCCGCCGGCAACGCGTCCACCGGCGCGGACGCCATCGTGCTCGGGTTTCCGCTGGACGGGCCGTACAACGCGCAGTCGGCGCGGGTCCGCGACGTGGACCGGATCACCGGGCCGGACATCTACTCCTCGGGCAACGTGACCCGGGAGATCATCACGATCCGGGCGCTGGTGCGCAGTGGCAACTCCGGCGGCCCTCTGGTCTCCTCGAACGGGCTGGTCCTCGGGGTGATCTTCGCGGCGGCGGCGGACGACCCGAACACCGGCTTCGCGGTGACCGCCGCCGAGGCCCGCCCGGTGGCCCTGGAGGGCGCGCAGCGTACCCGGGGTGTCGACACCGGTGAGTGCACCTGACGCTCAACGGTGCGGTGCCGGACTTCGCCGGTGCGACGCTGCCCGGGGCCACACGCCCAGGGCGGTGGTGGTGGCGATGACCACCGCCAACCCGAGCAGCCAGCCGGCCAGCACGTCACTGCTCCAGTGCACGCCGAGCGCGACCCGGCTGAAGCCGGTGACCAGGGCGATCAACAGCGCGCCGAGCCAGACCGCCGCCTGGACACCCGGCCCGGCCCCGGTCGCGGGCTGACCGGCCCGGGCCGGCGTGGACGGCCGAGGTAGGAACACCACCACGAGGACCCCGGCGGCGAGCATCGCGTTCAGCGCGTGCCCGGACGGGAAGGCCAGGCCGGGCGCCTCCGCCACGGGGTCGGGAAGTTCCGGTCGTGCCCGGCCGACCAGCAGCTTCAACAGCGGCCCGAGCAGACCGCCGACCACCATGGTGGTGACGACCCAGACCGTGAGCCGTCGAGCGCCGCGGCGGGCCAGCCAGAGCACCAGGAACAGCGCCGCGACGCGCAGCGGCATCGGTGCGAAGGCGTCGGTCCACACGCTCATCACCCGGACCCAGATCGGATGGGCGACGGCGTACCCGTGCAGGTGCTCGGTCACCGTCACGTCCAGCCGGTGCAGCGGTGCCCAACCACCCAGCACCAACCCGGCGAGCAGGGCGAACGGCAGGAACGTCAGCAGGCTGACCGCAGGCGTACGGCCCGACGGTGTCGCGCCCGCCGCAGGCATCCGCTGCTGTCGCCCTGAGGTAGGCGGGAGAATACGCCGATCGCTGCCCACGGCGATCGTTCTACCCGCACCACCGGGTCCGCTACCGGAGATCGGACGAATTCGTCGACGGTCAGCGGTGCGACTGCCGGAACCGACGCACCATGAGCAGGGCGCCGGTGACCAGGGCGACGAGGATCGCCGAGCCGATCCAGAGCCGATCCGTGCCGCTGCTGTCCTGCGCGCCCGCCGCCCGGGCCCGCCAGCGGGTCTCCTGCTGCGGCGCGGTGAAGCCGAGGTGATCGGCGTCCGGGTCCGGGGTGGGGACCGAGCCCGGCGCCGGGCCGAACCCGCTGATCCCCGGTGCCTCGTTGTCGTCCAACGGGTTGTGCTGCACCAGCGGCACATCCGCGGTCAGCGCCGCGATCGGGTCCACCAGGCCGTAGCCGAACCGGTCGTCGCGGCCGGTGGGACCGATGTCCTTGGCGGTGACCAGCAGACGGTTCACCACGTCGCCGGCGGACATCTGCGGATAGCGGGCCCGGACCAGGGCGGCGGTGGCGGCGACCAGTGGCGCGGCGAAGCTGGTGCCCTGCACCCGCCAGTAGCCGGCGGGGGACCGTGCGCCGACGAGACCGCTGGCGGGCGCGGTCAGTACGGTGGCCCGGCCGGTGATCGCGCCGCTCCACAGGTTGTTGCTGGACCGTTCCAGGCCGGAAACCGCGATCACGCCCGGCTCCCGGGCCGGGTACCACACCTTCGCGTCGGGTGAGGTGGCCAGATTGCCGGTGCAGGCGACGACCACCACGTCCCGGGCGAAGGCGTAGTCGATGGCGGCGGCCAGCGCCGGGCTGTCCCCGCTGCCACCGAGCGACAGGTTGATGACCTGAGCGCCGTTGTCGACCGCCCATCGCACACCCTGGGCGACGATCAGGGCGTCGTCGTAGCGGTTCTCCTCGTCGAGCACCCGTACCGGCAGGATCCGGGCGTCCGGGGCCAGCCCCACCACACCCTGGCGGTCGTCGTTTCGCCCGGCGATCAGGCCCGCCACGGTGGTGCCGTGCCCGACCGGATCCGGCTCGGCCGCCCCGTCCGGCGAGACCAGGTCGATGCCGGGCAGTACCCGCCCGGCCAGATCCGGGTGCGAACCGTCCACGCCGGAATCGATCACGGCGACTGTCACGCCCCGGCCGGTCGACGTACGCCAGGCGATCCGGGCACCGAGCTTGTCGAGCTGCCACTGCTCGTCGCGGATCTGGTCGGCACGGTCGGTCACGTCGCCGGGCGCGTACGCCACCGGCACGGTGACTGTCGGGTTCGCCGGTACGGCGGCAGCCGGCACCGCCGCGACGACAGCCGACACGGCGGTGGCAGCCGTCGCGAGCAGCGCCCGGCCGGTCAGCCGTCGAGGCCCCGGCGGGCGACCGTGCCGCACCCTTGTCACATTCTCAGCCGTTCGGTCGCAGCAGACATGACGATCGGAGATTACCGGTTCCGTCCCGTTTCCAGGCACGTTCGCGAGACTCGACGTCACTGTGGCGGCAAGTACGCCAGTTGGACCAGCCGTACGCCCTCCCGCCGGGTGAACAACCGGCCACGCCCGGCGGGCAACGGACCGGGGCGGACCGGGCCGACCAGGGCACCTTCGTCGGGGCTGCCCGACATCACCAGGCCCGAGGTGGACAGTTCACGCAGCCGTTGGACGATCGGCTCGTACTGTGCCCGGCCGGCGCCACCGCAGCGACGGACCAGCACCAGGTGCAACCCGACGTCACGGGCGTGCGGCAGATGCTCCTCAAGTGACCGCAGCGGGTTCGCCGGCCCGCTGGCCACCAGGTCGTAGTCGTCGACGAGGACGAACAGCTCCGGGCCGGTCCACCACGACCGGTCCCGCAACTGGGCCGGCCCGACATCGGGGCCGGGAATCCGGCCCTGCATGTAACCGGCGGCGGATTCGACCAGGTCGCTGGTGTGTGCGGCGGTGGTGCCGTACCCGATCAGGTGGGGTTCCTCGATGACGCCGAGCAGGCTGCGCCGGTAGTCGACCAGGATCACCCGGGCCTGCTCCGGCGTGAACCGGCTGACGATCGTGCTGGCCAGGGCGCGCAGGAACGACGACTTGCCGCATTCGGCGTCGCCGTAGACCACGAAGTGCGGCTCGGTGGTGAAGTCGAGCAGGACCGGGCGCAGGTCCGCCTCGGCGATCCCGATCGGGATGCGCAACCCGGTGGCGGCGTCGCGATCCAGATCGGCGTACGGCAGCACCGCCGGCAGCAGCCGCACCGGGGGAGCGGACGGCCCCGACCAGGCACCGTCGATCTGCTTCACAAGTGCGGCGGTGTCGGAGCCGATGGACTGGGGCAACGCGACGAGGAAGTGCAGACTCGCGGCGGTGATGCCGCGCCCCGGCGTCTGCTCCGGCACGTCCGCCGCCGCGCGCCGGGCGACGAGCGAGTCGGACGGATCACCGAGCCGCAACTCCAGGCGGGATCCGAACAGGTCCCGGATGGCGGGGCGGAAGTCCAGCCAGCGCACCGCGGTCGCCACCACGTGCAGCCCGTACGACAGGCCCCGGGTGGCGAGATCGGTGATCAGTGGTTCCAGGTCGTCGTACTCGCCGCGCAGGGTCGCCCAGCCGTCGACGACGAGGAAGACGTCACCGAACCGATCGCTCTCGGCCGACCCGCCGGCGAGTCGGGTGGCACGCCGCTGCCGCCAGGCGGCCACCGACTCGACCCCGGATTCGGCGAAGGCGTGTTCCCGCTCCGCCAGCAGGGTGGCCATCTCACCCACGGTGCGTCGTACGCCTGTCGGATCGGCCCGCCCGACCACCCCACCGACGTGCGGCAGGTCGCGTACCGCCGCCAACCCACCACCGCCGAAGTCGAGACAGTAGACCTGCACCTCGGCCGGGGTGTGGGTGAGCGCCAGCGCGCAGATCAGCGTACGGAGTGCGGTGGACTTGCCGCTCTGCGTGCCGCCGACCACCGCGACGTGGCCGGCCGCGCCGTCCAGCGCCAACCAGAGCAGGTCACGACGTTGCTCGTACGGCTTGTCGACCACCGCCACCGGCACCTGGAGGGCGCCGTGCAACTCCGGATTGCCGAAGGTCAGGCCCCGGACGGGATCGATCGTGAGCGGCCCGACCAGTTCGTCCAGCGCGGGGGCACCGTCCAGCGGTGGCAGCCACACCTGGTGGGCCGGTGGACCCTGCCCGGCGAGCCGGCCGATCAGCAGGTCGAGCAGGGTCTGACCGGTCTCCTCGTCCGGCTCTGCGGTGATGGCCGGGACGGGCGGCTGCGCAACCGGCGTGAAGTGGGTGGAGAAGGTGAGCAGCCGGGGCCGGTCCGGACCTGCCGCCGAGGCCGACGCTCCCCGCCGCCGGACCGGCCCGGAGACGTACGCGGCCTTGAACCGCAGCAACGGCTCGGTGCCGAAGCGCAGATAACCGTGCCCCGGCGTACGGGGCAGTTCGTAGGCGTCCGGCACCCCGAGCACGGTGCGCGACTCCAGCGAGGAGAAGGTCCGCAGACCGATCCGGTACGACAGGTGGGTGTCCAGCCCGCGCAGCCGTCCCTCCTCCAACCGCTGGCTGGCGAGCAGCAGGTGCACACCGAGGGAACGGCCCAACCGGCCGATCTGGACGAAGAGGTCGATGAAATCGGGCTTGGCGGAGAGCAGTTCGGAGAACTCGTCACAGATCAACAGCAGCGACGGCAGCGGGGCCAGCGGACTGCCCGACGCCCGCGCCCGTTCGTAGTCGCGCAGGCTGGCGAAGTTACCGGCCCGCCGCAGCAGCTCCTGTCGGCGGACCAGTTCGCCGTTGATCGCGTCGACCATGCGGTCCACCAGCGGCAGCGCGTCCGCCAGGTTGGTGATCACCGCCGCGGTGTGCGGCAGCCGGTCGAACGAGGCGAACGTCGCGCCGCCCTTGAAGTCGACGAGTACGAAGTTGAGCTGCTCCGACGAGTGGGTGGCGGCGAGCCCGAGCACCAACGTACGCAGCAACTCGGACTTGCCCGAGCCGGTGGCGCCGATGAGCAGGCCGTGCGGGCCCATCCCGTCCTGCGCCGACTCCTTCAGGTCCAACTCGACCGCGCCGCCGTCGACGCCGACGCCGAGCGGCACCCGCAGACGCTCGCGGGCCGACCGAGGGGCCCAACCCTGCTCGGCGGTGAAGCCCGCCGGGTCGCCGAGGCCGAGCAACTCCGGCAGACCCGGCTCGACACCGGGCACCGCATCCTTGCCACCGGTGGCGGCGGCCAGCCGTAACGGTGCCAGCCGACGGGCCACCGCCTCGGCCTCGACGATGCTCAAGGCGTCGGCGGTGCCGACCTCGGCGGCCTCGTCCGCCGAGTGGGAGTGCAGCCGGCCATCGCGCAGCTCCAGCAGCAGCGCGAACCGGTCGAGCAGCCGAGGTGGCGGAGTGTCCAGATCGATCAGGCTGACCCCGTCGATGCCACCGTCGCCCGCCAGTTCGGTGGCACCGGTGAGGTCGCCGCCGTCCAGCACGACCACCAGGTGGGGCCCGTCCGTGGCGGGCCCGGCCGGGCTGAACCGAGGCCGGCTGACCAGCACCTCGTCGAGCAGACGCTCCAGTTCCACCGCCGAACTGGTCACCAGGCGTATCGGGCCGAGGGCGTCGCTGCGCGTCGGGTGCTGGGCGTGCGGCAGCCACTTGGTCCATTCCCAGCGGTCGCGCCGTTCCGGCCCGGCGCAGACGGCGACGAGGAGTTCGTCCGGGGCGTGGAAGACCGCGAGTTGGGTGAGCATCGCCCGGACCAGCGCCTGCGCGGCCGGCGAGCCGGTGTTCCCGGCCGGCGTGCCCCGGACGAACACGCGGGCGAAACTGCGCAGCGACAGCGCCACCGGCAGATCGGGCACCACCGAGTACGCGTCGAGGAACCGGCGCAGCGCGCCCGCCGTCATCGGCTCCAACTCCTCCAACGGGCGGGTGACCGGCGGGATCAGCGGCGTGGCCAGGGTCTGCGGCCCGACCGCGACCCGGACCACGGCGAAGTCCGGGTCGGTGGGGCGGCGTTCCCACACCCGGTGGCTGTCCACCGTCGACCAGAGCAGCCCCGGGTCCGGGTGCCGGTAGCAGAGCCCGGTGCGCTGCCGCGCCGCAGCCTGCCGCACCTGCCGCCGCAACGTCGCCAGGTGCCGCAGGTACTCCCGACGGGCCGCCATCATCTCGGACTTGCGTGGGCTGCCCGAGGCGCTGCCCCAGCTGGTGACCAGCATGGCCAGCGAGGAGAGTCCGAACATGGCCCCCACCACGTACGAGTAGGCGCCGCCGCCCCGGCCGAACATCATGGCCATGGCGATGGTGCCGCCGAGCATCGGCAGCACCATCAACATCTGGTGCCAACGTCCACCGGTGACGGCGGGTATCTCCGGTGGCGCTTCGACCGGCAGTTCACCGACCGGGATCTGCGGTGCCGGACGCCGGGGTGGCCGCCGGATGACGACAGTGGACACGCGACCTCCTGACCGCGCTCGGTAACCCGAAGCTGGCTCATCGTAGGTAAAGTGCTCCCGTTCGCGCAGCCGTCGCCCCACTGAGCATGGAGGCCGGTCGATGACAGTCGGGCTGACCCGGATCACCGTCAGCACGCCTCAGCGGCGGGTCGACGTGGCCCTGCCGGCACATGTGCCGCTCGCCGAGCTGCTGCCCGAGGTGCTGCGGCACGCGGGCGTTGGGCTGGCGGACGACGGGGAACGCCACGGCGGCTGGCTGCTGCGACGGGCCGACGGCACCGCGCTGACGGCCGGGCAGGCGCTGCTCGCCCAGGGCGTCCGCGACGGGGAGATGCTGCACCTGGTGCCGGCCAGCGTGCAGTGGCCCGAACTGGACTACGACGACGTGGTCGAGGCGATCGCCGACGGTGCCCGTCGTCGCGGTGGTGCCTGGTCGCCCCGAGCCACCCGGGCCGCCGCACTGGGCGGGGCGGCGGTCCCGCTCGCCGTCGGCCTGATCGCCCTGCTGGCCGGCGGTCCGGAGCATCCGGTCGGCTGGTTCGCGGCGGCCCTGATGGCGACACTGCTCGTGTTGGCGGGCACGGTGCTGTCCCGGGCGCAGGGAGACGGCCCGGCCGGGGCCACCCTCGGCGGGTACGCGCTGCCGTATGCGGCAGCCGCCGGTGCGCTCGCCGTCGGCTCGGGTGACCCGGTCGGTCCGTTCGGCCCGCTGCGTTGGATCGGCGCGGCGGAACTGCTGGCCGCCTCGGTGGCGCTGCTGCTGGCCTCGGTGCTCGGGCTGTTCGGGGTGGCCACCCGGTTACGGATCTTCGTGGCCGGCGTGGTGGTCGGCGCGGTCGGTGCCGCGGCCGCCGTCGGCGGCCTGTGGCTTCACCCGGCCGGCACCGCTGCCGTGCTGCTCTGCGTACTGGCCTTCGGGATCGGGGCCGTCCCGCTGCTGGCCATCCGGTTGGGCAAGGTTCCGTTGCCGCCGATCACCCTGCCCACCGGCTCGCCGGACGACGCGGACCGGATCCGGGATCTCCCCGACCGCAGCCGGGTGTACGCGGCTGTGGCCCGCACCGAGGAGATGCTCACCGGGATGCTGATCGGGCACGGCCTGCTGGCGGTGGGCGCCGCGCTGGTGCTCAGCGGCTCGGACACGGCGAGCCGGTTGCTCGTCGCGGTGACCTCGGCGGTGCTGCTGCTGCGAGCCCGGCTGTTCGTGGCGGTACGCCACCGGATGCCACCCGTGCTCGCCGGGCTGGCCGGGTACCTGCTCCTCGGCGCGAGCCTCGCCGCTGCGGCGGGGGAGCGGGGTCAGCTGCTCCTGGCGGCCGGTGGGCTGCTGGTCGCCCTGCTGATCGTGGCCGGTGGCACCACGTACGCCCGGCGGCCGGTCTCGCCGTACCTCGGTCGCCTCGCCGACCTCACCGACACCGCGCTGGTGGTCTCCGTGGTGCCGATCGCCTGCGCCGTGCTCGGCCTCTACGAACGAGCCCGGGGCCTGCTCGGCTGAGCAGGCCCCGGGCTGTCGAAACGTCCGTCAGTGCGTGGATTCGCCGCGCTCGGCAGCCTCCCGGGCCCGCCGGTACGACGCCTGGATCTCGGCCTCGGCCTCGGTACGCCCCACCCAGGTCGCGCCCTCGACCGACTTGCCCGGCTCCAGGTCCTTGTACACCTCGAAGAAGTGCTGGATCTCCAGCCGGTCGAACTCGCCCAGGTGGTGGATGTCGCGCAGGTGCTCCTGCCGCGGGTCCTCGTACGGCACGCAGAGGACCTTGTCGTCGCCACCCTTTTCGTCAGTCATCCGGAACATGCCGATGGTGCGGCAGCGGATCAGGCAGCCCGGGAAGGTCGGTTCGGGGACCAGCACGAGCGCGTCCAGCGGGTCGCCGTCCTCGCCCAGGGTGCCCTCGATGAAGCCGTAGTCGGCCGGGTACTGCGTGGAGGTGAAGAGGGTGCGGTCCAGCCTGATCCGGCCGGTCACGTGGTCCACCTCGTACTTGTTGCGGTGACCTTTCGGGATCTCAACCGTGACGTCGAAATCCATCTGCACGCTCCTCATTCGCCCACGCTGGCTTGACGGAACCGGCGGCCGCACCCCCGGACAGGCGAATACCCGCCCGCATACTCCGGCCGCCGCATAGTCTTCGGACCGAAGTAGTGTCACCCAGGCCGGTTCCGGGTGGGGAGGAGGGGGTCGTGGGGAGGGAAGATTCACACTATCGACCCGACGACGCAGGTGACGGCGTTTCCCGCCAACCGCCCCCGAAACCGGCAGCCGGGCGGGTACCGGTGCCCGAGGCCCAGGTCCTCCGGCCGCAACCGGCCGTGCCGACCGGTCCCCCCGCCGGCGAATCTCCGCAGGATGCGGAACGGACCCAGCCGCTGACGGTCGGCGTCGGCGCGGGCACGACCAGAGCTTCCAGCCCACCGCCGCCGGCTGTCGGCAGCGGACCGGGCGTGCCGTCCGGCGTACCTCCGGAGCAGCCCCGACCGACGTCGCGCCGCCGGCTGCCGGTGCTGCTCGCCGCGGTGCTGGTCCTGGTGCTGGCCGTGGTGGGCCTGGTCGTGGTGCGTCCCGGGCCGGTCGAACGCTGGCTGGCCGACGGCCCCGCCGCCCCGAGCGCCGAGCCGCCGGAGCCGTCGCCGGTGGCGGTGCTGGCCGGCACCGACATCGGCGCGCCGATGCCCGCCACCGACGGGCTGCGTGCCGTACTCGATCCGCTGATCGCCGACACCGCGCTTGGCGGTCGGGTCCACGTGTCGGTGACCGACGCGCTGACCGGCCAGCAGTTGTTCGAGCGGGGCGGCGGTACGGGCACCGTGCCGGCGTCGGTGACGAAGCTGCTGACCGCGGTGACCGTGCTCACCGCTCGCGGCCCGGGATACCGGATTCCGACCACAGCCGTGGCCGGCGCGCAACCGGGCGAGGTGGTGCTTGTCGGTGGCGGCGATCCCACCCTGGCGGCGGGCCCCAAGGGCTTCTACCCCGGTGCCGCCAGCCTGGAAGACCTCGCCGAGCAGGTGCGTACCGCGCTGGGCGGGACCGCGCCGACCCGGGTCGTCGTCGACTCCTCGCTCTACTCGGGGCCGCGGTTGGAGCCGGGCTGGGACGACGACATCCCCACCGGTGGATACGGCGCGCAGATGACCGCGTTGATGCTCGACGGTGCCCGCAAGGATCCGAAGGCCGGCCAGGGCTGGGCCGAGCGGGTCAACCAGCCCGACCTCACCGCCGGGCGGGCGTTCGCCCGACTGCTCGGCGTACCGGAGAGCGAGGTACGCAGCGGCACCGCCCCGGCAGGCTCGACGGAAACGACGGAAGCGACGGATGCCCCCGGGGTGACCGGTGCGCCGGTCGGCGCCACCGGCCCGGGCGCGCAACTCGGCGTGGTGCAGTCGCCGCCACTGATCCGGCTGGTCGACATCATGATCAGCGACAGCGACAACATCATCGGTGAGGCGCTGGCCCGTCAGGTCGCGTTGGCGCGTGGCCGTCCGGCCTCGTTCACCGGTGCCGCCTCGGCGATGACCGAGGTGCTGTCCGAGCTGGGCCTGCCGACCGAGGGCCTGGCCCTCGCCGACGGCAGCGGCCTGTCCCGGCGGAACCTGATCAGTCCCACGTTGCTGACCGAGACGTTGGCCCTCGCGGCCAGCCCGGACCGCCCCGAACTGGGCGGCATCTTCGGTGGGCTTCCGGTCGGCGGCTGGTCGGGCACGTTGCGCGACCGGTACGGCTCGGTGCCCGGCACCGCCGCCGGGGCCGGGACGGTCCGCGCCAAGACCGGCACACTGACCGGGGTGCACGCCATCGCGGGAGTGGTGACGACGGCTGAAGGCCGGCCACTCACCTTCGCCGTGCTCACCGATCGCGTCCCGGCCGACGGGATGGAACCGGCTCGCGGGGCCCTCGACCGGATCGCCGCCGCCCTGGCCACCTGCGGCTGCCGCTGACCCGTACCGCCGTCGATGGCGTGGACGGGTGTGCCGGCGCGGGTACGGTGGGTGGCATGGCGCAGTTCGTGGACTGGGATCTGGCCGTCGCGACCGCGGGGGCTCTGGGCAAGACCGGCCCTCGGGTGTCGTACGACGAGGCCACCGAGGTGGTCGCCGAGCTGCGCCGGTTGACCGACGAGGCGGCCGGGCACGTGGCCGACTACACCGGGCTCACCTCGCAGGTGGCCCATCCGCCGGTGCGGGTGGTCGACCGGCGGGACTGGGCCGCCACAAACGTCGCCGGCCTGCGCGAGGTGATCACACCGCTGGTCGGTCGGCTGGCCTCGGACAAGCAGCCCGGCGTGCTGACCGAGGCGGTCGGCTCCCGGGTCACCGGGGTGCAGGCGGGCACCGTGCTGGCGTACCTCTCCGGCCGGGTGCTCGGCCAGTACGAGGTCTTCTCGGCCGACCCGGGCCAGTTGCTGCTGGTCGCGCCGAACATCGTCGAGGTGGAGCGCAAGCTTCAGGCCGACCCCCGCGACTTCCGGCTCTGGGTCTGCCTGCACGAGGTGACCCACCGCACGCAGTTCACCGCGGTGCCGTGGATGCGGGGATATTTCCTCGGCGAGGTGCAGGCGTTCGTGGATGCCGCGCAGGGCAGCGAGCATCTGCTCGACCGGCTGCGCCGGGGCGTGGGCACCCTGGCTGACGTGGTGCGCAACCCGCAGGGCCGCTCCAGCGTGCTGGACATCGTGCAGACCCCCGGGCAGCGGGCGGTGCTGGACCGGCTGACCGCGCTGATGACCCTGCTGGAGGGGCACGCCGAGTTCGTGATGGACGGTGTCGGCCCGCAGGTGATCCCGAGCGTCGAGCGCATCCGAGCCGGTTTCAACCGCCGCCGGGAGGCCGGCAACCCGGTGGAGAAGACCGTCCGCCGGTTGATCGGCATGGACGTCAAGATGCGGCAGTACGCCGAGGGTCGCAAGTTCGTGCACGCGGTGGTCGAGCGGGTCGGCATGGCCGGTTTCAACCGGATCTTCGAATCGCCACTGACCCTGCCCCGGCTGAGCGAGTTGAGCGAACCCGACGCCTGGGTGGCCCGGGTGCACGGCCCGGTCGGGCCGAAGCCGCCCGCCGACTGAGCCGGCGACGATGGCCGCGATCTCCCCGTCCGTCGCTGCGATCCGGGTCGCGGTTCGTCGGGTGCTGGCCGAACTGCCGGCCGACGGGCCGGTGCTGGTCGCCTGCTCCGGGGGCGCCGACTCGCTCGCACTGGCCGCCGCCGCAGCGTTCGTCGCGCCCCGATCGGGTCGGGTGGCCGGTCTGGTGACCGTCGATCACGGGTTGCAGACCGGGTCGGCCGAGCGGGCCGAGGCGGTGGCTCGCTGGGCGGAACAAGCCGGTCTGTCGCCGGTGGAGGTGGTCCGGGTCGAGGTGGCCGGCCGACCCGGTGGCCCCGAGGCGGCGGCTCGCGAGGCCCGCTACCAGGCGTTGGTCGAGGCGGCCGGGCGGCATCGCGCCGCTGCCCTGCTCACCGGGCACACCCGAGACGACCAGGCCGAGACGGTGCTGCTCGCGCTGGCCCGGGGTGCCGGCCCGCGCGGGCTGGCCGGGATGCCGGTACGCCGGGATCTGGGCGGGGTGCCACTGGTCCGGCCACTGCTGGAGATCAGCCGCGAGCAGACCCGGGCGGCGTGCGCGGCGCTGCGCCTGACGCCGTGGCAGGACCCGCACAACCTCGACCCCGCGTACGCCCGATCCCGGGTCCGGGCCCAGTTGGTGCCGGCGCTGGTCGAGACACTCGGCCCCGGTGTCGTCGACAACCTCGCCCGGACCGCCCGACTGGTGGCGGCCGACAACGCCGTGCTGGACGAACTGGCCGGGGGTGCGCTGCTCGCGGCGCGGCACCCCGACGGCGGGCTGGCGACCAAGACCCTGGCCGATCTGGCCGGCGCGGTACGCGGCCGGGTGCTGCGCGCCTGGGCTCACGAACTGGGCTCACCGCCGGCCGCGCTGTCCCACCGGCACATCGCCGCGCTCGACGCGCTGGTCACCGCCTGGCGGGGCCAGGGGGCGGCGTACCTGCCGGGCGGACTACGGGTGGTGCGCCAGGCCGACCGTCTGCTGCCCGCACCCGACTGAGGTCAGTCGGCGGGAACGCGGTCGCGGAAGGTGACCCGGTAGGCGTTCGGGGTGGCACCGACCCGGCGGGTGAAGTGGTGACGCAGCGCGGCGGCGTTACCGAATCCGGTCCGGTCGGCCACCTCGTCCACGGTCAGCCCGGTCTCCTCCAGCAGGCGGCGGGCCAGCAGGACCCGCTGGTTGGTCACCCAGTCGTGCGGGGTGGTGCCCGTCTCGGCGCGGAACCGGCGGGCGAAGGTGCGCGGTGCCATGCCGACCCGGGCCGCCAGTTCGTCGACGGTCACCTGCCGGTCCAGCCGCTGAATCAGCCACTCCAGCAGCGGCTCCAGGGTGGGGGCCTGCGGCACCTTCGCGATTGGCGCCTCGACGTACTGGGACTGCCCGCCGTCGCGGTGCGGGGGTACCACCATCCGCCGGGCCAGCCGGGTTGCGGTGGCCGAGCCGTGCTCCTGGCGTACCAGATGCAGGCAGGCGTCGATGCCCGCCGCCGTGCCCGCGCTGGTCAGCAGCCGGCCGTCCTGGACGTAGAGCGAGTTGCAGCGGACCCGCGCCTCGGGGTGTCGGCGCTGCAGCTCGTCGACGTGCCGCCAGTGGGTCGTGCACTCCCGGCCGTCGAGCAGCCCCGCCTCGCCCAGCAGGTACGCCCCGCTGCAGACGCTGAACAGGTACGCCCCACGGTCGGCGGCTCGGCGCAGCGCCGCATGCACCTCGGGGTGCGCGGCGGTGTCGCCGTGGTGGGCGGGAACCGCCACCAGGTCCGCCTGCTCGATCGGGCCGAGGTCGGCGTTGGGCACCAGCTGAAAACCGGCGGAGGTACGGACGGTCGCGCCCTGCGGACTGCACACGTCGAAGCGGTAGCCGGGCAGGCCGTCGGCGGTGCGGTCGGTGCCGAAGACCTCGGCCAGTACGCCGAGCTCGAACGGGGCGACGCCATCCAGCACCAGTACGGCCACCGAGTTGAGCATGTGACGAGGGTAACCGCAGCAGTGGCGGAAAATCGAGGCTCAGTGGCATTCCTGCCACTGTTCGAGACGGAGGCGCGAAGCGCAGACTCATATCAGTCGGTGCGCACCGGCGGCGACAAAACACCAGAAACCCTGTGAAAGTGAGCGCCGCCATGGAGTTCCTATTCGTGCTGTTCCTCCTCGTCGTCCTCACCTCCGCCTCGGCCGCCGGCCTGACCGCCGACAGCAGGGACTCGGCCGACTGGAAGCCCTCCGACGGTGGCCGCCGGTGGTGATCCGGTCCCCGCTGAGATGATTGGTCGGCTTCGTCGGAAAACCTGGCCGGGGCCGCCCCACGAAAGGGGCGGCCCCGCCGACGGCCCACCCAGGGCGTACGGCAGGCTAGTGGCATGGCTGACGGCTCCTGGTACGACGCCGACATCGACCACGTGATCATTTCCGAGGCGCAGATTCGCGAGAAGACCGCGGAACTGGCCAAGCAGGTCTCCGCGGACTACGCCCACGTCACCGACGGGCTGCTGCTCGTCTGTGTGCTCAAGGGGGCGGTCATGTTCATGGCCGACTTCGCCCGGGCCCTGGGCCGCCAGGGTCCGCCTGCGGAGCTGGACTTCATGGCCATCTCCTCGTACGGGCAGGGCACCACCTCCTCCGGCGTGGTGCGCATCCTCAAGGACCTGGACCGGGACATCGCCGGCCGGCACGTCGTCGTGGTGGAGGACATCGTCGACTCCGGGCTGACCCTCTCCTGGTTGCTGCGCTACCTGGAATCCCGGTCAGCGGCGAGCGTCGAGGTGGTCGCCCTGTTCCGCAAGCCGGACGCGGTAAAGGTGACGGTGCCGGTCAAGTACGTCGGCTTCGACATCCCGACCGAGTTCGTCGTCGGGTACGGCCTCGACTTCGGCGAGCGGTACCGCGAGTTGCCGTACGTCGGCGTCCTCAAGCCCGAGGTGTACGCCCGCAGCTGACCCCGCACCGGCCGAATCGACCCGTCTGACATACAGCGGGCTTTCAGGTGATTTGGCTACCGTGGAGCACGGTGGTGGGGACTCCGCTCCCCACCATGCCGGTCGACTCCCGGTTCGCCGTGCGCGTAAGTGCTGGGCTCGCCAGCTCACATCCGTCTCGCACGGTGTACCGTCGAATGACCGTGGCGCGGCAATTTCGCGCCCCGGGGTCGAGGCCGGCCCGCATGGCGGCTACGGCAGCCGCCCCGGCGGCGACACCCAACAGTCGGTCAGGACGTCGATCAGGAGGATGCGGGCGTCTCGGCGCTCGACAAAAGCATGGAACGTACGCGTTTCTTCCGCCGACCGGTGTTCTGGGTCATCCTGGTCATCCTCGGCGCCGTTGTGCTCAGTCAGTTGTTCACCTCTGGTCCCAGCTACCACCGGGTGGACACCTCAGTCGCGCTCGACCAGCTCAACAAGGGCGGCATCGAGAAGGTCGTGTTCCAGGACAAGGAACAGACGATCCAACTCGAGCTCGCCCAGGAGGCCGAGTTCGGCAAGACCACCACCAAGCTGATCGAGGCCCAGTTCCCGTACGAGGTCGGCAACGAGGTCTGGAACCAGGTCCTCGACGCCAAGGCCAACAACCGGGTCACCGGGCCGGCCGACACCGAGGTGTCGTCCGACAGCATCTGGGTCAGCCTGCTTGTCAACCTGCTGCCCATCGTGCTGCTCGTGCTGCTGCTGCTGTTCTTCATGTCGCAGATGCAGGGCGGCGGCTCCCGGGTGCTCAACTTCGGCAAGTCCAAGGCAAAGATGATCACCAAGGACACGCCGAAGACCACCTTCGCCGACGTGGCCGGGGCCGAGGAAGCCGTCGAGGAACTGCACGAGATCAAGGACTTCCTGCAGAATCCGGGCAAGTACCAGGCGCTCGGCGCGAAGATCCCGAAGGGCGTATTGCTGTTCGGCCCGCCCGGTACCGGTAAGACGCTGCTCGCCCGGGCGGTCGCCGGTGAGGCCGGGGTGCCGTTCTACTCGATCTCCGGTTCCGACTTCGTGGAGATGTTCGTCGGTGTCGGTGCCAGCCGGGTCCGCGACCTGTTCGAGCAGGCCAAGGCGAACGCCCCGGCGATCGTGTTCGTCGACGAGATCGACGCCGTCGGTCGGCACCGTGGTGCCGGCATGGGCGGCGGTCACGACGAGCGCGAGCAGACCCTCAACCAACTGCTCGTCGAGATGGACGGCTTCGACGTCAAGGGCGGGGTCATCCTGATCGCCGCCACCAACCGGCCGGACATCCTCGACCCCGCGCTGCTGCGCCCGGGCCGGTTCGACCGGCAGATCCCGGTCGACGCCCCCGACATGGAGGGCCGCAAGGCCATCCTGCGGGTGCACGCCAAGGGCAAGCCGTTCACGCCGGACGTCGACCTCGACTCGGTCGCCAAGCGGACGCCGGGCTTCAGCGGCGCCGACCTGGCCAACGTGATCAACGAGGCGGCCCTGCTGACGGCGCGGAAGGACCAGCGGGCGATCAGCAACGAGTCGCTCGAGGAGTCGATCGACCGGGTCATCGCCGGCCCGCAGCGTCGTACCCGGGTGATGAGCGACCAGGAGAAGAAGATCACCGCGTACCACGAGGGCGGGCACGCGCTTGTCGCCTGGGCGCTGCCGCACGCCGCGCCGGTGCACAAGGTGACGATCCTGTCGCGTGGTCGCTCCCTGGGCCACACCCTGGTGCTGCCCACCGAGGACAAGTACACCCAGACCCGCGCCGAAATGATCGACACCCTGGCGTACGCGCTGGGCGGGCGGGCCGCCGAGGAACTCGTCTTCCACGAGCCCACCACGGGTGCCGGCAACGACATCGAGAAGGCCACCGCACTGGCCCGGGCGATGATCACCCAGTACGGCATGAGCTCCAAGCTCGGTGCGATCAAGTACGGCACCAGCGGCGACGAGCCGTTCCTCGGCCGCAACATGGGCCACGAGCGGGACTACTCCGACGCCGTCGCCGCCGAGATCGACGGCGAGATGCGGGCACTTATCGAACTGGCCCACGACGAGGCCTGGGAGATCCTGGTCGAGTACCGGGACGTGCTGGACAACATCGTCCTCGAACTCATGGAGAAGGAAACCCTCTCCACCGCCGACATGGCCCGGATCTGCGCCCGCGTGGTCAAGCGGCCGCCGATGGCGCCGTACAACGGCTTCGGCAAGCGTCAGCCCTCCACCGAGCCGCCGGTACTCACCCCGGCCGAGAAGGAGGCGCTCAAGGTGCAGGCCGAGGCCGACGGGGCACAGGCCACCGTCGGCAGCCCGAACTCCAACAACTCGGACGGCCCGCACTGAGCACCAACGACCCAGCGGCCAGCCCCCCGCAGCGGGGGCTGGCCGCCTCCTCAACCGAACCCGACGACACCCTCGACTACATCGCCGCACGGCTGGTCAACGGCCGGCTGACCGGCCGACCGGTCGAGGAGATCGTCGACCTCGCCCGCATCGAGAAGGCGGTCCGCGAGATCCTCATCGCGGTCGGCGAGAACCCCGACCGGGACGGGCTCCAGCAGACCCCGGCCCGGGTGGCCCGCGCCTACGCCGAACTCTTCGCCGGCCTGCGGGTCGACCCGGCCACCGTGCTCACCACCACCTTCGAGGCCAACCACGAGGAACTCGTGCTGGTCCGGGACATCGACGTGATGAGCCTCTGCGAGCACCACCTCCTGCCGTTCCGGGGCAGCGCCCACATCGGCTACATCCCCGGCCCGGACGGGCGGATCACCGGCCTGTCCAAGCTGGCCCGACTGGTCGAGGTCTACGCCCGCCGGCCGCAGGTGCAGGAACGGCTCACCTCGCAGATCGCGGACCTGCTGATGGACCGGCTCGCACCGCGCGGGGTGGTGGTCGTACTCGAATGCGAGCACATGTGCATGGCCATGCGCGGCATCCAGAAGTCCGGTGCCAAGACGATCACCTCGGCGGTGCGTGGCACGCTCCAGCGGGACGCCAAGTCCCGTGCCGAGGCGATGGCGCTCATCCATCCCCGCTGACCGGCTTCCTCCGCTGACTGGCGTTCTTCGCTGATCGGCCGTCGCTGCTCTGCGGGCGGTGGCGGCCGGTCAGGTGGCCAGCATGGCCAGGACGATTCCGGCGGTGGCGACCACCGCCGGAATCAGGCAGGCCAGGGCACCGAACCGGGGAGTCCGGTCGACCCGCTCCCCGGGCTGGGACGGAAACAGCCGCCCCACCGCCAGCCACCCCGCCCCGAAGGCGACCGCCGGGCCCGGCAGCCCCACCACCAGGGCCAGGATGGTCACCGGACCGGTGCCGGCGGCCAGGTAGATCGCGATCAGCAGCAGCGGGACCAGCAGCCCCAACGGACCGTAGACCAGCAGGTTGCGCGGGCGAGGCGACAAGTGCGCCACCCGCGACAGGCCACGCGCGGCGAGGATGTCGTCGACCCCGTACGCCCACCGCCGGGCCTCCCGCAACGAGGCGAGCACCGCCGCCGGGCCACCGGACATCGACCGGGTCGCCTCCGACAGTTCCGGCGGGGTCGGCGCCAGCGAGATCGGCGGTACGCCCAGCTCACACAGGCGCGCCTCCTGGGCCGCCAGGCGGGTGCGTACCGTGACCAGTTCCTCCCGGGCCGCTTGGACGGTGCGCGCCTGCTCGCTCGCGGCGGTCGCCGCGTCGCGGCGTACCCCGTCGAGTTGGCGGGCGGCGGCCAGGTAGTCCGCCCACGCCGTCGGCAGCGACTCCTCGGGCGTCGGTGCCGCGGCTGTCCGCTGTCGACCGGGACGCACGGGCGTGGTCCCCGCCTGGCTGATCGTCATGCCTGCTGCCCGCCCTCCGGCACGTCGTACGGCACCAGCACGACCCCCTGCTCATCCGGGCCGTCCCAGAGCACCACCCGATCGGGGCGCGGCCGCCACTCCACCGGCCGGCCGAAGACTGGCGTGAGCTGAGCACCCGGCACACCCGCCACCGCCACGGCGGTCAGCTTGTCGACCGTCTCCTCGGCAGCGATCAGCGCCGCGAACGACGGCACCGTACGCCACCAGCCCAGCAGATGCTGCCCGGCCGGCGGGCCCTCGCGCAGCAACATCCGCAGTCGGGCCGGTGGCAGGTCCTCCGCAGGCGCCACATCCAGCCCGAACACCACCAGGTAGGCCGGCGCTCCGTCGTCCAGCACGGCCACCAACCCGGCCAGGTCGACCGTCTCGACCGGATGCCGTGCGGCCAACTCGGTGGCCAGCGCGTCGGCCACCGGCCGGGCCTCGACATCCGGTACGGCGATCACGAAGCGCGCCGTTCCCGGCGGATGGTGAGCTGCCGTACTGCGGGCGGCCACGGACAGCAGCCGGCTGCCGTCGGGCCGAGGACCCAGCACCGCGAGATTCCGGCCGGCGGCCGGCCCGAACGGCACCGCCGCGGTGGTCCGCGCGACATCCACCGCCCGCCCCAACAGCGCCGCCGGCGCCAACGACCGCCCGGCAAGGGCCGACCGGTAGCGAGGATCATTGCCCAACTGCGGACGGGCGTAGCCGGCGAAGACCACCGGCGGGACGGCACCCTCCGTACGGGCCGACCAGAGCCGGTGCCGTAGCCCCTCCACGACCTCCGGTTCGTCCTGCGGATCAGGGAACCGGATCATCCGCTCGTGTCCGCGAATCGCACCCCGCGGCCCACCCAGACCACCGGCGGTGTTGACGACCGCGCTGCCCGCCGGGAGCCCGGCCGCCGAATCGTTCGTCGGCTCCAGCACCGCTCCGCCTCCGGGCAACGCCACCCGGACCGGGAACTGGCCGAGCAGCGAATCCCGCTGCCCGCCCTCAGTGCGTACGCCCAGGCCCAGATCGGCCTCACCGGCGAGGACCAGGTGCACGCCGTGCAGCCGACCGGTCCTGGTCAAGGTGTCCAGCCGGGCGGCGGCGTCGACGGTCAGCCGGTCCCGTTCGGCGAACAGCAGAGGCAGATTGTCCACCACGCACACGATGCGGGGCAGCCGCTGATGCTGGCGCAACTCCGCGAACCGCTGCCCGCCCGCGCGGGCGGAAGCCTCGGCCCGCCGCTGGACCTCGGCAGTCAACTGGTCGAACAGGTCGAGCAGGTACTCCCGATCGGCGGCCATCGCCGCCGCCCGCACCTGCGGAACCCAGGACCTGTCGCGCTCGGTCTGAAGGAACTCGGCGAACGACTCGCCCTCGCCGAGATCGGCCAGGTACAACGACAACTCGTCCGGGCCGTACCGGGCGGTGAGACCGAGCAGCGCGGTGGTCAAAAACGTCGACCGGCAGGCCCGCGACCGGCCACTGACCAGCCAGTGTGGCGTCAACTCGGTGAAGCCGAGCGACACCGCTCGACCACCGGCGTCACCGACCGTGGTGCTCATCCCCTCGATCGCGTCCGCCTGCCACAACTCGTCCTCAGTCGAGGGCAGCAGGCTCGCCAGGGACAGCCGGGTGCCGGCCTCGACCTGCGCGGCGAGCCGCCGACACACCTCCTCCACCAGCCCCGCCGGTGGGTCCGGCTCGACGAACACCGGCGAGTTCAACCCGCCTTCGGAACCGGCTGCGGCGAAGGCGGCACCCGGCGCGTCGCCCAGCAACGCATACCCGGTGCGCATCGCCAGTGCCGTGGCCCGGGGCAGCGGAGCATGGTCCACAGTCGGCCACCCCGCCACCACCAGGTGCAATCCGGCGGCCGGCCCCTGCTCGGCCAGGGACTCGATCCGGGTCAGCTCATCGTTTCCGGTGCGCTCGGGTAGCCCGGCGAGCACCAGCAGCAGCATCCGGTCATGTCGACGCGGCCCGGTCGAGCCCGGCGTCACCCACCGCTCCGCCTCGTCGAGCAGGGCACGCAGCCCCGCGACATCCCGGGCCGGCGGCGACAGCAGCCCGGCATCACCGAGCGCTCCGAACGGCGCCAGCACGTCACCAGTCGGATCCACCGCCCGTACCAGCAGCGTCCCGGCCGGCGTCGCGGCCACCAGCCGCAGCATCAACCCCCGCAGCATGCCGGCCACCCGGGGGTCCTGCGCGTCGGTGTCCACCGTCAGGTGGCCGGTGCCGAGCAGCGGAACCAGGGCGGGAAAGCGGGCATCGTCCAACGGCGCGGCGGTGCCGACCCGGACGAAGGGCGGCGGAGCTTCCCCGGCACGGGTCGTCGACTCGATACCGTCCAGCGCGTTGCCCGCCCAATCCGGTGCGAGTACGGCGGCAGCGGTACGCAATCGTTCGGCCAGCGCGTACTGGCGGCGCTGGTCCGCCGGGGCTGGGCGGGTGTCGTCAAGACTGGTGGCCGCGGCCGCGACCGTCGCGGCGGCCCGACGGTGCAACGCGGCGGCACGCAGGGCCCGTACCTTCGGACCGCCCACCGCGTTCACCTCCTCCCGCCCGAGGTC
Organism: Micromonospora maris AB-18-032; assembly: GCF_000204155.1. Taxonomy (NCBI): domain Bacteria; kingdom Bacillati; phylum Actinomycetota; class Actinomycetes; order Micromonosporales; family Micromonosporaceae; genus Micromonospora; species Micromonospora maris. Next base: position 6,278,592 of record NC_015434.1, on the reverse strand, counting down.
GGCACCCACCCGGCCGAGCAGAGACGACGGTATCCCAGCGACCGCCGGACCTCTGGGACGTGTGCCGGTACTGCGTCGGTGTTGTCGTGAATCTCACCGGTCGGCAGGGGTCCGTCACGATCTGCTGAATCTGGGGCATTGGGTCCACAGCCTCCAGCCGATAGCCTCAGGGGGTGGAATCAGTGCCGCCCCCCGCCGGTTCCCAGGTCTCCCGCGTACCGGCGCAACGGACCCCGCCAGAGGAACTGGCACCGCCCACCGTCGCGCCAGCACCACAGCGACCACGTCGGCGGGTCCGTACGGCGCTGGCGGTGGTCGCCGGAGTGCTCGCGGCGATGTGTCTGGGCGGTGGCGTCGTCGGCTACCTCGTCTACGACCGCGCCACCACTCCCGACCGCAGCTCTCCGGTAGTGGTGGTGGACAGCTATCTACGGGCGTTCCTCGTGGACCAAAACGATGTTCGCGCGACCCTGTTCGCCTGTGAAGGCAGCGCGGACCTCGATCAACTGCGGTTGCTTCGGAGCGACCTGCAGGCGCGCGAGGAGCGATTCGAGACCACAATGCTAGTTAGTTGGGAAGAGCTTCAGGCGGCTGTCAATGGCAACTCTGCCGAAGTGCGAGTAGACCTGGTTTTTGCAGCTCATGTCGATGGTGTTCGTCAGACGGACCGTCAGTCATGGAGCTTCGGGCTACAACTGAGTGACGATTGGCGCATCTGCTCCGCGGGGCGGAAGGACTAGGCTCTACACCTGTCGCTATTCCAGCCACAGCATATGCACAGGAACCTCCAACGTGGTTGGTGGTTGGCCGCGCCAGGCCCAGCGGTACCACTCCACCTCCGGCGCGACCCGTACGCAGATGTCGCCCTCGGCACCCGAGTAGGTCTCGGTGACCGCGCGCAGGTCGCGCTGCTCAACGCCGCCGACCATGTGAACCACCCGACGACCGACCACCGAGTCCGCCTCGAAGACCGGTGTCGGCGGCCGGTGTGCCGGCGCATCCAGCGAGACGAGCCGCAGGCCCCCGCCATCCACAGTCGGCTTGCTGGGCGCTGAGCCGATCGTCTCGACCCAGACCCGTTCGATGGGCACCAGCGGAGCGAAGACCTCCACCTGGTCGGACTCGGCGCGATACCACTCGTGTTCGGGTATGACGGGCACGTAGGTGCGGCTGTTCTGCACCACCTTCTCGTCGGCCCGCAGGTCACCTCGCCAGCCGAGGCCGGGCAGCCCGACCAGCACCCGTTGTCCGCGCAGGTCCACTCGGCCGGCAGCCGGAACGATCTCCACGGGTCGGGGCGGTTGCGGTGCCCAGTCCGGCTGATCGGCGAACGGGTCCGGTAGTGGCTCGCTCATGACGCAGAAAGGTTACTCCGCGCCCTTGAGCGGAGCACCCTTCGACCGCATGAACGGCACTGGGTCGATGGCGCTGCGGCTGCTGCGGTCGCCATCGGTGTGCACCTCGAAGTGCAGGTGCGGTCCGGACGAGTTGCCACTGCTGCCCACCTCGCCGATCACCTGACCAGCCTCCACGGTCTCGCCGGCAGCGACCCGAGGACGACTCACCATGTGGCAGTAGCGGGTGACGATGCCCTGGGCGTGCAGGACATCGACGAACCAACCGCAGCCACCCTTGTTCGGCCAACCGTCCACGTCGCAGCTGAGCCTGCCTCGCCAGTCCGGGTCGCAGCGGGAGACCAGGACCCGACCGGTGGCCGCGACCCGGATGAGGGTGCCCTTCGGGGCTGCGATGTCGACCCCGTTGTGACCGGGCCGGCTCGCCGTGCGGAAACCGGAACCGACGCCACCCGGAATCGGGGCGGTCCAGCCGGAGGCGGCGATTTCACCCGACGCGGCCGCGTCACACACCTCCTGCCCGGCGATCAGGGCGGTCCGGGCCGCGCCACCGGCCAATGCGTCGACGATCCGGGCGGCGAGTTCCTCGTGCTTGGCGTACGCGTCGGGAAAGGCGCTGATCTGCACGCGTTGGGCGGCCACGGTGAGCGGGAGCTTCTGCCAGTCGGGCAGGTCCACCAGCTTCTCGTAGAACTTCCGAGAGGCGTACTCGGGATTCATTCGTTGCGCGACGGTGCCCCACGACGCGCGTTGCTGGAACAGCCCTACCGAGTCGTGGTCGGCGCCGACGCCCTCGTGCGGGATGTCCTGAGACTCGGCGACCGTGCGGTTGGCCAGGTTGAGCAGCCGGGACTCCTGCATGGCGGTCGCCACCGCGATCACCCAGCCACGGGCCGGCACCTTCATGTCCTGGCCGACCTTGATGATCACTGCGGCGTTGCGGAGTTGGCGTTCCCCGTACTGCGGGATCCGGGGCATCTTGCCGGTCACTTCGACCGTGAAGTCTCCGGTGCACTCCAGGCTCGCCGGCGTGATCTGTTCGGCCGCGTCGCCGCCCAACTCGGTAAGGAAGAATGCACCGGCACCCCCGGTGCAGCACAGGAACGCCAGCGTCGCGGTGAGCGCGGCGGCCAACGCGCCGATCCGCACCGGTCGGCGGCGGGAAGGATTCGCATCGGTCATGACCGCTCCCAGTCCACGGCGTCCACCAGCCACCGCCCCTGCGGCGCTACCAGTTCGAGTCGGAGGCGTCCGCTGTCGAGCGCGATCAGTGCCTCCACGAAGGTCTCGCTCCGCGGCCGGATGGTCACTTCCTCCGTCATCTCACCCGCCGGAACGCCGGCCGGATCGGCACCAGCGAGCTTGTCCATCAGGGTGGCAGTGGAGTGCGGACGGAGACCCTCGTGCCAGTCCTCGGCGGTCAGGCCCGATCCGCCGAGCCAGGCCACCACGAAACGTTTCGCGACCTGTTCCGGTTTCGCCTCGCCAGGGCTGGTCACCGGGGTCGGAGTGGTGGTGGTCGAGATCGCACCGTCGTCGCCCGCGGTCGGATGCACCGTGGTGATCGGCTCGGACGGCCGGTTGCTCAAACCGGTCGTCGGGTCAGCAGGACCGGCGACCAGCCGGGCCGCACCGACCACGCCGAGCACCAGTACGGCAATGCCGAGGGCGACCCCTAGTCGGGAGCGCAGCAGCCGAGTGACCAGGAATTCGATGACCCGCCGCACTGCGGTCACCGAGCCTCGGAGCGGATCCGGGGTGCTGGCTTCTCGGGTGTCCGTTCAGCCGAACCCGGACGGTAGATGGCGAAGGACGGGTTCTCCTCGGGTACATCCGGCTCCGTCCAGGTGGCGGGCTGCCGACGCCTGGGCCGGGGTGCGACCGGCTGCTTCTCGGGACGCGGCTGTTCCTCGCTCTTGCCTCGGTCGTCGCTGGCTCCGCGGCTTTCCGAACGTTCGCCGGCGGGAGGTGCGCCGCTGGGAACCGGGTCCGGGCGCGCCTCCGGCCGCACCTTCGGCTGTTCCACCATCACGGTTCGGCGCCGTCCCATGGCGGGCTCGGTGGTGCCGCCCGGCTCGGCGACATCGAGCCGGGCCGCCGTACGCATGTCGCGGAAGAACCGCCGATGCCACGAGCCGGCCGAGCTGACCGCCTCGCTGCTGTCCTTGCCGCCGAGCTGGGTGATCCGCCGATACGGGCGCAACAGCAGCCAGCCCACCACACCGCACAGCCAGACAAGCACCACCTGGAGCCAGCCGGGCAGGGTGGGCGTGCTCATGATGAGGTCCACCGCGAAGAGGTAGATCGCCGCACCGGTTCCGAAGATGGCGATGTTGAAGAGGGCGGCCACCACCGCGTTGCCCAGCCGGCGCAGACCGGCGCTGGCCGGTCGGAGCAGGCCGATGGTGCCCAGGATCGGTGCGGCGATCACCGCCCACCGGAAGATCAGGAAGCCGAGCAAAACGAGCAGCGAGGCGGTCAGGTCGAACATCGCGAAGAGCAGCGCGGCCAGCACCGCGATGAAACCCGCGCCGACCCGGTCCATGTCCCGCACACCTTGCAGGTACTCGTACGCCTCCGGATCCTCTCGTTCGATCTGCGCCGCCACCGTCATCCACTGCTGCTTCTTTGCGTTGATAGTGGCTTCGCGAAGCTCGGGATTACTTCGAATCCTCTCCGCCTCACCCCACGACAGCGACTTGGCGTCGTAGAGCGCCGCGCCGTACTTGCGGGCGGTCTCGCTGTCGGCCGAGCCGAGCACGCCGCGCAGCCAGTTCCGGTAGAGCATGCCCTCCGTGGCGGTGTCGCTCGCCCTCACCGCAGGGGGGCGCTTGTCGGTGCAGGCATCCGGGTTCGGCATGGCGCAGCGATCGGGCGGCACGTCCTTGGATGCCGGCCCGACGGCGTCATGTACGACGCCGAGGGTGGAGATGAGCGCACCGTCGGCCAGGTTCGCGGACTTGACCGGCCAGGCGGCCAGCGCCGTGACCGCCACCATCACCACGAGCGCCCATCCCGCCGTGGTCATCGCGCTGCTCATGTCGCTCTGGCGTGAGCGCCAGAGCAGGTAGAGGCCGACCACGCAGAGCGTGATGATGCCGAAGACGCTGAACACCTTCTGGTAGATCGCCTTCGTGGCCTGGTCCACAAGCGGATCCGCCCAGCCCCACATCGTCCCCGGATCCCAGGCGCGTTCCCGCAACGCGTTCGAGGCACCGATGATCGCCGTGGCGATCATGAATTCCCCGTTGGCGATGGTGTTGGTGAACTTGTAGTCAGGGTGCAGCAGCGTGGTCGCGCAGCCGGTTTCGATCTTGTAGGTGGTGTAGCTGTAGCCGGCGTATCCGTAGTCGCTGTAGTAGCCCTTGGGGCCGGCGAGCTTGGAGGCTTCGGGCCGGGACGCGAACCAACCGGCGATGCCGGAGTCCGGTGCCGTCGGTGTCGGTGGGTTCAGGCAGGTCGCTTCGCTCTCCGCGACCTGGTGGAGCTTGGCGACGCAGGCGCGGAAGTCGGCTTGCCATTCCTCCGTGGTGCAGAGGTCGGTGGGGGCCTGGTACGCGACCGGAGCGGCGTACGCGGGTGTGGCGGTGAGCCCTGGCCAGCTGATCGTGGCACCGGCGAGTACGCCGATCGCCAGGAGGAGCGCCGTGATCCGTGCCCGGGCCCTCGCCATGTCATGCCTCCAGGTCAGGCAGCACGGTCGGCAGCACCCCGGCGGCGGCAGCGATGGCGGCGGGGGTGGTGTCGAGGTGCTCCAAGAGTCCATCCACGTAGGAGACGTCGACTCGGACCTTCTGCACCCGGCCGTCGACGTCGCGCATCACGAATTCGCGGAAGCCGAGCCGGTGGGAGGAGGTCGCGTCGGCGGTGGAGAGCGAGGCGAGGGTCGCCTCGTAACCGTCGTCGACCGGGACCCGCAACAGGCGCAGCGCCTCCGAGGCGATCTCGGCGTCCTCGGCGATCCGGCCGACGAAGACGGTGGAGACCAGGTTCTGGACGTCGAGGCCGAGGATGTCGCGAGGGTTCTGGGAGGCGACAAGCGCGGCGAGGTTCCACTTGCGGGAGTCGCGGGCGAGCCGGACGAGGAAGGAGCGGCCGGACCGCCAGCCCTCCATGAAGTGGGCCTCGTCCAGGCCCACCAGCTTGCGGGACGCCATCGAGCCGCCGTAGCAGCGGCGGACCGCCAGCCGGTGCGCGGTGTGCAGCATCGGCAGGGCCAGCGCCTCCTCGGCCGACCAGTACTCCCGCTCGATCTTGAGGTCGGGCAGCCGCAGGCCGGCCATGGTGATCACGGTGAGCGCTGCGTCCGCGCCGAGCAGGCCCTCCGGCGGCCGGCCGAAGAAGAGCATGGCCAGCGGCATCTCGGCGGTGTCCAGCAGCAGGTTGGCCAGTTCCCGGCCGGCGTCGTCGTCGAGCTGCGCGAGGCAGGTGACCACGTCGTCCAGGGTGGAGGTCTCCTCGGCCGGCACCTGGCGTACGGCGTGCCGGAACAGGGTCGCGGTGGACGCCTCGCGGGCCACCTGCGGCGGTACCAGCATCATGCAGATGTCCTGCACCAGCATCCGGCGTTCGGCCCGGGCGTTGGAGACCGCGATCTCGAACTCGCGGTCCCCGGCGGGGCCGGCACCGAATTCGCTGCGCAGCGGCGTCGGGATCAGCGAGTACGGTGCCAGGGTGCCGTGCTCGGAGCCGGTCAGGTTGAGCACCCGCGAGTACGGCCGCAGCTCCGGCATCGCGCAGAGGCGGGCCAGCGGGCCGGACGGGTCGAGCAGGGTCACCTGCACGCCGCGCCGGGCCGCCAGGTAGCCAAGCGCGCCGAGCAGTGTCGACTTGCCACCACCCGGCTCGGCCACGAAGACCGCGAGGCCGGAGCGTTCCCGTACCTCCATCGGGAAGTGCAGGTCGAGGAAGACCGGCCGACGGCAGGTGCCGGCGGTTCGTCCGATCAGGTCGCCGCGGCGGTCGCCGACCGTCGACGCGGCCTGCGGCAGCGCCGCCGCCAGCAGGTGCACCGGCATTCGCCGCACGTAGCCGGTGTTGGCGATGGGCTCGCCGGGGATGAACTCCCGGGCCAGCCAGTCCTGGTTCTTCGGGTGCTGCAGGGAGATGCGCAGTTCCCGGGAGTAGAGCTGGATCAACCGGCGGGCCCGCTCCAGGCACTCCTCCCGGGTACGCCCACCCACCGCGATCCGGTGCCAACCGTGCGCCCGAGCGGAGTCCACCGGCAGGCCGGTGGTCATCTCGTCGCCGATCACCAGTGCCCGCTTGGCCAGCCGCTCCAGCTCCGGCGGTGCGTCGATGCCGTGCTCGGCGTAGTCGAGCTGCTGCGACCGGATCATCCGCAACCGGTGTTCGAGGTTACGGAAGGAGTCACCGGAGCCGAGGATGTCGACCCGGGTGGAGAGCTCCATCGGCCACGGCAGTCGCTCGTGGAAGTGCAGCCAGGGCTCGTGCCGTTCGGGGATCTCCAGCGGCTCCATCCGACCCACCGCGAGCACGGCGACGTGCCGCTCCTCGCCGGTCATCCGGTTGACCAGCTTCACCGTCGAGCCGTACGGGGTGCGGTAGCGCTCCACCTGCTCGGTCAGCGCGAGCAGGTCACCGCGTTCCCAACGCCCGTCGGTGATCGGCGAGAGCGCACCCGGAGGGGCCATGCAGAGCGCCACCGAGCGGTAGAGCAGCCATTCCAGTTCCTGTGCGGTGACCCGCCGGCCCCGCATGCCGAACGCGCCGAGCACCTCGTCGAACTGCTCGACGGTACGGCCCAGCTTGCGCCGTTCGCCCTCGGCGACGCCACGCCCGAAGGTGCGCAGCAATCGTTCGGTGAGCGAGTCGCCGAGCGAGCGACGGGCGAAGGTGACGCCGAGGTAGGTCTGGCCCTCGGCATGGTTGACCGAGAGCAGGTGCCGTTGGGCGGCCACCAGATGGTCGGCCCAGCTCGGCGTGCCGGGCACGTCGGGCAGCGGGGAGTGGGTGTGGGCGTCGATGGTGCGGGCCCACTCGTCGGCCGGGAAGGGGCGGGTGGTGCGGCGCAGGTGCAGTCGGAACCCGGCCAGGCCGGCGTACTGCTCGGAGATCGCCGAGAGCAGCGCCTCGCGTTCCGCGTCCGGGCGGAAGGCCCAGCGCACCTCGGGCAGCCAGTACCAGGCGGTGACGGTGTTCGGGGTGAAGGTCAGGTGGCCGGCGATCTCGGTGATCGCCAGCTCCACCGCCGGATCACGGTCGCCGAACTTGATCTTCGGGGCGCGGACCCGGACCGGCTTGGTCGGTCGGTCCCGACGGTCGGCCGAGCGCTGCCGGGGTGGGCTGGCGACGCGGGTGGCCGGTGCGCCGGCTCGGCGGCTGGGCGCGGCGTCCCCCGGTGGACCGTCGTGCGGACGGTCGTCGGCGGGGGGACGGGCGCTCGGCAACCGGTCGCTGGTGGTGGTGGCGGTGGTGACGGGCGGCGGAGTCGGCGCGGGGGGCACGATCGCCGGGCCGGCCACCGGGCGAGGGGTGTCGGCGGGGCGCTCCGGCGCGGCGATCGGCGTCGGCGGGACGGGTGGTGCGGGTAGCGGGGCCGGCGCCGGTCGGCGGGTCGCCGGAGCCGGTGCGGCGGGGGTCGCCTGCTGCGGCAGGGCCCGGGCCGGCTGGCCGCTGCCGCGCAGCGCGGACCCGGGCCGGGCGTAGGTGCCACCGAAGAGGTCGAGGAACGGCGAGTCGATGTCGGCGCTGTCGCGGGTGGCGGGTACGACCGGCGAGGGCTCGGCCGGTGCCGACCGGCGCTGCGGCGGGCGGGGTGCCTGGAAGACTCCCACGCTGCCGTGCCCCGGGGTGGCGGCCAGCGCCGGATCGAGCGAGGCGTCCTCGGGATCTGCGGATTGTGGGTAGTCGAACGATCGCGCACGGTTACCGTGCGGTGCGGCCGAACGCCCGGCCGGGGACCCCGGCGTGGAGGAGCGGCTCATGCGATCGCCCTGCCCGTGTTCGCAGTGGTCACCCGATGGCGGCGAGGCGGCTGCGGATCCGCTTCGCTTGTCGCCGGCAAACCCTCCGACGGCCGGTACGGCGTGCAGCCGGTCATGCCAGTTCCTCCCGGATCCTGATCCCGCTTCCGACCAGACGCGGGTCGCGCTGCTCGGCGGCCGGCTCCCGGGTGCGTCGCCAGTCGGTCAGCGCGGTGCGGATCACCATGCGCGCCGGCCGGTCCGGATCGACGTACCGGAAGACGAACGAGGTGGTCACGATGGCGAGGGCGATCTCCCATGCGGGGAAGAGCTCGACCTGCAACGTGAACAGCCAGTGGATGAACATGTAGAGGGGAACGAGCAGCATGAAGAGCCCGTACTGGGCGTAGGGCAGGTGGACCGGGAGGGTGTAGCCGGGCGGCCCGAGATAGACCAGGCGGGCCCGGTAGATGTCGTCGTCGGTGCGCAGCCGCATCTCGTGCCCGCGCCTATTCGAAGATCAGGTTGATCAGGAAGTCGCCGATGAAGAAGAGAGTGGCGGCTCCGGCGATGAATGCCAGTCCGACGATCGCGATGGCGGAGCTGGTCAGCACCTTCGAAATCTCGCCTCGGCTGGCTCGGCCGATGAAGATGACGCCAAGCACGGCGAGCAGGATCGGCGCGATCTTGCTGGCGAAGAAGGTGACGACGCCCTCGGTGTTGATTCCCTTCGGCTCCTCGGCCGCGAGTGGAATCGACGATGCCAGGGCGGTGAGCAGGTGGGCGGCGTTGCTCGACGCCGATTCCATCAGCTCGATGGCGATCACTGGAACCTCCCCAAGTCGCGGCCGGCGGCGCCGCGGTGGTGCAGTAGGCAAGCCTTGCGGGATCGGTGCTTACTGTGCGCAGCGGCCGAGACCCTGCGTGCGTAGCTCGCCACGGTAGGTGGCGATTTTTGGGCGGATTACCCCGCTTTGGCCCTCCCTCCAAGCGTCGCCATCTCGATGCTGGGCAATTCCACAGCGTACGGGCCGCCCCCCTTTGCGACAAGCCGCGAAGAGTCTGCCCGATACGACCCGGACGACCGATCGTACACACGTTTCAATTCGCATGTCAGCGCCCTGACCCGGGTCGATCACGGCGGTCTCGACGACCGGTACCGTCTAGTCGTGACCGATCTGGTGCGGGCCCCGGCCCCGGTGGTGATGGGCGTCCTGAACGTCACGCCCGATTCGTTCTCCGACGGCGGACGCTACGCCGACGTCGGGGCCGCTGTCGCACACGGCGTCCGGCTGCGTGACGAGGGTGCGGGGTTGGTTGATGTCGGTGGCGAGTCGACCCGGCCCGGTGCCGAGCGCGTCGACCCCGAGACCGAGGTGGCCCGCGTGGTGCCGGTCATCCGGGAGTTGGCCGGCGCCGGCGTGCCGGTCAGCATCGACACCACCCGTGCCCGGGTCGCCGCGGCGGCCCTCGCGGCCGGTGCGGTGGTGGTCAACGACGTCTCCGGTGGGCTCGCCGATCCCGACATGGCCCGGGTCGTCGCCGACGCCGGCTGTCCGTGGGTGCTGATGCACTGGCGAGGTCACTCCCGGCGGATGACCGAACTGGCCGCCTACGACGACGTGGTCGCCGACGTACGCGCCGAACTCGGCCAGCGGGTGGAGGCCGCGCTCGCCGCCGGGGTGGCCGCCGATCGCATCGTGATCGATCCGGGGCTCGGGTTCGCCAAGACGGCCGCCCACAACTGGCAGCTCAGCGCCCGGCTGCCCGAGTTGCTGGAACTCGGCTATCCGCTGCTGTTCGGCGCGAGCCGCAAGTCGTACCTCGGTCTGCTGCTGGCCGGACCCGACGGCGTACCCCGACCCACCGGCGGTCGCGGGTCGGCCACCGTCGCCACCAGCCTGCTGGCGGTCGCCGCCGGCGCCTGGGGGGTACGCGTGCACGATGTGCGCGCCACTGTGGACGCCCTGGCCGTCTGGCAGGCGACCGGTCGTCCACGATTGGCCCCGGCAGCCGGCACCGCGCTGGCGGGCGCGGGTTCCACCGGCGATCCGCAGGGGGTATGGCGATGACGGACCGGATCGAGCTGACCGGGCTGCGGGCCCACGGGCGGCACGGGGTGTACGACTTCGAACGCGTCGCCGGGCAGGAGTTCGTGGTCGACGCGGTCCTGGAACTGGATCTCGCGCCGGCCGCCCGCTCCGACGAGGTGAGCGACACCGTGCACTACGGCGAACTCGCCGAGCGGCTGGTCGCGGTGATCACCGGGGAGCCGGTCAACCTGATCGAGACCCTCGCCGACCGGTTGATCACGATCTGCCTGGCCGACCCGCGGGTCAACGCCGCGACGATCACCGTGCGCAAACCCGAGGCGCCGATCCCGCACGCCTTCACCGACGTGGCCGTCACGATGCGTCGGGCCCGATGAGCCGGGCCCTCCTCTCCCTGGGCAGCAACCTGGGGGACCGCATGGCGCATCTGCGTACCGCCGTGACGGTGCTCGGCGAGCACGTGCTGATGGCGTCCGGGGTGTACGAGACCCCGCCGTGGGGCGACACCGACCAGCCGGCGTACCTGAACGCCGTGCTGCTGGTGGCCGACCCGGAGGCCGGCCCGTACGACTGGTTGACCCGGGCGCGGGCCGCCGAACAGGCGGCCGAGCGGGTACGCGACCCGAACCGTCGGTTCGGCCCGCGCACACTCGACGTCGACGTGATCGCGGTCTGGGCCGACGACGGCGAGCCGGTGCTCAGTGCCGATCCGGAGCTGACCCTGCCGCACCCCCGGGCGCATCTGCGCGCCTTCGTGCTGCGGCCGTGGATCGACATTCAGCCGTACGGTGAGCTGCCCGGACACGGCTGGTTGACCGATCTGCTGACCTCCGGGCCGGCGGCGGCCGAGGTCGCGGAACTGCGTCCCCGACCGGATCTGGCGTTAGAGTCGACCACATGAGCGAGCGGCAGCGAGCGAGTGATCAACGCGGTGCCGTGGCGCGTCGTGACGGCACGCCGCGCAGGTGGCCGGCATGACCCAGACCCCACCGCCCGACGGGTCGCGGATGCGCCCCACGCGCATCTCCACCCTGGTGGTCGCCGCCCTGGCCGCTGCGGCGGTCGCCTGGCTGCTGATCAGCAGCATCTACTACGACCGGCTGCCACCGCTGCCGTGGCTGCCGGTGGTCACCCTGGCCGGGCTGGCCGTGCTGGAGGCGTACGCCGCGATCAACACCCGGGGGCGGATCGAACGGCGACCGGGCCGCGAACCGGTCAACCCGCTGATGGTCGCCCGGTTCGTCGTCCTCGCCAAGGCCTCCGCCCTGGTGGGGGCGATCTTCGCCGGCTTCTACGCCGGGCTGGCCGGTTGGCTGCTGGTCCAGTCGACGCGGGCTGCGGAGCAGGACCGGCCGGCCGGCATCGCCGGCCTGGTGGCCTCGGTCGCCCTGGTGGCGGCGGCGCTCTGGCTGGAGCGGTCCTGCCGGGTTCCGGAACGGCCGGACGACGACCATGAGCCCGACGATTGGGAGCCGCAGCCGGGTCGCCGCTAGACCCACCTTCCGCACAGGGGTTACGTCCGGCTGCGCTCGCGGGTACGGTGCCTGCGACCGCAGGGCAAGCGGTCACCACCAATATGCCCTTTCGTCGAAGCAGTCCGGGCGGCCGCTGGAAGGCAGGCATGATGGCGTACGACGAACCAGGCCGCAGTGGGCAGGCAGAGTCGACTCCGGTCGGATCCACCGTCGGCACGGACACCGTCGCCGACGACCGTCAGAACGGTGAGCCGGGCGGGGACCGCTTCGGGGTCTACGTGCTCTGGGAGACGCTCCTGCTGCTCGGCTTCGCTGCCCTGGTCTACCTGCTCTGGCTGGAGAACCCGACGGCGCTGCGCGGCAGCGGGCTGCGTGCCCTCATCGTCGACGTGGTCGCCCTCGGTCTGCTGGCGTTGGCTGCCGGGCTGACCCTGCGCACCGCGGCGGTGAACCTCGCGATCGGGCCGGTGGCGGTCGCCGCCGGGTTGAACTTCGCCGAGCAGAGCGACCGGGGCCTGCTCATCGCCGTGGGCACCCCCGCTGCGGTGGCCGCGGTCGGTGGCCTGGTGCTGGGGCTGGTGGTCGTGCTGCTGCACGTCCCCGGCTGGGCCGCGAGCCTGGGCGCGGCGGCCGGCGTGGTCGTCTACATCGAGCAGCGTGCCGCTCCGGTGCTGGTCCAGGGGGACTACGACCCGCGCGACATCGCCGGGCAGCTCTTCGTGGGTTTCGCCGCGCTCACCGTGATCGGTGGGCTGTTCGGTGCGATCGGGCCGATCCGCCGGCTGGTGGGCCGGTTCCGTCCGGTCGCTGACCCGGCCCGACGGCGAGGGGTGGCGGCCGCCGTCGTCACCACCGGCGGGTACGTCTGCTCCACCGTGCTGGCGATGCTCGCGGGCGCCCTGCTCGCGTCGAAGGACGACGCGGTCATCCCGGGGGACGGGCTGGACTGGACCGTGCTGGCCGTCGGTGCGGTGCTGCTGGCCGGCACCAGCGCCTTCGGTCTGCGGGGTGGCGTCTTCGGCACGTTGCTGACGGTCGGCGCGGTCGGCCTGTTCCTCGCCTACGCGCAGGCACGCGGCTGGACGGTGAGCCGGTGGGTCGTCGGCGGGGCGGCGCTGGCGGCCGGACTGGCGGTGACCCGGTTGGTCGAGCGGTACGGCCGACCTGTCGTCGGACCGCCCCGCCCGGTGTCTCCGCCGGCGGCCGGGGAGCCCACGGGAGGTGCCGGCGGCTGGGCGATGTCCCAGCCGGAGCCGGTCGGCGACTGGCCGCCCGTCCTGCCGGCACAGTCGACGGGCGACCCGACCGATCCGTGGGGCCCGCGCCGCTGGGAGACCAACTCGCCGATCTGGCAGGCCGACGACCGGTGAACGATGTTCTCGCGCGTCGTCGGCGAGCCGGATGTGATCTCGGCAGTTAGGCTCGGCGCATGACCGACACATCATCGAGCTCCGGCGGCCGGTCGTTCGAGGCGTTGGACGCGCTCAGCACCGAGGAACTGCGTGAGCAGGCGTTCGCGGTGGCTCGGGAGCGCCGGGACGTGAAGTTCTTCTGGTCGGTGCTCCGGCATCTGCCGAACGCCGACGAGGCTGCCGCGCTCGACGGTGCCCCGAACTCGGTGGGGCCGACGGTCGACGAGGCGGTGGCGCTGTGGCGGGAGATGACCGGTCACGGCTACGAGGAGTCCGCGCCGTTGCTGCGCGCCGCCTTCATCGACTATCTGTTGAAGCACTGACCGGGGGCTGCTGACCGCGACATCCGCTTGTCCCGGCATACCGTCACAAAACGCGCCCTCGCGTTTGTTCATGTCGATCCGCTGGGAACTAGCGGGCCATGGCTCTCACCAACCGATACAAGTCCGCACCTGGAGCCGGCACCCTCGCCGCGCTCCTGCTGGTCCTGGTCTTCGGCAGCCCCTGGTACGCCGACTGGGCCGCAGACAACACCGATCCCGACAGCGCCGGCGGGTGGTTCCTCAGACTGCTCGCCTGGCCCGCCTGGCGGTTCGACTCGTCCGACTCCATTCAGGAGATCATCGCGGCGGACCTGAAGGCGATCCTCCTGGTCGTCCTGACCTTCGTCTTCCTCTACCTGCTTCCGGGTTCCCAGCTGGCCCGCGCCCGGGGCACGCTCAGCCAGTTCTTTGCCGGCTGGGCCGCGTACGTCTTCGCAGCGGCCCTGGCGGCCCTGCTCACCGCATTGATCCGGACCAACCCCTCGCTGCTCGGCGCGTTGCAGGCCGCCGGCGACGGTGCGGAGTACGGGCTGTTCACCGGCTGGATCATCGGCATCGCCACGCTGGGCGGTTGGCGGGGACGTCGTTGACGCCGTGGCCGGCCCCGTGACCTGTTCAGGTGGCCGGCCCGGTGCCAGTCACATCAGCCGGTCGGCTCCGCGAGCGCCAGGACACGTTCCCGGCTGAGCAGACCGACCGGCTGGCCCTGCTCGGTCACCACGGCCTGTCCACCGGCCGAGGTGAGCAGCACGGCCAGCGCGTCGTACGCCGAGCCGCCCAGTGCCACCGCCGGCAGGTCCGCCACACCGTCGCTGGGCAGCGGCGCGAGCACCTCCCGGGTGACCGGGGTGACCACCAGCCGGCGGATGCCCCGATCGGCGCCGACGAACTCGCGGACGAACGGGGTGGCGGGCGCGCCGAGCAGCGTCGCCGGGGTGTCGTACTGCTCCAGCCGACCCCCCTCGGAGAGCACCGCGATCCGGTCACCGAGCCGGACGGCCTCGTCCAGGTCGTGGGTCACCAGGACGATGGTCTTGCGCACCTCGGCCTGCAGGCGCAGGAACTCCTCCTGCAGCCGGGTACGCACGATCGGGTCGACGGCGGAGAACGGCTCGTCCATCAGCAGGACCACCGGGTCGGCGGCGAGCGCTCGAGCCACGCCGACCCGCTGTCGCTGACCACCGGAGAGCTCGTGCGGGTAGCGCCGGCCGAACTGCGTCGGGTCCAGCCCGACCAACTCCAGCAACTCGTCGACCCGCCGCCGGGCACGGTCCTTGGACCAGCCGAGCAGCCGGGGCACGGTGGCCACGTTCGCCGCCACCGTCTGGTGGGGGAAGAGCCCGACGTTCTGGATCACGTAACCGATCTGTCGACGCAGCCGCACCGGATCGGTCCGGGTGACGTCGGCGTCGCCGAGCATGATCCGCCCGCTGGTCGGCTCGATCAGCCGGTTGATCATCCGCAGCACTGTCGACTTGCCGCAACCCGACGGCCCGATCAGGACCACCAGCTCACCCGCGTCGACGTGCAGACTGAGGTCGCGGACCGCCTCGGTGCCGTCCGGATAACGCTTTCCGATGCCGTCGAGAGTGATCGACGCCGCGCGCTGGCCGTCGTCGGCGACCGGGGTACCGTCCACGTATGTCCTTCCGCCTGAGCTACCGGGCCGACCCGGGTAACCCGTGGTTCTCCTGGCAGTACGTGCGGGACAACTCTGACACGGTACTGGCCGCCCTGCGGGACCACACCACCCTTACCCTGCGCGCGGTGCTGATCGCCACGCTGATCGCCGTCCCGCTGGCCGTGGTGGCGTACTGGTTCCGACCGCTCACCGGGCCGATTGTCGCACTCACCGGGGTGCTCTACACCGTCCCGTCGTTGGCCCTGTTCGCGTTCGTCGCGCCCTATCTGGGCATCGGCGTCGCGACGGTGCTCAGCGTGGTGGTGCTGTACGCGCTGCTGGTGATCGTCCGCAACACCGTGGCCGGGCTCAACCAGGTGCCGGCGGAGGTGCGGGAGGCCGCCGAGGGCATGGGGTACGGCCGTTGGGGTCGCCTGCTACGGGTCGAACTGCCGCTGGCCCTGCCCGGCATCCTCACCGGCCTGCGGCTGGCCACGGTCTCCACGGTCGCCCTGATCACCGTGGGCGTGGTGATCGGGCGGGGCGGGCTCGGGCAGATCATCTTCGCCGGTTTCAACAAC
Organism: Micromonospora maris AB-18-032; assembly: GCF_000204155.1. NCBI lineage: Bacteria > Bacillati > Actinomycetota > Actinomycetes > Micromonosporales > Micromonosporaceae > Micromonospora > Micromonospora maris. Next base: position 6,262,848 of record NC_015434.1, on the reverse strand, counting down.
AACTTCTACAAGGCCCAGATCATGACCGGGACGCTGCTCTGCGTACTGCTGGCCCTGGTGCTCGATCTGCTCCTGGTGGGCGTCGGCCGGCTGCTCACCCCGTGGCTGCGCGGGCGGGTCGGATGAGGGTCGCCAGCCCGGCGGGCGTGATGCGGAGGTGCCGATGAATCCCGTACAGCAGGCGGTGGTCTGGCTCAACGACCCGCTGAACTGGACGAACCCGGGTGGCGTCCTGGACCGGCTCGGCGAGCACGTCACCATCTCGGCCGCTGCGGTGCTGCTGGGCTGCCTGGTGGCCTGGCCGCTGGGGCTGTGGCTGGGCCATGCCGGCCGGGGCGGCGGGCTGGTCGTGCTCGTCTCCAACGTGACCCTGGCGGTGCCCACCCTGGCCCTGCTCACCATCCTCCCGTTGACCTTCCTCGGCTTCGGTCGACCGGCCGTGGTCGTCGCCCTGGCGGTGTTCGCGGTGCCACCGCTGCTGGCCAACGCCTACACCGGCGTCCGGCAGGTCGATCCGCAGACCCGGGAGGCGGCCCGGGGCATGGGGATGACCGGGCCGCAGGTGCTGCGCCAGGTGGAGTTGCCGCTGGCGATCCCGTACCTGGCGGCCGGGTTCCGGACCGCCGCGGTCCAGGTGGTCGCCACGGCCGCCCTGGCGACCTTCGTCAACGGTGGGGGCCTTGGCGAGATCATCCGGCTCGGATTCGGTCTGAGCATCGCGGTGGGCGGCGGCCAGATCCTCGCCGGTGGCCTGCTGGTCGCCGGGCTCGCGGTCAGCGCGGAGCTGATCTTCGGGCTCGTCGAGCGGCTGGTCACCCCACGTCCGCTGCGCCGCGCCCGGCGCCGCGCCGCACGTCGCGCCGCCGACGCGGTCACCGGCGGCTGACCTGATCTCCCGCACTGCGGGCCTGATCTCCGACTGACCGCCGCCGCGCCTCGGTGGTTCCGCCATGGTGGTGACGGGCGCCACGATGCAAGGTCGTAGTTGCGGCGGAATGGCGGTCACCGGGGTGCCTGGTAACCACCATTCCGCCGCAACGGTGTCAAGCAAGGACGGGACGCCGGGCGCCGCCGGCGGATGGTGACGTTCCGGTGACGAACGCGGCGCAGAAGTTGTCGGTGGCGCTCGGCAGGATGTTGGGTGGATCAGCGGGCGGCCGGAAGGCGGGATCGGCGGGATGATCCGCCGCAAGATCGCCGCCCGTCGGACACGCGGCCGGCCCGAACGGGCCGCGCCGGGACACGGAAGGCGGGTCCATGCGCGCAGGTAGAAGACTGTCCATCGCCGTTGTCGGCGCCGTCGCGGCGGCAGGCGTGCTGGCGGGCTGCGGCGAGGCAGGTTCGTCCGGCACCGAGGCGCCACAGCAGTCCGCCTCGGGCGAAGGCTGCGCCCCGGTCGCCGGGGAGCAGTTGATCGCGCTGACGGACGACAAAGCCCTGCAGAACGCTGACAACATCATCCCGGCGATCAACACCAAGGTCGCCACCCCGCAGCTCGTCGCGGCGCTCGACAAGGTCTCGGCGGTGCTCGACACCCCGAAGCTGGTGCAGCTCAACAAGGCGGTCGACGTGGACCGCAAGAGCGCACAGGCGGCGGCGCAGGAGTTCAGCGCCGCCAACGGGCTCGCCGACGGGGTGGAGAAGGGCTCGGGCGGGAAGATCACGGTCGGCGCGGGCAATTTCACCGAAAGCGAGATCATCGCCGAGCTTTACAAGATCCAGCTGACTGCGGCCGGTTACCAGGTGACCGTGCAGCAGATCGGCAACCGGGAGCTGTACGAGCCGGCGCTGGAGAAGGGTGAGATCCAGGTCGTCCCGGAGTACGCGGCGACGATGGCCGAGTTCCTCAAGGGCAAGACCGGCGGGGGCAGTGACCCCGTCTCCTCGCCCGACGTGGAGAAGACCGTCACCGCCCTGCGCGGTCTCGGCGAGCAGGTGGGGCTCAGCTTCGGCCAGCCGGCACCGGCGCAGAACCAGAACGCCTTCGCGGTGACCAAGGAGTTCGCCGAGAAGTACGGCGTACGGACGCTGTCCGAGCTGGCCGCGAAGTGCTCGGGTACCGCCACGGTGCTGGGTGGCCCGCCGGAGTGCCAGGAGCGCCCGTTCTGCAAGCCGGGTCTGGAGCAGACCTACGGGCTCTCGGTCGGCTCGTTCTCCTCGCTGGACCAGGGTGGTCCGCTGACCAAGACCGGGTTGCGTAACGGCACGATCAGCGTCGGCCTGGTCTTCTCCACCGACGCGGCGTACGCCACGAGCTGAACCGACACCGCCCCCGGCCGGCCTGGTCGGGGGCGGCCCGTCGTTGCTGCTCACGGGTCGATCAGCGATCGGCGTCGAACTTCGGTAGCGATCCCTGCCACTGGCCCCGTTCCCAGCCAACGCAACTCTCGGTAGGCTCCGGACCCATGCCCGCAACGGTGCCCACCGATCCGCGCAGCAAGCAGTTGCTCACCGCCCTCTTCTGGGGTGGAGTGGCGTTGGCCCCGGTCGCGGCGCTGATTCTGCTGGTCGCCGACGGGAACGGTCCACTGCGGTTCGCCGCGCTGTTGGCCATCCTGGCGGTGGTGCTGATCGGGCTCTCCATCACGCTGCGCGGCGACAACGGTCACGAGCAATACACCGAGGAACTGCGCGAGGAACTCGACGAGCTGCGGCGGGAACTGCGTAGCGAGATCGTGGCGGCCGCGCAGCGGGGCAATCAGGCGTTGGACGAGCTCCAACGGGTCCAGCAGACGCTGGCCGGGTTGCGTCGCACTGCGGACGCTGCCGGTTCCTCAGCCGGTGATGCTGCGCCCGCCAGTGCGGAACCAGTCGGCGGAGGCCGCGCCCGGGTCGCGGCACCGGAACCCCCACCGCCCGCACCCTTCGCGGACCGGCCCACGTCGACCCCTTTCGGAGAGCGACCCGAACCGGCCCCTTTCGGAGACCGACCTGAATCGGCCCCTTTCGGAGACCGGCCCGCGCCAGCACCCTTCGGGGAGCGGCCTGCACCGGCTGGTGTGGGGGAGCGACAGACCCGCCCCGGCGGGGTCTACGGCTCGGCCCAACCGGCAGGCCAGGGCGTCGTCCGCCACACCGAAACGGTGCACGTCACCACCCGGCACACCATTGTGGACGGTGGTGGGATGGGTGAGGTGCCCCGGTATGGCGGCTACGCCGCCCCATGGTCGGCGGGTGAGCGACCACGCGGCGGACCCGGCGTGGACCCTGCCGAACGACACTGGCCCGACGGCGACGAGCGCCCTCGCCGCGATGACGACAGAGCCTGGTCGGGACCGGCCCGCGACGAGCATGCCGCCTGGTCGGAGCCCCGGGACGAGCGTCCCTGGTCCGGGCCTCGTGACGACCGGTCCACCCACCGCGACGACCGCTCCGCACACCAGGACGGCTCCGCTTACCAGGACCGCTCTGCTTACCAGGACCACTCTGCGTATCGGGACGGCCCCGCACGCCACGACGCCTCTGCACACCAGGGCGGCTCGACATTCCAGGACGGCTCCGGGTACCGGGACGAGCGGGACTGGGCAGCCCCGCGCGACGAGCGGGGCTGGGGTGACGGTGGGCAGCAGTGGGCGGCTGCCGCCGAGGTGGCACCTGGACCGTCGCGTCCGGACGACACCGGCGAGTACTGGGCGCAGCTACGTGCCGGGGACCGCTGGGCCGCCGTACGCGACGACGAGCGGGGGCGCGAACTGCGGGTCGGTGAACGCCACGCCGAGGTGAACGCGGACCACACCGGCACCGAGTACCGGATGGCGGACCGCTGGGCCAGCGTGCGCCACGGCGAACCACGTCGTGCCGCCGACGGCGACGAGGGATGGCGGGACGGCCGAGGTGAACCGGAGCGGCGGCCCGGCCTGCCCGCCGGCGGCGTGCCGGTCCCGGACGAGTGGCGTCCTCCACGACAACGCGGACACCAGCCCGAGCCGTCCCGGGCGTACCAGCCCGAACCAGCACGCGGATACCTGGCCGAACCAGCGCGCGGATACCAGCCGGAACCGGCGCACGGCTACCAGCCGGAACCGGAGCCGTACGGCCGGCGGCACGGGGCCGAGGACACCGGCTACGGGCAGCCGGTCCAGGAACCGAACAACCGCTGGCGCTGATCGGATCTCCGCGCCACCGGCCCCCGGATCACTTGTCGATGTCGCCGACCACGAAGAACATCGAGCCGAGGATGGCGATCAGATCCGGCACCAGGCAGCCGGGCAGCAGGGTGGCCAGCGCCTGCACGTTCGCGTACGACGCGGTGCGCAGCTTGAGCCGCCACGGCGTCTTCTCGCCCCGGGACACCAGGTAATAACCGTTGATGCCGAGCGGGTTCTCGGTCCAGGCGTAGGTGTGGCCCTCGGGGGCCTTCAGCACCTTCGGCAGCCGGGTGTTGATCGGCCCGGTCAGCCGGTCGACCCGGTCCAGACACTGCTCGGCCAGATCCAGTGAGGCGTACACCTGGTCGAGCAGCACCTCGAAGCGGGCGTGGCAGTCTCCGGTGGTGCGGGTGACCACCGGCACGTCGAGCTGGTCGTAGGCCAGGTACGGCTCGTCGCGGCGCAGGTCCAGGTCCAGCCCGGAGGCGCGGGCGACCGGGCCGGAGGCACCGAAGGCGGCAGCGTCGGCCGCGGAGAGCACCCCGATGCCGACCGTACGGGCCAGGAAGATCTCGTTGCGCCGGATCAGATTGTCCAGATCGGGCATCCGGCGGCGAACCTCACCGATGGCGGCCCGGGCCCGACCGGTCCACCCGGACGGGACCTCCTCCTTGAGCCCACCGACCCGGTTGAACATGTAGTGGATGCGCCCACCGGAGACCTCCTCCATCACCGCCTGGAGCGTCTCCCGTTCCCGGAAGGCGTAGAACATCGGCGTGATCGCGCCCATCTCCAACGGGTACGAGCCGAGGAACATCAGGTGGTTGAGCACCCGGTTCAACTCGGCCAGCGCCATCCGCAACCAGGTCGCCCGCTCCGGCACCTCCATGCCCATCAGCCGTTCCACGGCCAGCACCACGCCCAGCTCGTTGGCGAACGCCGAGAGCCAGTCGTGCCGGTTGGCCAGCACGATGATCTGCCGGTAGTCGCGTACCTCGAACAGCTTCTCCGCGCCCCGGTGCATGTACCCGACGATCGGCTCGGCGGCGACCACCCGTTCGCCGTCCAGGGTCAGCTTCAGGCGCAGCACACCGTGCGTGGACGGGTGCTGCGGTCCGATGTTGAGCACCATGTCCGTGCCGAGTTGCTCCCCGCCGGTGCCCGCCACCAGCCCGGCGCCGGTACCGACGGTCAGCTCACGCAGGTCGCCCGTGGTCATGCCCGCCATCGTGCCATGACCGGCCGGTCACGACGGCGCAGCGGTGTCGATCGGTCCGGCACACCCCGCCGGTAGCCGGTCCGCGGACAGGCCGACGGGCTGCCACAACCACCAGTGCCCGCCGAGCCCGGCCGCATCGGTCAGCTCGGCCGCCGCCGATGCCGCGGCCAACGCCCGCACATACCCGGCCGGGTCACTGACAGCCAGGCTCAGCGGCGGTCGCCCTCCGTCGGCCCCGAGCGCCCGCAGCCCGTCCCGCTGCGACCCCAGGAGGTACGCACACCGGGCGACCCGCTCACCGGCGGAGGCGACCGAGTCCATGGCCACGTGCGCGGTGACGTCACACGATCCGTCCGGCACCGGCGGCACCTGCCGCCCGGCCCGGTACCCGGTCAACGTCCCGTCGACCGGCCGCTCCGCACGCAGGTGCCCGTAGTCCACCGCCAACGCCAGCCCTCGTTCGACGTTGCCAACCGCGTCCGCCCAGGCTTCGTCCCTGTTCCTGCCGATCTCCACTCGTGCGTGCTCCGTGGGGGTTGCCCGGAAACCCGACTCGGTCGAGCTGTCACTGTCAGGTACGAGAGAGCTGGGCCACCAGGTGGAGAGCCAGTCGAGGTCTGCTCGGCTGAGCGGGTCGCCGATCGTCTCCTCGCCCGAGGTGGGGTCGACGAGGAGGTAGTGCCAGCCGTGCTGGGTGTGCACGGCGATGTCCAGGGGGACGTTGTCGAGCCACTCGGTGGCCAGCAGCAAGCCCGTGACGCCGGCGGGAATCCGGTCGGTCCAGGCGATCTCTTCGGGCAGGTCGTCGGGGCGTGCAGCCAGCTCGACGGCAGTGAACCGTACCCGCTGGGCCAACGGCACCCACCCGCCCACGGTGAGATCCGACGCGCAACTGTCGTCGCCGTACCCCGTCGTGGTTGTCAAAGGGTTGACGGGTGAGGGGCGGACGGTGGCCGTGGTGGTCGGGGTTTCCGGGGAGCCCACCCGCGCAGGGATCAAGCCTGACCGCCCGGAGCGGGTGGGCTCCCCGGAAACCCCCACCCCGACGAACAGCGCCCGAAGCAACTCACCTCGCCCCGCTCCCACATCCACCACGTCGAAGACGGAAGGATGACCGAGAACCCCGTCAAGGTGATGGATCAACCGGAGCAGCGCGTCAGCGAAGACCGGGGAAGCGTGCACGCTGGTGCGGAAGTGCGCCGCCGGCCCCGCACCCGAGACGAAGAAACCGTCGGTGCCGTAGAGCGCCCGCTCCATGGCCTGATGCCAGCGCATTGCCATCAGCTCAGCCCCCGCTTTCAGCGCTTCCACCGCACCGATTCAACGGCGGTGAACGATTTCACACATCCTTGTTTCGGATCCCCGTCGGCGACGCATACTTGCCTCGACCGGTACCCATCTCGAGGACTGGATCGTGACATGAGCGCACCGCTGCGCACGCGCCCGGCCGCCCGTCGACGGCCCGCGACCGTGCCATTCGCCACCATTCCCGCCGTGCTCACCGTCGGCATCGTCGGCGCTGGACGCGTCGGTGCCACGCTGGGGGCCGCACTCGCGGCCGTGGGTCACCGGGTGGTCGCCACCACCGGCAGTTCCGGGGCCTCGCAGGCGCGGGTGGCGCTGCTGCTGCCCACCGTCTCCCGCCGCGCGGCCGCCGAGGTCGCCCGGGCGGCCACCGATCTGCTGCTGATCGCGGTACCCGATGACGCCCTGGCCGGGGTGGTCGCCGGGCTCGCCGCCGAGGGGGCGTTGCGACCCGGCCAGGTGGTAGCGCACACGTCGGGGGCGCACGGCCTCGCGGTGCTGGCCCCGGCCGTCGCGGTCGGCGTCCGCCCGCTGGCGCTGCACCCGGCGATGACGTTCACCGGTACGCCCGACGACCTCAGCCGGCTGTCCGGCATCTCGTACGGGGTGACCGCGCCGGCCGAACTGCGCCCGTTGGCAGCCCGGTTGGTGGCGGATCTCGGCGGGGTGCCCGAGTGGATCGGGGAGGCCGACCGGCCGCTCTACCACGCGGCGCTGGCGCACGGCGCGAACCACCTGGTGACGCTGGTCAACGAGGCGGCCGACCGGCTGCGCGACGCCGGTGTGGCGCAGCCCGAGAAGGTGCTCGCCCCGCTGCTGCGGGCCGCGCTGGAGAACGCGCTGCGCCTCGGCGACGACGCGTTGACCGGCCCGGTCGCCCGGGGTGACGCGGGTACGGTCGCCCGGCACCTGACGCAGTTGACGGCCACCGCACCCGAATCGGTCCCCGCCTACCTGGCGTTGGCCCGGCGTACCGCCGACCGGGCGATGGCCGCCGGCCGACTGCGGCCGGTGGATGCCGAGCCGCTGCTCGGGGTACTCGACCGGGACCAGAGCGGGGTGGCGGCGTGAGCGGATTGGTGGACCAGATGGATCGCGTGACGAGGCTTGTGCACACCCGTGCCGAGTTGGCCGAGGCCCGGTCCGCCCTCACCGGAACGGTGGGGGTGGTGATGACCATGGGTGCTCTGCACGAGGGGCACGAGTCGTTGCTGCGGGCGGCCCGGGAGCGCGCCGATCACGTGATCGTGACGATCTTCGTGAACCCGCTCCAGTTCGGCCCGACCGAGGACTTCGACCGCTATCCCCGGACCCTCGACGCTGATCTCGAGGTGTGCCGACGGGCCGGTGCCGACCTGGTCTTCGCCCCGGCGGTGCCGGACATGTATCCCGGCGGCGCACCGCAGGTACGGCTCAACCCGGGTCCGCTCGGCGAGGACCTGGAAGGGCTGAGCCGCCCCGGCTTCTTCCACGGTGTGCTCACCGTGGTGCTGAAACTGCTCCAGCTCACCCGCCCCGACCTGACGTTCTTCGGGGAGAAGGACTACCAGCAGCTGACCCTGGTCCGGCGGATGTGCCGGGACCTGGACGTGCCGGTCGAGGTGGTCGGCGTACCCACCGTCCGGGAGTCCGACGGGTTGGCGCTGTCCAGCCGCAACCGCTACCTCTCCAGCGAGGAGCGGCAGGTGGCGCTCAGCCTGTCGCGGGCGCTGCGGGCCGGTGCCGAGGCCGCCGAGGCGGGCCGCGACGCCGGGGCGGTGCTGAGCGCCGCGCACGCCGCCTTCGGAGCCGGCGAGCCCGGTGCCCGGCTCGACTACCTGGTCCTCACCGACCCCGACCTGGAACCGGGGCCGGTGCAGGGGCCGGCCCGGCTGCTCGTCGCCGCCTGGGTGGGCCAGACCCGGCTGATCGACAACGCGCCCGTCCTGCTGCACCCGGCCTCCTGACCAGACACATCAGCGCGAAAGGCGTCCCGATGTACCGCACCATGCTCAAATCCAAGATCCACCGGGCCACGGTGACCCAGGCGGATCTGCACTACGTCGGGTCGGTGACCGTCGACGAGGACCTGCTCGACGCCGCCGACCTGCTGCCCGGCGAACAGGTGGCGATCGTCGACATCACCAACGGTGCCCGACTGGAGACGTACGTGATCCCGGGCCGGCGGGGCAGTGGCGTGATCGGCATCAACGGGGCGGCGGCGCACCTGGTGCACCCGGGTGACCTGGTCATCCTGATCTCGTACGGGCAGATGGACGACGCCGAGGCCCGCACGTACCGCCCCCGGGTGGTGCACGTCGACGCCGACAACAAGGTCGTCGACCTGGGTGCCGACCCGTCGACCGCCGCGCCCGGCACCGCCGGCAGCCCCCTCCCCAACCCGCTGGCGGTGTAAGGAAGGGCCCCTTCTTAACGCCTCGTGAGGTGAAAGGGCCCCTTGTTAACGCCTGCCTCCCGCAGTGCCCCGGAATCCGGTCTGTCACCGGAAGGTCATTTCTGGTTACGCTGTGACCGCCGTCGGGGGACGGCCGCTGGCTGGGGGAGGCGGCGTCATGCAGCGTGCGACGAGAACCCTGACCGCGGCCCTGGCCGTCGCGGCGGTGCTGGCGGGCTGCGGTGCGTCGCACGGGCTCGACGGCGACCTGACCGACGACTGGCCGGCCATGGCCGCGCCCGGCGCGTTCACCCCGGCGGCCGAGGTCTGCCACGAGGCGGACTTCGCCGACGCGGTGCCGGTGGCGGCGTACGCGCCGGTGGACTGCGCCACACCGCACCGGGTGGAGACGGTGCACGTCGGGGTCTTCACCGCCGAACGCAACGAACCGCCGCCGATCGCCTCACCCGAACTGCGTACCGCCTTCGCCGACTGTGACCAGCGGACCAACGGCTACGTCGGGGACAACTGGCGGGCCGGCCGGCTGCGACTGGCGGTGGCGGTGCCCTCCGGGGCCGGCTGGGCCGCCGGGTCGCGCTGGTACCGCTGCGACCTGATGGAGGTGACCACCGCCGAGGCGGGAGCCAAGGTGGTGACCCGCAGCGGCTCGCTGCGCAACGCCCTGCGGCCACCGTCACCGCTCTGGTTGGGGTGTCAACAGGCCCGTACCAATCGCTCCGGGGTGGTGCAGGCCCTGGTGCAGGTGGACTGCGCCGAGCGCCACAACGCCGAGTTCGCCGGGGTGTGGCAGGCACCTGACCGCCCGTACCCGGCGAACGGCGCGGAGTGGGCGCCGTTCTACGCCGGCTGTCGTACGGTCCTCGCCCGCTACGCCGGTCTGCCGGACAGCACCGACCTGCTCTACCGCACCGACCTGGTGGTCCGCCCGCCCAGCGCCGGTCGGTGGCGGGCCGGTGACCGGGGGGTGCGGTGCTACCTCTGGCTCAGTGACCGGCAGGTGACCGGCTCGCTCAAGGGGGCCGGTCCGGCCGGTCTGCCGGTTCGGACGAAGTAGCGGGAACCACTCGTCCCGCCCCCGCCGCCCGAGCCGAGTGACGTTCGGGTTGACTGAGGGGATGGAGCTACCGACCGTCGGCCTGCCGGCGCTGCCCCGCCTGCTGTCCGCTCCAGCGCCGGGTTGGGTGGAGACGACCGACGTGATCGTGGTCGGCTCCGGGGTGGCCGGGCTGACCGCCGCGTTGCACCTGCGCGAGGCCGGCCTGCACGTCACCGTGGTCACCAAGGTGAACATCGACGAGGGCTCGACCCGCTGGGCTCAGGGCGGCATCGCAGCGGTGCTCGACCCGGCGGACACCCCGGCGATGCACGCCTCCGACACCGAGATCGCCGGCGTCGGGCTCTGCGACCCGGCGGCGGTCGGTGTACTGGTGGAGGAGGGGCCGACCCGGCTGCGGGAACTCATCCGCATCGGCGCCGCCTTCGACCGCAACCCCGACGGCTCGTTGATGCTGACCCGGGAAGGCGGGCACCGGGCGGACCGGATCGTGCACGCCGGCGGCGACGCGACCGGCGCTGAGGTCCAGCGGGCCCTGCACGAGGCGGTCCGCCGCGACCCGTGGATCCGGTTGGTCGAGCACGCGCTGGTCTTGGATCTGCTCCGCGCCCCCGGTGACGGCCCCGACGGGCTCGGCAGGGCCTGCGGCATCACCCTGCACGTGCTCGGTGAGGGCAGCGAGGACGGCGTGGGCGCCATCCTGAGCCGGGCCGTGGTGCTGGCCACCGGCGGGATGGGGCAGGTCTTCGCGGCGACCACCAACCCCGCGGTCTCCACCGGTGACGGGGTGGCCCTGGCCATGCGGGCCGGTGCCGCGGTCACCGACGTGGAGTTCGTGCAGTTCCACCCGACCGCGCTGATCGTGCCCGAGCAGGCCCGTACGCCCGGCGACGGCCACGCCCAGCAGCCGCTGGTCTCCGAGGCGCTGCGGGGCGAGGGCGCGCACCTGGTGGACGCCGACGGCAAGCGGTTCATGCTCGGTCAGCACGAACTGGCGGAGCTGGCCCCCCGGGACGTGGTGGCCAAGGGCATCCACCGGGTGCTGCTGGCCACCGGTGCCGACCACGTCTACCTCGACGCCCGCCATCTCGGCGGCGACTTCCTGGCTCGCCGGTTTCCCACCATCGTCGCCTCCTGCCTGGCCATCGGCGTGGATCCGGGCGTGGATCTGATCCCGGTGGCGCCCGCCGCCCACTACGCCTCGGGCGGCGTCCGTACCGATCTGCACGGTCGCACCTCCATCCCCGGCCTGTACGCCTGCGGCGAGGTCGCCTGCACCGGCGTGCACGGCGCGAACCGGCTGGCCAGCAACTCACTGCTGGAAGGGCTGGTCTTCTCCCGGCGGATCGCCGACCACATCGCCGCCGGACTGCCCGAGCAGGCCCGCCCGGCGGAGACCGGGGCCTGGCGCGGTGGCGACGGCTGGGTGCTGCCGGCTGCGGCCACACCCGTCCTGCAACGGGCGATGACCCGGGGCGCGGGCGTGCTCCGCTCGTCGGCGACGCTCGCCGGGACCGCCGCCGAACTGGTCGAGCTGGGTGCGGGTCGCGGTACGCCTCGTACCGCCGACTGGGAGGCGACGAACCTGCTGACGGTGGCGACGATGCTTGTCGCTGCGGCGTACGCCCGGCAGGAGACCCGGGGCTGTCACTGGCGGGAGGACCACCCGTCGGCCGATGCGCGGTGGCACGGCCACCTGGTCGGCGCGATCGGGACGCAGAACCGGCTGGCCATGCGGTGGGAGGAGACACGATGAACGACAACGGTGCCGCGGGGGTGGGCATGAGCGCGGCGACTCAGACACTGCTGCGCGCGGCCGGGCTGGCGCCCGAGCAGGTGCGCCGGATCATCGAGACCGCGCTGGTCGAGGATCTCGGCCCGGACCTGCTCGACGTCACAAGCGTGGCGACCATCCCGGCGACGCAGACCGACACCGTCGACGTGGTGGCTCGGGCCGACGGGGTGGTGGCCGGGCTGGCCGTGGCCGCCGCCGTCTTCGAGCTGGCCGACGAGCTGACCGGCGGTGGTCGTACCGTCGAGGTGTCCGTGGTGGCCCGCGACGGCGATCGGGTGGCCCGCGGCGACGTGCTGGCGACGGTGACCGGCCCCACCCGGGTGCTGCTCACCGCCGAACGCACCGCGCTCAACCTGCTCAGCCGGATGTCCGGGGTGGCCACCCACACCCGGGCCTGGGCGGACGCCCTGGCCGGCAGCAAGGCGATGGTCCTGGACACCCGCAAGACCACGCCGGGCCTGCGGATGCTGGAGAAGTACGCGGTCCGCGCGGGCGGCGGCACGAACAAGCGGATGGGCCTGTACGACGTCGCCATGATCAAGGACAACCACAAGTACGCCGCCGGCGGGATCACGGCGGCCTACCGGCGGGTCCGCGATACCTTCCCGGACGTACCGGTGCAGGTGGAGGTGGACACCCTCGCCGAGGCGGTGGAGGCGGTCGAGGCCGGCGCGAAGTTCCTGCTGCTGGACAACATGTCCCCGCAGCTGCTCACCGAGGTGGTGGCGGCCGTCGGTGACCGCGCCGAGCTGGAGGCGACCGGCGGGCTGACCCTCGCCGACGCCGCCGAGGTCGGGGCGACCGGCGTGGACTTCCTCTCCGTCGGCGCGCTCACCCACTCCTCGCCGATCCTGGACATCGCTCTGGACCTGCGTACGGAGTGAGCCCCGCAGGACCGGCCGTCTAGGCTGCGTGGCGTGCTGCTCTGCATCGACATCGGGAACACCAACACCGTGCTGGCGACCTTCGACGGCGACCAGTTGGTGCACTCCTGGCGGATCAAGACCGACGCCCGCTCGACCGCCGACGAGCTGGGGCTGATGTTCCGAGGGTTGCTCGCCGGAGACGCCGTCGAGATCACCGGGGTGGCGGCCTGCTCGACCGTGCCGGCCGCGCTGCGGTCGCTGCGGACCATGCTGACCCGCTACTACGGGGAACTGCCGAGCGTGATCGTGGAGCCGGGGGTACGCACCGGCGTGCAACTGGCCATCGACAACCCGAAGGAGGTCGGCTCCGACCGGGTGGTGAACACGCTGGCCGCGTACACCCTCTACGGCGGCCCGTCGATCGTGGTCGACTTCGGCACCACCACCAACTTCGACGTGATCAGCGGTCGTGGTGAGTTCCTCGGCGGCGCGTTCGCGCCGGGCATCGAGATCTCCTTCGACGCGCTGGCGGCCCGCGCCGCCCAACTCCGCAAGGTCGAGGCGACCAAGCCGCGGTCGGTGATCGGCAAGAACACCGTGGAGTGTTTGCAGGCCGGGCTCTACTTCGGCTTCGCCGGGCAGGTGGACCGGATCGTCGAGCGGATGGCCGAGGAGATGGGCGAGCTGAAGGCGGTGATCGCCACGGGTGGGCTGGCGCCGTTGGTGCTCAACGAGTGCCGGACGATCACCCATCACGAGCCGATGATCACGTTGATGGGGTTGCGCATGGTCTATGAGCGGAACGTCTGATCTGTTGTGGGTGGGGTTTCCGGGCAGCCCGACCGGCTCCGGGCGGTCAGGCTTGATCCCTGCGCCGGTCGGGCTGCCCGGAAACCCCTCGGTGCGTGGGGTTCAGCCGTTCCTTGCGGGCTTCTCCAAGGGGTGGTGGTGGGGTTGGTCATGGGGGCGGGTTATCCGGTAACGGGGGTTCGGGGGCTTGAGTACGCTCTGGGCTTGACCCCGTCCGAATTCTCCCTCTGAGGAAGCGTGCCGTGACCCAGCAGAGCCCCGTGCCAGTCGACCCCGCCGACGACCTTCCCGAGCAGATGAAGGTCCGCCGGGAGAAGCGGGAGCGGATGCTCGCCGACGGGGTCGAGCCCTACCCGGTCAGCTTCCCGCGCACCAGCAGCCTCGCCGAGGTGCGGGAGCGCTACGCGGAACTGCCCACCGACACGGCGACCGGCGACCGGGTCTCGGTCACCGGCCGGGTGATCTTCGTACGGAACACCGGCAAGCTCTGCTTCGCCACTCTGCGGGACGGCGACGGCACGGAACTGCAGGCCATGCTGTCGCTGGACCGGGTCGGCGCGGAGCGGCTGGACGACTGGAAGCGCCTGATCGACCTCGGGGACCTGGTCGGCATCACCGGCGAGGTGATCACCAGCCGGCGGGGTGAGCTGTCGGTGCTCGCCGAGGAGTGGGCGGTCACCGCCAAGGCCCTGCGCCCGCTGCCGGTGGCGCACAAGCCACTCAGTGAGGAAGCCCGGGTACGGCAGCGTTACGTCGACCTGATCGTCCGCCCTCAGGCGCGCCAGATGGTGCGTACCCGGGCGGCTGCGGTGCGCAGTCTGCGCGATTTGCTGCACGACAAGGGATTCATCGAGGTCGAGACCCCGATGCTTCAGTTGCTGCACGGCGGTGCGGCGGCCCGGCCTTTCGTGACCCACAGCAATGCACTCGACACCGACCTGTATCTACGAATCGCGCCGGAACTTTTTCTCAAGCGCGCTGTGGTGGGTGGCGTCGAGCGGGTGTTCGAGATCAACCGTAACTTCCGTAATGAGGGCATCGACTCTTCGCACTCACCGGAGTTCGCGATGCTCGAGGCGTACCAGGCGTACGGCGACTACAACACGATGGCCGAGTTGACCCGGAATCTCATACAGCAGGCGGCGATCGCGGCAACCGGGTCGACCGTGGTGACGCACGCCGACGGTCAGGAGTTCGACCTGGGCGGCGAGTGGCGTTCGGTGAGCCTCTTCGGTGTGCTTTCCGATGCGCTCGGCGAGGAGGTCACGGTCCGCACCGAACGGGCCCGTCTCGTCGAGTACGCGGACAAGGTCGGCGTAAGCGTCGACCCCAAGTGGGGGCCGGGCAAGTTGGCCGAGGAGTTGTTCGAGGAGTTGGTCGTGCCCGGGCTTCAGGCACCCACTTTCGTGCGCGACTATCCGGAGGAGACCAGCCCGCTGACCCGTGGACATCGCAGTGAGCCGGGCGTGGCCGAGAAGTGGGACCTGTATGTGTTCGGGTTCGAGTTGGCCACCGCGTACTCGGAGTTGGTCGATCCGGTGGTGCAGCGGGAACGGCTGCTCGCCCAGGCGCAACTGGCCGCTCGTGGCGACGATGAGGCGATGCGGCTGGACGAGGACTTTCTCCGGGCCATGGAGTATGGAATGCCGCCGGCCGGTGGCATGGGAATGGGAATCGATCGACTCCTGATGGCGCTGACCGGCCTGGGAATTCGGGAAACCATCCTGTTCCCGTTGGTTCGCCCGGAGTAGTCGTACGGAACTCGTCGGCTCGTTACCGCGTCCTATTGACGTGACAAGCATCTGACAGGTTATTGTTGCTGTCGCAGATGGCAGTATCAGCCCTGCTCGAAAGGAATGTGGGACGTGGCCAAGCAGATCATTCACAAGCTGGTCGATGACCTGGACGGCGGGGACGCGGACGAGACCGTCAAGTTCGCCCTCGACGGCGTTCAGTACGAGATCGACCTGTCGAGTTCCAACGCCGACAAATTGCGTGATGCATTCGCGCAGTACATCGCGCACGGCACCAAGGTGGGCCGTGGCGGTGTGGTCGTCGGTGGGCGCGCCGCCCGTGGTCGGGGTGGAGCCACCGCCGACCGCGAGCAGAACAAGGCCATCCGGGCCTGGGCGCGCAAGGCCGGCAAGGACATCTCCGACCGGGGTCGCATCCCGCAGGAGATCGTCGACGAGTACCACGCCAAGGCGGGGCACTGAGACGACTCCTGCGAAGGTCATCGGCCGACGCCGGCCCGGAGGAACATTCCGGGCCGGCGTCGGCGTCGTTTCCGGCCCGGCCGCGGGGACTAAAGCCGACGGGTCGGGCGTTGTCCACAGCCGGTGGATGTGTTGTCCACACCCTGTGGATGGCGTCGGAAGGGATGCCGTCCGGTCTCCGGGGCCCCTCCGTGCATGGTTCCGGTGGCTTGCGGCTGTCCGCCGAATTTCGCTCTGCGCGTACAGACCCCCCGCCCGGAACACCCGCTGAGCGCGGAGGGTTGTGCAAAACGACGCGTACCGGGCCCACCGCGCAGACACACGAGGTCAGCCGAGCCGGTTCGCGGCGATAGAGTAATGAGGCGCGGACGCCCGTCCCGGGCGCTCGCGCACCGGCCCCGCCGAGAGTCTTGACCACCAAGATCGAGTGCGCACGGCACGTGAGGAGCACGAGGGCATGTTCGAGCGGTTCACCGACCGAGCGCGACGGGTTGTCGTCCTGGCCCAAGAAGAGGCCCGGATGCTCAACCACAACTACATCGGTACGGAACACATCCTGTTGGGCCTGATCCACGAGGGTGAGGGCGTCGCGGCCAAGGCCCTGGAGAGCCTCGGGATCTCCCTGGAGGGCGTCCGCCAGCAGGTGGAGGAGATCATCGGCCAGGGCCAGCAGGCACCGAGCGGGCACATCCCGTTCACGCCGCGGGCCAAGAAGGTGCTGGAGCTGTCGCTGCGCGAGGCGCTGCAGCTCGGCCACAACTACATCGGCACCGAGCACATCCTGCTCGGCCTGATCCGCGAGGGCGAGGGTGTCGCCGCCCAGGTGCTGGTCAAGCTCGGCGCCGACCTGAACCGGGTCCGCCAGCAGGTCATCCAGCTGCTCTCCGGCTACCAGGGCAAGGAGCCGGCCGCGGCAGGCACCGCGCCGGGTGAGGCCGCGCCGTCGACCAGCCTGGTGCTGGACCAGTTCGGCCGGAACCTGACCCAGGCGGCCCGCGAGGGCAAGCTCGACCCGGTGATCGGGCGCGAGAAGGAAATCGAGCGGGTGATGCAGGTGCTCTCCCGCCGTACCAAGAACAACCCGGTCCTGATCGGTGAGCCCGGCGTCGGCAAGACCGCCGTGGTCGAGGGGCTGTCCCAGAAGATCATCAAGGGCGAGGTGCCCGAGACGCTCAAGGACAAGCAGCTCTACACGCTCGACCTGGGCGCGCTGGTGGCCGGCTCCCGTTACCGCGGTGACTTCGAGGAGCGCCTGAAGAAGGTACTCAAGGAGATCCGCACCCGCGGCGACATCATCCTGTTCATCGACGAGATCCACACCCTGGTGGGTGCGGGTGCCGCCGAGGGCGCGATCGACGCGGCGAGCATCCTCAAGCCGATGCTGGCCCGTGGCGAGCTGCAGACCATCGGCGCGACCACCCTCGACGAGTACCGCAAGCACCTGGAGAAGGACGCGGCGCTGGAGCGCCGGTTCCAGCCGATCCAGGTGGGTGAGCCGTCGCTGGCGCACACCATCGAGATCCTCAAGGGCCTGCGCGACCGCTACGAGGCGCACCACCGGGTCAGCATCACCGACGCCGCGCTGGTGGCTGCCGCGACGCTTGCCGACCGGTACATCTCCGACCGGTTCCTGCCGGACAAGGCGATCGACCTCATCGACGAGGCGGGTGCCCGGATGCGGATCCGCCGGATGACCGCGCCGCCAGACCTGCGTGACTTCGACGAGCGCATCGCCCAGGTGCGTCGCGACAAGGAGTCCGCGATCGACGCGCAGGACTTCGAGCGCGCCGCCCAGCTGCGCGACAAGGAGAAGCAGCTGCTGGGCCAGAAGGCGCAGCGGGAGAAGGAGTGGAAGGCCGGTGACCTGGACGTCGTCAGCGAGGTCGACGACGAGCAGATCGCCGAGGTGCTGGGCAACTGGACGGGCATCCCGGTCTACAAGCTGACCGAGGAGGAGACCTCGCGCCTGCTGCGCATGGAGGACGAGCTGCACAAGCGCGTCATCGGCCAGGAGGACGCGGTCAAGGCGGTCTCGAAGGCGATCCGGCGTACCCGCGCCGGTCTGAAGGACCCGAAGCGCCCGTCGGGCTCGTTCATCTTCGCCGGCCCGTCCGGTGTGGGTAAGACCGAGCTGTCCAAGGCGCTCGCCGAGTTCCTGTTCGGCAGCGAGGACGCCCTCATCCAGCTGGACATGTCGGAGTTCCACGACCGCTACACGGTCTCCCGGCTCGTCGGCGCCCCGCCCGGGTACGTCGGCTACGACGAGGGTGGCCAGCTGACCGAGAAGGTGCGGCGTCGGCCGTTCTCGGTGGTGCTCTTCGACGAGATCGAGAAGGCCCACCCGGACGTGTTCAACACGCTGCTCCAGATCCTGGAGGACGGTCGGCTCACCGACGGTCAGGGTCGGATCGTGGACTTCAAGAACACGGTCATCATCCTGACCACCAACCTGGGCACCCGGGACGTGGCCAAGGCGGTCTCGCTCGGGTTCCAGGCCTCGGAGGACTCCGAGTCGAACTACGACCGGATGAAGCAGAAGGTCAACGACGAGCTCAAGCAGCACTTCCGGCCTGAGTTCCTCAACCGGATCGACGACACCATCGTCTTCCACCAGCTGCGTCAGCAGGAGATCCTGTCGATCGTCGACATCATGATCGCCCGCATCGAGACCCAGCTGCGGAACAAGGACATGGGTCTTGAGCTGACCGACAACGCCAAGAAGTACCTGGCTGCCAAGGGCTTCGACCCGGTGCTGGGCGCGCGGCCGCTGCGCCGCACGATCCAGCGCGACATCGAGGACAACCTCTCCGAGCGGATCCTGTTCAACGAGCTGATCCCGGGTCAGATCGTGGTGGTGGACTGCGAGGGCGACCCGAACGACATCGACAAGTCCAAGCTCGTCTTCAAGGGCTCCGAGCGCCCGGTCGACGTGCCGGACGCCGTCCCGGCTGATCTCGGTGGCACCGCTACCACCGGTGCGGACGAGACAGCAGCCTGAGTCCTACCAGCTCACATCGACGCCGGCCCGGTGGCATCTGCCACCGGGCCGGCGTGTTTCTGCGGCGCGGCATCGAAACCGGATTCTGATCCGGCACCCGTCTCATACCGGACAAAATGACAGGCCGGCCCCATGGGCGGGCAGACGTTCCGAGGCGTCGGGCAGAGCCGCCAATGTTGTGGTGGCGGTCACGGTTTGCCAGGGCATGTGCGCCCACCAACAGCGGTTGTACGAGGGGTACGCGACGGCACCCACCGGGTGAGGCCGTTGCCGTCCGACAGCCGCCTTGCCGAATCACGCCGAGGCATGCTGCTACTTCCCTCCGACGCGATTCCGCACCCCTCCCCTTTCCGGGTGTCGTGTCGATCCCCGAGATGGAAGGCGATGACCATGACGACTCTGATCTACAAGGCCGCCCTGACCGTCGCCGGTGCCGTTGTCGCTGGTGGAGTGGTCGCCGGTCCGACCGGCGCAGTCGCCGCTTCCCCGAACCCCAGCCAGCAGGCCGCCGACCGCGGTCACGCCAAGGGTGAGCGGCAGCTCAAGGTGCGCTATCAGGCGCAACCCAACTACTACTACTGTGGCCCGGCCGCAGTGCGCAACGCGCTGACGGCCATGGACAAGGACGTCCCGCAGGACGAGTTGGCCCGGGAGATGGGCACCACCGAGCGGGGCACCGACTCCGCGTACGACATCACCAAGGCGCTCAACGAGCGGGTCGGTAAGGACGTCTACCGCACGGTGGAGATCCCCGGCCGGGCCGCTGACGGTGCCGAGACCGATCGGTTGCGGGCCGACATCGTCCGCGCGGTCGACGAGGGGCGCAGCGTGGTGGCCAACGTCGCCGGCACGGCGCTCGACCTCGACGGCGGGACGCACTCCTTCGAGGGCGGGCATTACGTCTCGGTGACCGGCTACCGGGACGGCGGCGCCCAGGCGAAGATCGCTGACTCCGCCGACCCGGCGAAGGCCGAGTACTGGATCGGCATCGAGGCGTTGGCCGACTGGGTCGCCACCCGCGGCTACTCCGCCTGACCCGTCAGCCACCTGATCCGCTAGCCGTCTGATCCGCCAGACATTCAGGGCCGGCCTCCATCCGGAGGCCGGCCCCGACGCGTCGGATCCGGGCTCAGCTCGGGACGGGTGCCGGTGGGCCGTCGCCGATCAGGCGGAAGGACGCCTCGCCGACCGGCTCGACCAGGCCGTCGGTGACCAGGCCGGCCAGCGCCCGAGCCCGTTGCACGTCGTCGTCCCAGACCTGGTCCAGGCGTTGGTGCGGCACCGGGCCGGTCGCCTCCCGGAGCACCCCGAGCAGCAGGCCGCGTACCTGGCGGTCGGTGCCCGCGTACCGCTGCGGTCGCCGGGTCGGCCCGGCCGGGGCGACCCGGCCCGAGGCACGCCAGGCGCAGATCGACTCCACCGGGCAGGCCGGGCAGCGGGGTGACCGGGCGGTGCAGATCAGCGCTCCCAGCTCCATGATCGCGGCGCTGGCCAGAGCGGCGGCAGCCGGCTCGACGGGCAGCAGTTCCTCGGTGGCGACCAGGTCGGCGGGGCGGGTCGCCGGGCCGGCGTCCGGCTCGCCGGCCACCGCGCGGCAGACCACCCGGCGTACGTTGGTGTCGACCACCGGATGCCGCTGACCGTACGCGAAGGCAGCCACCGCCCGGGCCGTGTACGTGCCGACGCCCGGCAGGGCGAGCAGTTGGTCCAGTCGGTCCGGCACCGCGCCACCGTGCCGCTCCACGATCGCCACCGCGCAGTCGCGCAGCCGGACGGCGCGCCGCGGATAGCCGAGCCGTCCCCACATCCGGATCGCCTCGGCCGGACTGTCCTGCGCCAGGGCGGCCGGGGTGGGCCAGCGATCCAGCCACGCGTGCCAGGCGGGCAGCACCCGGACCACCGGGGTCTGCTGGAGCATCACCTCGCTGACCAGGATCGCCCAGGGGCTGACGTCGGGTTTGCGCCAGGGCAGGTCCCGGGCGTTGTGTTCGTACCACCGGCTCACCAGTCCGGCGAATGTCGATTCCGTCATCGCGTCGCTGATGATGTCACGCGCGCCGGTTCCCACGATTGGACACCTCCGGGCGGGCCGTGGCCAGTGGCGACTGACGATCGGGGAGAATGCCCGGATGAACGAGCTCGCGATCACCGTCATCGGCCGGGACCGGCCCGGCATCGTGGCCGACGTCGCCGAGGTGCTCGCTCGGCTCGGGGCCAACCTCACCGACAGCACGATGACCCGGCTACGGGGGCACTTCGCGATGACCCTCATCTGCGTCGGTCCGTCGGCCGCGGAGGTCGAGGACGCCCTGGGCCCACTGACCGCCGACGGCCAGCTGCTGGCGACCGTACGGCAGGTGCGGCCGGACGGGGAGACCGTGCCCACCGGTGAGCGCTATGTCATGTCGGTGCACGGCGCGGACCGGATGGGCATCGTGGCCGCGATGACCCGCGCGGTGACCGTGGCCGGCGGCAACGTCACCGACCTGAGCACCCGGCTGGTCGGATCGCTCTACGTGGTCGTCGCCGAGGTCGATCTGCCGGCCGACGTCACCGGCACGCTTCCGGGCCAGCTGGCGGAGGTCGCCGCCGGCCTGGGCGTGGAAGTCACTCTCCGTCCCGCTGACCCGGATCTGCTGTGAGCGGGCAGGTGGGCGGGCCGGATCTGGACCCGCAGACACCGACGGGCCTCGGTGACTGGACACCGGAGCTGCTCGGCCCGGGTCAGGTGTTGCCGGTGGTCTCCGCGCCGCACCCGGTGCTCAGCCGGGCCGGTGCGCAGGTCGACCCGACCGCCGAGGAGACCGTACGGCTGGCGGCCGACTTGGTCGCCACGATGCGGGTGTCGCCGGGCTGCGTCGGGCTGGCCGCGCCTCAGGTGGGTGTGGGTGCGCAGGTGTTCGCGGTGGACGTGACGGGGCACGCCAAGGCGGTCACCGTGCACGGCACGTTCGTGCTCTGCAACGCCCGAGTGGTCGAGGCGACCCGATGGAAGGCGGGCCGGGAGGGGTGCATGTCGGTTCCCGATCTCACCGGGGACGTCAAGCGCGCCAGCCGGCTCGTGGTCGAAGGGGCGTTGCCCGGCAGCGGCGAGCAGGTCCGCCTGGTGACGGACGGTTTCGAGGCGCGCGCCCTGCAACACGAGATCGACCACTGCGCCGGGCTGCTCTTCCTGGACCGGGTGGCCGGCGCACACGCGATCTACCAGCGCAAGGTCTACCTCTGAACCGGCCGCGCCGGTACGAAGAGTGACGACCCCGGGTCGGGTCTGTCGACAGTGGAGGATGTGTTCCGATGGCTCCGGTCTGCCTCGGCGCGTCGTTACCGTCCGTCGCGCACGACGCCGCTACGGTGGGGGCATCATGCGTCTGACGGTCGGCCCCCTGCCTCCCGCCGTGTACTGGCGGCGTCGCGCCGTCGTGCTCGGCGCGGTCCTGCTTTTCCTGATTGTGCTGCTCTACTCGTGCAACGGCCCGCGTGGCGGCAACGATGCGACCGGAGGCAATCAGCCCGATCCGGGCGTCTCCGGCACTCCGGAGCCCACCGGTTCGGTGCTGACTCCGCAGACCGGTTCGCCGCCGCCATCGTCGGGTGACGCCGGTGCCGGTCCGGCCACACCGACCGAGACCCCCGGCCCCGGGTCGAGCCTGACCAACAACCCGCCGGCCGTCGCACCCGTGGCCGACGAGGGCACCTGCACGGACGCGGAACTCTCGGTGACCGCCGTGGCGCTGCCGGCGAAGGTGGTCCGGGGTGCCTCGGTGGACCTGCACCTGAAGGTCCGCAACCGGGCGGACCGGACGTGCAATCGGGATGTCGGTGCGACCGCGCAGGAGATCTACATCAAGTCCGGTGCCGAGGTGGTCTGGTCGTCGGACACCTGCGGCACCGCCGCCGGGTCGGACGTGCAGTCCTTCACCTCGGGCTTTGAGCGTTCGTACCAGGTGGGCTGGAACGGCAAGGACAGCAGCCGGTGCGCCAACGGGCTGGCGAGCGGGGAAACCCCGCCCGCCGGGACGTACGAGGTCTTCGCTCGGGTGGGCACCAAGCTGAGCCAGCCGGTCAAGCTCGTCCTCACCGACTGAGCGAGCGTCAGACGTACCGCTCCAGGATGGACGCCTCGGCGAGGCGGGACAGCCCTTCGCGTACGCCTCGGGCCCGGGCGTCGCCGACGCCCTCGACGGCCTGCAGGTCCTCCACGGTGGCGCCGAGCAGCCGCTGGAGGCTGCCGAAGTGCACCACCAGCCGGTCCACCACGGCCACCGGCAGTCGGGGCACCTTGGCCAGCAGTCGGAAGCCGCGAGGGCTGACCGCCGCGTCCAGCGCGTCGGAGGCGGCCGGGTAGCCGATGGCCTTGGCGACCGAGACCAGGTCGATCAGCTCGGTGGCGGTGAGCAGGTCCAGCTCGACCAGGGCCTCGTCGAGCGTGCGGGGCTTCCGACCGGTCGGCAGGTAGTCCCGGATGACAAGCGTACGGTCGGCGTCCACCCCGGCCATCAACTCGTCGAGCTGGAGGGCGAGCAACCGGCCGTCGGTGCCCAGCTCCACCACGTAGCCGGCGATCTCGTCGGCGATCCG
The DNA here is from genome assembly GCF_000204155.1 of Micromonospora maris AB-18-032. Lineage (NCBI taxonomy): Bacteria > Bacillati > Actinomycetota > Actinomycetes > Micromonosporales > Micromonosporaceae > Micromonospora > Micromonospora maris. Next base: position 6,239,524 of record NC_015434.1, on the reverse strand, counting down.
GCGGACCATCTCCAGCCGCTGCACCACGGCCACCGCGTCACGTACGGTGACCAGGTCCTCGATCTCCAGCGCCGAGAGCGTGCCGGAGACCTCGTCCAGCCGGAGCTTGTAGCGCTCCAGGGTGGCCAACGCCTGGTTGGCGCGGGACAGGATCGCCGCCGAATCGTCGAGCACGTGCCGTTGCCCGTTGACGTAGAGGCTGATGATCCGCATCGACTGGCTGACCGAGATCACCGGGTAGCCGGTCTGCCGGGCGACCCGCTCGGCGGTGCGGTGCCGGGTGCCGGACTCCTCCGTCGGGATGGTCGGATCGGGCATCAGGTGCACCGCGGCGCGGACGATCCGGGTGCCGTCACTGGACAGCACCACCGCGCCATCCATCTTGCACAGCTCGCGGACCCGGGTGGCGGAGAACTCGACGTCGAGCGGAAAACCGCCGGTGCACAGCCCTTCGACCACCTTGTCGTAGCCGAGCACGATCAGCGCGCCCGTCCGCCCGCGCAGGATGCGTTCCAGACCGTCGCGCAGTGCGGTGCCGGGTGCCATCAGGGCCAGATTGGCGCGCAGCGGATCGCCGGCGCTGCCACCCCCGGTCACGCTGATGCTGATCGGACGGGCGGGCGAGCCCACGGCGCCGGTGCGGGCGTGGGGCGTCGCGCCGGCAGGCTTGGTGGTATCGCGGTCGACTGGCACGGGCACAGTCTACGGACTGCCGTGCGGTGGGTGCTCCTGTGGTTACTGTGATGTGTCACGATCCGTCCCTCCGTCCGGGCCGGGCGGAATCACCCGGGACGTGGCTTTCATTCCGCCGATGCCCGGGCTGCCGCCTGAAGCGCCGAACGGACGTTGTCGACCTCGATCACCCGCATCTGGTCGGGACCGGCACCGGTGCTGGTCGGCCCGCAGCCCGGTGGCACCAGGGCCAGCCGGAAGCCGAGCCGGGCCGCCTCGGTCAGCCGGCGGGGCACCGCGCCGACCCGGCGTACCTCACCGGTCAGACCGACCTCGCCGATCGCCACGAGGTGGGGTGCGATGGCCAGGTTGAGGCCGCCGGAGGCGACGGCGAGCGCGACCGCCAGGTCTGCCGCCGGCTCCACCACCCGGATGCCCCCGACGGTGGCCGCGAAGACCTCCCGGTCGTGCAGGGTGAGCCGTTCGGTGCGGCGTTGCAGCACCGCCAGCACCATCGCCAGACGGGCCGAGTCCAGACCGGAGACCGTACGCCGGGGGGAGCCGGCCACCGTGGCACCGATCAGCGCCTGCACCTCGGTGACCAGAGCCCGCCGCCCCTCCATCGCCACCGTCACGCAGGTGCCCGGCACCGGCTCGGCGTAGCGGGTGAGGAACAGCCCGGACGGGTCGGCGAGGCTGCTGATGCCGCCCTCGTGCATCTCGAAGCAGCCCACCTCGTCGGCCGCGCCGAAACGGTTCTTGACCCCGCGCACCATCCGCAGCGACGAGTGCTTGTCGCCCTCGAAGTGCAGCACCACGTCGACCAGGTGCTCCAGCACGCGAGGGCCGGCCACCTGACCGTCCTTGGTGACGTGGCCGACCAGCACGGTGGCGATGCCGCGCTCCTTGGCGACCGAGACCAGCGCGGCGGTGACCGCCCGCACCTGGGTGACCCCGCCGGGCACCCCCTCGGTGCCGGTGGTGGAGATGGTCTGCACCGAGTCGAGCACCAGCAGGCCGGGCTTGACGGCGTCGAGGTGACCGAGCACCGCCGCCAGGTCGCTCTCGGCGGCCAGGTAGAGCTGGTCGTGCAGGGTGCCCATCCGTTCGGCCCGCAGCCGCACCTGGCTGACCGACTCCTCGCCGCTGACCACCAGCGACGGGCTGCCCGCGCCCGCCGCCCACTGCTGGGCGACGTCGAGCAGCAGGGTCGACTTGCCGACACCGGGCTCACCGGCGAGCAGCACCACCGCCCCCGGCACCAACCCGCCGCCGAGCACCCGGTCGAGCTCGCTGACGCCGGTGGGCCGGGCCCGGGCGGGTGCCGCGCTGATGGTGGCGATCGGCCGGGCCGGCTCGGCGGGCATCCGAGAGCTGACCACCCGTCCCGACACGGTGGGACCGGTGATCGTGCACTCGATCACCGAACCCCATTCGCCGCATTCGGGGCAGCGTCCCACCCACTTCGGTGGCTGGTGGCCGCAGGCGTCGCACTCGTACGCGGGCCGGGGCTCGCGGCCGGCAGCCTTGCTGCGCCCACCGGCGGTGCCTCGGGCCGGAGTCGATCGGGAGATGCTCACCCCAGCGACGCTAACCCCCGGGTACGACGACGGCGCCGCCGGCATGGGGTCACCACGCCGGCGGCGCCGAAATTCGGTCGGGCGGGACCTGCCGCCCGGTGGGTCAGTGGCCGCCTTCGCCCTCGAACTCGGTGTGCCGCTCGATGATGGGCGAGGGCGGCGGCGGCGGGGTGAGCGGCACGGCCACCGGGGCCGGGCTGGTGATCTGGTCGCCGCCACCGAAGTCGAAGTTGACTGTGACGTTCTGGCCCGCGAGCAGGGCCCCGTTCAGCCCGATGAGCTGGAGCACCCGGTCACCCTCGGTGTTCAGCTGCACGTAGCTCAGCGGCGGGATCTCGATCCGGGCCGGCTGGGTGTCCGGCGACGAGGTCGGGTCCGGCGAGGGCGAGCCGTCGGGCGACGGGGAGCCGGTCGGCGAGGGCGAGCCGGTCGGCGACGGGCTGGCGGTGGGCGACGGGCTGGTCGCCGCGCGGACCGTGGTGAGCACGACCTCGCGGGCGTCCGGCGAGGTGACAGTCACGGTGACCGGGTTGTGCGTGTCGTTGTAGAAGACCGCGTTCAGCACCGCGTTGTCGCCGGCCTGGTAGCCCTCGACGCCGGGGTACGCGACCAGCACGCCCAGCACGCCGTACTTGCCCTCGGCGCCCTCAAGGTTGACGCCCTGGACCGACGGCACCTTGTTGGCCGTCTCGGAGATCTGGCCGGCGCCGCACCCGGACAGCAGCAGCGCCGCTGCCGCCGCGATTCCGGGCAGCAGTACGGCAGCTCGCCGGGATCCCCTGATCGAGCGCGTCACGTCGGTCCTCCTCGTCACGATCACTACCCGGCTAACCCGCCGGACCCGCTGGCCATGCCCGCGCAGACCGCGCTCCAGGGTAGTTGGAGCTGATCGTGGCCCGCACGCCGACCCGGCGCAGCCACCTGCCAGGGTGAGGCTCAGACCAGCCGACCGCTCGTGACCAGCAGCACGACATCGATCAGCGCTACCAACATCATCGCCCGGAAGGCGGCCACCGGGCGGACACCCGCTCGTTCGGCGCTGCGACCGGCGTACCAGGCGCTTGCGGTGATCATCAGGGCGGCGGCGACGGTCGCGAGGCCCACGCCCGACGGCGGGCCGGGCGGGCCGAGCACCAGCGTGCCGGTCGCCGCGACCAGCAGCCCGACGGCCGCCAACCGGCTCCCCGCCGGACCCAGCCGGTGTGGCAGTCCGCGCACTCCGGTCCGGGCGTCGTCGGCGAAGTCGGGCAGCACGTTGGCGAAGTGTGCGCCCGCGCCGAGCAGAGCTGCGGCGGCGACCAGCCAGAGGGGCGGGGCGGGTGCGCCGGGCAGGGCCAGGACCACGAAGGCGGGCAACGCGCCGAAGGAGATCGCGTACGGCAGCACCGAGACCGCCGTCGACTTCAGCGGCCAGTCGTAGAGCAGGGCCGAGACCAGCCCGATGGTGGCGCAGAGCGCGGCCACCGGGTTCGTGGTCAGCGCCAGCGCGACGGTGGTGGTGGCGGCCACCGCCGCGGCCACCGCCACCAGCCGGCGGCTGACCAGCCCGGCCGCGACAGGTTTGTCGGCGCGGCCGACCAATGCGTCCCGGTCGGCGTCGACCAGATCGTTGGTCCAGCCGACGGCGAACTGACTGGCCGCCACGGTGATCGCCACCGTGGCGATGCCCTGGGGCGGGTGACCGATGCCGACGGCGAGCAGGGCGGCCACTGTGGTGACTGCCGCCGTCGGCTCCGGATGGCTCGCCCTGACCAGCCCTAACACCGTCGACGACATAACGGAAGTCTGGTCGTTACCCGTCAGTCGTGCCACGCTCGATGTCATGCGTGATGCCGGCCTGAGCCTGCCCCGCAACGATCCGCGCCAGTACGACGACCTGGCCGGGGAATGGTGGCGGCCGGACGGCGCCTTCGCCATGCTGCACTGGCTGGCCCAGGCTCGGGCGGCCCTGGTGCCCCCGGCGGCGCGTCCCGGCGCGCTCCTGGTCGACCTCGGTTGCGGTGCCGGACTGCTCGCCCCGCACCTGGTCGGCAAGGGTTACCGGCATGTCGGGGTGGACCTGACCCGCTCGGCGCTGATCCAGGCGGCCGACCACGGTGTGACAGTGGTCAACGGTGACGCCACGGCGGTGCCGCTCGCCGACGGCTGCGCCGACGTGGTCGCCGCCGGTGAGCTGCTGGAACACGTCCCGGACTGGCGCGCCGCGGTCGCGCAGGCGTGCCGGTTGCTGCGACCGGGCGGCCTGCTCGTGCTCGACACGCTCAACGACACCGCCCTGAGTCGGCTGGTCGCGGTCCGGATCGCCGAGCGGCTGCCGACCGTGCCGCGTGGCATCCACGACCCACGGTTGTTCGTGGACGATCGTGAGTTGGTCGCCGAGTGCGCCCGACACGGGGTGGACCTGCGGGTGCGTGGCGTCCGCCCGGCCGTGCCCGGCCTGCTGCGCTGGTTGCTCCGCCGGGCTCGCGGCATCGAGACGCCGTCCGGCCAGGTGCCGCGCATCGTGCCGACCGCGTCGGCCGCCGTGCTCTACCAGGGGCACGGGGTACGCGACGGATAGCGGAACTCGACGGGGGTATGGGGATGGCCGAGGAGGGTTCCATGAACGAGCGTCATCGGGTGGGTGATCGGCGGGGCGCGGTGGTCCGCGCCGGTGCGGAGCGCCGGCATGGGTGAAGCGGGGGCGGCTGCGGCTCGCAGGTTGGCGCCCCGGTTGGCGGCTCGGGCCGCCGAGCATGACCAGGCCGGCTCGTTCCCGGCCGATGACTTCGCCGATCTGCGCGCGGCCGGGCTGTTCGGGTTGATGGTCCCCGCCGAGCTGGGTGGTGCGGGCGCCACCTTCGCCGAGTACGCGGCCGTTGCCACCGAGTTGGCCCGGGGCAACGGTGCGACGGCACTGGTGTTCAACATGCACGCCTCGGTCACCGGCGCGCTGGGGGCGGTCACCGAGGAACTGGCCGAGGCGCTCGGCGTACCGCCGGAGGCACTTGCCGCCCGGGACCGGTTGCTGCGGGCGGCGGCCGACGGGGCGTGGTACGCCGTCGCGATGAGCGAACGCGGCGCCGGCGCCCGACTGTCCCAGCTCAGCACGGTGTACGAGCCGGTCGACGGCGGCTGGCGGATCAAGGGCAGCAAGACGTTCTGTTCCGGTGCCGGTCACGCCGACGGCTACCTGGTGGCCGCCCGGAGCGCGACCGACCCGTCGATCGTCTCGCAGTTCCTGGTCCCGGCGGGGGAGGGTCTCACCGTCGAACCGACCTGGGATTCCCTGGGCATGCGGGCCACCGCCTCGCACGACCTGCACCTGGACGTCACGGTGCCGGCCGATCGGCTGCTCGGCGGGGTGGAGGGTCTGGCCCTGGTGGTCGCCCAGCTCATGCCGCACTGGCTGGTGGCCAGCTACGCCGCCGTCTACGTCGGGGTGGCCCGGGCGGCGATCGACGCGGCGGCGGAGCACCTCAACGCCCGCAACCTCGCCGGCCTGCCGGCGGTACGCGCCCGCCTCGGTCGGGCCGACGCCGCCGTGGCGGCGGCACAGTTGACGGTGGCCGAGGCGGCCCGCCGGGTCGACGAGGCACCCGGTGACGCGGAGACCAACCGCTGGGTGTGGCGGGCCAAGCTGCTGGCCGGTACGACCGCCGCCGACGTGGCGGCATCCGTGCTGGAGGCGGCGGGCACCTCCGCCACCCGACGTGGCCATCCGCTGGAGCGCCTCTACCGGGACGCCCGGTGCGGGTCGCTGCATCCGGCCACCTCTGACGTCTGTGCCGACTGGCTCGGTGTCGCCGCCCTCGGTGGTGACCCGGACCGTGAGGGCTCGGCCCCTCGTTGGTGAGGGTGGTAAGTCCGACCAGAAGGAGGGTGAAGCCGTGTCGGTACCGGTGATCGCGGGCCTGGGCACGGCTTCGCCGCCGTCGGCGGACCAGGACGAGTTGTGGGAGCGGTTCTTCTCCCGGCACTACTCCGGCAGCACCCGGGCGCTCGCCGAGCGGATCTTCGCGAACTCGGGGGTCGACCGGCGACAGGCCGCGGTCAACCCGTTGATCGAGGACGTCTCCGACTGGCCGACCGAGCGGCGGATGCGTCGTTACCAGGTCGAGGCGCTGCCGCTGGGCAAGGAGGCGGTCGGCCGGGCGTTGACCAGCGCCGGGCTGGCGGCCGGTGACATCGGGCTGTTCGTCGTCTGTTCCTGCACCGGGTACGCGACGCCGGGGCTGGACATCCTGCTCGCCCGGGACCTGGGCATGGCGCCGTCGACCCAGCGGATGTTCGTGGGTCACATGGGTTGCTACGCGGCGTTGCCCGGGCTGGGCGCGGCGAGTGACTTCGTGACCGCGCGGGGACGGCCGGCGCTGCTGCTCTGCGCCGAGCTGACCAGCCTGCATCTGCAACCGTCGTCGGCGAGGGTGGACACCCAGCAGATCATCTCGCACGCGCTCTTCTCGGATGCCGCCGTCGCCGCCGTGGTGGTTCCCGGCGGCCGTGGGTACGCGGTGCGCTCGGTCACCTCGGTCACCGACTCGTCCACCGCCGACCACATGACCTGGGACGTGACCGACACCGGCTTCCGGATGGGGCTGTCCCCCAAGGTGCCGCAGGTGCTCTCGGCACACGTCCGGGGGCTGGTCGACGAGCTGCTGACCAGCCACGGCAGCCAGCTGTCCGACGTCGACGGCTGGGCGGTGCACCCGGGGGGGCCGCGCATCCTCAACGTGGTCGAGCGGGAGCTGGCCCTGGCCCCTGCCGCCTTGGCCGCCTCGCGGCAGACCCTCGCGGAGCACGGCAACTGCTCGTCCCCCACCGTGCTGCTGATCCTCGACCGGCTGTTGCGGTACGCGCCGTCGCCCCGTCGAGTGGTGATGCTCGCCTTTGGACCCGGGTTGACCCTTTACGCAGCGTTGCTGGAGCGTCACGTCTGAGCGGTACGACGGCGGCTACCCTTTAGGCGTGGACGTCGATGCCATCTACCGCTTGCGCGGCGCCTTGCTGGTCGGCGTCGGCGTCGTCGCGTTGGCCCTGGGCGGCTGGTGGTGGCGGGTGGAAGCCCCGGCGTCGCCGCCGGCGGGGGAGCGCATCGAGGCCGCGTCGGAGGATTCCTTCTGGCAGGAGGATCGGATCGACCGGAGCAGGTTCCGACAGGAGCCGGGCGCATCCTCGTCGATCGTGATCGAGTCCACCACCGGCACGGTACTTGTGGACCCGCACACCGGGCAGGTGATCGGGACGGTCTCCGAGAGCGACGCCGGCCCCGGTGCGGGACGGGGCACCGGTCGACAAGCGGCGGTGTGGACCGAGCGGGCATCGCTGGACGCGGGCACGGCGCTGGCCCGGGAGTCCCGGCTCGATCGCGGCGAGCGGAACGTGTTGATCTTCAGTTGCACCGGTCCCGGCGAGTTGCTGGTCACCGTCGTCGGCGCCAGAGCGGGCGATCCGATGACGGTGGGCTGCGACGGCACGGTGATCACGACGGAGATGGTCGGCACGGGCGCGAACGTGACAGTGCTGTTCTCCACCGCCGGTGCGGCGTCGCTGCAACTGGTGGCCCGCCTGGTCGACCCGTCCTGAGCGGGCGGGCTTCAGCCGGCCAGGGCGGTCAGTTCCCGCTGGTAGTCGGCGATCGAACCGACCTCGGGGACCACCAGCACGATTCGACCGGTGCGGTCGGCGAGCAGGGCGGTGACCGTGTCCGGGCGGGCCGGCAGGTGCAGGAAGGCGCGCAGTCCCCCGGCCGGGTCGCCGAGGGCGCGTGCGTCGCTGCCCGCAGGCGCTGCTCGGGGGCGTTGTGCCCCGACGGTGACGACGGTGACGCCGACGGGTGCCGCTGCGGCCGCCTCGGTGACCCGGTGCGGGCAGGCGCACCCGTCCACCAGCAGCACCACCGCCGGCAGCAGCCCACGCAGCGGCACCGGCGACTGTTCGGCGTCGACGAGGTCCAGCGCGGGCAACGCCCTGCCGTTGAACTGGGCGGGTGTGGGTTCGGGCCCGGCCGTGGTCGGTTCGGGAGTGCCCCGGCCGGCCCGGGGCCAGGTGACGGTGATCAGGCCGGCGACGGTGGCGATGACCGCGACGAGCAGCACCAGCACGGGCACCGTCGGGGGTCGCCACCGACGGGATCGGCTCACCACCTGCGTACGCAGCTCACGGCGGACCTGTTCGGCCTCGGCGGCCAGCGCGGAGGCGTCGTCCGGCACGACCACCCGACCCCACTCGGGAGGCAGGTCGGGCAGCCCGGGACCGTCGGCGTCAGCCTTGCCCATCACGACCCCCTGGTGCTTCCTGGGTACGCGGACAGTGGCCTCTCCAGCGTCCCGTACTGTGCCCGGTCCCGCTACCGCTGCCCACACTTGGGTACGGCGGGATATCATGGGGTGGGTGCGTAGCCTTTGATCTCTGGTTACTTGATCTTTGAGTGCCTGATCATTGGGTGTCTGAGCAATGAGGTACTTGATCTCTGGCGTGGGCGAAATCGCTGACGTAGAGGTATTGGTCTGCAGACGTATTGATCATTGGTGGGTTGATCATTGACGGGCACGCCGAGGTTCACGGCTTTTTCGTCAGCCATGCCCGATCGGTCATGTTCAGATTACAGAGCGTGCTCGAATCATCGGATCGGTCATATGTCAAGCCGAAGAAAGACCTCTCACAGGGCCCCTGAGCTGCGCCAACGGTCAGGACAGCGGTGAGACATCGGTGCCTGAGCGTGTTACCCTAGACACAGCGAAAGGGGTTTCGAACCTATGGTTTTCAGTGTCGGCGAGACCGTTGTTTACCCCCACCACGGGGCCGCACTCATCGAGGCAATCGAGACTCGGGTCATCAAGGGCGAGCCCAAGCAGTACCTCGTCCTGAGGGTCGCGCAGGGTGACCTGACGGTCCGGGTGCCTGCCGAGAACGCCGAGATCGTGGGTGTGCGCGAGGTGGTGGGCGAAGAGGGCCTCGGCAAGGTCTTCGACGTTCTCCGGGCTCCGCACACCGAGGAGCCGACCAACTGGTCGCGACGTTACAAGGCGAATCTGGAGAAGCTGGCCTCCGGCAATCCGCTGAAGGTGGCCGAGGTCGTCCGCGACCTGTGGCGCCGGGAGCGGGAGCGGGGCCTTTCCGCAGGTGAGAAGCGCATGCTCGCCAAGGCCCGGGACATTCTCGTCGGCGAGGTCGCGTTGGCCGAGAAGAGCACCAAGGACGAGGCGGAGACGCTGCTCGACAAGGTGCTGACCGAGGCCTAGTCCGCACAGCATCGTCGTACCCACTTCGTAGCGAAGAAACCATCGAGGACCGCGACGTGACCGCGCAGCTGAATCCGCGCGGTGACGTCGCGGTCCTCGTGCCTGCGGCCGGTGCCGGCGTACGCCTCGGCCCCGGTCGACCCAAGGCGCTGCGGCTGTTGGCCGGGGAACCGCTGCTGGTGCACGCGGTCCGCCGGCTGGCCGCCGCCGCGTCGGTGCACACCATCGTGGTGGCCGCCCCGATCGCCGAGGTCGCGGCCGTACGTGAGCTGCTCGCCCCGATCGCCCCGGTCACGGTGGTGCCCGGTGGGGCCGAACGGCAGGAGTCCGTGGCCGCCGCCCTTGCCGCCGTGCCCGTCGGGCCCGACATCGTCCTGGTGCACGACGCGGCCCGCGCCCTGACCCCGCCCGCCCTGGTGGAGTCGGTGGCCGCCGCGGTGCGCTCGGGCCACGACGCGGTCATCCCGGTGCTGCCGGTGGTCGACACGATCAAGGAAGTCGACGCGGACGAGCTGGTGCTCGGCACCGTCGACCGGCGAGCGCTGCGGGCGGTGCAGACCCCGCAGGGGTTCCGCAGGTCGGTCCTGGCCGCCGCGCACGCCGCCGCCGGTGACGCGTTGACCGACGACGCCGGGTTGGTGGAGAAGCAGGGCGTACCGGTGTTCTGTGTGCCCGGCTCGGATCACGCCCTGAAGATCACCCGCCCCTTCGACCTCGCGCTGGCTGAGCACCTGCTGGCGACCGGTCTCCGGACGCGTACCCTCAATTCATGATCGTTCCTCGGGTGGCCATCGGCACGGACGTGCACGCTTTCGAGGCCGGCCGACCCTGTTGGGTGGCCGGCCTGCACTGGCCGGGCCAGGACGGTCTGGCCGGGCACTCCGACGCGGACGTGGCCGCCCATGCCGCCTGCAACGCGCTGCTCTCCGCCGCCGGGCTGGGCGATCTAGGCGCGAACTTCGGGGTGGACCAGCCGGAGTGGTCCGGGGCGAGCGGGGTACGTCTGCTGGCCGAGTCCGCGCGCCGGGTCCGCGCCGCCGGCTTCGCCATCGGCAACGTGTCCGTGCAGGTGGTGGGGGTACGACCCAAGATCGGCCCACGTCGGCAGGAGGCCGAGCAGGTGCTGTCGGAGGCGGTCGGCGCCCCGGTCACCCTCTCCGCCGCGACCACCGACGGGCTGGGTTTCACCGGGCGCGGCGAGGGACTCGCCGGCATCGCGGTGGCCTTGGTGTACGCCCAGCCGAGCGCCTAGGCTCGCGCGATGTCCGCCGACGTCCCCGCCGACCCGCCCGCCGCCGACGGCTACCTGCAGCGCGCCACCCTCCTCGCCGAGTTGGGCCGCTATGACGAAGCGGTCGGTGAGCTCGGGTTCGCGCTCGCCCTCGACCCCGTCCACGTGGAAACGCTTGTCATGCTCGCCCGGGTGCACCTGGCCGCGGACCGGCCCGTCGAGGCGTTGGCCGCCGCCGAATCCGCCGCTGCCGCCGCACCGGGGCAGGTTCCCCCGCTCGTCCTGCGTGGCCTGGCTCTCGGCGACCTGGAACGGTACGGCGAGGCCGCGCGTACCGCCGACGAGATCCTGGCCCTGGGCCCGCAGGACGCGTACGCCCAACGCAGCGCGGCGGCGATCCTGGCGGGTTCCCGCAATGGCCAGCCGGCCCTGAACGCCGCCTGGCACGCGGTGGAGTTGGCACCCGAGGAACCGCAGGGACACCTGGTGCTGGGCCTGGTGGCGGCGAACATGCGAATGTTCGATCTCGCCGAGCGGGCCTACCGGGAGGCGTTGCGACTGGATCCGCGACTTGCCGAGGTGAGCGAGGACGTCGGCGTGCTGCGGTTGGAGCAGCGACGCTGGAGCGCCACGCTGGAGCGACTGGCCGAGGCCGCCGTGCCGACGCTGCCGCCGACCGATCCCCGCCGGACCGAGGTGAACCGTCCGGAACAGGCTCCCGACGATCTGCCCCGGCAGGGCCCGCACCCGTCCAGCGGTCCGGGCACCGACCAGCAGCCCGGCCGGCCGACCGAGGGTCGTACCGGGCCGGGCGGGTCGGCCGACGGGGGTACCTGGCCGAGTGGGTCGGCCGACGGGGGTACCTGGCCGAGTGGGTCGGCCGACGGGGGTACCTGGCCGGGCGGGACACCTGCGGGGTGGGACACGCCCAGCGGCGAGCGCCGCCCGGGGCCCGGTCCTCAGGACGGTGGGGAGCAGCCGAGCCACGGTGGGGCCGAGTTCCCCGAGCCGGGCCGGTTCGGCGGGCCGGTGGATGCGGGCCGGGCCGGCACCGGTCCGTTCGTCGCGCGTCGTCCGGTGCCGGCGGCGCTGCGGCAGTTCGTGCTCTGGGGGGCCGGCTGGTCGATGGTGGCCGCCCTCGTGATCGCCTGTTCGGCGACCACCGGTTCCGGGTTCTCCCGGTTCATGGCGGTACTGGCGGCCGTCGGCGGGGGCATCGTGCTCTGGCGGCACGCGTCCCGGCTGCCCGGCCTGACCCGGACGGTGCTGCCCGTACTGCAGCGAACCGACCGTCCGCTGGTCCTGGCCGTGTACGCGGCAGCCGCCGCGCCCGCGCTGATCCTGCTCTACGCCCTGGTCGGCACGCCCTGGCCGCTGGTGCTCTCCATCGGCATCGCCACCGTCGCCCAGTTGACGATCGTCTCGCGTCCGGTGGCCTGAGCCCCGCCGTCGCCGTGCGGCAGGCAGCGGGGCTGCGTTGGTGCGACGTGCGCAGCCCAACGCCGGCGACCTGGCGCGTTAACAAGGGGCCCCTTCACCTCGCGAGGCGTTAACAAGGGGCCCTTCCTTCGTCAGCGGCGGGACCAGGTCCAGGCGTAGGCGTCGTCCTCGCAGTCGGCTGCCGCGTCGCACAGGTCGAGCGGGCGGAAGGTGTCGACCATGACGGCCAACTCGTCGAAGAACTCGACGCCGATCGAGCGTTCCGCGGCACCGGGCTGGGGGCCGTGGGTGAAGCCGGACGGGTGCAGCGAGATGGAACCCTGCTCGATGCCGGATCCGCGCCGCGCCTCGTAGTTGCCGCCGGTGTAGAAGAGCATCTCGTCGGAGTCGACGTTGTGGTGGTGGTACGGCACCGGGATGGCGTCCGGGTGGTAGTCGACCTTGCGGGGGACGAACGAGCAGATCACGAAGTTCGGGCCCTGGAAGGTCTGGTGCACCGGTGGCGGCTGGTGGATCCGGCCGGTGATCGGCTCGAAGTCGTGGATGGAGAAGGCCCACGGGTACATGTGACCGTCCCAGCCGACCACGTCGAACGGGTGGTTGGCGTAGACGTGGCGGGTCCAACCGCGCCGGTGGCGGACCAGCACCTCGACGTCGGTGCCGTCGACCAGCAGCGGCGCGTCCGGCCCCCGGACGTCCCGCTCGCAGTACGGCGAGTGTTCCAGGAACTGGCCGCGTACGGAGAGGTAGCGCTTGGGCGGGCCGATGTGACCGGTCGCCTCGACGGCCAGCAGCCGGGTGGGGGTGTCGCCGGTGGGCACCAGTCGGTGCACCGTCGAGGTTGGAATGATCACGTAGTCGCCGGCCACCGCGTCCAGTACGCCGAAGGTCGACTCGACCCGCAGGGTGCCCGCCTCGACGTACAGGCAGTGGTCGCCGGTGGCGTCGCGGAACAGCGGGGACGGCTGGTCGGCGAGCACGTAGGCGATGCGTACGTCGTCGTTGGCGAGCAGGTAACGCCGACCCAGGATCGGGTCGGCCCCGGTGCCGTCGAGCTTGTGGGTGCGCAGGTGCCGGGGCTTGAGCGGCAGGTTGGGCACCCGGGTCACGGCCGGCGGGGTGAACTCCTCGGCGGCGACGATCGCGGTCGGGGCGTACCGGTGGTAGAGCAGGGAGGAGTCGGAGGAGAAGCCCTCCTGGCCCATCAGCTCCTCGGTGTAGAGGCTGCCGTCGGGCTGCCGGAACTGGGTGTGGCGCTTGCGCGGCAGTTCGCCGACGCTGCGGTAGTACGGCATGTCGCCTCCCGGTCACCAGCTCGATGCGTCCGATTATCGGACGCTGTTGTCCGCTCCTTGTAGCGTCCCGTACATTCTTGTCTCGTGTCAACGCAACTGCCCGCACTCGTCGCCGGCCTGGTCGACGATGCCGCCGTCTTCCCGCCGGGCAGCGCGTCGCTGCCCGACGCCGTCGCCGCCCACAGGCGACACCGCGCCGACTGGTACGCCGATCTCGTCGGCCCGTTGCTGCTGCCTGCCTCGAAGGTCGCGGCGGGCGAACTGAGCGGGCTGGTCGACCCGGCCGAGGGCTTCGTGATCGGGCTGATCGGCGACACCGGCCTCGACCGGCTGCCCCTCGCGCTGTCGTTCCTGCCGCCGCTCGGAGTGGCCGTCCGGCAGGTGGAGGCCCCGGTCGCCAAGCGGGGCGAGGACCCGCAGCCCGGCCTGGCCGAGCTGTTCAAGCTCACCGAGCGGCTGGCCGACGTCGCCGTCTTCGCGGAGATCCCGTTGACGTTCGGGCTGACGGCCGCCCTGGACACGCTGGCCGAGGCGCGCTCCCGTGGGCTGCCGGTCGCCGCCAAGTTCCGTACCGGCGGGTTGGCCGCCGAGCTGTTCCCCACTCCCGCCGAGCTGGCCGCGGTCATCTGCGCCTGCCGGGACCGGCAGCTGCCGTTCAAGCTGACCGCCGGGCTGCACCACGCGGTGCGCCACCTCGACCCGGAAACCGGCATCACCCATCACGGCTTCGCCAACGTGCTGGCCGCGACGCTGGCCGCCGCCGAGGGGGCCGGGGTGGGGACGGTGACCGAGCTGCTCACCGTCCGTGACGAGCGGCCGCTGGTGCAGCAGTTCGAGGGCCGGCACGACCTGGCGCGTCCGCTGTGGGTGGGCTTCGGCTCGTGCAGCATCGTGGAACCACTTACCGATCTGATCCGGCTGGGGCTGGTGAACGGGAGAAATCAGGCATGAGCGAGCGAGTGAGCTGGGTGGCGGGCGCGGAAGGGTCCGGTTTCGGCATCCAGCACCTGCCGTACGGGGTGTTCCGGGTCGGCGACGGGGAACCGCGCATCGGCGTACGCATCGCAGACGTGGTCCTGGACCTGGCCGCCGCGGAGGCCGCCGGTCTGGTGCTGGCCGGCGGGGCGCTGCGCGAGCCGACGCTCAACACGTTCCTGGCGCTGGGGCGTCCGCAGTGGACAGCGGTACGGCAGCGGATCACCGAACTGCTCACCGACCCGGCCCACCGGGCCGCCGTGGAGCCGCTGCTGGTGTCGCTGGAGCAGGTACGGATGGAACTGCCCATCGAGGTCGCCGACTACGTGGACTTCTACTCCTCCGAGCAGCACGCCTCGAACGTCGGCCAGATCTTCCGGCCCGGCCAGCCGGCCCTGCTGCCCAACTGGAAGCACCTGCCGATCGGCTACCACGGGCGGGCCGGCACCGTGGTGGTCTCCGGCACCCCGGTGGTACGCCCGCAGGGCCAGCGCCCGAGCAACGACGGGCCGGTCTTCGGCCCGTCGGTACGCCTCGACATCGAGGCCGAGGTCGGGTTCGTGGTCGGCGTACCGAGTCCGCTCGGCGCCCGGGTGGCCGTCGCCGACTTCGCCGAGCACGTCTTCGGCGTGGTGCTGGTCAACGACTGGTCGGCCCGGGACATCCAGGCGTGGGAGTACCAGCCGCTGGGCCCGTTCCTGGGCAAGTCGTTCGCCACCTCGATCGCCGCCTGGGTGACCCCGCTGGACGCGCTGCGGAGCGCGTACGTCGCCGCGCCGGAGCAGGACCCGTCGGTCCTCGACTACCTGCGCGACGAGCCGCACGTCGGGCTGGACCTGCGGTTGACCGTGCACTGGAACGGCGAGACGGTCAGCGAGCCGCCGTTCGCCGGGATGTACTGGACACCGGCCCAGCAGTTGGCCCACCTGACCGTCAACGGCGCCGCACTGCGTACCGGTGACCTCTACGCCTCCGGCACCGTCTCCGGTGACCGGCGCGACCAGGTCGGCTCGTTCCTGGAGCTCACCTGGGGCGGCGCCGAGCCGGTGACCGTGGGTGGGGCGGAACGCACCTTCCTGCTCGACGGCGACACCGTGACCATCACCGCCACCGCACCCGGACCGGACGGCTCCACCATCACGTTGGCCGAGGTTACGGGCACGATCGTGCCGGCTCGCTGACCCCTTTCCGACAGGTCTCCCGCTATCGCACCGGCTGTGCGAACGAGTCCCGTCACCGCTCGTTGATCGCCTCGGAATTCCGTCGCCACGTCGCGCCGGGCCGCCCGGCGCCCCCCCGTTCCGGTCGGTCCGGTCGCGGCGGGGCGGCATGTCGAAGCCGAGGGAGATGACGACGATGCACGATCTCGTGGGCGCGGTCTGGCGTACCAGCAGCCGCTCCAATGACCAGGGGCTCTGCGTGGAGGTGGCCGACAACCTGGCCCGCCGCCGCGGTGTGGTGGGTATACGTGACTCCAAGGACCAGGCCGGGCCGGTGCTGATGGTCAGCCCTCGGGGCTGGAGCGCGTTCGTCGGTGCGATCCGCGACGGCGACTTCGCCCGCTGACCGCCCAGGGTCTCCGGGGCGGACGATCTGCCCCGGGGCCCCGCATCATGATCTCGCCGGGTCGGCTGCCGCCCTCCGCCGTAGCGCAGCCTGACCGCAGCATCCGGGCCGTTCCGACTGGTGGGTAGGGTGCCGGGCGGGGAGGTACGGCATGGGGTGGACGACGGGGCAGCGGCGGATCGTGGCAGCGGTGGCGGCGACCGGGGTCGCGGCGGCACTCGCGCTCGTCGCGTACCGCGTCCTGGCGCCGGCCGAGGTCAGCACCGCTGCCCGAGGCGACCACCCCGCGCGCAGCCAGCCGGCACCCGGGGTGGTGGGCCGGCTGCCGGCCGCCCCGCTGATCGTGGACGGCCGGCTGCGGGTGTACGCGGCACAGCGCCAGGTCTACGCCGATCAGCCGGCCGACGGTCGGCACCGGAGCACGCCGTACTGGTCGTACCGCCGGTGGCCGGCGACGGTGGACGCGGTGGTGGCGAGCGGTACGACTGTGGTGAGCCGGTGGTCCGACGGCAAGCTGGTGGCCCTCGACGCGCGTACCGGGCAGGTCATCTGGCGCGCGGACGGCCCCGAGCCGGACCGGGAACGGGTCACCCGACGGACCGGGTCGGCGATCGTCTGGCAGCCGCGTGGCGTCTCCGTGGTCCGGACGGCCGACGGCCGGGATACGGTGGTGACCTCCGGTTCCGGCGAGGTGCGGGCTGTGGACCTGGCCGGCGGCGCGCAGCTGTGGCAGGCCGAGGTGGGGCGTGGTTGCCGGGAGCCGGTCGGTGGCAGCGCCGACGGCCAACTGCTCACCCTGGACCGCTGTGCCGGGCCGACGGTTGTCGAGTTCCGGGACGTGGCGACCGGGAAGGTGGGCGACCGGTGGCGTCCTCCGGCCGCCGGTGACGAGCTGACGGCGACCCTGATCGGCTGCGCTCCGACGGGCTGCGCGGCCTTGCGTACCGCCGGTCCGGACGACATGTCGGCCCGGGGTTGGTTGCTCGGCTCCGGTGAGCCGGTTGCGGCTCCGGTGCTCGACGCAGCGGACGCCGAACTGCTCGACGGGACGGCCGTCACCTTGACGGACGGGCTACTCGTCGGCCGCGCGGTGCGTAACGGCACTGAGCGCTGGCGGGCGTCGGTCGGGCCGGGCCGGTTGATCGCCGTTCAGTCCGACCGGGTGCATGTGTTGACCGCAGGGAACGAGCTGGTCACGTTGGATGCGGCCAGCGGCCGTGAGCTGTCCCGGTTCATCCTGAACGTGGGCTCCGACGGCACCGGGTGGCTGCCCGGGGCGGTGCACGCAGCCGACGGATACGTCGCGGTGGAGCGGCTGCGGCGGCCGGTCGACCTCGATGGGGACGATCACACTTATTACTTCACCGCAGAACCGGTGATCATCGCCGCGACCTGATCAGCGCGCAAATATCCGCAAAGCGGACAAAGAAGACATAAGCTGCTGGTGGTGGGTTTCCGGGCCGGTCCGCTGGGGGATGGCGGACCGGCCCGGTACGGCCTCGGGAGCCGGGCTCAGCCCAGCGCGGCCTCGGCGGCGGCCAGGAAGGCGTCGTTCTCGGCCGGGGTGCCGATGGTGACCCGGACTCCGTCACCCGGGAACGGCCGGACGATCACACCCCGAGCCTCGCACGCCTTGCCGAACTCCAGCGCCCGCTCGCCCAGCGGCAGCCAGACGAAGTTCGCCTGGCTGGCGGGCACGTCCGGGATCAGCTTGCGCAGCGCCTCGGTGACCCGCTCCCGCTCGGCCACCACGAGGGCGCACCTCCGCTCCATCTCGTCGGCCTGAGCCAGCGCGGCCAACGCCCCGGCCTGCGCCGCCATGCTGCTGGAGAAGGGGGTGACGACCTTGCGTACCGCCGCTGCCACCTGCGGCTGGGCGACCAGGAAACCGATCCGCAGACCGGCCAGCCCCCAGGCCTTGGACAGCGTGCGCAGCACCGCCACGTTGGGCCGGTCGGCGTAGGTGAGCCCGTCGGGCACCTCCGGGTCGGTGACGAACTCCCGGTACGCCTCGTCGATCACCACCAGCACGTCGTCCGGCACGTCGTCCAGGAAGCGGTCCAACTCCGCCCGACGGAGAGCGGTGCCGGTCGGGTTGTTGGGGTTGCAGACCAGGATCATCCGCGTCTGGTCGGTCACCGCCGCGGCCATCGCCGCCAGGTCGTGCCCGTGCCCGGCGTCGTTGGGCACCTTCACGCTTGTCGCGCCGCTTGTCGCCGCGATGATCGGGTACGCCTCGAACGACCGCCACGCGTAGACCAGCTCGTCACCGGGCAGGCAGGTGGCGCGTACCAGGTGCTCGGCCAGCGCCACCGAGCCGCAGCCGGTGGCGATCCGGTCGGGGTCCACGCCGTACCGGTCGGCCAGCGCCTGGCGCAGTGCCACCACGCCCATGTCCGGGTAACGGTGCACCCCGGCGGCGGCCTCGGCGACCGCCTCCACCACACCGGGCAGCGGGCCGTACGGCACCTCGTTGCTGGCCAGCTTGATGGCCTCCGGCAGACCCAGTTCGCGAGCCAGGTCGGCCGGGCTGCGGCCGGGCACGTAGTTGGGCAGCGCGTCGAGGTCGGCACGGGTCAGCCGCACTGTCGGCTGGCGTCCGGTGTCGGTCATGGGGCATCTCCGGGTGGGTTGGCGCCGTCGGCGGGGGTACGGGGAACCTTGACCACCACGGTCTGCGCCCGCTTGTCGTGCAGCGCCTGTCGCAGCGGGTGGTCGAAGAGCGGGGAGAGTGCGTCGATCAACTGGAGCAGCAGACCGAGGCCGCAGCAGTACCAGAGCAGGGTGGGCAGACCGAGGGTGTTCCACCGACGCAGCGCGCGGCCGAAGCCGAGCGGGGCGTCCGCCTCGACCGGTACCGCCCGGATGCCCATCAGCCGCTTGCCGAAGCTCTGCCCGCTGGCCGCCATCGACGGCACCTCGTACGCCAGCCAGAGCATCGTGGCGATCAGCAGGATCACCACGATCAACGACCCGGTCTGGTCGCCGGCCTGCGGCAGCGGTTCGGTGTTGCGTTCCGGGTTCTGCAGGCGGCGGCCGAACTCGTTGAGCGGCACCGAGATCTCGTCCAGCAGGCGTGCGACGAACCAGCCGTTGACCAGCACGTTGAGCAGGAACACGATGCCGAAGTCGATGAGTCTGGCGCCGAGTCGAGCGCCGAAGCCGGCCAGCGGCATACCGTGCGGCCGGGGCTCCGGTGGACGTCCGGGCCAGGTCGGGTACGGCCAGCCGGGCGGTGGGCCGTGCCGCGGATCGCTGGCCGGCGGCCACTGTTGCCAGCCAGCGGGTGGGGGATGTCCCGGGGGTGGGCCGCCGACCGGTGTGCCGGGCGGGGTGGTCGGTGTGCCGGGCGGGGTGCCTGGTGTGCTCGACGGGGTGGCCGATGTCACCGGCTCGGGTTCCGGTGTCGGTTCGGGCTCGGGCGGGGGTGGGCCCTCGGGTGGGGTGGCGTCGACCGGGATGGGCGCGCCGATCCAGCCCTCGCCGTCCCAGTATCTGCGGGTTTGCGGGTCGGCGGGGTCGACGTACCAGCCGGGTGCCACGCTCACGTCGCGGCCTTGCTGTGCTCGGTCACCTCGACACCTTAACGACGACGGTCCCGGCGAACTTGTCGTGGAGGCACTGCTGCCAGGGCTTGTCCCACAGTTGCCATAGACCGTCGAGGTAGCTGCCGCCCGGCACCAGCGACCCGCCCACGAACTCCACGAGGTACCGCTTCCCGGCCATCCGTCGATCGAGGGTGGCGGTCGGATCGAGCGGAACGACCCGCAGGTTCATCACCTTCTTGCCGATGGTCTGCCCGGTCCGCTTGAGGTACTCGACGTGGTACAGCCAGTAGAACGCGAACATGACCGCGAACAGCGCGACCTGGAGCAGCAGCATCGGCAGCAGGATCTCCGTGATGACGTCGGCGGGGGTGGGGTCCGCCAACGTGCCGTCCGGGTTCGTTTCCGGCAGGTTGGCGAGGAGTCCGACCATGAAGATCAGGAAGATCGGCGCGAACAGCACCAGCAGCACGGCGGTGGCGATCGCCGTGTCGATCAGGTACGCCAGCAGCCGGTCACCGAAGCTGGCCAGCGGCTGCCCACCCGGCCCCAGCACCGGCGGTGGCGGCCCGCCCGCCCACTTCGGTGGTGGCTGACCCGGATGCCAGCCGGGCGGCGGCTGACCTGGGGACCAGCCCGGGGGCGGCTGACCCGGCGGCGGGCCACCGGGGGACGCCCGGTGGGGGTGGCGAGTTGGCCCAACCTGCGGGGGGCGGGGCGTACTGCGGCGGGAGACCGGCGGGCGGCGGGGCGTCACCGGCGGCCGGTGGCGGCCCACCGATCGGTGCGCCGCCACCGGCCGGTGACGTGGGGTGGGGTGAGGGCTGGGTCACGCTCGACAGTGTTACAGGTTGCCGCGCTTCTCCTGCTCGCGCTCGATCGCCTCGAAGAGGGCCTTGAAGTTGCCCTTGCCGAAGCCGAGCGAGCCGTGCCGCTCGATGAGCTCGAAGAAGACGGTCGGGCGGTCCTGCACCGGCTTGGTGAAGATCTGGAGCAGGTAGCCGTCCTCGTCCCGGTCCACCAGGATCTTGCGGGCCTTCAGCTCCTCGATCGGCACCCGCACCTCGCCGATGCGGGCCCGCAACTCCGGGTCGTCGTAGTACGAGTCCGGGGTGTCCAGGAAGTCGACGCCGGCCGCCCGCATCGCGTCGACACTTGCCAGGATGTCGTTGGTGGCCACGGCGATGTGCTGCGCGCCCGGGCCCTGGTAGAACTCCAGGTACTCGTCGATCTGCGACTTCTTGCGGGCGATTGCCGGCTCGTTGAGCGGGAACTTCACCTTGCGGGTGCCGTTCGCGACCACCTTGCTCATCAGCGCCGAGTAGTCGGTGGCGATGTCGTCACCGATGAACTCGGCCATGTTGGTGAAGCCCATGACTCGCTTGTAGAACTCGACCCACTCGTCCATCCTGCCGAGTTCCACGTTGCCGACCACGTGGTCGACGGCCTGGAAGAAGCGCTTCGGCTGGATGCCGGCGTCGATCATCGGCTGCCGGTCCACGATCGGGCCGCGGGCGACGAAGCCGGGCAGGAACGGGCCGGTGTAGCGGGACCGGTCGACCAGGGTGTGCCGGGTGTCGCCGTACGCGGCGATGGCGGCCATCCGGACGGTGCCGTGCTCGTCGCTGACGTCGTGCGGCTCCAGCAGGCCGGTCGCGCCCTGCGCGGTGGCGTGCGCGTACGCGGCGTCCACGTCCGGCACCTCCAGCGCGATGTCGGAGACACCGTCGCTGTGCTTGGCCACGTGCTCGGCGCCGTCGGCGTCGGGGCGTACCACGCCGGTGAGCACGAACCGGGCCGAGCCGCTGGTCAACACGTACTGGGCGTGGTCGCGGTGGCCCTGCTCCGGGCCCCGGTACGCCACGCAGGTCATGCCGAAGGCGGTGGAGTAGTAGTGCGCGGCCTGCTTCGCGTTGCCGACCAGGAAGTGCACGTGGTCGAGGCCCTTGACCGGGAACGGGTCACGGGCGATGTCGTGGTCGACGGCGCCGACGAGGGCATCGACGTCGACGTCGTCGGTCGACTGGGGTCGGTCGATCGCCTGGGTCATGGTGGCCTCCCTTGCGTACCGGCCGGCCTGCTCGGCCGACGCTGTGCTCGTTCCCCGGACTATCACCGTGACCCCGCTCACTGAGCAACTGTCAGCTCTATCGCTGGTCAGGTTGCACAACAAGTAGGGTGGTCAGCCGTGAACCCTGGACAGGATGTACAGCTCGACGCGCTCGATGTCAGCCTGATCGAACTGCTCGCCGCGGAACCGCGGATCGGTGTGCTGGAGTGCTCCCGTCGCCTGGGGGTGGCTCGCGGCACCGTCCAGGCGCGGCTCGACAAACTCGTCGACCGGAAGGTGATCGGCGGATTCGGGCCGGAGGTGTCGCCCGCCGCGATCGGGTTCACGGTGACCAGTTTCGTCACCCTGGAGATCAGTCAACGGCACGGGCACGTCCCGGTGGCCAACCACCTGGCCGGGATTCCCGAGGTGCTGGAGGCGCACACCATCACCGGCTCCAGCGACCTGCTCTGCCGGATCGTGGCCCGCTCCAACGCCGACCTGCAACGGGTGATCGACCAGATCGTCGCGTACGAGGGCATCCGCCGCGCCTCCACCATAATCGCCCTGGACGAGCAGATCCCGTACCGCGTCCTTCCCCTCGTCCGCTCCGCCGTCCGGGGGGAAGGAAGGGCACCTTCTTAACGTCTCCGGTAGAGCAGGGGTCCCCTCTTAACACGGCTCAGTCCGGCTGAGACGGATCAGTCGGCGCACAGCGCGTCACCGAGCGGGGTGCGCCGGTAGCGCACGGCCCGACCGGTGCGGATCCGGCTGACCAGCCCGGCCTCCCGCAGCACCGTGAGGTGGTCGCCGACGCCGCCGAGGCTGAGCCCGAGTTGAGCGACGAGTTGACTGGTGGTGGCGGGCAGGGCGAGCGCCCGCAGCACCGCCGCCCGCGAGCGGCCGACCAGCCGATCCAGGGCGTCGTCGGGGCGGGCCGGGTCGGGCGGCCCGAGCAACTCGGCCACCCCGGAGGCCCGGTAGACGATCGCGTACGGCCAGGGCTGCTCGACGTACGCGATCAGGGTGCCGAAGACGGTGGGCACGAAGAGCAGGCCCCGACCGGCAAGCGAGTGGGTGTCGGGGTCGTTGCTGTCGATCTCGATGACGCCGACGTCACCGGGGATCCAGCGCAGCCGGGGATCCAGGTCCGCGACGGCCGCACCCCAGCCGTAGGCGAGCAGGCGACCCGCCCGACGGACCAGGTCGCGCTCCAGGATCGCGCGCAGACGCGGCCAGTCCGGCTCGACCAGCGCCTTCCACGACTCCTCGATCGCGTCCGCGATCAGGTCGACCACGTTCGGAGCGGCGTAGATCCGGCGGGCGTACGCCGGTGGAGTGGCGCGGGGCCCGGCGAGGTTGCGGGCCAACTCGTCGCGGGCCTGCGCCAACGGGGTCGCCCGGACCGCAGCCAGTTCGCCGTGGAAGTCCCGGGCCGTGCCGTCCGGCGGAGGCTGGATGAAGTCGGCGTTGTAGCCGCCGCGACGCAGCAGCGCCAGCAGCGCCCCGACCGCCGGCACCTCCCGGCGCAGCCGCTCGTACGCTGGCCTGGTCCGGGCCACCCACGGCCCCAGCCCGTCGGAGGCCCGTTGACCGGCGTGCAGCCGCAACGCGGACACCGTCTCGCCCAGCGGGGAGACGGCGTACCGACTGGCGGCCACGTCGGCCGGGGTGACCTCGATCCGCATGCCGCACCTTTCGCTTGACAGCGAAAGGATAGAGCGGACCGGGGCCTTCGACCACGCTGATCACCGTGACCGACACGCGTACGCCCACCGTCGAGCGGCCGGCGACCTTCGGCGACGTCTTCGCCGTGGCCGAGTTCCGGGTGATCTTCGGCAGCTTCGGGATCTTCATGATCGGCGAGACGGTGAAGATGCTGGCCCTCTCCGTGCTTGTCTACGAGCGCACCGGCTCCGGGCTGCTGGCCGCACTGGCGTACGTGACCGGGTTCCTGCCGCACGCGCTCGGCGGGGTGTTCCTGCTGGCCCTGGCGGACCGGATGCCGGCCCGCGCGCTGATCGTCGGGTACGACCTGTTGCGGCTGGCGGTGGTCGTGGTGCTCGCCACCGGGGCGCTGTCGCCGCCGCTGATGCTCGGCCTGGTCGCCGTCGTGGCACTGTTCGGCCCGGTCAGCAGTGCCGCGCGGACCGCGCTGCTGCCCGAGGTGCTGCACGGCGACTCGTACGTGTTGGGACGGTCGCTGCTCTCGGTGGCCGCCGGGGGCACCCAGGTGGCCGGCTTCGCCGTCGGTGGCCTGTTGCTCGGGCTGGTCGGGCCCTACGGCGCGCTCTGGCTGACCGCGCTGACCTGCGGCCTGTCCGCCCTGCTGGTGCGCCTCGGCCTCACTCGCCGTCCCGCTCGCGTCCGCACCTCCCCTGCCACCGATGCCGTAAGCACTGGCGCTGTAGGCCCGGCTACCGGTGCCGTGGGCACAGCCGCGGGCCGGGGCAGGGGTGGTGCCGTTCGGGAGACGCTGCGGGTCAACCGGGAACTGCTCGCCGATCGACGGATCCGGGGACTGCTGCTCGCCCAGTGGCTGCCCGGCTCGCTGCTCGTCGGTGCCGAAGGCGTGGCGGTGCCGTACGCGGCGGAGTTGGGACCGGGTGCCAGCGCCGGCGTGCTGCTGATGGCCGGTGCGGGCGGAATGCTGGTCGGTGACCTGCTGGTGGGTCGGTTCGTGGCACCGGCGCGCCGGGAGCGGTGGACGCCCTGGCTCGCGCTGCTGCTCGGCGTACCGATGCTGGCGTTTCTGGCCGGTCCGGGGTTGCTGCCGGCGGCGGCGCTCTTCGCGGTGGCCACCGCGGGCTTCGCCTACCAGCTCGGGCTGGCCCGGCGCTTCCTCGACGCGGTGCCCGAGTTGCGCCGTGGGCAGGCGTTCGGGCTGGTCAGCACGGGGATGATGGCGATGCAGGGGCTGGCGGCGGCGGGTGCGGGCGGGCTGAGCGAGTGGCTCGCCCCGGGCGTGGTGATGGCGGTGGCCGGTGCCGCGTCGATCGCCGCGACGCTGGCGCTGTGGCCGGTGCTGAAGCCTGCCGCTCACCCGCGTTAACAAGGGGCCCTTCTACTACCGGAGGCGTTAATAAGGTGCCCTTCCTTTCACGACACGCGGTGTGGTGCGCGCGGTGCGAGGGGCGGGTGGCTACCGTGTTCCGGTGGCGAAGGGCAGCGGCCTCGGCGTGCGTGGCTGGCTGCTGCTTGGCCTGACCACTGTCGTGGCGCTGGCCGCGACCGGAGTCTGGAACCCGTTTCCTGGCATGTGGGACTGGGTGAACAGGCGGTCGCCCATCTCCGAGCCGGACCTCGTCTGGCAGCAGCGCATCGGTGGCACCCCGCGCAGCGTCACCATCGCCGGGGAGACGGTGGTGGTCGAACAACGCACCCGGGTCGAGGCCCGCAGCCTGGCCACCGGCAGCCAACTCTGGGAGCGCAAGGCCGACTGGAGCGCGGTGGCCGGCGGCGGTGCCGAAGCCGTGGTCGCCGTCGGTCGCCTGCTGGTCAAGGGGTACGAGGTCCTCGACCCGACCACCGGTGTGACCCGTCGGCGCGACAACGACGCGGTGGCCGTGTGGACCTACCGCAACCTGCTGCTCGACGCGCGTTGCGTGGAGGCGACCGACTGCACCCTGAGCGCCTGGGAACCGCGCGGGGTCGCGCCGCTGTGGACCGCCTTCCTGCCCGGGGTCAGCAGCGGCCTGCTCGCCGACAACCCGAACCTGCTCGACAGCCGTCGGCTGTCCAGCCCTCGGATCCACGGTGAGGTGGCGGGCCCGGAGACCGTACCGGCGCTGCTCGGCTTCCCGGTCGACGGGCGGGTGCACGTGGTGGACACCGCGACCGGTCGGGTGTTGCAGGACGTGGAACCGGGACGCGACGAGCGGCTCGCGGTGATCGGTGGCCGGCTGCTGCGCATCGTCGCCCGCTCCCAGGACGGCAACTGCTACTTCACGATCTCCGGCCGGGACGCGGCCACCGGGCAGGAGACCTGGCAGCGTTCCGGGCTCAACCTGCGTACCGCCGACAGTGCCGGGTGCGTGCAGCGGGAGGATCCGTACGGTGCCCGCAACGTGCTGGTCGGGGTCGCCCCGGACGGCCGTGAGGCGATCCTCGACGGGTACGACGGGCGACTGCTGCTGGCCACCGAGAACTCCGAACGGGTGCTCGCCGTGGACGACCGGTACGCGGTGGTGCGCACCGCCGGCCGGGACGGGATCTCCGGCCGGGAACTCAGCTCCGGTCAGGTGCGGTGGAACCGGCCGAGCGGCGAGAAGGCGGGTGCGGCACTGACCCCGTACGCGGCCGTCGTCGCCGACGAGAAGCCGAACCGGCTGGTGGCTCTGGATCCGCGTACCGGCCGGGAACTGGTCGCGCTGCGGACCTCGGCCAACGCGCTGGCGGTCGGCCCGGCCGGCATGGTGATCGGTGAGGGCCGTGAGATCGGGTACATCCGCTTCGGAGCGGCGAGCGGCGACCCGGCCCGCAACGGTGATCCAGGTCGCAACGGCGACGGGAGTGTGCCGGGGCCGGCGGGCAGTCCCGGCGCGCCGGGCCCGCAGGGCACCTGCGGGCCGAAGAACGAGCTGTGCGACGCCCCTGATTCCGGCAAGTGACGCCGTCCGCCGGGTCGGACGAGGGTGAGCGGCACCACCCCACCCGGTGGGTAGGAGTGATCGAACCTTCTGCCCTAGGCTTTGCCGTCATGAGCGAGCGTCAGCGAGCGAATCACGGGTGTAGTGCGGTGGTGCCCCACGGCGGCACGGAGCGCAGTGGAGTGGCGGCATGAGCACGGAATTCTCGTACGCCCCGCTGTTGCCGACCGGGCCGGACCAGACGGAGTACCGCCTGGTCACCGACGAGGGCGTCGACGTGGTGAACGGTCCGGGTGGGCGCCGGTTCCTCACCGTCGACCCGGCCGCGTTGACCGCGTTGACCGCCGAGGCGATGCATGACATCGCTCACTTCCTGCGGCCGGCGCACCTGGCCCAGCTGCGGTCGATCATCGACGACCCGGCGGCCTCGCCTAACGACCGGTTCGTCGCGCTGGACCTGCTGCGCAACGCCAACATCGCCGCCGGCGGAGTGCTGCCGATGTGCCAGGACACCGGCACCGCGATCGTGATGGGCAAGCGTGGGCGGCACGTGCTCACCGACGGCAGCGACGCCGAGGCGATCTCCCGCGGCGTCTGGCAGGCGTACACCAGGCTGAACCTGCGCTACTCCCAGCTCGCCCCGCTGACCATGTGGGAGGAGCGCAACACCGGCAGCAACCTGCCCGCCCAGGTGGAGCTGTACGCCGAGGACCCGGACGGGCACCCGGACGCGTACAAGTTCCTCTTCATGGCCAAGGGGGGCGGCTCGGCCAACAAGTCGTACCTCTACCAGGAGACCAAGGCGCTGCTGAACCCGACGCGGATGATGCAGTTCCTGGAGGAGAAGCTGCGGCTGATCGGCACCTCGGCCTGCCCGCCGTACCACCTGGCCGTGGTGATCGGCGGCACCAGTGCCGAGTACGCCCTGAAGACCGCCAAGTACGCCTCCGCCAAGTACCTCGACGCGCTGCCGACCTCCGGCTCGATGACCGCGCACGGCTTCCGGGACCTGGAGCTGGAGGCGGAGGTGCTGGAGTTGACCCGCAACTTCGGCATCGGCGCGCAGTTCGGTGGGCGGTACTTCTGCCACGACGTACGGGTGGTCCGGCTGCCCCGACACGGCGCGTCCTGCCCGGTGGCCATCGCGGTCTCCTGCTCGGCCGACCGCCAGGCGGTTGCCAAGATCACCCCGTCGGGTGTGTGGCTGGAGCGACTCGAAACCGACCCGGCCCGCTACCTGCCCGAGGTCACCGACGCGCAGCTGGACACCACCGAGGTGGTACGCGTCGACCTGAACCGGCCGATGGACGAGATCCGCGCCGAGCTGTCGAAGTACCCGGTCAAGACCCGACTGTCCCTGACCGGCCCGCTGGTGGTCGCCCGGGACATCGCCCACGCCAAGATCGCCGAGCGGTTGGACGCGGGCGAGCCGATGCCGCAGTACCTGCGCGACCACGCCGTCTACTACGCCGGCCCGGCGAAGACCCCGGAGGGCTACGCCTCCGGCTCGTTCGGCCCGACCACCGCCGGCCGGATGGACGCGTACGTGGAGAAGTTCCAGGCTGCCGGCGGCTCGATGGTGATGCTGGCCAAGGGCAACCGCTCCGCTCAGGTGACCCGCTCCTGCGAGCAGCACGGCGGCTTCTACCTCGGTTCGATCGGCGGCCCGGCCGCCCGGCTCGCCCAGGACTGCATCAAGCACGTCGAGGTCCTGGAGTACGCGGAGCTGGGCATGGAGGCGGTCTGGAAGATCGAGGTGGAGGACTTCCCGGCCTTCATCGTCGTCGACGACAAGGGCAACGACTTCTTCGCCGAGGTCACCAAGCCGGTGCTTACGATCGGCCGCCGCTAAGAGAACTGAGGATCCTGAGTTCCCCTTGATTTTGAGGGGACGGCTGTTGCGCTGAAGATTCTGATGGCGTACTCTCCTGTGTGAGCAGGGGGGTGTGCACATGCCGCAGATCGAAGTTGACGACGCGACTGATAGGTACCTGACCTTCGCGGCGGGCATCACCGGCATGACGAAGGGGCAGTTGGTGGCTCGCCTTGTGGAGCAAGCCCAAGCGGCTGCAGCGCCGGAGCCGGCTACGCCAGATGGTGATGAGCCGGCTTCGGTGCGGGTCTACGCGGACTATGCAGGCCACCGCACCTATGGGATGTTCGTGCCCGGGCCAGGACGAATCGAGATCACATCGGGTCCGCTGGCCGGCCGTTCCTTCCGGACTCCCAGCCAGGCTGCGCGGGAAATCGTCCAGCACTACAACCCGGCCGTAAGCCCGCACCGCAACGGCTGGAGCTTTTTCTTCGTCGCCGCGACCGGCGCCCCGTTGCAGAGCCTCCGGCACCGGTCGGTCTGAGCGGCCGTCCTGCTGTTTCTGACAAGGCAATGCCCCGGGTTGCTTGCAAGCAGAGGCAACATCCGGGGCGTACGCATGAACTTTACCCCAGAACGACAAGAAGGGCGACTGTGATGGCCGACATCGTGGCGCTGGAGAGGGCTCTCTCGGCAGGTCGGCTTGAGCCGTACGTCAAGGCGGCCGGAGGCGGGCTCGCCGAAGGAATCCAACTCTACGAGTGGAACACGGCTGTGTCCGCTGCGTTCTTCGAGGTGCTGGGGCACTTCGAAGTGGTGCTGCGTAACGCGCTCCATGAACAACTCAGGGTGCTGGGCGGGCGGGAGGACTGGTGGTTGGCGCCGCGGTTCGACTTCACCCCTCCTGCCAACGACATGATCGCCAAGGCATGTGCCGAGATGGGGCGCAGAGGCGCCAGCGGCAGCCCGGGCCATGTGGTGGCAGCCTTGCCGTTTGGCTTCTGGGTCGCACTGCTGAGCGCCGGTGGCGACTGCAACTACGAGATGTCGCTCTGGCGGCCGGGTCTCCGCCAAGCCTTCCCTGGATACAGCGGAACCAGAGCGAGGCTGCACCCCCGCTTGAACACTCTTCGACTGCTCCGGAACCGGATCGCCCACCACGAACCGATCTACCGGCGGCACCTGGCGGCTGACCACGACACCGTGCTTGAGGTGGTGGGGTGGATCGTCCCCGGATTTGCCAATTGGATGCGGCAGCGGAGCCGGGTGCCCAACTTCCTCGCCCAGCGCCCGTTTTCTGCCGAGCCGCCCTGCGATTAGCTCTTGGTCCCGGCAGGATGGTAGGCGTGACGACTCCAGAGGCGACGGGTTACCGGATCGAACGCGACTCGATGGGCGAGGTGGAGGTGCCCGCCGATGCGTTGTGGCGGGCCCAGACCCAGCGGGCGGTGCAGAACTTCCCGATCTCGGGTCGGGGGATCGAGCCCGCCCAGATCCGGGCACTGGCCCAGATCAAGGGAGCGGCGGCCGAGGTCAACGGCGATCTGGGCGTGATCGATGCGAACGTGGCTGCGTCGATCGCCGCAGCCGCCGCGCACGTGGCCGACGGCGGGTACGACGACCAGTTCCCGATCGACGTGTTCCAGACCGGCTCCGGCACCTCGTCGAACATGAACACCAACGAGGTGATCGCCACGCTGGCCAGCCGGGAGCTGGGCCGCGACGTGCACCCCAACGACGACGTCAACGCCTCCCAGTCCAGCAACGACGTCTTCCCGTCCTCGATCCACCTGGCCGCCACCGAGGCCGTCGCCCGTGACCTGCTGCCGGCGCTGGACCACCTGGCCGGCGCGCTGGAAGCCAAGGCCACGGAGTTCGAGACAGTGGTCAAGGCGGGACGTACCCACCTGATGGACGCCACGCCGGTGACTCTGGGGCAGGAGTTCGGCGGGTACGCCGCCCAGGTCCGCTACGGCATCGAGCGGCTGGACGGGGTGCTGCCCCGGCTGGCCGAACTGCCGTTGGGCGGCACCGCGGTGGGTACCGGCATCAACACCCCCCTGGGCTTCGCCGCCCGGGTGATCGAGAAGCTGCGCGACTCCACCGGGCTGCCGTTGACCGAGGCACGTAACCACTTCGAGGCGCAGGGCGCACGGGACGCGCTGGTGGAGGCGTCGGGTCAGCTGCGTACCGTCGCGGTTGGTCTTTACAAGATCGCCAACGACATCCGGTGGATGGGCTCGGGCCCCCGCGCCGGCCTACGTGAGCTGCGCATCCCCGACCTCCAACCCGGCTCGTCGATCATGCCCGGCAAGGTCAACCCGGTGGTCTGCGAGGCGGTCCGGCAGGTCTGCGCGCAGGTGATCGGCAACGACGCGACGGTGGCCTTCGCCGGCTCGCAGGGCGACTTCGAACTCAACGTGATGCTCCCGGTGATGGGCCGCAACCTGCTCGAATCCATCCGGCTGCTGGCCGCGTCGAGCCGCCTGCTCGCCGACCGCTGCGTGGTCGGCCTGGTCGCGGACGCCGAGGTCTGCCTGTCGTACGCCGAAGGCTCGCCGTCGATCGTCACCCCCCTCAACCGCTACCTGGGGTACGACGAGGCCGCCTCGATCGCCAAGGAGGCGTTGGCCAAGCAGACCTCCATCAGGGAGGTGGTGATCTCCCGTGGCCATGTCGACTCCGGCAAGCTCACCGAGGTCCAGTTGGACGAGGCCCTGGACCTGCTCCGGATGACCCACCCCTGACCGACGTCACGGGCGCGCCCCGGGGCGGGGTACCCAGGCCAGGAACCGAGCGAAGAGGGCGGCCGGGGTAGGACCCTCGTCCGGGTCCAGGCGGTAGAGGTCGGCTGCCGCCTCGTGCAGTACGGCGCAGAGGTAGACGCTGAGGGCGATCCGGTCGTGGGCGTACTCGGCGATCAGCGTCAGTCGTGCCGTCGCGCAGGGCCAGGGTGCCGCGCAGGCCCGACACAGCCACAGTGGGCGCAAGGGCAGGTGGGGGCGCGTCACCGGTCCCTCGGCGGATGGGGGCATGGCGCAGCCTTCCGGTAGAGCTGACTCGTCACGGCCCCCGGCGATGGGACCGCCCGGCCGGGGGAGCGGGGCGGTCCCACCTCGACGCCGCCTCTCGGGGGAATGAGCGGCGAGCGTCGCTGCGCACAGTCTGCTGAGCACACCGTTACGGTCGGAAGGGTTTGGCCGTGCTGTCCGAGGCCCACTGTGGCCGGGCCGGGTTGCCGGTGGCGGTGCGCTGTAGTCGATCGACCGGTTCCTGGAGGGCGGCTGGAAATGGCGAGTGGACAGCTGACAGCGGCGGCCTTCCTGGTCGCGGAGCTGCGTCGGGCGCGGGTGCGGCAAGGCTGGAGTCAGGAGGATCTGGCCAAGGCCGTGAACTACTCGCCGTCGATGGTCAGCGCGGTGGAGTTGGGTCAACAGCCGCCCACCCCGAAGTACCTGGAACAGTTCGACAAGGCCCTGGACACCGGCGGCCTCTACGGCCGTATGCTCACCCACCTGGTAGCCCTCGACAAAGCCCAGGTCTGGCTTCGAGGATGGCGTGCCATCCTCGAAGGTGCCGACGAATTGCGGTGGTTTGAACCGCTGCACGTGCCCGGTCTACTTCAGACCGAGCCCTATGCTCGCGCGGTCTTCGAGGCCGACGACTCGTTGGCCCGTGCGGAGCGCGAGGAACGCCTTGCTGACCGCCTGGCGAGCCAGGGTGTTGTCTGCCAGGAGGACCCGCCCCGCATGGTGGTGGTGATAGACGAGGCTGCTCTGCGGCGGCGAGTCGGTGGCCGCAAAATCATGTTGGAGCAGATGCAACACCTGGTCCGGCTGGCCAATGATCATCCGTCGCTTCGGCTGCTTGTGGTGCCGCAGTCCGCCGATGAGTATCCGGGGCTCAACGGACCGTTCATGCTCGCCACCCTGAAAGACCGGACGGTCGTGGCCTACCTGGGTGGCCAGATCGGTGGCCGTGAACTTGATCGGCCGTCGGATCTGTCGATGCTGCAACGGGTTTGGGAGGCTACCCTTGGCGCGGCCCTACCAGCACAGGAGTCGATCGAATTGCTGAAGGAGATTGCCGAGTCATGGAGTTGAGCGGTGCGCGGTGGCGCAAAAGCAGCCGCAGCGGCTCCAGCGACCAGTGTGTCGAGGTGGCTACGAATGTGCCTGGGGTGGTGGGGGTGCGGGACAGCAAGGACGCTGCGGGGGCGGTGCTGACCTTTGAGGCGTACGCCTGGCGGGTTTTTGTCGCCGCACCGCCGCGCTGAGGTGATCACCGCGCCCGGCGCGGAGGCGGTGGAGCGGCTGGATCGGGAGCGCGTGGTCTGGCTCTGCACATTGCGGCCGGACGGGTCGCCGCACCTGACGCCGGTCTGGTTCCTGTATCTCGATGGTGAGTGGTGGATCGGCACCGCCGAGCGCAACCGGAAGGTCCGCAACATCGCCGCCGATCCCCGGGTGTCGCTGGCGTTGCCGGACGGGGATGCGCCGGTCGTCGCCGAGGGCGTGGCGAGCATCGTGCGCCAGCCGTTCCCGGCCGCCGTCGTCGACGGCCTGCGGCACCGGTACGACGGGTGGGACGTCACAGTGGACGGCCCGGACGGACGGTACGTGCTGCTCCGGGTCGCGGTGACCCGCTGGCTGATGGCCGGACGCGCCCATTGATCGCCCAATGCGGGGCCTCTGGGTGCGATTCCTGTTGCTCTGGCGGACAACGAACGCACCCAGAGGCGAGGGCTCAGCTGCGGGCGGCGGCCTTGCGGGCGCGGTAGGCGTTGACTGCTGCGCGGTTGCCGCAGCCGGCTTCGCAGAATCGGCGGGAGCGGTTCTTCGACAGGTCGACAAGCACGTTGTCGCAGTCGGGGTACTCGCAGGTGCGTAGCCTGCGCAGTTCGCCGCCGCGCACCACGTCGGCGATCGCCATCGCCGCCTCGACCGCCATCCTGGTGGCCAGCGGGGCATCCCGAGGCACGGCGTGCAGGTGGTACGGCTCGTCGTCGTGGGTGATGAGCTGGGGCAGGGCACGGTGTTCGCGGAGCAGTCCGTTGACGATCGAGACGATCTCGTCGACGTCGGCGTGCCAGATGCGGCGCAGCCGGGGGCGCAGGGCGCGTACGGCCCGCAGTTCCGCTTCGGTGTGTTCGTGGCGTCCGGAGTAGGAGTGGACGGTGAAGAAGTCGTTCAGAGCAGCCACGTCGGGCAGCCCTTCGTCGCCCTGGCCGGCGGTGTTGACCAACGCGGCGGTGGCGATCAGGGAGCTCTCGGTGTCATGAGCGAAGGGCAACTTGACTCCTGTCCTGGCCTGACTCTAGCGTCATCGGCGTAACCATAGTTTGCCTATGTCAAGGCGCCGTGCCAAGGAGAGCCATGCGTCAATCACCCGTCGCCGGTGCCGGCCTCGCGCTGGCCCTGCTCTCCGCGGTCACCTTCGCCACCTCGGGTACCTTCGCCCGATCCCTGATCAACGCCGGCTGGTCGGCCGAATCGGTGGTCATCGCCCGCGTCGGCCTCGCCGCTCTGGTGCTGGCGACACCCGCGTTGCTCGTCATGCGGGGCCGGTGGCCGGTGCTGCGCCGCAACCTCGCCTCGATCGGTGTCTTCGGGGTGCTGGGGGTGTCGGTCGCCCAGGTCTGCTTCTTCAACGCGGTGCGCTACCTGCCGGTCGGCGTCGCACTGCTGCTGGAGTACCTCGGCATCATCCTCGTCGTCGGGTGGACCTGGCTGGTGCAGGGGCAGCGTCCGCGTCGGCTGACCGTGGCCGGTTCGGTGGCGGCCCTGGCCGGCCTGGTCTTCGTGCTCGACCTGACCGGTGCGGGCCGACTCGACCCGATCGGGGTGCTCTGGGGGCTGGGCGCGGCGGTCGGGCTCGCCGGCTACTTCGTACTCGCCGGGCGGGTCGACTCCGCGCTGCCGTCGGTGGTCATGGCCAGTGGCGGCATGGCGGTCGGTGCCGCGGTGCTGCTGGCGCTCGGCCTGGTCGGCGCGCTGCCGCTGCGGGCCAGCTTCGGCACGGTGCAGTTCGGCGGGCAGGAAATGAGCTGGGTAGTGCCGATCGCCGGCCTGGTGCTTGTCGCGGCGGTGGTCGCCTACCTGGCCGGGATCGCCGCGACCCGTGTGCTGGGTGCCCGGATGGCCTCCTTCGTGGGGCTGACCGAGGTGATGTTCGCGGTGCTGATCGCCTGGCTGGTGCTTGGCGAACTGCCCACTGTGGTGCAACTGTTCGGCGGGGCGTTGATCGTCGCCGGAGTGGCGCTGGTCCGCATCGACGAACTACGCGCACCCGCCCTACCCGAGCAGCCGAAGGCAGCGGAGCCGGCCCTCACGTGACACCCTGGTCGGCATGCTGAGCGCGGTGGTGTTCGACGCCGACGAGACTCTGCTCGATCTGCGCCCGGCCGTCACCGGTGGGTTGGCGGCCGTACTCGACGAGATGCGGCGGCTGACCCCGGCGGCGGCCGAGGTGTCGCTCGCCGACCTCGAATCGGACTGGGGTGCCGTCTTCGGCGACATGGCCTCGGCGCCGGTGATGGAGATCCGTCGGGCGGCACTGCACCGTTCGCTGGCTCGGGCGGGCCTTGGCGACCACCTGGACGAGTTGGCCAAGGTCTTTTTCGCCCGCCGGTTCGCGCTCACCCGACCCTTCCCGGACGTGCTGCCCGCACTGGCCACCCTGCGGCAACGGTGGATGCTCGGCTTTGCCACCAACGGCAACAGCCGCGCCGAACGCTGCGGGCTCGCCGGTGAGTTCGCCTTCGAGGTGTACGCACACGAGAACGGCCTGCCGAAGAAGCCCGCACCGGAGTTCTACGCCGGGGTGTGTGAGGCGGCCGGAGTGGCGACACCTTCGCAGGTGGTGTACGTCGGCGACAACCTTGCCTTGGACGTGGTCGCCGCCCAG
This sequence comes from Micromonospora maris AB-18-032, assembly GCF_000204155.1. NCBI lineage: Bacteria > Bacillati > Actinomycetota > Actinomycetes > Micromonosporales > Micromonosporaceae > Micromonospora > Micromonospora maris. The sequence goes on along the minus strand of NC_015434.1, from coordinate 6,204,639 downwards.
CGGGCCGGGTTGCGGGCGGTGTGGCTGAACCGCCGGGGCGAGTCGCTTCCCCCTGATGTGCTGCCGGATGCGGCAGTTTGCTCCCTCGCCGAGCTGCCCGCTGTCCTGGTCGGCCTTTCCGGCGAAGCGGACTTTTTACTTCCTAGCGGATATCGGTCTGGCGAAACGTCATGCGTTGATGTCTGATGACGCCACGTCCCTCAACGAGAGGATTCGATGTGGTGAGCAAGCGCTTCACCGTCGGTGTCGTCGCGACCGCGGCGGCACTGGCACTCACGGTGACCGGCCTGGGCGTGCCCGCTGGTGCCGAACCGTCCGGCGTTGCCCGGACCTTCACCGTGGTGGCGGAGGACGGGGTCTCCGCCGACGCCGCCATCGCCGCGATCCGGTCGGCCGGCGGGACCGTGGTGTCCCGTACCGACGAGGTCGGTGTGTACCAGGTGACCAGCGACCGGGCCGACTTCGCGACGAAGGCGACCGCCGCCGCCGCCCTGATCGGCGCCGCCGAGGAGAAGGCCATCGGCCGTAAGCCCAAGCTGGACCGGGTCGAGCAGGAACACCTGCTGGCGGTCGCCGCGGCCAAGGGGGCCGGCAAGCAGCGGGGCAAGAAGCTGGACCCGCTGGACGACAAGCTCTGGGGCCTGGAGATGATCCGGGCCGACAAGGCGCGCAAGATCGAGCCGGGTGACCGCCGGGTCACCGTCGGCGTCCTGGACACCGGCGTCGACGCCAGCCACCCGGACATCGCGCCGAACTTCAACTGGGCGCTGTCCCGCAACTTCGCGCCCGACATCCCCGAGATCGACGGGCCGTGCGAGGTGCCGAGCTGCCTCGACCCGGCTGGCACCGACGACGGCGGACACGGTACGCACGTCGCCGGCACCATCGGCGCTGCCGCCAACGGCTTCGGCCTCTCCGGCGTGGCCCCGAAGGTCTCCCTGGTCAATCTCAAGGGCGGCCAGGACTCCGGTTACTTCTTCCTCAACCCGGTGGTCAACGCGCTGCTGCACGCCGGCAAGTCGGGCCTTGACGTGGTCAACATGTCCTTCTACGTGGACCCGTGGCTCTACAACTGCACGGCGAACCCGGCTGACTCGCCGGAGGCGCAGGCCGCGCAGCGGGCCACCATCCGGGCCATGAAGCGGGCGCTGACCTTCGCCCACGACCGGGGCGTCACCCTGGTCGGTGCGCTCGGCAACAACCACGAAGACCTGGGCGACCCGCGTACGGACGTCTCCAGCCCGAACTACGGGGACGTCGCGCCGTACCCCCGCGAGATCGACAACAACAGCTGCTGGGACCTGCCCACCGAGGGGCCGCACGTCATCAGCGTCTCGTCGGTCGGGCCGTCGGGTAAGAAGGCGGACTACTCCAACTACGGCACCGAGCAGACCGCCATCGCCGCGCCGGGCGGTTGGTTCCGGGACGGCTTCGGCACCGACACGTTCCGCACCGACGCCAACATGATCCTGTCCACGTACCCCTTGAAGGTCCTCCAGGAGGAGGGCTCGGTCGACGAGGACGGCAACATCGTGCCGGGTGCGGAGACCTTCGTGTTCAAGGAGTGCAAGGCCAACCGGCAGTGCGCCTACTACACGTACCTCCAGGGCACCTCGATGGCCGCTCCGCACGCCTCGGGCGTCGCCGCGCTCATCGTGAGCCGGTACGGCAAGCCGCAGGGCCGGGGTGGCTTCGGCCTCGCGCCCGACGTGGTCGAACGGCACCTGCTCGGCACGGCCGCCGAGCGCGCCTGCCCCGAGCCGAGGTTGCAGACCTACACCAACGAGGGTCGGCCGGCCGAGTTCGACGCGTACTGCGCCGGCTCGCGCGACTTCAACGGCTTCTACGGCCACGGCATCATCGACGCCTACGCCGCAGTGACCACCCCGCTGCGCCGCTAGCCTCGCGGGCCCGCGCGTCCGCCGCGCGGGTTCGTGCGACCTGTCTGCGCGGCCCCGTCCGCGTTTTCGCCGAAGTGGCGGTTACCCGAGTGCTGGGTGACCGCCACTTCGCCGTAACGGAGTGGATCACCCCCGGGGCTGCCGGGCGAGGCGGCGGGATGGGCCACCGGCCCCGGCTTGCGGCGGGTGGTCAGCGGTGCCAGCCGGCGGCGGCGAGGGCGGTACGGATCTCCCGTACGAGTCCCGGGAAGTCGTGGTGCAGGCGTCGGCTGGTCACGTGCAGCACCCGCCAGCCGGCCGCCACCAACTGGTTGAGCCGCTGCCGGTCGAGGTGGAGCTGGTCGGGATCGCTGTGCCAGAGCCCGTCGTACTCGACGGCCACCCGGTATTCGGGCCAGCACAGGTCAGGGTGCAGGATCCGCCCGCTGGCCAGCCGCACCGGATGTTGGGTGACCGGTCGGGGCAGCCCCGCCAGGATCAGCCGGACCCGTAGCTGCGACTCGGGCGGCGACTGCGCACCCGCATCGGCCAGGCCGAACACCCACTCGGCCCGTCGGCCCCCGGGCCGGCCCGCGTTCGCCCTGGCCATGGCGTCCAGCCGGGTGTGGTCGACCAACTTCTGCCGGAGCATGGCGTCGATGATGCCGACCGCCTGTACCGGCTCCAGCCACACCGCGCATTCCCAGGCCGCGCAGATGACATCCGACCGGAGCAAGGGCTGCGAGCCCACCGGTCCCGCGACGGCGACAGGCCGGCAGGCGTGCTCGGCGGACGCGGGCGTGGGCGCGGGCGTGGGTTGCGGCGGCTGGCGTGGACCGAGGGTGTGCACCCGGATGCCGCGCTGGGAGCCGAGCCGGAACTGCATCGGTGCCAGCACGTGAACCTCGTCGGTGAAGGTCGCGGCGTGCTCGATGCCGTGCAGGTAGGCCGCTGAGGGTCCGGCCATCAGCACGCCGGGTGGTAATCGCAGCGAGGCCGCTCGGCAGAGCAACTCGTGATCGCGGTCGAGGCGGGCGTCGGCGTACACGTCGTGCATCAGGCGGACCCAGGACGCACCGCGTAGCTGGTGCCGGGTGATCAGGCGGTCGCGGATCGCCTCGGAACCGCGGAACACCTGCCACGCGAGGGCGGCCGGCCGGTACGGGGAAGGAGGCATGCCTCCACCGTGCGGCCTACCGTCAGCCCTGCGGCACCCCTGTGGACAACGGTCGCTCTCATGATCGACCACCCCTGTGGACAACACCCACGCCACAGCCCGGCCGTGGTATGGGCCCGCGCCACCCTGTCATGGACGTCCGGCACGCCACGGGCTCGCTGAGGTGGGGAGGCTTCCGCCGTTACGCCGGAATTGCGGTTTCCGGCGCTCCCGGATACCCCCGTTCCGCCGTGACGGTGCCGGCCAGAGGCCCGGGACCGGCCAGCCGGGCCGTTGGACCAGGCCGGCGGGGTGGGAGCGAGGGCCGGTGTCGGCGGAGGGCGAGGTGGTGTCAGCGGAGGGCGGCGGCGATCGCGGTGGCGGCGGCGAGGACCTGGGCGCCGACTGCGTCGGCGTCGAGTGGGGCGAGCGCGACCACGCCGACGCTCGCCTCCAGGCCGGGCACACCGAGGACCGGGGCTGCCACCCCGTACGCACCGGGTTGCAACTCGCCGACGGTGCTCACCGGGCCGGCGACGCCGGACCGCCCGGCGAGGATGGCCTGCCCGGCCGCGCCTCGTTCCAGCGGGTGCCGGGCTCCGGTGCGGTACGCCACGTGGAACGAGGTCCAGCTTGGCTCGACCACGGCCAGCGCGACCCCCTCGCCGCCCTCGACCACGGTCAGGTGTGCGGTCGCGCCGGCCTGCTCGGCGAGGCGTCGTAGGGCCGGCAGCGCGCCCTCGGCGAGCAGTGGTTGCGCGCGCCGGGCCAGGTGCAGCACCCCGGCGCCCAGGCGCAGCCGACCGTCAGTGTCCCGGCGAAGCATGCCGTGCCCGGCCAATGGTGTGACCAGGCGGTAGACCGCCGCCCGGCCGATGCCCAGCCGGTTCGCCGCCTCGGTGACGGTGAGCCCGCCGGGCGCGTCGGCGACGAGGTGCAGCAGCCGCAGCCCCCGGTCCAGCGTCTGCGAAGTCTCCCCACCCGGCACAACCACCCCGCCCCCACCCGTGCCGCCGGTGGCGCCCGGACCGCGGGTAGCGCCCGCACCGCCGGTGGCGCCCGGACCGCCGGAAGCACCCGTGCCGGTAACACCTGCACCGCCGGAGGCACCCGCGCTGGTAGCGGGGCCGCCGATGGCGGGGCCGGCGGGTTCGCCGCTCGGTACGTCTGCGGTCGGCTTGCTGCCGCCTGCCGTGCCGCGATGGGGCGTGGCAGGGGTGGGCGGGTCGGTGCCGGGGGCCGCGGGGGAAGTCACGATCAGCAGCGTACGACCCGGCTCCGGCGGACCGGGAAAACGACGGACGGCTACCCTTGTACGGTGACGCTTCGCCTGTACGACACCGCCACCCGATCGGTGCGGGACTTCGTCCCGCGGGAAGCCGGCAAGGTGGGGGTCTACCTGTGTGGGCTCACCCTTCAGGCGCCGCCGCACATCGGCCATCTTCGTTCCGGTGTGAACTATGACGTGCTGCGTCGTTGGCTGCTGGCCGCCGGTTTCGAGGTCACCTTCATCCGGAACGTCACCGACATCGACGACAAGATCCTGATCAAGGCGCAGGAGCAGGAGCGGCCGTTCTGGTCGATCGCGTACGCCAACGAGTTGAAGCTCGCCGAGGCGTACCGGGCGTTGAACGTGTTGCCGCCGACCTATGAGCCGCGGGCCACCGGGCACATTCCGGAGATGCACCAGCTGATCGCGCAGTTGATCGAGCGGGGGCACGCCTATCCGGCCACCGACGACTCCGGCGACGTGTACTTCGACGTGCGTTCGTGGCCGGCGTACGGCGCGCTGTCCAACCAGTCGCCGGACGAGATGCAGTCCGCCGCCGACGCCCCCGAGCGCGGTAAGCGCGACCCGCGTGACTTCGCGCTCTGGAAGGGTGTCAAGCCGGGCGAGCCGGCGGACGCCTACTGGCCGTCGCCGTGGGGGTTGGGCCGGCCCGGTTGGCACATCGAGTGCTCGGCGATGTGCTGGCGGTACCTGGGTGCGGAGTTCGACATCCACGGCGGTGGGCTCGACCTGATTTTTCCGCACCATGAGAACGAACTGGCCCAGTCCCAGGCCGCCGACCTGCCTTTCGCCCGCTACTGGGTGCATCACGGTCTGCTCGGCATCGGCGGCACCAAGATGGGCAAGTCCCTGGGCAACGCCCTCGACCTGGCGTACGTCGCCGGGCTCGGGGTACGCCCGGTCGAACTGCGTTACTACTACGTCGCCGCGCACTACCGCTCCCGGATCGACTACTCCGAGGAGGCGCTGCGCGAGGCGGCCGTGGCGTACCGGCGGATCGAGGGCTTCGTGCAGCGCTCCGTCGAGCGGGTGGGTGTCGGGCAACTCGGCGAGGTGCCGGCCGCGTTCGCCGCAGCGATGGACGACGACCTGAACACCTCCGCCGCGTTGGCGGTGCTGCACGACGTACTGCGGGACGGCAACAACGCGTTGGCCGGCGGTGACGATGTGACCGTACGCACGGCGCTCGCCAGTGTCCGCGCGATGCTGGATATCCTCGGCGTCGACCCCCTCGACCCGGCCTGGACCGGCGGTGCCCGGGCGAGTGACCTCCGTGGTGTGGTCGACTCCCTGGTCGCCCTCGCTCTGGAACAGCGTGCGCAGGCCCGTGTCCGCAAGGACTGGGCCGCCGCCGACGCGCTGCGGGACCAGCTCAAGCGGGCCGGAGTGGTGGTCGAGGACACCCCACAGGGCCCGCGTTGGACAATTGGAGAGCATGACTGATGGCCGGCAATTCGCAGCGCCGTGGCCGGCGGGTGGCGTCGAAGGCGAGCGCACCCAAGGGCTCCGGCGGCAAGAACAAGGATTCCCTCGCCGGTCGGGGCCGTACCCTGCCCGCCGACGAGCGGCCGTGGCACAAGGGGTACTCCGGCACGGAGAAGGTGCCCCAGCGCACCGCCTGGAAGCAGGAGAAGGAACGCCGGGCGGCGGCCGAGGAGGGGCGCGCTCCCAAGATCGGCAAGCCGGGCACCAAGGACACCACCTGGGGTCGGGGCGGCGGCCGGGGTACGCCCACCCCGAAGCCCGCTCGCGGCAAGCAGCCCGCCGGGCGTGGTGGTCCCCGGGTCGCGCCCGGGCGTAAGTCGAACCCGGCCAAGGACGCGCCGGAGCTGCTGGTCGGGCGTAACCCGGTGCTGGAGGCGTTGCGCGCCCAGGTGCCGGCGACGGCGCTCTACACCGCCCAGGGCATCGACATGGATGACCGGGTCAACGAGATCATCCGTACCGCCGCCGACCGGGGCATCGCCATCCTTGAGATCAGCCGTGCCGAGCTGGACCGGATGACCGGGGGCGTGCTGCACCAGGGCGTCGGCCTTCAGGTGCCGCCGTTCGCGTACGAGCCGTTCGAGGATCTGGTCGCCGCCGCGTTGGAGCAGTCGGCGCCGCTGCTGGTGGCGTTGGACGGGGTCACCGACCCGCGCAACCTCGGCGCGGTGATCCGGTCGGCCGCCGCGTTCGGCGCGCAGGGTGTCTTCGTACCGGAGCGGCGGGCGGCCGGGATCACCGCGACCGCCTGGCGGACCAGCGCCGGTGCGGCCGCGCGGGTGCCGGTGGCCCAGGTCACCAACCTGACCCGGTCGTTGAAGGCGTGCCGGGACGCCGGCTTCATGGTGGTCGGCCTGGACGCCGACGGCGAAACCGACCTGTACGACCTGGAGGCCGCGGTCGGTCCGCTGGTCGTGGTGGTCGGCTCGGAGGGACGCGGGCTGTCCCGGCTGGTCGGGCAGACCTGTGACCTGACCGTCAGCATCCCGATGGTCTCCGAGGTGGAGTCGCTGAACGCGAGCGTGGCCGCTGCGGTCACCCTCGCCGAGGTGGCGCGTCGCCGGGCCGTCGAGGGCTGACGCCAGGCTGCCGCAGGGAGACGAACGACGAAAGGGGCGGCCCGGCGGGCCGCCCCTTTGTCAGTTGCTGTCTCAGATGCGCTTGCCCGTGGTGGCGTGGAAGGCGTGGTTCTGGCCGGCGCGCGGCTTGACGAAGATCGTCTCGCCCATGTTCGGCATGGTCCGCCGGTCGGTACGCACCACGAACCGCTCGGAGGCACCGTCCAGCGCGGCGTGACCGTAGACGTTGGCGTCCGAGCCGAGGTCCTCGACCAGCTCGACCACGACCGGCATGCCGCCCTCGGTCGGGCTGACGATGTCGCAGTCCTCCGGCCGGAAACCGACGGTGACCTTGCCGGCACCGCCCTCGGCGTTGGCCGCCTCGACCTGCTCGCGGGTCAGCGGGATGAACATCTCGGCGAAGGCGGCACCCTGCTCGGTAAGCGGGACCGTCTTGATGTTCATGGCCGGCGAACCGATGAAGCCGGCGACGAAGACGTTGGCCGGGGTGTCGTAGAGCGCACGCGGCGTGTCGACCTGCTGGAGCACACCGTCGAGCATGACCGCCACCCGGTGACCCATGGTCATGGCCTCGACCTGGTCGTGGGTCACGTAGACGGTGGTGATGCCGAGCTTGGCCTGCAGCGACGCGATCTGGGTACGGGTCTGCACCCGCAGCTTGGCGTCGAGGTTCGACAGCGGCTCGTCCATGAGGAAGACCTGGGGCTCCCGGACGATGGCCCGGCCCATCGCGACCCGCTGACGCTGACCACCGGAGAGCGCCTTGGGCTTGCGGTTGAGGTACTCCTCCAGCTGGAGCAGCGCCGCCGCCTCCTTGACCCGCCGGTCGATTTCCGACTTCGAGGTCTTGCGCAGCTTGAGGGCGAACGCCATGTTCTCGTACACCGTCATGTGCGGGTAGAGCGCGTAGTTCTGGAAGACCATCGCGATGTCGCGGGCCTTCGGCGGCAGGTGGGTGACGTCCCGGTCGTCGATGTAGATCGCGCCGTCGTCGACGTCCTCCAGGCCGGCCAGCATTCGCAGGCTGGTGGACTTACCGCAGCCGGAGGGGCCGACCAGGACGAGGAACTCCCCGTCGCCGATCTGAAGGTCGAGCTGGTTGACCGCGGGGCGTTCGGTGCCCGGGTAGATCCGGGACGCCTTCGCGTAGGTGACCGTAGCCATGAGGGGGTGCATCCTTTCACCGGCAGGAACGTGCCGGACGATCCGAGTGAAGGAGCGACCGGTGCTTGGGCGCACCGGCGCCACGGCTGTCAAGGGACGAGCCCATGTCGGCCGTGTCACTGCACGGTAAACGGCTTTTGCCACGCTGCCAAGATGCGGAACAGTGGATGGGACGGACGGCATACGCATACCGGTCAGTCGGGCACGGTCGGACACGAATCGACGTTCGCAGGTCGGGATGTTGACGTTTCCCGTGCTGGGGACCCCTGCCGGGCGGGAAAAGCGGACGCCGGTCGCTATGCTGGCCTCGGACACTGCCCCTGTAGCTCAGCTGGCCAGAGCACCCGCCTTGTAAGCGGGATGTCGCCGGTTCGATCCCGGCCGGGGGCTCCATCCGTACCACGTACGCGGCCCACCGAGCTGACACCTCGGTGGCCCGGCCGCGACGCTCCCTGCCCGGCGGGGCGGCCGGGCGGCACCGCTATCGTCGCCGTACCCGGGCAGGCGCCCTTTGGCAGGACCGAGACCCGGCCAGAGGGGCGGTGGACAGTGGCGGACGCAGAGCTGACCGTGGCGGTGTCGGGTCAGGTGGCCACGGTGGTCATCCGTAATCCGGGCAGGCGCAACGCCATGACCCTCGCCATGTGGCGGCAACTGCCCGTACTGCTGGATCACCTGGAGGCGGAACCGGCGGTACGCGCACTGGTGCTCACCGGGGCGGACGGCACCTTCTGCGCCGGTGCCGACCTCGGTGACCTGGACGAGCAGTTGTCCACCGGCGACGCCGGCATCGCCGTTGCCGCCGAGGAACGCCTGGCCGCCTTCGCCAAGCCCACCGTGGCGGCCGTCCGGGGTGCCTGCGTCGGTGGTGGCTGTCAGCTCGCGGTCGCCTGTGACCTGCGCATCACCGCCGACGACGCCAGATTCGGGGTGCCCCCGGCCCGCCTCGGCCTGGTCTACCCGGCACCCACCACCCGCCGGCTGGCCCGGTTGGTGGGCCCGGCGGCGGCCAAGCACCTGCTGTTCACAAGCGAACTGATCGACGCCGAGCGGGCGCAGCGGATCGGTCTGGTCGACGAGGTGCTGCCCGGCGACCGCCTCGCCGCCCGCATCGACCAGCTCACCGGCATGATCGTGGAACGCTCGCAGCTCAGCGTCGTAGCCGCGAAGGAGATCATCGACGGGCGGGCCGACGACGCCCGGGTGGACTGGTGGTACGGGCAGGTGCGGGCCAGCGGTGAGGCCCGCGAGGGCATCACCGCCTTCCACGAACGCCGCCCGCCCCGGTTCACCTGGAGCCCTCCGCCCACAGGCTGACCGGACCGGGGGCCGGCGGGTGCCGCGCCGGGAATCCGACGCCGCCCCCCGTTCCCGCCGGCCCGGCCCGTCACCGCCCGGCCAGCGCCGCCCAGCTCGGCGCGACCGGTACGCGCCGCAGCGGCATGCCCGCCTCGGCCGGCGTACGGTCGCCCTTGCGCTGGTTGCAGGCGTAGCAGGCGGCTGTCGTGTTCTTCCAGGTGTTCCGGCCACCGCGCGAGCGGGGCAGGATGTGGTCGATGGTGCTCGCCGGGCCGTCGCAGTACGCGCAGCACCGCCCGTCGCGGGCCAGCACTCCGGCGCGGGACCAGGCCGGGCCGGACGTGAAGCGCCAGCGGGTCACCACGTACCGGACGAGCCGGACCACCCGGGGCACCGGGAAGACCCCGATGACCTGGTCCGGTACGGCCTCGTGGATCTCGGCGACCCGACGGCAGAGCATCCGGATCGCGTGTTGGACGGTGACCCGGTGCAGCGGGCCGAGGTCGGCGTTGACAACGAGGACGGCGTACACCGGTGTCTCCCTCCAGGACGGTGACGGGCGAAGCGGGCCGGACAGCGACGAGCCGCCCGGTCCCAGGGCGGGTGGGCGGCTCGACGGGTACGGGTACGCGCGTCAGCCGGGCCGGCCACCTCGGTGGTGTTCCGTCAGACAACCGTCGCCGAGCAGCCACGACGGCACAGCCGAGTAGTGCTGCTTCGACATGGCTTGCTCCCGGAACGGTGGTTGACCTTGCGCGATCACGGTAGGTGTGCCCCGAGTGCCACGGCAACGTATTTCGATGCGCCCAGCCGGGGTGCGGTCAGCGCGCCCTGCCGGGGTGCGGTAAGCGTCGGCTGTCTCGTGGGTCAGCCTCGGGCGAGCAGGCCACGGGGGCGGACCGACCAGAGCGGTTCGGTGGCCGCACCCGCCGAGCGCAGGATGTGGTTCGCCGCGAGGATGCCGGTCGCCGAGGCCCGTTCCATCAGGGCGCTGGGAAAGTCGGTGTGGATGCCGTCGCCGGCCAGGTAGAGCCTGTCGGCGTCGGTGCGTACGCCCGGTCGGCGGGCATGACCGCCCGGCGCGAACGCGGGTGCCTTCGCCTCCACCCGGGCGTGCAGCTCGCGCACCCGCAGCCGGCTCACCTCCGGCCACAGCGTGGTCAGCTCGGCCCACATCCGGGCCGCCAGCTCCGTCGCGGGCACGTCCGGTTCGCAGGCGTACGCGTGCAGTTCGAGCACGCAACCGCCGGTCTGCTCGGCCCAACGTCGGCTGCCGTGCTCCAACCGGTGGTACAACGTCACCGAGTCCAGGGTGGACTGCCGGGTCACCCCGCTGAAGACCGCGCGCTGCGCGGCGACGTCCCCGTCGCACCAGTAGCGTGCCACCGCGTACGGCGGACCGGGCCTGCCGAACGCGGGCATCGCCGCCACCAGTTGCGGTGCGGCGTCGGCCAGGCCGGGGGAGGCCGCGACCAGCGCGGCGAGCGCGGGCGGGTCGAGGGCGAGCACGACGTGCCCGGCCCGGTACGCCCCCTCGGTGGCCGTCACCCGCCAACCGGCCTGCTCCTGGTGCAGCCCGGTCGCCACGACGCCGGTCAGCACCCGGCCGCCATGGCGCTCGACGTGTCGGGTCAGCGGTGCCCAGATGGTGGTGGCGTAGTCGTCCTCCGGGCAGTCGAAGGCCAGCCCTTCCGGGTTGCCGAGCAGGTAGAAGTGGAACTGGGCGATCATCTCGGCGGCCGACATCTGCGCCTCGTGGTTGAAGAACGAGTGCGAGAAGACCTCGAACAGCATCGCGCGGGCCCGGTCCGGCAGCCGCAGCGAGGTGAGCAGGTCGTCGGCGGTGCGCTCGTCGAACTCGGCGTAGGTGCGTGTCGGGTGGTAGGTCAGCAGCGGCAGGGCGGCGTCCCGGTCCATCCCGCGCAGGTCCCGCAGCCGCACGCTGGGGCTGCGGGCCAACAGGGTGAGCAGGTTCGCCGGTGGGGCGGGCGGCAGCCGGCCGAACTCCTCGGTCGGCCATTGGGCGCTGAGCACCGGGTAGCTCGGTACGGGCCGCAGAAACCGCAGCTTCGGGTCGATTCGGCGCAGGATGTTGCGCCAGTTGTAGTACTGCCGGAAGAACGCGTGGAAGCCATGCTCGTTGACCTGCCGGCTGCCGTCGTCAAGCGTCTGCGGCCAGGCGCCCAGCCGGCCGCCCAGGGTCGGCGCGGCCTCCAGCACGGTCACCTCGACACCCCGCTCGGCGAGCACCACCGCGGCGGACATGCCGGCGATCCCGCCACCGACCACAAGCGCGCTCACCGGTTGCGGTACGCGGGGCAGGCCACTGCCGCCCGACGTCACCTCGTGCCGGCGTACGCCGAGGAGCCGACCCACCACCTGCGACAGTGCCACCCGCCACCCCCTGACCCCCTCAGTCTGCCCGAGATGCCGGGAACAGTCGCGTGTTAACAAGGGGTCCTTTCACCTCGCCAGGCGTTAACAGGGTGCCCTTCCTTGCACCTCAGAGGCAGCGGCGGGGGCGGTCGGAGGGCGGCCAGACGTATTCGAGGTCGGGCGGAACGTCGTCGCCGAAGATCGGACGGTAGTGGGCGGGATCCTTGCGGATCAGCGACGAGCGGTGGCTCAGGTGCAGATCGGCGCGGCCCAGCCAGGGTGGCAGTTCCCCGGCCACCGCCAGCTCCTGCTGGGACCGGACCTGCTCGATGCCGCAGGCGGTGGCCAGGTCGGCGGACAGTGTGCCGGCGCAGGTGTCGGCCCGGCCGGCGGCACACCAGACCTCGCAGACGTCCAGCCCGTAGCGGGTCAGGGCCTCCTCGTACCCGGCCCACATCTTCACCGCCGGGTGGTTGCGCCAGCCGTAGTCGGGCCGGGTAAGCCCGCGCAGCACCTGGATCGCCTCGACCCGTTGCTTGCCCAGCCGGCGCTGGTCCAGGGCCCGGGCGCTGGCCAGGAAGTCCGGATACGGCAGGAACGTCTGCATTCCGCTGGCCTACCCGCCACGGCCCGGCTCATGCCGATCCGCCGCTGACATGATCATTGCGGGGCTGCGCGGGTTGCGACCGGCTGACTACCATGCCGGACATGGCGGAGCCGCTGCTCGATCGGGCCCTGCGGGCCAGCCGCCGGTTGCGGGTCAACGGGGAGCCCCGGGCCCACTACGTGATCTGCGGTCAGGATCCCCTCGCCTACTGGGTGGTGCGCGCGTTGCGGGGCAGCGAGCCGCAGGCCGGGCGGCTGCGCATCACGCTGATCGTGCCGGACCGGCAGCGTTCCCCCGCACCGGACGGCCGGGACCTGCCCGGCATCGAGGTGATCCGGGCCGACCGGCTCGACGAGCACACCTTCCGTCGGGCCAACCTGGCCGGTGCGGCCGGGCTGGCCCTGCTGCACCAGGACGACGTGGGCAACATGCACGCCGCGCTCTGCGCCCAGGAGGTCGAGCCCGGGTTGCGCCTGGTGGTGCGGATGTTCAACACCGGCCTGGCCAACGGGGTACGGCAGATATTCCCCGACTCGGCGGTGCTGTCGGACGCCTCGATCGCCGCCCCGGCCTTCGTCGCCGCCGCGCTCGGCGAGGTCGCGCCGACCCATTTCCGGCACGGTGGTCGCACCCTCTACCTGGCGCGCCGGGAGGACGTACGCCCCAACGAGGTCGTCTGCGGGGTGGCCGACACCCGTGATCCGCAGCAGGACCTGGTGTTGCCGACCGACGACCGGGCCGCCGACGTGGTGCTCGCCGAGGCAGCGGGCCGGCCCGCCGGCACCGAGTTGGCCGCCCGTCGGCTGGCCCGGGCGCGGCGACGACGCCGACCGGTGGCCATGGTGCTCCGGGCGATCCGCAGCTTCGCCACCCGCAAGATCGGCATCACGGTCATCCTGCTGCTCGCGGTGGTGGGGCTCCTCGGCGGGTTGTACGCCAACGCGGCGCACGTCAGCCTGGCCGACGCGTTCTACCTGACCCTGGTCACCACCCTCACCGGGCAGGACCCGGACACCGCCAAAGGCGCCGCCGAGCAGGTCGTGCAGGTGATCCTCAACCTCGCCGGGCTGGCCCTGATTCCGTTGATCACGGCGGTGGTCGTCGACGGCGTGGTCAACGCCCGGCTGGCCCTGCACACCGGGCGGATCCTGCCCGAGCGGTCCGGGCACGTCGTGGTGGTGGGCCTGGGCAACATCGGCACCCGGGTGATGGCCCAGCTCAACGACTTCGGCGTCGAGGTGGTGGCGATCGACAAGAACCGGGACGCGCGCGGCGCCGGGCTGGCCCGCCGGCTCGGCGTACCGCTGGTGGTGGGGGACGCCGCCGAGGAGGAGACGCTGCGAGCCGCCTCGGTGGCCACCTGCCAGGCGCTGGTGGTGGTCTCCACCGACGACGGGGCCAACCTGCGGGCCGCCCTCAACGGCCGGACCATCAACGACCAGCTTCGCGTGGTGCTGCGGCTGTTCGACGGCCACTTCGCCGAGCGGGTCCAGCGCGCCTTCGGCATCGGCACCTCACGCAGCGTCTCCTACCTGGCCGCCCCGTCGTTCGCCGCCGCCCTGCTCGACCGGGCGGTGATCGCCACCATCCCGGTCGGCCGGCACGCCCTGCTGGTCACCGAGGTCGCGGTGGCGGCCGGTTCGGCCCTCGACGGCCGCCCCCTCGCCGCGGTCGGCAGGACCGGCAGCGTACGGCTGCTCGCGCACGCCCGCCCCGGCCAGCGCTACGACTGGTCACCCGACCACCGCCTGGTGATCGTGGCCGGGGACCGCCTGACCGTGGTGGCCCGACGCGCCGGCCTGAACGCCCTGCTCCGCGAGGCTGCCCCGCCCGAGGAGGAGATCACGCCCCCGGTCGGGACACCGCCGCTGCCGCGAGAGACCGAGGAGTCAGCGTGAGTCCGGCGTCTGTCCGCAAGATCACGCTCGATCTGGGATCGAGTGGCTTTGGTTTCACAACGAGACCACTCGATCCCGGATCGAGCGTGACCATCGTCGACGCTCTGGTTCAGCGACGGGCTGGGCGCAGGGCGTACCAGGCTGAGCCGAGGGCGAGGACGCCGAAGCCGGCGAGCACGCTGCCCAGCGGCAGGTTGACCGCGAGCAGGATGCAGCCGACCAGCCCGGTCCCGGCGAGGGCCTGCACCGGCAGCGTCCGGTCCCGGTCCCGGCCGAGGGTCAACGCCGCCGCGTTGGTGATCGCGTAGTAGACGAGCACGGTGACGCTGGAGAAGCCGATCGCGTTCCGTACGTCGGCCAGCATGACCACCAGGATCACGACGGCTGCCACGGCCAACTCGGCGCGGTGCGGCACCTGGTGTACGGGGTGCACGGCGGCCAGGGCGGCGGGCAGGTCACGGCGGCGGGCCATCGCCAGGGTGGTGCGGCCGACCCCGGCCACCAGGGAGAGCAGCACGCCGGTCACCGCGACGGTCGCTCCGGCGCGGACCACCCAGGCCAGGCCGGGCAGCCCGGCGGCGGTCACCACGTCGGCCAATGGTGCGCCCGAGGCGGCGAGCCGCGCCGGGCCGAGCACGCCGAGGGCGATCACGGCCAGCGCCAGGTAGATGACCAGCACCAGGCCGAGGGCAAGCGGCACCGCGCGGGGGATGGTGCGTTCGGGTTCGCGTACCTCCTCGCCGAGGGTGGCGATGCGCGCGTACCCGGCGAAGGCGAAGAAGAGCAGGCCGGCGGCGGTGAGGACGCCCCGGGCGGAGCCGCCGGGCGCGTCGATCCGGGCGATCGAGACGTCGGTCGCGCCGGCCACCGCGACCAGGGCCAGCACCGCCAGCACGACCAGCACCAGGATGCGGGTGGCGGTGGCGGTCTTGGCGATGCCGCGCAGGTTCACGGCGGTCACCGCGACGACGGCGGCGACGGCGACGAGCCGGGCCTGCCCGGGCCAGAGGTACGCCCCGATGGTCAGCGCCATCGCCGCGCAGCTGGCCGTCTTGCCGACCACGAAACCCCAGCCGGCGACGAAACCGGCGTACGGGCCGAGCCGTTCCCGGCCGTACACGTAGGTGCCGCCGGACTCGGGGTAGCGGGCCGCGAGTCGCGCCGAACTGGTCGCGTTGCAGTAGGCGATGAAGCCGGCCAGTACCAACGCGGTCAACAGGCCGATGCCGCCGGCCGCCGCCGCGGCCGGGGCGAAGACCACGAAGATGCCCGCACCCAGCATCGACCCCAGACCGATGACCACGGCATCGGGTACGCCCAACCGGCGCGCCAGCTGATTCACAGCGGCAGCCTAGACAGGCTTGGTGAACGGCCGGTCCCAGTTTCGTGACCGGGCCGGCAGCGGCAGTTCGTCCCAGGGCACCCGGTGCAGGATCCGGTCCAGCAGCAGCCCCAGCAGCAGCCCGGCCACCGAGTCGCTGAGCCAGTGCCAGCCCAGGTAGGTGGTGGTGCACAGCACCACGGCCGGCGGGACGATCCGGATCGCCGGCACCACCCGGCGCGGCAGCCTCCGGCCGAGGGTCGCCAGCAGGGGCGCGAGCAGCAGCGCGATGACGCCGTACCAGACGATGGCGTTGGCCACGTGCCCGGACGGGTACGACTGAGCGAAGCGGACCGGCAGGTCCTCCTGGAAGAGCGGGAGGGTCTGCTCGGGCGGCAGGAACGGTTCCTTGATGCTGGCGCTCGGTGCCGGCCGGGCGGTCCACACCTTCAGCGGGCCGATGGTGAACAGGGTGAGCACGAAGGCGGCGACCGGGACGAACAGCGGGCGCACCGAACGCAGCCGGATCGCCAACAGCACCGACAGGCCGGCGGCGATCAGGGTCAGCGGGGTGCCCTGACCGAGGTAGTTGAGGATGATCGCGACCCACCGGGCGGCGGTGGGCCGGTGCGCGTCGGCCCAGTCGGCGACCGACCGGTCGATGCCGAAGAACCAGCCGGCGGCGAGTGCCACGGTCAGCCCGACGAGGGCGGCCAGCAGCAGTGCGTCGAACCACCAGCCGGCCGGTCGGACCGGTGCCAGGCGTACGCGTCCGCGTACCGTCGTGGTTTCTCGCACCCGATCACGCTACCGGCCGCGCGCGGCGGCCGGGTTCGGGCGGTGATCGCGGTGACTGTGTGCCCAGCCACGCGGGGAGGCGTTCCGGCGGGGAAAGCGTCAGACTTGACTGCGTGCGGATCACTTCGGCCCTCGTGGACCCGGCGTTGCTCGACCTGCCCTGGTCGACACCGCTGGAGCAGTGGCCGGCCGAGCACCTGGTCGCCCTGCCGCAGGGCATCTCCCGGCACGTGGTGCGCTTCGTCCGCCTCGGCGGGTACGTCTACGCGGTCAAGGAGACCGGGGAGCGGGTCGCCGAGCGGGAGTACGACCTGCTGCGCGCCCTGGAGCGGATCGACTTCCCGTCGGTGCAGGCGGTGGCGATCGTCGCCGACCGGGAGTCCGACTCCGGTGAACCGCTCGACCCGGTGCTGATCACCCGGCACCTTCAGTTCTCCCTGCCGTACCGGGCGTTGTTCTCGCACACGCTGCGACCGGAGACCATGGGCCGGCTGCTGGACGCGCTCGCCGCGCTGCTGGTCCGGATGCACCTCACCGGCTTCTTCTGGGGCGACTGCTCGCTGTCGAACACGCTGTTCCGGCGCGACGCGGGCGCCTTCGCCGCCTACCTGGTCGACGCCGAGACCGGGGCGCTGCGCAACGGTCTCTCCAACGGTCAACGTGGTGAAGACCTGGAGATCGCCCGGGTCAACATCTTCGGCGAGGCACTCGACCTGCAGGCCGCCGGTCTGCTGCACGACTCGATCGACCCGGAGGTGGTCTGCGAGGAGGTCGTGCAGCGCTACGAGCGGCTGTGGCACGAGATCACCTACGAGCAGCAGGTCGAACGGGACGCCCGACACGACATCGAGGGCCGCATCCGCCGGCTCAACGAGATGGGCTTCGACGTGGCCGAGGTGGCCATGTCGACAATCGGCAACGGGCGTTACCTGATCCGGCCGAAGGTGGTCGACGCCGGCTACCACCACCGGCGACTGCTCCGGCTGACCGGTCTGGACGCCGAGGAGAACCAGGCCCGTAAGCTGCTCAACGACCTCGACGCGTACCGGGCCGAGAGCGACCTGACCGACGAGCAGCAGGCCGCCCACCGCTGGCTGACCGAGGTGTTCGAGCCGGTGGTCCGGGCCGTCCCCGCGCACCTGCGCCGCAAGCTGGAGCCGCAGGAGTTGTTCGCCCAGATCATCGAGCACAAGTGGCTGCTCTCCGAGCGGGCCGGCCGGGACGTCGGGATGCGTCACGCCGTGCAGTCGTTCCTCACCGAGGAGTTGGTGCACCGCCCCGACGAGCAGGCGGTGCTCGGCGTGGAGATTCCCGCACCCCGCTGATGCGGGGTCACTGGACCCAGGTGCCGCCGCGCATCACCCGGACGACGTTCAGGTCGTTGTCGAGCACCACCAGATCGGCGCGCAGGCCGGGTTGGAGGGCACCGACCTGGTCGCCGAGGCCGATGGCGAGCGCCGGGGTGGTGGAGACCATGCGTACCGCGTCGGGCACCGGGATGCCGGCGGCCACCGCGTGCCGCAGGGCCGCGTCCATGGTGAGGGTGCTGCCGGCGATCGCACCGTCGCCGGCCAGTCGGGCCACCCCCTCGGCGACGGTCACGGCCTGGCCGCCGAGTTCGTACTCGCCGTCGGGCATGCCGGCGGCGGCCATCGCGTCGGTGATCAGCGCGCAGCGTTCCGGCCCGGCGGTGGAGGTGGCGAAGGTGAGCGTCCCGTCGTGCAGGTGCACCCCGTCGGCGACCAGTTCGCAGATGACGTTCGGAGTGCTCAACAGCGCCACGACCGGCCCCGGCTCGCGGTGGTGCACCGGACGCATGCCGTTGAACACGTGCGTGCCGACGCTCGCGCCTGCCGCGATGGCGGCACGGGTCTGTTCGTACGTGGCGTCGGTGTGACCGACCGCGGCGACCACGCCGTGTCCGGTGAGCAGTTCGATGGCGGCCAGCGCGCCGGCCCGCTCCGGCGCGACGGTGACCATCCGCACCGCCCCGTCACCCAGCTTGATCAACTCGGTCAGCTCGTCGGTGGACGGGTCGCGGAGAAACTGCGGGTTCTGCGCGCCGCAGCGGGCGGCGGACAGGTACGGCCCCTCGAAGTGGATGCCGGCCAGCACCCCGTCGCGGACCAGCGGCGCGAAGGCCGACGTGGCCGAGCGCATCAGCTCGAAGGGAGCGCTGACCAGGCTGGCCAGCAGGCTGGTCGTGCCGTGGCCCAGGTGGAACGCGGCGGCGGCCCGGGCGGAGTCGGCGTCGCCGGTGGTGAAGGTGTGCCCGCCGCCGCCGTGGGTGTGGATGTCCACGAAGCCCGGCACGACCCAGTGCCCGTCGCGTACCGACGGGTACTCGGCGACCGCGGTGATCCGGTCGCCCCTGACCTCGACGCAGCCCTGCCGGACGACCCCGCTCGGGGTCACCACCTTGCCGTTCACCCGTACGGTCATGAGTCCTCCAACTGGTCGAGGGCGAGCAGGGCGGCACCGAGGCAACCGGCCTCGTCGCCGAGGGCGGCCGGGACGAGTCGTGGCTCCCGGTGAAAGGTCAGGCGCTCGCGCAGGGCGGTGCGCAGCGGGTCGAACAACCCGGGGCCGGCCTGGGCGAGGCCGCCGCCCAGCACGATCGTCTGCACGTCGTACAACGCCTGTCCGGTCGCGAGGCCGTCGGCCAGCGCCTCGACGGCCTCCCGCCAGACCCGGGTGGCCAGTTCCTCGCCGGCGGCCGCCCGGTCGGCGACCTCGGCGGCGGTGACCACTGTCGGTCCCGGTGTCGGCCCGGCAGCGGACCCGCCGTCCGACGTGGTGTCGGCGTCGCCGGTCGTGCCGGCGGCGAGTGCGGTGTAGCGGCGGGCCACGGCCGAGGCGGAGGCGATCGCCTCCAGGCAGCCGGAGCGTCCGCAGCCACAGCGTGGACCGCCCGGGCGGACCAGGATGTGGCCGAGTTCTCCGGCGGCGCCGTGTGCGCCGGTGGCCGCCGCTCCGGCGACCACGTGCGCGGCGGCGATGCCGGTACCGATCGCCACGAACAGCACGTGCCCGGCGTCGCGGCCGGCACCGAGACGCGCCTCGGCGAGGCCGCCGGCGCGTACGTCGTGGCCGAGCGCCGTGGGCAGGCCGAGCCGGTCGGTGGCCAGGTCCCGCAGCGGTACGTTCCGGAAGCCGATGTTCGCCGACCAGACGGCGACGCCACGGGTCTGGTCCACGATGCCCGGCACCACGATGCCGAGCGCGGTCGGGGTGAGCCCGGCCGTGCGCGCCGTGCTGACCAGCCCGTCGGCGACCGCGAGGATCGTGTCGACCACGGCCTCGGCCCCACGGTCGGCACCGGTGAGGTGCCGTTCGGCGTGCACCACGGCACCGTCCGGACGGATCAGCGCGCACTTCATCCCGGTGCCGCCCACGTCCAGCGCGACGACGACCCTGCCGTCGCGCTCGCTCACGCGAGCACCACGGACCGGCTCAGGTGCCGGGGCGCGTCGGGGTCGAGCCCGCGACTTGTCGCCAGTGCGACGGCGAAGCGCTGCGCCAGGATCAGGTCGGCCATCGGGTCGACCGGGTTGCGTCCGGCGGCCCAACGACCCAGCACGGTACGGACCCCGTGGGTGCGGCTGTGCACGAAGGCCGCGCCGGTGGCGGCGACGTCCTCGGGCAGTCCGTCGGGCAACTCGCCGAAGGCCCAGACCAGCCGCCCGGGGGCGGCCACCGAGATGGGGCCGTGCCGGTAGTCCATCGCGGGGTACGCCTCGGCCCAGAAGGTGGCCGCCTCCCGGCACTTCAGTGCCGCCTCCAGGGCCAGGCCGATCGTCCAACCGCGGCCGAGGAAGGTGACCTGCTCGATCAGGCTCGGGTCGATCGGCAGCGGGGCGCGGACGGCGACCTCCGCGTCGGCGACCAGCGCGTCGATGTTGTCGCCGAGCTGTGCACGCAGCAGCGCCAACGCGGTGGTGGCGAAGCGGGTCTGCACCACCGACCGTTCGTCGGCGAACGGCAGGGGCACCGCGGCGTCGGCGAGGCTCACCGCCGGGGAGGCGGGGTCACCGACCAGCACAGTGGTCGGGATTCGCCCGCGCAGCGCGGCGAGCAGGTCGAGTACCTCCGTGGTGGTGCCGGAGCGGGTGATCGCCAGCAGCCGGTCGTAGCGGCGGCCGGTCGGGAACTCGCTGGCCTGGAAGGCGTCCGTCTCGCCGTGGCCGGTGGCCTCGCGGCGGGCCGCGTACGCCTTCGCCATGAACCACGACGTGCCGCAGCCGACGACGGCGACCCGTTCACCGTCGCGCGGCAGCCGGTCGAGGACTGTCGGAGCGAGGTCGGCTGCCTGGTGCCAGCAGTCCGGCTGGCTTGCGATCTCCGCGTGGACGTACGCCATGAGAACTCCTCGCAGCGGCTGCGCAATATGGCTCGTTTGACCCGTCTTTCGCGCGTTATTCTGCGCGAAACTCGATGGAAATAGCAACCGCAGGCTTGATCGAGCAGTGTCGGGTTTTGCTGTTTCCGCGTTTTGAGCACTAGTGTGCACGCAACCAATCACATTCGTGCAGACACGGAGGTCCCGGGGTGGACCGTTACGCGAGATGGAACGCCCTGCTCGAGATGCTGACCGAGTCCGGTCGGGTCACCGTCGAGGAGGCCGCTGACCGGCTGGACGTTTCCCAGGCCACCATCCGGCGGGACTTCGACCAGCTCGCCCAGCAGCAGATGATCACCCGCACCCGGGGTGGCGCGGTCGCGAACGGGGTCTCCTACGACCTGCCCCTGCGCTACAAGACGGCCAAGAACTCCGCGGAGAAGCAGCGCATCGGCGCCGCCGCCGCGGCGCTTGTCACGCCGGGCACGGTGGTCGGCCTCAACGGCGGCACCACAAGCACCGAGGTCGCTCGGGCGCTGGCCGTCCGACCGGATCTCAACACCAACGCCGAGGGCGCCCAGCTGACCGTGGTCACCAACGCCCTCAACATCGCCAACGAGCTGCTGGTCCGCTCCCGGATGAAGGTCGTGGTCGCCGGTGGGGTGGTGCGACCCAAGTCGTTCGAGCTGGTGGGGCCCCTGGGTGGGGCGCTGCTGCGCGAGGTGACCCTGGACGTCGCGCTGCTCGGCGTGGACGCCATCGACCCGCACCTCGGTGCCGCCGCCCACCACGAGGGCGAGGCGGCGATGAACAACCTCATGGTGGCCCGGGCCAAGCGAGTGGTGATAATCGCTGATTCGTCCAAGCTGGGCGGTCACGCCTTCGCCCGGATCTGCCCGGTCGACCGGGTCGAGACGCTGGTCACCGACTCGGGCGCCACGCCCGACGTGGTCGACGCCTTCCGCGCCGCCGGCGTGCACGTCATCTGCGCCTGAGGCATTTCC
This sequence comes from Micromonospora maris AB-18-032, assembly GCF_000204155.1. Lineage (NCBI taxonomy): Bacteria > Bacillati > Actinomycetota > Actinomycetes > Micromonosporales > Micromonosporaceae > Micromonospora > Micromonospora maris. The sequence goes on along the minus strand of NC_015434.1, from coordinate 6,182,942 downwards.
TGGTCAAGCCTCCGGCGCGTCGCAGGGGGTCCTTCCAGCAGAACTTCGCGTGTTCTGGCAGGCTTCGGCGTGGCGCTGCATACCGGGTATTGCCTTCGGGTGCATACCGAGTATGGTGTCGTGGTCGCCCCCGCAACGGCGGGCGCCCCACACCCAACGGGGGAGGTGCAGCTTGCCAGCTGTCCTGGAAATCGAAGGTCTACGAAAGACGTACCGCAGTCGACGACGCGGCACCCGCAATGCCCTGGACGGCTTCGACATGCGGGTCGAAGCCGGGGAGGTGCACGGCTTCCTCGGCCCCAACGGGTCGGGCAAGACCACCACTCTGCGTACGCTGCTCGGGCTGATCCGCTCCGACGGTGGCCGGATGTCCATTCTCGGCCAGGAGGTGCCGGCGGCGCTGCCCCAGGTGGCCCGTCAGGTCGGCGCGATCGTGGAGAGCCCGCAGTTCTTCCCGCACTTCAGCGCCCGTGACACCCTCTCCCTGCTGGCCAGCGCCGATGAGGTGCCGGCCCAGCGGGTCGACGAGGTGCTGGAACTGGTCGGCCTGCGCGACCGGGCCGGCGAGCGGGTCAAGACGTACTCGCTCGGCATGAAGCAGCGGCTCGCCGTCGCCTCGGCCCTGCTCAAGAGCCCCAGGCTGCTGATCCTGGACGAGCCGGCCAACGGCCTCGACCCGGGCGGCATCCGGGAGATGCGTACGTTGGTGCGCAACCTCGCCGAGTCGGGAATGACTGTGGTGCTCTCCAGCCACATCCTCGGCGAGATCCAGCTGATCTGTGACTCGGTCACCATCATCTCGCTGGGCCGCCGGGTCGCCTTCGGCCCGGTCGACGAGGTGCTCGCCCAGCACTCCTCCGGCGGGGTCCGGGTCCGGCTGGAAGCCGTCATGGACCTGCCGCTCGCCGCGAACGCGCTGCACGGCAACGGTTACCGGGTGACCGCGAACCAGGACCACCTGATGGTCTCCGGAGTGGACAAGCCGGCCACGATCACCCGGCTCCTGGCCGAACAGGGCCTCTACGTCAGCGAACTCGCCCCGGTCACGGTCGACCTGGAGAGCGTCTTCCTCGAGTTGACCAACACCGCGCCGGTTCCCGGCCAGCACCGGCAGGTCGACCATTCCGTACGAGTCGATGGGGCGGCGCCGTCCGCGCCCACCGGGGGAGGTTGGGGCGCGTGAGTCTCTTCCGTACCGAACTGCGCCGGCTGGCCAAGCGGCGCTTCACCCGCTGGATGACCGCGGGTGGCCTGCTGATCCTGGCCCTCGTCGTGGTCGGTCTGTTCGTCACCAACGAGAAGATCGGCACCGAACAGTGGGCTGAGGCCAGGCGGGCCGCCGACAGCAGCCATGCCGAGCAGGTGCGGTGGGCCGAGCAGGAGCGCGCCAACTGCGAGCGGGCCAAGGCGGCGGGCGAGAACGTCGACTATTACCCGGCCGACTGCGCGTCGATCGCCCCACCGGCACGGGAGGACATCCAGGACGAGTGGTATCTCCCGTCGACCTTCGTCTTCAAGGCCAGCGTTCCGGACATGCTCGTCACTCTCGCGGGCATCCTGGCCATGGTCGGCTTCGTGGTGGGCGCCTCCTTCATCGGTGCCGAGTGGAACACCGGCGGAATGATGAACCTGCTGCTGTGGCGACCGAAGCGGTTGAGCGTCCTGCTGACGAAGCTGGGAGCGTTGCTCACCGGGATGCTCGCCGTGGCGCTGTCCGCCTCCGTGGCGTGGTTCGGCATTCTCTGGCTGATCGCCAGCTGGCGCGGGACAACGGACGGGATGACCTCCGGTGTCTGGCAGTCGTTCCTGCTCACCGGGCTGCGCGGGGTCGTGTTGGTGCTGGTCGCGGCAACCGTCGGCTTCGCCCTGGCCTCGCTCGGCCGGCACACCGCGATGGCACTGGGCGGGGCGGTCGCGGTCATGGTGGTCGGCCAGGCCGGGCTCGCCATCCTGCTCGACCTGGCCCAGGTCCGATTCGGCGAGGCGTGGCTGTTGCCCACGTACGTGTACGCCTGGATGACCAAGACCTTGACGCTTGAGGACTGGCGGTCCTGCAACGCCTCCTACACCGGTGAGTGCAACCCGGCCACCCTGGACATCACCTGGCAGCACTCGTCGATCCTGTTCACGGTCGCGGTGGTGATTTTCCTCGGCGGGGCGCTCTGGACGCTCCGTCGGCGGGACATCACCTGATGATCATGACCCGGTGAGGGGCCCGTGGGCGCGATCTCTCCCCGGATCGCGCCCACGGGCGGTGCCCTGGCCCGCCACCTGCCGGCGCGGCATGCGCATCGGCGCGCCGCGCTGCTGGTGCGTCGGCTGTGACCTGTGGTTAGGCTGGGAACCCGGTTGGCGTCGCCCGTGCCGGCCGCCCCCGTGAGGAGCCCCATGTCACCCGCCGACGCCACCCCGACAGCGGAGAGCCCCGACGCCCGGGTGTCGACCAGCGCCGGTGCGGACACTGCCGCGGTGCCGCCCCCGCGATCGGCCCCGGACGACGAGTCGCTACCCCCGAGCACCCCCGATGCCGTCACCGCCGAGGCGACCGACACTCTTGCCGATCGGGAGCGGGAGATCCTCGCGTTCGAACGGCAGTGGTGGCGGCACGCCGGTGCCAAGGAACAGGCCATCCGGGATCGTTTCGGTCTCTCCGCCACCCGCTACTACCAGTTGCTCAACGCGCTGCTGGACAATCCGGCGGCGCTGGCCGCCGACCCGGTGCTGGTCGGCCGGCTACGACGGCTGCGTGCGTCCCGGGCCCGCAACCGCCGCCGCTGAGCCCACCGCCCGCCGAGCCGAAACGGCACCGAGGGCATGTCGGGGCGTCGGGCGGGTAGCCGGGGCGCGGAGGTGGCGGCGATGACCCGAGGTGACCCCGCCGGTTCGAGGCGGACCGGGGTGCAGGTGACGCACCCGGGCAGCGGCACGGGGCCGCCCGAGGCGACGGCCGACGAGCGTCGGCGCGGCATGGCCGTCGGATCCGCGCCGACCATGCGGGTACGCTCCGCGTCCGCTCCACCACCCGGCAGTACGGTCAACGAGGACGTGGTGTTCCAGTTCGGCCCCCTGGTCGGAGTGCTGGACGGGGCGACCGTGCCGGAGGGCTTCGACACCGGCTGCGTACACGGGCCGCAGTGGTACGTCCGGCACCTGGCCGCCCGGCTGGGGCTGGCCGAGGCGGCTCGGCCGGCGGCGACGCTGGTGAGCAACCTGGCGGCGGCGATCCTGGCGGTTCGCGCCGATCACGGGGACCAGTGCGATCTAGATCATCCGGGTACTCCGGCCAGCACCGTCTGCCTGCTGCGCGACGGCGGTGATCAGGTGGACTACCTGGTGCTCTGCGACAGCCCACTGGTGCTCGACACCGGCGACCGGGTCGACGTGATCGTCGACGACCGGCTGGCCTCTGCGGCGGCCGGCCTGCGGGGCACCGCCGCCACGCTGCCCGAGTCGACCGACCGGGCCACCCGGTTGCGGCACGCTGTGTCGGTGCAACGGGAGCGGATGAACCGTACGCACGGTTACTGGGTCGCGGCCGCCGATCCGGACGCGGCGTACCACGCGGTGGTCGGCAGCCTGCCGTTGCGCGGCCCGTCGGCGCTGCGCCGCGCGGTGCTGCTCAGCGACGGAGCCTCCGTCGCCGTGGAGGAGTTCGGGCTGTTCGACTGGGGTGGCCTGCTCGACGTGGTGTCCGCCGAAGGGCCGGGTGGGCTGATCGCCCGGGTGCGGGCCGCCGAGCGGGACCATCCCGACCGGTTGCGCCGGCACAAACGGGCCGACGACGCCTCCGCCGTCTACTGCGAATTCGACCGGCCGGACGACACCGGAATGTGAGGCAGTACCCGATTTCGGCCCGACCGGCCGATCCATTGCACCAGAGGTGCACCTCCTCGCCAACCCGGTGGACTTCCGCTGCCGGGCGCGGAAGACTCCGGCACGTGACGGGTGCGGTCCGGTTGGAGCCGGTGGACGAGCAGAACCTCGAACCGTTGCTCTCCGTAGCGGTCGCCGAGGCGGAACCGGCCGACGTGATGCCGCCGGTGGCGGCACCGGCCGGCTGGTCGCACGCGCGGCGGGAGGCGTTCCGGGAGTTCCACCGGGCCAGCTTCGGTGGGCTCGACGCGGCCACCCGCACCGCCATGTACGCGATCATCGCCGGCGGCGAGGTGGTCGGGATGATCCGGATGACCCGACGTGACGAGCCCGACGTCGTCGAGGTGGGCATGTGGCTCGGCCGCTCCGCCCGCGGCCAGGGCATCGGCGCGGCGGCGTTGCGCGAGTTGTTGAACCTGGCCGCCGCGGCCGGCATGCGGGTCGTGGTCGCCGACACCACACCGGAGAATCGCGGGGCCCTGTCGGTGCTGGAGAAGTGCGGCGCGAAGCTGCGCGAGGACGGCGACCGGGTGCACGCTGAGATCCACCTCGACGCGACACCACCGGCACTCTAGGGCTCAGCCGCGCTGCTCGGCGTACGCGGCCAGCCACGCCACCTGGGCCGGGTCCAGGGACGGCCGCACCCGGGCCCGGGCGGTCTCCACGTGTGCGGCGGTGACCGTGGCGGCGGTCAGCGACTCGCGCATCGCCGCCAGGGCCGCCTCCCGCACCAGCGCCGCGCAGTCGGCGGCCGAGAAACCGTCCAGGTCGGCGCCGAGCGCACCGAGGTCGACGTCCTCGGCGAGCGGCACGTTGCGCGCGGCGGCGCGCAGGATCGCCGCGCGGGCCTCGGCGTCCGGTGGCGGCACGTAGACCAGCCGTTCCAGCCGACCCGGGCGCAGCAGCGCCGGGTCGATCAGGTCGGGCCGGTTGGTCGCGCCGACCACGACGACGTTGCGCAGGGCCTCCACCCCGTCCAACTCGGTGAGCAGGGCGGCGACCACCCGATCGGTGGTGCCGCCGTCGGTGGCCTGGCCGCGTACCGGGGCGAGGGCGTCCAGTTCGTCGAGGAAGACAAGCGTGGGTGCGGCCTCCTGGGCCCGGCGGAACAGTTCGCGTACCGCCCGTTCGCTCTCGCCGACCCACTTCGACAGCAGCTCCGCACCCTTGACCGAGAGCACGTTCGCCCGGCCCGACCCGGCCAGCGCGGTCACCAGGTAGGTCTTGCCGCAGCCGGGCGGCCCGTAGAGCAGCACCCCGCGCGGCGGCTGCACGCCGAGCCGGGCGAAGGTGTCCGGGTAGGTAAGCGGCCAGAGCACCGACTCGGTCAACTGCTGTTTGACCTCGACCAGGTCACCGACGTCGTCGAGGGTGACCCGGGCCAGTTCCAGGGTGGAGGCGGCCATGCTTGTCGGCCGGACCACCTCCAGGGCGGCGGTGAAGTCGGCCATCCGTACCGTCGGGTTCTCGTCCGACTTCTGGCGCAGCGCCGCGCGGATGCCGGCCTCGCGGACCAGCGCGGCCAGGTCGGCGGCGACGAAACCGGGCGTACGCCCCGCCACCTCGTCCAGCCGTACGTCGTCGGCGAGCGGGACCGGGCGGGTCAGCACGGTCAGCTGTTCCCGGCGCAGGGCGGCATCGGGCAGGGGTACGTCGATCCGCAACGAGAGCAGGTCCGGGGCGCGCATCGCCGGGTCGAGGGCCTCCGGCCGGCTGGTGGTGCAGACCACCGCCGCGCCGGCCTGCACGATCTGGGCGAGGCATTGACGGAACACGGTCGCCACCGGCCCCGGGGTGTCCGCCGGGGCGAGCGCCTCCACGTCGGTGACCAACAGCACGGCCGGGCCGTCGGCGATCACCTCCGCGGTGGTCGCCCGCAGCCGGGCGGCGGCCGAGGAGTTGCTCAGGGCGGCGATCTCGGGCGCCCAGAGGGCATGCACCCGGGCACCGACCTGGGCGGCGACTGCCCGCACCAACGCCGACTTGCCGGAACCGGCCGGACCGCTGACCAGCACCCCGAGCGCCACGGTGGTGCTCAACCGGCCCAGCACCTCGCGGTGGTGAAAGCCCAGGTCGAGCAGTTCGGTCAGCTCCTCGGCCTGGGAACGCAGGCCGGGCAGTTCGTCCACCGACGCCACGTGCTCGGTCGACTCGCCGCCCGACCAGCCTGCGGATGCCGCGTCGGCATCGACGTCACCGGCCTGGCCGGCATCGAACCCGCCGAACCGAGCGGCGGTGTCGAACCGGGACGTGTCGGTGGGCGACGGCGTGCCCATGCCACCGGCACCGGCCAGGGACGCGGCGCGACCGGCCAGCGAGCCGGCGACACCGTGGGTGCGGGCCCCGTGCTCCCAGCCGACTGTGGTGTCCATGGTGACCAGGGCACCGACCTCGGGTTCGGCGGCAACGACCCGCAGCAGGGTGCTGGTCCAGGCATAGCCGACCCGGGTCGACAGGCTGCGCCGGGCCACTTCGACCAGGCTGCGCGTCGCGGCGTCGGGCAGCACGTCCTGGGGCAGCAGCGACACGTCGTCCCCGGTGGTGACCACCTTGCCCAGCAGCGCCAACCGGAGCATCTCCGGGGAGACCACCGCGACGACCTCCGCCGGCCCGGCGAGCAGCACCCGGGCCGCCGCGACGGTCGGAGCGGCGCTGACCCGCACCTGGCCGCCGTCGCGTACGCCGAGGTTGCCCAGCATCAGGTCGTCGGCGTGCAGCAGGGCGCTGCTCGCGGTCGGCTCGGCCGGGGCGACGATCCCGGCGGTCACCCGCCGGCCGGTCAACCGGACCGGATCGCCCGGCCGCAGGCCCAGCGCGGTGAGCACCTCGGGGTGCAGCCGGACGATGCCGCGCCGGGCGTCCAGTGCGGCCGCTCGCAGGCTCGCGGTCAAGGTCAACTCGGGTTCGCCCATCGCCCGACCCTAAACGGCCCGATCATCCCGTGTGCGGTCAGCCCGGCGGACCCTCGCTGGTGAGCAGGGACGGGTCGCGGCGGATCAGCTCGGCCAGCCGGGCCGCCGGGTCGCCGGTCAGCGACTCCTGGCGGGCGGGCCAGCCGGCGACGGTGTTCGCCGACAACGGCCAGGACGGCGGTGCCGCCACCGGTTGCCCGGTGACGGTCACCTCCTGGCCGGTCCAGGCCACCCGCAGGTCGTACGCCTGCCCGTCGTGGTCGATCCGGGCGGTGACCGCCGTGCCCGGATGGACCGCGACGGCGGCCCGCAGCGCCTCGGCGACATCGTCGAGCACGTGCCCGCCCGCCTCCCGGGGCGGAGCCCAGCCGGTCCCGTCGTTCCGTCCGCCGGCACCGGACGGGGGTGTCCCGTCCGCCGACCCGGATTCGCCGTCGGCCGGTTCGGTGGACCGGAGACGCAGTGCCTCCTCGCGCCGCCGCATCCGGGCCAGGGTTTCGTCCAGCCCGCCTCGCATCCGCCTCACCCCTTCCCACGAGGGGCTCCGAGCCGGTCGGCTCAGGCCCGCTTGTCCCGGGTGGCCCGGGCCAGCGCCCGGTCCAGGACGACCAGAAGGGCGTCCCGTACCGAGAGCCGATCCCGGGCGTCGAACTGCACCAGAGGTACATGGTCGCCGATCGCCAGGGCCCAACGGATGGCGCCGAGGTCGTGCGCCAGCCGCCCGTCGAAGGCGTTCACCCCGACCACGAAGGGCAGCCCGGCCCGTTCGAAGAAGTCGATCGCCGGGTAGCAGTCGTCCATCCGGGCGCTGTCGACCACCACGAGCGCGCCGAGTGCGCCGCGCGCCAGGTCGTCCCACATGAAGCCGAAGCGGGCCTGACCGGGCGTGCCGAACAGGTACAGCTTGAGACTGCGGTCGATGGTGACGCAGCCGAAGTCCATCGCCACGGTGGTGGTGGTCTTGTCGAAACGCTGTCCCGGATCGTCGACCCCAATTCCGGCGATGGTCATCTCCGCCTCGGTGGTCAGCGGATCGATCTCCGAGATCGACGCCACAGTGGTCGTCTTGCCGACCCCGAACCCACCCGCGATCAGGATCTTGACCGGGATCGGTGGCGCGGGACGCGATGGCGTACCGGTCGCGGCCGGCGCGGCGGCCGGCGGATGGTACGGCTGAGGCGGCGGCAGACTGGCCCGCCCCACCACCGGTGGCGGGGTGGGTGCCGGACCGCCGTAGCGGGCGGTGGCGCTGTTGGCGGAGAGCGCGCCCTGCGGGGCGACCGGCCAGTCAGGAGATTGCACGGAGTCCATCAATCACTCGCAGGATGACGTCGGGGTCGAGGGCGTCGTCGGTGTCGGTGACGTGCACGTCGAGATGGCCGGCGGCGCGCAGGTCCCCCACCAGCACCCGGGTCACGCCGAAGTGCAGCCGGGTCTTCGCGGAGATCTCGGCGACCGAGATCGGCTCACTGCAGAGCGCCACGATCGCCTGAAGCTCCGGAGCCAGCCGGGCGGCTGACAGGTGCCACGCCTCGGCGTCCGACCGGACTGTCACCTGGGTTTCCAGGCCGATCGTCGGGTCCGCCCCGGCCACCCGGCCGGCGGTGAGCACGAACGGGCGCAGGCCGGTCGGCTCGGCCGTCTCCGGCTCCGCCCCGAACGCCGCCGGTGCCCCCTCGGCGTCACCGACCGGGGAGGACGCGCGCAGATAGGGTCGGATCCGGGGCTCCGGCCCTGTCTGCTCACCGGCGGCGTCGTGAGTCACTGCTGGACGGAATTCTTGAGTTCGGCGATCAGACGCGGGGTGAGAGCACTGCCGGCCCGACCGGCGAAGAGCGTCATCTCGTAGGCCACGGTGCCGAGGTTGGCCGACCGGTCGGCCACCACGCCGAGCACCGAGCCGCTGCTGATCGCGCTGATCAGCAGGTACCCCTCGGCCATGTCCACCACGACCCGGTTCAGCCCGCCGAGGGCGTACCAACTGGCGGCGCCGCCGGCCAGGCTGGTCATGCCGGAGACCACGGCGGCGAGCCGTTCCGCGTTGGACCGGTCCTTGATCGCGGACATGGCCATCAGCAGCCCGTCCGACGAGACGGCGATCGCCTCCAGCACGCCCGCCGTGCTGGACGTGAAGGTGTCCAGCAGCCAGTTGAAGGTGCGGGCCTCGGGGCTGAGGTCACCGACCGGGTGGCTCGAGTGGTCGAGGTTCTCGTGTACGTGCGGACTGGTCAATGTGGCGTTCCTTCGTCGTTGCTGCGGTCTGGACGGACATCGCGCAGAGCCCGGGCGACGCCGTTCTCGAACGCGTTGATGAGATCGCGCACCTCGGCCGGGTCGCCGGGGTGGTCGGTGAGCTGCTGCCGGTTGGGCGTCGTGACCAGATTCGCGCCGGGAACCCGCCGGGTCAGGTGGGCCGGAGCGCCGGACGGTGCGGGAGCCACCGGCTCGGGATGAGCGTGCCCCCGCTGCTGTTCGGCTCGGCGTACCCCGGACTCGAACTGTTCGACAAGGGTGCGTGCGGCGGCCGGGTCGGCGGTGGTGGCGTCCGCCGGACCGACCCGGGGGGTGATCCTCGGCAGGCTGGCGCCGGGAACCCGCTGCCGGATCCCGGGCGGCGGGGTGGTGGCACCGGGCGGTGCCGGCGGAACTGGTGTCTGCTGCGTCACAGCCGGGTCGGCTTCGACGCGGGCAGCGGTGGCGAAGGCGTCCCACGACTCGGCCAACTCGATACTCGCGGTGGCCCGGGTCAGCAGCCGCTGGTCGAACCCGCCCGGCCCGCCGGTACCGGCCGCCGCCAGCCCGTCCCCGGGCCGGGCAGGGCTGGCGGGTACCGGTTGCGATGGCGTCGGCAGGGCGGGCCGGACGGTGATCGGGGTGGTCCGCAGATCCGGCTCGGGCGTGCCGAGCACCAGGTCCGGCCGAGCGATCGACAGGGTGGCGGAAACCCCGCCGCCCGGGGTGGCGGAGAGTACGACCCGCCAGCCGTGTCGACGGGCCAGCCGACCCACCACGAACAGCCCGAGCACCTCGGTCGGGACGAGGTCCAGCCGCTCCCGCCGGGTCAGCCGGGCGTTCTCGTCGGCCAGCCGAGCCTCGGTCATGCCGATGCCGTGGTCGACCACGGTCAGCCGGGCACCGTCCTCGGTCAGTTCGCCGTTGACCACCACCCGGGTGTGCGGCGGGGAGAAGACTGTGGCGTTCTCCATCAACTCGGCAAGCGCCAGCACCAGGTCACCGACGATCGCCGGCGCCGCCGAGACCTCGCCGGGAACCTGCACGTCAACCCGGGTGTAGTCCTCGATCTCGCCGAGGGCCAGGCGGACCACGTCGGCGAGCGGGACCGGCGCGGCGTGCACCACGTCGCCGGCCGCGCCCGAGAGCACCACCAGGTTGCCCGCGTTGCGCCGCAGCCGGCTGGAGATGTGGTCGAGCCGGTACAGGTTCTCCAACCGCCCCGGCTCGGTCTCCTGCTGCTCCAACCGGTCGATCAGGGCGATCTGGCGGCCGACGAGGTTCTGCGTACGCCGACCGACGTGACCGAACATCTGGGCCACGTTGCGTCGGCTCGCCACCTGCCGTTCCACCAACTGGGCGGCCGTGGTCTGGACCCGTTCGAAGGCCCGGGCCAGGTCGCCGATCTCGTCGCGGCCCCGGATCTCGACCCGGTCCAGACGGATCGACTGGGCCTGGTCCGCCTCGTCGTCGGCGACCCGCAGCAGCTCGGATTCGGCGACCCGGGCGACCCGGTCGGCGGAGCGGGTGAGCCGGGTCAGCGGCCGGGCGACCGCCCGGCCGATCACCAGGGCGAGCAGCCCGACGACGAGCAGGATCACCAGGACCAGGGCGGTCACCCAGTACGCGGCGGACAGCGCGGCCTGCCGCTCGGCGCGTACCTCGGCGGTGACGTCGGTGACCAGCTTCTTCTCCACGAACTGACCCAGGGTGATCAGCGAGGAGGTGGTCGGGTAGAGCGCCTCGATGGGAATCCGGGACGCCGCGGTGACCGGGTCCAGGGCGCTCTGTTCAAGGAAGTCCTCACCGGCACGGGCGTCCACCGCGGCCTGCTCGATGTCCATCAGCACCAGCTGTTCGGGGGTGAGCAGGCCGAGCATCTGGTTGCTGTCCGCCCGCAGGGTGGCCATGTTTGCCACGAAGGCGGTGGCGAGCGCCGGATTCGGGTCGGCGGCGATCAGCACGATCAGGGCGGCGCCGGCGCTGATCCCTTCGCTCTTGCGCAGGATGCGGTCCAGGGCCAGCACCTGCCGGCCGACCGAGGTGCGGGTGTCCACGTCGTACGGCAGCCGCAACGAGTCGATGAGTGCGAGGTGCACCGGCGCGTACGTGCCCAGGATCTGGTCGACGGTGGCGTGGTTGGCGAGCAGGGCCGTGCGTACGGGTGCCAGTTGCCGGACCCCGTCGAGCGCGGCGGTCACCGCGGGGGTCAGGTCGTCGCCCAGCTCCGCCCGCAGGTCGGCGACCAGGTCGTCCACCTTCGCGATCTCCTGGACCAGGTCGCTGCGGTCGGCCTGGCGCAGCAGCAGACCGACGGCGAGCATTCGTTCCCGTTGCAGGTGTTGCAGCAGGGTGCCGACCCGGTTGGCGACCTGCACGGTGCCGGCGATGTCGTCGGCCCGCTGTGCCACCCCGACCCGCTCCCAGACCACCGGCAGGGTCAGCCCGAGCATGCAGAGCACGGGGACGAGCACCAACAGGGCGAGCTTGCCCCGGATCCGAAGCCTATCGAGCAGCATCGAAGGGCCTCCAGCGATCCGGGTCGGATCCCTGTCCGACCGGCACCGGCGGTCGTTGCGCCGCCATCTGCTCCCAGTGGCTGTCGGACGGCCGGTCCGAACCGGCACGCTCCGGCTCGTTGCCGGACGCGTCGACGGTGCCCGGGTTGTCCCTCGGACGAGACAGCCAGCTGGTCACCGCGAGCGCGATCAGCAGCAGCCCGGCGACCCCACCCGCGCCGAGGACCAGCAGGTTGTCCCGGTTCAGCTCGTCGATCCGCTCGGCCAGCAGTCGGTCGATCTCGTCGAGCAGGACCGGCTGGAGCTGCTTGGCGGCTTCCTGCGCCTCCAGTCGGGCCCCGGTGAGCCGGACCACGTCGAGCTTGCCGGTCTGGTCGGGTTGGGAGGTCAGCGCCATCGCTTCGACTCCCCGCTGGTAGGCGTCGAACGAGCTGAGCACGTTCGCGCCCAGGTCGGCGCTCTCCGAGCTGTCCATCACCGCCCGAAGGTTGTTGACCAGGTCGTTGGCGGGTTGGAGGGCGGCGACCCGGTGGGCGGCCAGCTCACCGAAGGAGCGCAGCTGGTCGGTGGCGGGTCGCCGTTCGATGAGCGTGGCCAGGTCGGTGAGCCGCCCGGCGGCGACCAGGGCCTCCGGCATTTCCTCGCCGACGCCGTCCTGGAGGAAGTGCGAGTCGGCGCCGGCGTCCCGGATCAGACCGCTGCTCTCCCGCACCTTCGTGTGCAGGGCCAGCAGCAGGTCGGTGACCTCGCGGTAGGCGGCGAAGGCGGCCTCCGGGTCCGTCAGCGAGCGTTCCGGCAGCGCCTCCAGCTTCGCCCGGATGCCGGCCCACCGTTCCCCGGTGCGTAGCTCGCCGCCGATCCGGGCGTCGACCGCCGCGACCTGTTCGATCGCCTGTTCCAGGACCTGCCGGGGCAGCGGTCTGCGGGCGATGGCGGCGCTCTGCGCGTTGACAAGCGCCTCGGTGACCGGCGCGAGGGCTCGCAGGTACTCCACCCCCAGCCGTTCCCGCTCGACGACCTCGCGGTCGGCGTCGACGAGCCGGTGGGCCTGCACGGTGAGCAGCGCCACCGGGAGTAGCAGCGCGATGCTGAGCAGCAGCGGCAACAGCCGACCCCGGGTCCGGGGTCGGCGACGGACCCGCGGAGCGGGAACGGTCATGATGATCTCCTTGGGCGGTCGGCGCAGGTGCGGCAGCGGCGTCGACGAGCCGGTCCCGTGCGCCGGACCGGAAACTAATCGAACACCGTTGGTCCGGTACCGGCCTCTCGGGTCGGCTTTGCGTCACTTCCCGCGAGGTGACGCAGCCTCATCGGATCGATCACCGTGGGTGCTGTTCTTGCGAGGTATTAGACGTACTTCCATATGGATTCCGATAGAAGGTAGGAATTTCCACAATGGGAAGTCGTCCCAAAGGTTGGCCCGATGGACGATGTGCGGTCGACCCCCTCCCGGGTGACGTTCGGCTGAACAGAACGGACGTACGGCGGAACTCAGCTAATACACAGGTTTCGCGCCGTACCGTGTGGCGAATGAAATCGCCGATCTCGGCCGCGCGGCTGCGCCGTGCCCTGCCCACCGGTCGCCGGGCCGTCGCGGTGTCGGTGGCCGTCGTCCTGCTGGCCGCCGTCGTGGTCTGGGCCGCCTGGCCGGATCGCCCGGGTTTCCGCACCGAGTCCGCGATGCTCACCGTCGCGTCCGGACCGAGCGGCAACGAGCCGGTCGACCTGGACACCACGTTGTACCTGCCGAATGACGCCGAGGCGGACCGGAAGGTGCCGGCGGTGCTGCTCGCCCACGGCTTCGGCGGCACCAAGAACTCGGTCCGTACCGACGCCGAGGAGTTGGCCGACCGGGGCTACGCGGTGCTGACCTGGACCGCGCGAGGGTTCGGCCGCAGCGGGGGCCAGATCCATCTGGACAACCCCGACTACGAGGTACGCGACGCCCAGCGCCTGCTGGACTGGCTGGCCGCGCGGCCGGAGATCCGTACCGACGGCGACGGTGACCCGCGGGTGGGCGTCGTCGGCGGCTCCTACGGCGGCGGCCTGGCGCTGCTGCTGGCCGCCCAGGACCAGCGGGTGGACGCGATCGTCCCGATGATCACCTGGAACGACCTGTCCCGCGCGTTCCTGCCGGAGAGCACCGGCGGGGAACCGACCCGTGGGGTGTTCAAGTCCGGCTGGGCCGGCATCTTCTTCGGCGGCGGCGGGAACGTGGGCTCCGGTCCGGCGGGGATCTCCGGCAACACCGCCGAGGCCCCGGAGGGGGCACCGGCACCGGGCCCGCCCAGCCCGGCACCCGGGCAGGGGCCGGGCACCGCACCGGGCGCCCCGACCACCGCCGCCATCCCGGACCCGGCGTGTGGCCGGTTCGCCCCCGACGTGTGTGCCGCGTACCTGAGCATCGCCGTCACCGGGCAGGCCGACCAGGCCGCCGTCGACCTGCTGCGGCGCTCCAGCCCGGCCGGGGTGCTGGACCGGATCAAGGCGCCCACCCTGCTGGTGCAGGGGGCGGCGGACACCCTCTTCCCACTCGGCGAGGCCGACGCCAACGCCCGGGGCATCGCCGCCAACGGCACCCCGGTGCGGGTCGCCTGGTTCACCGGCGGCCACGACGGCGGGGCGGGTCCGCGTACCGACTCCGACCGGGTGAAGTTCCTGACCGCCCAGTGGCTCGACCACTACGTCGCGGGAACGGCCGCCACGCCGGGAGACAGCTTCACCTTCTCCCGGATCGCCGGCTTCGACGCGCTGGACCGGGGACTGGTGGCGACCGGCTACCGCACCACCGACTACCCGGGCCTGAACGGGCAGTCCCGGCAGGAGGTGGCGCTCGCCGGGCCGCCCCAGCCGGTCGCCAACCCGCCCGCCGGCAACCCGGCGGCGATCTCCTCGGTGCCCTTCGCCGGCTCGCTGAGCTCGCTGCTCAGCGGGGTGGCCGCCGACATACCGGGCCAGCACGCCCGGTTCGACTCCGAGCCGCTGACCGAGGCCGTCGACGTGGTCGGGTCGCCCACCGTGCAGATCCGCGCGGCGTCGCCCACCGGCGAGGCGGTGCTCTTCGCCAAGCTCTACGACGTCAATCCGGAAGGGGCGGCCACCCTGCCGAGTGGGCTGATCGCTCCGATCCGGTTGACCGGCCTGCCGACCCAGGTCGCCGAGGCCACACCGGTGACGGTCACCCTGCCGGCGATCGTGCACCGGGTCGAGGCCGGGCATCGCCTCCGGTTGGTCCTGGCCACCTCGGACCAGGCGTACACCACCCCGGTCGAGCCGACCGTCTACCAGGTCGCGGCCACCGGCCCGGTGAGCCTGCCCGCCGTCGACGCCGAGCCGATCCCCACCGAGGCGGTGCTCTGGCGCTGGATCCTGGTCGGGCTGCTCGCCGCGATCGTGCTCGGGCTCGTCGTGCTCGTGCTCCTGTTGCGCCTGCGGCACCGCCGCCAGGACACCTCCGTGCACCCGGAGTACGCGGACACGCCGCTGGCCGTGCGCCATCTGCGCAAGGAGTACGCCGACGGCTTCGTCGCCGTCTCCGAGGTGGACTTCGAGGTGCACCCCGGTCAGGTGGTCGGCCTGCTCGGGCCGAACGGTGCCGGCAAGACCACCACCCTGCGGGTGCTGATGGGGCTGACCCAGCCGACCGCCGGAGAGATCTACGTCTTCGGGCACCGACTGGTCCCCGGCTCGCCGGTGCTCTCGCGGATCGGCGCACTGGTCGAGGGACCCGGCTTCCTGCCGCACCTGTCCGGGCTGGAGAACCTGAAGGCGTACTGGCGGGCGACCGGGCGACCGGAGGCCGACGCGCACTTCGACCAGGCGTTGGAGATCGCCGGGCTCGGCTCGTCGGTGCACCGCAAGGTGCGCAAGTACAGCCACGGCATGCGCCAGCGGCTGGCCATCGCCCAGGCCATGCTCGGCCTGCCCGAGTTGCTGGTGCTCGACGAACCCACCGACGGGCTGGACCCGCCGCAGATCGCCGAGATGCGCCGGGTGCTCCAGCGCTACGCCACCGACGGGCGAGCGGTGCTGGTCTCCAGCCATCTGCTCGCCGAGGTGGAGCAGACCTGCACCCACGCCGTGGTGGTCAACAAGGGCCGGATCGTCGCCTCCGGACCGGTCGAGGAGATCGTCGGTGACTCGCCAAGCGTGCTGTTCGAGGTGAGTGATCCGGCGGCGGCCCGGGAGGTGCTTGCCGATCTCGGCGGGGTGCGGGTGCTCGACGACACCGACGGGCAGCTGGTGGTCGACACGAACGGCACCGCCCGCAGCGAGGTGGTGGCCGAGTTGGTCCGGGCCGGGATCGGAGTGGACCGGGTGGTGCCTCGGCGCCGCCTGGAGGACGCCTTCCTCGCCCTGGTGGGGGAGAACTCTCGGGGAAGCGGGGACCGGTGATGGCGGGATCGACTGTCGAACCCACGCGCGGCGGAGGCGAGCCCACGTCGGCCGCCGGGGTGGCCGCCTCGGGTGCCGGGGCCGGTTACCGGCCCTCGCGGACCCTGCCGTTCGCGGCGGAGTTCCGGCGGCAGGCGTCGCGGCGGCGTACCCAACTGGCGCTCGGCTTCATGGTGCTGCTGCCGTTGATCATTCTGATCGCCTTCCAGTTCGACACCGGGGACGACGACAGTGGCCGGGGTGAGTTCGGCAGCCTGGTCTCCTTCGCCACCTCCGGCGGGTTGAACTTCACCCTGTTCACCATCTTCGTGTCCGCGTCGTTCCTGCTGGTCGTGGTGGTGGCGCTGTTCTGCGGCGACACGGTGGCCAGTGAGGCGAGCTGGGGCAGCCTGCGTTACCTGCTGGCGATTCCGGTGCCGCGGGCCCGGCTGCTGACGATCAAGCTGTTGGTCGCGTTGACCTACTCGGGGTTGGCGCTGGTGCTGCTCGCCGGCACGGCCCTGCTCATCGGCACCCTCCGGTACGGCTGGTCGCCACTGCGCAGCACGGTCGCCGCCCAGTTGGAGCCGGGCGAGGGCCTGCTGCGGCTGCTCGCCGTCCTCGGCTACCTCGCGGTGGTGCTGCTGGTCGTCGCCGGTCTGGCGTTCCTGCTCTCGGTGATCACGGACGCCGCACTCGGTGCGGTGGGTGGTGCGGTCCTGCTGTGGATCCTGTCCAGCATTCTGGACCAGATCACCGCGCTCGGCGCGATCCGGTCCTTCCTACCCACCCACTACAGCACTGCCTGGCTGGGGCTGCTCTCCACACCGGTGCAGACCGACGACATCGTCCGTGGTGCCGTCTCCGCGATCTGCTACGCCACCGCTTTCTGGGGGCTGGCCTTCTGGCGCTTCACCCGCAAGGACGTCGTCTCGTAGCCCGGCCGCGCCGCAGGCTCCTGGTCGGTGCGCCCTGTATCAGGACGTCGTCGCACCAGGAGCTCGCGGCGGGTCAGTGCTGCGGTGGGACCGTGGTCGGGGCGAGGGGGGTGGCGGGCGGCAGTGCCGAGGTGGGGGGCTGCTTCTTCCAGGCGCTCACGCCGACCCGGTTGGTGTTGCCGAGATCGATCGGCCCTTCGACGGCGACCTCCTGCGTCGGCTCTCCCTCCGCCGGGGCGACCTCCAGCCGCTGCGCGTTGGTGGCGACCACGGTCGGGTCGTCGACCAGGTTGCGCCAGAGCACCGCTGCGCCCGCGGCTTCGCCGGGCGCCAGCGTCAGGGGTCGGGGCGGGTCGTCGAAGCCCGAAGTGATCCCTCTGGCCCCGGCGATCACCCTGACTTTGATCGGGTTGTCGTCGCTGTCCAGCAGCCGGAGCTGCGGATAGCCGTGCAGCCGGTACGGGCGGCTGCCGCAGTTGACAAGTTCCAGGCCCATCGCCCGCAGGCCCATCGCCGCGCTCACCCCGAGGGAGTTGATCCGTACCCCCTCGGCCGGGCAGGGGCCCGGTGCGGTGGTGCCGGCGGTCGGCGGCGTACCTGTCGACGGGGTGGCGACCGGTGGTGGGGCGTCGGTCGCGCCGGCGGTGGTGTCGCCGGCGTCGGGGGTCGAGGCGCACCCGGCGAGCAGGGCCAGCGTCGCGAGCGCCCCGACCGACCGACGATACGGCCGGGTCCGGCGCTTGGTGGCCGTTGCTGGAGTTGTCCTACGTATCCCGCACATCGGGACATCGTCACATCGCCCGATACCGCGCGTGGCCCCGACGTCCCGGATTCGTGATCGAGGAGCACACCCGCCCCAATAAGGGGATTCCCGTCGCGCGAGCCTTCCGCGAACCGGTTGGACGCTGAGTGACGGGACAGCGCCCGGAAGTTCCAGCCGCTAGCATGGCTTGGGAGCGTTCCCACAGTCAGAGATTGCATCGACAACAATCTATACATCTCGCATTCTGGATCCCCCATCGGATCTACTACGGAGGTATCCGAATGCGTATCGACCGGTTCGGCGGGCCGGCACTGTCCCTGTTCCGCATGGTTGTCGGCCTGCTCTTTCTCTGTCACGGCCTGGCCTCGTTGTTCGGCGTCTTCGGCGGTAACCGGGGCACCGGTGAACCTGTGCCGCTCGGCCAGTGGCCGGGCTGGTGGGCCGCACTGATCCAGGCGCTCTGTGGTGCGCTGGTGCTGGTCGGCCTCTTCACCCGACCCGCGGCGCTGCTGGCATCGGGCTCGATGGCGTACGCGTACTTCGTGGTCCACCAGCCCGAGGCGCTGCTGCCGCTGCGCAACCACGGCGAGCTGTCCGTGATGTTCTGCTGGTCGTTCCTGCTGATCGCGATCCTCGGTCCGGGAAGCTGGGCGCTGGACAACCTGCTCGGTCAGCGCGGCGGGCGGGAACTCGCCCTCGACGCAGAAGCACGCAGCTCCGTGCCGGCCTGACCCTCCGTGCGAGAGTCGCGATCATGCTCGGACCTGGATCGAGTGGTCATCCGGCGGCGCTGATGCCACTCGATCCAGGAATGGGTGTGACCTGCGGAGCAATCCGCGATCTCGCTCACAAGCTGGGACAGTCAGGCGACGGCCCCGGCGCTACTGCCTAGAATCGGCAGCACAACTGCATACCTCATCCAGAGGGGCTGAGGGATACGGCCCGACGACGCCCCGGCAACCACCTCGCGCGCTCATCGTTGAGCGTCCGGCGGGGCAGGTGCCAATTCCGTCCCCGCCGCAGAGTGCGATGCGGGGAAAGATGAGAGGACTTCGACATGACGTCGACGCTCGCCCCCTCCGGCATCAACACCGCCACCAGCCCGGCCCGCGCTCTGGTCTGTCGCGCCTGTTCGGCCCGCTACCCCCTCGCCGCCCAGCACGCCTGTTACGAGTGTTTCGGCCCGCTGGAGGTCGACTACGACCCGGCTGCCCTCGCCGCCGTCACCCGGGAGCAGATCGAGGCCGGGCCGCGCAACATCTGGCGGTACGCCGCCCTGCTGCCCGCCGGTCAGGACCCGACCACCCGGGTCACCCTGGAACCGGGGTTCACCCCACTTGTCGCCGCCGACCGGCTCGCCGCCGAGTTGGGCATCACCGCCCCGCTGTGGGTCAAGGACGACAGCGCCAACCCCACCCACTCGTTCAAGGACCGCGTGGTGTCGGTGGCGCTGACCGCCGCCCGGGCGCTCGGCTTCTCCCGGTTCGCCTGCGCCTCCACCGGCAACCTGGCCAACTCGGTCGCCGCGCACGCGGCCCGGGTCGGCGTCCCCTCGGTGGTCTTCATCCCCAGCGACCTGGAACAGGGCAAGGTGGTGACCACCGCCGTCTACGGCGGCGAACTGGTCGCCATCGACGGCTCCTACGACGACGTGAACCGGCTCTGCGGTGAACTGGTGGAGACCGACGAGTTCGAGGACACCGCCTTCGTCAACGTCAATGTCCGGCCGTACTACGCGGAGGGTTCCAAGACGCTCGGCTACGAGGTGGCCGAACAACTCGGTTGGCGGATTCCCGCCCAGGTGGTCGTCCCGATGGCCTCCGGTGAACTGCTCACCAAGATTGACAAGGCATTCACCGAACTGGTCGAGATCGGGCTGGTCGAGGCGCCCGCGGGCGGTTGGAAGGTGTTCGGCGCGCAGTCGGCCGGCTGCAACCCGATCGCCACCGCCCTGCACGCCGACAGCGACGTCATCACTCCGGTCAAGCCGACCGGTATCGCCAAGTCGCTCAACATCGGCGACCCGGCCGCCGGTCTGTACGCGCTGGAGGCGGTACGTCGCACCGGCGGCTGGATGGAGTACGCCGACGACGACGAGATCCGCGCCGGAGTGCGGCTGTTGGCGCGTACCACAGGGGTTTTCGCCGAGACGGCCGGTGGCGTGACCGTGGCGGTGCTGCGCAAGCTGGTCGAGTCCGGCCGGTTGGATCCGACCGCCGAGACGGTGGTGTTCAACACCGGCGAAGGGCTCAAGACCCTCGACGCGGTGGCCGGCGAGGTGGGGCCGACCCATCGGATCAAGCCGTCGTTGCGGGCCGCCCGCGATGCCGGCCTGCTCGGCTGAGTTGACCATCGGGCACATGATCAGCGGAAATGCTGTGACCAGCGGTAAATGATCAAGCGGGATCGCCGGTGATCGAAGTGGATTCACGTTTCTTCAGAAATGCGGAAAACACGCCGACGAGGACTTGACGGCAAGAACCGCACAGCGGAAGATGCTCCGTGCGGGAGGGCGTATCGCCGTAGACTTTCAGTCTGTACGACCCAACGCCGGAGGCGTTGTGCGATCGACCCTCCCGACCAGCGTCCGAACGGGCCAGCGAGAAATTCGCTGGCCCGTTCGTCTTTCCCTCACGCAGGCTGCCGACATGACCCTCACCATCGCGCCCTTCGGTGCCGGCGACGACACCGCCATCGAGCAGGCGTACGAGATCGACACCGCCGCCTGGGCGGTGGACGTGCCCGACCTGCCCAGCTGCCGGCAACGGTTCTTCGGCATGATCCGGCACCCGATGCCCGGCGACGTGGCGGTGCACCTGCTGGCCCACCTAGACGGTGCGCCCGTCGGCTATCTGCTGCTCGACCTGCCGCAGTTGGACAACACCGAGAACGCCTCCGCCGATCTGGTCGTGCATCCGGCGTACCGTCGCCGGGGGGTGGGGCGCGCGCTGCTCGACCGGGGCCTCGACGTGCTGCGCGAGCGGGGACGCGTGCGGGTGAGCACGATGAGCGCCGCGCACCTGCCCGGCCAGCCGGACCGCCCCTCGCCGGCAACCGCCTTCGCGACCACCGTCGGCGCGACGGACGCCCTGGTCGACGTGCGGCGGCGACTCGACACCCGCCACCTCGACCAGGCGCGGCTCGACGCGCTGCTGGCCGAGGCGCGGGCCCGGACGGCCGGGTACGAGCTGCTGTTCTGGCAGGGCGGTACGCCGGAGGAACACCTCGCCGACGTGGCGTACCTGGACGGTCGGTTGCTTGCTGACGCGCCGATGGGTGATCTCGCCTGGGAGCCGGAGCAGATCGACGCCGAGCGGGTGCGCGGCACCGACCGGGCGCTGGCGGCCCGCGGCCGGCGGCGCTACCACGCGGGCGTACGCCATCAGGCGACCGGGCGGCTTGTCGCGTGGACGTTGCTGGACGTCGGCGCATCCACCGGCTGGCACGCCTTCCAGCAGATCACCATCGTGGACCCCGAGCACCGTGGGCATCGACTCGGCCTGCTCGCCAAGATCGAAAACCTGCGTCACCTGCTCGCCCACGAGCCGGCCGTCCAGGCCATCGACACCTTCAACGCGGACAGCAACGAGCACATGATCGCGATCAATGAGCAACTCGGCTTCCAGGTGCGGGACAGGTGGAGCAACTGGCAGCTGACGGTGTGACGGAAAACCGGTGGCGGGGCCGGGCGGCGGCGGGCAGGCTCGCGGCCATGGATATCGCCGTAGCCCCGTTCGACCCCTCCGACGAGGCGGCGCTGGACGACGCGTACCGGATCCGCGCGGCGGCCCAGGTGGTCGACACGCCTGACGTGCCGGCCGGTGACCGCGCAGAGTTCGGCCTGGTGGCGGCCCATCCGCCGTACGGCAATCTGATCCATCGCGCGTTGGCCCGACGGGGCGGCGAGGCCGTCGGATATCTGTGGCTACGCCTGCCGCAGTTGGACAACACCAGCACCGTCCTCGTCGAACTCTTCGTCGACCCGGCTCACCGGCGGCGCGGGGTGGGCCGAGCCCTGCTCGCCCACGCCCGGGAGGTGGCCCTCGGGCACGGCCGCAAACACCTGATCGCAGAGGTCGACGGGGTGCCGCCGGGAGAGGACCGGCAGCCGCCCGGTGCGGCGTTCGCGGCGGCGGTCGGCGCGCAGGCCGCCCTGCCGATGGTGCGCCGCCGGCTGGACACCACAGGGCTGGACGAGGCCGCGCTCACCGCGCTGCACGAGCAGGCACGGTCCCGGGCGGCCGGCTACCGCACGGTGGCGTGGCAGGGTGCGGCCCCGGAGGAGTACGTGGCCGACGTGGCCCGGCTGGAGGCCCGGCTGCTCGTCGATGCCCCTACCGGCGATCTCGCCATGGAGGCGGAGCGGGTGGACGCCGCGCGGATCCGCGAGATCGAGCGGTTCCAGGCGCTGCGCGGTCGGCGGCGCTACCACCTGGGGGCGGTGCACGAGCAGACCGGGCGGCTGGTCGCCTGGACGATGATCCAGACCGGCCCGTTCACGAACTGGTACGCCTCGCAGGAGATCACAATCGTCGACCCGGCACACCGTGGGCACCGCCTCGGCCTGCTGGTGAAGATCGAGAACCTGCGTCAGGTGCTGGCGCAGGAACCGGAGCTGCGAGTGATCGACACCTGGAACGCGGCGGTCAACGACCACATGGTCAACATCAACGAACAGCTCGGCTACCGGGTGGCCGAAAGCGCCGCGGACTGGCAGTTGACCCTCTGAGTTTGTGACAGCCCTCTACTGATCGCGGGGCTTCCTGTTGCATGATGGCGGCATGACGGACACCCCGCACCCCCACTACGACAGGCACGCCGAAACTCTCAACCGCGCGCTGACCGCGATCACGGAGCGCGGGTACTGGTCCGCCTACCCGGAATCACCGAGCCCCCGGGTGTACGGCGAGACCGCGGCGGCCGACGGCAAGGCCGCCTTCGAGGCGTACCTGGGCGGGAACTTCCCGCTCGACCAGCCCACCGACGGCAAGTGGATCGCCACCGAGACCAGCCCGTTCGGCGTCGAGCTGAACGTGACCTACCCGCACGCCACCGCCGACCAGCTGGTCGCCGCCGCGTCCGCCGCACTGCCCGCCTGGCGCGACGCCGGGCCGCAGACCCGGGCGGGCGTCTGCCTGGAGATTCTCGACCGGCTGCACAAGAACGTCTTCGAGCTGGCCAACGCGGTGCAGTTCACCAGCGGTCAGGCGTTCGTGATGGCCTTCCAGGCCGGTGGCGCGCACGCCCTCGACCGGGCCCTGGAGGCCATCGCCTACTCCTACGCCGAGATGACCCGGCACCCGGGCACCGCCGGCTGGGAGAAGGCCGCCGGCAAGGGCGACCCGTTGCGGATGACCAAGACCTTCCACGTGGTGCCGCGCGGCGTCGGCCTGGTCATCGGCTGCAACACCTTCCCGACCTGGAACTCGTACCCGGGTCTGTTCGCCTCCCTGGTCACCGGCAACCCGGTGGTCGTCAAGCCGCACCCGCGCGCCGTGCTGCCGCTGGCCATCACCGTGCGGTACGCCCGCGAGGTGCTCGCCGAGGCCGGCTTCGACCCGAACCTGGTGCTGCTCGCCCCGGAGGCCGCCGACGAGAAGCTGGCCACCATGCTGGCCCTGCACCCGGCTGTCAAGATCGTCGACTTCACCGGTTCCACCGAGTACGGCGACTGGCTCGAAGCCAATGCCCGGCAGGCGGCCGTCTACACGGAGAAGGCCGGCCTCAACACGGTCGTCATCGACTCCACCGACGACTTCGCCGGCATGTGCCGCAACCTCGGCTTCACCCTCGTCCTCTACAGCGGCCAGATGTGCACCACCTCGCAGAACATCCTCATCCCCCGGGACGGGATCGACACCGACCAGGGGCACAAGAGCTTCGACGAGGTGGCCGCCGGCATCGCCGCCGCCGTCGGCAAGCTGACCGCCGACCCCGCCCGGGGTGTCGAGCTGACCGGCGCGATCGTCAACGACGGCGTACTGGAGCGGCTGGACGAGGTCACCAAGGTCGGCGAGCCGGTGCTGGAGTCCCGTACGGTCGAGCACCCGGCCTACCCCGGCGCCGTCGTGCGTACGCCGACGATCGTCAAGCTGGACGCGGGCGACACCGCGACCTACTCGCGGGAGTGGTTCGGGCCGATCTCCTTCGCCATCGCCACCGACTCCACCGCACACAGCCTGGAGATCCTGCGTTCGACGGTGGGGGAGAAGGGCGCCCTGACGGCGGCGGTCTACTCCACCGACGAGTCGGTGCTCGCCGCCACCGAGAACGCCGCGATCGAGGTCGGCGTGCACCTGTCGGCCAACCTCACCGGCGGGGTATTCGTGAACCAGTCGGCGGCGTTCTCCGACTTCCACGGCAGTGGGGCGAACGCGGCGGCCAATGCGGCGTTGACGGACGGGGCGTACGTGGCGAACCGGTTCCGGATCGTGCAGAGTCGTCGGCACTCGTCGTAGGTGGTTGCGGTGGGGGGTTCCGGGGCAGCCCGACCCGCTCCGGGCGGTCAGGCTTGATCCCTGCGCGGGTCGGGCTGCCCCGGAACCCCTGCCGGTCGGGCTGCGTCCGGCGATGCCGGGTGAGGTGGGGTGCGGTGGGTGTGGTGGTCAGGCGGGGCGGCGCATTTGCAGTTCGCGGAGGGTGGGGATGGTGGGGTGCGGGACGCGTAGGCCGGTGTCGACGAAGCCCAGTCGCTGATACGCCCGGTAGGCGCGGTCGTTGCCGACCACCACTTCGAGCATGAGGTTGTCGCGCCGTTCGGCTCGGGACCAGGCTGCCACCGCCGTCACCAGGTCCGCGAGCAGGCCGGTGCCGCGCCACATCGGGGTCACGTAGACCGCGTAGATCAGGGTGACCCCGCGCTCGGTGGGGTGGGCGACGCCGCCTATGTGGCCGACCAGGCGGCCGCCCGGATCGGCGACGAACTGGGCATTTGTGGGGCCGGTCGAGGTCTGACGAATCCGGGCCGCGTACTCCGCGTGCGGGCGGGCGGCGGCCTCGGCGAGCGTCTCCAGGAAGGCCAGCGGCGCGTCGGCGAGCATCTCCAGACGCAGCGCGCGCATCCGGGCGGCGTCCGTGGGTCGGACCCGCCGTACCTCGGCCCGCAGGGGGGCCTCATCGCCCGGGGCGCTGATCATGTCGCATACCTATCACAATGACGAGCGACGATGTCGCTGGTCAGAATATGTCCGATTTGTGGTCGTGCGCCGCCGTCACGCCTCGTGTACCGTGCGATTTCGGTCACCCTATTCCGTGGTCGTCGATGACTGCCGAAGACGGTGAGTTTCGGGCCGTCCCGGCGTGCCGCCGGCCCGGCCCGGAGGTAGTGGAACGCCGCGCAGAGTGAGGACAACACCGTGGCACAGGGCACCGTGAAGTGGTTCAACGCCGAAAAGGGCTACGGCTTCATCGCCGTCGACGGCGGGCAGGACGTGTTCGTTCACTTCTCCGCGATCGAGATGGACGGCTACAAGGCGCTGGACGACGGCCAGCGGGTGGAGTTCGAGATCGCCCAGGGCCAGAAGGGCCCCCAGGCCGAGCGGGTACGCGTCATCGCCTGAGTGCGTTCCACCCACGCCGGCAGACCGCCGGTACGGGTGGCGTGGTCGCGGCCGGAGGGGGGCTGCGGTGCGGATACCTCACAAGGGAAGATCGTGAGCCGGAACCAGCTGTCGCTGAGGAGGGTTCATGTCCGACCAGCCGCCCCCGGCAGGTCCACCGCATTCGTCACCAGATGAATCGGCCCCGTCCGTCGGTGCTTCCAGCTGGCAGCCCACCGACCCGACGGCACCTGCCTCGCCGCAACGAGACCCGGCCACCGCCGGCCTGCCGTCCCCTCCGCCGCAGGGGTACGGCCCGGCCCCCGCGACGCCGCCGGGTGAATACGGCCCGCCCGCTGCCGCACCGCCAGCCGGGCACGGCCCGCCGCCACCCGGATACGGCCAGCCCCCGGTCGGATACGGCCAGCCAACCGGCGGGTACGGCCAGCCTGCTGCCCCGCCACCGGGCGGGTACGGTCCGCCGCCGGGTGGGGGGCCGGGTGGTCCGCCGCCCTGGGCTGGGTATCCCGCCTATCCCGGCCAGCCGGTCGGCCATCCTCAACAGTCGGTGCCGGTCTATCCCGGCCAGCCCTTCCAAGGCTGGTACGACCCGGCGGCGTACGGGTTCGATCCCGCCGATGCCCTGGTCACTCCGCCGGGTGCGGGTCTCAATGGTTGGTTCAGCCGCTGCTGGGGTGCGGTGCGCCGGGGCTGGAGCCTGCTGCTGCCGATCGTCGTGCTGACCCAGGTGCTGCCGGCGGCGGCGCTGTCGGTGCTCGGGCTGATCTTCGACCCGTCGGCCCGCTGGGAGGCCGAGCTCGCCGCCGACTCTGCGGCCCTGCCCGCCAACTTCGGTGTCGACCTGGCGAAGTGGATGGGAGTGCTGGTCGCCGGGAGCCTGATCTTCGGTCTGGTGCAGTGCGTCGGGTGGGCCGCCGGCACGTGGGTGATCGCCCGGCAGGCGGCCGGTGCGCAGGTCAGCCTCGGGGGCGCATTCGGCTACGGCATGCGCCGGGCGTTCGGCCTCTGGGGCTGGACGCTGCTGCTCACCCTGATCGTGCTCCTCGGTTTCTGCCTCTGTTTCCTGCCCGGTGTCTACGCGGGCTTCGCGTTGGCCATGGCCGGCCCGGTCTACCTCTTCGAGCGCCGCGACCCGTTCGGCCGCTCGCACCGGATGCTGCGCGACCGGCTGGGGCTGCTGCTCGGCCGGGTGGCGTTGACGGCCGGCGTGGTGATCGCTGTCGGGTTCGTCGCCGGCGTGGTGGAGGGGGTCTTGCTCATGCCGTTCGGTACCGCGCCGCTCGAAGCCGTGGACACCGCCGTCGGCGCGGTCCTGGTGATCGTCGGGGCGGCGCTGGTGGGACTGCCGGCATACCTGGCCCAACTGGTCGGGCTGCTGGTCACGTACGCCGAACAGCGGGCTCACGAGGGCCCGGTGAACAGCGGGCAACTGGCTGCCGAACTCGGCTGAACCGGGCCATCGTGCTTGCACTCGGCAGGTGAGAGTGCTAAACAAGTCATTGGCACTCGCATAGCGTGAGTGCCAACTGGTCGGGACGGTGGGGCTGCGGCCGCGCTCGTGGCATAACCGCGGGTGAGGCACGTGGCCGGTCGTCGCGGGCTATCCGGCCCGGCCGAGGAGACGTCGTCGTCGCCAGGTGGCGACGTCCCAAGGTGCGTACACCAGACGGTTCATCCGGGGCACACACTCGGGTGGCCCGTGAGTGTCCAGGAGGACAACGCCGTATGGCCAAGATGATCGCGTTCGACGAAGAGGCGCGCCGCGGCCTCGAGCGGGGCATGAACCAGCTCGCCGACGCCGTGAAGGTGACCCTCGGCCCCAAGGGCCGCAACGTGGTGCTCGAGAAGAAGTGGGGTGCCCCCACCATCACCAACGATGGTGTGAGCATCGCCAAGGAGATCGAACTCGAGGACCCGTACGAGAAGATCGGCGCTGAGCTGGTCAAGGAGGTCGCCAAGAAGACCGACGACGTGGCCGGTGACGGCACGACGACGGCGACCGTCCTGGCCCAGGCTCTCGTTCGCGAGGGTCTGCGCAACGTGGCAGCCGGCGCCAACCCGATGGCCCTGAAGCGGGGCATCGAGGCTGCGGTCACGAGCGTCTCGGAGGAGCTGCTCAAGCTCGCCAAGGACGTCGAGACCAAGGAGCAGATCGCCTCCACCGCCTCCATCTCCGCCGGTGACAACACCGTCGGCGAGATCATCGCCGAGGCGATGGACAAGGTCGGCAAGGAAGGCGTCATCACCGTCGAGGAGAGCAACACCTTCGGGCTGGAGCTGGAGCTCACCGAGGGTATGCGCTTCGACAAGGGCTACATCTCGGCCTACTTCATGACCGACCCGGAGCGTATGGAGGCCGTCTTCGACGACCCGTACATCCTGATCGCGAACAGCAAGATCTCCTCGGTCAAGGACCTGCTCCCGATCCTGGAGAAGGTCATGCAGTCGGGCAAGCCGCTGCTGATCATCGCCGAGGACCTGGAGGGCGAGGCCCTGGCCACCCTGGTGGTCAACAAGGTCCGGGGCACCTTCAAGTCGGTCGCCGTCAAGGCGCCGGGCTTCGGTGACCGCCGCAAGGCCATGCTGACCGACATCGCCATCCTCACCGGTGGCCAGGTCATCAGCGAGGAGGTCGGCCTCAAGCTGGACGCCGTCGGCCTCGACATGCTGGGCCGCGCCCGCAAGGTCGTGGTGACCAAGGACGAGACCACCATCGTCGACGGTGCCGGTGACGCCGAGCAGATCCAGGGCCGGGTGAACCAGATCCGGGCCGAGATCGACAAGAGCGACTCCGACTACGACCGGGAGAAGCTGCAGGAGCGCCTGGCCAAGCTGGCCGGCGGTGTTGCGGTGATCAAGGTCGGCGCGGCCACCGAGGTCGAGCTCAAGGAGCGCAAGCACCGCATCGAGGACGCGGTGCGCAACGCCAAGGCCGCCGTCGAGGAGGGCATCGTCCCGGGTGGTGGTGTCGCGCTGGTGCAGGCCGGCAAGACCGCCTTCGACAAGCTGGACCTGACCGGCGACGAGGCGACCGGTGCGCAGATCGTCAAGATCGCGCTGGACGCCCCGCTGCGGCAGATCGCCGTCAACGCCGGCCTTGAGGGCGGCGTCGTGGTCGAGCGGGTTCGCAACCTCGACGCGGGTCACGGCCTCAACGCCGCGACCGGCGAGTACGTCGACCTGCTGGCCGCCGGCATCATCGACCCGGCCAAGGTGACCCGTTCGGCGCTGCAGAACGCCTCGTCGATCGCCGCGCTGTTCCTCACCACCGAGGCCGTGGTGGCGGACAAGCCGGAGAAGACCCCGGCCGCTCCGGCTGGCCCGGGTGGCGGGGACATGGACTTCTGAGTCCAGCTCCAACCTGAAGGGCGGGCCGCGTCAGCGGTCCGCCCTTTTCCTATCCGGGCAACTTCGCTATCGGGGCAACGGGCGCTGGTTGCGCCGTTTCTGCGCCCGGCCGTACGGCGGACGGTGTGGCACCGGCTCGTCCACCAGGATGAGTGGCTCCTCGGGTGCTTCGGTCGTCCCGGTCATCTCCGCCAGCTGCTCGGCGTCGCCGTAGTCCAGCCGGTTGATCGGCAGTGTGCCCGGCAGGTCGTGGACCGGGGCCCAGCCGGCAGGCAACGCCTCCGAGGCCTGATCGTCGTCCGTGGTCATGGCTGCCTCCTCTATACCGAACGGTAAGGGGCGTCGATGACCCGGGCGGGCGAACGGCGCTATCGGCGACTATGCGCCTTTCACCCGGTTATGCCGAGCCGAGGCTCTTGCGATACAGGAAGAACACCCGCTCGATCCGGGCTCCCGCACTGCGTGAGTAGAACGGCACCGGACCGACCCAGCCGATCTGCGCGGCCTCGATCCCGGCGGCCCGCTGGTCGGCCAGGCAGCGCCGCAGCAGGACGCCACCGATGCCGGATCCCTCGGCTGCGGGGGCCGTACCCATCGGCCCGAACCAGCTCGGCCGCGCCGAGCCGTAGGCGGCGAAGCCGAGCAGATCGCCGTCGCGTTCGGCCAGGTGGCAGCCGGCGTCCGGGCGTCCGAGCGAGCCGGCCAACTCGGCGTCCCAGGAACCGCCGAAGGTGGTGCGGGCGAAGGCGGCGAGCGCCGGCAGGTCGGCAGGTTCGGCACGGCGTACGGTCACCCCCTGCCCGGCGAGGCGGGTCTCGGCGGCCTCCGTGGAGCGCAGCGCCGGTGACCCGTCGTACGACAGGTCGGCGGTCATGTTCCAGGCCGTGCGGTCCTGCGTGTAGCCCAGTGCGAGGGCCAGGCAGACCGCCGGGGTGTACCGGACGTCCACCCCGGGCCAGGCGTAGTGCGGCGGATTTCCGGCGAGAAGCACCTCGACCGCACCCAGTTCGGCAAGCGCCTGCTCGGCGTGCCCGAGCAGCGCCCGGCCGACGCCCTGACGCCGCCGGCGTGGCTCCACAGCCACCAGGTCCACGTGCCCCGTGCGGCTGTCACCGTCGGCCAACGAACAGATCAGTACGCCGATCAACTCACCGTCCCGGTAGGCCCCGAACGCCCGCACCGTCCGGTCGGCCTCGGCGCGTACCCAGAGGGTCGTCACGAGCGGCTCGGCCTCGGTCGCGTCCTCCGGCAGGTCGAGCGCCCGTCGACACAGCCGCACCACCTCGGGAACCCGTTCGAGGGTCAACTCGGAGACGGTCGTCTCGGTATCCATGGTTGTCGACCCTAGATCATCGCCGATCCGGCGTCAGGCTCGCTCATGGCGAGGTGCTGATGCCGCCTCGAACACTCAACGGGTCGTCGACGCTGGACTTGGTGACCACCTGGATCACTCCGCAGCACAGGGCCACGACGAGGGCGGGCACGCCCAGCAGGACCAGCAGCGCCATGCCGCGCCACCGGGCAACCGACGGCGCCAGGGGAGCCCCGGGTGAATGACCGTGCATGAGCCTGCAAGATAGCAGTTCACGAACCGTTTGTGACCCCGTGGCGAGAGCTGCTCACATTGCGTGAGGTCAGCCGCGGGCGGCGCGTACGGCCGCGTACGCGTCGACCAGGCCGGCGCCGATCACGTTGCGGGTACCACCGCAGGCGTCGGTCCGCTCCGCCGAATCGGTACCGGTCGGCACGACGGTGGCCGTGTCGCGCAGCAGTTGCCGGGTCCGATCGAGGTCGCCGATCAGATCCGGATCGGCCGACCACATCAGCGCGACCACGCCCGCCACCTGCGGGGTGGCCATGGACGTGCCGTCGAGGGTGGCGTACCCGCCGCCGGGCATCGCGGAGAGCACGTCAGCTCCCGGGGCCATCAGGTCCGGTTTGGCCACCCCGCCGGGCGCCGGGCCCCGGGAGGAGAAGGCGGCGACCTGACGCCGCTGATCCACCGCGCCGACGGTGAGCACGTCCGGGTACGGCGCGGGCGGGTCCTGTACCGAATCGCAGAGCGGTCCGCTGTTGCCGGCCGCCGCGACGACCAGGATCCCCGCCGCCTCCAGCGCGTCCGTGGCCGGTCGTAGCGCACCCGGATCGCAGCCCTCGATCGGCGGGCAGCCCCACGAGTTGGTCAGGATCTCCGGTGCGCGGGACGGCCGACCGTCGGTGAACGGGTCACCGCCGGGTGGGAAGGGCGCCAGCATGAACTGGAGGCAGTCGAGGTAAGAGGCCGGATTACCGAGATTGCGGTCGAGGTTGACGCAGCCCACCCAGTTCGCCCCCGGCGCGACACCGATGCCGCCCCGGCCGACCGCGCTGCCCACCGTGTGGGTGCCGTGCCCGCTGCGGTCGGTCGGCGTACGGGTGCCGTTCCACGGATCGAACCAGGAATCGTCGCCGCCCCGGAAGTTCCCGACAAGCGTCGGATGCCGCCCGTCCACCCCGGAGTCGGAACTGCCCACGGTCACCCCGGCCCCGGTGACGCCCAGCGCGGACCAGACCCGGTCAGCGCCGATCATGGTGATGTTCCAGGGCGGGCCGTCCGGTGCCGGTGCGTCACCGACCGCCGGCGCGGCGGGCGCGGGCAACGGGCGCAACCGTTGGCTGACCAGCACCCGAGCCACCTCGGGCCGGCTGGACAGCCAGGCCCGTACCACCGGCCCACCGTCCACCTCGATCGCGTTGACCAGGTAGTACGGCCGGTGTTCCAGGCGCAGCCGGCGCAGGTCGCGACGCAACTCGGCCTGGGTCCGCTCGGCGGTGGCGACCAGTCGCCGGTACACCTGCTCGGCGCGGGCGTCGCGGCCTGCCTTACCCGTCCCGGCCGGCAGGTCGGCGAGATCCGCCTGTTCGTGCAGCAGCACGAAGAGCCGCTCACCGTGCAGGCCGGGCTGACCGACCCCGACTCCGATCGCACCGACCGCGACCAGCAGGACCAGCGCGGTCAGCCCGGCCAGCGCGGGGCGGGGCGGGCGTGCCGCCGGACGGGCCAGCAGCAGGCCGTACGCGATGGCCAGCACCAGCGCGACGACGAGCCCGGCACCGGTGGCGACCGCCACCCAGAACGGCACGTCCCGGGTGCTGGCGAGCAGCAGGCTGATCTCCTCCGGGTCGGTGAACGCCAGCGGACCGAACACGGTGAGCCCGACCAGCCAGGCGGTCCAGGTGCGGCCCGCGGTCCGGGGGTGTCGACGGGTCAGCGCGTGCAGCGCGGCAAGCGCGAAGCCCACCGGTGGCAGCGCCACCAGCAGCGGCAACTGGGCACCGGACTGGCCGGTGCCGGCACCGACCAGCAGCAGCACCACCCCCGCGACCAGCCCACCCAGCAGGACCAGTCGAGCCGGTCGGGGCGGCTGGCCACCGGTGAAGTGACCCCAGAACCGGGCATCGAGCAACGCCGCCGCCAGCGCTCCGACGGCCGCTGCGGCCAGCCCGGCGACTACGGTTTCCAGCAGACCACCGAGCGCGCCCAGCCAGACCCAGGGCACCAGCAGGGCCAGCCCGGCGGCCAGCGCCAGCCAGGTCGCCACCGATGGCCGCAGGGCGCGCGGCTGCGCCGGTGCCGGCCACCGGTCGGCCCCGGCCACCCGGCCCGACGCCCACCTGGCGACCAGCGCCAGCAGGGTGGCCGTGACGGCCAGCACGGCGAGGTACGCCTCGTGGTGCACCGGGGGGATCGCACGCAACAGCCCGAGTACGCCAAGCGTCAGCGTCCCGGCCAGCCACACCCGACCGGTGCTCCGGATCGTCGCCGAGCGGGGCACCATGGCCAGCGGCAGGGCGGCCGTGCCGATCGCGACGACGGTGAGCAAACTGACAAGTGGCCAGAGCAGCACCAGTCGATCCAGTGCGGTGAGCAGCAGCACCTGGTCGACCGCCCACCCGCCGGTCTGCGACACGACGGTGACCCCGACCGCCCAGCAGCCGATCAGCACCGTGGCGACGACCGCCCCAGGGCTGCTGGCACTGCCGGATGAGTAGTCCGCCCGCATCCGCACACCCTACGACGCAGGCAGTACCCGGCCGGTGGGCTCGGCACGAAGGGTGGACGAGGAGGGACCGGGCCAGCCCTGGCGGCGAAGGTCGCGGGTACGGCGGGACGGCTACGGTGGAGCGATGCGCGATCCACACGTACTGCGATCCGTCGCCGGACAACTCTCGTCCTCCCGCCGGGCCGGCGATCTGCGTCGGCTGCGGGCCGAGCGCTTCGACGTGCTGATCATCGGCGGTGGCGTGACCGGTGCGGGCGCGGCCGTCGACGCCGCGTCGCGAGGGCTGAAGGTGGCCCTGGTGGAGGCGCGGGACTTCGCGGCCGGCACCTCCAGCCGGTCCAGCAAGCTGATCCACGGCGGCCTGCGCTACCTGGAACAGTTGGAGTTCAACCTGGTGCACGAGGCGCTGACCGAGCGGGGGCTGCTGGCCACCCGGTTGGCGCCGCACCTGGTACGCCCGGTGCCGTTCCTGGTGCCGCTGCCCGCCGGTGACGGCGTACGCGGCCTGCCCGCCCGGATCGTCCGGCGGGCCTACTACGGCGCCGGGGTGGCCGCGTACGACGCCTTCGCGGGTCTGTTCGGCGGGGGTCGGGGCATGCCGTTGCACCGGCACCTGAGCCGGGAGGGGGCCCGCCGGATCTTCCCGAGCCTGCGCGCCGACGGGCTGGCCGGTGCGATCCGCTACTACGACGGACAGGTGGACGACGCCCGGCTGGTGGTCACCCTGGCCCGCACCGCCGCGAGCCTGGGGGCGACAGTGGTCAGCAGTGCCCAGGCGGTCGGCCTGATCCGGCAGGCCCGGGAGGTCACCGGGGTGCGGATCCGTGACCTGGAGGCGCCGGCCGGCTCCCCGGACGCCGAGTTCGAGGTGCAGGCGCGATCGGTGATCGCGGCGACCGGGGTGTGGACCGACGACATGTCCCGGATGCTCAACGACGTCGGGCTGCGCCCCGGCATCCGGGTACGGGCCTCCAAGGGCGTGCACCTGGTGGTGCCCCGCTCGGCGATCACCGGGGACACCGGGCTGATCCTGCGGACGGCGACAAGCGTGCTGTTCGTCATCCCGTGGGGCGGGCACTGGATCATCGGGACCACGGACACCGACTGGCGGTTGGACCGTTCCCACCCGGCGGCCTCCGCCAGCGACATCGACTACCTGCTGCGGCAGGTCAACACCGTGCTCGACCGGCCGCTGACCACCGCCGACATCGAGGGGGTCTACGCCGGGCTGCGCCCGCTGCTGGCCGGCGAGGCGGACTCCACCTCCAAGCTGTCCCGGGAACACGCGGTGATCGAGCCGATGCTCGGCCTGCTGCTGGTCGCCGGGGGCAAGTACACGACCTACCGGGTGATGGCCGCCGACGTGGTCGACCAGGCCGCGCGTCGGCTCGGCTGGCCACGGCCGTCGCGTACCGCCGACCTGCCGTTGCTCGGCGCCGACGGGTACGCGGCCATGTGGCGGGACCGGGCCGACCTGGCCCGCCGGCACGGGTTGCCGGTCGGCGTGGTGGAACACCTGCTCGAACGGTACGGCAGTCTGACCCTGGATCTGCTCGCCCTGATCGACGCGGATCCGCTGCTGGCCTCTCCGCTGGCCGGGGCGCCGGAGTACCTCGCGGCCGAGGTGACCTACGCGGCTCGGGCCGAGGGCGCGCTGCACCTGGAGGACGTGCTGACCCGGCGTACCCGGATCTCGTTCGAGACCACCCACCGGGGCCTGGAGTCGGCCGAGCACACGGCCGAGTTGATGGGCGCGGTGCTCGGGTGGGACGCCGACCGGCGGGCCCGGGAGGTGGCGCACTACCGGGCCCGGGTGATGGCCGAACGGCAGTCGCAGTTGATGCCGGACGACGCGACCGCCGACGCGGCCCGGCTCGGTGCGCCGGACGTGCGCGGCTACGCCGCCGACCGGGGTGCCGACGATGCCGGACTTCCACGCTGAGCAGTCCGCTTCGGGCATTGTTCGCGGTAGATGTCCACATGACGGGTTCCGCTCGCTACCTACGGTGGGGTAAGTTCCGCGCGTGATGGCGCTTTCCTGGTCACGGCTGGCTCACCTCTGCGCTTCCGCCCTACTGGCGGTTGCTGTCACAGGGTGCGCCCCGTTCGGCGACCAGCGCGACCCGGCGGGCCAACCGGCGGCGGCCGGTAACGCCGCCGGCAGCAGCGGCAAGTACCGGGTCAGCCTGCTGCAGAACGAGGGCACGGACGGCCCGCTGCGCACCCTGAACGTGGAGCCGGACGGGCGCTGGGAGTGCGTCGACTGCGCGGGCGACGGGGTGACCTCCACGGGCGCGTTGAGTCAGGAGCACTCGGAGCGGCTGCAGCTCCTGCTGGCCGACCCGGCGTTGGTGATGGAGACCGACGAGGCGCGCGGCTACAAGGTCACCTGCATCGGCGCGCTGACCTCCAGCCTGCTGACCACCGCCGGGCTGATCACCTCGCAGGACTGCCCGGGTGAGGAGCGCCCGCCGGTGGCGGAGGAGATCCTGCTGCTGCTCACCCAGAACACGCCCGCGCAGCTCACCTCGTCCTAGGCGGAGCGGGCCGACAGGCCCGGGTCGACCGCTTCAGAGCACCTTGCCGGGGTTGAGCAGCCCGGCCGGGTCCAGCGCGTTCTTGATCGCCTGGTGCACCCGTACGCCGACCGGCCCGATCTCCCGGGCCAACCAGTCCCGCTTGAGCAGACCGACGCCGTGCTCCCCGGTGCAGGTGCCGCCGAGCTCCAGACCGAGGCGCATGATCTCGTCGAAGGCCCGCCGGCCGCGTTCCAGGCTGGCCGGGTCGTTGCGGTCCACCACGATGTTGGGGTGCATGTTGCCGTCGCCGGCATGACCGACGACACCGATCGGCACCGCACACTCCGCAGCGATCCGGGCCACCCCGTCGAGGAGGGCGGCCAACGCGCCCCGGGGCACCGCCAGGTCGTCGATGATCAAGCCGCCGTTGCCGCCCGGGTACGTGTCGGCGGCGTACTTCTCCATCGCCGGATGGGCCAGCCGGCGGGCCTGCAACAGGGCGGCGGCCTCCGCCGCGTCGGTGGCCGCGTACACCTCCTCGGCGCCGGCCGCCGTGCATACCGCGGCCAGTTCGGCCAGGTCCTCGGCGGCCCGTGGGCCGGTGTCGGCGGCGGCCAGCAGCAGCGCCTCGGCGTCGGTCCGCAAACCCATCGGCCGGTACGCCTCGATCGCCACCAGATGGGTGCGGTCGAGCAGTTCGAGCAGGCTGGGGGAGAGGCCCTGGGCGGCGATCCGGGCCACCGCCTCGCCGGCCGCGCCGGTCGAGCCGAAGACGGCGACCAGGGTCAGCGACGCCGCCGGGGCGGGTCGCAGCGCCACCGTCACCTCGGTGATCACCCCGAGGGTGCCCTCCGAGCCCACGAAGAGCCGGGTCAGGTCGTACCCGGCGACCCCCTTGGCGGTACGTCGTCCGGTGCGCAGCACCTCGCCGGAGGCGAGCACCACCTCCAGCCCGAGCACGTACTCGGTGGTCACGCCGTACTTGACGCAGCACATCCCGCCCGCGTTGGTGGCGACGTTGCCGCCGATGGTGGACGACTCCCACGAGCCCGGATCCGGCGGATACCAGAGCCCGTGCTCGGCCACTGCGGCGGTGAGCGCCGCGTTGACCACGCCGGGCTGCACCACGGCGATCCGGCTCACCGGGTCGATCTCCAGGATGGCGTCCATCGCCGTGGTGCTGAGCACCACCGCGCCGTCGACCGCGTTCGCCGCCCCAGCCAGCCCGGTCCGCGCCCCCTGCGGCACCACGGGTACGCCGTACCGCCCGGCCGCGCGGACCACGGCGGCCACCTCCTCGGTGCTGCGCGGCCGGGTTACCACCACTGGCGTGCCGGAAGCGCACAGGTCGGCCTCGTCGCGCTCGTACCCGCGCAGCAGGTCCGGATCGGTGAGCACTGCGTCCGGCCCGAGGGCGGCGCGCAGGTCGTCGAGGAGGAGGGAGGCGGCCATGTCGCCGAGGCTACGGCCGGCCGCCGGTGATCATCAAACGGATGCCCGGTCCCGGGTACCGTGGCTGCCGTGATCTACCTGGACCGGCCGGCCTGGCCGGCGCGTGGTCGTCTCTGGTCACACCTGATCAGCGACGTCTCCCTCGCCGAACTGCACGTCTTCGCCGAGGCGCTGGGCGCACCCCGGCGCGGCTTCGACCGCGACCACTACGACATCCCCGCCGACCGGTTCGACATGGCGGTCTGGCTCGGTGCCGAGGTACGGCCCAGCCGCGACCTGGTCCGCCTGCTGTACGCGGCGAACCTCCGCCGCCCCAAACACCTGCACCGGGTGCCGAGGTCAGCCGGTCAGTCGGCCGTGACGTCCTGATCCGTCGCCTGGAGGGTGCCCAGTTCGCGGGCGAGGTTGGCCCGGGCTCGGGGCTCCCAGCGGGTGGCCGGCTCCAGCAGGCGGAAGATGCCGGGCAGGGCGAGCAGGTGGGTGAGCACCTGGGCGCGGCCGATCCGGTAGGCGGCCGGCGGCACGTGGGCGTACTCGCGGCGGATCGCGCTCGCGTACCTGTCGTACTCCGGCTCGGCTGCGGCCAGCACGGCCAGGTCGGCGTCGCAGAGCAGCACCCCGTCGGCGTCCGCCGGATCCACCTGGTGCCCGGCGGTGAGCAGCACCAGCCGGCGCACCTCGGCCACCTCGGGACCGGGCAGCCCGGCGCGGGTGAGCAGGGTATCGGCGAGCGCGGCGCTGTCGCGTTCGTTGCGGTCGCCCGGCGCCCGTGGGTCGTACACCGCGTCATGGCACCAGGCGGCGAGCCGGACCAGGTCCGGGCGCTGCCCGGCCGAGGCGTACCGGTCGACGACGTCGAGTACGGCGGTCAGGTGGTCGACCGTGTGGTAGTGCCGGTGCGGCTCCCGCCACCGTTCGAGCAGTTCGCTCCCGGTCGCCTCGATCGCCGCAGGGTCACTCGCCCCGGCGGCCCGGACGGTAGTACGCCACCGCTCGATCAGTCCCGCCAT
This sequence comes from Micromonospora maris AB-18-032, assembly GCF_000204155.1. Lineage (NCBI taxonomy): Bacteria > Bacillati > Actinomycetota > Actinomycetes > Micromonosporales > Micromonosporaceae > Micromonospora > Micromonospora maris. The sequence goes on along the minus strand of NC_015434.1, from coordinate 6,145,400 downwards.
CCGGTCAGTCTGCCGTATCGGGGGACATCGTCGGCCCGACGGTGCGATCGGTACCGCTGCGCGAGGATTGTCCCGGCGCGCGGCGGGTAGTAGCGGCCATGGCGGAGGCCCAGGAGCGACGTTTTCGAGTGCTGCGCCGTGACCGGATACGCCAGAGCCTGTCCGACGTGGGCACGGCACGGATCACCGAAATTGCAGCGCAGGTGCGCCAACGGGGCAAAGCGACCCTGCACGACCGCCTGCACCGGGTCCGGATGTCGCTCGCCCTGGCCGTACAGGCGGGTCTTGCGGCCGGACTGAGCTGGGTGGCCGCGCACGAACTGCTGGGCAACCCGCAGCCGGTCTTCGCCCCGATCTCCGCAGTGGGCACCCTCGCCGTCTCGGTGGGGCAGCGATTCCGGCGGACCGTGGAGCTGATCATCGGAGTGGCGGTCGGGGTGGCGGTCGGCGACATCCTCGTCCACTTTCTCGGCACCGGTCCGTGGCAGCTCGCGCTGGTCGTCACCGTCGCCATCCTGCTGACCATCTTCGCCGGAGGAAGCGTCGCCATCGTCATCCAGGCCGCCGCGACCGCGGTCCTGATCGTGACCCTCAGCCCGACGGTCGAAGCCCTGGAGATACCCCGGTTCGTCGACGCGTTCGTCGGCGGTGGCATCGCGCTGCTGGTCACCGCGATCCTGCTGCCGCTCAACCCGTTGCGGGTGCTCAACCGGGCCGCCCGGCCCGCCCTGGACCTGCTCGCCGACCAGCTCGACGCCGCCGCCGACGGGCTGCGCGCCCGGGACCGGGACAAGGTCCAGACGGCGCTGGACCGGCTGCGCGACAACAAGGCGGAACTGGCCACCCTCACCGAGGCGATCGAGGGCGCCAAGGAGACCGCCCTGCTCTCCCCGGCGCGCTGGCACCGGCGCAGCGAACTCACCCACTATGCCGAGGCGGCCGACCCGATCGATCGGGCGATGCGTAACAGCGGCACCCTGATCCGGCGTGCGGTCACCCTGATCGAGGACGCCGAACCGGTGCCGGAGCCGATGCCGGACGCGGTCGCCCATCTCGCCGAGGCGGTCCGCCTGCTCAAGCGCGAGTTCGCCCAGGGTGAGGAGCCCGAGCGGGCCCGGGAACGCTCGCTGCGCGCGGTCAGCGATGCCGGCCGGGCGTACGCCGAGGGGGTCGGCTTCTCCGGCAGTGTGGTGGTGGCCCAGGTGCGTACCACCGCCAGCGACCTGATTGTGGCCTCGGGGATCAGCCAGGAGGAGGCGAACCGGATGGTCCGGCAGTCCTTCGGCGAGACCGACAGGCCCGGTTCCCCGGCCGGCCCGGAACCGGAAGTGAAGCAGCCCACCGCGCCGCCGGTCGGCTGAGCACGTCCGCCCGGCTCTGGAACACCCCCGCCCGGTGTGAAGCGCGCCCGCCCGAGCCCGGAGCACACAGGTGGCCGGCGTTGCCGCCGATGTCTGCGGCTCGGCGAGCCGGCCATGACTACGCTGACCGTATGGCCGACACCCCGTCCGGCGGTCCCCTGCCGCCGTCGCCGCCCGTGCCCGCCGCGCCGCCCGGGGGGAACGGGGCACCTGGAGTGCCCCGTCGTCGGCTGGGTTGGCGCCGCGCCCTGGTGCTGAGCGGGGCGATCCTGCTGATCGCGGCCTGTGCGATCTTCATGCTCTTCACGCTCGGCACCAACCTCGGTACGGAGGCGCTGCTGATCGGTGCCGCCGCCGCGATCCTGCCGGTTCCGGTGCTGGTGGCCTGCTTCCTCTGGCTGGACCGGTACGAACCGGAGCCGCTCAAATACCTGATCTTCTGCTTCGGCTGGGGTGCCTTCGTCTCCACCGCGGCATCCCTGCTGGTCAACGAGACCGCCGCCGGGTGGTTCGAGGATCAGGGCCTGCCCGTCGCGCTCACCGCCGTGCTGGTCGCCCCCTTCATCGAGGAGCTGACCAAGGCGATCGCCCCGATCCTGCTGCTGGTGTTCCGGCGTCGGGAGTGGTCCGGCATCACCGACGGCCTGGTCTACTGCGGGTTGTCCGCGATCGGCTTCGCGATGGTGGAGAACATCCTCTACCTCGGTGGGCACGGGTACGCCTCGGGTGCGGAGCAGTACGGCCCGGCCACCGGGGCGCAGCAGGTGATCGCCATCTTCATCGTCCGGATCCTGCTGTTCGGGTTCGCCCATCCCCTGTTCACCGCGATGACCGGTATCGGGCTCGGCATCGCCGCGCGGACGGCGGACCGTCGGGTCCGGGTGTTCGCACCGATCGCCGGTCTGCTGCTGGCGATGATGCTGCACGGGGCGTGGAACCTGATCCCGACGCTCACCCAGGCCACCGGCCAGGTGCTGATCTCGCTCTTCGGCTTCGTCGGCGTGATGGTGCCGATCTTCTTCGGCATGGTCGGCCTGGCGGTGTGGCTACGGGCCTGGGAGGGTCGCCTCACCGAGCGGATCCTGCCTGACTACGTACGCGCCGGTTGGCTCACGCCACCGGAGGTGGCGGCGCTGAGCAGTCTCGGTCGCCGGCACGCGGCCCGGGCCTGGGCCCGGCGGGTGGCCGGCGACGCCGGTCTGCGCGCCATGCGCGGCTACCAGTTCGCGGCGACCCGGTTGGCGCTGCTGCGCGACGGCTCCCTGCGCGGACTGGACCGTCGACCCGTCGACCGGGAGCGGACGGCGCGGGAGGAACGGGAGCTGCTGGACTCGATAAGCGTCTACCGGTCGTTCTTCGTGGGACGGGACCCGCAGACACCTGTCGGCGTCTGGGACGGTCACCGTTACCATCTGCGCTTTCCGGACGGATCGAAGCGTACGGTGGACGCGCCGGAGGATCCGGTGGTCCCGATCCCGGTGGTGCTCGCCGCGCCCCCGCCGCCTGCGCCCTACCCGGGTCACCACCCTCCGCCGGGCTGGTACGGACCGCGCCCGGTGACACCCTGGCCACCGCACCGCTGACCGGTCCGTCGAGGCTGCCGGTCGACTCGGCGCGTGGTCAGGTCATCAGGCTGGTGAGGAAGTCCCCGAACCCCTGGGCCATCATCACCAGGGCGCCGCCGATCGCCTTGAACATCTGCGCCGCGCCCTCGGGGCGGAACGCCATGAAGTAGATCAGGAACGCGAGGCTTCCCCAGGCCAGCACCTTCTTCACGAATACCGGCATCGTCCCTCCCCAGGGCCGGTGGTGCGGCTGGCTTCCCGCCGGGGAGCGTGGCAAACGACGCGGACCGTGTCGGTGCGGTACCGGGGAGGCTCAGAGGTAGAGCCCGGTGGCGTCTTCCTCGACTCGTTCGGCGGCCACCGCGTGCACGTCGCGCTCGCGCAACAACACGTAGCCGCGCCCGTGCAACTCGACCTCGGAACGGTCGTCGGGGTCGAAGAGCACCCGGTCGCCGGAGACGATGGAGCGGACGTTGGGCCCCACGCCCACGGCGGTGGCCCAGGCCAGTCGCTTGCCCACGGCTGCGGTGGCCGGGATCACGATGCCGGCGGTGGAGCGGCGCTCCCCCTCGCTGCCCTCCATGCGCACCAGGACCCGGTCATGCAGCAGCCGGATGGGGAGGCCGGAGTCGAGGTTGTGGTCGGCTGTCACGTCGCAGACGCTACCGTGTCGTTTCCGGCAAGCCGCCGGTGGTCTGCGATTCACCGGACCGTCAGCGGGGCAATGTGTGGTGGAAACCTGACCTACTGTCGAGTCGCCGGGCGTATCCTGTCCGCCCTGGCGCCGTGCACGGGCCGAATCCTGCCGGGAGGTGCGCTTGAGCCGATTCGAGCGGTTACGTGGACGGTTGCGCCGCGCGTACGAGTCGGGCCGGGACACGGTCCGCGCCGCCCGCAGCACGCCGCCCGATGTGCCCACGCCGGCCCGGGCGGCCTCGCCGTCGGAACCGGGGCCGGTGGCACCGCCGGCCGCCACCGTGGTCGGCGCGGAGCCACCGTCCCCGGCCCTGCACCACTCCACCTCCAGTCGCGACGACGCGGACGTGCCGCACGCGCTGCGCATCGCCGCCGCCTGGTCGTGGCGGCTGATCGTCGTCGGCGTGGTGTTCTGGGCGCTGGTGAAGCTGGTCAGCACCATCAGCATCGTGATCATTCCGCTCGCGGTGGCGATGCTGCTCTCGGCGTTGCTGGCACCGGCGGTGGGTTGGCTGCTGCGGGCCCGGCTGCCGAAGTCGCTGGCGACCGCGGTGGTGCTGGTCGCCGGGCTCGCCGCGGTGGTCGGCACGCTGACCCTGGTGGTCAACGAGTTCATCAAGGGTGTGCCGGAGTTGGCCGCGAAGTCGAGCCAGGGCCTGCAACAGATCCAGGACTGGTTGAAGACCGGGCCGCTGCACCTGTCGGACAACGACCTCGACCGCTATCTCGAAGAGGCCCAACAGTGGGTCAACAACAACACCGAGCAGTTCACCAGCGGGGCGCTCTCCACCGCGACGACGCTGGCAGAGGTGCTGACCGGCACGATCCTGGTGCTGTTCGCGGCGTTCTTCTTCCTGCGTGACGGCAACATGATCTGGCGCTTCGTGGTCCGGCTGCTGCCGGTCGCCGCCCGTTGGAAGGTCGACGACGCGGGGCGCGCCTCCTGGGCCACCCTGGTCGCCTACGTCAGGGCGACGGTGCTTGTCGCCTTCATCGACGCCGTGGGAATCGGCATCTTCCTGGTCATCTTCGACATCCCGTTCGCCTTCCCGCTGGCCGCCCTGGTGTTCCTCGGTGCGTTCATCCCGATCATCGGCGCGACGCTCTCCGGTGGCGTGGCGGTGCTCGTCGCTCTCGTCGACAGCGGGCCGGTCACCGCGCTGATCATCCTCGGTGTGGTGATCGGGGTGCAGCAGGTCGAGGGGCACATCCTCCAGCCGTTGATCATGGGCCGGGCGGTGGCCATCCACCCGCTCGCGGTGATCATCGGGCTGGCCGCCGGTGTGGTGCTCGCCGGGATCACCGGAGCGCTGGTCGCGGTCCCGCTGATCGCGGTACTCAACACCGCGGTACGTCGGCTCGCCGCCCGTACCGTTCCCGACACCCCGCCCGACGCGGTCGTCGTCGCCTCCCGCGCACCCTGACCGCGCTGGTCGGTCAGCTGTCGGCCAGCCGGGTCAGCGCACCCCGGACCACTTCCCTGCGGGTGGTGTACCAGAACGGCGGCAGCGACCGGCGCAGGAACGGGCCGTAGCCCCGGGCGGTTTCCAGCCGCGAGTCGAGCACGGCCACCACGCCACGGTCGCCGGAGGCGCGAATCAGCCGCCCGACGCCCTGCGCCAGCCGGACCGCGGCGATTGGCACGCTGACCGCGGCGAACCCGGACCCACCCTGCGCGTCCACCGCCGCCGCCCGGGCCGCGGCCAGCGGCTCGTCGGGCCGGGGAAACGGCAGCCGGTCGATCACGACGAGCTGGCACGAGTCACCTGGCACGTCCACGCCCTGCCACAGGGACATCACCCCGAACAGGCAGCTCGACCGTTCCTCCCGGAAGCGGCGGACCAGCAGCGGCAGGGCCTCCTCACCCTGCAACAGCACGGGCAGGTCGGTGCGGGCCCGCAGCAGCTCCGCGGCCTGGGTGGCGGCCCGCCGGGAGGAGAACAACCCGAGCGTACGACCACCCAGCGCGGTGACCAGTTCGAGCAACTCCTCCCCGGCGGCGTCGGGCAGCCCGGAGACGCTGGGGCGGGGCAGGTGCGCGGCCACGTAGAGGATCCCCTGGCGGGGGTAGTCGAACGGAGAGCCGACGTCCAGCGAACGCCAGCCCGGCCCCGAGTCGGCGTACTGGTTGGGGGAGTCCTTGGCGCTGCCGCCGGCGGTCGGTGCGGTGCCGCCCGGTCGTACGGTCGAGGCGGCGAGCGCCTCGGCGGCCGGCGACGGCGGGCCGGGCGGTGGCGCTTCGAGGCCCAGCGCCCGGGCCACTGTGTCGAAGCGCCCGCCCAGTGCGAGCGTCGCCGAGGTGGCCACCACCGTCCGCTCGTCGTACAGGTGGGTGGCGAGCGTACCGGCGACCGACAGCGGTGCCACCACCAGCGCCCGGCGGCCGGTGTTGTCGTTGCGTTCCACCCAGGCGACGTCGTGCTCTGCCTCCTCCAGCAGCCGCTGGGCGGTGGTGGACATCTCGTCGAGGACGGCTTTGGCCTGCTGTTTGCGGACCGGGTCCGGGTCGTCGGCCTTGATGTCGCCGATGGCGTCCAGGGCGGCCCGGGTCGCGGCGTCCAGCAACGTGCACGCCTCCCGCAACGGGCCCGGGAGGCCGCTGGTGATCCGTCCGGCCGGGGCCTCGGCCAGCCCGATCGCGAGAGCGTCACCGGCCTCGGTCAGCATCTCGGCCGTCTCCGGACGCAGCAACGGGCGGGCCCGCCGGGCAGAGCGGTCGATGAGATCCGGGGTCAGTTCCGCCTGCGCCGCCGAGGAGACCCGATCGGCCAGTTCGTGCGCCTCGTCGACGACCAGCAGCCGGTGCGGCGGGACGATGTGTCGTCCGGCGAGCATGTCGACCGCGAGCAGACTGTGGTTGGTCACCACGATGTCGGCCTCCCGGGCCCGGGCGCGGGATGCCTCCGCGAAGCACTCCGCACCGTACGGGCAGCGGGCCGCGCCGACGCACTCGCGGGCCGGCATCGAGGCCAGCCGCCAGGCCTGGTCGTCGACGCCCGGGTCGAGTTCGTCCCGGTCGCCGGTGTCGGTCTCCAACGCCCAGTCCCGCAGGCGTTGGATCTGCTTGCCGAGGCGGCCCGCCTCACCGAGCCAGCGGGCGCCGCCACCGGGCCGCTCGGCCGGAGCGTCGAAGAGGGTGTCCGCCGGCTCGTCCTCGGTCGAGTTGTCCAGGCGGGCCAGGCAGAGGTAGTGGTGACGGCCCTTGAGCACGGCGTACGTCGGGCGTCGTCCCAGCAGCGGCTCGACCGCGTCGGCGAGCCGGGGCAGATCGTGCTCGACCAGCTGGGACTGCAACGCCAGGGTGGCGGTGGAGATCACCACCGGGCCGTCGACGGTGAGCGCGGGAGCGAGATAGGCAAGCGACTTGCCGGTGCCGGTGCCGGCCTGCACCAGCAGGTGCTCACCGGAGGCCACGCACTCCTCGATCGCCGTGGCCATCTGCTGCTGACCCGGACGAGCGCTGCCACCGGGCACCGCACCGACCGCGGCGGCCAACAACTCGGCCCCACCCGGGCGATCACCGGACCGACGGGCCCTGCTGCGGGTCGAGGCGGAGCCGGTGGCGGTGCGGGGCGGGGTCACCGTGGCACGGTACCCGCCGGGACCGACGCGGGCGGTACCGATCGGACCGTGTTGCGGTTCACGCAGCGGATACCGCCCTTGCGTCCGGTAACTTCCCGACGGCGCGGCGTGGGCGTAATCGGTTAGGGTGCGACTCATGCCGAGCGACGTGGTCCGAGTGATCTACCGCAAGTACGACGGCAGCGCCCACCGGGACTATCCGGCTCGCCGGCTGGCAGAGGACGACCTCGGCATCTGGCTCGGTGTGCCGGCCGGCACCAGCTCGGTATATCACGGTCGCCCCTCGGTGGAGCAGATCCCCTTCGTCCTGCTGGTGCCACACCAGGCCTGGTGGACGGGCATGTTCAACCCGCCGCCGCGGACCAGCGAGGTCTACTGCGACATCGCCACCCCGGCGCGCTGGGAGGGCGAGGAGACCGTACACCTGGTCGACCTGGACCTGGACGTGGTCCGCCGCCGGGAAACCGGCCTGGTCGAGTTGCGCGACGAGGACGAGTTCGCCGAGCACCGGGCCCGGTTCGGCTACCCGGACGATCTGGTGGTCGAGGCGGAGGCGGCGTCCCGCTGGCTGCTCACCGCGCTGGGCGATGGCACGGAGCCGTTCGCCACCTCGTACCGTAAGTGGCTCGCCCTGGTGGTCTGACCTGGCGAAGGTCCTGGTCAGGCCGGGGCCGACCCGCCGCGCATCTACCCGGACGCCGAGCGGACGCGCCGGCGACGGGTGATGATGCAGCGATGGAGCACGACGGCGTGAGACGTTCGACACCCTGCTCTCGGGGGATCCACCGCCCGGCTTCGACGTCGTGTGGGCGTGCGAAGGCGCGTTGTCGGGCGCGGTGGAAAGCGGTGAAGGTGAACGGAAGTTGAACGACCGGTGAATGACACCTGGCCAGGGGTGGGCCGCCGAATCGCCGGTCGAACCGTTCCCTAGCATTCCCTCAGCAGAGCGCCGGACAGCGCGCTGACACCCCTTCCGCCGACACGACGAGGTCCGTGCTGTGAAGTTTTCCTTCCGCCCCAACGAGGGCGCCTTCTACGAGCTCTTCACCAGGGCCGCGCAGAACCTGGTCCGGGGTACCGAGCTGCTCAACGAACTCGCCCTGCCCGACGTCGAGGTGCAGTCGGTCAGCGAGCGGCTCACCGAGGTCGAGCACGACAGCGACAAGATCACACACGAGCTGTACAAGAAGATCAACTCGACCTTCGTCACCCCGTTCGACCGGGAGGACATATACCGACTCGGCTCGCTGCTCGACGACGTGATGGACCACCTGGAGGCGGTGGGCAACCTGCTCTACCTCTACGGGCTGACCAAGCTGCCGTCGCTGCCGCGGGAGATGCACGAGTTGGTGCACGTGCTGGACCAGCAGGCGAAGCTGACCGCCGAGGCGATGCCCCGACTGAAGTCGATGAAGGATCTTGAGGATTACTGGATCGAGATCAACCGGCTGGAGAACGACGGCGACCAGGCGTACCGGATGCTGCTGGTGCGCCTCTTCTCCGGCGAGTACGACGCGTTGACCGTGCTGAAGATGAAGGAGGTCGCGGACGAGCTGGAGGCCGCCTGCGACTCCTTCGAGCACGTGGCCAACACCGTCGAGACCATCGCGGTCAAGGAGTCCTGATCCGGTGACTGTGACTCCCGAGCTCATCGCGGTGCTGGCGGTGATCGGGGTAGCCCTGGTGTTCGACTACACCAACGGCTTCCACGACGCTGCCAACGCCATCGCGACAAGCATCTCCACCCGGGCCCTGACGCCACGGGTGGCCCTGGGCATGGCGGCGATCGGCAACTTCATCGGCGCCCACTTCGGCGCCGAGGTGGCCAAGACCGTCGGCAGCGGCCTGGTCGAGTTGCCGACCGGGGTGTCCAGCCTCGGCATCGTCTTCGCCGGTGTGATCGGCGCGATCGTCTGGAATCTCATCACCTGGTACTTCGGGCTGCCCTCGTCGTCCTCGCACGCCCTGATCGGTGGTCTGGTCGGCTCGACCGTCGCGGCGTCCGGCACGGTGCTCTGGAAGGGCATCGGCGAGAGCGTGATCATCCCGATGATCCTGTCGCCGATGGTCGGTTTCATCCTCGGCTACATCGTGATGATCGGTGTGCAGTGGCTGTTCCGCAACGGGCACCCGGGCAAGCTGAACCGCGGTTTCCGGTGGGCCCAGACCGCCTCCGCGGCGGCCATGTCGGTCGGTCACGGCATGCAGGACGCGGCCAAGACCATCGGCATCGTGGTGCTGGCCCTCTTCGTCGGCGGCTACCAGAGCGACCCGACCCACATCCCGGAGTGGGCGTTCTGGACCTCGGCCGCCGTGCTGGCCGCCGGTACGTACGCCGGTGGTTGGCGGATCATCCGCACCCTCGGTCGCAAGATCATCGACCTGCGTCCGCCGGAGGGCTTCGCCGCCGAGACGGTGGCCAGCGGCGTTCTCTACTTCAACGCCCTCGTGCTCGGTGCCCCCATCTCGACCACCCACACGATCACCTCGGCGATCATGGGTGTGGGTGCCACCAAGCGGCTCTCCGCCGTCCGGTGGGGCGTGGCCGGCAACATCGTCGGCGCCTGGATCCTGACCTTCCCGGCCGCCGGCTCGATCGGTGCCCTGATGTACTTCCTGGTCCGCCCCCTGTTCAGCTGAGCGGTAAGGAAGGGCCCCCTGTTAACGCCTCGCGTAGTACAGGGGGCCCCTTTTAACACGCAGCACCTCAGAGGTACGAGACACCGATCTGCGCGCGGACCTCGTCGAGCAGCCCCATGATCTCCAGCGTGGCGGAGTGCGGCACCAGCGGACTCTCGGTCAGCCCCTCGGCCAGGCAACGTTGCACCTCGATGGCCTCGTACTGGTAACCCGAGCCGACCAGCTCGGCGGTGAACGTCTCCGTCTCGGCGCCCTCCCGGTGCAGGTGGAAGGCTTCCGGCCGGAAGAACGGCTCGGGCAGGTCGATCCGCCCGGCGGTGCCGGTGATCGACGCGGTGACGCCGGTGGCCCCGACCAGGCCGCAGCTCAGCGTGGCAATCGCGCCCGAGTCGTACCCGAGGACCAGGCCGGTGTTCTCATCCGTGCCTTCCGGACCCAGCTTCGCCCACGACCGCACGTGCTGCGGCACGCCCAACAGCAGGTGGGCCAGGCTCACCGGATAGATGCCGAGATCCAGCAGGGCGCCACCACCCAGCGTCCGGGCCCGCAGCCGATGCTCGGGCGGGAACGGACCGGCCAGGCCGAAGTCGGCCCGGACGCTGGTCACGGTCCCGATCGCGCCGTCCGCGATCAGCTCGCAGACCCGCAGGATGAGCGGGTTGCAGCGCATCCACATCGCTTCCATCAGGAAGACCCCGGCCGCGCGGGCGGTGTCGACAAGTTCGGTGCTGGTGGGCAGGTCGAGGGTGAACGGCTTCTCCAGCAGCACCGCCCGGCCGGCGGCCAGGCAGGTGCGGGCCGCCTCGTAGTGCGCGACGTGCGGGGTGGCCACGTAGACGACGTCCAGGTCGGTGTCGGCGGCCAGGTCCGCCCAGGAGGCGTACGCCCGGGCAGCGCCGTGCCGGTCGGCGAAGCGCTGCGCGCTCTCGGCGGTTCGTGAGCCGACCGCGACCAGCTCGGCCCCCGGCACCAGCCGGAGGTCCTCGGCGAAGCGGGCGGCGATGTGGCCGGTGGCCAGGATGCCCCAACGAGTCATGGCGTGACGCTACCGAAGATCACCACTGCGTCGTACGGCTGATCCACCCGTCGAGACCGCGACGAGCGCCCGGCTAGGCTGCTGGGCGATGACGACCGACCGTGGATACCCCGCCCCGCCTGCGTTGGTGGAGCACGCCCGCCGGTTCTGGACCAGTGGCGATCAGCCGCCGGTACCCCGGGTGGCGGCCACCGTTCTGCTGCTGCGTCCGGCCCGGGAGGGCTACGAGGCGTACCTGATCCGTCGGGTCGCCGCGATGGCCTTCGGCGGCATGTACGCCTTTCCCGGCGGCGGGGTCGACCCCTCGGACTCCACCACCGGAGTCGACTGGGCGGGCCCGACGCCGGCGAGCTGGGGCGAGACCCTCGCCCTGGCCCCGGCCGCCGCACAGGCGGTTGTCTGCGCGGCGGCCCGCGAGGTCTTCGAGGAGGCCGGGGTGCTGCTCGCCGGGCCGGACGGGAGCCGGGTCGTCGGTGACGTCAGCGACGACAGTTGGGAACGCGCCCGCGTCGACCTGGAGCAGCGCCGTACCGGCTTCGCCGAACTGCTCGCCCGGCGCGGGCTCACCCTCCGATCGGACCTGCTGTTGCCGTGGAGCCGGTGGGTGACGCCGGAGTTCGAGCCGCGTCGGTTCGACACGTACTTCTTCGTGGCGCTGCTGCCCGAGGGGCAGCGAACCCGGGACGTCTCCGGGGAGGCCGACCACACGCTCTGGATCCGACCCGCCGACGCCTGCGCGCGTGCCGGGGCCGGTGAGCTGAGCATGCTCCCGCCCACCCTGGTCACGCTCGGCGAGGTGGCCGCCTGCCCGGACCTCGACGCGGTGGCGCGAGCCGCCTCGGCCCGGGACGCGGCCACGCCGATCACTCCCCGGCTGGACCTGTCCGACCCGGACGACCCCCGATTCCACCTGACCTGAGCCGGTGAGCCCTCAACCGAGCTGGTAGTTGACGTGGGCGGACCAGCGGGCGAAGCCGATCCGCTCGTAGAGCGCCACCGCCGCGGTGTTCGACTCGTCGACGTAGAGCATCACCCGGTCCAGGCCGCGCTGCTCCCGCAGGTACGTCAGCCCGGCCGTGGTCAGCGCGCGGCCGAGCCCGCCGCCGTGCGCGGACGGATCCACGCCCAGCACGTACACCTCACCGATGCGGGCCGAGCCGGGACGCTCGTGCACCTTCGTCCAGTGGAAACCGAGCAGCCGGCCGGTCGCCGACTCGACCGCGAGCAGGAAGCCGGCCGGGTCGAACCATGGCTCGGCGAGGCGTACCCGCAAATCGTCGGCGGTCCACCGGCCCTGCTCGGGGTGCTCGGCGAAGGCCCGGGCGTTGAGGGCCAGCCAGGCCTCGTCGTCGACGCCGGGACGGAACGCGCGCAGGGTCACCCCGTCGGGCAGGCGGGGTTCGGGCTGCGGGGAGGAGAGCGGCCGACGCAGTTGCCAGAGCACGCGGGCGCGACGGAAGTCGAGGTCGACGGCGAGTGCCGCGGCGGAGGGGTGGTCGCCGTGCGCCCACGCCCGCACTGGTCGGGCGGCGTTCGCCAGTACCTGCTGCGCCAGCGCCCGCCCGATGCCCCGTCGCCGGTACGCCGGATGCACCACGAGTCCTACCCCGACACCCGTGCCCGGGTCGGTGGTGTCGAGGTGCGCGTACCCGGTCAGCGTCTCGTCGGTGCCACGGGCGACCAGGTGGATCGCCGGGGCCCGCTCGTCGCGGAGTCGAAGCAGGATCTGCTCGTCCAGCGGGTCCGCGCCGTCGGTGTCGCCGGCCGCCCGGGCGAGGTCGACGACCTCGGCGATCTGTGCGGGATCGAGCCGGTCCAGCCGGCTCACCTGCGTACTGGTCATACCCGCGCTCCAGGGGCCTCGGTCTGCGTTCGCTCGCTCATCCCCGAAACGGTATCCGCACCCGGCAGGGTCCCTCACGTACCGTGCTTCGGCAGGGCCTGCAGGTCGAAGCGGGCGGTCAGGTCGGGCAGGATGCGGTAGAGCGCGTCGACGGTGCCCTGCCGGTCACCGCCCGCATCGTGCAGCAGCACGATCGATCCGGGGCGGGCCTCGGACAGCACTACCGAGGCGATCCGGGTGGCGCCGGGCGCCCGCCAGTCGGACGGGTCGAGTGTCCAGTGCAGAGGCGTCATGCCGAGGTCGCGGGAGACGGAGATGACCGGGTAGGTCCAGGCGCCGCCGGGCTGCCGGTACCAGGTGACGGGGGCGTCCGGCGCGGCGGCGTGGATCGCGGCGTTGGTACGCAGCAGGTCGTCGCGGATCCGATCCGGCGACCGGCCGCCCAGGCTCACGTCATGGTTCCAGCTGTGGTTGCACAGGGTGTGGCCCTCGTCGACGATCTGCTGGACGAGCCACGGGTAGGCCTGGGCGTTCTGCCCGACCACGCAGAAGGTGGCGGTGACGTGGTACTCCCGCAGGATGGCGAGGATCTGCGGGGTGTAGTCCGGGTTCGGGCCGTCGTCGAAGGTGAGCGCCACCTCGTTGGTGCCGGTGCTCAGCCGGGTGCCCATCGGGCCGAAGTTCGGGTCCGTCCCGTCCGACGGGCTCGGCGGGTTCGACGGGCTGGCGGACGGGTGACCGGGGTCGGCCTCGGCGGACTGGTCGGCGTATTCGGGGTGGTCAGCGCCGGTGGCGGTGACCGCCGAGTCGTGGCGCGGTGGATCGGGGACCAGGCTCCGGCCGAGCAGGTACGCCGAGCCGAGCACCGCCGTCACGACGAGCGTGATGATCCCGAGCACTCGGCCCGTGCCCCCGTGATAACCGCGCACCGCTGCCCCTCCCGCTGGCCAACTTGGCAGTCACCATATGACTGCCAAGCCGCCCAAAAGGGGCATATGCGAAATTAGCCCTCGACGGTGAGGGGCCGTGCAGCGAGCGACGCCGACTCGACGGCGTCGGAGAGCGAGTTGCGCGAGGACGGCACGACGAACTTGTAGCCGACCTGCCGCACCGTGCCGATCATCGACTCGTACTCCGAGCCGAGCTTGGCCCGCAGCCGCCGGACGTGCACGTCGACGGTCCGGGTGCCACCGAAGTAGTCGTACCCCCAGACCTCGCGCAGCAGCTGGTCGCGGGTGAAGACCCGGCCCGGGTGCTGGGCGAGGAACTTGAGCAGCTCGAACTCCTTGTAGGTCAGGTCGAGCGGGCGACCCTTGAGCTTCGCGGCGTAGGTGTCCGGATCGATCATCAGCTCGCCGGCCCGGATGGAACCACCGACACCGGCCGTCGCGTTGCTGAGCCGACCGACCGCGAGCCGCAGCCGGGCCTCGACCTCGGCCGGGCCGGCGGAGGCGAGGATGACGTCATCCACTCCCCAGTCGGCGTTCAGGGCGATCAGGCCGGCCTCGGTCACCACCGCGACAAGCGGTACGCCGAGCCCCGTCGCGTGCAGCATCCGGCAGGTGGCCCGCGCCTCGCTCAACTCGGAGCGGGCGTCGACCAGGACGGCGTCCGGGCTCGGCCCGGCGACCAGGGTGCGAACGTCGCGCGGTGCGGTGCGTACCGAGTGCGGCAGCAGGTCCAGTGCCGGCAGCACTGCAGATGGTTCGCCGGCTCGTGCGGTCACCAGCAGCAGGATCTCCACGATCACCTCCGTCCCGGCGGCCCCGTGCGGCCGCGCGCGACCAGCGGCACTCCTTGGCGGATATGGCGCTGGGAACATCCGTGGGTCCCGGCGTCGCTGACGGGCGGGTTTCGGCATGAGCGTAACCGATCGACTGCGCCGAGCCCGGGCGTGATTTCCCGTTTGCCCCATCTGCCCTCGATCGCGGCTCAGGTTTTAACCTGGCGGAAACGCTGGCACCCGCGATCTGCGGTCGGTCTGGCACCATCGGTGGGTGTTTCCCTCCAGCTCACCTGAGACCGGCCGCGAGCCGTGGGCGGACGACCCGCCCCCGGCCGGTGGCGCGGCACCGTCGACCGGCCCGACCGTGGAGAACGACGAGGCGCGTCGCTCCGGCGGCCCGCGACGCCTGCGCCGTGGCGGCTCGGCACGCCGCTCCGACGAGGCGCTCGACGGTGACGACGAGGAGGAGACGGAGCCGCCGGTCGAGGTCAGCCGGCAACTCTCGCTCGCCATCGCCGGGTTCGCCGCGCTCCTCGGCCTCGGCCTGGTCCTCGGTGCGCACACGTCGGGGCCCGACCACCGGTTGCCCTTCACGTTCGTCGTGCTCACCGTGCAGATGCTGTTCCTGCTGGGCTGGACGATGGTCACCCGACCACCCGCCCTGCCGGTGGTGCTCGGCGTCGGCGCACTGTCCGCGTTGGCGGCCGACGCGGTGGCCGTACGCAGCTCCGAGGCGCGACTCGGGCCGCTGCTCTACATCGCGATCGGCGCGGTGCTCGCCACGGTGCTCGGTCAACTGGTGCGCCGGGTGGACCGGGTCCGGGTCACCGACTCGCTGCGGACCACCGCCACCATCATGTTCGGCACGGTCGCCTTCGCCACGCTGATCGTGCTGAGCCGGATCCCCGCCGGCACCCAGGCCATCGTCGTCTGCCTCACCGCAGGCGCGGTCACGGTGGCGGTCGCCCGCGCGACCGACGCCTTCGCCGCCTGGCCCCGCCTCGCACCCCAGGTGCCCCGGGGCGCAGCGGGCGTGGTCGGCGGGGCGATGGTCGGTACGTTGGTCGGCGCGGTGCTCGGCAGTTACCTGGTCACCCCGTTCACTCCGACCAGGGCCGCGATCCTCGGTCTGGTCGCGGCGGGGGTCGCCGTGCTGGCCGACCTCGCGGTCAGCTACGCCGAGGCCGGCCGGTTGATGGCGGGTGAACAGCCCACCGTGTGGGCGGCCCGGCATGTGCAGGGGCCGTTGGGCGCGCTGGCGATGGTGGCACCGGCCGCGTACCTGATGTGCCGGCTCCTGCTGTGACCGACCGCTGCGGCACCGGCGGTGATTGAGCAATTCGGGCTCCGGGTAACACTCGTGCGCCGGCATCGGCGTACGTCAGAGACAGTCGGCGTACGCGCCGGCGTACGTGAAGACAGGAGGCGGCGTGGACCACGAGCAGACGTACGACCGGCGACCGCGGCGACGGGGTCGCAAGCTACTGATCGGGTTCGTCGTCCTGCTGCTGGTCCTCGCCGGGCTGGTCGTCATCGCCGACCGGGTGGCGGCCAGCGTGGCCGAGCGCAGAATCGCCGACGAGGTTCGCCAACAGGTGGCTCGCCAGCAGGCGCAGTCCGCGCCGCCGGAGGTCGAGGTGGGCGGGTTCCCGTTCCTCACCCAGGTCGTCGACGGGCGGTACGAGCGCATCACCATCCGGATGCGTGACGTGCAGGGCGCGGTGCAGGGCGACGCGATCTCGCTGCCCAGCCTCGACGTGGACGCCCGCAACGTGCGGGCCTCGCTGGACACCCTGCGTACCGGTCAGGGCGACGTGGTGGCCGAGACGGTCAACGGCACCGCCACCATCAGCTACCAGAGCCTGGCCGCCCTGCTCGACCGGGAAGGGCTGACCCTCGGTGAGCGCAACGGGCAACTCGCCGTCACCGCCCCCCTGGACGTCCTCGGTCAGCAGCTCACCGTCACCGGCGTCGCCGACATCGTGGTCAGCGACGAGGGGCAGATCGCCCTGCGGTTCGCGGACCTCGACGCCGAAGGGCTGCCCAGCGCCCCGCTGGCCCGTACGTTGCTGAACAACTTCGCCCGCAGCATCTCGGTCGACGTGCCGCTGCCGGAGTTGCCGTTCCAGCTCACCGTCCGGGAGGTGCTCCCGCAGCCCCAGGGGCTGACGGTGACCGCCGATGCGCGGGACGTACCGATCAACTCGGTTGGCTGACCTCGGGCTCAACGTCCCGGATGCTGGTCGGGCCCCTGGAGAAAATTGGGATCACTGGTAGGCTCCCTGGTCATGGGGACGCTCCTCACCAAACGGCGCGCGGTCGACCTGTGCCGCGTGGCCACCTGCCTGTGTCGCCCCGTCATCTGACGGCGGGGCTGCTTCCGGCCGCATAGCGGCCATCGGCACTCGGGGTTTGCGTACTCCATCCCGGTGCACCCACCGGACGCCCGGCAGCGGCGCCGTCGCACAAACCCGTGATCCGTTCCTAGCTATGGGTCCCGCGCGTGGTGCGACAACTTGAACATCCCACAGCCTCCGCGCGCTGGCTCACCATCCATCCTCACCAGGGAGTGATCTGATGAGTCGCGACACCGCACTCGTCTCGGCCGACTGGGCCGAGAAGAACCTCGACGCCCCGGGCGTCGTCTTCGTCGAGGTCGACGAGGACACCTCGGCCTACGACACCGGCCACCTGGCCGGCGCCATCAAGCTCGACTGGAAGACCGACCTGCAGGACCCGATCCGGCGGGACTTCGTCAACAAGGCCCAGTTCGAGGCGCTGCTCTCCGAGAAGGGGATCAGCAACGACGACACCGTCATCCTCTACGGCGGCAACAACAACTGGTTCGCCGCGTACGCGTACTGGTACTTCAAGCTCTACG
This sequence comes from Micromonospora maris AB-18-032, assembly GCF_000204155.1. NCBI lineage: Bacteria > Bacillati > Actinomycetota > Actinomycetes > Micromonosporales > Micromonosporaceae > Micromonospora > Micromonospora maris. The sequence continues at coordinate 6,128,070 of NC_015434.1, read as the reverse complement.
GCCACCGCGACGTCAAGCTGCTCGACGGCGGTCGCAAGAAGTGGGAGCTGGACGCCCGGCCGCTGGTCAAGGACACCGTGACCCGCCCGGCCACCCAGTACGTCGCCAGCGAGCCGGACAACAGCATCCGGGCCTTCCGCGACGAGGTCGTCGCCGCGATCGGCACCAAGAACCTGGTCGACGTGCGCAGCCCCGACGAGTACGCCGGCCGCCTGCTCGCCCCCGCCCACCTGCCGCAGGAGCAGGCGCAGCGCGGTGGCCACATCCCGACCGCGATCAGCGTGCCGTGGTCCAAGGCGGCAAACGAGGACGGCACCTTCAAGTCCGACGACGAGCTGCGCAAGCTCTACGGCGAGGCGGGGCTGGACGACGGCAAGGAGACCATCGCGTACTGCCGGATCGGCGAGCGCTCCTCGCACAGCTGGTTCGTCCTCCAGGAGCTGCTCGGCCACCCCAACGTGAAGAACTACGACGGCTCGTGGACCGAGTACGGCTCGCTGATCGGCGTGCCGATCGCGCTCGGCGATGAGCCGGGGGAGGCCTGAGATGACCGCACCCACCGCCGCTGGTTGCGCCGCACCCGACCAGGCCGCGCCGCTGCCTGCCAGCATCGATCTGGAGAAGGAAACCGTCATCACCGGTGTCGTCCACTCCGCGCAGGGCGAGGCGGTGCCGGGTGCGTACGTCCGACTGCTCGACTCCACCGGTGAGTTCACCGCCGAGGTGGTGACCTCACCGGTCGGCCAGTTCCGCTTCTTCGCCGCGCCCGGCAACTGGACCCTGCGGGCCCTGTCCCGCCACGGCAACGGCGACATCGCCGTCACCGCCGGTCGGGGCATCACCGAGGTGACCGTCACGGTCGGCGACTGACCCCCCGTACCACTGGCCGCGTGGCCCGTGTCCCTCCCATCGTCGGGGGACCCGGGCCACGCGCCGTTCCCGCCCCGACGAGGGCAGGGCAGGCGGTTTCGCAACAACGCCGAAGTTGCTGGGTGCGGGACCGGTCGATACCGCAACATCGCCGTACCTGCTGGGCGTGGTCCGGGGCGATGCTGCTGGCCTGGGAAGTGCGTACGGCCGCCGGGTTGCCCCGACGGCCGTACCGCGTGTGGTTGTTGCTCTTTCGAGCTGGCGCTCGCGCGATCAGCTGATCTTGCGGCGGGCCTTGGCGCCCAGGTTGGCGACGGTCACCAGCAGGGCGCCGAGCCCCAGCAGGATGCTGCCGACCAGGCCGACGGCGGCCGTCGAGGCGCCGGTCAGCGGGAGGTCCTGGTTTGCGGACATGTTCTCACCTCCCTCACCCCTTTGCACCGACGGCGATGCGGGCCGGGGAGTCCCAGACGCATCGTTCGACGGTGGGTTGACGGATCGCCTTCACCAGGGCGTGCACGAGGATCACCCGGTACAGCAGGTCAGCGACGATGATCACTGGTAGGAAGAGCGGAAGCTGCGGGTGGCGGAGCCGCCAGGCGGCGATCCCCACCCAGATGCCGTGGCCGGCCAGCAGGAACAGCAGGCCGGGGAGCAGCCCGGGGCCGGCGGTGGCGATCAGCCAGAGGGTCAGCGGGCCGCCGGCCACGTAGAGCAGCCAGTGCAGGATCAACAGAAGGTACGCGTAGTCGAAGCGGGTCGCGTACCGGCCGACGCGGTGACCGATGACGCCCTGGAAGGTGCCCCACATCCAGCGCAGGTTCTGCCGGTACCAGTCGCGCAGGTTGGTCGGGTCCTGCAGGTGGGCCAGGGCGCGGGGTGCGTAGACGACCCGGCCGAGGTTGCGTCGGTGGGTCTCCAGCACCCAGTAGGTGTCGTCGACGATGTACGGCGGCTGCGTGGGCAGCACCACGTCGAGCAGTTCGGTCCGGTAGATGGAGTTCGAGCCGGAGATGCAGTTCATGACGTTGAAGTGGCTCTGGATCCGGCGGATCACCGCCTGGTACATCCAGTAGCTGTACGCCCGCTTGGCCAGCCACGGGTTCCAGCGTCGCTCGGGCGGCCACCAGGTGGCGTTGTGCCCCACCACGATGCTGACCTCGTCGGTCATCTTGTCCAGCGCGGCGGTGACGAAGTCCGGTGCGACCACCACGTCGTCGTCGAGGATGGCCACTGCCCGGTAGCGACGGCCGAGTTCGAAGGCCTCGTAGGCGGTATGCAGGGCGGCCGGCTTGCCGACGTTGTGGGTCAACGGCAGCACCCAGGCACCGGCCCCGGCGGCGAGTTCGGCGGTCTCGTCGGTGGAGGCGTCGGAGACCAGGTAGACGTCGCTGCCGGTGGCCCGCGCCGCGCGTACCGTCGCGGCGATCGTGGCGGCGCCGTTGCGGCAGGCGATCAGGATGGCGACCTGGTCCGCGCGTACCGGCCCGTAGAGCGGGGGGCGGGCGGCGTGGCGCGGCTGGTAGCCCACGGCCGGACGGAGGAAGCCGTACCCGAAGGAGCCGATGATGAGGAGCAGTACGAGACTACTCACAGTAATCGATACGGTCAGCAGAACTTCGGGCATAGGGGGTCAATTCGCAGGTAGGGGGAGGTGAGCGCTACTCGCGTTGGAGGTTCGCCGATAACGCTAAGTGATATTTGATAGATCGCCAAGTCTGGTGATCAAATTCGGCCGATCGGACCATCCGTGAATGTCCTCGCGGCGGCGCGGAGCCGCGAACCAGCAGGCCAGGCTGGCTGGCCGGGCTGCCCGAAGTGCCACCGACCCGCCCGTTTGACCGGGTTCAGGACCCTCCGCGACCAGGCGCTCCCCGCCGAAGTGGTCTTCGCCACCCCGGCCGTTCCGCGCGGATCCCCCTGGCAGAAAGCGGTGGCCGCCGGTCGATGAACGACCGGCGGCCACCAGAAGGTTGTCGGATCAGATGCCGGTGGCTCTGGTGCAGGTGGAAGCCGGGTCGAGGGCGAAGTTCAGCGTGCCCACGATGCCCGCCTCGATCTGGTGACGTTGCACCTGCGGAACCCAACCGTCCTTGGCGACGATCACCTCGTACCGGCCTCGCGGCAGCCACCAGGCGTACTTACCGCTGGCGTCAGCGGTAAGCGTGGTGCCGGTGCCGGCCGAGATCAGGTTCACCCGCACGATCGCCGGGATGCCGACGGTGACGCCGCCGCAGGTGGTACCCGTGACCGTGCCCTGGATCTTGCCCCAGTTGTTCGGCGGGGACACGTTCATCTCCACCGACACCGGGGTCACCGGATAGGGGGTGTTCGAGGCGATCGCCAGCTCACCGGCGTACCGGCCCGGCTGGAGGACGCCTGCCTCGGTGGTGGCGTCGAGCGTCACGGTCACCGTCCGGGACGCGCCCGGAGCGAGCGTGAAGGTGCTCGGCGACGTGCTCAGCCAGGGCAGGTCCGCCTCGGCCGCGCAGAGGTCCAGGCCACCGAGCCGCTCACTGTCCGGACTGCCCACGAACGAACTGGGCGAACCACCGATCTTGTACGCGCCGCAGGCGGCGGCGCCCCGGTACCTGCCGAACCGGGCGTTCGGCAGGTCACGCCACGCCCCGGTGGCCGGGTCGAAGGCGACGGTGCGGTTGGTGACCGCCGTCGACCCGTCGGTCACCCCGCCGGCCAGCACCAGCAGCCCGCCGGCCGCCGCGTACTGCGAGCCCCACAGCTCCAGCGGCATGCTCGGCAGCGGGCTCCAGTTGTCGGCCGCCGGGTCGTACCGGTAGGCGTCGGTGTACTCGGTGCTGCCCGTGCCACCGGCACAGTAGACCGAGGATCCGATCCCGCCGCAGGACAGCCAGGACACCGGATGCGGGTAGTTGGCACCGGTACGGAAGGAACCCGTGGCCGGGTCGAAGATCACTACCCGGTTGCTGTCGGTGCAGGTGGCGTCGGCGCAGCCACCGACCAGGTAGACCTTTCCGCCGAGCACCGCCGCGCCGGCCGCCGCGACCGGGGTCGGGTTGGTGGCACCCGGGACAGTGCTCCAGGTGCCGGCGGCCGGGTCGAAGACGTCGACCGTGGCTACCGTGTTACCACTGCCACCCCATCCACCGATCACGTAGAGCTTGCCGTTGACCGCTGCCGCCGCCGGCTTCGAGCGGGCCACCGGCAAATCGGGCAGAGCGGTCCAGGCGTTGGCCCTCGGGTCGTACACCCAGGCCTTGCGTTCGGTGCCGGTGCTGCTGCCACCGCCGACCGAGTAGACCTTGCCGTCCAGCCACGCCCCCGCGTTGTCGTAGATCGACGCGGGAAGCTTGGCGATCTCAGTCCACGCGTCGTCGGCGGCGGTCGAAGCGGACTCCGGCGCGGCACCGCCGTACGCGATACCGGACCGCTCCTTGCTGATGCCCTTCATCTTCTGCACCTGCAGAGGCGCGCCAGCACCCTGCGTGAGCAACGCGAACTGGCCGGAACGCTCCAGCAGATCCACCTCGGCCGGCGCGCTACCGGTGTTGCGTACCGTCACCGTGGTGGTCCGTACGAGGCCGTGCCGCTGGTGCGACTCGATGCTGGTCGGGCTGACCGTCACCCGCCCGGCACCGAGGGCGAAGTTCGTCCGCTTCACCCCGTCCTCGACCACCGCGACGTCCTTGGTGACCGACTGGTACGGCGTTCGGCTGGCGGTGAACGGCCGGGTGCCGGTCAGGGTGGAGAAGATCCAGTAGAAGCCGTCCGGCTGGGCGCCGTCCTCCGGGGTGGCCGCCGAGACCGCGCTGTCCTGCGGCTGGTCGTCGCTGACCACCGTCACCCCGTTGATCGCCTCACCGGTGTTGCGGTCGGTGGTGTTGCCCACCACCAGGCCGCCCGGCACCGGCGTGCACTCCCGGTTGACCACCTCCACGTCGTCCACCTGCCACCACCAGGCGAAGGTGCCCTTGAACCGGAATCGGACCAGCGCCGACTCGGCGTTGGCGGCCGGAGTCAGCGGCACCTCCTCGACCCGGGGCCCACGCCGGCTCGACGTCTGGTGCCAGACGTTGGTCCAGGTCGCTCCGGCGTCGGTCGAGACGTCGATGTCGGCCGTGTCGGTGATGCCGACCGCCCGCCAGTCGCTGCGGAAGCGCAGCACCGGTGCGGTCGCGCCGGACAGGTTCAGCGGCGGGGCGACCAGGTCGGTGTCCTGGGTGTTGCCGCTGCCCAGGGCGTCACTGTCGATGATGGCGAACCCGCCCGAGCCGCCGGTCAGGTTGCCGCGCGAGCGCGGGTCGTTGAAGACCCAGCCACCGGAGGCGGTGCGGTTGGTCACCGTCCAGCCCGACGGCGCACTCGTGCCGTCGAAGCTCTGGGTCAGCAGCGGAGCACCGAACTGGCCCGAGTAACCGGCGGCGACGCAGCTCGCCTCGACCGGTACGGCGATGTTGGCCGTCACGTCCCGAGCGGCCACCGCCACGTCGCGGGTGACGGCCTGATAACCCGGGTACCGCGCGGTGACGGTGAGCCGGTACGAGGTGCCACCCGGCGCGGTGAATGAGTAGCGCCCGGTCACCGGGTCGGTGAAGATCGGACCGCCGGGTCGACCGGCCACCTCGATCCGCGCGTACAACGGCCAGCCGTGACCGGAAGCGTCGGTGACCTTGCCCTTCACGGTGACCGTCGGGTTGGCGGTCAACGCGAAGTCGCGGGTGACGGCGCCGCCCTCGGCGACGGTGACGGTCGCCGACTGGCCGACGTAGCCGTAGGCGCTGACCGTCACCGTGCTCTCGCCGGCCGGCACGCTAAGCGTGTACCGACCGTCGGGGCCGGTGCTGGTGGTACGGGTGCCGTCGGTCACGGTCGCCCCGTTGACCGGGTCGCCGTCGGCCGCGTCGGTCACCCGGCCGGTGACCCGGCCGACCGAGCCTCGGGGTGCGTCCCGGACCGCCGCGTACGCGTCCAGCCGGCCCTCGCCGAAGATGTTGTTGTCGGCCGGGGTGCCGCCGCAGGTGGTCGCGTCGACGTCGCGGGCCGTGCGGTCCAGCAGTTCCTCGGTGCCGGCGATGTCCCCGCGCAGGCTCGGCGCGGCGGACCAGACCAACGCCACGGTGCCGGACACGTGCGGGGCGGCCATCGAGGTGCCGCTGGCCGAGGCGTACCCGCCGTTGCGGACGCTGGAGCGTACGTTGCTGCCGGGCGCCGCGACGTTCGGCTTGATCAGGTCGGTGCCGGAGCCGCGACCGGAGAAGCTGGCGATGGCGTTGTTGACGTCGTAGGCCCCGACCGCGTACGCGTTGGCGTTGTCGCCGGGGGAACCGGCGCTGCCGCAGCTCGGGCCGTCGTTGCCGGAGGAGAAGACAGGGAACATCCCGGCGGCCCGCCAGGCGGCGATGGTCTGCTGGTACCAGGGGTCACCGCCGTCGCCGCCCCAGGAGTTGTTGACGATGTCGGGACGCAGATCCGGCCGGGGGTTCTGGCCGTTGGCGTCGGTGGGTGCGAGCACCCACTGGCCGGAGGCGAGCAGGGAGGCGTCGGAGCAGCTGCGTGCCTCGCAGCCCTTGGCGGCGATCCACTTCGCGCCCGGTGCCACCCCGATCTGGTTGCCGGCCCCGTCGTCGCCGACCATGGTGCCCATCGTGTGGGTGCCGTGGTCGTTGTTGTCGCAGGGCGCGGTGCCGGTGCAGATCCCGGCCGGGTCGAACCAGTTGTACGCGTGGTCGAAGCTGCCGCCGAGGTTGCCCCGGTAGGAGGCGACAAGTGCCGGGTGGTCGTACTGCACACCGCTGTCGATGTTGGCCACCACGATGCCCTCACCGCGGTCGCCGAACTCCTCCCAGACCCGGGGTGCCCCGATGTTGGTCAGCCCCCACTCGACGGCGGCGGTACGCGCCCGGGTCGCCTCGCTGGAGGTCGGCAGCAGCAGGGGGTAGCTGCGACTGGGCGCGATCCGGGACACCTCGGGCCGACCGGCGATCTCGTCGACCAACGCCTTGTCGCCCTCGACCCGGATCGCATTGGCGATCCAGTACGCCGTGTGCGGCACCTTCCGCTCGTCGAGCAACTCGCGCAGGTCGGCCTGGCTGCGGGCGGCGGTGCTGGTGAGCAGCCGGTGCACGGCGCGGGCCCGCTCATCGGCATCGCGCGTCCTGGCGGCCTCGGCCAGCGGTGCGGTCTCCCGCAGGTAGACCAGGAACGCGGTGGTGTCGCTGGTGGCGAGCCGGTCCACCAACGCCTCGTCGACGGTGGCCCGCTGTGGTGCCGGCTGCGGTGCCGGCGCGGCGACCGCGGGCTGTGCGGTGACGGCCAGCAGCGCAGCGGTCGCGATCGCCACCGCCCGCCATCGTGGTGACCGTGCGGATGGTCGTGTGAACAAAGGTTCCTCCCCCACGTCGTCGTCCCGATCGACTCGGGCCGGGCATCCGCGGGCCGGGTCGTGACACCGCGGAGCGGTCGGACGATGTGGGTGGCTGGTGGTGGTGCCCGCCCGCTGAGAGTCATGCTTCTGCGCCGACGATCAGTGATCAATGGAAGATGTCGGTCAGTACTCGGTCAGTGACGAGGCGCAATCCTGACCGTTAGGCTCACTGCCGGGAGCCATCGGTGGCCGTCGTTGTCGATTGGTGGGAAGTCGCAGGTCAGCGCGGGCTCGTGGGGAGGCAACGTGTCCGGTGTGGAGATCCCGATCCTGGTCTGCGTCAGCTCCGACGCCGCTGTTCGGCAGCGCGTGGTCCAACGACTCGACGGTGTGGGTCCGGTGGTGATCTGCGCCGACCTGGCCCAGTTGCGAGCGATGTTTCCCGAGCCACCGGGCGAGCCCGACCTGACGGATGTCCGACCTCCTGAACGTCGGCCCGACGCCGCGGACGGCTGGCTCGATCTCGTCATCGACCGGGCCGGGCACCTGGTCAGCTGGCGAGGCGTACCGCTGGGGCTGACCCGTACCGAGCGGGAGCTGCTCGCCCGGTTGGCCAGCTCGCCGGTCAGCCTGTGGAGTTACGAACGGCTGTTCGCCTCGGTCTGGGGCGGCGCCTACCTCGGCGACACGGCGATCCTGCACTCGGCGGTCAAGCGACTGCGCCGCAAGCTGCGGGCCCTCCCCGGTGGGCCGCAGGTGCAGACCGTCCGCGGAGTCGGCTACCGCCTGACCGCACCCCCCGACGCCGTCGAGGACCAGAACTGACACCGCACCGCTGACCCGGCCCGGGAAGAGTCGCCGCGCGTGACACCATGGCCCGGTGAGCAGTACAGCCCCGACGGGGTACGCCCCTTCCGCCGGCCCGCCGCCACCCGATTCCGGCCCTGGCTGGCCGCGGTGGCTGGTCGCGCTGACCGTGGCCTGGGCGGTGCTGCTCGCCGGCCTGACCTGGCACTCGGCCCGCAACGATCCGCCGACGGTCCGCGAGCAGCGCACCCTGGCCCAGGCCGTGCCGCGGGTGGACGCCGCGATCGGCGAGCTGGTCGCGGCGGCCTCCGGCACCGTGTACGCGCTGGCGCCGGCCGAGATCGAGCAGGGCTGCCGGGTCACCCCGTTCGCCGATGGCGCGATCCTGCGCCGCCACGTCGAGCTGGCCGTGCCGGCCGATGAGGAGCGGGCCGTGCTGGAGCGGGTCGCCGAGGGACTGCCCTCGACCTGGCGGGCCGGCGTCCGGCTCACCTCCGACGGCCCCCGGCTGCGCGCCGACGCGGGGGAGTTCGTCACCGTTTCGGGTCGTACCGTCGCCGACGGCCGGGTGCGCCTGAGCGTCGAGACGGGCTGCCGCCCCGCCGACGTCGTAGTCGCTTCGTTCCTGCCGGGGTACCCTCCGGGCCCCGAGTCGACGGCCCTGGCCGCCGCGCTGGCCGCCCTCGGCGTGGAGGCCGGAGAGCCGGACGAGTGGGTGCAGGTGGTCTGCCCGAGCGGCGGGGTGGCGCGTACCCTCCGGGTCGACCTCACGACGGCGGCGGAGTCGCCCCAGGCCGCGCTCGCGCCCCTGGCCGGTGGGACACCCGTGGTGGCCACCGACGAGCTGTACGCCTACCGGCACGACGGTGTGGCGGTGCTGGTGGAGCTGTACGAGGACCGAACGGTCCTGGCGGCCACCACCGGCTGCGCCGGCTGAGGCGCTGCCCTCACTCGTCGTCGCGGTTGCGGCTGCGGCCCAGCGCGTCCACCCGACCCCACCGGCCGGGAATGTCCAGCAGTTCCACCCGGCCCATGCCCTGCGGCACGTACGGGTCGATGATCAGGTGTTCACCCTCTGGTTCGAGCCCGAGCAGGACCCGCAGCAGCAGTAGCGGGGTGCCCGCCGACCATGCCTGTGGGCTGCACGCGGTCGGGTACTGCACCGGAAACTCGGTGAGGTCGCGTTCGTAGCCGGCGAACGCCTCCGGCAGCCGGCCGTCGAAGTAGCGCGAGGCGCCGAGCATCGACTCAGAGATCTGCCCGGCCTCCTGCCGGAAGCCGTACTTCCACAGACCCCAGGCGATGATCGAGTTGTCGAACGGCCAGACCGTCCCCACGTGATAGCCGATCGGGTTGTAGCGGCTCTGGTCGTCGCCGAGAGTGCGGACCCCCCAGCCCGAGAACAGCCGCGGTCCCAGCAGGTGCTCGACGACCCGGGCGGCCCGCGACTCGTCGACGATGCCACTCCACAGCAGGTGCCCCATGTTGGAGCTGAGCGCGTCCACCGGAGTGCCGTCGCCGTCCAGCGCCAGCGCGTAGTACTCCTTGTCCGGCAGCCAGAAGTCCCGGTTGAACCGTTCCTTCAGCTCGGCGGCCTCCCGCTCAAGCTGGTCGGCGTACTGCGGGTCGTTCCAGAACAGCCGGGCCATCCGGGCGCCGCGCAGCTTCGCGTCGTAGGCGTAGCCCTGCATCTCGCAGGTGGCGCGGGGAAAGCCCGGCAGCCGCCCGTCGGAGTAGGAGATCCCGTCCCAGGAGTCCTTCCAGCACTGGTTCTCCAGCCCGTTGCGAGGGTTGCGGGTCTGATACCAGAGGTAGCCGGTGCCGAGCAGATCACCGTACGTGTCGATCCAGGCCAGCGCTGCCCGGGCGGTGTACTCCAGCTGTTTGACGAGCTGGCTGTCGCCGGTCCACCGCTCGTACTCGTCGAGCAGGATCAGGAACAGCGGGGTGGAGTCGGCTGAGCCGTAGTACGGCGAGTGCGGCTGCTCCTCGAACCCGGCGGTCTCGCCGTAGCGCAGCTCGTGCAGGATCTTGCCCGGCTCCTCGTCGCGGAAGTCGTCGATCCGGTGGCCCTGAAGTCCGGCCAGCATCATCAGTGTGGGCGGAATGGTGTCCGGCAGGAACGGCAGCACCTGCAGTGAGGTGATGATGCTGTCCCGACCGAACAGCGTCATGAACCACGGCAGCCCGGCGGCCATCAGCCGGACGCCGAGGGCGATGGACTCGTACCGCAGCGCGGCCAGGTCCTCCAGGCTGCGCTGGTACGCGGTGGCCAGCGGCTCGCAGTCGCAGCCGAGTTTGGGCGCGTTCGCGACGAGCTCCGCGTGTTCGGCCTGAATGGCCGCCGTGCTGCGGCTGCCCGCCATCGGCAGTCGGGTCCGGACGTCCTGACCCCGCGGGCCGTAGATCACCGTGGTGATCCCCAGCCGGGTGGTCCATTCGCCGTGCGGACCGATCCGGATCGAGAAGGTCATTCCCCGCTTGTCGATCGCCGCGGGTGCGCTGCTGCGGACCACCGTCTCGCGGTGGAACGCCTCCCGCCGGTACGCCAGGCGCAGTGCTTGATCCTCGACCGTGACGGTGAGGTCGCCCTGCTTGCCCCGCGTGTCCTTGATCTCGAACAGGTCGGCGAAGTCGGCGGCGATCTCAAGCCGGACGGTGAACGTCATGTCCTGCCCGGAGTGGTTGAGCACGGTCAGGTCCTCATCGAAGCTGTCGCCGATGGCCCGGCTCCGGATGATCGAGACCTTCGTGTCCAGGAAGTGGGTGGGTTCGCCCGGCACGAGGAAGTAGCGGGTCCGGTAGGACTCCGCGTCGTCGACGGACAGGGGCTGCAACCGCTCGCCGTCGAGCAGCAGCAGCCAGGTGGAGAGGAACCGGGTGTCGAAGGCGAACAGGCCGGTGGGAAAGTCGAGGGAGGGCTCGATGTCCCCACAGCGATCACTGACCAGGAAGGTGTTGCCGTCCAGGATGCTGACAAGCTCCTTCACCGGGTCCGCCTGACCTTCTCCCGGGCGACCTCGCGCGGGTCCCTGGTGTCGGGCGCGGGCGGGAAGAACCGCCGGAACGCCAGGAACAACATCACCCTGCCGCTGAACGTGCTCTCGTTGCGAAACAGCGCGGCCAACGCATGAGCCCGGCCGGTCACCAGCCGGTCGAACAGGTCCACGCTGCTGTACCAGATGGCGTCGGCCTCGGCCGGCCCCTGGTCGACGTCGACAGCGCCCGGCCGCATGCGGAGCACCCAGTGCTCGGTACGGCCATCGTCGGCGAGGTCGATCCGTAGCGTGCCGGTGAGCGGGGCGCGCAGCACCTGCGGGGCGCGGGCGGGCAAGGTTGCAAAGAACTGCTCGATCGCCTCGGTCACACCCGAATCGTAGGCATTCGTCCGAGTTGCCGGGCAGGTTCCGTCGGGCTCAGTAGACGAGCGCCTGCGCTCCCTCGGTCATCGTCTCCTCCACGAACACCGCCGCGCCGGCGATCCGGATTCCCGGGATGACGTCGTCGGTGCCGATGTCCCGGCGGGCCGCGCACTGGGTGCAGGCGGTCACCGTGCCGGTGGTGAGAATCACGTGCAGCAGCTCGGCCAGCGGCGCCGAGTGCGGCAACTCGAAATTCTGCGCCCGTCCGGGCAGCGCGAACCAGGTCGACTCGCCGGTCAACCAGAGCGAGACGTGCACACCGGCGGCAGCGGCGGTGGCCGCCACCGTGAACGCCTGGGCACAACGCTCGGGCGCATCGGCTCCGGCGGTGGCCTTGACGACGAGAGAGCGGGCCATGGTGCCCAGCATAGGATGAGCCCGATGGTCACCGAGATCGGGTTCGTCAGCCTGCTGGTCGCCGGCCTGGGCGCGCTCGCCGGTGGCCTGATCTATCTGGCCGTCCGCATCTCAAGAGGCAAGTGAAGCGCGAGGAGTGAGCCGGTTCTGCGAGCCCCGCAGTCGCGAACGAAGGTAAGTGCCGTGAAGCGCGAGGAGCGAGCCGGTTTTGCGAGCCCCGCAGTCGTGAACAAAGGTGATGCTGTGAGTGACGACAATCCGTTGGCACCGCCGCCGTGGCTGAACGCGCCGCCGGTCGACCCGTACCCCTACGAGGAGAGCCACGACCTGCGGGTGGGGCCGAAGCTGCACCCGAGCCTGGACGGCCTGCTGCCGTACATCGGGGTGTGGCGGGGTCGGGGCCGGGGTGGTTTCCCCACCATCGAGGACTTCGACTTCGCCCAGGAGATCCGGATCAGCCACGACGGACGGCCGTTCCTGTCGTACGAGTCGCGGGCGTGGATCCTCGACGAGCAGTCCCGCCCGGTACGCCCGGCGGGACGGGAGGTCGGCTGGTGGCGGCCGGTACTCGACGGTGACCGGGTCACCGACGAACTGGAGGCGCTGCTGACCGTCCCGACCGGGGTGATGGAGCTGCACATCGGTCGGCGCAAGGGCACCCAGATCGAGTTCGTGACCGACGCGGTGGTGCGTACCGCCACCGCCAAGGAGGTCACCGCCGGGCACCGGCTCTTCGGCATCGTCGAGGGTGCCCTGCTGTACGCGCAGGACATGGCCGCCGTGGGCCAGCCGCTCTCGCCGCACCTGTCCGCCCGGCTCATCCGGGTCGCCGGCTGACCCGGCGGCGGTCAGGGCAGCGGAAAGCCGAGCAGTTCCCGCAGCGCGTGGGTACGCGGGCTGCGGGGCAGCGGCTCACCGTCGAGGGCGTGCACCTCCACCAGGCCGCGGACGGACGAGGTGAGCCAGACGGCGTCGGCGTCGCGTAGCCCGGCCGGGGTGACCATGCGTTCGGCGGCCTGGCAGCCGACCTGGTCGGCGTTGGCGAGCAGCCAGGCGACGGTGGTGCCGGGCAGGATGCCGGTGCGCCCGGCCGGCACCGTGCAGAGCGTGTCGCCGGTCGACCAGACCACGTTGGCGGTCGGCCCTTCCAGCACGTAGCCGTCGGAGGAGACCCAGAGCACGTCGTCCACCCCGGCACGGGCGGCCCACCGGCGGGCCGCCGTGCTCGCCCCGTACGACGTCGACTTGATGCCGGCCGGCAACCAGTCCAACTCGGGGCGGGCGTCGGCGGGTACCCCCAGGCTCAGTGTGGCCACCCGTACCCCGTCGTGTCGGGCCTGCCGGACCGCGGCCGGGACGGCCGTGAGGGTGGCGTACACCGTCGGTGGGCCGCCGCCCTCGGGCCCGCGGGTGCAGACCAGCCGCAAGGCGCCCTCGACCTCGGCCGGCCACCCGGCGGCGACGGTTTCCAGGAGCTCGACGAGCGCCGCGTCGTCGGGCAGGGTCAGCTCCACCGCTGCGGCGCCGGCGCGCAGCCGGGCCAGGTGCGCCTCGCGCAGCCAGGGCCGTCCGTCCCGCAGGTGCATGGTCTCGAACAGCCCGTCGCCGCGCAGCACCCCGAGGTCGTCGCCGCGCAGCACCGGCTCGGTGACCGGTAGCAATCCCCGACCGAGTACGCCGATCCGTGTGACCTCCACAACTGGGCAGGATAGTGGGCAGTGGTCTCCGTCGAACGCTTCGGAGACGGCCGAACTATGATCGGAGGGTGTCCGAATCCTCCCTCGCGGAACTGCTCCGCTCCCGTGGCCTGCGGCTGACGGCGCAGCGGCAGCTGATCCTGCAAGCGGTGCTGGACCTGGGGCACGCCACGCCGGAGCAGGTGCACACGGCGGTGCGCGAAGTCGCCGCCGGGGTCAACATCACCACCATCTACCGCACTCTCGAACTGCTGGAACGACTCGGCCTGGTCACCCACACCCACCTGTCGCACGGGTCGCCGACCTATCACGCGGCCGGTGAGCACCAGCATGTCCACCTGGTCTGCCGCGAGTGTGGCGCGATCGACGAGATGGACCCCGAGTTGATGCGCCCGCTGGCCGAGCAGTTGGCGCGGGAACGTGGCTTCCGGATGGACATCGGCCACGTCTCCTTCTTCGGCAACTGCGTACGGTGCGGGGACGGGAGTCCGAAATGATCGACATCGCGGGTGCGGTGGCCGTGGAGAGCATCGACGAGTCCAGCCGCGACCAGCCGGAGCCGGCGCACGTGGCGGCCGGCGTGCGCCCGGTGGCGGCCCACTACGGCGACCCGATGCGCGAGCAGCGCCTGCTCGACACCGAGGTCGGCCTGGTGGACCGATCCCACCGGGGCGTGATCGCGGTGCCGGGTGCGGACCGCATCTCCTGGCTGCACACCCTCACCACCCAACATCTGGCCGAGTTGGGCCCTTGGCAGGGCACCGAACTGCTGGTGCTCTCGCCGAACGGGCACATCGAACAGCACGCCATGGTCGCCGAGGACGGCGACACCACCTGGCTGGACACCGAGCCGGGTGCGACCGAGGGCCTGTTGACCTACCTGGAGAAGATGCGGTTCTTCAGCCGGGTCGAGCCGCGTGACGTCACCGCCGATCAGGCGTTGCTGTCGCTGGTCGGGCCCCGGGTGGCCGAAGCGCTGGCCCTGCTCGACGTGCCCACGTTGAACGCACCGGACGTCAGTGGCGTGCCGGGGCCCAAGTTCCGCTCCGGCGAGGTGCCGCCCCGACCCACCGCCCGCTACGACGTCAAGCCCCTGCCGTCGGGCGGGTGGGCGCGACGCGGGCCGCTGGGCGTGGACCTGCTGGTGCCCCGGACCGCGATGGACCAGGTGGTCACCCGGTTGCGCGACGGCGGGGTCGGGGTCGCCGGGCTGTGGGCGTACGAGGCGGTGCGGGTGGCCGCCCGACGGGCCCGGGTCGGTGTCGACACCGACCATCGCACCATCGCGGCCGAGGTCGACCTGATCGCCCCGGCCGTACACCTGGACAAGGGCTGTTACCGGGGGCAGGAGACGGTCGCCCGGGTGCACAACATGGGCCGTCCGCCGCGTCGGCTGGTGCTCCTGCACCTGGACGGGGTGACCACCGACCAACTGCCGGTCGCCGGCACCCCGGTCGACCTCGCCGGGCGTACGGTCGGCTTCGTCGGCACCGCCGTGCACCACCACGAGCTGGGTCAGGTCGCGCTCGCGGTGATCAAACGTTCGGTGCCCGACGACGCGGTGCTGCGCGTCGGCGAGAGCGCCGCCGCCATCGACCGGGAGTAAGGAAGGGCACCCTATTAACGCCTCCGGTAGAGGCCGGGCCCCCTGTTAACACCAGTACCTTCAGCGGGCGTTCTAGGATCGCCGGCATGACAACAGGGACGTTGATCACGGTTGCCCCCACCGGCGCGGAGTCGGCCAAGACGGAGGTACCGGCGCTGCCGGTGACCCTGGACGAGCTACTGCTCACCGCCAAGGAGTGCGAGGCGCTCGGCGCTTCGATCATCCACGTCCACATCCGCGACGACGACGCCCGACCCACCCTCGACCTGGGACGACTGCGGGCCACCGTGGCGGCGTTGCGGGAGAGCACCGACCTGATCGTGCAGCTCTCCACCGGCGGCGCAGTCACCGACCCGGAGGCCGACCGGCTCGCCGTGCTGGACGCCGCCCCGGACATGGCCTCCTGCACGATGGGCACCGTCAACTTCGGCGACGACGTCTTCCTCAACCGCTGGGAGTTCATCGTCGACCTGCACACCCGGATGCAGGAACGCGGCATCGTGCCGGAGTACGAGATCTTCGACCTCGGTCACCTGACCGCGCTGCGCCGCCTGCTCGACAAGTACGGCCTGCCGCACGGCGGTCACGTGCACGTGGACTTCGTGATGGGCGTACCCGGCGGGATGCCCGGCACCACGGCGACCCTGGTCGCGGCCCAGCAGATGCTGCGCGACCTGCCCGAGGGCACCACCTTCTCGGCGACCGGCATCGGGCGCAGCAGCATCCCGGTGATGCTGGCCTCGCTGTCGGCCGGCGGCCACCTGCGCGTCGGCATGGAGGACACCGTGACGTACGCCAAGGGACGCCCGGTGGAGTCGAACATGCAGCTGGTCGCCCGGGCGGTCGGCTTCGCCCAGCTCGCCCAGCGTCCACCGCTGAACACCACCCAGGCCCGCGAACTGCTCGGCCTGTAAGGGCTGACCCCGCCCGGCGTTGCTGTACACCCGGAGGGGGAGTCCCTGCTCACCCCGACGTCGGCACGCCATCAACCGTCGGTACCGTCCACACCGTGGGAAAGACGTACGCGGGCGGGGTGCCGCTCGCCGAGGTGGTCCGGTCCGACTTCGTGGAGGGCGTGCACCGCGGCTCGGTGGTGGTGCTCGACGTGACGGGTGCCGTGCTCGACGCGGCCGGTGACGTGAGCGGGCCGATCTTCCCGCGATCTGCCAACAAGCCGATGCAGGCGGTCGGCATGCTCCGGGCCGGGCTGCCGCTGACCGACCCCGCCGACCTGGCGTTGGTGGCGGCCAGCCATGCGGGGGAGGAGTTCCACCTGGCCCGGGTCGCCCGGCTGCTCGCCGATGCCGGGCTCGACGAGGAGGCGCTGCACTGCCCGCCGGACCTGCCCGTCGGCGAGCAGGCGCGGGAGGCGGTGCTGCGAGCCGGCGGCGGCCCCACCCGGATCCAGATGAACTGCTCCGGCAAGCACGCCGGGATGCTGCTGACCTGCCGATCCGCCGGCTGGCCGGTGGACGGTTACTGGCGGCCGGAGCACCCGTTGCAGCAGCGGTTGCGCGACGCGATCGAAGACCTCACCGGTGAGCAGGCGGCGGCGGTCGGCGTGGACGGGTGCGGCGCACCCGTGTTGGCGGTGTCGTTGACCGGGCTCGCCCGGGCGTACCTGCGGTTGGTGTCGGCTGAGACTGGAACCGTGGAGCGGACGGTGGCCGACGCGATGCGGGCGTACCCGGAGATCGTCGGCGGCACCGAGGCGGACGACACCCGGCTGATGCGCGGCGTGCCGGGACTGCTGGCGAAAGTGGGCGCGGAGGGCGTGATCGCCGCGGCCGTGCCCGGTGTCGGTGCCCTCGCGCTGAAGATCGACGACGGTGCGGGGCGGGCCCGGATGCCCGTGGTGACCTCCGCGCTCCGCCGACTCGCGATCGACGCCCCGGTGCTGGCCGAGTTCGCCGAGATCCCCCTCTTCGGCGGCGGCCTCCCCGTAGGCACCATCCGCCCCCTCTGGTAACCCCACCCCCCTCCTTCCCCCCTCCTTCACGCCCGCCCGTGCCCTGGTCCGCCCGTGCCGCTGTGGTCCGCCCGGCGCTGTTGTCGGCGCGCGCCCTGTTGCCCGCGATCTTGCACTTTTGGTCGCTGATTCGCGCCGTTTGTGGCATTTGCCCCGACAGAAAGTGCAAGATCGCGGGTGGGGGTGGGGTGCGGGGGGGTGGGGTGAGGCTGCTAACTGTGGCTAGCGGATTGCTTGCAGGTGCTAGCAGAGCGAGCTAGCGTTGAGTCATGGCCACTTCCAAGGACCTTCCCGACGTCGGCGGGTTCATTCGTGACCTGCGGCGAAACGCGAAGATCTCGTTGCGGCAGCTTGCCGAGCAGGCCGGGGTCAGCAATCCCTACCTGAGCCAGATCGAGCGAGGGCTGCGCCGACCAAGTGCCGAGGTGCTCCAGCAACTCGCCAGCGCGCTGCGGGTCTCGACGCCGGCGATGTATCTGCGGGCCGGCCTGCTCGATGACAAGGAAGGCCAGGGCGTGCTGGCCGCCATCGCGGTCGATCCGGACCTGACGATGGCGCAGAAGCAGTCCCTCACCCAGATCTACGAGACCTTCCGCCGGGAGAACGCCCGGCTCGCCGAGGCCACCGCTGCCGCGGCCGATGCTGCCCCGGGTGGACCGGCCACCGCCACCCCAGGCGGAACCGCCACCACCGGGTCCGCCCCGGTCGGCCCCGTCCACGGTACGGACACCAGTGGCGAGGAGATTGTGCCGATCACCGCGCCCGACGTGGCCAACCTGGCCGCGACCGGCCCCACCACCCCTGAGGGCACACCGACCGAGGCCGTCCTTGAATCGGTCGCCGTGACCGAGGCGGGTCCCGCTCCGGCACCGGCCCGCCCCCCTGCCAAGAAGGCCGCCCGCAAGGTGGTCCGCAAGGCCGCCGTCGCGGCCGAAGAGGAGAAGTCGTGACTCAGCCGAAGACGAACCGTATCCCCGCTCCGATCTACGCTGCCGCCGGTGCCGGTGACCTCGCCCTGGAGCAGCTGCGCAAACTGCCCACGGTGGTCGCCGAGCTGCGCGAACGGGTCGCCAGTGACGGCAGCCGGGTCGCCAACGACCTCGGTGGCAAGGCCGTCGTGGCCGGGTTCGAGCTGCGCCAGAAGGCCAACGAGAAGCTGCGCAACGCCAACCTGACCGCCGAGTCGCTGCGGCGCAACGCCGACCTCAACCGCCTGCGCGAGGCCGCCGATCTCAAGCGCCTGCGTGAGGCAGCCGACCTCAACCGGCTGCGTGAGGCAGCCGATCTGGACCGGCTGCGTGAGGTCGCCGACTTCAACCGGCTGCGGGAGGCGGCCGACCTGGATCGGCTGCGGGAGAGCGCCGACTTCAACCGGCTGCGTCAGGCGGCTGATCTGGACCGGCTGCGTGGCCTGGCGGCCCGTAACGCCGCCGTGGTCGTCGCCGGTGCCCATGCCGCGCAGGAGCGCGCGTTGGCCGTCTACAGCAAGCTGGTGACCCGGGGCGAGCGGGCGGTCGGCACCGGAGTGCTGGAGGCCGCCGACACGGTCAACGCCGACATCGAGGCCACCCAGGCCAGCGTGCAGGCCGCGCCCGCCACCACCGAGGCCGCCGCGACGACCGAGATGGCCACGACGAAGAAGCCGGCTGCCAGTGTCGAGTCGGCCGAGGTGCCGAGCCCGGCCGAGGTGGCCGAGATCGCACAGGCCAAGCCGGCCGCTGCCAAGAAGGCCACCCGCGCCAAGGCGACGACCCGGCAGCCGGCCGCGAAGCGGACGGCAACCCCGTCGGCGAAGCTGCCCGGGGCCACCAAGCGGACCCGTCCGGCCGCCGAGTGACCACCTGCCGGCGACCCCGGTGACCGTCCTGTCGGACGGATCCGGGGTCGTCGGCATAAGCTTGCCGTCATGGCCTACGCCGCGCCGATCTTCGCCTTCGATGTTCGCCTCGTGATCGATCTGATCCTGTTCGTGTTCGCACTGATCGTGCAGGGGGTCGCGCTCGTGCACGCCATCACGCAGCGCTCCGACGCCTTCCCCGCCATCGGCACTCTGCCCAAGGGCGGCTGGATCGCGATTCTCGCGGTCACTCTCCTGCTGACTCTGCTCACCCAGACCACGCTCAGCATCTTCGGGCTGATCGGCATCGCGGCGGCCCTGATCTACCTGCTCGACGTCCGGGTCGGCCTACGCGAACTGGGTGACAACAGAGGGTCGTGGTGAGGGCTTTCCGCTGGCCACCACCACCTGACGGCGGGCCTCGCACCTGGGGGCCCGGACCGGGTGGGCCACGCAGCGGACGTCCGGCGCTACCCGAGCCGGACACCGAGCTGGTCGCCACGCCGCACGGCGTACGGCTGGAGCGGCTGGTCACCGGCACCGGTGATCCGGTGACCGTGTTCGCTCACGGGCTGGGCAACGGCATCGCCGTCACCCGCCCCTTCGGCAGCGGCGTCACCGGCCGCAAGGTCTTCTTCCAGTTCCGTGGGCACGGTCGCTCGGACGCGCCGGAAGGTCTGTGGAGCTATCTCGACCTGTCCCGGGATCTGCGGGCGGTCGCCGACCTGTCCGGTGCGACCCGGGCGTTCGGTGCCAGCCTCGGCGCGGGTGCGCTGTGTCGGCTGCTCGTCGAGAGCCCGGAACGCTTCGAGCGGCTCATCTTCTTCCTGCCTGCGGCGCTCGACCAGCCGCGGCCTCCAGTCGCCCGGACCCGGCTGCTCGAACTGCTGTCCGCGGTGGAGAGTGGGGACGCCTCGGCGGTTGCCGAGGTGGTCGCGGCGGAGATGCCACCGGCAGTACGCAACACGCCGGCCGGATGGGCGTACCTGCGACAGCGGCTCGATCACCTGCTGCGCGACGGTCTCGCCGCAGGCCTGGCCGATCTGCCCGGGCAGGCACCCGTCACCGATGCCGGGGCGCTCGGCGCGGTCACCGCTCCGGCGCTGATCATCGCCTGCGAGGGCGACGACCTGCATCCCGTGGAGGTCGCCGAGCAGCTTGCCGCCGCGCTGCCCCAGGCCACCCTGCACCGGTACGCCCGCCCCGGGGTGCTCTGGACGGAACGCGCCGACGTACGGGCCCGGATCTCCGAGTTCCTCAACGGGTAGCCTGCCCTGTCATGGGCGTCACACACCATGGCCGTACGCACCGGCTCGATCTTGCTGATCCCAGCCTGCGCGAGTGGCAGTGCACGGTGCTGCACAGCGACCCCGAGCAGGGCATCGTGCTCGACCGCTCGGCGTTCTACCCGGGCGGCGGTGGGCAGCCGCCGGATCACGGCGTACTGCTCTGGCAGGGGGTGCAGACCCGGGTCGTGGGCACCCGCAAGGCCGACGACCTGTGGTTGATCCCCGCCGAGGGTGACCCGTTGCCGCCGACGGGCACCACCGTCACCGGTGCGGTGGAGGACGATCGACGCACTCGGCTGATGCGTACCCATTCGGGGTTGCATGTGCTCTGCGGGGTGGTGTTCCGCGACTTCGGTGCCCTGGTCACCGGCGGCAACATGGAACCCGGCGAGGCCAGGATGGACTTCAACCTGCCCGAGGTGCCGTCGGACTTCAAGAGCCGGATCGAGGAGCTGGTCAACGCGGAGGTGGCCGCCGATCGCGCGGTCGCCACCCGGGTGCTGCCGCGCGTGGAGGCGCTGGCCCTGCCGGACATCATCCGTACCCAGTCGAATCTGATTCCGCCCGACGAGGCGGAGGTCCGCATCGTCGACATCGTCGGGTTGGATGTGCAGGCCGACGGGGGTACGCACGTCGCCTCCACCGCCCAGATCGGCAAGGTGCGGGTGGTCAAGGTGGAGAGTAAGGGCCGGGCCAACCGTCGGGTCCGCATCCGCCTGGCCGACTGACCCGGGCCGGACCGACCCGGCAGGTGTGCCCGGTCAGCGGGGCAGGTGGGCGGCGCGGACGTCGAGCAGCCAGCGCTCCACCGGCTTCTCGTCCGGCCGGTCGGGCAGTGGCGTCCGGATCCGATCGAAGTCGAGTTCGGCCTCGGCGAGCAGGGTGCGCGCCTCGTCCAGCGCGCCCTCGGCGACCCGGTTCCCGAAGCCGCGGAACCACTCCGGGTCGGCGAGCCGGATCTCCAAGATCCCGGTGGCGTAGAGCAGTCGGCCCTGGTGCACCAACCGGGCCAGGTGTCGGGCGTGCTTCGCGGTGCGCCGCCGGGTCTCCGACGAGAAGGTCCCGTCGCCCCGGGACTCCAGCTTGCGGAACTGCTGGGCGGCGTAGCCGAGGTAGGCCTCGCGGACCCGGGGTGCACTGAGGAACGCGGACCGGATGCCGATCAGTCGCTCGCCGAACTCGGTACGGGTCTCGTAGCAGTCGTCGGGGAGCCAGGCCAGCTCGCTGGCGGTCGGATTGCCGCTCAGCGCCAGCCGGCACCACTTGCGGGCCTCGTGCAGCGTGGTGTCCGGGTCGGTGGTGACCACCGACTCGCGCGGCGGGTGCAGACCGTGGAAGGCGACCGTGGGTGCGGCGAAGACGCCGATCCGGTCGACGTCCGAGCCCGGCCCCGCCAGCCCGTACGCCACCGAGCCGACGATGCCGGAGAGCAGCAGGTGCATGCGGGGAGCATGACGGATCACCGGTCGTCCGCGAAACCTGACATCGGCTGTCATGTTTTGCTGGCAGCGTGGCAGCCATGACGAAACCGCTTACCGCAACGGTGGCGCTGGTGGCCGGGGCGACCCGGGGCGCCGGCCGACAGATCGCCGTGCAACTGGGTGCCGCAGGCGCCACCGTCTACACGACCGGCCGCAGCAGCCGGGCCGGCCGCTCGGAGCTGGACCGGCCGGAGACCATCGAGGAGACCGCCGAACTGGTGACCGCCGCCGGTGGCACCGGCATCGCCGTCCGGGTGGACCACCTCGTGCCCGACCAGGTACGCGACCTCATCGCGCGGATCGACACCGAACAGGGCCGACTCGACGTGCTGGTCAACGACGTGTGGGGTGCCGACCCGCTGATCACCTGGGAGAAGCCGGTCTGGGAGCAGCCGCTGGACGCCGGTTTCCGTACGCTGCGGCTCGCGGTGGACACCCACATCATCACCAGCCACTTCGCGATGCCGCTGCTGATCCGCCGCCCGGGCGGCCTGGTGGTGGAGATCGGCGACGGCACGCGGGCGTACAACGAGCAGAACTACCGCCTGTCGGTCTTCTACGACCTCGCCAAGACCTCGGTCAACCGGCTCGCCTTCAGTTGGGCGCACGAACTCAGGCCGTACGGCGGCACCGCCGTCGCGCTCAGTCCCGGCTGGCTGCGCTCCGAGGCGATGCTGGAGCACTTCGGCGTCACCGAGGCCAACTGGCGCGACGGCGCGGCCAAGGACCCGCACTTCCTCATCTCGGAAACCCCGGCGTTCGTCGGCCGGGCGGTCGCCGCCCTGGCCGCCGACCCCGACCGCGCCCGGTGGAGCGGGCACTCCGTGTCCGCGGGCGACCTGGCCAAGGTGTACGGCTTCACCGACGTGGACGGCAGCCAGCCGGACGCGTACCGCTACATCACCGAGGTGGTCGACGCCGGCAAACCGGCCGACGTCACCGGCTACCGCTGACCGAGCGACCAGCGGGGTCAGCGGTCGCCGGGGGCGGTGTAGAGGGCGGCGGCGCGGGCCGCCGCCTCGGCCAGCCGGGCGCGCAGGTCGGGCGGGTCGAGCACCTCCACCTCCGGGCCCAGTCCGAGCAGTTGGGTGTACGCCACGTCGACGGACTCGACGGGCAGCCGGGTGGTGACCCAGCCCTGCTCGTCGGGCTCGTCGGCGGCGGCGACCGCCTCGGCGTACCCGAACGGGATGTCGCTGCGGTGCTTGAGCTGGCGCAGGCCGGCGGGGCTCAGCCGGATCCGCACCTCGGCCCGCAGCATGCCGCGCAGGAACGCCTCCGCCTGCGCGTGCCAGTACGCCGGCAGGTCGAAGTCCGGCTCCCGCTCGAAGGCCTCCTCGTCTGGCTCGACGTCGACGATCCGGTCCACCCGGTAGGTGCGCAGGTCCGCGTCGACCCGGCCGACGAGATACCAGATGCCGTTCTTGAGGACCAGACCGTACGGGTGGACCCGCCGGGTCACCTCCCGATCGCCACGCCGGTAGTGCAGGGTCACCACCCGGTCCCGCCAGACCGCGCCGGCCAGGTCGGCCAGCCACGGCGGTGGGGCGTGCTGCGCGTACCAGCCGGGCACGTCCAGGTGGAAGCGTTGCCCGGTACGGGTCGGTGCGTCACGCAGGCTGGGCGGCAGCGCGGCGAGGACCTTCAACTCGGCTGCGGCGACCGCGTCGGCCAACCCCATGTCCCCGGCCGGTCCGGGCAGCCCGGCGAGGAAGAGCGCCTCCGCCTCGTCCCGGGTCATCCCGGTCAGCCGGGTCCGGTAGCCGCCGAGCAGCCGGTAACCCCCGGCCCGACCCCGGTCGGCGTAGACCGGCACCCCGGCGGCAGAGAGCGCCACGATGTCCCGGTACACCGTCCGCTCGGAGACCTCCAGCTCCCGGGCCAGCTCCGCCGCCGTCATCGCCTCCCGCGCCTGCAACAGCAGCAGCAACGAGATCAGCCGCGCCGCCCGCACGGTCAGCGTCCGCCGGGGGTCAGCAGACCCCGGTCGTACGCGACGGCCACGGCGGCGGCCCGGTCGTTGACCCCGAGCTTGGCGTACACGTGTAGCAGGTGGGTCTTGACGGTGGCCTCGCTGATGAACAGTTGCGCGGCGGCCTCCCGGTTCGTCGAGCCGCGCGCCACCAGGGTGAGCACCTCCAGTTCACGCTGACTCAGCGGCTCCTCCGCCGGGGCACGCAGCCGTCCCATCAGCCGTCCCGCCACGGCGGGAGAGAGTACCGATTCGCCTCGGGCGGCGGCGCGTACCGCCCGGACCAGTTCGTCGCGGGGGGCGTCCTTGAGCAGGTAGCCGGTGGCACCGGCCTCGATCGCCGGCAGCACATCGGCGTCCGTGTCGTACGTGGTGAGCACCAGCACCTTCGCCGTACTGCCGGAGCGGACCAGCCGACCGATCGCGGTCACCCCGTCCATGCCGGGCATCCGAAGGTCCATCAGCACCACGTCGGGACGGTGCCGGGCGGCCAACGCCAGCGCCTCGGCCCCGTCGGCCGCCTCACCGACCACCTCGAACCCGGGATCACCGGTGAACATGCCGCGCAGCCCGTCCCGCACCACCGGATGGTCGTCGACGATCAGCAGGCGTACCGGATCGGTCACCCCACACCCCCTGGCAACGCCGGTACGGACGCCGAGATCGCGGTGCCGCCGCCCGGCTCGGACTCCACGTCCAGGCGGCCGCCGACCTCGGTGACCCGTTGCCGCATGGCGGTCAGCCCGTAGCCGCCGTCCGGCTTCGGTGCGGCAGCCTCGGCGTCGAAGCCGGTGCCGTCGTCCCGTACGTCAAGCGTCACCACATCCGACATGTAGGACAGGGTCAGCCCCACCCGGGAGGCAGCGGCGTGCCGAGCCACGTTGGCCAACGCCTCCTGGGCGGCCCGCAGCAGGGTCACCTCGACCTCCGGATGCAGCGGCCGAGGGGTGCCGGTGGTGTTGACCTCGGCCCGTACCCCGTGCCGCGCGGACCAGCGTCCACCCAGCTCGGTCAGGGCATCGGGCAGCCTAGCGGCCTCCAGCGGCTCCGGACGGATGGCGCGGACCGAGCGACGGGCCTCGGTGAGGCTCTCCCGGGCCAGCGCCAGGGCATTGTCCACGTGGCGCCGCCAGTCGCCGGAGCGGTCGCGGGTCTGCTCGGCCGCCTCCAACTGGGTGATGATGCCGGTGAGCCCCTGCGCCAGGGTGTCGTGGATCTCCCGGGCCATCCGTTGCCGTTCGTCAAGCACCCCGGCCTCCCGGGCCTGGGTTACCAGTTGGGCGTGCAGACCCTCGTTCTCCCGTACCGTCTCGGTGAGCTGGCGGTTCGCGGCGGCCAGCTCCGCCACCAACCGCTTGCGCTTGGCGTCCTCCCGTTCGGCGACGATGTTGAACCAGATCACCGCGCCCGCGACAAGCACGTTGAACAGCACCAGGACCAGCCAGAGCTGCGAGCCCGACAGGGCGGCGGACACGCCACCGCCCTGCGCGGTGGCGAGCAGTACGGCGGTGACGGCCACCCCGCCGATCCGCCATCGCCAGGACAGCACCGGGAAGGCGTGCACGTAGCCGATCCAGGCGAAGTAGCCGTACCACGGGCTGGCCACCACCAGCACCGCGGCGAAGGTGAGCAACCCCGCGTAGTAGACCGCCATCCGGGTACGACGGCTCTGCCAGCCCGGATGCAGGTTGATGAACCAGGCGACCCAGGCCCCGGCCGCCACGACGACGGTGAGGGTGAGCCATATCGGAAGGCCGCGAGGTGCCGGTGTGAGCAGGGCCAGCAGCGTGCCCACGGCCAGCCCGCCGTAGGGCAGCAACCGGTAGAGGGCGGCCTCCCGTGCCTTCCAGGTGGCCAACCGGTCGTCGCCCTCGCCGCTGCTGGTCATCGGCTCCCCGCTCACTGCCAGCGGAACAGTTTCGTCGCGAGAGCACCGGCGGTCACCGCGACCACCGCCATTATCGCCAGGTGCAGCGGGTGCGGGGCGGTGCCCGTCCAGGCGTCCAGCAGGGCCTGCACACCGGGCGGAGTGTAGGCGCCGATCTCGGCCAGGAAATCGGGCAGCAGGAACCTCGGCAGGTACACGCCACCGAAGAACATCACCGCCATGAACACCGGTACGGTCAGCGCCTGGGCCGACCTGGCGGTGGGCGCGACCGCCGCCACCAGCAGTCCCAGCGCGAGCAGCGCCGCGGTACCGAGGATCAGGGCGGCGGCGAAGCCGAGCGGGTGCTGCGGCAGCGGTACGCCGAACGCCAGCCGGGCCACCACGGCGAGCAGCACCGCGCTGGCCAGGATGCCGATCAGCGCCAGCACCAGTTGGGCCAGCAGCAGGGCCAGCGGGCTGGCCGGGGTGGTGGCCAGCCGGCGCAGGATGCCGCGCTCCCGGTAGGTGGCCAGCACGGTGGGCAGGACGTTCACGCCGACCATCGCCAGGGTGACCACCAGCAGGGACGGGGTGAAGTAGGTGACGAAGGACTGGCCGCCGAGATCCGGAGTGGGCTTTCGGAGGGTGGGGATGAGTCCGAGGACCACCAGGATCAGGGTGGGCAGTGCGATGGTGAGCACCATCGTCGAGGTGTCCCGCAGGTAGAGCCGGGCCTCGGTCTTGAGGATCTGGCTGAAGGCGTGCATGGCGTTCCCCTCAGTCGGTGAGCCGGCGCCCGGTCAGTTCGACGAACGCGTCGTCCAACGTGGCCTGCTCCAGCCGCAGGTCGGCGGCGATGATCTGGTTACGGGCGAGGACGGAGGTGACCGCGTGCAGCACGTCACCGGTGCCGGTCACCACCACCTGGGCGCCGCTGCGGGTCACCGAGGTCACCTGCGACAACCCGGTGAGCAGGTGATCGTCGAGCGGGGTGGACGGGCGGAACCGGATCCGTTGCTCGGGTACCACGGCCGAGACCAGCCCGGCCGGGCTGTCCAACGCCACCACCCGCCCCTTGTCGATCACGGCAAGCCGGTCGCAGAGCCGCTCGGCCTCCTCCATGAAGTGGGTGACCAGCACGATGGTCACGCCGCGATCCCGGACCCGCTCGATCAGGTTCCAGGTGTCGCGGCGGGCCTGCGGATCCAGCCCGGTGGTCAACTCGTCCAGGATGGCGATCCTCGGGTTGCCGACCAGCGCCAGCGCGATGGAGAGCCGTTGCTTCTGGCCGCCGGAGAGCTTGTCGTACGGGGTGTTGCGCTTCTCGCCGAGCCCCAACTCGTCGATGAGCTGGGCCGGGTCCGCCGGGTCGCGGTAGAACGAGGCGTACAGGTCCAGCGCCTCGGCGACCCGGAGCCGATCCGGCAACCGGCTCTCCTGTAGCTGCACCCCCACCAGTTGTCGCAGCCGGGTGGCGTCCCGGCGAGGGTCCAGCCCGAGGACGGACACCTCGCCCCCGTCGGGGACGCGCAACCCGGCGACACACTCCACGGTGGTGGTCTTGCCCGCACCGTTCGGGCCGAGGACGCCGAAGATCTCGCCCGCCGCGACGTCGAACGACACGTCCTGCACCGCCACCGTCTCGCCGTACCGCTTGTGCAGGTGGGACACCTCGATCACCGGCATCGCATCGCCCTTCGCTCGGTTACCCGTACAGCGTCGCGGCGGCGGGCCGGTGTGGGATCGACCAGCTGTAGATGATCTCGTTCGGCTCCGGTTGACCCGAACGATCCGTCGATCGGTTGATGTGCCGACCGGTGACTAGGCTCAGCGGCGTGAACGTTTCCGAGATGTCCGGCACCGCCACGAGCACCGCGCGGCGGTTCGCCGACGGTGCCGGGTTCCTGCTGCGTGGCATCGGGCTGTACGTACGCAATCCCGGTCTGATGCTGCTCGGCGTGGTGCCGGCGCTGATCTCCGGCGTGCTGTTCCTGACCGCGTACGCCATCCTGGTCGTCTTCGTCGGCGACCTGGCCACGGCGGTGACCCCCTTCGCCGACGACTGGTCGACGGCGACCCGCAGAGTGGTCCGGGTGATCGCCGGCCTGGCCATCCTCGGCCTCGGTGGCCTGCTCGCCGTGCTCACCTTCACCGCCGTCACCCTGGTCATCGGCGATCCGTTCTACGAGAAGATCTCCGAGCGGGTGGAACAGCGGTACGGCGGCGCGCCCGACGCGGTCGAGGTACCGTTCTGGGCGTCCCTGCGGCGCAGCGCCGTCGACTCGATCCGGCTGGTCGCCCTGGCGGCGCTGTTCGGCATCCCACTGTTCGCGGCCGGGTTCATTCCGCTGCTCGGCCAGACGGTGGTACCGGTGATCGGTGCCGCTGTCGGCGGTTGGCTGCTCGCCGTGGAACTGGTCGGCGCGCCCTTCTACCGGCGCGGCAAGGGGCTGCGGGAGCGCCGGGCAGCGCTGAAGGTCGACCGTCCGACCGCGCTCGGCTTCGGGATGGCGGTCTTCGTCTGCTTCCTGATCCCGCTCGGGGCGGTACTGCTCATGCCGGCCGCGATCGCCGGTGCCACCCTGCTCGCCCGCCGCACCCTCGGCCAGCCCGTCACGGAGGACTGACCCGTGGACATCACCACCGAACAGGTGTACGCGGTGGTCAACGCCGCCAACTCGGCACTGCTCGGCGGCGGTGGAGTGGACGGTGAGGGCGGGTTCAGGAGGCGGGGACGGCGGCGATCGCCTCGACCTCGACGAGTTGGTCGCGGTAGCCGAGCACGGTCACCCCGAGCAGGGTGCTGGGGGCGTCGTGGTCACCGAAGGCCGCCCGTACCACCTCCCATACCGTGACCAGGTCCTCCTGGCGGGTGGAGGCCACGTACACGGTGCTCTTGACGACGTCGGACAGGGTGGCGCCGGCGGCGGCCAGGGCGGTCTTCAGGTTGGCCATCACCTGCCGGGCCTGGGCCTCGTGGTCGCCGGGGGCGACGGTGCGGCCCTCGGCGTCGAGCGGGCAGGCGCCCGCGGTGAAGACCAGGCGGGTGCCGGGTTCCACGGTGGCCAGATAGGCGTACGGGGCGACGTCGGCGAGTGCGGGCACGGGCAGCAGGCGAACCGGGTGGGACATGCGGGGCAGGCTAGCCGCCCGCCGAGCCGGGTGCCACGCGATAAGGGTTGTTAACAAGGGGCCCTTGCTCTACCTGAGGCGTTAACAAGGTGCCCTTCCTTACAACTCAGGCGGAGTCGCGGAGGATGAGTTCGGTGGGGAGGATGAGGGCGGGCTCGACCTCCTCGCCGGCCGCGAGGCGCAGCAGCAGACGAGTGCCCTGTCGGCCGAGTTCCACGATCGGCTGCCGCACGGTGGTCAGCGGCGGTTCGGTGTACGCGGCGGTCTCGATGTCGTCGAAGCCGATCACGGCGACGTCCTCCGGCACCCGCCGTCCCGCCTCGCGCAGGGTACGCAGGGCGGCGTGCGCCATCAGGTCGGAGGCGGCGAAGACGGCGTCCAGGTCGGGGTGGGCGGTGAGCAGTTCCCGCATCGCCGCCGCACCGGACTCCCGGGTGAAGTCGCCGACCGCCACCATCTGCGGCAGCCCGGCGGCGGCCACCGTGTCCCGGTAGCCGGCCAGCCGTTCGATGCCGGCGACCATGTCCTGCGGCCCGGCGATGGTGGCGATGCGTCGCCGACCGGTGTCGATCAGGTGGCGTACCGCCTTGGTCACCCCGGCGACCTGGTCGACGTCGACGTACGGCACGTTCGCGCCGTCGAGGGGTCGGCCGCTGCACACCACCGGGATGCCCAGCGCGGCGAGCTTGGCGGGCAGCGGGTCGGCACCGTGCAGCGAGGCGAACAGCACACCGTCGACGTGCCGCCCGGTGGTGTACCGCTCGACCCGTTCGTGCCCGGCCGGTGAGCCGGCGAGCATCAGCACCAGCTGCTTGTCGGCGGCCTCCAACTCCTGCGCGGCGCCCCGGATGATGCCGGGGAAGACCTGGTCGTCGGAGAAGACGCGGGTCGCCTCCTCGGGCATGACCAGGGCGATCGAGTCGGTCCGCTGGGTGACGAGGGAGCGGGCGGCGAGGTTCGGCACGTACCCCAACTCGGCCACCGCCTGGCGGACCGCCTCCCGGATCGGCTCGGCGACCGTGGTGGAACCGTTCACCACCCGGGAGACGGTGGCCCGGGACACCCCGGCCCGCCGCGCCACCGCTTCCAGAGTGGGCCGTTGCGCGCCCGTCATCGGAGAAACCACCGCCTTGTCACAGCCCGTTCCGGGAGATCACCTCCTGGTACCACCGGGCGCTGGACTTCGGTGTACGCCGCTGGGTGAGGTAGTCGACGTGCACGATGCCGAACCGCTTGCGGTACCCCTCGGCCCACTCGAAGTTGTCCAGCAATGACCATACGAGATAGCCGCGCAGGTCGACGCCCCGGGCGATGGCCTCGTGCGCGGCACGCAGGTGTCCGTCCAGGTACGCGATCCGATCGTCGTCGCGTACCGGGCTGGTCCCGTCCGAGCTGCTCTTGTCCGGAAACGCCGCGCCGTTCTCGGTGACCATCAGGGGCACCGGCGGATAGTCGGTGGCGATGCGTTCCAGCAGCCGGGTCAGCCCCGCCGGTTCGATCATCCAGCCCATGTCGGTCAGCGGACCGACCGGCGGCAGGAACTCCACGGCTGCGGCGGTGCCCGGGTACGCGCCGCCGCCACCCGCGCCGTCCGGTCGCCCGGCGACGTAGGTCGGCGCGTAGTAGTTGATCCCGAGCAGGTCGATCGGCGCCGCGATGATCTTCTCGTCGCCGTCGACGACGAACACCGGCTCGACGATCCGGGCCACGTGCTCACGCACGTCGTCGGGGTAGCCGCCGACCAGCAGCGGATCCAGGAAGATCCGGTTGTGCAGGCCGTCGACCAGGCGTACCGCGTCGGCGTCGGCGGCGCTGTCCGCGTCGGCGGGGCGTACGTCGGCCGGGTTGAGGGTGATGCCGACGCGCTCGGCACCGCCCGCGCGCAGCGCCTGCGTGGCCAGGCCGTGCGCCAGCAACAGATGGTGTACGGCGCTGAAGGCGGCGCCCGGGTCCTGCACCCCGGGGGCGTGCACGCCGTTGCCGTAGCCGAGGTACGCGGAGCACCAGGGCTCGTTGAGCGTGGTCCAGGTGTCGATGCGGTCACCGAGTCGGGCGTACACGGCGGCGGCGTAGGTGGCGAAGTGCTCGGCGGTCTCCCGCGCCGTCCAACCACCCCGGTCCTGCAACGTCTGCGGCAGGTCCCAGTGGTAGAGGGTGACGATCGGGTCGATGCCCCGACCCAGCAGCGCGTCGGTCAGCCGGTCGTAGAAGTCCAGGCCGCGCGGGTTGACCGGGCCGCTGCCGTCGGGCTGGATCCGGGGCCAGGAAACCGAGAAACGGTACGCCTGCAGGCCCAGCTCGGCCATCATCGCCACGTCGTCGGCGTACCGGTGGTAGTGGTCGCAGGCGACGTCACCGGTGTGTCCGGCGTACACCTTTCCCGGTGTGCGACTGAAGGTGTCCCAGATCGACTCCCCGCGCCCGTCGTCGCGGGCCGCCCCCTCGATCTGATAGGCGGCCGTCGCCGCTCCCCACAGGAAATTCTCCGGGAACCGGATTCCACTCACGATTTGACCGCACCTTCCATGATTCCGCCGATGATCTGGCGTCCGAACAGTACGAACACCAGCAGCAGCGGCAGCGTGGCGATTGCCGTACCGGTGAACACCTGGGACATGTCCTGGTAGTAGCCGTCGGACAGGGCCCGCAGGGACAACTGCACGGTGGGATTCTCCGGATCGTTGAGCACCGCGTACGGCCACAGGAAATCGTTCCAGGTGGTCATGAACGTGAGCAGCCCGAGCACCGCGATGGCCGGCCGCAACGCGGGCAGCACCACGTTCCAGTAGATCCGTGCGGTGCCGCAGCCGTCCACCCGCGCCGCCTCGATCAGCTCGGTGCTGATCGCCTGTCCGGCGTACTGCCGCATCATGAACACACCGAAGCCGGTGACCAGGGCGGGCAGGATCACCGCGGGCAGCCGGTCGTTGAGGTTCAGCTTCGTCATCAGCATGTACAGCGGGATGATGCCGAGCTGGGTGGGCACCATCATCGTCGCGATGATGATCATCAGCAGCGCGTTGCTGCCCCGGAAGCGCAGCTTGGCGAAGGCGAACCCGGCCAGCGAGGAGAAGAACACCACCGAGATGGTGACCGTGATCGCCACGATCGCCGAGTTGATCAGACCGGTCAGGAAGTACGCGTCGGTGTTGGCGAACAGCCGGGAGATGTTCGCGCCCAGGTTGCCGCCCGGCGTGACCGGCGGCGGCAGTTGCCCCATCGCGTCGCTGGAGCGGCTGGCCACCACGAACATCCAGTAGATCGGGAAGACCGACAGGACCCCGGCGGCGACCAACGCGAAGTACGTGAGCGGGCTGGCCCGCCACAGCCGGCTCATCGCGCCACCTCGCTTCGCTCGGCACCGCGACGAGGCTCCACCGCACTGAGCCGAATGATTCGCTCGCTGCGCTCGCTCATCGGAACCCTCCCTTTCGGTTGCCCTCCGGCGGTCGGGCGGAGGAACCGAGCCGGCGGATGATCAGTACGTTGATCGCGGCGACGATGGCGATCAGGGCGAACAGCAGCCAGGCCACCGCCGAGCCGTAGCCGAAGTTGTAGTACGGCGCGAAGGCGTTCTCGAACATGTACATGGTCATCGTCTGCGACTCGCGCAGCGGCCCGCCCCGGATCGCGTTGGTGCCCGAGTGGAACAGCCGGGGCTCGGTGAACAGTTGCAGCCCGCCGATGGTGGAGATGATGACGCAGAAGATGATCGTCGGCTTGAGCAGCGGCACGGTGACCGACCAGAACTGCCGGGCCCGGTTCGCGCCGTCGATCGCCGCGGCCTCGTACAGGTCGCGGGGGATGGCCTGCATGGCGGCCAGGAAGATCAGGGCGTTGTAACCGGTCCACCGCCAGTCGACCATCGTGGAGATGGCCACCCAGGAGGCGAACCGGTTGGACTTCCACTCGATCCCGTCGATGCCTACCAGGTCGAGCAGCCAGTTGATCATGCCGAACTCGCGACCGAACAGCACCCCGAAGACGATCGCCACGGCGGCCGTGGAGGTCACGTTGGGCACCAGCACCGCCATCCGCCAGCCGGTACGCATCCGCAGCTGCCGGTTGAGCAGGTTGGCCAGCCAGAGCGCCAGCAGCAGCTGCGGCACCGTACTGAGGACGAAGATGCCGAGGGTGTTGACCACCGAGTGCCAGAAGTCGCCGTCGGCCAACAGCCGGGTGTAGTTGTCCGCGCCGATGAATGTGGGATTGCTGCCCAGCAGGTCCCAGTCGTGCAAGGAAACCCAGAAGGTGTACGCCAGCGGCCAGGCCCCGAAGATCGCGAAGATCACGAAGAACGGGGCGATGTAGAGGTAGGGCGAGTACTTCGCGTCGATCCGGCTGAGCCGGCCGGCCCGCAACAGCCGGGACCGGCCCGGTGCCGGCGCGGTCGGCCCTCGCGCGTCGAGCTGCAACGCCATGACCCGTTGACTCCTTTCCACGCCCCCGCCCCGCGCCGATCCGGGGCCGGTGGCCACGCGCGCCCGGCGAGCGTGGCGGTCCTGGATCGGCGGCGGGGGTGGAGGCCGTCGGGCCGGTTACTTGGCGGCGGCCTTCTTGGCGTTGTTGACGGCGTCCTGCCAGCCCTGCTCGGGCGTACGCTGTCCCAGCTCGACGGTGCGGACGGCGTTCTCCACCTCGGTGCGTACCGCCTGGTTCTTCGGGCCCATGTAGACCGGCTTCAGCGTCTTCGCGCCCTCGGCGAAGATCGTTCCGATCGGCGCACCGGAGAAGTACGCGTTCTTGGCATCGGCGATCGCCGGGTCGTCAAGCGCCTGCGGCGAGGACGGCAGCGGGCCCTTGGCCTTGAAGGCACCGATCTGACCCTGCGGGCTGGTCAGGAACTTGACCAGCTTGATGGCCTCTTCCTTGTTCTTGCTCTGTGCCGGCACGGCCAGGTGCGAGCCGCCCCAGTTGCCGCCGTCGCCGGGCACCCGGGCGATGTCCCACTTGCCGCTGGCCTCCGCGCCGGCGTTGCCCTCGATCACCCCGGTCATCCACGCCGGGCAGGCGATGGTGGCGAACTTGGCCTGCTTGAAGGCCGAGACCCACTCCTCCGACCAGGAGCCGTACTTGCCGGACAGGCCGGCACCGATGATCTTCATGGTGGTGTCCCAGGCCTGCTTGACCGCCGGGTTGCTGTCCACCACCAGGTTGTTGCTGGTGTCGTAGTAGTGGTAGCCCTGCGCCTTGCCGGCGGTCTGCAACACGATGGTGTTGAACGTGTTGGTCGCCGCGTCCAGGAACGACGCACCGGTGTCGGCCGCCTTGAAGCGTTCGCCGACCGCGATGTAGTCCTCCCAGGTCGGCCAGAGCTTGGAGACCTCGTCGCGCTCGGTGGGCAGCCCCGCCTTGGCGAACAGGTCCGTGCGGTAGCACATCGCCATGCCACCCACGTCGGTGCCGAGCCCGATCAGCTTCTGCCCGTCGGCGGTCAGCCCCTGGTTCCACTTCCACTCCAGGAAGTTGCCCTTGAGCTCGGCGGCGCCGTGGTCGAGCAGGTTGACGAAGTTGTCCGGGTTGGCCTTGTACTCGACCATCAGGCCTTCTTCGATGGCGACGACGTCACCGGCGCCCTTGCCCGCGGCGAGCCACTGGGTCAGCTTCGGCGAGTACTCGTCGAGGTTGCCGCCGGTGCCCCGCTCGACGATCTTCACGTTGGGGTTGGCGTCCATGTACTCCTGGTAGAGCTGTTCGTAGCCGAGCTGTCCGAAGACGTCGACGGTGAGCGTTATCTTGCCGTCGCCCGCGGCGTCCTCGTCGCCGGCGCAGCCGCTGGTGGCGAGTAGCGCACCAACGGTTGCCAAGGCGACCGCCGCAAGGCGATGGCGGGGAAAAGTGGCCATGGTCTGGTGACCCCTCTCAGGTGGGTGAGTGGTGGTGGATGAGTCTGAGAGCGCTCTCACGTAGCCTGCGTCCCTCGCCGGGGCGGTGTCAAGAGAGCGCTCTCTCGGCTGGGTCACAGAATGGCCACGGCCAATCGGTGCGAGGTCACCGTTACAGCGGAATGGCGGCTACCAGGGTGTCCGGTAACCGCCATGCCGTCGTAACGGTGTCAATCAATCAGCCGGTGCGTACCCCGTCGAGGAGGGTGGGGTCGCCGGCCACGGACAGGGTGTCGAAGCTGACCCGGCCCCAGAGCGCCAGCAGCAGGTCGCTCGCCGTGCCACTGACGTGCACCCGGGCGTGGTGCTCGTCGTGGTCGAGGATGGTGCCGGTGTCCAGCAGCGCCACCCCCTCACCGCGCAGCCGCAGGTACCACTCCTGCGCCGCGTCGGTCGCGCTGAGTCGAACCACCCCGCGCCACTGACCACTCGCCGCCCGGCGGCCGGCCGGCAGCCAGGTGTCGAGCACCTCGCTCACCCCGTCGGCCGCGAGCTTGGCCTCGATCGGTTCGCCGGCGGCGATGGCGAGCTGGGCGTCCCAGCGGTGCAGGGCGGTCTCGTGCGCCATCCGGCGGGGCCAGAAGCCGGCCTTCTTCGGCTGCGGGGCCCAGTTCCAGGCCGGGGCCTCCGGGTCCAGGGTGTCGAAGAGGACCATCAGGTCGTCGTACGCCTGCTGCCACTGCTGTGCGGCGGTGAGCCCCGGCAGGAGTTCGGGGCGCTGCGACCGGCGTTGCTCCGGCGCGGTGGCCCGGCCTGACCCGGCGACGTCGCGTACCCACTGGTAGATGCCGGTGAGGTGCAGGGCCAGGTCGGTCACCGTCCAGCCGGGGCAGGACAGCACGGGTGTCTCGGGCGGGGCGTCGGCGACCGCGGCGGCGAACGCCGGGCCCTCCGCGCGGAGTGCACCGATCCAGAAGTCCTTGCTGCCGTGCATTCTGCTCATCGCCATCCTCCCGGGGGTGACCGGGCCACCAATGGGTGCCACGGCTACCTCTCAGCCTAGGGTGAAAGATGTGCCTGACGTCTACGCCCAGCCGACAGCCGCCGCCCAACCCGTCATTTCCGGCGAACTGTCGCAATACACCACATTGCGCCTAGGTGGACCCGCCCGGCGGATCGTCACCGCAACCACCGCCGAGGAGATTGTCGCTCACGTACGCCAGGCGGGCGAACATGCGCTTCTGCTCGCCGGGGGCAGCAACGTGGTGATCGGCGACGCCGGGTTCCCGGGCACGGTGATCCTGGTCCGCTCCCGGGGTCTGCGGGTGCTGACCGAGGACGAGCAGACCGTCACCATCCGCGTCGAGGCCGGCGAGCCGTGGGACGACCTGGTCGCCGCCACGGTGCGCAACGGCTGGTCCGGCCTGGAATGCCTGTCCGGCATCCCCGGCTCCACCGGCGCCACCCCGATCCAGAACGTCGGCGCGTACGGCCAGGAGGTCGCCGAGACCATCGTCGGCGTGCAGGTGTACGACCGTTCCACCGGGACGATCACCCAGCTGGACGCCGCCGACTGCGGCTTCGCCTACCGGGCCAGCATCTTCAAGTACAGCGAGCGCTGGGTGGTGCTCGCTGTCGACTTCCGGCTGGCCCGCTCGGCGCTGTCCGGCCCGGTCCGGTACGCGGAACTGGCCCGCGCGCTCGGCGTCGAGGTCGGTGACCGGGTGCCGCTCGCACACGCCCGCGCCACCGTGCTGGAACTTCGCGCGGGCAAGGGCATGGTGCTGGACGCCGCCGACCCCGACACCCGTTCGGTCGGTTCCTTCTTCACCAACCCCGTCCTCGATGCCGCCGAGTACGAGGAGCTGCGGCAGCGCGCCGCCGACATCGGTGAGCCGCCCGCCTGGCCGGGCGCGGGCGACCTGGTCAAGGTCAGCGCCGCCTGGCTGATCGACAAGGCCGGCTTCGGCAAGGGCTACGCCGGCCCCGAGGGCGTCGCCATCTCCAGCAAACACACCCTCGCCCTCACCAACCAGACCGGCACCGCCACCACCGAGGCCCTCCTCACCCTGGCCCGCGAAATCCGCGACGGCGTCCACGCCCGCTTCGCGGTAACCCTCCACCCCGAACCCGTCCTCATAACCTGCACCCTCTGACCCACCCACCCGCCCACCCCGCGCTTCTGCGCCCACCCCGCGCTTCTGCGCGTTGATCAAAAGGGGTGGGGTGGGGGTTAGGGGGTGGGGGAGGGCCAGGGGAGGGTCAGTTCGCCTTGGCGCCAGCGGCGGGGGCGGTGGAGGATGGGCCAGCCCTGGGCGCGTACGGCGGCCACGGTGTGCAGCCAACGCTGGCGGGGGCCGTACGGGGCGTAGCCGGCGGCGGCGTGCCAGGCGTCGTCCAGGGCGCGGATCAGGTCGTGGATGGGTTCTCCGGGGACGTTGCGGTGGATCAGCGCCTTGGGTAGCCGTTCGGCCAACTCCGCCGGGGTCTGCAGAGTGGACAGGCGGGCGGCCAGGGTCAGCGTGCGCGGGCCGGTGGCGTCGAGCAGGATCCAGCCGGCGAGGCGGCCCAGTTCGTCACAGGTGCCCTCGACGAACAGTCCGCCGGGTGCCAGTCGGCTGGTGACGGTGGCCCAGGCGGCGGCCACCTCGCTCTCGTCGTACTGGCGTAGCACGTTGAACGCGCGCACCAGGGCCGGGCGCAGGCCGGCGAGTTCGAATCCGCCCCGGGCGAAGGTGAGGCCGGGTGGGTCGGCGGCGGGTTGGGCGTCCGCGACGCGGATCGGGTCGATCTCCAGGCCGACCACCCGTACGTCGGTACGTACCCCGGCGGCCAGCCGGGCGCGCAGTTCCACCGCTGTCACCGGGCTCGCGCCGTATCCCAGGTCCACCACGAGTGGGTCCGGTGCGGCGCGTAACGCGTCGCCGCAGGTGTCGACGATCCAGTTGTCCACCCGTCGGAGCCGGTTGGGGTTGGTGGTGCCGCGGGTGATGGTTCCGAGCGGCCGGGGCGTACGCGCCGCCATGGCTGTTTTCCTCAGGCTCCGGCTGGTGACCGGTCACCGGCACCTGTGCCGCTCACCCGGTGAACGATGTGGGCGGCCTGCACCAGTGGGCGTACGACGAGACGGTCCACGTTGACGTGTGGTGGCCGGGTGGCGCACCAGGCGATGCAGTCGGCGACGGTCCCGGCGCCGAGTCCGCTGGATGTCCCGGTGACGACGGCGACACGACTCATCCGGCCATTCTCGCCCCTGTCGCGCCGAGGGTCGGAGCTTCCCCGGTGATGAGGTCGGTCACGCCCGTCGCCCTGGGCGACGTATTACCAGCCGCCGATCGGGAAGATGACATCTGGCGCGGAGGTTGACGCAGAGGCACGTCGGTCGTGCAGTACGGCATCAACCCTGGCATAGGGAGCAAAAGTGGCGGAATTGCACACCGGCGTCGGTCGTCAGCGAGGTGCCCTGCCGTGGCCGAGACCCCGGCGGATCGCGACGATCTCAGTGCACACCTCGCCCCTGCACCAGCCCGGCACCGGGGACGCGGGCGGCATGAACGTCTACATCCTGGAGGTCGCCCGGCGGTTGGCCGAGGCCGACGTCGAGGTGGAGATCTTCACCCGGGCCACCTCGGGTGACCTGCCGCCGGTGGTGGAGGTCGCCCCGGGGGTGCACGTCCGGCACGTGATGGCCGGCCCGTTGGAAGGGCTGACCAAGGAGGAACTGCCCGGCCAGCTCTGCGCCTTCACCGCCGGCGTACTGCGTGCCGAGGCGGCCCGCCCGCCGGGCCACTACGACCTCATCCACTCCCACTACTGGCTCTCCGGCCAGGTCGGCTGGCTGGCCAAGGACCGCTGGGGAGTGCCGCTGGTGCACACCGCGCACACCCTGGCCAAGGTGAAGAACGCGCAGCTCGCCGCCGGTGACCGGCCCGAACCGAAAGCCCGGGTGATCGGCGAGGAGCAGGTCGTCGCCGAGGCCGACCGGCTGGTGGCGAACACCCGGGTCGAGGCGCAGGACCTGATCGACAGGTACGCCGCCGACCCGGCCCGGGTCGCGGTGGTCGAGCCCGGGGTGGACCTGGACCGCTTCCGCCCACCGGTCGGTGACCGCGACGCCGCGACAAGTGCCGCGCGGGCCCGGCTGGGCCTGCCCACCACCGGTTACCTGGTGGCCTTCGTCGGTCGGATCCAACCGTTGAAAGCCCCGGACGTGCTGATCCGCGCGATCGCCGCGTTGTGCGAGCGGGATCCGGCGCTGGCCGAGGAGGTCTCCGTGGTGATCTGCGGTGGCCCCAGCGGCAGCGGACTCGACCGCCCCACCGCCCTGATCGAGTTGGCCGCGTCGCTCGGCGTCGCCGACCGGATCCACTTCCTGCCGCCGCGTACCGGTGCCGAGCTGCCCCTGCTGTACCAGGCGGCCGACCTGGTCGCGGTGCCGTCGTACAACGAATCCTTCGGCCTGGTCGCCCTGGAGGCCCAGGCCTGCGGTACGCCGGTGGTGGCCGCCGCCGTCGGCGGCCTGGTGACCGCGGTACGCGACCAGGTCAGCGGGATGCTGGTGCGCGGACACGACCCGGTCGACTGGGCGAACACCCTGGCCCGCCTGCTGCCCGACCGGTCCCGTCGGGCGGAGCTGTCGCTCGGCGCCGCCCGGCACGCCCGCAACTTCTCCTGGCACCGTACGGCCGAGGGTCTGCTCGCCGTGTACGGCGAAGCGATCACCGCCCACCGCGCCCATCTCACCTCCGCCCTCGCCGCCTCCTGCTGATGGAAGGAAGGGCACCCTTTTAACGCCTCGTGCATAGGAAGGGCCCCTTGTTAACGCCCGCCGGCCCGCCCGCGTGACGCCGCCCCGCCGCCCCGTCGCCGGGCAGCGGCAGGTTGGGCGGCCGTAGAGTGGAGCCGATGAGTGACCTGGGTGCTCTGATCGAGTCGGTCTGCGCCGAGCGGGAACTGCCCTGCGAGCCGACCGGTCCCGGCGCGTACGCGGTGACCCTGCCCGGCACGCACAAGCTCAAGACGATCTGCAACCTGATCGTGGGCGAGCACGCGCTGCGGATCGAGGCGTTCGTGATGCGCCAGCCGGACGAGCGCCGCGAGGAGCTCTGGGCCTGGCTGTTGCAGCGCAACGCGCGGATGTACGCCGTCTCCTTCTCCATCGACGCGGTCGGCGACATCTACCTCACCGGTCGGGTCAATCCCGCCGGAGTGGACGCCGACGAGTTGGACCGCATCCTCGGTGCGGTGCTCAGCTACGCCGACGAGTCCTTCGACACGATGCTGGAGATCGGCTTCGGCAGCTCGATCCGGCGGGAATGGGAGTGGCGGGTCAAGCGGGGCGAATCCACCGCGAACCTCGCGGCCTTCGCGCATCTCTTCGAGCAGTCGGGGCAGACCCCTGCCGACAACCCGGCAGCCGCCGCTGGCGCGGCCCCGGAGGGTGGCGCGGGCCGACCCTGATCGGGGGGCCGCGGCACGGCAGCCGGCAAACGCGTTGACCGCGATGTGGTTTAGCTCGCCGTCACGGGGTAAGCCGCACCGCGCGGTGCGGCTTTGGGACCCGCCGCGCGCCGAGACTTCAGTGTCGAGGAGCGTGAGCGTCCATGGCTCAGCGAAACAGCGCGGGTCGCGGCGGGACCGCGACCAGGACCAAGCGGCAGGCCAGCAACCAGACCCCGAACACGCCACGGATCTCCGAGTCGGAGATCTCCCGGATGCGGGTGGACGACATCCGTGGCCAGTTGCGTCGGTACGGGGTCTCCGGCATCTCCGCCCTGCGCAAGCCGGAACTGGTGAAGAGGCTCGCCAGTACGCTGCGTTCGGGTGGGGCGGCGCGCGGCAGCAGCGGACCGGCCGGCCGTGCCAGCAGCACGAAGACCACCGCGACGAAGCAGTCGGCGTCGGCTCGTACCGCCACGGGACGGGCGAAGGCCGCACCCGCCAAACGGACCGGCCCGGCGCGGACGGCGTCGACGGGCACCGCCCGTAACGCCGGCACGGCCCGCACGGCGAGCACCGCCCGCAAGGCCAGTACCGCCCGTAAGACGACGGCGGCGGCGCGCAAGGCCAGCACGGCCCGCAAGACGACAGCGACTGCGCGGACGGCCACCGCCGGGGCCAGGAAGGCGGCCCCTCGCAAGACGGCGCCGGCCGCGAAGACCGCGCCGGCCGGCAAGGCCACCGCCGCCCGCAAGACCGCCCCAGCCCGCACGACCACG
This sequence comes from Micromonospora maris AB-18-032, assembly GCF_000204155.1. NCBI lineage: Bacteria > Bacillati > Actinomycetota > Actinomycetes > Micromonosporales > Micromonosporaceae > Micromonospora > Micromonospora maris. The sequence continues at coordinate 6,087,378 of NC_015434.1, read as the reverse complement.
TCCGCCCGCACGGCGACGTCGACTGCGCGGACGACTGCGGCCGGGGCCAGGAAGGCGGCTCCCCGCAAGACCGCAGCGGCCGCGAAGACCGCGGCGGGCAGCACCGCCAAGACGGGTACGACGACGCGCGCGGCCACCCGGCAGGCACCCGCCCGTGGCGCGGCGAAGGCGGCGCCCGCTCGCGGTGCGGCGAAGGCTGCACCCGCCTCCCGTAGTGCGGCGAAGACGGCCGCAGCGGGTGGCGGGGTGCGGACCGGGAGGTCGACGGCCCGTTCGACGCGGTCGTCGCAGATGATCTCGTCGTTGCAGGACCGGCCGGAGCGCCCGGGGCGGAGCCTGGTCACCACCAACCACGACGTGATCCAGCGGTGGGCCCGGGAGCGTGGCGCGAAGCCGGCGACGATCAGCGGGACCGAGCGGGACGGTCGGGCCGGGGTGCTGACCTTCAACATCCCGGGATACCGGGAGAGCAGCCGGATCCGCGAGATCACCTGGGACGAGTGGTTCCACACCTTCGACCTGCGCCGGCTGAACCTGATCTACCAGGAACAGCTGCGGGACGGCCGGCAGAGCAACTTCTTCCGTACGGAGTCACCCGATCGGGAGGATGCGTGAGGGTTTGCGGGAATCCCCGTCGGGTATGCGCTGTTGGCCGTGAACGAAGCCCCATCAAGCAGCCCAACGGGACACGGGCGCGCTGTGACGGGCGAGACAGCCAACCAGGTTGAATCCGTCCCATGGGGCGAACTAGCGTTATTGCACCGCGCCACGCTTGGAACCGTTCGGGGGAGCGGCGGATCGATCAGATCTGTGCACCAAGCGAGGTGTCGGGGGACGGGTGGATCCACCGTTGGGGGACGGTGCCCGCCTGTTTGGACCGGCGGCGCGAGCGGGCGTCGCTTACGGGGGTGAGTGCCGCCCGCCGCCGCCGGTCGTAGCGATGAACCGATGTGCCCGGTGCCCACGTGCCGGGCACATCGTCTTGTCCGCGCGCGGCCCATCGCCGTTACGCCGCAATGGCGGTTACCAGGGCATCCGGTAACCGCCATTGCGCCGTAACCGTGTTGATCAGCCGCCTGGGGGATCAGTTGGGTGCGGGGAGGGGGGCCCGAGCGGCCTCGTCCGCGGCCGGGGTCGCGGAGGTGCGGCGCAGGGCGGCGACCCGCCGCTCCCGGGGCGGCCCGGCGAGCAGATGGCCACCGGCGGCCAACAGGCCCAAAGCGCCCATGACCAGCCAGTGGCCGTCGCCCCACGATTGCAGGCTGAACCCGCCGAGCGTGGGCGCGACGAACGACGCCGCCGGGAAGGCCAGGTAGAACACCGACTGGTAGCGCGCCCGCAGAGCCGGTGGGGCCAGGTCCGCGTTGATCTGCGCGTTGGGGGGTGCGGCCAGCATCGAGCCGACCGTCCAGACCACGCAGGCCCCGAGGTAGAAGACGAGGTCGTCGGCGACGGCCAGGGCACCGAAGCCGACCGCGAGCAGTGCGGTGGAGACGGCAAGTACGGTCCCCTTGCGCCGCCGGTCGATGAGCCGGGGTACGAAGAGTTGCCCCAGCACGATCAGCACCCCGCCCAGGGCCACCACCGTGCCGTACGCCGACGGGCCGAGCCCGTCCGCGCGCATCGTCAGCGGCATGATCGTCGACGCCTGCATGGTCAGCACGGCCAACACGAAGGTCAGCCCGACGAAGATCATGAAGTGCCGGTCGGTCAGCGCGGTGTGCAGCCCGGGCCGGCGACCGGCGGCAGCCGGTTTCGTCGGCCCGTACGCCCGCAGGCTGGGTAGGGTCTCCGGCACCTTCCAGGCGATCAGCACCGCGGTGGCCAGGGTGGCGGCGGCGTCCACCAGGAAGAGCGCGACGTAGCTCGCCTCGGCCAGCAGGCCGGCCAGCAGCGAGGCCACCGCCATGCCCAGGTTGAACGCCCAGAACTGGAGGTTGAACGCGCGGGACCGGCGTTCCTCGGGCACCACGTCGACGATCGCCGCGACGAAGGCCGGGCTCGGCATCGAGTGGGTGACGCCGACCAGCAGGGCGAGCGCCGCGATCACGCCCAGGTGCTGACTCAGCGCCAGCGCGACCATCAGCGCGGCGGTGACCAGGTGCGCCGCCACCAGGGTCGAGCGTCGTCCCCACCGGTCGGCCAGCACCCCACCGAGCAGTACCCCGGCCGCTCCGCCCGCGCCGTATGCGCCGACCACCACTCCGGCCAGCGACTCGCTGGCACCCCGGGCGGCGGTCAGGTAGAGCGACAGGAAGAGCATCGCGAACGCGCCGGCCCGGTTGATCAGCAACCCGACCCAGAGGTACCAGAAGGTGGCGGGCAGCCCGCCGGCCGTGTCGGCGAACCACCCGCGTACGGCTGTGGCCACCTGACGCTCGCGCACCCGACCCCCCGGATCTGTTCGGTCACCTAACAGATCTTGCCTGATCGGAGTTCGGGCTCCTCTGCGGCCTACCCGCCGGTGGTCGCGACCGGCTCGGCCGTCTTCGGCGCGGCCGGCTGGGGTGCCGTCGACCGGGGCGTGACCACGGGCGGGGCGCCGGTGGTGCGCAGCGCGAGGGCCCGCCGCTCCCGGGCGGGCCCGGAGAGCAGATGACCCACCGCCATCACCAGTCCGATGACGGCGCAGCCGAGCCAGAGCGTGGCATTGCCGGCCTGTTCCCGGACCAGGCCGCCGAGGATCGGCGCGGCGGCACCGGCCAACTGCCAGGACAGCGAGAAGACCCCCTGGTAGCGGCCGCGCAGTTCACTCGGCGAGAGTTCGGCGATGAGGGTGGCGTTGGACGGCGAGTTGAGCATCTCGCCGAGCGTCCAGATCAACACCGTCAACCCGTAGAACCAGGCCACGTCGGCGAACGCGGTAAGCCCGAAGCCGACGCCCATCACCACCGCCGCCAGCGCGAGTACGTGCGACCGGCTGCGGCCCCGGATCAGCCGGGGTACGAAGAGTTGACCGATCACGATGAGGACGCCGTTGAGGGCGATCACCGAGCCGAACGTGGCGGGGCTCAGCCCGGAGTCGGCCATCGCGATCGGCAGCATCGAGATGTGCTGGAGGAAGACCAGCGCGCCGAGCAGGTTCAGTGCCACGAACCCCAGGTAGACCCGGTCGTTCAGGATCGTGCGGAGCGCGCCGACGCCGGCCGCGCCGACCCGCGTACTGACCGTGATCGTCCGGGTCTCCTTCACCTTGACGAAGATGATCACGGCGGTGACCAGCGTGGTGCTCGCGTTGACCGCGAAGAGCAGGAGATAGCCGGCCTGGGCGGCGAAGCCGGCGAGCACCGCGGCGCAGGCGAAGCCGAGGTTGACCGCCCAGTAGTTGAGCGAGAAGGCGCGCAGCCGATCCCGTTCGGGCACCACGTCGATCATCATCGCGCCGAACGCGGGGCGGGCCGCCTCGGCGAAGAGGCCGAGCAGCAGGGCACCCAGCCCGACCGCCCACAGTTCGTGGGCGAAGCCCAGCGCGAGCATCATCACCGCGCCGCCCAGGTGGGCGACGAGCAGAGTCGGCCGCCGCCCCCACCGGTCGGTCAGGGTGCCGCCGACGGTGGTGCCGACCGCGCCGCCGGCTCCCCAGAGGCCGAGCACGATGCCGGCCTGGGTGGCGGAGAATCCGCGTTCCTGGGTCAGATAGATGGCGAGGAAGACGAGGACGAACGAGCCGAGCCGATTGATCAGCGTGCCGGTCCAGAGGTACCAGAAAGTCCTGGGTAGGCCGCCGGTGGTGTCCCGGAACCAGCCCCGTATCGCGTGCACTCCGGCGTCCCCGTCCGTAATGAGTGATGATCTAGCCGACCCTTACAACCTAGTGGTGCGCCGAGAGCAAGGTCATCCGGTTTTCCACGTGGTGGTCGTCACGACCCTTCCCGCGCGAGCGATCCCGGGTTGCGGCAGGATGATCGGCATGACAGCTAGCGAGGGACCCACCGTCGGGACGCTGGTCCTGTTGCGGCACGGCGAGAGCGACTGGAACGCCAAGAACCTCTTCACCGGCTGGGTCGACGTGGACCTGACCGAGAAGGGTGAGAACGAGGCGCGCCGCGGCGGCGAGCTGCTGCGCGAACACAACCTGCTGCCGGACGTGGTGCACACGAGCCTGCTGCGCCGCGCCATCCGGACCAGTGAACTGGCGCTCAACGCGGCCGACCGGCACTGGATCGCGGTGCGTCGGTCGTGGCGGCTCAACGAGCGGCACTACGGCGCCCTGCAGGGCAAGGACAAGAAGCAGACCCTGGAGGAGTACGGCGAGGAGCAGTTCATGCTCTGGCGCCGCTCCTACGACACCCCGCCCCCACCCATCGCCGACGATGACGAGTGGTCCCAGGTGGGCGACCCGCGGTACGCGCTGCTGCCGACCGAGCTGATGCCCCGTACGGAGTGCCTCAAGGACGTCGTCGAGCGGATGCTGCCGTACTGGTACGACTCGATCGTGCCGGACATCCTGGCCGGCCGGACGGTGCTGGTGGCGGCGCACGGCAACTCGCTGCGCGCCCTGGTCAAGCACCTGGACCAGATCAGCGACGAGGCGATCGCCAAGCTGAACATCCCGACCGGGATTCCGCTGCGCTACGACCTCGACCCGCTGCTGCGTCCGCAGACCCTGGGCGGCACCTACCTCGACCCGGAGGCGGCCAAGGCGGCCGCCGCCGCCGTCGCCAACCAGGGCCGCTGACCCGGCAGTCGTTCCGTTGTTAAGAAGGGCCCCCTGCTATACGCGAGGCGTTAACAGGGGGCCCTTCCTTGCACCTCAGACGGGTTCGCCGGTGATCAGGTAGACGACGTGCTCGGCGCTGTTGACCGCGTGGTCGGCGAACCGCTCGTAGAAGCGGCCGAGCAGGGTGGCGTCGATGGCGGTCTCCACCCCGTACGGCCAGTCCGCGCCGAGCAGCACCCCGAACAGGCCCTTGTGCAGCTCGTCCATCGCGTCGTCGTCGCGGTCCAACTCGGCGGCGAGGTCGGCGTCCGGGTGGGCCAGCACCGCCGCGATCTTCTCCGCCATCCGGTCGGCGATACCCGCCATGTCGGTGAAGACCGGCCGCAGCTCCGCGGGCACGGCGGGCGAGGGGTGCCGGCGCAACGCGGTCTTGGCGACGTGATCCGCGAGATCACCCATCCGTTCCAGATCCGCTGCCACGTGCAGCGCGGTGATCATGGCTCGCAGGTCGGAGGCGACCGGCGCCTGGCGGGCCAGCACGTCACACACCCGCTCCTCGACCTGCCGGTAGAGCGCGTCGATCCGGGCGTCCTGCTCGATGACGGTCTCGGCGGCCTGCCGGTCGGCGGTGAGCAGGGCCCGGGTGGCCTGTCGTAGTGCCGCCCGTACGCCTTCGGCCATCTCCACCAGCAGTTGGCTGACGGCCTGCAGTTCGGCCCGGAACTCGTCGCGCATACTCACGTCCTGTCGATCGTCGGTGCGCCCGCGCCGTTCGGCTGCATCAGCGCAGGTCGCCGCCAAAGTAGGGCGGGCGGGAGGCGCGGAGGTGAACGCCGGTGAACTAAGCCGGACGCGAAAGTGAACTTTCCCGGAAGTGAGCGTGCTTCGTCCTATTTTCGCCCGGTAGTCGAGCGAGGATTGACCCTACGATCACCGAGTGACATGGGCGGTGGCGGTGAGCGTGGCCGGGGCTCTGGCGGCCGGAGTGGTCGTCGGGTTGTTGCTGGCCCGGCTCGTTCCCGACGCACGTCGTACGGGCAGTTCCCGCCGGAGCGGCTCAAACCGGCTCCGGTTCGGCAAGGGGAGGCACACGATCGTCGAGGATGTGCAGGTCGGGCTCGGCCGACGAGCGATCGACTCGCTGCGCGTGGGGGTCGTGGTGCTCGACGCCGAGGACGTGCCGGTGCTCGTCAACCCCGCAGCGCGGGCCCTGGGTCTGCTGCGTACCGGCGCTCGGCCGGGTTCGGTCATCGCCCATCCGTTGGTCCGTACCCTGGCCGGGCAGGTCCGGCGCACCGGCGTGCGTCGCGAGATCGAGCTCGACCTGCCCCGGGGTCGCGACAACGGCGGGGAGAACCCGCTGGGCGTGCATCTGCGGGCGATGGGGCTGGGCAACGACCACGTGGCGGTGGAGGCGGTCGACGTGACCGAGTCCCACCGCCTCGCCCGGGTCCGCCGCGACTTCGTCGCCAACGTCAGTCACGAGTTGAAGACGCCGATCGGTGCGCTGCAACTGCTCGCCGAGGCGCTGCTCGACGCCACCGAGCCGGCCGGGGCGGGGCCGCCGGACCGTTCCGAGGACCTGGTCGCCGCCCGACGGTTCGCCGAGCGGATCCAGCACGAGTCGACCCGGCTGGGACGGCTGGTGCAGGAGTTGCTGGAGCTGACCCGGTTGCAGGGCGCCGAACCGCAGCCCGCCCCGGAGCCGGTCGCGGTGGACTGGGTGATCTCCGAGGTGATCGACCGCACCCGGACCGCGGCCACCGCCCGACGGGTCACCGTGACGGTGGACGCGCAGCGCGGGCTGACCGTGTACGGCAGCGACAGTCAGTTGGCCACGGCCGTGGCGAATCTGGTGGAGAACGCCGTCAACTATTCGAGCGAGGACACCACTGTCCTGGTCACCGCACGGGCCACGCCGGAACATGTCGAGATCGCCGTCACCGACCAGGGCATCGGCATCGCCCCCACCGACGTGGACCGGATCTTCGAGCGGTTCTACCGCGCCGACCAGGCGCGTTCCCGCGCGACCGGCGGCACCGGGCTCGGGTTGGCGATCGTCAAGCACATCGCCAGCAACCATGGCGGACGGGTCGAGGTGACGAGCACTCTTGGTGGTGGGTCGACGTTCACCCTCCGGCTGCCGGCCCGTCCTCCGGACGACCTGCTGTCGACACTGCCGTCGGTTGGTATCGAGCCTGGTCCGGCCGAGGCCCGGCAGAGCTGAGCGCACATGGAAAGGAAAGGCCGTTGAGCCGCGTACTGGTGGTCGAGGACGAGGAGTCGTTCTCCGACGCCCTGTCGTACATGCTTCGCAAAGAGGGCTTCGAGGTCTCCGTGGCAGCCACGGGCACCTCGGCGCTCACCGAGTTCGACCGGGCGGGCGCCGACATCGTGCTGCTCGACCTGATGCTGCCCGAGATGTCCGGCACCGAGGTCTGCCGCCAGCTGCGCCAGCGCTCGCACGTGCCGATCATCATGGTCACCGCCCGGGACAGCGAGATCGACAAGGTGGTCGGCCTGGAGATCGGCGCCGACGACTACGTCACCAAGCCGTACTCACCCCGTGAGCTGGTCGCCCGGATCCGGGCGGTACTGCGCCGGCAGAGTCCCGAGACCGTCGAGTCGGGCACGGCGACGTTGGCTGCCGGGCCGGTCCGGATGGACATCGAGCGGCACGTGGTGACCGTCGACGGGAGCACGGTGCAGCTGCCGCTCAAGGAGTTCGAGCTGCTGGAACTGCTGCTGCGCAACGCCGGTCGGGTGCTCACCCGGGGGCAGTTGATCGACCGCGTCTGGGGCGCCGACTACGTGGGCGACACCAAGACCCTGGACGTGCACGTCAAACGCCTGCGCTCCAAGATCGAACCGGAGCCGTCCTCGCCGCGGCACATCGTCACCGTGCGTGGTCTCGGCTACAAGTTCGAGCCCTGATCCCACCGGCCCGGCCGGTCAGGCCGGGTCGGCGGGGTGCGGGGCGACCATGCCCTGCCGTAGCCGGGTCGCGCACAACTCGGCCAGCTTCGCGTACGCGGGCGCGCCGATCAGCGCGGTCAACTCCGGGCCGTACGACAGGTACATCGGCTCGGTCCCGACGTGTGCGTCCGTGGACGAGGTGCACCACCAGTCGAGGTCGTGGCCGCCGGCACCCCAGCCCCGGCGGTCGAACTCGGCAAGCGTGGAGACCAGCACCTTGGTGTTGTCCGGCCGCTTGACCCAGTCCTGGTCCCGGCGGATGGGCAACTGCCAGCACACGTCCGGCTTGTACTCCAGCGGATGCGCCCCGTCGCGCAGCGCCTGGGCGTGCAGCGCGCAGCCGCCACCACCGGGGAAGTCGGCGTCGTTGAGGAAGACGCAGGGCCCTTCCGCGTCCCGGGTGGCGGTCCGCCGGGCCGGGTTCTTGCCGTCCACGGTGTCGTTCTCGGTCCAGTTCTTGAACCCCCGGCGGAAGTGCTGCCAGGTCGCCGGGGTGAGCCGCTTCACCGCCGCGCGGACCCGCTTCTCGTCGTCGGAGTCGGTGAAGAACGCGCCGTGCGAGCAGCAGCCGTCGGCGGCCCGCCCGGCGATGATGCCGTGGCAGCCCTGACCGAAGATGCACGTCCAACGGGAGAGCAACCAGGTGAGGTCGGCGCGCACCACGTGCCGCTCGTCCGCCGGGTCGACGAATTCGATCCACTCGCGGGGAAAGTCCAGCGGCACCTCACGGCTGCGCGGGTCCGCCGGGTCGTCCACCAGCACGTGAAGCTCGATCTGCCCTGTCACCCGGCCCAGCGTACGCGTGGTGCGCCCGGCAGGCCGGGCAGTGACGCGAACGGGTTGCCCTAGGGTTCTCCCATGCGACTGGGTGTCCTCGACGTCGGTTCCAACACGGTGCACCTGCTTGTGGTCGACGCCCATCGCGGCGCACATCCGTGGCCGGCGCACTCCGAGAAGGCGGTGCTGCGACTCGCCGAGCAACTCGGGCCGGACGGTGCGCTGCCCGAGGCCGGTGCGGACGCCCTGGTCGAGGCGGTCGGCGCGGCCCGCGCCTCGGCCACCGCGCTCGAGGTCGACGAACTGCTCGCCTTCGCCACCTCCGCGGTACGCGACGCGACGAACAGCGCCGAGGTGCTCGCCCGGGTTCAGGAGGCCACCGGCGTACGCCTGGAGGTGCTCTCCGGGGCCGACGAGGCGCGGATGACCTTCCTCGCGGTCCGGCGGTGGTTCGGCTGGTCGGCGGGGCGGCTGCTGGTGCTGGACATCGGCGGCGGCTCGTTGGAGATCGCGGCCGGTGTCGACGAGGATCCGGACGTGGCGGTCTCCCTGCCGCTCGGCGCGGGGCGACTGACCCGGGACCGGCTCGTCGTCGATCCGCAGAGCGCGGCTCCGCCCGGCCCGCAGGTGGTGGAGGAGCTTCGGGAGTACGTCGACAGCCTGCTCGACCCGGTGGTCGAGCAGATGGCCGAGGTGAGCTGGGAACGCGCGGTGGCGACCTCCAAGACGTTCCGTACCCTCGCCCGGTTGGCCGGGGCCGCGCCCAGTGGCGCCGGGATCTGGGCCCGCCGCCGGCTCACCCGCGGTGGGCTGCGCCAGGTGTTGGGATTCATCCGGCACATCGCCCCCGCGCAGGTGGCCGAGTTGGAGGGGGTCAGTGCCGCGCGGGCCCACCAACTGCTGGCCGGTGCGGTGGTCGCCGAGTCGGTGATGCGGCGACTCGGTGTCGACTCGTTGGACATCTGCCCGTGGGCGCTGCGGGAGGGCGTGATCCTCGACCGGCTGGATCGGTTGGCTCCGGAGTGACATCGGATGCCAGTTTTGCCCGCTTCATGGAGTTCTCGTCATATTGGTTCAATCGACGGCGGCTACCCTCGGTGGTGTGACTTCCCGCGTTCCGGTGCTCCTGTCCACGTCCTCGGTCTTCCCTGAGCGGACTGCGGCGGCGTTCCAGCTGGCCGCCGAACTCGGCTACGACGGGATCGAGGTGATGGTCTGGACCGACGCCGTCAGCCAGGACGCCGGTGCGCTGCGCGGGCTGGCCGAGCACTACGGCGTGCCAGTGCTCTCCGTGCACGCCCCCTGCCTGCTGGTCACGCAGCGGGTCTGGAGCCCGGACCCGTGGGAGCGGCTGCGTCGTTCGGCCGTCCTCGCCGAGACCCTGCAGGCGCCGACGGTGGTGGTGCACCCGCCGTTCACCTGGCAGCGGGACTACGCGCGTACCTTCGCCGACGGGCTGGACAAGGTGACAGGCGAGTTCGGCGGACTGCACATCGCGGTGGAGAACATGTACCCGGTCCGGATGGCCGGCCGGCAGTTCGTGCCGTACGCGCCCGGATGGGATCCGACGGAGGTCGGTTACCCCTCGTACACCCTCGACCTGTCACACTGCGCCGCCTCGCACACCGACGCGCTGGCGATGGCCGACCGGATGGGTGCCGGCCTGGCGCACGTGCATCTCGGCGACGGCACCGGCGAGGGCCGCGACGAGCACCTGGTGCCCGGTCGGGGCGGCCAGCCCTGCGCCGAGCTGCTGCGCTCGCTTGCCGGTCGGGGCTTCACCGGCTCGGTCGCGGTGGAGGTGACCACCCGGGGCGCGAAGAGCCGGCAGGTCCGCGAGGCGGACCTGCGCCAGTCCCTCGCCTTCGCCCGCGAGCACCTCAGCGCCGCGTCGCCGGTCGACGCCTGAGGGCAGGTCAGGAGACGGGCGTCAGCGGGTCGGTCTGCGTCGGCACGGCGGCCCGCTTGCGGGCCCGGTGCGCGGCCACGTGCGAGCGGGTGGCGCACCGCTCCGAGCAGAAACGGCGGCAGCAGTTCGAGGACGTGTCCAGGTAGACGTTGCCGCAGCGGTCGTCCGCGCAGACGCCGAAACGGGCGCTGCCGTACTCGCAGAGCCAGACCGACAACCCCCACACCGCGCCGGCGAGAAATTCCGAACTCACCGAGGCGCCCCGGCTGGTCACGTGCATGTGCCAGTCGCTGGAGTCGTGGCCCGAGATGCGTGGCTGCACCGGGAACGCCTCCAGCAGCGAGTTCAACTCGGCCACCGCCTCGGCATCGCGCCCGGACGTGCCGTACTCGAAGACGTCGCGCAACCGCTTCTGCGCCCGCCGGAACACTGCCAGGTCGCGTTCCACGACCTCGTCGCGCATCCAGGCGTTGTCGTCAGGGAAGATGGACCGCAGGTCGTCGAGGCCGTCCAGACGGGCGTTGACAAGGTCAACTCCGGTCCGGGCGTACGCGTCGAAGTTCACCCCTCCAACGGTAGACGACTCACCCGCCTCGCGGCGCGTCGATGTAGTGCGGCAGGAACCGCGCATAGCCGTCGGTGATCAGGCTCGCGCTCTCCCGCAGCCCGGTGCCGGCCGACTCGCCGTCGACGATCCAGCTGCCCAGCACCAGCCGGCTGCCGGCGAACTCGGGCAGCGCCCGGAACTGCTGGTAGCAGAAGCCCTCCTCACCGTAGTCGCCCGGATTGTTGATCTCACCGGTCGCGGTGACGATCCGTACCGACGCGCCTTCCCGGCCGAGCAGCGGCTTGGCGACGTACTCCGACATGCCGCGCGGCGAGTCGAGGTACGCCGGCAGCAGCAGTTCGTGGTCGGGGTACAGCTCCCAGAGCACCGCCAGCAACGCCTTGTTGGACAGCAGCAGCTTCCACGCCGGCTCGATCCAGGTGGTCGGCGTGCCCGGCTGAAGGGCCAGCGGCCCGTACGGCTCGGCGAGCATCCACTCCCAGGGATACAGCTTGAAACAGGTGGTGATCGGCTGGTCGGCGCGGTCGACGAAGCGGCGGCCGTCCCAACCGACCTCCTGGATCGGCAGCAGTTCGACGTCCAGCCCGGCCTGGCGGGCGGTCTCGGCCAGATAACCGGCGGTCATGTGGTCCTCGCCGGTCTCCTCCTCGTTCGACCAGACCACGTGCACCCGCCGGTCGTGCAGGCCGGCGCCGATCTTCGCCCAGGCCCCGACGAGTCGCTCGTGCAGGCTGTTCCACTGGTCCAGCTCCGGCCGGGTGTGCTCCAGCCAGTACCACTGGATGATGCTCGCCTCGACAAGCGCGGTCGGGGTGTCGGCGTTGTACTCCAGCATCTTCGGCGGCCAACTGCCGTCGTACCAGAGATCGAACCGGCCGTAGAGCGTGGGCGGGGACTCACGCAGCGACCGGGCCACCGCCTCGGCCGCCCACCGGGGGATGCCGAACTCGGCGTACCGGTTGCGGGCCACCACGTGCTCGGCGGCGGCCACCGACATCCGGTGCAGCTCCTCGGTGGCCTCCTCCAGCCGCAGCACCTCCGCCAGGTCGAAGGCGTAGGCGGCGGTCTCGTCCCAGTACGACATCACCCCGCCGTCGGGCAGTTCGGTGTCCACGTACACCAGGCCCTGGGCGCGGATGGTGGCGTCCCAGTCGGGGCGCGGGTCGACCCGCTCGCGGCGCATCTCAGCCCCCGCAGGAGGCCTGGTGGGAGCCGAACCCACCGCGGTCGGGCACGGCCGTGGCCACCGGCTCCGTGATCGGGCTGCCGACGCCCATCTCGGGTACGGGTGCCGGAGTCCGCAGCGTCATCGCCACGGTGTCACCACCCCCGCCCGGACCCATCGCGCAGTCGTCATCGTCGTCGTCGGAGACCAGGTTGCAGCCGGAGAGAGCGAGCGCCAAGGCGGTGAGCGCGCCAAGTTGCACGGAGGTCGAGCGGAGGCGGCGTCGGGGGTGTGATTTCACGCCATCGTTGTAACCGATGAACGCCAGGCTCGTCGCCCCGGGCTACCCCTGCGCTGCTGGTGCGCTGCTTGTGTGCTGCTGGTGTAAGGAAGGGCACCCTGTTAACGCCTGCGGTATAGAAGGGTTCCCTTCTCACATCCAAGTGTTAAAAAGGGGCCCTTCCTTACAACGCGGGCGGGGTGGGCCGGGGCCGCAATTGCGCGGTGGGGTGGGCGTTACGCTCGGCTCATGCTCCGTTCCGTCATCCTCGCCGCCTCCCGGTCATCCCGGGTCGAGCGGCTCGTCGCGACGGCCCCGTTCTCCCGGGACGTCGTACGCCGGTTCGTCGCCGGCGCGCAGACCGACGACGCGTTGCGCGCAACCCGCGAACTCGTCGACGGCGGCCTCGCGGTCACGCTCGACCACCTCGGCGAAGACACGGTCAGCCCCGAACAGGCCACCGCCGTACGCGACGAGTACCTCACCCTGCTGGGGCGGCTCGCCGAGGCGGGACTGACCCCTGCCGCCGAGGTGAGCGTCAAGCTCTCCGCGCTCGGTCAAGCCTTCGACGAGCAGCTGGCCTACGACAACGCCCGGGCGATCTGCGCTGCCGCCGAGGCCGCGCAGACCACTGTCACCCTGGACATGGAAGACCACACCACCACTGACTCGACCCTGGACATCCTGGCCAAGCTGCGCAAGGACTACCCGTCGACCGGGGCGGTGCTCCAGGCGTACCTGCGGCGTACCGAGTCGGACTGCCGTGATCTGGCCACGGCCGGGTCGCGGGTGCGGTTGTGCAAGGGGGCGTACAAGGAGCCCGAGTCGGTGGCCTACCAGTCGCCTCGTGAGGTGGACAAGTCGTACGTCCGGTGCCTGAACATCCTGATGTCGGGTGATGGCTTTCCCATGCTGGCCACCCACGACCCGCGGCTGATCGCCATCGCCGAGGACCGGGCCCGCTGGTTCGACCGTGCGCCGGACCGGTTCGAGTTCCAGATGCTCTACGGCATCCGGCCCGAGGAGCAGGACCGGCTGGTCGGTGACGGCTACACGGTGCGCACCTATGTGCCGTACGGCGACGACTGGTACGGCTACCTGATGCGCCGGCTCGCCGAGCGCCCCGCCAACCTCGCCTTCTTCGCTCGCGCCCTGACCTCGCGCAAGTAGTCGCCGCCCGGGCGTCGGGACTCCCCCGCAGGACCTCGCTGTGGGTTCGCCTTGACGCGACTGGCTAATGGCATTAGCTTTATAGCTATGGCAGCTAGCTTTGTGGGGCGCGACGGCGGACGGATCGCGTACGAGGTCCACGGTCAGGGGCCCTTGGTGGTTCTCTCGCACGGCATGGGGGAGAACCACCACTCCTACCGGCACCTGATTCCGCTGCTGGTGGCAGCCGGCTACCAGGTGGCTTCGGTCGACGTGCGGGGCCACGGCGACTCCACCACCGGCTGGGCGACGTACGCCCCGGCCGAGGTGGGGCGCGATCTGCTGGCGGTGGTCCGTGACCTGGGTGGCCGCCCGGCCACCCTGGTCGGCAACTCCTCCAGCGCCGCGGCCGTGGTCTTCGCCGCCGCCGAGGCACCCGACCTGGTCAGCGGGATCGTGCTGGAAGGCGCGTTCGTCGAGCAGCCGAAGCTCAACCCCGTCATGCGGCTCGGCGTGTGGGCGGTGGTCCGCAGTCCCCGACTGTTCGGCATGTTCCACCGCACCCTGTTCCCGGTCCACCGGCCGTCGGACGACGCCGCGTACCGCAAGAGCCTGGTGACCGCGCTGCGCCGACCGGGCCGGATGCTGCCGGTACGCGAGGTGGCCGCCCCGGTCGACCCGCACTGGACCACCGTCGCCCCGCAGGTGCGTCAGCCGGTGCTGGTGCTGATGGGCACGAAGGACCCGGACTTTCCTGACCCCGGCGCCGAGGCCCGGGCCGCCCGGCGACTCTTCCCGCTCGCCGAGGCGCGGATGGTCACCGACGCCGGGCACTACCCGCACGCCGACCGTCCCGAGGCGACGGCCGCCGCGCTCACCGACTTCCTGGCGGTGACCGATCGTGCCTAGGGCCGGGCTCAACCCACAGGTCGTGGTGCGCGAGGCGGCCGTGCTGGCCGACGAGGTCGGCTACCAGAAGCTCACCCTCGCCGCGCTGGCCAACCGACTCGGCGTCGCGTTGCCGAGCCTCTACAAGCACATCAAGGGCGCCGACGCGTTGGCCCAGAAGCTCTCCGCGCTGACCACCGCCGAACTCGCCGAGGAGATGACCACGGCCGCCGCCGGTCGCAGCCGCGAGGACGCGCTGCGGGCCGTCGCCACCGCCTACCGGTCGTACGCGCGCCGGCATCCCGGCCGCTACCCGGCTGCCCAGCGGGTGCCGGATCCGACCGACCCGGCGCACGTGGCCGCCAGCGAGCGCGCGGTCGGCGTCGTCTTCGCCATCCTGCGCGGCTACGGCATCGAGGGCGACAGCGCGGTCGACGGGGCCCGCATGTTCCGGGCCGCCGTGCACGGCTTCGTCGCCCTGGAGGCGGCCGGCGACTTCGGCCTGCCCCGCGAGGTCGACCGCTCCTTCGAACAGATGATCACGGCTCTTGGCGTGGCCTTTGCTGCCTGGCCGGGTCGTGGCGACGTCGACTGATCTGCCGTCACTCGGCATGGCGGGTCATCGACGGTTCGCGGCGGGCTCGTAGCATGAGCCGGTGCGCCGCCTCGACCCGCCGCGGCTGCTCGCAGCCCCGCGGCCCCGTCTGCTCACCGCCCTGCTCGCCGTCGCCGTCCTGACTCTCACGAGCGCCGCCTCCTGCGGCAGCGACGAGCCACCGATCGCGCTGGCCTCGGCCGTGCTGGCACCCGTGACGGAGGAGATCGACGCCCCGGCCACTGTCGTCGCCCGGGCAGCGGCCACGCTCACCGCCCCCGCCGACGGGACGCTGCGCAGCCTCCGCGTCGAGCCGGGTCAGCAGGTCAAGCGTGGCCAGGTGCTCGCCGTGGTCGACTCGCCGTCGGCCCGGGAGCGGCTGCGGCAGGCCCGCGCGGCGCTCGACGCCGCCAAGCGGGCCGGCGGTGGCGGTGGCGGCAACCTCACCGGTTCGCTGCGGGGCACCGACCGGGCCGCCGCGCAGGCGCACGCCGCCGCACGCGCCGCCGCCGGGAAGATCAGCGATCCGAAGCTGCGCAAGGCACTGCTCGCCCAGGTCGAGTCCGCGCAGCGGCAGTACGACGCCGCCGCCCGCGCCGCCGACCGCGCGGTACGCGAGGTGCAGCGCGGCGTACGCAGCCTGAACTCCGCCGTCGGCGCGCTGGCCACCGCCCAACGCCTCCAAGCCCAGCAGGCGTACGACCTGGCCAAGGCGACGGTCGACGCGTTGACCCTGCGGGCACCGATCGCCGGTGTCGTGCAGCCGGGCGGCGTCAGCAGCGGTGCCGGCTCGACGGGTGCGCTGGCCGGGTTGCTCGACGCCGCCGGTGGTGGCCTGCCGTCCGGGATCGACCCGGGCGCGCTCGGTGCCCCGGCCGCCGGCCCGCCCGCCGGGGTGGACACGGCGATCCCGGTGGGTGGTCGGGTCACCGCCGGCACCCCCGTGCTGACCGTGGTCGACACCCGTGAGCTGGGCCTGCTGGCCGAGGTGGACGAGACCGACGTGCTGCTGGTCCAGGTCGGACTCACCGGCACCGTCGAGTTGGACGCGGTCACCGGTGCGACCTACCCGGCGACGGTCCGCTCGATCGACGTGCTGCCCAGCACCTCGGCCCGAGGCGGGGTCAGTTACCGGGTCCGGCTCTCGCTCGGTGCAGGCCGGTACGGCGAGGCGGAACCGGCACCGGCGCCGCGACCCGGGATGAACGCGGTGCTGCGACTGCGGGTCCGTGAGGCGAGCGACGCGGTGACCGTACCCGCCTCCGCGATCTTCTCCGCCGACGGCCGGGACACCGTCTGGGTGGTACGCGACGGTCGGGTGGGTCGGGCCTCGGTTACCGTCGGGGTGCAGGGCCAGGATCTGGTGCAGATCGTCGACGGGGTGCAGCCCGGTGACCGGATCGTGGTCCGCGGCACCGACCAGGTGCGCGACGGCCAGGAGGTCGGGTGAGCGTAGGCGCCGGCCGGGACCGGGACGGCTCGGCGTCCGCCCCGGCGATCGAGGCGGTCGACGTGTCGCGGACGTACCAGCTCGACGGGGTCTCCGTACCGGCGCTGCGGGGCGTGTCGTTGACCGTCGCGGCCGGTGACTACGTGGCCCTGATCGGGCCGTCCGGCTCCGGCAAGTCCACCCTCATGCACCTGCTCGGCGGTCTGGACCGGCCGACCGGTGGCCGGTTGGTGATCGGTGGACGGGAGGTGGGCGCACTCTCCGCGCCCGAGCTGGCCCGGCTGCGCAACGAGACCATCGGCTTCGTCTTCCAGGCGTTCCACCTGCTGCCACGGACCACGGCGGTGGACAACGTGGCGCTGCCGCTGGTCTACCGGGGAGTGGGCGCCCGCCAACGGCGGGAACGGGCCGCCGCGATGCTCGGCCGGGTCGGCCTGGGGCACCGCCTGGACCACCGGCCCAATCAGCTCTCCGGCGGCGAGCAGCAGCGGGTGGCGATCGCCCGCGCCCTGGTCACCGACCCGACCGTGCTGCTCGCCGACGAACCGACCGGCAACCTGGACAGCACCACCGGCGCGGCCGTGCTGGAACTGTTGGAGCGGCTCAACGCCGAGTCGGGGGTGGCGCTGGTGATGGTCACCCACGACGCGGAGGTGGCCGCCCGGGCCCGCCGCCGGATCACCATGCGCGACGGCGTCGTCGTCGCGGACAGCGCCCAGGACGCGGACAGCGCCCAGGACCCGCTGACCGGCGGCGTTGGCTTCGACGAACCCGGCGCGGTTGGGCTGGGCACGGCCCGTGCGGGTGGACTCGGCGCGGCCGGTGCGGGTGGGGGCGGGTCGTGAGGCTGGCCGAGGCGTGGCGGGTGGCGGCGGACGCGCTGCGGGCCAACCGGATGCGCAGCCTGCTGACCATGCTCGGGGTGATCATCGGGGTCGCCTCCGTGGTGCTGCTGGTGGCGATCGGCACCGGCACCAAACAGACGGTCGAACAGCAGGTCGAAGGGCTGGGCTCCAACCTGCTGCTGGTCGTGCCGGGTCGGCTGGACGTGGGCTCGGCCCCGGCGGTCTCCCCGCTGACCCTGCAGGACGTGGACGCCGTCGGCCGGGTGGTCGGTGACCCTGCCCGGGTTGCCGTGACGGTCGCCTCGGGTGCCACCGTCCGGGCCGGCAACCGGCAGGATTTCACCACCGTGCAGGGGGTGCTGGAGACCACCCCGACGGTCTTCGCCCGTGACCTGGGCCGGGGCCGCTACCTGACCCGATCCGACGTGGACACCGGCCGCCGGGTCGCCGTGCTGGGCGACTCGGTCGCCCGGGTCCTCTTCCCCGACCGGGAGGCCGTCGGACAGCAGGTGAACGTCGCCGGGGTGCGGTTCCGGGTGATCGGTGTGTTCACCCCGCTCGGGCAGAGCCTCGGCGTTGACCGGGACGACGAGGTGCACATCCCGGTGACCGCGGCGCAGCGGCTGTACGGCACCCAGCGGGTGGACGCGATCGCGGTCCGGGCACCGGATCGGGATCGGATCGACGAACTCGGCCAGCGGATCGTCACCGAGTTGAACGGTCGCCACCCGGGCACCGAGTTCAGCGCTGTCACCCAGGAGCAGATCCTCGGCGTACTGGGCGACATCCTCGGCATCCTGACCGGGGTCCTGGCCGCCATCGCCGGCATCTCGCTGCTTGTCGGCGGGGTGGGCGTCTCCAACATCATGCTCGTCTCGGTGCGCGAACGGACCAGGGAGATCGGGCTGCGCAAGGCGGTCGGGGCCCGCCCCCGGGACATCGGCGTGCAGTTCCTGCTGGAGGCGGTGCTGCTCACCTCGATTGGCGGGCTGACCGGGATGGCCCTCGGGGTGGGCGGCGCACTGCTGGTGGCCGCGGTCTCACCCATCCCGGCGGCGGTGACCTGGTGGTCGTTGGCGCTGGCGTTCGGCGTCTCGGCAGCGGTGGGGATCATCTTCGGGGTGGTACCCGCTCAGCGGGCCGGTCGGCTCGACCCGGTGGTCGCGCTGCGGGCCGAGTGACGTCGCCGGCACCGGTGGCCGAAGATGATCATTGCGGGCGTTTCGGCTGTAGGCCACCCGACCAGGGGTTTTTCGTCTGCGGCCCGGTTCCGGATCGTGATCAGTTGCAGGAAGGGATCGCGCCGGTCACAGCCGTCCCGCTACCGTACTGGTAACACGCGCGTCGCCGGCCGCGCGGGAGAACCCGTGGGGCGGCACGCGCAGGGCATGGGATGGGTCGGGTGAGCCATGGCCGGGTCACCGTCCGACGGTCGGCTGTCGGATGTCAAGTTCCTGACCGTCGCCGAGGTGGCGACCGTCATGCGGGTGTCGAAGATGACGGTTTACCGCCTCGTGCACAGCGGTGAGCTGGCGGCTGTGCGGGTCGGCAGGTCGTTCCGGGTGCCGGAGCACGCGGTGCACGAATACCTCCGTGGGGCCTTCCAGGAGACTGCCTGATCCGCGTGTCAGGCCGATCCGAGAGGCCCGCCTGACGGGCATCGACCGGGGGCGCGTTGGCCCGGTCGACGCGGTCCCGCTACGCTGGAGCGTGATCGTGACCGCTGGTGCGCCCTGCCGCCCACCCCGCCGGTCCGGTCCGTTGTCCGTAAGCGGTCGCCGACGTCACCGGTTCGTGGCGTCTCGCCGGTCGCGCCGCATGTTGCATCGAAAGGCTTTCGTATGGGCTCGGTGGTCAAGAAGCGCCGCAAGCGCATGGCTAAGAAGAAGCACCGCAAGCTGCTGCGCAAGACCCGCGTCCAGCGTCGCCGTCTCGGCAAGTGATTGATGCCGGGCGCTGACCCGGCATTCGTCGCTTGCCAACTGTCGACCCTCGGAGGCCCAGGTGATCAGGCCGTGGCTGTCCCGGCTCGGTCCCGACCGTCGGGGTGGGTGCGAGACATGACCCCCGGTGACTCGTCGAGTCTCCCGGGGGTTGTCGTCGTGACCGGGGTCAGCCGATACCTCGGTGCCCACGTCGCCGCCCGACTGGTCACCGATCCCCGCATCGAGCGGGTCATCGGCATCGACCTGCGCGACCCGAGCCCGGAGGTCGCCGGCCTGCTGGACCAGGTCGAACGCATCCGGGTCGACGCCGGCTCGGTCGGCGGGCTCCTCGCCGACCTCGACGTCGACACGGTGGTGCATCTGGCCCTGGCCAGCGCCCCGGATCAGCAGCAGGGTGGCCGGGCGGCGATGAAGGAACAGAACGTCATCGGCACCATGCAGCTGCTCGCCGCCTGTCAGCGGGCACCTCGGCTACGCAAGCTCGTGGTGCGGTCCTCGACCGCGGCGTACGGGGCCTCGTTCCGGGACCCGGCCGTCTTCACCGAGGAGACCGAGCCGCGCGAGGTGCCGCGCGGCGGCTTCGGCCGCGACATCCTCGACATCGAGGGGTACGTCCGGGGCTTCCGACGGCGGCGACCCGACGTGACGGCGACGGTGCTGCGGTTCGCCCCGTTCATCGGGTCGACGGCCGACACCACGTTGACCCGCTACTTCTCGCTGCCGGTGGTGCCGACCATCCTCGGCCGCGACGCCCGGTTGCAGTTCCTGCACTTCGACGACGCGCTGGAGGTCGTACACCGCTCGGTCACCGAGGACCATCCGGGGACGTACAACGTCGCCGGGCCCGGGGTGCTCGCGCTGTCCCAGGCGATCCGTCGGGCCGGCCGGCTGGCCGTGCCGATGCTGGAGCCGGGGCTGTCGGGCGCCGCGGCGCTCGCCCGGACCATGGGACTCGGCCGCTACGGCCTCGACCAGGTCGACCTGCTCGTGCACGGCCGCGTCGTGGACACCACCCGCCTGGAGCGCGAGTACGGCTTCACGCCGCGATCCACGGCCGCCGCCTTCGACGACTTCATCCGCGCCCACCATGGCCGGTCCGTGGTGACGCGCGAGCAACTGGCCGCCGCCGAGCAGCTCGTGCTCGACCAGATCCGCCGGGTGCGGGCGGCTGTGCAGGAGCAGCCGTGAGCGAGCCGGACATGCGACGTGACGAGACGGGCCCCGACAACGGTCAGGTGGCGCGGGCGCAGCCCGACCCGGCTCGGCACAACGGGCGGCGACCAGCGGCAGCGGGCCAGCCCGCTCTGCCCGCCGAGCCGCATCCGCCGGCCGTGCCGGACCGGCCCGGCGACGTCTGGGATCAGCGGATCGCCGGTGGGTTGGCGTTTCTTCGGCGCAGGCTGGCCGGCGACTACGAGGTGGACGAGTTCGGTTTCGACCCGGAGCTGACCGAGGCGGTGTTCCATCCGCTGCTGCGGCGGCTCTACCGGGACTGGTTCCGTACCGAGGTGACCGGGCTGGAGAACGTGCCCACCGAGGGTGCGGGACTGGTGGTCGGCAACCACTCCGGCACCGTGGCCCTGGACGCGCTGGTCCTCTCCACCGCCCTGCACCACGAACACCCCGCGCGGCGTTACCTGCGGCTGCTCGGTGCCGACCTCGTCTTCCGGATGCCGGTGGTCTCCGAGATCGCCCGCAAGACCGGCGGCACCGTGGCCTGCAATCCGGACGCCGAGCGGCTGTTGCGCGGCGGCGAACTGGTGGGTGTCTTCCCGGAGGGCTTCAAGGGCGTCGGCAAGCTGTACGCGGAGCGTTACAAGCTGCAACGCTTCGGGCGCGGTGGCTTCGTCTCGGCGGCGCTGCGCACCGGCACCCCGATCATCCCGGTCGCGATCGTCGGTGGCGAGGAGATCTACCCGATGCTCGCCGACATCAAGCCGCTCGCCCGGCTGCTCAAGCTGCCCTACTTCCCGGTGACGCCGACCTTCCCCTGGCTCGGGCCGCTGGGCATGGTGCCGCTGCCGAGCAAGTGGCTGATCGAGTTCTGCCCGCCGATCCCGACGGCACACCTGGTCGACTCCGCGGACGACCCGCTTGTCGTGTTCAACCTCGCCGACCAGGTCCGCGAGACCATCCAGCAGACGCTGCACGAACTCCTGGAACGGCGTCCGGATCCGTTCGGTCCCTAGCTCATCGAAGCGCCGACACCGTCTCAGCGGGTGGCGCGCCGTTCTGCGGCGGCCCGGCTGTCGCGGCGGCGACGCTGCAACGCCATGCCGGCGGTGACCGCTCCCGCCACCAGCCCGGCGGCGGCCGTCGACGGTACGGCGATCTTGACAGCGCGACGGCCCGTACGGAAGTCGCGTACCTCCCAGCCGTGCTGGCGTGCCTGACGCAGCAGCGCGGCATCCGGATTCACCGCCACCGCCCGGCCCACCGCCGACAGCATCGGCAGGTCGTTCGCGGAGTCGCTGTAGGCGCTGCACCGACCCAGGTCCAACCCCTCCACCGCGGCGAGCGAGGTGATCGCCTCGGCCTTGGCCGGCCCGTGCATGAGGTCACCGACCAACCGACCGGTGTACGCCCCGTCGACGACCTCGGCGACGGTGCCGATCGCGCCGGTCAGCTTCAGTCGAGCGGCGATCACCCGGCCGATCTCCACCGGGGCGGCGCTGACCAGCCAGACCCGCTCACCGGCGTCGAGGTGGCCCTGCGCCAGCCGCCTCGTCCCCGCCCAGATCCGCGGCGCCATCAACTCGTCGAAGATCTCCTCTGCGAGGACTTCGATGTCGTCGACGCGCCAGCCCTCGATGAAGGCGAGGGCGGCCTCCTTGGCCTGCGACATGTCCCCGGTGTGCTCGCGGGCGAGCAGCCGGTAGCGCAGCTGTTGCCAGGCGAACCGGGCCAGGTCGGTGGTGGTGAAGTAGTTGCGTGCGGCGAGGCCGCGAGCGAACCAGTAGATGGAGGCACCCTGCATCATCGTGTTGTCCACGTCGAAGAAGGCGGCGGCCCGTGGATCCGGGGCGACCGGGGGAGCGGGCTCGGTCTGGGCCCAACCTGCGGTGTGCCCGTGCACGTCGGTGCTGACGGTCACCTTCCGGCTGCGCCCCACCGACGCTCCCCCTCACATCGCCCGCATCTCTGCTGCCCCTCCGCGAGGGTAACCGCCGTCCGGCCCGCGAACCGGGCCGGCGGTCTGGTTACGTACCGTCAGGTGCAGGTGCCCGGCAGGGGGCCGAGGCTGTCGCTGGCGGAACCGACCGGCTGGCCGCAGGCGATCGTGGTCCGCAGGGCGTCGCCACGTTCGGTCACCGATGCCAGCAGCTTCAGCGACTGGGCGGTCCGCTCCCGGTCGGCGCGCGAGCCGCTGTCGCGCAGCGCGTCGAGTGCCCGGCGTTGCGGGACGAGGAAGGCGTCGACCGCGTCGAGCGCCGCCGGATCCGAACGCTGCACCGCCGCTGCGGTCAGCAGGCGTACGCCCTGACGGGTGTCGGCGTCCATGTCGTCGAGCACCGCGCCGTAGCCGGAGCGGCTGCCGTGCAGCGCGGACGCTTCGGCCAGTCGGGTACGCGCGAAGTCGAGGAAGAGCTGCCCGCGGCTGATCTCGGAGCTGGCGAGCGCGAGCTGGGCCCGTTCGGTGCCGCGCTTCATTCCGTACAGCGCGTCGCCGGGAACCGCGTTCTCGCTGGCGGCCGAGATGCCGGAGACGGCGATGGCACCCGCGGCGATGCCGACCAGGATGGCACCCCGGGCACGGGCCCGGCGCGCGGTGACGGCCGGTAGCAGGGCGCCTCGGCCGGTGCCGACCTTCTCGGTCGAGGCGGGGGCGGCGATGCCCTCACGCTCGGCGGTGGCCAGCAACATGGCCCGCAGGCCGGCCCGGAACTCCGGATCCACCTCGGGCTCGGGCGGGCCGGCCGTCAACTGCCGGCCGAGCCCGACCAGCGGCGTGAGCCGGTCGTCGACTCGGGAACGGACGTGATGGCGTCGGCCACCGTTCGCTTCGTCGAGAAGCTGCGCGAAGCGCTCGGCGCGCCGACGGGAGAAGAGGGCGTTGTCCACCGCGGCACCTCCTCTCGCTGGGCGCGGCCGGTCGGCCGCGATCACCGCCAGCGACCGATGACCGCAGAACGCGAGCCGGACGCCGCTGGCGTCGTTGCCCGTCGTCCGTAGCCCGGGGCCGGGCTGTCGCCGGTCGCACCCGGAGAAACGCGCCGTGCCGGGATCGGGTTACGGGCCTGCCGGAGTCGGAAATCACGCAAAGTGATCGCTGTGACTGCCGCGCACGGACGCGCAGCTACCGGCGACGACCGTACGGACGGCGTCGAGAGCTACGCCTGGAAGCCGTCGGGCAGCAGCCGGGCCAGGGCGCGGACCGCACGGTACTGGAGGGCCTTGATCGCGCCTTCGTTCTTGCCCATCGCCCGCGCGGTCTCCGCCACCGAGAAGCCCTGGAGGAAGCGGAGCACGATGCACTCCTGCTGTTCGGGATTGAGGCGTTTGACGGCGGTCAGCAGCGCGACGTTCGTGATGTGTTCCACCACTGCCGCCTCCGGGCTGCCCTCCGGGCCGCGATCCTCGCGATCGGCGTCGAGCACGTCACCGGTGGTCACCTCCAGCCGGTAGCGACCCGACTTGAAATGGTCAGCGACCAGGTTGCGGGCGATGGTGACCAGCCAGGCGCCGAGGTCACGGCCCTGCCAGGTGAAGCTGCCGATGCGCTTGAGCGCCCGCAGGAACGTGTCGGAGGTGAGGTCTTCGGCGAGTTGCCGGTTGCCGACCCGGAAGTAGACGAAGCGGAAGACGGTGTCGACGTAGCGGTCGTAGATCAGCCCGAACGCCTCGGCCTCACCGGCCTGGGCGCGTTCGACCAGGGCCCACACCTCGGTGGCCGGATCGGACGGGTCAGGGCGGCTCGGGTAGCCGGTGGAGGTGTTGACCGGGTCGGTGACCGCGGGGATCACCGCGGTCTCGGCCGCCGGCACGTCGGTGACCGGCGCGTCGCCGCCGCTGCGTCGGGCCTGGGCCGGCATCGTCGGCCGGCTCGGCGTGGCGACCCCGCCACCGGTCGGCATCGCGTTCGCGCCCGGCACCGCTGGTCGGTGTGGTGGCTCGTTCGGATGTGGTCGGTTACCGGCCCGCGTGCTGCTCTCACCTCGGTTGACCAGGTTGCCCGCCGCGTTCTGCTGGGCATGGGCGCCGCCGCGTTCGTTGACCGGGGTGCGCGCCGCCGGACCGGTCAGGCCCGTCGGGCGGTGCGTGAAACCGAAGGTGGTCATCGGGACACCTCCGATTCATCACTGGCGCACGCGCCGGCGGTGGCCGGGTGACCGGCCAGATCACCGCCGGGCAGGGCGGCTCCGGGGTGTGCCGACGGGCGGCAGTTCCCCTTGAGGTGCTGGTCCAATGCGCTGACGGGCACGGGGGCCTCCTCGGGCTGAGGGGTGTCGACTCACGGCAAATGGGGTGAGCCGACCCGAGTGATGATAGGGCCAACGTCACCCGCGCGTGGCAAGTCCGTTACACAGGGCCGAAGTATTTCCCGACGTGTCGCACCGGTGCCGGACCGGTTGTCCGTCGAGTGTGGTTGACAATCGCTGGTCCACCTGATCTGAGACAGATAAGCAGGTCAGATCGATGATGGTGGTCGCTGTGAACATACCTCGCGAGTCCGGTCGTGGTCGACAGGCGTCCCCGCCCGGACAGTGTGGACCGGTGGTGATCCGTACCCACGGTGACGCTGCCTGGTCCCGTTGACGGGACTGGACGCTGCGGGGGCACCGGGTCGGCCGGGTGCAATGTGTACCCGGACGACGTCGAGATGCTCCTCTCCGCCCATCCGGCGGTGACGGAGTCGGCGGTAGTGGGCGTGCCGCACCCGGGTACCGGGGAGACTGTCCGGGCGTACGTGGTGTCGGGGTCGGGCAGTCAGGTGGCCGGCGTCGCACTGATCGCCCACTGCGCGCGTAACCTGGCGAGGTTCAAGTGCCCGACCAGCCGGCACCACCCGGCACGACGGAGGAGACCGATGCGTGAGCCCCGCCTGACCCTGATCACCCGCCCCGGCTGTCACCTGTGCGAGGACGCCAAGGCGGCGCTCGACCGAGTGGTCGCGGTCACCGGCGACCGGTGGACCGAGCGGGACGTCAGCGGTGACATCGAGCTGGAGCGCGAGTACGGCGACCGGCTGCCGGTGGTGCTGCTCGACGGCAAGGAGCACGGCTACTGGCGGGTCGAGGAGGAACGGCTGCTGCGTGACCTGACCACGCCGCAGCTCTAGGGCGCTCCGGCGCGCCCCACCGGCACCCGGCGTCGCCGATAGAGTGCGCCGATGACCCCTTCGAAACCCCATCTGGTCTGGGACTGGAACGGGACGCTGCTCGACGATCTGAGCCTGGTGGTGGCCTGCACGAACGCCGTTTTCACCCGCGAGGGTGGGCCGACGGTGACCGCGGAGGAACACCGGGTCCGGTTCCGCCGGCCGATCGCCGACTATTACGCGGAAGTGCTCGGCCGGGCGGTGGACGACGAGGCGTTCGGCCGGCTCGACCGGATCTTCCATGACGCGTACCGGCTGGGTCTGACCAGTTGTGAGCTCGCCCACGACGCGGTGGACGCGATGGCGGCCTGGCCGGGCAGCCAGTCGCTGCTGTCCATGTGGTTCCACGACGAGTTGGTGCCGGCGATCCAGACGTACGGACTGACCGGCCGCTTCGCCCGGGTCGACGGGCTGCGGGCCTCGGTCGGCGGTGATCGCAAGGCCGAGTCGCTGGTCCGGCACCTGGCCGAGTTGGGCGTCGACGGCCGCTCGGTGGTGCTGATCGGCGACTCGCTGGACGACGCCGACGCGGCCCGCGCCGTCGGCGGGCGTGCTGTTCTCTACGCTGGCGGCTTCACCGACCGCGCCCGCCTGATGGCCTCCGGCCACCCGGTCGCCGACACCCTCACCGAAGCGGTGACCCTCGCCACCACCCTCGTCGAGCCGGCGCAGTGATCACGAAATCGCCGTATCGAGCATTAACGTCATGATCAACAAATTGGGATGGACCGATGGCGCGCGTGTGATTGGTCAGAGAAGTCGGAATTGAGCAATAATCGCGCGGGCGGTCCCGGGAAGTGGGCGCGCGTCGATCTTGTTGGACGGAGGGGCTGGTGGGGGCAGGGGGCGGGGCAGCAAGATCGCGATTTGTGCACGTCTTCACAAGCGCCTACTCTGTAATTCCGACGCGCCCTGCTAGCACAGCCGGCAATTTCGGTCGCCAGCGGGAGTCCCGAACGGCCGGCCGGTGGAGTTGGTCAAGGATCGCACCGCACGGAGTCTCATGAGTCAGCACCGTCACCCTGGCACGCCCGGTCGCGCCGGTGGCGTCCCGGCGCTCCCGGACCTACCCGAGGCGACGGTGGCGCGGCTCCCCGAATACCTCCGTGCCCTGCACAATCTCGCTGAAACCGGTAACGAGACGGTGTCCAGCGAAGGGCTGGCCAACGCCGCCGGGGTCAACTCCGCGAAGCTCCGCAAGGACCTGTCCCACCTCGGCTCGTACGGCACCCGGGGCGTCGGCTACGACGTGGCGCTGTTGATAGAGCAGATCGAGTACGTGCTCGGGCTCACCCAACGTCGGGCGGTCGCCCTGGTCGGGGTGGGTAATCTCGGTCACGCGCTGGCCGGCTACGACGGCTTCGCCAGCCGTGGCTTCCGGATCGCCGCCCTGCTCGACGCCGACCCGGCCCGGGTCGGTGAGGAGATCCACGGGATGGTCGTGCGGCACGTCGACGAACTGCCCCAGGTGGCAGCCGAGGAGTCGATCGCGATCGGCGTCATCGCGACTCCCGCCTCGGCCGCCCAACGGGTCGCCGACCAACTCGTCGCCGTCGGCGTGACGAGCATCCTGAACTTCGCGCCCTGCGTACTCTCGGTTCCGGACGGAGTCGACGTACGCAAGGTCGACCTCGCCATCGAGCTGCAGATTCTGTCGTTCCACGAGCACCGCAAGGCATCCCTGACCGGGCTGCCCCGCACCGGCGGATCCGCCCTGACCGCCCTGCCCGGCGGTCTCGCGGTCACTGAGGGTCAGGAGGCGATCGGAACGTGAAACTCCTCGTCGTGGGTGCCTCCTACCGCACCGCGCCGGTCGCCACCCTGGAGCGGCTCGCGGTCGCCCCGGAGAGCCTCACCCGCATCCTGAACCGCCTGGTCGCCCAGCCGTACGTCAGCGAGGCCGCGCTGGTCTCCACCTGCAACCGGGTGGAGGTCTACGCGGCGGTCTCCGGTTTCCACGGCGGCCTCGGCGACATCTGCGCCGTCCTCGCCGAGCAGGCCGACTGCCAGCCGTCCGCGCTGGCCAACAACCTCTACGTGCACTTCGACTCCGCCGCGGTCGACCACGTCTTCCGGGTCGCCGCCGGCCTGGACTCGATGGTGATCGGCGAGGCGCAGATCCTCGGTCAGCTCCGGGACGCCTACCACGGGGCCACCGGCGCGGACACCACCGGCCGGCTGCTGCACGAGCTGATGCAGCAGGCGCTGCGGGTGGGCAAGCGGGCCCACTCCGAGACCGGCATCGACCGGGCCGGCCAGAGCGTGGTCACCGCGGCGCTGGGACTGGCCGCACGTCATCTCGGCGACGAACTGGCCGGTCGGCCCGCGCTCGTCGTCGGCGCCGGCGCGATGGGATCGCTGGGCGTGGCGACGCTGTCCCGGCTCGGCGCCGGCCCGTTGACCGTGACCAACCGCAGCGCCGAGCGGGCGGTACGGCTGGCCGAGTCGTACGGCGCTGCCGCGCGACCGATGGCCGAGCTGGCCGACACGCTCTCCACAGTGGACATCGTAGTGGCCGCCACCGCGGCCAGCGAGCCGGTCCTCACCCGCGACGTCGTCGCCGGTGCGCTGGCCGGCCGGGACCCGGAGCGCGGGCCGCTGGTCCTGCTCGACCTGGCCGTACCCCGTGACGTCGGGTCCGGTGTGGCCGAGCTGCCCGGCGTCGAGGTGATCGACATCGACCGGATGGCCGAGCTGCTCGCCGACGGCCCGGCCGCCGCCGACGCCGCCGCCGTCGAACGGATCGTGGCCGGCGAGGTGGAGTCCTTCCTCACCTGGCTGCGGGGCGCGGACGTGGCACCGACCGTGGCTGCCCTGCGGGGCCGGGCCGAGGACGTGGTCAGCGCCGAACTGCGCCGCCTCGCCCAGCGCCGTCCCGACCTCAGCGACGACCAGCGCGCCGAGGTGGCCCGCACCGTGCACCGGGTGGTCCAGCGGTTGTTGCACCAGCCGACCGTACGGGTCCGCCAACTCGCCGCCGAGCCCGGCGGTGACCAGTACGCCGCGCTGCTGCGCGAACTGTTCGACCTGGAGGTCCCGCAGACCTCCCAGGTGGACACGGTCCCCGACATCACCCCGACCAGTGGAGGTGAACGATGAGCCAGCGGCAACCGAGTGGCCCGCTGCGTCTCGGCACCCGGGGCAGCAAGCTGGCGATGGCCCAGTCCGGGCACGTCGCCGAGGCACTGACCGCCCGCACCGGACGCCCGGTCGAGTTGGTCGAGGTGATCACCGCAGGTGACCGGTCCAGCGCGCCGGTGCACCGCCTCGGCGTCGGGGTCTTCGTCTCCGCGCTGCGCGACGCGCTGGTCGCCCGGGAGATCGACTTCGCGGTCCACTCGTACAAGGACCTGCCGACCGCGATGCCGGCCGGGCTGCACATCGCCGCAGTGCCCCCGCGCGAGGACCCGCGTGACGCGCTCGTCGCCCGCGACGGCAGGACGCTGGCCGAGCTCGCCCCCGGCGCGTCCATCGGCACCGGCGCGCTGCGTCGGATCGCCCAACTGCACGCCCTGGGCATGCAACTGTCGGTCAGCCCCATTCGCGGCAACATCGACACCCGGCTGGCCCGGGTGCTCGGCCCGGACGCCGACCTCGACGCGATCGTCCTCGCTCGGGCCGGGCTGGCCAGGATCGGCCGGCTCGACGTCATCACCGAGACGCTCGATCCGATGTTGATGCTGCCGGCCCCCGCACAGGGCGCGTTGGCGGTGGAGTGCCGGGTCGACGACCCGGAAATGGTCGAACTGCTAGGTACGCTTGACCACGCAGCGTCACGCGCCACGGTCACCGCGGAGCGGGCAATGCTGGCCACCCTGGAGGCCGGATGCTCCGCTCCGGTCGCCGCCTATGCCGTCGTCGCCGAAGGCGAGCCAACCGGCTCCGGTGTCGAAGGTGATGTTGTCCAGGAGATCTACCTGCGCGGGGCGGTGATCAGCCCGGACGGCAGTCGCGACATCCGGCTGTCCCGCACCGGAACGCTCGCCGATGCGGCGGAGATCGGTAAGGCCCTCGCCACCGAACTCCTCGACCTCGGCGCCGACTCGATCCTCGGCCCGCAAGGACACAACGGCCCGGGGACCCAGCAATTTGGGAGCACAGAATGACCCGCACCCGTAAGCCCGTAGGCCGGATCGCGTTCGTCGGGGCTGGACCCGGCGACCCGGGCCTGCTGACCCGCCGGGCGCACGACGCCCTGGTCGACGCCGACCAGGTGGTGTACGACCGGGGAGTCCCCGAGTCGTTGCTCGACGTCGTCCGGGCCGAGGCCAAGGCCGAGACCGAGTTCACCCCGGCCGAAGGCGTGCCGGGCGATGTGGCGAAGGTGCTCATCTCGGCCGCCCGCGCCGGGCAGAACGCGGTGCACCTGGTGGCGGGCGACCCCTTCGGCCACGACTCGGTGGTCAAGGAGGTGCAGGCGGTGGCGCGTACCGCCGCGCACTTCGAGGTGGTGCCGGGCGTCAGCCAGGCCGAGGGTGTGGCCACCTACGCCGGTGTGCCGCTGCCCGGCGTACGCACCACCGCCGACGTCGAGGACGTCAGCACCCTGGACTTCGACGCGCTGGCCGCGGCGGTGCAGCGAGGCTCGCTGGCGCTCGCCGTGGACGCCGGTGACCTGGCGGCGATCCGCGACGGGCTGCTCGCCGCCGGAGTGGACGGCGGGACCGCCGTCGGAGTCACCGGTGACGGCACGGGCGAGACGCAGTACACCACCACGTCGAGCGTGGACTCGTTCGTCGCGGCGGCACTCGGCTTCACCGGCCGGGTGGTGCTGACCGTCGGTGAGGGTGTGAGCCAGCGGGACAAGCTCAGCTGGTGGGAGAACCGCCCGCTGTACGGCTGGAAGGTGCTGGTTCCCCGGACCAAGGAGCAGGCCGGGGTGATGAGTGCCCGGCTGCGCGCGTACGGTGCGATCCCGTGCGAGGTGCCGACCATCGCGGTCGAGCCGCCGCGTACCCCCGCTCAGATGGAGCGGGCGGTCAAGGGCCTGGTCGACGGCCGGTACGCCTGGGTGATCTTCACCTCGGTCAACGCGGTCCGCGCGGTCTGGGAGAAGTTCGCCGAGCACGGCCTGGACGCCCGGCACTTCGGCGGCGTGAAGATCGCCTGTATCGGTGAGGCCACCGCCGAGGCGGTCCGCGCCTTCGGCATCCAGCCGGAACTGATCCCCACCGGGGAGCAGTCCTCCGAAGGGCTGCTGGCCGAGTTCTCGCCGCACGACGAGGTGCTCGATCCGGTCGGCCGGGTGCTGCTGCCGCGCGCCGACATCGCCACCGAGACCCTCGCCGCCGGGCTCACCGAGCGCGGCTGGGAGGTCGACGACGTGACCGCCTACCGTACGGTCCGGGCCGCCCCGCCGCCCGCCGAGATCCGGGACGCGATCAAGTCCGGTGGGTTCGACGCCGTGCTCTTCACGTCAAGCTCGACGGTGCGCAATCTTGTCGGTATCGCCGGCAAGCCGCACGCGCGTACCGTTGTCGCAGTGATCGGGCCCAAGACCGCGGAGACCGCCACGGAGTTCGGCCTGCGGGTCGACGTCCAGCCGCCGCACGCCTCCGTGCCCGACCTGGTGGAGGCGCTCGCCGGCTACGCCGTCGAGCTGCGGGAGAAGCTCGCCGCGATGCCGGCGAAGCAGCGCCGTGGCTCGAAGGTTCAGGGGCCGACCGCGCTGAGGTTCCGGTAACGCTAGGAGACTCACCATGTCGTACCCCGAGCACCGGCCCCGCCGGCTGCGTCGCAACGCAGCCGTGCGGCGGCTGGTCGCCGAGACCCGTCCCGCCCCGGCCGAACTGGTCGTACCGATGTTCGTCAAGGAGGGGCTGACCGAGCCCCGCCCGATCGGCTCGCTGCCGGGTGTGCTTCAGCACACCCGGGACTCCCTGCGCAAGGCCGCGGTGGAGGCGGTCCAGGCCGGGGTCGGCGGGATCATGCTCTTCGGGGTGCCGGCGGAGCGTGACGAGTGCGGGGCCGGCGGCATCGACCCCAACGGCATCCTCAACGTGGCCATCCGGGACGTGGTCTCCGAGGTCGGCGACGCGACAGTGGTGATGAGCGACCTCTGCCTGGACGAGTTCACCTCGCACGGGCACTGTGGGCTGCTCACCCCCGACGGCTCGGTGGACAACGACGCCACCCTGGCCGCGTACGCCGAGATGGCGGTCGCCCAGGCCGCCGCCGGAGTGTCGGTGGTCGGGCCGTCCGGGATGATGGACGGCCAGGTCGGCGCGGTACGCCGGGCCCTGGACGCGGCCGGGTACACCGACGTCGCGGTCCTCGCCTACGCGGTCAAGTACGCCTCCGCGTTCTACGGCCCGTTCCGGGAGGCGGTCGAGTCCTCGCTGGAGGGGGACCGGCGCACCTACCAGCAGGATCCGGCGAACCTGCGCGAGTCGCTGCGTGAGGTCGAGCTGGACGTGGCTGAGGGTGCCGACATGGTGATGGTCAAGCCGGCCCTGCCCTACCTGGACGTGGTCTCGGCGGTCCGGGCCGCGGTGCAGGTCCCGGTGGCCGCCTACCAGGTCTCCGGCGAGTACGCGATGGTCGAGGCGGCCGCCGCGAACGGCTGGATCGACCGCGAGCAGGTGATGTTGGAAACTCTCACCTCGATCCGGCGCGCGGGCGCGCAGATCATCCTCACCTACTGGGCGGTCGAAGCCGCCGAACTCCTTCGCCAGCGCTACTGACCCACACCGCGAGCCCAGCCGGACCCGTGGTCCGGTCGCCCGGCCACCACCGGTTCGTGGGTCACCCTGATCACCGTATGCCCAGCCTGTCGGGGTAGCCGATTCCCTCGCGGGCCCCTTTGCTCTGCTTCACTCCACGCACCGGTTTCGGCACCAGACCTGTGCGTGGGTTGAAGCAGAGCAAAGGACCCTCGGCACAGATGGTCGACCGAGTTATCCACAGGCATGTCCACAGGGGTCGCTCTGGTGGGGACGGGGTGGGCAGGGTGGGGCATGGCTTCCGTCTTCGAACCTTCGGACAAGGGTCCTACGCTCGGGTCGTTCCCCATCGCAGGTCTGGTGCGTCGGGCCCGGCGCATCGTCGGGCTCAGCCAGCTGCGGATGGCCCGTTTCGCGAAGGTTGCCCCGTCGACGGTTGCGCGGGTCGAGGTGGCTCGCCCGCCGGAGACGTTCCATCGCTGCCCCGCCGATCGGGAGGCCCGGCGGCGGCGCAGCCAGTGGGAGGTGCGGGTGGCGAAGTATCGCAACGTGCCCCCGCCTCCGGACCCTGGAAGCGGGCGCTACTGACCCCCGCTCAGCGGGACTGGAAGCGGAGGCTTCTGAGCCCGCTCAGCGGGAGCTGTCGAGGCGGTGCACCAGGTCGGCCACGTCCACGCTGTATTCACACCACTCGCGGTCCGGTCGGTAACCCAGCTCGGCGTTGACCTTGAGCATCGTCTCGTTGGCCTGGGCGTTCCAGGTCTGCACCTCGGTCAGCTGCGGCTCGGTCGAGCGCAGCTCCAGCAGCATCCGGGCCTTGATCGCCCGGTCGATGCCGTAGCCACGGTGGTCCTGCACCACGATCGTGTCGTACTGGTCGGCACGGGTGGGGTGCTGCACCGGCACCACCACCTCGGTCAGCCCCGCCACCTCGCCGGTCTGCTCGTGCAGGGCGAGCACGATGTAGGGCTTCATGCCGCGTCGGTGCAGGCAGTCCAGGCTGTCACGGAGCCGCTGCGGATCGTACGAACTCGGCCGCAGTTCGCCGTCCTCGATGTCCCGGATCTCGGCCTTGGCCCGCGCGTACGCCTCGATCAGCTCGTCCGGTGGCCCACCCGGGTGGAACTGGACGTGGTAGCCCGCCCCGACCCCGGTGGACATCTCGGCCAGTTCGGCCCAGTCGACGCCGGAGAGGTCGAGCACGCTGCGAGTCTCGACGTACTCTCGGGCGAAGCCCAGCGACTCGTAAAAGGCGATGGCGGGCGTCCCGCCGACCACCTCCACCCCGATCGACTCGAAGCCCTCCTGGTAGACCCGACGGGCGGCGCGCAGGACGAGCTCCCGGCCGAGCCCGCCGCGCCGGACGGAGGGGTGCACCAGCACTTCCAGCACACCGATGCTGCCGAGCAGCAGCACGTGCACATGCCCCAGGATCGGCCCCGGGGTGCCGTCGGCGGCCGGCTCGGCCTGGGCCACCCAGGAAATCCGCCGCTCGCCCGGCATCACCTCGGCGAGATATTCCCGCAGGCAGGTCTCGCGCCATGGCGGATCCTGCGGGAGATCGGTCGCCAGGACCGCGTTCAACGTGTCCAGCAGCGACGCGATCTCGGCGGACGACGCGTTCCTGGGGTCCCACTCGCGCACCATCACCCGTCTAGCTTGCCGTCAAGAGCAGCCTGGGGGAAGTGTCCAGTTCTCCAATGTATGGGGACGATCACTTCACGTACGACTGGCCTGTCCGTACCTGTTGGCAGTGTTGAACACGTCCTGGGCGTACGGCCGCACGTTGTTGTACGACAGGATGGCGTTCCACCAGTCGCCCGGGATCGTCAGGTTGCGGTTGCCTTTGCACAGGTAGATCCCGGCGGCCAGGGCCGCGTCGTGGATGTTGTGCGGGTCCTTGCGGCCGTCGTTGTCCGCGTCCGTGCCGACCTCCTGCCAGGTGGTCGGGATGAACTGCATCGGCCCGACGGCCCGGTCGTAGGTGGTGTCCCGGTCCAGTTCACCTCGGTCGGTGTCGGCGATCCGCATCCGGCCACCCTGGCCGTCCAACGGCAGGCCGATGATCTCCGGTACGGCTCGACCGTCCGCGCCCAGGGTTGCGTTGTTGGCCTGCCCGTGGCGTGATTCGACGAAGCCGATCGCGGCCAGGGTCGTCCAGCTCAGACCGCAGCTGCGGTTGGTCTCGGCGAGGACCAGCTCGGCATAGCCGTACGCCTGCATGGCGATCGGGTCGATGCCGGCCTTGGCGCCGACCTCCCGGGCCCAACCGGCGAGTGCGTCGGAGGGTCGTCCCCCCACCGGCAGGCCACCGGGTGACGCGGTGGCGCCCGGTGCGTTCGGCGGCACCACGCCCGGCGGTAGCGTCGCGTCGGGCGGCGGGAACGCACCGGTCGGTGGCGCCTCGTTCGTCGGCGGCAGGTCGCCGGCGGTCCCGCCCGCGGTGGCGTCGGCGGCGACCGGCCGCTGTGCGCCGATGGTCGCCGGCACCAGCATCGCGCCGACCGTGGCGGTGGCCGCCACCAGCGCGAGGAGGAACACCCCGGGCAGGGTCAGTCGGCCACTCGGCCGCCGCGACCAGTCCCGGGTCGCTTGAGCCGCGGCGCGCGGACCCGGCAGGCGTACGGCGTGCGCGAACCGCGTCCGCCGACGTCGAGCACCCGACGCCCCACCCTCCGGCGTGGACGCCACCGCCGAACCTTCGCCGACCGGCTTGCTCTCGGTCTGGTCGGCCGGCTCGTCTCCAGCCTTGCCGTCCAGCTTGCCTTCGGCCTTGTCCGCCGGCTCGTCTTCGGCTTTGTCGGCGGGTCGGTTGGCTGCCTCGCCCGGGGGTTTCTCGTCGACCTTGGTGCTCGGGGCGGCCTCGGCGGCGCTGCTCTGTGGAGTGTCGCTGTCGGACTTGTCGGGTGCGGCCGGTTGTTGAGCCGTGGGCGCGACGTCGACAGCTTCGGCACCGGCGTCAGCGCTGGGTGGCGCGGGTGCCTCGCTCGCCGGCTCGCTGGTCGGCTCGGTGGCGCGTAGCCAGGGCCGGCGAGGTCGCGGCAGCCTGCGGGTCGGCCGGTCCGCTGCGACGTCGGATCCGGCGCGCGGCGTGGCCGGCCGGAGGGGGCGTAGGGGGGTGCTCTCGTCGCCGTCTGCCACCCGTCGAGTATCACCCATGTTCCGGTGGACGTCAGGTCCGGTCGTACCCTGATGTCATGCCCCGGTACGAGTTCCGTTGCCGCGCCTGCGGCGACACCTTCGAGGTCAACCGCCCGATGGCCCAGGCCGGTGAGCCGGCGTCCTGCCCCGCGGGGCACACCGACACGGTCAAGCTGCTCTCCACCATCGCCGTCACCGGCCGTGGTGCGGGTGCGGCCGGTGCCGCGCCGGCGCCGTCCGGTGGTGGCTGCTGCGGTGGCAGCTGCGGTTGTTAGCCCGCTTCCGTACGGTTTTTTGCAGCGTCAGTTGCTGAAAAGGATGATGACTGTCTTGCCCGGACGCCCGGTCTGATGGCACCTTGGGGCGTAGCCTCGGCCGACCGTTCTCGCGATGCGTGACGATTCGGCTTCGTGAAGTATGAGGTCGAGGCCAGGGGGGAGGTGCCACGGGTGTCGTCACGGATCCACCTCCCGAGCGGCTGGGTGACGTTCGTCTTCACCGACATCGAGGGTTCCACCCGACTGGCACAGCTGCTCGGCCCCGGATACCGGCCGGTGCTGGCGGAACACCGCCGGCTGCTGCGCCGCACCATCGCCGCCACCGAGGGGGCGGAACTGCTGACCGAGGGCGACTCGTTCTTCCTGGCCTTCGGCGACGCCGGTGCCGCCCTGACCGCATGCCTGACCGCCCAACGTGCGCTGCGCGAACACGAATGGCCCACCCCGGAGGCCGCGCCCCGGGTACGGATGGGCCTGCACACCGGTTGGGCCGAGCCCCGCGACGGCGAGTACGCCAGCCCCGAGGTGCATCGGGCCGCCCGGGTGGCCGCCGCCGCCCATGGCGGTCAGGTGCTCTGCTCGGCGGCGACCGCGCAGCACGCCGATCCGTTGCCGGCCGGTGCGTCCCTGCTCGACCTCGGGCTGCACCGGTTGCGCGGTTTCGACGACCGGGAACGCCTCTTCCAACTCGTCGCCGCCGGACTGGAGCTGCAGTTCCCGCGGCCGCGTACCGCCGACGCGGAAGCGCACAACCTGCCTGTCCAGGTCACCTCGTTCATCGGCCGGCAGGCCGAGCGAGCCGAGCTCCGCCAGCTTGTCGCCCGGCATCGCCTGGTCACCGTGCTCGGTGCCGGTGGCGGTGGCAAGACCCGGCTGGCCGTGGAACTCGCCACCGACCTGGTAGAGGAATACCCGGACGGTGTCTGGTTCGTCGACATCGCCTCGGTCACCGACCCGGGGTTGGTGGCCTTCGCGATCGCCGCCGTGCTCGGGCTGCGTCCGGAGCCGGGCCGCCCCATGGTCGACACGCTTGTGGAGTACGCGGCCAACCGCCGGATGCTGATCGTGCTGGACACCTGCGACGCCCAACCGGCGGCCTGCGCGGACGTGGTGACCCGGTTGCTGGCCGGCGGGGGTGGGGTCCGCGTGCTGGCGACCACCCGGGAACCGCTGGCGCTGCCCGGTGAGGTGGTGTGGCGGATCCCGCCGCTGTCGGTCGACCCGTCCCCCGACGGTACCGAGAGCGATGCGGTCGCGTTGCTGCTGGACCGTACGGCGGCGGCCCGGGGCGGCCGACAGCCGGATCCGGCGGAGTCTGCCGACCTGCGTCGGGTGGTACGGCGGCTGGACGGTCTGCCGCTGGCCATAGAGCTGGCCGCCGCCCGACTGCGGGTGCTCTCGGTCGGGCAGCTCGCCGAACGGCTCGACGATGTGCTCGGCACCCTCGACGCCGGTCGGGACGACCCACCGTCGTCGGCCGCCGGTGTGCCGGTCGGCAGCTGGGGTGACGGCGCCGGAGCCGCCGAACACGACCGGCCGGAGCGGTCGGCGCGGACGGCGGTCGAACGGCACCTGACCATGCAGGCGACCGTGACCTGGTCGTACCGGACGCTCGGCCCACGCGCCGCGCGGCTGCTGCGCTGGCTGGCGGTCTTCGCCGGCCCGGTGGATCTCGACACGGTGGAGTGGCTGCTCGGCGACGATCCACTGGACCCGCTCTCGGTGCTGGTGGACAAGTCCCTGGTCCTGGCCGAGCCGCACGCCTCGGGCTACACCTACCGGATGCTCGATCCGATCCGGGCGTACGCGGCCCGCCGGCTGATCGAGGCCGGCGAGGAGCAGGACGCCCGGAACCGGCACGTGGCCTGGTCCGTGCACGCTCTGGAGCAGGCCCATCTCGGCGCCGACGGGCAACCGGTGACCCTGTCGCTGTACTCGCTGGATCCCCTGGCCGGTGAGTTGCGCGCCGCCCTGCGCTGGTGTGCCACCGGTGGCAGCGCCCGGATCGGGCTGCGGTTGGCCGGCGGCCTGGA
This sequence comes from Micromonospora maris AB-18-032, assembly GCF_000204155.1. Taxonomy (NCBI): domain Bacteria; kingdom Bacillati; phylum Actinomycetota; class Actinomycetes; order Micromonosporales; family Micromonosporaceae; genus Micromonospora; species Micromonospora maris. Next base: position 6,049,737 of record NC_015434.1, on the reverse strand, counting down.
GCAGTGGTGGCGTGAGCGTGGGCTGGCGCGGGAGGGTCGGCTCTGGCTGTTCCGCCTGTACAGCCGGATCGCGGAGACCGGCGAGGTGATCCCGGAGGGGGAGCTGGCGGCGGCGTACCACCTGCACTCACTGCATGCCGGCGCCGACGGCGAGTACGCCGAGGAGCTGCGGTACTCGCAGCGGGCGGAGGCGGCGGCCCGGCAGGCCGGCGACGTCGGCCTGCTGGCCCGGGTGCTCGCCGGACGGGCCGCCGCGCTCGTCGACATGGGGCAGTTCGCCGAGGCCGAGCGGATCTGCCGGGAGGTCATCGACTGGGCGCACGACCAGGGGGTGGAATCCGAGGCGCTGTTCGCCGTGTGTCGGCTCGCCGAGTTGCTGTGGCTGCGCGGCGCGTTGGACGAGGCAGCGGAGCTGCTCGGTGCGGCCCGACCGGTCGAGGCGGCCCGGCCGGTCGAGCGGGGCCGCCGGTCGGTGGACATGCTCCTCGGCATGGTCGCCCTGGCCCGCGGTGACCTGGTGGCCGCACACGAGCACCTGCTGGCGGCGTTGCGCTCCCGGATGAACCACGGCTTCCACGGCCGCGCCTGCGACACGTTGAACGCCATCGCCGTACGCTGTGCCGTCGGGGGTGCGCCACTGACCGCGGCCCGTCTGTTCGGTGCGGCGCAGGCGACCCGGGCGAGTCTGCGCTCGACGCCCGGGATCTACGACGCCTACTGGACACAGCAGCAGGTCGCGCTGCGACGCGTCCTGGGCGACGCCACCTTCGACGAGGCGTACGGCGAAGGTGCCGAGTTCGGCCTGGACGAGGCGGTCGCGTTGGCGCTCGGTGTCGAGCATCCGGACCTGGCGGCCGATTCCGCGCGCTTCGCGGGACGGGCCGGCGCCGGTGTGCCCCGCCAGTCGGCTGCCGCTGCCGATCGCCACAGCGAACACGCCTGAAGCGGTTCGTCTCACCCTGTTCACACCGGCACCGGGCCCCGGTCGGGGACCCGGTGCCGGTACGCGGTCAGAGTCGGGCGTGGCGCTCGGCGTCGGCCTTCATCCGGGCGGCCCGGTCGATGTCGGCCTGTTCGACGGCGGCAACCGAGCCGAAGATGGAGACGGCCTGGTAGTAGGTCCAGGCGAGGCTGGTGCAGGCCGGCCGGACGACGGAGTTGTAGGTGGCGCAGACCCGCTTCAGGTCCTCGTAGAAGGCGCTGTCCAGGCGGGACTTGTTGGCGCTGAACTGGCCGACCGCCTTGTAGTTGCGGTAGCCGAAGTCGTGCCGGAAGCAGGAGAGGGAGAAGTTGAATCCGAGCGGGTTGTCCGGGCTGGACGAGCAGTAGTCGGTGGACCAGTCGAACTTGTACTCCGCCCAGGCGGCGCGGTTCTGCCGGGCCGAGTTCCAGGCGTTGTAGCTGCTGACGCTGGTCTGCGTCCAACTCGACAGCACGGACAGCTTCTGTGCCGGAGTGACGGCCGCTGCCGCGGGGGAGGCGGTGGCGAACGCGGTGAGCAGCGCGAGAATGCCCGAGGTGAGGAGGGTGGCGAGTCGTTTGAGCACGAGGGGGACCTCCGCTGGGGGTGTGCGGTGGACGGGTGGTTACCGGTGAGTCACCGGCTTCATCAGTGTCGATCAATGCGCTGGCGGCTGGGTGTTACTCGCGGGAAATATTGATGACCTGCGCTGAAACAGACGAATGCCCCGGGAGCCAGGTGCTCCCGGGGCATTCGCCACCAGCGTGGCGTGCCGGCCTAGTCGAAGAAGCGGGCCAGATGGGTGGGGGAAGGGCCCTCGTCATCGGGCCCGAGCGGGGTCAGGTCCGCAAAGATCGAGGCGCCGTCGGTGCCGGCGTGCAGCGGATACCAGCGGGGTGTGCCCGGTGGACGCATGACGCAGACACCCTTGATCGTCTGCACGTCCAGCAGGCGGACATGAGTCGGATCGGCCACCGCGTTCACGTGGCCCCACCACGGGCTCATCACGTGCAGTACGCCGCCCGGGCGGAGCACCCGGTGGCATTCGTCCAGCAGCGGCAGGAAGTCGATCAGGTGCTCCAGGATGTGCACCGCGAAGAGCACATCCACGGAGCCGTCGGCGAGCGGGAGCGAACCCGACAGGTCGGCCACCGCATCCACCCCGGGCGCCGGGAAGATGTCCAGACCCAGGTTGCCCGGCCACTGCTTGGTGGCCCCGCACCCGAGGTCCACCACCACCGGATCGCGCCCGCCCACCCGTACCCGGCACCAGATGCCGAAGACCCCGGCCAGCCGGCCGACTTGGTCGCGTACCAGCCGTAGCTGCGCCGGCTCGTCGACCTCCCCGGTCAGGTGGGCGACACCCCGGTCGAAGCGCACCTCGACCCGCAGCGAGCGCAGTCGATCGTCGTGACCGACCTGGTCCGCCCACGCCTCGGTGAGGAATCCGTCCACCGCCCGCAGCCGCTCGGCCGAGGGCGGAGTGTGTGCCAACGCCACCATCCAGGCCACCTCCGGCCGCCCGTTACCCGGATCTGTGACCGGTATGCGTCGGATGTCCCAGAAGATGCCGCGCGCCTCGGCTCAGGACTCCACGATCCGCCCGGCGGTCACCTCCAGCCGGCGGTCGAGGCGTACCGCGTCGAGCATCCGTCGATCGTGGGTCACCAGCAGCAGCGTGCCCGGGTAGCTGTCCAGCGCCGATTCCAGTTGCTCGATGGCCGGCAGATCCAGATGGTTGGTCGGCTCGTCCAGCACCAGCAGGTTGACCCCGCGCCCCTGCAACAACGCCAGGGCGGCCCGGGTGCGTTCACCGGGCGACAACGTCGCGGCCGGGCGCAGCACGTGCTGCGCCCGCAGACCGAACTTGGCCAGCAGCGTCCGCGCGTCGGCGGGCGACAGATCCGGTACGGCCGCCCGGAAGGCGTCCAACAGGGGTACGTCCCCGAGGAACAGCCCTCGGGCCTGGTCCACCTCGCCCACCACCACCCCCGGGCCGAGCGCGGCCTGACCGCCGGTCAGCGGCAGTCGGCCGAGCAGGGCACCCAGCAGGGTCGACTTGCCGGACCCGTTCGCCCCGGTCACCGCCACCCGGTCGGCCCAGTCGATCTGCAGGTTCACCGGCCCGAGAGTGAACTCGCCCCGACGTACCACGGCGTCGCGGAGGGTGGCCACCACGGCGCCGGCGCGGGGTGCGGCGGCGATCTCCATCCGCAGTTCCCACTCCTTGCGCGGCTCCTCCACCACGTCCAACCGTTCGATCAGCCGCTCGGTCTGCCGGGCCTTCGCGGCCTGCTTCTCGCTCGCCTCGGAGCGGAACTTGCGGCCGATCTTGTCGTTGTCGGTGGCCTTGCGCCGGGCGTTGCGGACACCCTTGTCCATCCACGACCGCTGGGTCCGGGCACGCGCCTCCAACGACGCCTTCGTGTCGGCGTACTCCTCGAACTCGGCGCGTGCCTGGCGGCGCGCCACCTCCCGCTCCTCCAGGTACGCCCCGTACCCGCCGCCGAACTGGTTGACCTGCTGCTGATGCAGGTCCAACTCCAGCACCCGGGTCACCGTGCGGGACAGGAACTCCCGGTCGTGACTGACAAGCACCGTGCCGGCCCGCAACCCGGTGACGAACTGCTCCAACCGGTCCAGCCCGGCCAGATCCAGGTCGTTCGTGGGCTCGTCGAGCAGGAACACGTCGTACCGGCTGAGCAGCAGTGAGGCCAGCCCGGCGCGGGCCGCCTGACCACCGGAGAGGCCGGTCATCTCCTGATCGAGGTCGACGGTGAGCCCCAACTCGGCGGCGACCTCCTCGGCCCGCTCGTCCAGATCCGCCCCGCCCAGGCCGAGCCAGCGCTCCAGGGCGTCCGCGTAGGCGTCGTCCGCGCCCGGCGTACCGGCGGTCAGCGCTTCGGTCGCCGCGTCGAGAGCGGCCTGCGCGCCGGTCACCCCGGTGCGCCGCGCCAGGAACGCCCGTACCGTCTCGCCGGGTCGCCGATCCGGCTCCTGCGGCAGGTGCCCGATGCTCGCGCCGGGCGGGCTCACCGTGACGCTGCCGGCCTCCACCGGCAACAACCCGGCAAGGGTACGCAGCAAGGTCGACTTGCCCGCACCATTGGGCCCGACCAGGCCGATCACGTCACCCGGAGCCACCACCAGGTCCAACCCGGTGAACAGGCTCCGGTCCCCGTGCCCGGCGGCAAGATCCTTGACGATCAACGTGGCGCTCACAAGCAGCCGAGCCTACCCGTGGACCCGTCAGTGGTCGCCGGATTAACCTCCCGGCCCGTCCCTCGTCGCCCACCTGCCGCCGGCTTCGCCTGTCGGTCGGGGGTGGTTGCGGTGACCTGCCGTGCCAGCCGGCGGCGCACGAGGCAGACTCACGGTCGTGCAGACCACTCTGGCGATCGACTGCGGCGGCGGTGGGATCAAGGCGTCCGTGCTCGACGGCGCGGGCACCATGCGGGCGCAACCGCTGCGGGTGCCCACGCCGTACCCGCTGCCGCCGGAACTGTTCGTCAAGACCCTGCTCGACCTGGGGACCCGGCTGCCGTCGGCGGACCGGGTCACGGTCGGGATGCCGGGCATGATCCGCCACGGCGTGGTGGTCGCCACCCCGCACTACGTGACCCGCTCCGGCCCTCGCAGCCGCGTCGACCCGACACTGCTCGCCGAGTGGTCCGGGTACGACGCGCGCACCGCCCTCGCCGGCGCGTTCGGGCTGCCCACCCTGGTGCTCAACGACGCCGAGGTGCACGGTGCCGGGGTGGTCGCCGGTACCGGCTGCGAACTGGTGCTGACCCTCGGCACCGGGCTGGGCAGCGCGCTGTTCGACGGCGGGCGGCTCGCCCCGCACCTGGAGCTGTCGCACGCCCCGGTGCGCTGGGGCACGACGTACGACACGTACGTCGGCGAACCGGAACGCCGTCGCCTGGGCGACGCGTTCTGGTCCCGGCGGATCCGGCAGGTGGTGGAGGGGCTGCGCCCGGTGTTCCGCTGGGACCGGCTCTACCTCGGCGGCGGCAACTCCCGACTGATCCGCCCCGAACAGCTCGCCCGGATGGGTGACGACGTGGTCGTGGTCCCGAACAGCGCCGGCATCGTCGGCGGCGTCCGCGCCTGGGACCTCGCCCCCGTGTAAGGGCCCCTCGCCCGCCGCCGGGGCCCGCAAGGAGCGGCCGGGGAACACTCGCGGTACGTCCGGTGTTGTGCCAGCGTCGGGACAGTGCTGCGGCACGGAAGGGGTGGTCGGAGTGGATCTTTTGACCGAGTACCGGCGGGCGACCCTGTTCTTCGAGTCGGGCGACCCGACCGGAGCGGCCCGGCTGCTCGAACCGATCATCGAGGCCGAGCCGGACAACGCGGCGGTACGGCAGCTGCTGGCCCGGGCGTACTTCCAGTCCGCTCAGCTCGGCCGCGCCGAGGAGCACCTGCGGGAGCTGGTCGACCGCAACCCCAGCGACCACTACGCCCACCACGTGCTGGGCCGGACGCTGGAACGGCTCAACCGGCACACCGACGCGCTGCGTCACCTGCGCATCGCGGCGGCCATGCACAACGCCAACAACGACTACACGACCGCCCTGCGGCGGGTCGAGACCCGGCTCGGCGCACGCGCCCGCTGAGCACCGGCAGATCCGAAGGGGCAGCCCGCACGGGCTGCCCCTTCGGCGCGTCCGGACCGGCCACCGCCCTGCCTACCATGGCTCCCAAGGGAACCGACCGGACGGTGGACGCGGCATGAAACTGAAGCTGGACCTGCACGACATCTTCAACAAGGGCCACGACATCGACCGCGCGCTGCGCGGGATCATGGACGAGGCGGTGGCGAAGAAGGCCACCCTCGTCGAGATCATCCCCGGCAAGGGCTCCGGCCAACTCAAGAAGCGGGTGCTGCGCTTTCTCGACCAGAAGGACGTCAAGCAGCTCTACCACCGGGTCGAAAAGGACTCCAAGAACTTCGGCCGCCTCTTCGTCCACTTCCGCTGGAAGTAGTGACGAAATCACCTTTGACCTGCACTTTCGGGCGCTGGTAGGGCCGCTGAACCATGATCATGCCGTCTCCAGGCCGTCAGTGGCGCTGGAGTCGTTGTCGGCCTGGTCCTCGCCGAGTGCCCTGTCAATGGCGCGTCGGGTGCGGTCCTCACTGGCTGGCAGCAGGTGCGTGTAGGTCCGGAGGGTGAAGCCGGGGTCGGCGTGGCCCAGGTACGCCGACAGGGCCTTGATGCTCTCTCCGGCGTCGAGCAGTACCGAGGCGTAGGTGTGCCGGAGTACGTGCATTCCGTTGTGCCGGTCGTCGGGGATGCCTGTCGCGCGGACCGCCGGCTTCCAGACTCCGGAGTTGAACATCGAGCGCGTGAGCGCCGTCCCGGCCGGGTTCGTCAGGTACAGCTCGACGGTCCGAGGCTCGCCGGTCAGAGAGCCCCACGGCAGCGTCACCGCAACAGGTTGGCAGTCCTGAGCGTGTTTCCGGAGCCTGCCCGCGACCGAACTCGGCAGGGGGACCTCCCGGGACTTGCCGCCCTTGGGTGGAGCGAAGATCAGCACGCCGCGAACGAGCTTGATCTGACGGGTGACGTGTAGAACCGGCCGTGTCGGGTCGATGTCGCCGGGACTGACCGCGAAGATCTCGCCCTGCCGTAGGCCGCAGCCCGCGCCCAGGTCCACCGCCACCCGGTACCGGAGAGGCAGGTTCTCGCGGAACGCGGCCAGCCGGTCGACGGACCACGGCACGACCCTGGTGGGGGCGGGTTTGGGCCGACGGATGCTCTTGGCCGAGAAAGGGTTGCTGACAATCTTTCGGTCATCAACGGCAGCGTTGAAAATCATCGACACGTCCGTGAAGAGGACCCGGCGGTAACCGACTGACAAGCCGGACTCCTGTATCCGGCGTGCCCATTCCCGGATGGTGGCGGGTTGAATCGAGGCCATCGGCTTGTGACCGAGGACCGGGTAGACGTGCAGTCGGAGTTCGTACTCGATACGGTCGCGGGTCAGGATGTCGGTGGTGGCGGCGGCGAGCCATTCGTCGGCGTACTGTTTGAAGGTGGTGCGGCCGGCGTCGGGATCGACGTACGTTCCTTTGAGGATGTCGGCCTGGACGTTGGCGAGGAACGCCTGTGCCTCGCGTTTCTTCCGGTCGGGGAAGGACTGCGACTTCTCTTTGCCGTCGGGGGCGATGTAGCGGACCCGGTAGCGCATTCCCTGTCCGCATTCGGGCTTGGGTTCCTGCCGGGTTTTGCCGTCGGGGCCGACGATGCTGCGGTACCAGCGGTCAACGATGTGGGCCATGTCAGGCCGCCTTGGACTGCTCGGCGAACCAGGCGCGCACGACGTCGGGGTCGTAGCGCAGGTGTCGGCCGACACGGGCGGCGGGTGGGCCGTACTTGCGTTTGCGCCACTGGTAGAGCGTCTGCACGGGGACCCGCAGGTAGGCGGACACGTCTTCGATTTCCCAGAGCGGTTCCGGGGTGGCGGGTGGGGTCATCGGGGCTCCTTCCTGGTGAGGGTGATGTAGGCGCGGCTTTCGCCGCTGTAGCCGGCGGGGCGGGTGCTGGTGCGGCAGGTGACCCGCTGGTGGCCGTAGTGGGCGGTGAGTTGGGCCGCGATGGTCGCGGCGTGGGCGGTGACGGTGGCGGTCGGTCCGATGAGGCGGACCGCGATCAGGGGTCGGGGACGGGTGGGCATAGTGAGGCTCCTTCCTGCTGGCCGGTTGCTTTTGTGTGTCGCTGTGGAGTTGTCAAGGAACGGCTTCACGGGCGTTGACACGTACGTGTCAAGCGGCCAGGGGTTGGGCGGCGGTCCGGTGGTGGTCCGCCTGCTCGTCGGCGAGGGCGTCGAGTCCGGCAAGGTGTTGGGCGCGGGCCATGGCGGCGGCGGTGTTGGCGAGTAGGGCGTCTCCGGTGGTGATCCAGCCGGTGGCTTGGTAGCCGAGTTCGTAGATGACTCGTTCGGCTTGTTCGTCGTCCCAGGTGTGGGGGTGGCCTTCGGTGCGTCGCCAGATGGTGCGCTGCATGCGCAGGAAGCCGAGGGTGACGGAGAAGGCGCGGCTTTTGGTGGTGATGTGGCCGCCGTAGCCGAACTGGTGCGCCCAGCGCCGTAGCCGCTGGTAGTCGGGGTGTTCGCCGAGGTCCCAGCAGGCCCGGATGAGTCGGCCGAGGTGCGTGGTCGGGTCGCCGTGGATTTCCACGGACAGGTCGTCGACGCGGCGCAGGTTCAGGCCGGTGACCTCGGTGCTTTTGGTGACGTACTTGGCGATGTAGCCGGTGATCTGGGCGAGGTTGACCTCTCCGCCGGGGGCGTTGACGTGTTTGATGTCCAGGCCCTTGTCACCCCAGGCGATCCGCCATCCGTGCCCGTCGTTGGCCGGGTGCGGGTTGGAGGTGTATGCGGTCTTGACGAAGGCGGCCTGCACGGCGTCGGCGAACATGTCGCGGGTGATCACGGGTGGGGGTGGGACGACCGCGCCGGGGCAGTCGGGATTCTCACCGTCGAGGCGGATCAGGGCGTGGTAGTGGACGACGCCGCGTACCTGGAATTCGTAGACCTTGATGTAGCGGCGGCGTAGCTCGACGCCGTGGGCGCGGCCGAGGCGGCGTAGTTCGCGGTCGACTTGTTGGATGGTGCGGCGCCACAGTTCGGGTGCTTCGTGGTTCCACACGACCTGCCCAGCGTGGTCGTAGCAGTCCAGACACAGCGGCTGTCCGAGCTGGCTGTCGCCGGCCTTGTGTCGGTTGCCGCAGCGCACCTCTACGCCGTGGGGGCAGGTGCGGCCGAACGGGTGGCAGACGGCGGGTCGGCAGGTGCAGCCGTCCTTACGTCGGCAGTCGGCGGCGTGGACCTTGACCACCCGGTGATGCACCGGCCCGAAGGACGGCGCGGTGGCGGTCAGGAAGATGGCGATGTGTTCGTGCAGCGGGGGCAGTCCCCACCGGTCACCTTGCAGCCCGGCTTTGATCAGGTGGAACGTGTCGCGGCGGTACAGCTCAGCGCAGGACGGGCAGACCGAGGCCCGGCGGTTGCCGCAGGGAGTGTAGATCGCGCCGTCGGGCATGTCGTCGGTGTCGACGGTGGCGACCCGGTTGCCGTCGCCGTCGGTGACGTGGATCTGCCCGGCGAGCCGGATCGGGTGCTTGCACGCCGAGGCCGCCCGAACGTGGTTGAGCCAGTCGGGGTAGTCGGGGTCCTGGGCGCGGGCGCGTCCGGAGGCGACGGTGCGGGGGTCGTGGCCGCGTACCCAGCCGTCGTCGGCCGGGTTGCGGGTGGTGCGGGTGGGGGTGGCCCACGGCCAGTACTCCGCCGTATCGCGGATAGGCATGCCTGACGTAGCACTCATGCGGCAGCCCCGAGAGGGCACGACGCCAGCAGCCGCGCCGGCGGCCGGCAGCGTGAGAGGCTGCGGCGATGCGAATCAACTCGCGGGCGTTGGACTACTTCCACCCAAAGCCGTGGGACGTGATCGCCGACCAGATCGGCAGGTACACCGCCCACCATTCGCCGTTCATGGCAGAGATCGTGGACAGCATCCGAGCCTGTGGAGCGGCGGGCCGTCTGGCCGGATTCATGTCGATGCACGACCTGGCCGTCACCCCGGTGCCCGTTCCGTCGCAGGGACCGATCGAAGTGGTCTGGGTACGGCCCCAGCCTCACAGCGGTGCTCCCGAGGAGCGCGAGGTTCTGATCGAGCACTATGCCCCAACTGGTCACGACGATCGGATCTGGAGACCAGGCACCGAAGCCGTGGCGCTGTTCTGGCGCTTCATGATTGAAAAGTTCGGCATCGAGCCGAATCGTGCCGACAACCGAGATGGGGCTTCGGCGAGCTAACTCGGCGCATGCTCCCGTGCCCGAAACCGTGGTGGTTTCGGGCACGAGAGGCAGCGTCGAGGAGGTCACGCGGTGGCTCCGACGGCGGTGCCGTTGTGGGTCTTGTTGGTGGCGGTGGGAGTGTTGGTGTTGAGGGCCGTGAGGATGTCGGCGGCCGTGTTGGTGGGTACGCGGAGCCGGACGGCGAGTTGGCCGGCGGTGATGGGCTCACCGTGGGCTTTCTCGTGTGCGGCGGCGACGATCCGGGCGTTGGGCAGCAGCGCTGCCGGTGGGCCGGTGGTGACCGTCGCGGGTACCGGGGTTGCCGGGGTCGGGTCCTTGTCGGTGGTGTCCGGGGTGGGCTCGACCGTCGTCGCGGTTCGGGTGTCCTCGCCAGAGGTGGGCAGGTTGATGGGTTCGGGCGTCGGTTCGCTGGTGGGTTCGGGGTTGGTGGCCGGGGTCGCGGCGGCCGGGCGGACCTTCGGTGAGGCCGTGATGTCGGTTGACGGGGCCTCAGCGATGGTGGCCGGCGCAGGTGCCGGGACGGTTTCGGTTGGCCGGTTGGCGTGTTTGTTGGCGAGTAGCGCGGCGGTGGCCTTGAGCATCAGGCCATCGACGGCGAGGGGACCGAGCCAGACGACGAGGGTTTCCTCGTTGTAGTGGTCGAGTAGTCCGGACAGGTGCCGGTAGGACACGAACGCGGCGACCAGGGCCACGGGCGGGAAACCGACCCAGCGGAGCAGGTTCCAACCCAGACCGGTCGGCCAGGGGGTGCGGGCAAGGATCTCGATGGCGATGAACAGGAACAGCGGCCACACGATCGCGGAGACGACCTTGCCGGGTTCCGGCGACCAGGCGGCCGGAGCATTGTCGGGGGCGATGAAGGAATGGGCGATGTTCGCGGCGACGGACACGAGTCCGCCGAGGGCGAGGCCGAGGTAGGCCCAGCCGCGCGAGGAGCGGTTAGTGGTGGTCATGACGCCGCCTTGTCGGCGGGGGTGAAGAGGGAGAAGGCGATGACGAAGGGCGCGGTGTAGCCCTGGGTACGCAGGTGCAGCGTGACGAGCTGCACGTCCTCGACCGAGCTGATCGGCCGGGCGGTGGGGTAGTCCAGCGCGGTGAACTGAGTCTCGCCGCTGGTGGTGTGGGTGAAGGTCAGCATGTAGCGGTACACGGCGGAGTCCTTTCAGAGGCAGGCGATGAGAAGGGCGGAGATCCAGAGGCACGCGTAGTGCAGGGACTGGTCGGCGAGGTACATGCCGCAGACCGGGGTCTGTCGGTCGGCGAAGGCGGCGGAGCCGGTGAGGCGCAGGATGAGTCGGACCGGCCAGCGGCGGTCCAGCAGCGCGTGAGTGATGGCGGAGAACGCCATGCCAGCGGTGAGTCCGAGCGCGGACACCGGCAGGTCGAGTAGGGCGAGGGTGGCGGCGAGCATGGCCGCGATCGTCAGGTGGTAGGTGGCGACGTGGATGAGCAGGTGTCGCCAGCCGGTCCAGCCGGGGTCGGCCTTGTGTGAGGCATCGGAATCGGTTTGCACGATGTGGTCGGCGAACTGGTGCGCCGGGATGAGCACGGCCGTGACGACCGCGAAGAGCAAAGCCGAGTTCATCGGGCACCTCGCTGCTCGCGGAGGTACTGGTCGACGGCACCGTGGAGGTAGTCGAGGTTGCGAAAGCGTTGGTGATCCATTCGTCTGGTGAGTTGGTCGCGGCGACCGCAGTAGTAGGCGCGGACGGCAGCGGCAGCGCGCAGGCCGCACAGCAGTGAGATGAGCAGGGCCGTAACACCGAGCAGGGTGAGGACGAGCGTGAGCCGCTCGGGGGTCATTGGGCACCTCCGGGGGAGCAGTCGAAGCACTCGCCGAGCGAGCGCCGCAGGTAGTAGGGCTTGACCTGGCCGCAGGTGGGGCAGGTACGCCGCGCGATCAGCGCCTTGTCGATGGCGGCACGCTGTGCCGCAGTGGCGGTCCGCTTGGGCAGCGCGAGGTCGAGTCGGTAGAGGTAGGCGACGCGCTTGCCGCGCCGCCACATGATTTGGGCGGCGGGTTCCTGGCCGCCGGGGCGTAGCAGCCGGGCACGTAGTTGCCGGCGGGTGAGTAGCCCGTCGGGGGCGAACTTGAAGGGGTAGGTCGGCAGGCCGTAGCGCTCGCCGGTCGGGTCGTAGAAGACCATCGGGTCCTCCGAGTCGTCGTCGGCCTGGTCCTCGCCGCCGTTGCTGGTGGTGAGGGTGGGGTGTTCGTAGGTGTCGCGGTCGATGTCCTCGGGCAGGAACGCCGCGCCGCAGGCGGCGCAGACGATCGGTGCCTCTTCGAAGGCGGTTTGGGAGATGCGCAGCTTGCGCGGGCACTCGCATTCGCAGGAGATGCCGTTGTTGTTGTTCGTGCGGGTCTTGGCTTCCCCGGTCGGTTCGGGGTGCCGGTAGAACCGCAGCGCCTTGCCGAGTCCGGTGATGGTGGCCCGGTAGCGGGCGCGGGTGAGGTCGGTCAGGGTGCAGGGCGAGTAGCCGAGCTTGTCGTCCTTGGTGGTCGACATGCCGAGTTCGGCGGCGAGGGTGGCGAATTTCTTGTTGTGCCAGCGGCCCTGCCGGGAGGTGTCCTGGATGCCTCGCACGTCGGCGAGGGCGTGGGTGGCCTCGTGCAGGAGGGTGGTGAAGATGGCTTCCGGTTCGCGGGACAGGCCCTCACCGGAGATCAGGACTTCCGGCAGTTGCTGGTCGCCGGCTTGCCAGCGCAGGGCAGCGAAGTGGCCCCAGGTCATGCCCTGATTGGGCTTGGTGGGCGAGCCGGAGCCGACGACGATCACGACTGCCGGGACTTCGGGGTGTTGGGTGCGGATCGCGGTCCAGCAGGATTCCAGCGCGGTGATGAGCGCGGCGGTGGAGATGTCGTGGTGAGGCGTTGGGGTCGGGTCGGTGATCGGGGCAGCAGTCATCGGGTCACCTCGGCGGGAAGCGCGGTCGACAGCCGGTTACCGGTCAGGTCGGCGAGTTGGTTGGTGGTCAGGGCGTCGATCGCGCCGGGGATTTCGTGGCGGCGACGGCGCAGCAGAGGCCGCACGACAGCGGCGGTCGGGCACAGCGGTGCCTTCTCGCTGTAGGGGTGGCCACAGCCAGGGCAGATGACGGGTACGGGAAGACGGGCCGGGGTGTGGTCGGCCCAGAGGGTGACGAGTTGGGCGACGGTGACGCCCATGCCGGAGGTCAGCAGCCGGCGGTCAAGGCGGGCGGTCATTGGGCGGCCCGCCAGGCGAGGAAGCCATCACGGGTCGGGTTCTTCTCAGCCCACACGCAGGCGTCGGCGTAGGTTTCGAGGTCGTCCTCGGTGGCGTGGGTCCAGTCCCACTCGTCTGCGGTGGCACCCAGGATGTCGATGACCTGCGCGACGGTCCGCCACGGGTCGTCGTTCCAGTCGGCGACGATCTGCGTGTCGGCGCAGCGAATCACATCCGGTTCAGGAACGTATCCGTCCTGACGGAGGAAGTCGGCCAGGTAACCGATGGTGATGTCTCGCAGCGTGGCGGCGATGCCGTCGCTGTGACCGTCGATGGCGGCGGGGTAGCCGTAGATGGCGGCGGTGATCGCCCCAAGCGGGCAGGCCGGCGGGAAAGCGGCCTGCTCAGCCAGTTCGTAGGGGACGCCTTGCGTCCAGCCACGCAGTTCGAGGTAGCGGGCGGCGCAGCGCAGGATGTCGGCCGGGGTCAGGTCGGCCAGCGCGCCGGGGGTGGGGTCCGGTTTTTGGGTAGGGTTCATGGCGGCCACGTCCTTTCGTGGGCGGTGGTTGGGTCGGCGGACCGGGCAGCTTTCTCAGGGCCTCGGCCGGTCCGTCGGCCGTCTATCGGTGGTGCAGGTGGAGCCGGAGGAACACCCGTTGCCTGCCGTCGTCGGTGGCAGTGGGTGCGGAGCGGAACACGAGCGAGCCCGTACGGCGGGCGATGTCGGTGAGTGCGGCGATGTCGTCGCCGTCGCCGATGAGCACCAGGTCGAGGACCCGCGTGGCGGGCTGCGTCGTCGTCTTCATGCGGCAGCCCTCGCGGGGTTGGTGTGGTCGGTGGTGAGGCTGTTGGTGCGGCGGCGGGTCCAGGTGGCGTAGTCGGCCACGCGGATGATGTCGGCGTCGGTGAGGTAGGCGGCCTTGACGAGGGTGGGGATGCCGCCTTCGGCGATGAGGTAACCGGCCCCGTGGTTGTTGGGGTCGACGGTGTTGGAGGAGAAGCCGCGGGCGGCCCAGCCGTGCCCGAGCACAATGTCGCTGGACACGTCGGTGGTGCAGCGGCCCGCGAACCGCCACGCGAACAAGTCCCGCAACGAGGTGGGGATGATGTCCGACGACGGGCGCTGAGTCGCGGCGGCCACGATGATGCCGACGGCGCGGCCACGGGCCACGATGTCGCGCAGCAGCGCGGCGAACAGCTTCTGCGTCTTCTCGTCTCCGGCGGTGGCGGAGAAGTAGGCGATCTCGTCGCAGGCCACGAGGATCTGCCCGAACACGTCGTGCGGGCCGATCTTCCGGCGGCGGCGGGCCTTCAGGAACGTGTAGCGGTTGTCCATCACGGTCTGCACCCGGCGCAGGGTGCGGATGGCGTGGTCGATGTCCGGGCCGACGAATACGTCGCAGGCGTCTTCCCACAGCCCAAGTTCGACCTGCTTGCCATCCAGCAGGCAAAGCCGCACATCCGCGCACAGCGCCGCATGCCCGACGATCGTGTTCAACAGGCTCGATTTGCCGGAGCCAGGCTCACCACCGATGAGGATGTTGCGGTAGATCATCGGCAGGTAGACCGGCTGACCGAACTCATCAATGCCGAGGAACACCGGGTCGAAGATGGACAACCCAGCGTCGACCGGCACCGAGTCCGGCGGGCCCGGGTGAGCGTGTGCGGGTAGTTCCAGGGTGTCGGTGAGGTCCATGACCTGTGCTCCCAGGGGATGGGTTGACACGTACGTGTCAAAGGTGGGCAGGGGAAGGACAGGCGCGGACGCTTGACCCGTAGGTGGGTGCCTGGTCCGCGCCATCCCGGTGAAGGTGGTTAGGCGTAGTCGGAGGGGTCGAACCCGGACGGGCTCGCATCGGTGGTCGACGGGTTGCGCGGTTTGCGCGGCCGGGGCGGGTCCGCCGGCACGGTGGCGGGGTGGTCCGGCACGTCGGGCAGGTCGAGGCCGACAGGCGGCATGCCCGGAGAGGTCGGTGCGTTGGACGGGATGTCCACCGGCACGTAGTCCGGCAGCGGCGACACGATCGTGTGCGCCAGCGGCTCACGGCGGGTGACGTCCACCCGCACCAGCGCCGCGTACTTACGGGAAGCGCGCATCACACGGACCTCGTTGGCCCAGCACGCCACGGCCAGCTTCTGCACCTGACCATCGGCTTCCAGGTCCCGCAGGGACAGGCCAGGACGAAGCCACACCCAGACCCGTTCCCCGGCCGGGGTCGGACGGGCGAGCAGGATCAGCGGCAACGACCCGTGTCGGTTCGTGGCAATGAACGCCGCGAAACACAACCGCAGCCGATGCCGCACGATCAGGCACCACGACCAGGCGACGATCCGACGGCGAACCGGGCCAATCCCGGCCGGCATACCCACGACCAGGGCGACGACGAGCAGCGACAGCCACAGCGGTGTCGCCTGCATCAACGCGACCCAGCCGTAGACGACGGCCAGACCCAGCAGGATCTCCGGCAGCCAGTGCCAGAAAACACGCAGCACCGGCCACGCCACGATCAGCACGAACACGACCGCGCCCAGGACGACGCCGAGTAGGACGCCGGCCAGGGCACCCAGGATCGGATGCAGGTAGTGAGACGCCACCGTGGCGGCGAGCAGACCGATCACGGTGGAGGTGACCCAGAAAGCGATGACGGCCCGACGACGGTAGGAGCGGGCGATCGGGGCCTCGATGACAGTGACAGTCCCACCACGGTTCGACCAGCCGAACGGGGACCGCGAACTAGACTTGCGCACGACCAGTCCTCCCAACTCAGGGAACCGGATTTGTTGACAGGACGCGGGGTCGCAGACGACGCCAATCACCAGCGACCCCGTGTCCACCCATCGAATGCGTGTTGTAGAGCCGGTCGTGGGACCGCTACTACTTGGTGCCGGTCTCGATCGGACGCAACCCCGAGGCCCGGAACGCCACACCCGAACGGACCTTGCCGTCCCGGTCGTTGACCCAGGGCAGCGCCTCCAGGTCCACCGGCAGCACCGGCTGACGCACCGCCACCGGCGGCACCGTCGGGCTGACCACGGTCACGTTGATGACCTCCGCAATGCCCTCCGACAACGCGTACAGGTGCACCGTCCACATCGGCTGCTTCGTCTCCCGGTCGAACTTCTGCTGACCGTTCTGGTCCAGCTTCGGAACCGGGTTCACCGACACCTCGTACGACACACGCGACGTGTCCAGCATCAGACGTCCCATGACTGACTCCTTCGTTTCGTGAGCCGGGCCCCTATCGGTGGGCCAATCGCGTCCCCTCTGGACGGCAGCTCCTGTGCAATCAGGGTGCGTCGATCGGTAGTGACGAGTTCACCACGAGACATGGACGAGTAGGGACGTCCTTGCTAGGGTTAGTCGTCCCTCTAATCGTCCCTCTTTCCGGCAGGAGTCGCCGTGCCGAACGATCGCCTACGCAGCGGGATGCTCAAGAAGGGTCTGACGCCGGCCACGCTCGCGGACAAGCTCGGAGTCGATCCGAAGACCGTCGAGCGGTGGGTCACGCAGAGCCGGAATCCGTATCCGCGTTACCGCCACTCCATCGCCGAGCTGCTGGACGAGAGCGAGGCGTACCTCTGGCCGGACGCTTTGCCGACGCAGCGAGCGATGCAGGTCAGCCAGTCCGAAGTCGTCCACATCTACCCGCGCCGCGGCGCCGTGCCGACCGACCTCTGGCAGCAGCTACTGGAGAAGGCCACCCGGCAGGTCGGCGTCCTGGTCTACGGCGGGCTGTTCCTGCCTGAGTTCAACCACCGGTGGGTGCCGACCCTGCGAGAGAAGGCGCTGGCTGGTGCCCAAGTGGAGTTGCTGTTCGGCGACCCGGAGGGCAAGCACGTTGCCGAACGGGGAGACGACGAAGGTATCGGCGTGGCCATGTCGACCAAGATTCTGAACGCGTTGGCCTTCTACAAGGACCTACGAGACCTGGACACCGTCGGCATCTACTACCACGACACGATCCTCTACAACTCCATCTATCGCTTCGACGACGAGATGTTGGTCAACACCCACCTCTACGGCACACCGGCCGCCTACGCGCCGGTACTGCACCTGCGCCGGCTTGGGGGCGGGGACCTGTTCGACAGCTACGTCGCCAGCTTCAACCGCGTACTAGGCAAGAAGCGGGCCGTCTGGCCGGAGTACTGAGCCGCCGGAGGTGAGAGGCTAGAGCTATGGCCCGGATCGAGCATTTTAACAACCCGAACGCCCCGAGGCCGAACAGCATCGTGGTCGCCGTCACCGTATTTGTTCAAGATGAGCAGAGCCGGGTGCTGCTCATCCAGCGCACCGACAACGGCTTGTGGGCCCTACCCGGCGGTGCCCAGGACTTCGGCGAGTACATCGCCGAGACGGCCGTACGGGAGACGCGCGAGGAGACGGGCATCGAGGTCGAGGTGACCGGCGTAGTCGGGATCTACACCAACCCTAACCATGTTGTGGAATACAGCGACGGCGAGGTGCGGCAGCAGTTCTCAATCTGCTTTCGTGGCCGCTACCTGAATGGCGAACCGAAAACCAGCGACGAGTCATCGTCGGTCGAGTGGGTAAGCCGACAGGAGCTGATTGGACTGCCCATCCATCCGTCTATGCGGCTTCGCATCGACCATGGGTTCGAACTTTGTAGCACACCTTATATCGGCTGACCGGTAATGCGCGAGCATGTCCGCGCTACAGCGCGGAGGAGAGGAGCTTCTGCCTGAACCCAGAAGCGAGTCACCAGGTCATCGGGGCCGTAGCGTTGGCGAATCTCGGATAACCGCTCATCAACGGTAAAGTTTTGACCGTCAGGGCCAGTCGTCATGTCCGCGTACCACAAGGCATCGGATGTGGACGACTCCTCCTGAGGAAACTCGGAAAGTAGCGCATCCCTCAGCCCGCGTTCGGCCGCCTCGTACACGGCGCACGAGTGGTAAGCAACAAGGCTAGCAAGGCGTGTTTCATAACCCTCACGTACGAGCCAGCGCGCGCCGTCCAGCGCGTGGAATCCAGTGTCCACTATCCCCGGCGCATAGCCAATATCGTGAAGCCACGCCGCAGCTGCTAGTTCCTCCACGTCCGCGCCCACGAGTGGACCGATGGACGCAGCCTTGGCGGCCACGGCTCGTACGTGGCGCCACCGGCGTGGAAGGGCAACAGCGAGGTTGCGCTCCGCAGCCTCTGCCGCACGAAGAAGAAGTGACCCCATAGCACGATCCTAGGTCTTCCCAAATCGTCCCGCTAGGTCGTCGCTTGAGGGCTAGAAGGACGAGACGGAAGGCTAGCCAGGAAGCGGTGTGCATGAAACGCTGGGCAGTCCCGGCCCGTAAGGACAAAGCCTGACGAGCCGGCTCGGAGTGCCTTACGCGGGTCTGATCGTGTCGCGACTCGCAGACTAGCGTGGAGTGTGGGTATAGATGAGAAACCTTACAAGCGTAAGTGTGAGGAACCTCCTCGGCGCATTCGATCATCACTTTGATTTCCCGGAAATCTGGGAATTCGTCATCCTTCATGGCCCGAACGGAATCGGCAAGACGAAGCTCTTGGAGCTAACACACGCCATCCTGCGGGGAGAGTTGGCCGGGGTCCATAGCATCCCCTTCACCTCGATCGCCATGACGTTCAGCGGAGGTTCAACTCTCACTGTGCAGCGGGCGAACCGGTCTCAGAGTGTCCATAAGAGGACCTCTAAGCGGAACAGTGTCGCATACAAGGAGAACTTGTACGGCAGTCACCTACTTTTCCGCTACAGCGAGGGTGTGGCTGAAGTTAAGCGCTGGACGGAACCTATTCTCCAGGATTCGGAAAGCGCCACGTCTTCCGTAAGTCCTCGCGACAGACTTGCGATTGAAACGACGTTGTGGATGATCCAACAGCAACGGGATAGCCCTCTGGACCCGTGGCTCATACGGGAGTACATGCGGTCGACTCATGGCCGACCACGTGACGATGAGCGTCACCCTGCGTATCGAATGCTGATCGAGGATGTCAACATCCATCTCATCGAGACTCAGCGGCTGCTGGACTTAGCTTCGTATTCTAGCAAATCTAGTGAAAAGTTCGGATCTGGCACCAAATCCAGGGCTGAGTCCTATTCGGCAGATATTGCCCGACGTATCAAAGAAGTGCTTGCAGAGAGTTCGCCCGTTTCGCAGGAACTAGACCGTACCTTTCCCGCACGCGTTCTCACTGGCGAGGAGCAGCCAGAGCCACCTGACGATGCAGAGCTCCGGGAGGAGTACTACCGCCAGGCTCGATTGCGGGAGCGACTGGCTCAGATCGACCTACTGGAAACAGCCCCAGAGATAGCGCTACCCAAGGTTCTGTTGCCCTGGCAGAGCCGGGTTCTGTGGACCTACTTGCAAGACTCGGATCTCAAACTCGACCTCTTCGAGGGCTTCCTAGCGAAGCTTGAGCTGCTTATTGAGATTGTGAACTCCCGATTCTTGCACAAACACCTGCGTATCGATCGCGACAAGGGGTTTGTCTTCGAGACGGCCCAGGGCGAAGTAGTGCGACCTGAGCAGCTCTCATCTGGCGAGCAGCACGAGTTGGTTCTGTTTTACGATCTCCTCTTCCGCGTGAAGGCCGGCAGCCTCGTACTGATCGACGAGCCCGAGATTTCGCTTCATGTCAGCTGGCAGAGGGAATTCCTGAACGACATTGTGCGGGTAGCTCGGTTGACATCCCTCCGATTCGTAGTGGCAACGCACTCTCCCCAGATCGCCCACAAATGGATTGAAAGAACGGTTGCGCTCCGGCCGGGCAGAGATCGCGAGGTGGAGGCGTGAGTCAAGCCAATGAGTTGGTTGATTCTCTGACCCCAGAGGTCTTACTCATGGAAATCGAGATGCAGCGAACCAGGGATCAACGGACGATCATCCTGGTCGAGGGTGCGAATGACATCGCAGTTCTTGAGCCCCACCTCGACAAAGGCGAGTGTTGGCCCCTCCCGACCGGCGGCAAAGTAGCGCTGCTTGCAACCATCCGGCTAGTCAATGAGAACAGATTTAAGCGCGTCCTTGGAATCGCGGACCGGGATTGGGAAGGGGTACGTGCAGCTGCCGTTCGAATCCCAAATATCATCTACACGGACTTTTATGACATCGACGCTACGGCGCTGTTCTCTGGCAACGTGTGTCAGCGAGTCGTGTCGTCCCATTGTGACGGCCGAACTGCTGAATCACAACTAGCCGCAGCGGGTCAAACCGATCCACTGGCGGTCGTTGTCGCGATTGCCTCTGAGGTGGGCCTCCTCAGATTGCTTAACATGGAAAACCAGTGGGGAATCAAGATTCGGGACTTTCCGACTCATGACGTAATTGATACGGCGAGCCTGCAGGTCTCGCGTACCAGATTGGCGATAATCGCCGCAGGCAGAAGCAGGGGTGCGGTTCGCGCGGATAAAGTGGCTGCGGAGTTGAGTGCCTGGACCTGGGGAGCTTACAACCGTCGCGACTTCTGCTCTGGACACGATCTAATTTCAGCCCTCTCGTTCATAATGAAGAACCTCTGGGGCGGCAAGCATGTGGGGTCTGAGACCGCCGGGAGGGCTATCCGGGCAGCCTTTTCGTGTACCGAATTCAAGGCAACAAAGCTCTACGCAGAGGTGAAGAACTGGGGCGCTACTAGAGGGGTTTCTATCTGGTGCTGCTAACAGGGTGATTCAGGTACGATCCCAGGTGATGTGAGAAATTTCTGTACGTGTTCAAGGCGGCCCGCTTCGCAGGCCGCTCGCGCCGCCGAACCAGGGCCGGGCCTGCCGGCCCGCCGCCGCGCCTCTGGCCTTCGGCCGCCAGCGCGACGGTTCCAGCCCACCGGCGGCGCGACATATGACGAAGCCCCGGGCCGCCATGGTCGGTGGCAGATCCGGGGCTTCATGCATGGGGTCACAAGAGCAGTGCCTCCGGCGGGGCGCTCGGGCACTCTGGGATGGTTGGCCATCCCGACAACCTTCGTCCGGGCAGAGCCGAGTGGGTGGGGCCTGCCTGGTCAAGGTCGTTCAGACGGTGGTGTGCTCCACCTTGACCAGGCAGGCCCCACCCACTCCACAGAGTGCGGACGAAGGCCGACGGGATGGCTACGAGGCGCAATTGGGTCAGTCGAGCGATGGGCGGCGGCGTAGGGATTAGCCCACGCCGCCACCGGTCACCAGTTCAGCGACGGCGGATTGTCCGCCGCGACCCGGAGAACGACTCGGCGATCTTCGGCAGATCCTCACGCCGCGCCCGGTGCGCTATGTAGAGCCAGACGGCCGACCTGGCGACCGCAGCCACGACGAACGCGATGGCAAGCGGGGTTCCGATTTCGGGCAGCACCGATTTCCCCTCCTTAGGGGTTCGGCGCTTTTCCCGAGGATGAAGGTGGGCTGACCGTTGCCCGCGCACCGGGAAGGCGCATGACTGGATGGAGCTAGAAGTAAGGTCGCGTCAAGGTTAGCCGACGAGGGGACGATGTTTCGCACCCGTCCAAGATCATGCCGTTGCCAGGCCGCCGGAAGGCAGCCGACGGTGACCAACGTTGACCAGACCTGACGGATGTAGCACCAGCTCACGGCCGCACTTGCCCGTTTTGGTCGACTGCGTCCCGTCCCTAGATCAATACCGCTGGAAATAAAGCTGGTCAGTACTGTTCGATGCTCAGCCTCGACGTGGGAGCCAGGTCGGTGCCCTGGCCGGCTCGTACGTAGTCCCAGGCCGCCAGTGCGATCATCGCGGCGTTGTCCGTCGACCATTTCAGCGGCGGCAGGCACAGCTTGACGTCAAGGGATTCGCACAACTTGCCGGCGACCTCTCGCAATTGCGGGCTGGCCGCGACACCACCGACGATGACCAGGGACTCGGAGGGGTATTCGACGAGCGCGCGCTCGCATTTCTGGGTGAGCACGTCGAGGCAGGCGGCCACGAAGGAGGCCGCGACATCCGCGGCTTCGAGGTTTGGATCGCTTTCGAGCAGGCGGCGTACGGCCGTCTTGAGCCCGGAGAACGAGAAGTTGAGGCCGTCGCCGAGCATGGGACGGGGCAGCCCGAAACGGTCCTGCCCCTGCAGCGCCAGGCGGTCGATCACCGGGCCGCCCGGATAGCCCAGGCCGAGCATCCGCGCCACCTTGTCGTACGCCTCGCCGACCGAGTCGTCGCGGGTGGAGCCGACCAGGGAGATCGTGTCCTGATCGCGCATGTGGGCCAGCAGCGTGTGGCCGCCGGAGACGAGCAGGATCAGCGCCGGGTAGGAGACCCGGCGCTCGTTCAGGTCGGCGCTGCGCAGGTGGCCACGCAGGTGGTTGATGCCCAGGACCGGAAGTCCCCAGCCCTGTCCGAGCCCGCGCGCGGTGTCCACGCCCACCATCAGCGAGCCGATGAGGCCGGGGCCGCGGGTGACCCCGATGGCCCGCAGATCCTTCGGTCGGATGCCTGCGTCCTCGATCGCCATCCGTACCGCGGGGATCGCCTTGTCGACGTGGGCGCGGCTCGCCACTTCCGGATAGACCCCGCCGTAACGATTGTGGAGGCTGGCCTGCGAAACGATGACCGACGACAAGACCGTGCCGTCCTCCGCGACCACGGCAGCCGCCGTGTCGTCGCACGAGGATT
Source organism: Micromonospora maris AB-18-032 (assembly GCF_000204155.1). Lineage (NCBI taxonomy): Bacteria > Bacillati > Actinomycetota > Actinomycetes > Micromonosporales > Micromonosporaceae > Micromonospora > Micromonospora maris. The sequence continues at coordinate 6,027,201 of NC_015434.1, read as the reverse complement.
CAATTCCCAGAATCAACTCACCGGTCGACATTCAGCATCCTCAGGATCTCGGTTTCGGACACCACCCCGACCCGTTCCACGACGGGTGGATCTTTTCGGCAGTTCACCAGTGTGGAAGGAACTTTGGACAGCGGCCCTCGGTCAACTGTCACATCGGGTTCGAACAGCAGCGAGGACAGGATGGATGGCACGTTTTCGTGGGTCGGGCCACCGCTGATGTTGGCGCTGGTGACCAGGAGCGGCCCGGTCTGCGCCAGGATGGCGAGCATCGCCGGATGCGCCGGGATGCGCACCGCCACCTCGTCCCGCCCCGCCAGCCAGGCCGGACGCCGGCCGTCCTCGACGAAGCCGACCGCCAGCGTGAGCGGGCCGGGCATGTACGGCGACGCGAGGCAGCGCGAGCACGCCTCGTTGATGTCGACTCCCAGCTCGCTCAACTGCTCGCCGGAGCCGACCATGACGGGAAGGTTCTTCTCCCGGGGCCGGCCCTTCATGGCGAACAGTCGGTCGATCGCCGTCGGGCTGTCCGGGCGTACCGCGAGCCCGTAGACGGTGTCCGTCGGCAGCAGGGCGACCCCTTCCGCCAGGATGATCTCCGCCACCCGAGTCAACTCGTCCGAAGACCCAGAAATGGACATGCTCCTCACGCGGCCCCTCGGTCGGTGGATTGGAGAGGAATGGTCTCTGGCGCATGATGACCCAGGAACATCGCGCCCGCTGCGGCCAGGATGTTCGGCGCCTGGTCAGGGGTCGCACGGGCCAACGCGGCCTGGACGAACAGGATTGCCGCCCGCTTCTCACTCAGCCGTTCCGCCGCGATACGTGCCTGCTGGTGTACCCGGAAGACGAAGAACGAATGCGTTGCCAGGGCGGCCAGCGCGGCGGCGGCCAGCGCCGTCAGCTCCTTCTCGGGGAACTTCAACCAGTAATGACCGGCGAACGTCGCCGCGAGGACGGCCACGACGGATGCGGGCAGCAGAAAGAAGCCCTGCCGGTACTGCGACCGGGCGATGTTCTGCCACTGCGTCGACTCCTCCTGCATCCCGGCGAGGAGCGAGATCCATTCCGTCCCGACCTGCCGGCCGGGCAGTTCCGCGAGTTTGAGCGGCACCCCTTGGTAGAGGCCCTTCAGCAGCCGTGCAGCCTCTCGCTCGGTCAGTTCTTCCTTCTGATAACGCGCCAGGACCTGGTCGACATCGGAGTCATCGACCAACGCGCTCTTGCGGGCCTGCGCGATCAGGTGTTGAAGGTCTTCCTCCATCGGAAACCTCACCACCCGTCCGGGTCGGAAGCGGGGAGCCAGTGCGTCGACTGCCGTATGGTCTCGAACGGTATGTCTCCCTCGCGAATGAGGCCGACCTCCCCGGACTGGTCGACCCGGACCACCGTCGAGTGCTTCGAGTAGAAGGAATCACGTCCTTCGACCGCGTGCCAGCGGGCGGACCCTACCGCCGCTGCGGCAGCAGTAACGATCTTCAGGGCCTCGTCGAACGACTGGACGGGCTCGTCCCGCTTGTCCCGTACCGCGGTCGTGGTTATCGGCCACCGCGCATGACTCGCGACGTCCCTCTCGATCTTCGAATCGGGGATCCGGAAGCCGAGGGTACGGTCGGGCGACCCGGTGGACTTGGCGGCGAACTTGTGAGCGCGCTGGTTGGCGGGGCAGACCAGCGTGATCGGGCCCGGGGTGAAGCGCTCCACCAGGTGCAGCGCCGTGGCGTTGAGTTCCAGGTAGCCGCGCACCTGGTCGAGGCCGGAGAATGCGACCGAGACGGGACGGTCGACGGGACGCCGCAGCAGGCTGTTGATGAACTTCCAGGAATCCTCGTTATGGGGGACGAGTGCGATCGAGTAACAGGTGTCGCTCGGCAGAAGGACGAATCCTCCCTGGTTGAGCCGGGTGACGATCAGGCTCAGAGCGCGGGTGGTGAGCGAACCGCCGGGGGTCAGGTCACTGGCCCTGAAAACGTGGTCGGGACCACTCATAGGAACGTTTCCGATTCCTCGGTCAGTGGACCCACGGGGCCGGGTGACATGCGCTCCTCGCCCGCCTGTGCCATCGCGAGGAGCGTGCTGGCGTCAGGTGCGGCCGGACCTCCGTCCTGCACCTTCAGGCTTGTCGAAACGTCCGTCATCTCGGGCCGGTACGCACCGACCACGGTCAACGCATCGAAGCCCTGCTCGGCCAGGGAGGTGGCCAGCTCGTCGATGATTACCCAGTAGTCGCCTCGGCTGAGCGAGGCCGGTCGGCCGGGGACGTAGATGCCGGCGTAGACCTCGCTGCTGGCGACACCGCGGGCCGGGCGCAGCGCCAGCACGGGCGCATCCGCCGGTACGGAATGGGCCATCACGCTCAGCGAATCGGTGGCGAAGATCGGCAGATCCAACGCGTACGCCAGACCGTTGGCGTACGCGACACCCGCACGCACCGACGTGAGGTTTCCCGGGCCGATGTCCACGGCGACCGCGGCGAGGTCGCTGCTGCGGATGCCGGCCTCGGCGAGAGCCTTGTCCACGAGTCCGGCGATGCCGTCGAAATCCGGCTCGAAGCGGGTGGTCGTCAGCCTGACGCTGGCCGCACTCTCGGTGCCGATGGCGACGGAGTAATCCTTGGTGGACGTCTCGATCGCAAGAATGGCTTTCACTTTACCGCCTGGGTGATTCGACGCTCTAGCTCTTGCAGGACCGGCTGCCAGCGCTGGCATTCCGACGACAGGGTGAAAGTCCGAACCTCAGAACCGGGCTGGGAGGCGATTTCCACCCGCAGATGACACGGGAACTCCCCGGAGACCAGGTCGCCCCACTCGACAAGCGTGACGCACTCGTCGGCATAATCGGCCAACCCCAGATCGCGGTATTCGGCGACGCTGGAGAGCCGGTAGGTGTCGACGTGGAGGACCGTTGTCTCGGTGCCTCGGTAGAAGTTCGCGAGCGTGAAGGTCGGGCTGGTGACCTCGTCGGTGCAGCCGAGTGAATCGGCAAGGGCCTGCACGAAGGCGGTCTTTCCCGCACCGAGATCCCCTCGGAGCAGCACCGCGTCCCCGGCGGAGAGGCATGGTGCGAGGGCAGCCGCCAAGGCATGAGTCTCCGAAAGACTCTTGGCGACATACTCCAAGCTGGCCATCATCACCCCAAATTCTCCGGGTCGCGGTTCCAGACCATTTGATCTTTGATCTTCCAAGCTGCGGCTACACATGTTACCCGGCTAAGGGCGGGATACCTCTGGGCAGGACCGCCGGGCAGTGGGTCACAGGGCATAGGTGCGGGCCACGGCGAGCATCTCGGAGCTGTGCGAGCCGACCACGCCGACGCCCGGAGGGCGAGGACGGAAACCCGGCAGCGCGTCGAGGCCGTCGCTGACGTCCGTCGCTCGCAGCGCGACAGGCGTTGCCGACGGTACGACGGTCAGGACGACCTCGAATCCCTCCGTCGGTGGGGCGTGGAAGACCACGCCGAAGCCCCACCGGCCCTCGCGCTGCTCGACCGGCACCGGGCGACCGGCCACCTGAGCGCTGCGGACCACCGCCGTCGAGGTGTCCACGTGCAGGGTGGCCAGGCGTACCTGCCGTTGGGGGGTGAACCGCAACCGCAGGGTGCGCTCCCCGGCCGTGCCGGTGTCGGACAGCACCTCCAGCCGGGGCGCGGGCAGGTCGGCGGCCTGCGCCGGGCCGCCGAGCAACTCGTCGCGACCGAGGCCGGGAAAGTCGTCGGCGATGGAGACCGTCGAGTCGACGTACTCCGCGGTCCAGGGTTGCGGGTCGGATTCGAGGCTGAGCCAGCGGGCCTGACCGGTGCCGGCGTCCAGGGCGTACATCAGGTGGGTGGGTGCGGGATGCGCGGCGTCGAAACGGTCGGCGGCGATTCCCACCCCGGCGAGCACCGCCGCCGTCAGTGCGGCGGCACCGGCGGGCAGCGCACCGCGGCGGCGGGCCCGCAACGCGTCCATGCCCCGCTGACCACCGGCTTCCGGATGCAGCAGGTCCACCACCGGCAGCGCGGCCAGGCCGAGCAGTACCGCGAACAACGCCGCGACACCGCCCATCGCCATGCCCAGGGCCGGGAAGAGCAGCACCACCACGGGCAGCAGGATGACCACCGCCACCGCGCCGGTCAGGGTCACCGCGATCACCGGCACCGGGCCGTCGATGGGGGCGGCCACCGCGACCAGCCCGGCGAGCACACCGGCCAGGGCAGGCAGAGTCGCCAGGTACGCCCCACCGGGCACCAGCACCGCGAGCAGTACGCCGAGCAGCGCCAGCCAGCCCAGTCCGCCGATGGCCAGCGCGGCGGGACCGACCCGACGACGGGTCAGCGCGTACCAGGCGAACAGCACGGCGGCGGCGAGCGCCAGCACAGTTAGCCGATACCAGATCGGCCGGTACGGGTCGAGCAGCATGGCGTTGCCGGGCCGGATGACGCTGATCGCGGCCCAGAGCAGTTGAGCGCCCAACGGGGCGACCACGATCGGTACCAGGGCCAGCCCGAACCCGGCGGCCAGCCGGCCACCGGTGACCCGACCTCGACGCCGCGCCCACCAGCCGAGGACGATCACCCCGGCGAGCGCGAGCAGCGCCAACGGCAGCACCAGCGTTCCGGGGTAGCGGGCCAGGCCACCGGGCATCGGGAAGTAGGTGGCGTCGTGGTCGGCGGCCAGGTCGGCCAGGTCGATCCGGCCGAATTCGCGGGCCAGGCCGAGCGCGTTGGCGCCGTGGTGCTGGAGGCTGGCCCGGTCCATCGACTCGGGGGTGTCCAGCGGGGTGTGGTAGATCGCGCCGCCGTCGAGGTAGGCCGAGTTCAGCCCGACGAATCCATGGTCGAGGAAGGCGGTGAAGTCGGTGTCGTTGGGCAGCGCGCGGTAGACCTCCACGGCGAACGAGGTGCCGACGGGATGCGGTGCGGCCCGGCCGAAGACGTCGACAAGCGCGGCGTTCTCCGGTGAGGTCTCGAACATGATCACCGGCCCGGTGCTGCCGCGGGCCTCCAGATTGAGCACCACACCCTTGCCGGCGGCCAGCGGGTGGTCGGCGGCGAACGCCGACGCTCCGCACAGGCAGGCCTCCTCGGCGTCGGTGAAGACGAAGACGAGATCGTTTCGGGGTCGCGGGCCGCTGGTCAGCGCCCGGGCCACCTCCAGGATGGCGGCGACGCCCGCCGCGTTGTCGTTGCCGCCCGGCCCGGTCTGCACCGCGTCGTAGTGGGCCACCAGGAACACCGTGCCGGTCGGGTCGGTGCCGGCCAACCGGGCCACCACGTTGCGTACGCGGGCCAGCGTGGCGCCACCCGCGGCCCCGCTGAGCTGACCGGCCTCTTCGGCGACGGTGTCCTGAACCTCGGGGGTCAGCCCCAGCGCGCGTAGCCGGGCCTCCAGATGGGCCCGGACCTCGTCGTTGGCGGCGCTGCCGGCGGGGTGTCGCTGGCGCGCGACGACCGACACGTGCTCGTACGCCCGATCGGCGCTGAACTCGTCGCGCGGTGCGTCGGTCGGCCGGGGTGTCGGGGGACGAATGGCGAGCAGCGCGAGTGTGCCGACGGCGGCGAGGGCGACCAGGGCGGCGAGCGCGGCGACCAGGCGGTGACGCGGTCGGGACAGGGCACGATCGGCGGCGGGGGGTGCGCCCACGACAGGCTCCTCGGGGGTGGGGTGGGTGCACATCATCCTCTATGCCGCCCCAGGGCGCTCCGTCGTGTTGTGTGCGAACGTTGTCTAATACAGGATCAGCAGGGCACTCGGAAGGAGCCCGACATCACCAGCGATCTCCCGCCCGTCGCGGCGGTGGGCCGGCCGCACCGAGGGACCGCCAAGACCGGTCCCTCAGTCGTGTCATGGCCATATCCGCAAGGTGGCCTGGGCGGCAATCCGAACCTGCCGCCCGGGGAACGGCTGCGGGTGCTGCTGGTCGAGGACGACGAGGGCGACGCCTTCCTCGTCGGCGAGCTGCTGGCCGAGACGAATTCCGGGATCGACCTGCTGGTCGCCACAAGTCTCAGCGAGGCCCGTCGACGGATGGCGGGGGTGGACTGCGTCCTGCTGGACCTGGGCCTGCCCGATGCGCAGGGGCTGGACGGTCTGCGGCAGGTGTTGGAGATGTCCGGCAGCGCCGCCGTCTGCGTGCTGACCGGCCGCAGCGACGAGCACCTGGGCATCGTCGCGGTCGCCGAGGGCGCGCAGGACTACCTGGTCAAAGGCCAGGTCGACGGGGTGCTGCTGACCCGGGCGCTGCGCTACGCGGTGGAGCGCAAACGCGCCGACGAGAATGCCCGCCGGCTGCGCGAGGTGGAACTGCGGCAGGCCGAGTCGGCTCGGTTGGAGCGAGGTCTGCTGCCCCAGCCACTGATGTCGACCGACAAGATCGCCGTGCACACCTTCTATCGACCCGGTCGGCATGCCGCCCTGATCGGGGGCGATTTCTTCGACGTTGTGCAGACCCGTCCCGATCAGGTCGACCTGATCGTCGGCGACGTGTGCGGGCACGGGGTGGACGAGGCGGCGCTCGGGGTCGAGCTTCGGGTGGCCTGGCGGGCGCTGATCCTGGCCGGGGTGCCGGACGACGAGGTGCTGCCCGCGCTGGAGCAGGTGCTGATGAGCGAACGCCGGCTCCAGGAGATCTTTGCCACGGTCGCGACGGTGCGCCTCGACCTCGACGCCAACCGGGGGACCGTACGACTGGCCGGCCACCCTCCGCCGGTCCTGCTCGCCGGGGGCAAGGTGGCGCCGGTGCCCGCGCCGGGCGGACTGCTGCTCGGCGTACGACCCCGGCGTCCGGTCGCCTTCGATCTGGAGTTCGACACCGAGGACTGGTCACTGCTGATGTACACCGATGGTCTGATCGAGGGCCGGGTGGGCGAGGGCGACGAGCGCCTTGATGTGCCCGGGCTGACCCGACTGTTGCAGGAACCGGACAGCCGCCACGTCGCGCTGCCCGCGCTGCCGGCCTGGCTGGTCGGGCGCGCCGAGCAGCTCAACGGCGGCCCGTTCGCCGACGACGTGGCGATGCTGCTGGTCACCCGGGGCGGTGGCCGATGAGCGTCGACGTCAGCTGGTGGACGCTGCGCCGCAGGGTGCTGGCGTTGCTCGGGGTGGTCGGCGCGCTGCTGCTCAGCGTCGCGGTGGCCGAGGCGGTCGTCGCCACCAAGAACCGCGAGTACACCGACGTGCTGCTGGTGGAGGTCGGCCCGCTGCGGGTGCAGGGCCAGGAGATGCTCAACGCCCTGCTCGACCAGGAGACCGCCGTACGCGGCTATGCGGTGACCGCCGATCCGGAGGACCTCGCCCCGTACGAGCAGGGTCTGGCTCAGGAGCGGGCGACCGCGCAGGAGATCCGGAAGTTGTCCGCCAAGTACCCCGCGATCGTGGCGGACCTTGAGGCGGTGGAGCAGCAGGCGGACGAGTGGCGGCGCGGCGTGGCCCAGCCGGTGATCGAGACGACTCGGACCGAGGGCACCGAAGCCGGCCAGGCGCTGCTGACCGACGAGGCGCGAGAGCGGTTCGACGAGGTGCGTGGTGCGGTCTCCGCGCTCCAGGACGAGATCCTCACCGCTCGGGAGGCCACCGCCGACAACGTGGAGCGGACCGGCAACCTCCTGGTCATCCTGCTCATCGTCGCCGCACTCGTGGTGGGCACGGCCGGCATCGCCCTGCTGCTGGCGCTGGATCGGATGGTGCTGCGCCCGCTGACCGGCCTGGCCGGGCAGGTCAGAGAGGTCGTCACGGGTGACTACGCGCACCGGATCGTCGGCACCGGGCCGCCGGAGTTCCAGACCCTCGGCACGGACGTGGATGCCATGCGGCAGCGGATCGCGGCCGACCTCGCCGAGGTACGCGAGGCACGGGAGCGCATCGAGTGGGTCAACGCCCAGTTGCAGAAGCAGGCCGAGGAGTTGACCCGATCCAACCGTGACCTGGAGCAGTTCGCCTACGTCGCCTCGCACGACCTCCAGGAGCCGCTGCGCAAGGTGGCGAGCTTCTGCCAGCTGCTGCAACGCCGGTACGCGGGCCGCCTCGACGAGCGGGCCGACCAGTACATCGCCTTCGCGGTGGACGGTGCCCAGCGGATGCAGCGGCTGATCAACGATCTGCTGGCGTTCTCCCGGATCGGTCGGCTCACCGCCGGCTTCACCGAGGTCGACCTGAACAGCCTGATGGCCGACGTCGCCGCACAGACCGAACCGGCCCGGCAGTACGCCGACGCCGAGCTGACCTGGGGCAACCTGCCGGTCATCCGGGGCGAGGAACCACTGCTGACCAACCTGCTGGTCAACCTGGTCAGCAACTCGGTCAAGTTCCGCCGCCCCGACGTACCGCCGAAGGTGCATGTCTCGGCCCGGCTGGTCGGCGAGGAATGGGAGATCAGCTGCCAGGACAACGGCATCGGGATCGAGCCGGAGTTCGCCGACAAGATCTTCGTGATCTTCCAGCGGCTGCACGCCAAGGACGCCTATCCGGGGACCGGCATCGGGCTGGCCATCGTCAAGAAGATCGTGGAGTACCACGGCGGTCGGGTCTGGGTGGACACCGACGTACCCGAGGGCACGGCCATCCGGTTCACCCTGCCGGCCATGCCCGGCGACGTCGAGGCGGCCCGGCAGAGCGGCCCGCCGACGGGCGCGGCGGAGCCGGATTCGGACCCGGCCGACCGTGACGCCGCACCGGCCGTCGGCGAGCAGGCCGGCGGTGACGGTACGGTCAGCGTGGACGCCGACACGGCTTCGGCTGCCCGATCGGCCGACGACGCGGCAGCGGACACCGCCGGGGCGCGGCCGGCCGACGTGGCTCGCCAGGGCGGCGCGGACGCAGCCACCGGCGAGGCGCCCGGTAGGGGTGGGCGGTCGGGTAGCGGTGACACAGGTGGGATGAAGGAGGCGGTGGGATGACCGCGCCAGCGGACGGCAACAGCCCGATCGAGGTGCTGCTCGTCGAGGACGACCCGGGTGACGTGCTGATGACCCGGGAGGCTTTCGAGGAGCACAAGCTGCGTAATCGGCTCAACGTCGTCTCCGATGGCGCCGAGGCGCTGGCCTACCTGCGCCGCGAGGGCCAGTATGCCGACGCGGTGCTGCCGGATCTGATCCTGCTCGACCTGAACCTGCCGCGCCGGGACGGCCGGGAGGTGCTGGAGGAGATCAAGAACGACGAGCAGTTCCGCCGGATCCCGGTGGTGGTGCTGACCACCTCCCAGGCCGACGAGGACATCCTGCGCAGCTACCAGTTGCACGCGAACGCGTACGTCACCAAGCCGGTGGACTTCGAGCGGTTCATCTCGGTGGTCCGGCAGATCGACGAGTTCTTCGTCAGCGTGGTGAAGCTGCCGCCGCGTGGCTGACACACTGCTCGACGACGTCGCCGGACTGCTGCGGGAGACCGCCGACCGGATCGTACTTCCGTTGTTCCGTCACCTCGACGACGCCGACGTGACCGAGAAGGCCCCGGGCGAACTGGTCACGGTCGCCGACCAGCGGGCTGAGGAGGCGATTGCCGCCGGGTTGCGTCGACTGCGACCGAACTCGCTGGTGGTGGGCGAGGAGGGCGTGGCGGCGGACCCGAGCCTGCTGCGCCACCTGCGCTCCGCCGGAGACGTGTGGCTGGTCGACCCGATCGACGGCACCGCCAACTTCGCGGCCGGACGCCGCCCGTTCGCCCTGATGATCGCCCTGCTCACCGCCGGTGAGCCGGTGGCCGGCTGGATCTTCGATCCGCTGGCGGACACCCTGGCGACGGGCTGGCTGGAGACCGGCGCCTACCTCGACGGGAATCCGCTGCGCCTGCCGACCGACGCACCGCCGATCGGCGAGCTACGGGGCGCGGCGATGACCAGGTTCCTGCCGCCCTCGTCGCGGCGAACCGTCGAGGCGGGCGGTGCGCAGGTCGGCGAACTGCTGCCCGGCCAACACTGCGCCGGCCGGGAATACCTCGACCTGCTCACCGGTGACCAGCAGTTCGTGGTCTTCTGGCGCACCCTGCCCTGGGACCACGGCCCGGGCACCCTGCTGGTACGGGCCGCCGGCGGGGTGGCCCGCCGCTTCGACGGCACGGACTACCACCCCGCCGACACCACCGAAGGCCTGCTGGTAGCCACAAACGAAAAGATCTGGCACCAGGTCCAAACCACCCTCCTGCCCACTCGCACCTGACCCACCCCACCCTGCGCCCCGCGTCCTCCGCCAGTTTTGGTCGCCCTCAGCCCGGAGCTCGACCAAATCTTTGATCACGCGGCAGGTCGGGCTGCGGGTCGGGCCGGCGGGTTGGCGCGGGGGGTGGTGGGCGGAGGGTTAGGTGAGGGTTACGGTGGGTGGGTTATTGACGGGTGTGGGGGTCGGGGGACTGGTCGGGGAGGGCGGTTCCGGTATTCTGACCGGCGGTCTACCGCCAGCAGGCCGCCGATCGGCGCCGGCGGGGGCCGCCGCCGCGCAGTGATCTCACCGGGGGGCCGGCGGACGACGAAAGGATGCTTTCGTGCGCAGGTCCATGCCCGTGCGGCGGCGCTTACATCGGCCGCTGATCACCCTGCTCGCCGCCGTGGCGTTGCTGCTCGGCGTCGGTGCCGTCCCGGCGTACGCCGAGCCCAACGAGGGGGGCAGCAAGAAGCTGCGGGACACCTTGGAGGCCACTGCCAAGGCGCACATCGAGGCCAAGCGCAAGCTCGACAGCTCCAAGAAGCGTCAGAAGAAGATGGCCAAGGAGCTGTCCGAGCTGGAGGGGCGACTGTCCGAGCTGAGCGTGATGGTCGGTGAGGTGGCCGCACAGTCGTACCGGATCGGTCGGCTCAGTGCCGCCGCCGCGCTGCTGGACAGCGGCACCCCGGAGGCGTTCGTGCAGCGGGCCGCCAGCCTCGACATGATGGCCCAGCGGGACGGCCGTCGGGTGCGCGAGCTGACCGAGGCCCGCGAGCAGGCCCGGCAGGCCAAGCTCGCGATCAACGCCGAGGTGCGGGAGCAGACCAAGCAGCTCGCCGTGATCGCGAAGAAGAAGAAGGAGACCGAGGCGGCGCTGGCCGCGGTCAGCTCGGGTACCAGCGGCGGCTTCAGCGGCGGCAGCGCCACGTCGGCCAAGCCGGCGCCGCGCAACGCCAACGGCTCCTGGCCGTCCGAGTCCTGCTCGGTGAACGACCCGACCACCTCCGGCTGCATCACGCCACGCACCCTGCACGCGCTTCAGCAGACCAAGGCCGCCGGATACAAGCGGTACGTCTCCTGCTACCGCAGCGGTGGTTCCGGCGAGCATCCCAAGGGTCGGGCCTGTGACTTCTCCGCCGCCACCAACGGCTTCGAGAACCGCACGGCCACCGGCGGGGACAAGGCGTACGGGGACAGCCTGGCCGCCTGGCACGTACGCAACGCCGACCGGCTCGGTGTGCTGTACGTCATCTGGTACCGGCAGATCTGGCATCCGGGCACCGGCTGGCGAGCGTACGGCGGCAGCGGCAGTCCCGCCGCAGACCACACGAACCATGTTCATCTCTCGATGTACTGACCCGCGGCCGTCTACGGGCTGCGTACCATCGCCACGATGAACTCTCCATCACCTGACGTCGCGGCACCCACCGCGTCGGCCGAACCGGCGACCCCACGGGCGCTGCCCAGCGGGCTCGCCGCGTTTCTGGTCTTCTACTCCAGCGGTGCCGTCCTGGTCCTGGAGACCGCCGCGCTGCGCCTGGTCGGGCCGTACGTCGGGGTGACGCTTCAGGTGACCAGCTCGGTCATCGGCATCGCGTTGGCCGCCATCGCGTACGGGGCCTGGGCGGGTGGCTGGCTGGCCGACAAGCGCAATCCGCGTACGCTGCTGGCCCCGGCCCTGGTGCTCTCCGGCATCGCCACCGCGATCACCCTGCCGGCGGTGCGCTACGCGGGCGAGGTGCTCAAGGGTGACACCGCCAGCGCGATCCTGCTGCTGGTCGCGGTGGCCGTGTTCGCCCCCGCGATGCTGCTGTCCGCGGTCACCCCGCTGGTGGTCAAGCTGCAACTCGCTGACCTGCGCCGCACCGGCCAGGTGGTCGGTCGGCTCTCCGGTATCGGCACGCTGGGTGCGGTCACGGCGACCCTGGTCACCGGGTTCGTGCTGGTCGCCGCGCTGCCCAGCACGGTCATCCTGTTCGGGCTCGCCGCCTCGCTCGGCATCACCGGCATCGCCCTCGGCGTGTACCTGCACCGCCAGGACCGGGCGACGCTGCCCGGCCCGGCCCGGGTCAAGGCCGCGTTGGCGGTGCTCGGCCTGGTCGGCGCGGGGCTGACCATGGTCGCGCCGAACCCGTGCGACGTGGAGACCGCGTACCACTGCGCAAGGGTCGAAACCGATCCCGGCCGCGAGAGCGGGCGGACGCTGCTGCTCAACTCGGCCCAGCACTCGTACGTGGATCTCGCCGACCCGACCCACCTGGAGTACGCGTACACCCGGTGGATCGGGGCGGTGGCCGACGTGATGGCCCCCGAGGGGCAGCGGCTCGACGCACTGCACCTGGGCGGGGGCGGGTTCACCGTGCCGCGCTACCTGACCGCCACCCGGCCCGGCACCGACAACCTGGTCTTCGAGCTCGACGGCGGGCTGGTCGCCCTGGGCGAGCAGCACCTCGGCGTACGCCAGGGGCCGGATCTCGAGGTGATGGTGGGCGACGCCCGGCTGTGGACGGCCCGGCAGGCGACGGACAGCCGGGATTTCGTGGTCGGTGACGCGTTCGGGCATCTGGTGGTGCCCTGGCACCTGGCCACCCGGGAGATGGCCGCCGACATCAGGCGCGTCGTCCGCCCCGGCGGGGTGTACGTGCAGAACGTGATCGACTATCCGCCGCTGCGGTTCATCCGCAGCGAGGTGGCCACCGTCGCCGCCGAGTTCCGGCATGTCGCGCTGGTCGCCCCGCCGGAGGCGCTGGCCGGCGAGCGGGGCGCGAACTTCCTCATCGTCGCCTCCGACGCGCCGTTGCCGCTGGCCGCGCTCCGCGCCCGACTGGACGCCGACAACGAGCCGGTCAGCCTGCTCAGCGGCGGGGACCTGACCGACTTCGTCGGTGACGCGCTGGTGCTCACCGACGACTACGCGCCGGTGGACCAACTGCTCGCCACCGCCTGATCGGGTGACATCGGTGACCGAATCCGCTCAGAAAGGTGTAGCGGGGTTCGCTTCGGGCAACAAGGCCGACCATGGGTGCAGAGGTACGCAGGGGCGCGCAGCTGCTTGGTGAGCGGTACCGGTTGATCGAGCAACTGGGCACGGGCGGGATGTCCGTCGTCTGGCGTGGCTACGACGAGGTGCTGGGCCGGCAGGTCGCGGTCAAGGTCCTGGCGTCCCGGCTGGCCAGCGACCGGGCGTTCCGCCACCGGATCCGCAGCGAGGCCCAGGCCGCCGCCCGGCTCTGCCACCCCAACATCACAAACGTGTACGACTACGGCGAGTCCCAGCAGGTCGGCCTGACCGTGCCGTACGTGGTGATGGAGTTGATCGACGGCGCGCCGCTGACCGCCCGGCTCTCCGGCGTGGGCGTCCTGCCCTGGCGGGAGGCGGTGACGATCGCGGCCGAGGTCGCCTCCGCGCTGGCCACTGCGCACGCCCGTGGCGTGGTGCACCGCGACGTGACCCCCGGCAACGTGATGCTCACCGCGACCGGCGTGAAGGTGGTCGACTTCGGCATCTCGGCGTTGGTGGGGGAGAGCGAGAAGAGCGCGGACGGCACACTGCTCGGCACGCCCGCCTACCTCGCCCCGGAACGCCTCGACAACGGTCAGGTCAGCCCCGCCACCGACGTGTACGCGGTGGGCCTGCTGCTCTACCGGATGCTGACCGGCCGGCTGCCCTGGCAGGCCGAAACGACCACCCAGATGTTGCGGGCGCACATGTACCGCGAACCGGAACCCATGCCGGCGGTGCCGGAGTTGCCCGCCGGGGTCGCCGAGCTGGTGCACCGCTGCCTGGCCAAGCGCCCGGTGGACCGGCCCGGTACGGCCGAGCTGGCCCTTACCCTCGCCGAAGCGGTCGGCAAGATCCCGGCCGTGCCGGTGTCGCTGGCCGACCAGCGAACCGATCCGATGCTGCTGGCCAGCGCCGGTACCACCATCCTGCCCTGGTCGGTGGCGACGGATGCGCTGCCGCTGACGGGTCTGCGCACCGCTCGGCGGCGGGACCGTCGACGTCGGGTCGAGGCGGGGGTGGCCGCCGTCGCGCTGATGGCCGTCACCGCGGCGGTGTGGGGAGTCACCTCGCGCAGCCCGGCCAGCGGCGGCATCGACCAGCCCACCCAGGCTCGGATGGGCGGCGAGGACCGGATTCCGTGCCAGGTGTCGTACGCGCTGCGCAAGGACTCCGGCAAGGACTTCACCGCCGAGTTGAGCCTGACCAACACCGGCGACCGCGAACTGCGGGACTGGACGGTCCGGTTCGCCTTCCCCGGTGGGCAGCAGGTGACCGGGGCGAGCCCCGTGCCGGCCCGCCAACAGGGGCACGCGGTCGCGGTCCAGGCCGCCCCGGAGCATCCCGCCCTGAAACCCGGCGCGACCGAGAAGTTGCGCCTGACCGGGACGTACACCGGGACGAATCCGCTGCCGGTGGAGTTCCGCCTGGGTGACGAGCAGTGCGGGGTGCAGGTGTCCGGCATCGCCGGCAGCGCACCGACCCCGAAGCCGGTGAAGGCGGCCGGCGGCAAGGCCGGTTCCGGTGGCTCGGACAAGGCGAAGACCAAGCCGGAGAAGGCCAAGCCGGGCAAGAAGGCCGAGCCGGGCAAGAAGGACACCCCTGCCAAGAAGAAGGGCCCCGACAAGAAGGAGCAGCAGGCCAAGGGGACTCCGGCGAAGGGGAAGCCGGAGAAGACAAAGGCGGCCAAGCGGGGCAAGCCGAAGACGCCACCCGGCAGGAAAGCCTGAGCGATCGGGGTCAGGTCAGCGAAGCGAAAGCCTGAACCTGATCGATGGTTCCCTCGACGATGACGATGTCGTCGGGGCCGAGCAGCAGGCTGTCGGAGACGTAGCGATAGCGCTGCTCGGCTGGCCGCTTGACCCCGATGATCCGTATCCCGTAGCGGTCGAGCAGTTGCTGTTCGCTGACACGATGCCCAGCCATCGGGGCGGGCACGTGCATCTTCGCGATGGCGAAGGCGTCACCGAACTCCATGAAGTCGAGCATCCGGCTGGCGATCAGATGGGCCATTCGCTCGCCGGTCTCCTTCTCGGGAAAGATCACGTGTTGCGCGCCGACCGCTGACAGGATCTTCGAATGCTGCGTCGAGGTGGCCCGCGCCCAGATCTGCGGCACGCCCAACTCGACAAGCGCGAGCACGGTGAGCACGCTGGACTCCAGGGAAGCGCCGATGGCCACGACGACCCGGTTCAGGTCGGCCACCCCGAGTTGGCGTAACGCCTGGCCGTCGGTGGAATCGGCCTGCGCCACCTGGTCGAGCAGGGCCGACCATTTCTGCACCCGCCGGGAATCACGATCGATGGCGAGCACTTCGTGACCGAGAGCGCTCAGCGATTCGGCCAGCCGGGAGCCGAACCGGCCGAGGCCGATCACGGCGATGCCATCCGTGTCCGGTTTGCTAGCCGACAATGGGTTGCTCCTCTGGATAGCGGTAGAGCCGGTGACGGGTGTTCAGGGCGATCGCCGAGCCGAGCGTGAGCGGACCGACCCGGCCGATGTACATCAGCACGGTCAGCAGGAGAAGGCCGCTGTCAGGCAGGGCCGACGTCACGCCGGCCGACAGACCGGTGGTGCTGAACGCCGAGGTGATCTCGAACAGCGCCGAGTGGAACGGCACCTTGTTGGTCACGGCGATCAGCAGGGAGGTGCCGACGGCCACGATCGCGACGCTGAGCAGGCTGACCGTGACCGCCTGCCGCTGGCTGGCGGTGGCCACCCGCCGGTGCCCGACCGTGACGTCCGGCTCGCCCCGGATCTCCGCCCAGATGACGAAGGCGAGCAGGAAGAAGGTGGTGACCTTGATGCCTCCGGCGGTACTCGCGCTGCCACCACCGATGAACATCAATCCGGTCAGCAGCGGATAACTCTCCTCCCGCAGGCCGGTGGTGGACACCACCTCGATCCCGCCGGTACGCGACAGCGCAATCTGGGTGAACGCGGCGAGCAGCTTGTCGGTGACGGCGTACTGGCCGATGGTCCGGGCGTTGCCCCACTCGATCAGCAGGAACGTCAGGAAACCGAGGCCGACCAGAGCGGCGCTGCCCCAGATGGTCAACTTGGTGGCGACCGCCCACCGGGTCGGTCGGCGCCACTCGCGGGCCGCCTCGAACAGGGCTGGAAATCCGAGGCCGCCGATGATGCTGCCGAGCGCCAACGGCAGGCTCACCCACGGGTCGCGGGAGAAGGACAGCAGGCCGTGCGGGTAGAGCGAGAAGCCGGAGTTGTTGAACGCCTGGATGGCGTGGAAGCCGCCCGACCACAGGGCACGCCCCAGCGGGTAGTCGTAGCCCAGCCAGAGCCGCGCGGTGACGATGGCCGTCATCACCGTCTCGCAGACCAGCACCGTCCCCCCGATGTGCAGCAGCAGGCGACGGAGGTTGCCGATCCCGTACTCCAGCGTTTCTGCCTGCACCAGCATCCGGTTGTGCAGACCGAGCCGCCGGGACACCGTCAGGATCACCAGCGCGGCGCCGGTGAGGATGCCCAACCCGCCGATCTGCGTGAGCACCGTGATCACGATCAGGCCGGGGGTGGACCAGAATCCCGGTGTGTCCACGACGGCCAGCCCGGTGACCGAGATCGCCGAGGTGGCGGTGAACAGTGCGGTGAGCGTCGGCGCCGCCTCGTGGCGGACCGTCATCGACGGCAGCATCAGCAGACCGGTGCCGATTCCGATCGCCAGGAGGAAAGCGAGCGGCACCAGCCGTACGGGGTGACGAAGGAACCGGCGCACCAGACAATCCTCTGATTTCAACCGATCCCGAACTGCGGAAATCGAAATCCCGAGGATTCACCGGACGGTCAGGTGCGGACCAATTGCTGAGGTTCGCCGCTGAACTAGCCCGTGATCATGTTCTCCGTGATGATGCCGAACGTCAGCGCGAGGCCGACCAGCGCCGGCCCGCACGCCGCGACCAGGAACGCACCGCCTTTGACCAGGTTGTGGTCGGCCAAGGTCGACTCCACTCCACGGGGGGTGTTGCGTCTCCGCACCGGGTGGTGGGGGAGGGCGACACAGGGTGGGGCTTGGCCGTGGGAGGTTGGGCCATGGTTTCGCCGACGGGTCACTGCCTCACCGTCATCGCTGTAACCGGAAGCCACCCACCTCTGGCGACTTGTGTGCTTCCGCCACATAGCCCGTGGGTGACGTCACTTCTAGCGTGAGCCGACACATAAGGTTTCCCTCCCTCTGAGTCCTCACGTGGAGTCGCAATGACGGTCCGGACGACACGGCGGGTGTTCCTGTCCGCCGCAACGATGATGGCCGCGACGATGGTCGCCACGGCCTGTGGCAGCCCGCAGGACACCGCCAACGGCGGTGGCGACAGCGCCGCGCCGGTGAAGGTTGGCCTGGTCTACTCCCAGTCGGGTGCGCTGGCCAGTTACGGAAAGCAGTACATCGAAGGGTTCCGGGCCGGTCTGGACTTCGCCACCGGCGGCACCAACAAGGTCGGCGACCGGGCGATCGAGATCACCGAGGTCGACGACGCCGGTGACCCGGCGAAGGCGGTCTCCGCGGCGAAGGATCTGATCGGCAAGGGCAACAAGATCATCGCTGGCTCGACAGCGTCCGGTGTGGCGCTTCAGGTCGCCCCGATCGCCGCCCAGAACAAGGTGCTGTTCATCTCCGGCCCGGCCGCCACCGACGCGGTTACCGGCGTGAACAAGTACACCTTCCGCTCCGGCCGGCAGTCGTACCAGGACGTGGTGACCGCCAGGTCGTTCATCGGTGACCCGACCGGCAAGAAGGTCGTGGTGTTCGCCCAGGACGGCGCGTTCGGTGACGCCAACGAGGCGGCGGTGAAGGAGATCATCGGGGGTGCCGGGGCGACCGTCAGCGCGGTCCGGGCACCGGCCAGCGCCACCGAGTTCACTCCGTTCGCCAGCCAGATCAAGTCCGCCAAGCCGGACCTGCTCTTCGTCGCCTGGGCCGGCACCACCGCCCCGGCGATGTGGCAGACGCTGGACCAGCAGGGCGTACTGAGCTCCACCACGGTCGTCACCGGCCTGGACATCCGCGCCTCCTGGCCCACCTTCGGCGCGGCCGGCACCAAGATCTCCTTCCTGTCGCACTACTTCGACGGGGCCAGCGACACCGAGGCGGCCAAGGCCGCGAAGGCGAAGATCCCCGGTGGCACCCTCGACCTGTTCCACCCGGACGGCTTCGCCGCAGCCCAGATGGTGGTGCGGGCCGTGCAGGAGGGCGGCGACGACGTCGAGAAGATGATCACCGCGCTGGAGGGCTGGAGCTTCGAGGGCGTGAAGGGCACCATGACCATCCGCGCCGAGGACCACGCCCTGCTCCAGCCGATGTACCAGGCGAGCCTGACCGGCAGCGGCGACACCTTCACCGCCACCGCCCAGAAGGCACTCACCGGTGACGAGGCCGCGCCGCCGGTCCAGGCGATGAAGGGCTGAGGTACGCCATGCTCGCCACCCGCGGTCTGACCTGGCGGATCGGTGAGGTCGCCATCGTCGACGCCGTCGACATCGACCTGGCACCCGGGGAGTTCCTCGGCGTGATCGGGCCCAACGGCGCCGGCAAGACCTCACTGTTCAACCTGATCACCGGCCTGCGTCGGCCCACCGAGGGCCAGGTCACCCTGGACGGGCAGGACATCTCCACCCTGCCGCCGCACCGGCGGGCCCGGCTCGGCCTGGGGCGTACCTTCCAGGCGTCCTCGGTCTTCGGCTCGCTGAGCGTGCGGGAGAACGTCCGGCTCGCTGTGCAGGCACACCGCGGGGGCTCGATGAAGCTGTGGCGGCGGGCGGTGGCCGACCGGGAGGTGGCCGCCGCCGCCGACGCGGCGCTGGACCGGGTCGGCCTCACCCACCGGGGTACGGCGTTGGCCGGCACCCTCGCGCACGGCGAGAAGCGCAAGCTGGAGATCGCGCTGCTGCTGGCCGGCGAACCACGGGTGATGCTGCTCGACGAACCGATGGCCGGGGTCAGCGCCGAGGACGTGCCGGAACTGGTCCAGGTCATCCGCTCGTTGACCGGCGACAGCGGTCGGTCGGTGCTGATGGTCGAGCACCACATGGACGTGATCCTCGAACTGGCCGACCGGATCGCCGTGATGCACCACGGTGCCCTGCTGGCCTGCGACACCCCGGAGACGGTGATGGCCAACCCGACGGTGCAAGAGGCCTACCTGGGGGAGGAGCTCTGATGGAGCCGATCTTGGCAGTGCAGGACCTGTCGGTACGGATCGCCGGACTGCACATCCTGCAAGGGGTGTCGTTCACGGTCGCGCCGACCGGGGTCACCGTGCTGCTCGGCCGCAACGGCGTCGGCAAGACCACCACGCTGCGCGCCCTGGTCGGGCTGACCCCCCGCAACGGCGAGGTACGCGGCACCGTCCGGATGCAGTCGGCGACGCTGCTCGGCCAACCGACACACCGGCTGGTGCGCGGCGGGCTCGGCTACGTGCCGGAGGACCGGTGCGTCTTCGCCGGACTCACCGTCGCGGAGAACCTGCGGCTCGCCGAACGGCGCGGCAGCACCCCGGCGTACGACCGGGTCTTCGCGCTCTTTCCCGAGTTGCAGCGACGGTCCCGGCAGCGGGCCGGTTCGCTTTCCGGTGGGCAGCAGCAGATGCTCGCCATCGGCCGGGTGCTGATCAACGACAACCGGCTGCTGCTGGTCGACGAGCCGACCAAGGGGTTGGCACCGAAGGTGGTGACCGAGGTGGCCGAGGTTTTGGCGCGGGTCGCCGAATCCGTGCCGGTGCTGCTGGTGGAGCAGAACCTGGCCGTGGTCCGGCGGCTGGCCCGCGACGCGGTGGTGCTGGCCGCCGGCCAGGTGGCCTGGACCGGCGACGCCCAGCGGCTGCTGGCGGAGACCGAGCTGACCCGGTCGCTGCTCGGCGTCGGCTCGGTCGAGGGGCACCACGCCGCGCCCGGCAGCCATCACGCCGCGCCCGGCGCCGGACGGAAGGACGGGCACTGATGGACGCGGTCATCCTGTTGACGCTGACCGGGCTCGGTCTGGCGGCGCTCTACTTCCTGGTGGCCTCCGGCCTGTCACTGGTCTTCGGCCTGGCCGACGTGCTCAACTTCGCGCACGGGCTGTTCCTCGGCGTCGGGGCGTACGCGACCTGGTGGGCGGCGGGGAACCTGCCCGGCGCCGGGTCCGACGGCTTCGGTTTCGTGGTCGCGGTCGCCTTCGGGGTGGCCGCCGGCACGCTGATGGCGGTGCTGGTCGAGCTGGTGCTGATCCGGCCGCTCTACTCCCGCACCATCGAGCAGGTGCTGGTCACCGTCGGCCTCTCCCTGGCCGGAGTGGCGTTGTTGCAGGCCACCTGGGGTGCCGACGCCCGGCCGTTCCCGCGTCCGGAGTGGACCCGGCAGGTGACGACGATCCTCGGTGCACAGGTACCCAACGGGGGGTTGCTGCTGATCGTCGCCGCGGTGCTGGTGCTCGCCGCGATCCTGGCCTTCCTCCAGTGGACCCGCTACGGCCTGATCATCCGGGCCGGGGTGGAGAACCGGGAGATGGTGACCGCGCTGGGCATCGACGTCCGCAAGGCGTTCACCCTGGTCTTCGCCATCGGTGGCGCGGCGGCGGCGCTGGCCGGCGCGCTGGGCAGCGTCTACTTCGGCACCGTCTCACCCCAGCAGGGCGGCTCGCTGCTGATCTTCGCGTTCATCGTGGTGGTCATCGGCGGCATGGGCTCGGTCGTCGGGTCCGCGTACGCGGCGGTCGCGGTCGGGCTGCTGCAACAGTTCGTCAACTACTACGGCACCTCCGGGCTGGGCGACATCTGCGTGGTCGCGCTGCTGGCCGTGGTGCTGCTGCTGCGCCCGCAGGGCATCGCCGGAAAGGTGGCTACGGCATGACCGAGGTCAAGAGTCCCGAGGTCACGGCACCTGCGGCGGCGGTGCCGTCGGAGTCGACCGGCTGGTCCCGGCTGCGCCCGTTCCTGCCCCTGGTCGTGCTGGCCGTGGCGCTGATCCTGCCGTACTCGACGCTGCACCTGCCGGGCGTCTTCGAGGGCGCGCTGAACTCGCCCGGCACCCTGCAACTGCTCGCCGTCTGCCTGGTCTTCGGTGGCCTGGCGGCCGGCTACGACCTGCTGTTCGGGCGGACCGGGATGCTCTCCTTCGGGCACGCCCTCTACTTCGCCGCCGGGGTGTACGGCACCGACATCCTGATCACCCGGGTCGGGTTGCCGCTCTGGCAGGCCGCGCCGCTGGCGATCGTCGGCGGGATCATCCTCGCCGGTCTGGTCGGCGCGGTGGCCCTGCGTACGGTCGGCATCGCCTTCGCCATGGTGACGCTGGCCTTCGCCCAGGTCGGGGCGATCCTGGTGGCCCGCGACTTCGGTGGGCTCACCGGTGGTGAGGAGGGGCTGCCGCTGGACGTGACCGGGGTGCCGTCCGGGCTGGTCGGGGTGGCCAACACGGTAAACCTGTACTGGCTGGCGTTGGCGTACCTGGTCGTGGTGGTCTTCGTGGTGCACCGGGTCAGCAACTCGCCGACCGGGCGGGTGCTGGCCGGGGTACGCGACGACGAGCGGCGCATCGGCGTGCTCGGGCTCGATCCGTACCGTTTCAAGCTTGTCGCCTTCACCCTGGCCGGTGGTCTCGCGGCGGCGGGCGGGGTGGTCTACTGCCTGATCGTCGGCGGTGCCTCCCCGCACATCACCAGCAGTGAGCTGACCCTGTCGCTGCTGGTGATGGTGGTGCTCGGTGGCCCTGGCACCCGCTGGGGCCCGGTACTGGGCGGCATCCTCTACATGTACCTGGACCACCGCCTGATCTCGGTGGGCAGTTCCGGTGCGATCGACGCGCTGCCGGCCTTCCTCAGCCGGCCGCTGTCGCAGCCACTCTTCGTCCTCGGCACCGTCTTCATCCTGGCCGTCTACTTCTTCCCCGGTGGCCTGGCCAGTCTCGCCCCCCGGCTCGCCCTGCTGCGCAACGCTCTGCGCCTCGGCCCGCGTCGGGAGAGCTGACCACGGGCTGGCGGGCGGCACACCGCGCCGCCCGCTAGCCTCGTGATCCAGGGAGCACCGGGACGCGGGGGAGCGTGGCGTGGACGAGCGGTTGGCAGTGGTCAGCGGCGGTGGTACGGGAATCGGGGCGGCCGTGGCGCGGACGCTCGTCGCCGACGGGTGCTCGGTGCTGGTCCTCGGCCGGCGGGCGGAGGTGCTCGCGACGACCGCCGAACGGATCGGGGCGGAGACCGGCCGACCGGAGGCGGTACGCGCGGTAAGTGTCGACCTCACCGACCCCGAGCAGATCGGCCGGGTGGTCGAGGCGGTCGACGGGCGGCCGGTCGACGTGCTTGTCAACAACGCAGGCGGCTTCCACAGCGCGCAGGACGACACGCTGGCCGGGATCGCCGCGAACTGGCGGGCGACCCTGGACACCAACGTGCTCACCGCCGTGCTGCTCACCGCGGCGCTGCGACCGGCGCTGCGTCGTCCCGGCGGGCGGGTGATCCTGATCAGTTCGATCGCCGCCCAGCGGGGCGGAGGTGACGCGTACTCGGCGGCGAAGGCGGCACTGCACGGCTGGGCGTACAGTCTCGCGGCCGAACTCGGGCCCGAGCAGATCACGGTCAACGTGGTCAGCCCCGGCTACGTCGCGGAGACCGAGTTCTTCGTCGGCCGGATGACCCCCGAGGGCCACGCCAAGCGGGTCGCCGCGACCCTCGTCGGCCGAGCCGGCACCCCCGACGACATCGCCGAATCCGTCCGCTACCTCGCCAGCCCCGCCGCCAGCTTCGTCACCGCCCAGATCCTCGGCGTCAACGGCGGCTCAGTCCTGGGCCGCTGACCCCCGCGCGCCTCCCCCTCAGCCCGCGTTGATCAAGAGGTTTGCGTCTGGATCGGGGTGCCTGCAGACGCAAACCTCTTGATCAACCTCGCGCTGCGGTCAGCCGTTGAGGAGGTCGTAGGCGGAGGTGGGGGCCTTCTGGGCCTCGTCGGGGGTGAGGGCGGCGATGGGGGGAGTGGTGCCGAAGTCGTAGTACTCCACCACGTACTCGCTCGCCTTCTTCTTGCCGGCGGCGGGGATCTTCAGGGTGAGCGTGGTGAGGTTGCCGTCCGCGCCGACGACGGCGGTGAACGGGATCGGCTCGGCGGCGTCGCCGAGCGTGGCGATTCCCTCCAGGGCGTCCGCCAGGTCCGGCTGGTCGGTCGGGTCGATCACTCCGGTGTACGACCCGGCCTCGCCGGCCTGCACGTCGCTGGCGGCGCGAATGATCACCTCGGCGTTGCCGGGGTCGGTGCCCTGGTACGTGGGCAGCGTGTCCGGACCGTCGAGCTTCGCCGGGTCCATCTCCATCCACTTGGTGGGCAGCTTCATCAGCTTCTGGATGTCCTTCGAACCCTTGAAGTTGACCTTCATCCAGGTCCGCGAGTCGACCATCCGGAAGGACATCTCCAGGGTGAAGTCCTTGTCCTTGGTGACGGTGTCGATGTCCATACCCTGGTTCGCCGGGTCGATCACGCCGGACACGTCGCCGGAGGTGTCGCTGGTGGTGAAGCGGAAGGCGGGGTCCTCGTCGGTCGGCACCGCCGCCAGCAACTCCTGCTTCGGGTCCGGTGGCGGCGGCGCCGCCTGCGGCGTCTCGTCGTCGCAGCCGGCCACCAGAGCGACGGTGAGCAGGGCCACCGCGGTGACCGCGACCCGCCGGCCCGTGACGGTGATGCCGGTTCGCTGTGTCATCTCGTCCTCTCTCACTGATCGAACGGCATCGTATGCCAGCCGTTGCGGCCGCGCTGCCGGTGACCCTTCGGGCGCTGGTAGAAAGGCCGGATGAGCCAGGAACGCAGCATGGTCCGGGAACGCGCCGAGGAGGTGCTGCGGCGGTTGGCCGGCAGTCACGCCCGGCTCCGCGAGGATCAGTGGAGGGCGATCGAGGCGCTGGTGGTCGACCGGCGGCGGGTGCTCTGCGTGCAACGTACGGGCTGGGGCAAGTCGGCCGTCTACTTCGTGGCCACCGCGTTGCTGCGCGACCAGCCCCGCCCCGCCGGGCCGACGGTGATCGTCTCGCCGCTGCTGGCGCTCATGCGTAACCAGGTCGAGGCCGCCGCCCGCGCCGGCATCCGGGCTCGCACCATCAACTCCGCGAACCTCGACGAGTGGGACGCGATCACCGCGGAGATCCACGCCGGAGCGGTGGACGTGCTGCTGATCAGCCCGGAACGGCTGAACAATCCGGACTTCCGCGACGGTGTGCTGCCGAAACTCGCCGCCACCACCGGCCTGCTGGTGGTCGACGAGGCGCACTGCGTCTCCGACTGGGGGCACGACTTCCGGCCGGACTACCGCCGGCTGCGTACCTTCCTGGGCAACCTGCCGGCACACACGCCGGTGCTGGCCACCACGGCCACCGCCAACGCCCGGGTGACCCGGGACGTGGCCGAGCAACTCGGCACTGAGGTAGCTGTCCCCGGGCCCGAGGTGCTGGTGCTGCGGGGCAGCCTGGACCGCGAGTCGTTGCGGCTGGGCGTACTCGACCTGCCCACCCCGGCGCACCGGCTCGGCTGGCTCGCCGACCACCTGGACCGACTGCCGGGCTCTGGCATCATCTACACGTTGACCGTGGCCTCGGCGACGGAGACCGCCGAGTTCCTGCGGACCCGGGGCTGGTCGGTGGCGGCGTACACCGGGCAGGCGGAGGACACCGACCGCCGCGCCGCCGAACAGGACCTGCTCGACAACAAGATCAAGGCGCTGGTGGCGACAAGCGCCCTCGGCATGGGCTTCGACAAGCCGGACCTCGGTTTCGTGGTGCACCTGGGTGCCCCGCCCTCACCGATCGCCTACTACCAGCAGGTCGGCCGGGCCGGTCGGGCCGTCGAACACGCCGAGGTGCTGCTGCTGCCCGGCGTCGAGGACGTGGCCATCTGGCGGTACTTCGCCTCGCTCGCCTTCCCGCCCGAGGAGCAGGTCCGCGCGGTCCTCGCCGCCCTGCACACCGACCGGCCGCTCTCCACCCAGGCCCTCGAACCACTTGTCGACCTGCGGCGGGCCCGCCTGGAGATGATGCTCAAGGTGCTCGACGTCGACGGCGCCGTCCGTCGGGTCCGCGGCGGCTGGCTCGCCACCGGCGAGCCCTGGACCTACGACGCCGACCGGTTGCGCCGCGTCGCCACCGCCCGCGCCGCCGAGCAACAGGCCATGCTGGAGTACGCCTCGACGACCGGTTGCCGGATGCGTTACCTGCGCGAGTGCCTCGACGACGCCGGGGCCACCGACTGCGGCCGGTGCGACCGGTGCGCCGAACCCCTGTTCACGCCCGAGGTGTCACCGGCGGCGTTGACCGCCGCACAGACCTTCCTCGGCCGACCCGGTGTGCCGATCGCGCCGAAGAAGCTCTGGCCGACCGGGCTTGAGGCGGTCGGCGTACCCCTCAAGGGGCGGATCGCCCCGGCGGAGCAGGCGCTGCCCGGCCGGGCCGTGGGCCAGCTCTCCGACCTCGGGTGGGGTGACCGGCTGCGCGGCCTGGTCGGGCCCGGCACCCCGGACGGGCCGGTGCCCGACGACGTGGCCGCGGCCGTCATCGAGGTGCTCAAGGCGTGGGCGCACGGCGACGACCCGTGGCCCAGCCGCCCGGCCGGGGTGGTCACCGTCGACTCGACAAGCCACCCCATCCTGATCGACTCGCTGGCGCAGCGAATCGCCGCCGTCGGACGCATCCCGCTGCTGGGTCGAGTGGTCCTCACCGGCCCGTCCGGCGCCCCACGCGGAAACAGCGCCCAGCGGGTACGCGCCCTGCACGGCACCCTCACCGTGCCCGACCCGCTCGCCGCTGCCCTGGCCGCCCTGACCGGCCCGGTCCTGCTCGTCGACGACCTGGTCGAAACCGGCTGGACCCTCACCATGGCCACCCGCGAACTCCGCCGAGCCGCCGCCCCCGCCATCCTCCCCCTAGCCCTAGCCCTCACCGCCTAATACTCCAACGTCACTTCGCCTGTCTGCGCTGGTAGTGGGATCGGCGGGCTCGGGCTTGGGATGTTCGTCGCCAGACCGACCAGTGCAGGATGTGCTCTGGTGGGAGCGTCACGGCGAGGACGAAGGCGTTGAAGAGGTGGCGGATCTCGGCGACGGTCAGCGGAATGATCTCTGGGTCGGTGTCGGGCTGCCGCGCGGCGAGAATGGTCAGGACGGCGAGGGCGAGCATGGCCAAGGTGATGTGGCGGTGCCAGCCGGTCCAGCCTCGGACCTGGTAGTGGTCCAGGCCGACTTGGCCTTTGCCGGTCTGGAACAGCTCCTCAATGCTCCAGCGGGAACCAGCGACGGTGACGAGGGTGTGTAGCGGCGCCGGGCGGGGTGACCAGCACAGATAGAAGGCCAGCTCACCGGTACTGCGGTTGCGGCGGATCAGCAGACATCGATGCTCACCGGGGCTGGTGGCGGTGGTGATCCAGGCCCACAGGTACTCGCGTGGTCCTTTCGCCCCGGGTCCGCAGCTGTGCTGCTGCCACTCGCGGCTGGGGATCCGGGCGGCGAGGTCGTCGACGCGGATGAGGGTGCGGCCGTCGTTGACGTCCACGCGTCGGTCGCAGCCGACGGCCAGGACGTAGCCGATCCCGCGGTGTTCGAGGTCAGCGCGCAGTCCGGGGTCGGCGCCGTAGACCTCGTCGCCGGTAACCCACCCGAACGGGACTCCGGCGTCCAGGGCGGCGGCGATCATCTGCCGGGCCAGCGCAGGCTTCGTGGCGAACCCGACCTGGTCGGGGACGCCGGCGGCGGTGAGGCGGTCGGGCTGCTGACACCAGGTCGTCTCGGGTAGGTAGAGCCGACGGTCGATCATCGCCCGCCCGTGCGGGGCGATGTAGGCCAGGAACACCCCGACCTGGCTGTTCTCGATCCGACCGGCGGTGCCGGTGTACTGCCGCTGCACCCCGACCGAGGACAGGCCCTTCTTCAGGAAGCCGGTCTCGTCGCAGGCCAGCACCGCGTCGGGGTGCCCGAGCTGTTCGATCAGCCAAGCCCGAACGTCGTCGCGGACGGAGTCGGCGTCCCACACCGCCGTGCGCAGCAGCCGCTGCATCGCCTGCGGATCGTCGTGACCCGCCCGCTCCGCCAGGGACCAGCACGTCTTGCGTTCCACGCCCGACAGCAGTCCTTCCACGAACTGCCCGGCAGTTCGACGGGGCTCAGCCCGCACGAACCGGTCAGCGACACGCGTTACCGCCTCGTCCAGGATCACCCGCCATCCGGCAGGGTCTACGCTGTGGCACACGGCCACCGCACGATCTTCGATTGTCCTCACAAACCATCGATGATCAACGCGGTGGCCGTCTTCATACCCGCGCCACGCCCAACGCCGAACCCAAGTGACGTTGGAGTACTAACCCCACCCACCCACCCTCCCTCCCACCCCCACCCTCCCTCCCACCCCGCCCCACCCTCGCCCCCCGCGATCTTGCACTTTTGGTCGGGGCATATCGGGCATAGGTGGTGTCTTGGCGACCAAAAGTGCAAGATCGCGCGAGTGGGTGGGGTGGGGTGTGGGGGAGGGAGGGCGAGTGGGGGAGGGGGCGGGGGTGGTGGTTACGGTGGGTGGGGAGCGGGAGGGAGAAGTGCGTGCTCGGGTCGGTGCGGGGGGACGAGAAGCAGGCTGAGCAGGGGGATCTGCCGGAGGCTGCGGTGGCGGTCGGTGACGGTGACCTGGCTGCGGCGGCACCCGATGGGGGGACCGTCCGGCTGGCGCTGGTGGTCGGTGGTCTGGTGCTGGCCGTACTGCTCGGGTTCGGGCTCGGTCGGATCAACAGCGGCGGAGCGGTGGCGGCGAGCGGGCCGCTGGACAGCGCGCTGACCGGCCACACCCACGCGCCGGGAACCGGTGCCCACTCGCACGAGGCGGGGCAGGCGGAGGCGACCGAGGCCGGTGGCCTGGCAGTCAGCCGTGCCGGCTACACCCTCGTACCGCTGTCCGCTGAATTCACCGCTGGGCAGGCAGGTGAGCTGCGGTTCCGCATCCAGGACGGGCAACGTCGACCGGTGACCCGGTTCGCGGTGGTGCACGACAAGCCGATGCACGTGATCGTGGTACGCCGTGACCTGAGCGGCTATCAGCACCTGCATCCGACCATGGCGGCCGACGGTACCTGGTCGGTGCCGCTGACCCTGCCGCAGCCGGGCATCTGGCGGGCGTACGCCGACTTCACGGCCCTCGCCGGCGACGGCCGGCAGACCGCGACGACCCTCGGCGTGGACCTGGTCGCACCCGGGGCGTACGCGCCACGCGCCCTTCCCGACCCCGCGCCCAGCACCACCGTCGACGAGTTGACCGTGGGATACCAGGGCAGCCCGGAGCCCGGCCTCACCGTGCCGGTGAGCTTCCGGGTCACCGACGCGGACGGCAGCAGCCCGACCCTGGAGCATTACCTCGGGACGTTCGGCCACCTGGTCGCGCTGCGCGAGGGTGACCTCGGCTACCTGCACGTCCACCCGGAACCGGAGCTTGTGGACGGTGCGATCCAGTTCTGGCTGACCACGCCCGGGCCGGGGCGTTACCGCCTCTACCTGGACTTCGCCACCGGCGGTGTGGTGCGCACCGCCGAGTTCACCGTGCTCGTGCGCTGACCCGCGGGACGGGGTGACCGGGGCTCCTGCCCGGGCTCGCTACGTCAGCCGGCGCGGCGGATCGGGCGGCGGGCGAGGTAGCGCAGCAGGTCACGGATGTGGTGCTTCTCCTCGGCCGGCACGGTCGGATCCGCCAGCCGCTGCAGGATCACCCGGACGTCCGCCTCGACCGGGCCCTCGCTGCCCAGTCGCACCGGTCCCGAGCCGGTGTCGGGCAGGCCGAGCGCGCGGAATGCTGCCGCGACCGGCAGGTCCAGGGCGGCGCAGAAGCCGCGTACCTTGGCCAGCTCCGGGTAGTCCTGCCAGTCGCCGGCCAGCCAGCGAAAGACGGTGGAACGACCGACTCCGGTGTGCGCGGCCAGGTCGGTGACGGTCCACCCACGTTCCTCGCGAGCGTCGTCGATAGCCCGTCGCACGAAGCGCGCAAACGCCATCTGTGGCGATATTTCTGCCGAACCCATCCGGTGGGTCTTCCCTCCCGACCGGCACCTGACGGTGCGTTCTTCGAGAGTAGTACGGGAGAAGCAGGAAACAATTGACTGACCGACCAAGTGGTCTCGGGGGCGGGACCCGTACCCGCCTAACGATCCGCAGGCTTCTGACTGAGCAGGGTTTCCAGCCGGGGTGCGACACGCCACTGCTCGACCAACTGTCGGTATTCCGCCTGTTGATCGCGGGTCGGGGCGGCACCCGTACGCCTGGCCCGGATGAGCAGGTTGCGTGGCGTATGCGCGGACTCGACGAACTCGACCACCTCGGCCCGGTAGCCGTGCAGCCGCAGCAGCCCGGCACGCAGCGCGTCGGTGAGGACGTCCGCGAAGCGCTCCCGCAGGATGCCCTGCCGGGTCAGCAGCCCGTACGGCGCCGGCGTCCCACCGGCACGAAGCTGCGCCGCCACGTCGTGATGGCAACACGGAGCGGCCAGCACCCATCGCGCCCCCCACCGCACCGCCCGCGCCAGCGCCTCGTCGGTGGCGGTGTCACAAGCATGCAGTGCGAGTACGAGATCAGGCGCCGGCTCGACCACGGCGTCGGCGATGCTGCCGGCCACGAAACGCACCCGATCAGCCCAGCCCAGCCGCTCGGCCAACTCGGTGTTACGGCGACGCTGATCCTCGCGTACGTCCACACCGACCAGTTCCACGTCCAGACCACGCTGGGAGAGATACCGGTACGCGGCGAAGGTCAGGTAGGCGTTGCCGCAGCCGAGATCGACCACCCGCAGCGGCCCGGTCAGCTCACCGGGCAACGTGGCAGCCAGCGCCCGCAGGAAGGCGTCCACCTGCCGCCGCTTGGCCGCCGAACCGCCGATCTCCGCGAAGATCGGATCCCCCGGATCGAGCAGGTACGCCTTGGCCCGGTCATGCCCACCCGGCACCGCAACAGCCGACTGCTGGGACGCCGGTTCCTGCTGCCAGCGCTCCGTCACGCCGGCTGCCTGCTGCTGCCGCTCGGCCGTCTCGGCCAGTTGCCGGCCCTGCGTCGTGCCGACCTGCTGTTGTGCGCCAGGCTGGTCGCCGTTGGCCTGGACCGGCGGTGCCGTCCGCCTGCGGTGCACCTGCGCCTCACCCGACTTGGTGACCCGCAGTTGCAGCGTGAGGTCCGTAGTCTCGACGTGCCAGTTGCCGAAAGGCTCGGCCAGCAGCGCCTCGACCGCCACGTCCGACTCCGGGCCCGGCGCCACGTTGCGGGTGTACGGTCGCGCTCCATCGGAAGTGACGATCTGCAACCGAGAGCCGGCCTTGAGCGCGACCGGCCGCAGCTCCGCCCGGACCACCGAAGGACGTTGACCACGCCGTCGACCGGCGGCTACGGCTCGGGTCAACCCGGCACCGAGCAGCATCGAGCGGACCTCGGCCAAAGCAGCGTCCAACGGTTCGGGCATAACCCCATCTTCCCTGTCGACCCACCTCCCCCCGCCTCGGGCCTGCGCGTCTCCGCCTCGGGCCTACGTGCCTGGTCACCCTAGCCACCTCAAGATCGCGCTCGATCAGGGATCGAGTGGCCTGGCAGAGCGAGCGACACCACTCGATCACTGATCGAGCACGATCATCGCGGCGGTCTGGGACGGTGGCGCTGCGTGCGCGCGAGTGGCCCGGGACAGGGACGCTGGCCGCAGGAAGAGGATGAGGTGCCAGTCGGAGTGGGCGCACGATGGCCGGGAGCGGCGGTGCGCGACCTCCGACGATCGGCTGAGGCGTCAACCCTTCAAAAGCGGTCGCGACAGAAAGGGCTCGGCGGGAGAAGTGCTGAGAACAAGTCGCAGAGGGCAGAGACAAAAGGCCGCACCGCCCGGCAGGGGCGGTGCGGCGACGGGTACGGGTCGGTCAGTCGGTTGCTTCGGCTGCCGTACCGGCGGTGGATGCGACGCCACGGCGGCGCCGGCGGCGACGGGGGCGCGGGGCCTCGCCGGTGGCGCTCTCGGTGCCGGCGCTGGTCTCCGTGGTCGTGTCGGCGGCCGAGGTGGCGGCGTCGGTGCCGGTGACGACCTCGCCGGCGCGGCGGCGACGGCGACGGCGGGGGGTACGGCTGCTGCCCTCGCCGGTCGGGTCGGCGGACTCGGTGGTCACCGGGTCGGCGTCGCCGTCCTGACGCGTGCGGCCTGCGCCACGGTCGCGACCTTCACCGCGTTCGCGACCTTCACCGCGTCCACGCTCCCGGCGGCGTCCGCCGCGCGGTTCGCTTCGGCGTGAGCGGCCGCCGCCCAGGTCTTCCTCGACCTCGGCGGAGAGCCCGGCGCGGGTGCGCTCGGCGGTCGGCAGGGTGCCGGTCACGTCGGTCGGGATGTGCAGGTCGGTGTAGAGGTGCGGGGAGGTGTGGTATGTCTCCTGCGGCTCGGGCATGTCCAGCCCGAGGGTCTTGTCGATGATCCGCCAGCGCGGCATGTCGTCCCAGTCGACGAAGGTAACCGCGACACCGCTCGCGCCCGCCCGGCCGGTGCGGCCGATGCGGTGGGTGTAGGTGTCCTGGTCCTCCGGGCAGTCGTAGTTGATCACGTGGGTGACGCCGGTGACGTCGATGCCCCGGGCCGCGACGTCGGTGGCGACCAGGGTGTCGATCTTTCCGGCCCGGAAGGCCCGCAGGGCCCGCTCGCGGGCACCCTGGCCGAGGTCACCGTGTACGGCGGCGACGGCGAAGCCGCGGAAGTCGAGATCCTCGGCGACCCGGTCGGCGGCGCGCTTGGTCCGCGTGAAGATCATCGTCAGGCCGCGGCTCTCCGCCTGGAGGATCCGGGCGACGATCTCGACCTTGTTCATCGAGTGGGTGCGGTAGACCAGCTGCTCGGTCTGCGGGGACGGGCCGGTCTCCGCGGTGTGCCCGGCGTGGATCGTGATCGGGTGGCGCAGGAATCGCCGGGACAGCGTCACGATCGGGTCGGGCATGGTGGCCGAGAACAGCATGGTCTGCCGGTCCTCGGGCAGCATCGCCAGGATCCGCTCGACGTCGTCGAGGAAGCCCAGGTCGAGCATCCGGTCGGCCTCGTCCAACACCAGCGCACGGATGCCGTTCAGGCGCAGGTGCTTCTGCTTGGCGAGGTCGAGCAGCCGGCCCGGCGTGCCGACGAGGATCTCCACGCCCTTGCGCAGCGCCTCGACCTGCGGCTCGTACGCCACGCCGCCGTAGATCGGCAGCACGCGTACGCCCCGGGTGCGGCCGGCGGCCGCGATGTCCTTGGCGACCTGGATGCCCAGTTCGCGGGTGGGTACCACGACCAGCGCCTGGGGCAGGCCGTCGCCGCTGCCCTCGCCGGGCGCGAAGACCCGCTCCAGCAGCGGTACGCCGAAGCCGAGGGTCTTGCCGGTGCCCGTCGGTGCCTGCCCGATCAGGTCGGCGCCGCGCAGTGCGATCGGCAGCGCGTACTCCTGAATGGCGAAGGCGCGGGTGATGCCGGCCGCGGCCAGCGCCTCGACGGTCTCGGCGCGGGCGCCGAGCTCGGCGAAGGTCGGTGCCTCCGGTCGGACCGGGGCGGTCGGGGCCAGTTCCTGGCCTTCGGTGAGGTCTTGAGTCAGCTCACTCATATGGATTTGGGGGTGCCCTCTCGTGGGTGCGCCCCGTCATGTCCTCAGGGCGCGTTCGGTTTGGCGCGGGCCACACGGTCGGCGGCAGAAAGCCGAGCGGACCGGGCCGCACGCGCGCCGTGGGTCGGACTTCGACTCGGAATCGACCGTCACTCGGGATGGAAGCCATCCTCGATCGACTGCGACTCCGGCCGGATCGGCGCCTACGGCAACTCCTCCATGCTACCTGAACGGGCCTTACGCCGTCCTGATTCCGAACCGGCAAGCGTCACCGGGCGGGGTTGTATGTGATGTGTATCACCAGGTAGTGGGGTCTGTCGACCAGTTCGACGCTGGGTCGGGCGTCTCGTTGCGCTCCCCGTGGGCGGTAACCTGCGCGGGTGTCGCCCCGACGCGCCCAATTCCGCAGTGGTCGATCTTCTCGGCCGGGTGGCCCTCGGTGAACTGCTCGCCTTCGAACGAATGGCGGCGACGCGCATCTTGCGCCGGATCTGCCGCGTCGGGCCGCGTTGGGCGAAATGGCCGCCGAGGTCGGGAACTACCGGCGTCCCGCGGACCGCCTCACTGCGCTGGGCGTACGACCCGACGACGCGATGGCACCGTACGTGGAACCGCGGCAGGCGTACCACGAATTGACCGTGCCGCACGACTGGGCCGAAGCGGTCACGAAGGCGTAATTGATCCGGCGGCTGACCGACTCGCACACCGCGCGGATGGCCGCCGCCGGACTCAACAACTGACCGTCAGCGGACGGTGAAACCCACTGCTCGGGGAGACGCCTCGGCGATCTCCACGTAGGCGACCTTGCTGACCGGCACGATGATCCGCCGGCCCTTCTCGTCGGTCAGGGACAGAGTGCCCTCGCCCCTGGCGACGGCGTCGGTCACGATCCGCTCGATCTCGGCCGGCGACTGCGCGCTCTCCAGGACCAGCTCGCGCGGCGCGTACTGCACGCCGATCTTGACCTCCACTGTGCCTCCTCCGTCGGGCGAAATGGCCGCCCTGCGAAGGCTATCCGATCACAAGGCGGTAGTTCAGGCTGACTCACCTTGCAACGGGAAGCTGGCGATGCCCCGCCAGGAGAGCGCGGCCACCAGTGCCTCGGCCTCGGCCTTGGGCACCTGGCGGCCCCCGGCCAGCCAGAACTGCGCCGCCGTCTCGGCGGCACCGACCAGGCCGGAGGCGAGCAGTTCGGCGTGGGCGCGGCTGACCCCGGTGTCGGAGATGATGGTGTCGGTGATCGCCGCGATGCAGCCCTGCTCGACCCGTTCGACCCGCTGCCGTACGGCCGGGTCGTTGCGTAGGTCGGATTCGAAGACCAGCCGGAAGGCTTCGCTCTCGTGGTCGACGAAGTCGAAGTAGGCCCGCACCGACGCGCCGACCCGCTCCTTGTTGTCGGTGGTGCTGGCCATCGCGTCATGCACCTTGGCGACGATGGCGTCACAGTGCGTGTCGAGCAGGGCCAGGTACAGCTCCATCTTTCCCGGGAAGTGCTGGTACAGCACCGGCTTGGAGACTCCCGCCCGCTCGGCGATGTCGTCCATCGCAGCGGCGTGGTAGCCCTGCGCGACGAACACCTCCTGAGCTGCGGCGAGCAGCTGCTTGCGGCGCGCCGAACGAGGTAGGCGCGTGGGTCGGCCGGCGGTCTGGGCGCCGTTCCCCACAGCGGTCATGGGAACCTCCGAGAATGTTGTACGGGCCGGCATATCCCCCAAACCGGCCGGGGCCTGGGTGGCCCCTTGCGGAATTGGCCCGCCGCTGTAACTTATCGCCACTGTCGCCACACGGTAGCCTCAGCGGGGGCGACCAAGGAGCGCGCGGTGAGTGAAGCAGGACAGCCCGGTGCCGCCACCCCGGGAGAACACGGCGACGGTACGGGTCAGCGGGATGACCTGGTCCGTTCCGGCAACGGGTGGGCTCCACCGACCGGTGACTGGTCCTGGAACGCGGAGGCCTCCCAGGAGACCGGGGAACGTTGGCGGGTGATTCCGCCGCCGACCGGGTGGTCCACCGCGTCGTCACGCTATGCCGACCTTCCCGCCCCCGCAGGCGAGCCGACGCAGCCGCAGCACTCGGAGCGGGTCAACGGTCAGCAGGTCAACGGTGTGCACCACGGTTCAGATGATCCTTCGGCCGACTGGCACGCTCCAGTGAGCGCCCCGCCCGGGGCACGTGATTCCGGACACGATCCCGCTCACGAACGCCTCGTCCTGCCGGCACCGCGTCCCGTACCGGCCAGTGAGCGCCCCGTGCCGCCGGCCGGCAGCCTGCCGACCTCCGCGCCGCCGACCAGCGGCCTGCCGACCTCCGCGCCGCCGGCTGGAGTCGTGCCTGCTTCCGCGCCGCCGATGAGCGGCGTGCCGATCTCTGCGCCGCCGACCGGCGGCGTGCCGACTTCTGCGCCGCCAGCCGCACAGGTGCCGCCGGTCGGTACCGCCGCGTCGGGCTTCGAGATGCCGCCCGGTCTGCACGCGCCGACCGCCGAGCGCGGTGCGGACGAACCGAGCCGTCCCTCGCGCGGCTGGGACGAGCACCTCGGGTCCGCGTCGAGTGCCGATCCGCAGTGGGCGTCCGCCGACCCCGTCGCCCCGGGCACCACCGATCAGTCACCAAGCGAAACCGGCGGGTCCTGGCCGACGGAGCCGTCACCGGCCGAGGCCGCGCAGCCCGACTGGGCGCGCCGAGGTCCGGCCAGCGACTGGGCGCCGGCCTGGGCGCGCGGCGAGGGCGACCCGTCCGGTCGACGTTCGCGTGAGGCATCCGGCCCGACCTGGGCCCACGAGCCGAATCGGCCGTACGAGCCGGTGCGCGCCGACCAGACCCGCCCCTACGAGGCAGTACGCGTGGAGCAGCCCCGACCGTACGAGGTGGCCGGGTTCGCTTCCGGTCAACGGCCGGGAGAGGTGGCCGGGTTCGCTTCCGGTCAGCGGCCGGAAGCGGGCGCGCAGCAGTCTCCGCCCGATCGACCTGAACAGGGCCCCGCCTGGGCCGAGCAGAGCCAGCCCAGCTGGGCCGAGCAGGGCCCGCCAGGTTGGGCCGAGCAGGGTGGGTCGGACCGGCCGGATACGGCGCTGGCGCAGACCAGCACCCCACCGGCACTGGGACGACCGACGTGGGCTCCCCGTCCGGTCAGCGCTGCGCCGGCCGACGAGGGTCTGCCCTGGGGTTCCCGGGTCGCCCCACCGCCGACGGATGAGCGGCTGCCCTGGGCCCTCGGCCCGGCCAGCGCCCCGCCGGCCGGTGCGTCGACCTCCTGGGAGGGCGCACCCGAGCCCCACTCGGCCGCCTCCGCCCCGGAACCCAGACCCGCCGGGGAACCCAGACCCGCCCCGGAACCGTGGCCCGCTGCGGAGTCCTGGCCCGCCGCAGAACCTTGGCCGCCCGCCCCCGAGCCCTGGCCGGTGGCCGACGCCCGGCCACCCGCTGATCCCCGGCCACCCGCCGATGCCAGGCCACCCGCCGATGTCACCTCGGCCGCGGACGTCAGGTCGCCCGCCGACGTCAGGTCGGCCACCGATGGTAGGCCGCCCGTCGATGGAAGGCGGCCCGTCGATGTCAGACCGTCCGCCGATGCCAGGCGGCTCGCCGACGTCGGGCCGTCCGCCGAGCCCAGGCAGGCCACGGAGCCCAGACCGACTGGAGAGACCAGGCCGGTCGACGCCAGGCACGCCTCTGATCCCGATGCTGGCTCGGATGCGCAGCGGGCGAGCGACCTGTCCGCCCATCGACCGTTCCGGCTCGGTCCGGTGTCCAGTGAGCGGACGCCGAATCGTCCGGCACCCGTCGACCCGACGACGGCAGCGGGCGCGGCCGATTCGCTGGCCAGTGCTGGCGCGGGCGGGATCGGACGCCACGAGCAGACGCGTGCCGCGAGCGGTGTGCCGAACGCGGCGCCCTACGCGGCACGTCGGTCCGCGCCTGAACCCGTACCGCCGGCGGAACCGGGCAACGGCCGGTCGCCGGACCGCACCTCGGCGGTGTTGCCGCAGCGCGTCCCCGCCGAGCCGGATGTGCCCGTCGTGCCGGAGCCGCCTGCTGTGGAGCCGCCTGCCGAAACGCCGGAACTCGCCCGGATCGCCACCCACCTGCGTCGCGACGACGAGCCAGCACCGCTGCGTGAGCGGCCGGAGGGGTTCGACGTCGACGCGATCATCGATGCTGTCCGGGGGGTCGACGGCGTACGCGGTGCGTTGTTGCGCCGTACGCCGGCGGGTGCCCACAGCCTGCGCCTCGACCTCGCCGACGGTGCCGACCCGGCCGAGGTGAGTCGGCAGGTCGCCCGTCTGCTCCAGGAGCGGATGGGGCTGGCTGCCGCGCCGCAGGGCGTGCCGGGGGTGCCGGCCGCGCCGGTGCGGCGTCGTTCCGCCGACAACCGGGGTGGTGACGGCGAGGGCCGGTCGACCGGCGAGCCTCGGCGTCCGACCAACCGGCCGGCGGGTGCCCGTGCGGAGACCGTGGCGGCCCGGACCGAACCGGCGACGGAGCAGTTCCGGCGTCGCCGTCCGGCACCCGCACCGCAACGTGGCCGGGCCACCGTGGAGGAGACCGGCCCGACGGGGAGCCCGGCGACGCTCGGTTCGTCGTACTCCGGGGGGCAACTGACCACCACCGAGTCTGCGCCGTCACGGCCGTTGGACACCGGCGGCCGACCCGGCCCCCGGGTCGTGCTCGACCACGTGCAGGTGAGCACCTTCGGGCTCGACGCCACCGTCGAGGTCCGGTTGATCGCCGGGGAACAGAGCGCCGCCGGGTACGCCACCGGCCCCGCCGTGGACGGTTACGTGCTGCGGCTCTGCGCAGTCGCCGCCGCGGCATCGATCGACGAGTTGCTGCGTGGTGCCGGCGGCACCGCCGAGCGGGGACGGTGCTTCGTCGAGCACGCCGCTGTGGTGCCGTTCGGCAACTGTGAGGTGGCCACCGTCGTGGTGCTGCTGGTCTGTGACGGGTGGGTCGAGCAGCTCGCCGGTTCGGCACTGGTCGCCGGTGACCCCCGGCAGGCCGTGGTACGCGCCACACTGGCTGCGGTCAATCGTCGGCTGGAGGCCCTGCTGGCCTGAGCGGTACGCGGGCAGACTGGAACGGTGAAGCCCGCCATCCTCTCGCCCGACCGGCTGCTGCCCGCCCACTCGGTTCCGCCACCCTGGCCCGGCCGGCAGGTACGGCTCGACGGCACCGTCACCTACGTGCGCGACACCCCGGCCACCCGGCCGGACGCGGAACCGGCGTTGTACGTGCACGGGCTGGGTGGCTCCTCGCAGAACTGGACCGACCTGGCCGGCCTGCTCGCCGACCGACTCGACGGCCAGGCGATCGACCTGCCCGGCTTCGGTCGCAGCGAGCCGGGCCGGCGGTACACCGTGCCGGTCTTCGCGCAGCGGGTGATCCGCTGGATCGAGCACTCCGACCGAGGGCCGGTGCACCTGTTCGGCAACTCGCTGGGTGGGGCGATCTCGGTGCGGGTGGCCGCGCTGCGACCGGATCTGGTCCGGACATTGACCCTGGTCTCGCCCGCCCTGCCGTTCCTCGACTTCCGCCGGTCGTTGCAGGGCCGGATGCTCCCCGTGCTGGCCGTCCCCCGGGGCGAGCGGCTGGTCGCCTGGCGGCTGGGCCAGATGGCACCGGAGGTGATGGCGCGGCAGGTGATGGAGGCGTGCGTGGCCGACCTCAGCCGGATCAGTGATCAGCGCCGGCAGGAGGCGCTGGAGGAGATCCGGGTGCGCTATCAGGCGGAGCACCATGCGGCGGCCTACGTGCGTACGTTCCGTGGGTTGGTCTACAGCTTCCTGCGGTCGTACCTGCCGGGGTCGGACTCGTTGTGGCGGCTGGCCCGGTCGGTACAGGCGCCGACCCTTGTCGTCGGTGGACGCCGGGACCGGTTGGTCGACGTCCGGGTGGCGCCGCAGACCGCGCGGATGATCCCGGACAGTCGACTGTTGATGCTCGACGGTGTCGGCCATGTGGCACAGCTGGAGGTGCCGCGCCTGGTGGCGCGGGCCGTGGTCGGGCTGCTCACCGAGACGGGGGACGCGAGGAGCCGGGCCGACCTGGCAGGATGACCGGGATGGTCATCCCTCGTAGCCACCGTCGGCAGCCGGGCCGACACGCCCGTCGCGCGAGTCGGTCGGGGCAGGGTGCCGGCCATCGACCCAAGCTCGCTGCCCGGCTGTCCGTGCTGGTGGCGGTCAGCGCCGGGGTGATGCTGGTGGCCGGGGGTACGGGTTGGCTGCCGGGTGCGGCCGATGCCGACGAGGTGCAGGCGGTCCCGCCGCCGGTGGCAGCGGTCGTACCGCCCGCGGAACCGCAGTTGTCCGGGCCGTCGTCGTCCGCGCCGCCGGTGGTCACGCCGTCGCCCACGGCACCGGTGTTGCAGCAGCCCGGCCGGGTGCCGTCGGGCGGGCGGGGCCGCTTCGACCACGACGAGCGGACCGGTCCGGTGCTGGGCAAGGCCGGTGGGCTTCAGCGGTACCGGGTGGCGGTGGAGGCCGGCGCGGGCGTCGACCCGGCCGAGTTCGGGCTGGCGGTGCAGGTGGCGCTGACCGGGCCGGGCAGTTGGGTCGACAGTGGGCGGCTGCGGCTGCGCCAGGTGGAGACGTCGTCCCGGTACGACTTCACCGTCTACCTGGCCACGGCGGCGACGGCGGGCCGGATGTGCGCGGCCGGCGGGGTCGACATCCGGGTCGGCGGGCGGCCCTACACCTCCTGCCGGGCACCCGGAAAGGTGATCATCAACCTGGAGCGGTGGCGGCGGTCCGTGCCGCACTTCGTCGAGGCGAAGGTGCCGCTGTCGGTCTACCGCACGTACGTGATCAACCACGAGGTCGGGCACCAGTTGGGCAACCGGCACGAGCGCTGCCCGGGCGCGGGCAAGCCCGCGCCGGTGATGATGCAGCAGACCCTCTTCCTCAAGGGGTGTGTCGCCAATCCCTGGCCGTACCTCGACGGCCGGCGCTACGCCGGGCCGCCGCTGTGACCGGGCGGCGGAGCTGACAGCTGTCGATTATGCGGAGTTAAGCCCGATATGGGTGCGACGATGAGGTCATGCCCTCTTCACCCCTTGATGGGCGTCCGGCGGGCTCGCCTCGACCGTCGGACCGCCGGCCCGTTCGGCCTCGTGACCTCGCCCTGCCCCTCGGCCTGATGCTGCTCGCGGTCGCCGTCACGGTAGGGCTGGCGCAGGCCGGTGACCGGGCGGCGCGGGATTCGGAGGGCCGCGGTCGAGCCGTGCAGGGTGTGCTGGAGCAGGGCCCGCCGCCGAGCGCGTACCCGGCTGCCGGTGCCGGACAGTTCCTGGTGGCCGGCGAAGACTCACCGGTGCACGGGGTGGACGGGCCGGTCGCCCGCTACCGGGTGGCCGTCGAGCAGGAGACCGGGCAGGATCCGGCCGGATTCGCGGCCGACGTCGACGCGGTGCTCTCCGACCCGCGCAGCTGGATCGGGTCGGGTGACCTGCGGGTGCAGCGGGTCGCCGAACTCGACCGGGCCGACTTCACCGTCTACCTGGCCACCCCGGTGACCTCGGAGGTGATGTGCGCCGAGGGTGGCCTGAGCACCGAGGGCTATACCTCGTGCCGGCTGCCCGGCAAGGTGATCATCAACCTGGCGCGCTGGCTGGAGGCGGTGCCGGACTACGGGGCGCCGCTGGAGGTCTACCAGGCCTACGTGATCAACCACGAGGTCGGGCACGAGTTCGGTCAGTGGCACGAGCAGTGCCCGGGCCCGGGTCACCCGGCGCCGGTCATGCAACAGCAGACGTACGGTCTGGTGGGGTGCCTGGCCAACGCCTGGCCCTACCTCGACGGCCAGCGGTACGCCGGCGACCTGGTCCCGTGACCCGCCCGACGGTTCGTTATTCCCGCTCCCGTATGCCGGGCGACGTGTCCCCGCTCATGGCCGACGGCCATGTCGGCGAGCAACAATGGCCCGGTTGCCCACCATCGATTCCGGGGAGTTCACCGTGTCGTTGCCCCCGCTCGTCGAACCCGCCGCCGAGCTGACCGTTGACGAGATCCGCCGCTACTCCCGTCACCTGATCATCCCCGACGTCGGGGTGACCGGCCAGAAGCGGCTGAAGAACGCCCGGGTGCTCTGTGTCGGCGCAGGTGGCCTCGGTTCCCCCGCCCTGATGTACCTCGCCGCCGCCGGGGTCGGCACCCTCGGCATCATCGACTTCGACACCGTCGACGAGTCGAACCTCCAGCGGCAGATCATCCACGGCGTCTCCGATATCGGCCGCTCCAAGGCCGAGTCGGCCGCGGCGAGCATCCGCGAGATCAACCCGCTGGTCAACGTGGAGATCCACAACACTGCGCTGGACCGGGACAACGTCCGCGAGATCTTCGCCCAGTACGACCTGATCGTCGACGGTACGGACAACTTCGCCACCCGCTACATGGTCAACGACGCGGCGGTGCTGCTCGGCAAGCCGTACGTCTGGGGGTCGATCTACCGGTTCGACGGCCAGGCGTCGGTGTTCTGGGCCGAGCACGGCCCCTGCTACCGCTGCCTCTACCCGGAGCCCCCGCCGCCCGGCATGGTGCCCTCCTGCGCCGAGGGCGGCGTGCTCGGTGTGCTCTGCGCCTCGATCGGCTCGATCCAGGTCAACGAGGCGATCAAGCTGCTCGCCGGTGTCGGTGAGCCGCTGGTCGGCCGGCTGATGGTCTACGACGCCCTGGAGATGAGCTACCGCAAGATCAAGGTCCGCAAGGACCCGAACTGCGTGCTCTGCGGCGAGAATGCGACCCTGACCGACCTGATGGAGGACTACGAGGACTTCTGCGGCGCGGTGTCGGTCGAGGCCCAGGAGGCGGTGGTCGACTCCACCATCACCGCCGCCGAGCTCAAGGAGTGGCAGGACGCCGGCAAGGACATCTTCCTGGTCGACGTGCGGGAGCCGGCCGAGTACGAGATCGTCCGCATCCCCGGCGCCACGCTCATCCCCAAGGGCGAGATCCTCTCCGGTGAGGCGCTGGCCAAGCTGCCGCAGGACAAGCAGGTCGTGCTGCACTGCAAGTCCGGCGTCCGCTCCGCCGAGGCGCTGGCCGCGCTGAAGGCGGCCGGATTCCGCGACGCCGTGCACGTGCAGGGCGGCGTGCTCTCCTGGATCAAGCAGATCGACCCCTCCCTCCCGGCCTACTGAGGTGTAAGGAAGGGCCCCTTCTTAACGCCTCCGGTAGAGGAGGGGCCCCTTCTTAACATCAGCCGCAACGCCCTGCTCACACCTGCCGTCGGGTCGGTGTCGGCTGCCCGATTCACCGAGGCGAGATCAGGTACGCGCCGGTAGCCTGACCGCCGTGGTCGACATCGACGCCGCGATCGGATTCGTGGTGGCACACGGAGATGCGGTGGAACGTGCCCGCCTCTCCTGGTTGCGCACCGGCGCGCCGCCATCCCCCGAGACGCTCGACAGCGCCGAGGTCGGGCAGACCCTCGGCGGCGGCTGGCCGGCCTCCTGGGGTGACGAGGTCGCCTCGGTCGATGCCACCTGCTTCCGCCTCGCCGAACTGGACGACCTCGGCGCGCTGAGCCGTCCGGCCGCCCGCCGGGCCCTGGACTGGCTGGCCGCCGCCCAGCGGCGGGACGGCTGCTGGGAGGAGGACGAGGCGCTCGCCGACGTCGCCCCCGAGTGGGCCCGACCAGGTGATCCCGAGGCACGGCTCTACCTCACCGCCAACGCGGCCTTCTGGCTCACCGTGGCCGGGCTGGACGCCCGCGCCGCCGGGCCGCTGGACCACCGGGTCGGCGGGGCGTACGCCGGCGTGGTGCACGCCGCCGGCCAGGCGCTCGCCGCGCACCTCAACCCCGACGGCAGTTGGCCGTCGTTCCTGGCCACTGGTTGGCTCACCGCCGCAGTACTGCACCGCCAGCAACTGTTCTACGAGTCCGCGCGGATCAAGGCGGTGCTCGCCGAGCGCCTCCCGCAGTCCACGCCCGCCGACGCCGCCTGGCTCGCCTCGACGCTACGCCGCGTCGGCGTCGACGAGCAGGAGTGGACCATGGTCGCGGCCCGCCGCCGACTGACCGAGACCCAACGCTCCGACGGCGGCTGGACCAGCGACGACGGCCACCAGTTCGACGTACACACCACCCTCGCCGTAATCCGCGCCTTCCGCTGACCCCACCCCCACCCTCGTCGTCCCCGCCCACCCTCGCGTGATCCCCACCGCCTCCGCGCACCCCGCCCACGCCCGTCGATCTTGCAGTTTCTGTCGCGACAAAAGCCCTAAAAGGAGGCGAGATGGCGACCAAAAGTGCAAGATCGCGGGGGCCGGGGGCCGGGGGGCCGGGGGCCGGGCGCCGGGGGCCGGGCGCCGGGGGCCGGGGGCCGGGGGCCGCGAGGGGGCGGGGCGGGGGTGGGGGGTGGGTTAGCGGAGGTGGCCGGTGCCGGTTACTACGTACTTGGTGCTGGTCAGTTCGGGGAGGCCCATGGGGCCGCGGGCGTGCAGCTTCTGGGTGGAGATGCCGATCTCGGCGCCGAAACCGAATTCGCCGCCGTCGGTGAACCTGGTCGAGGCGTTCACCATGACTGCGGCCGAGTCGACGCGGGCCACGAACTCCCGGGCGGCGGACTGCGAGTCGGTGACGATGGCCTCGGTGTGGCCGCTGCCGTACCGGCGGATGTGCGCGACCGCCGCGTCGAGGGAGTCGACGACGGTGACCGAGATGTCGGCGCTGAGGTATTCGGTGGCGAAGTCTTCGTCGGTGGCGGGGACCACCGCGTCGGAGAACCGGGCCACCTCGGCGGTGCCGTGTACGGTCACGCCGGCCTCGGCGAAGGCGGCCAGCATCGGCGGCAGGAAGTCGTCGGCGACGGCCGCGTGCACCAGCAGCGACTCGGCGGTGTTGCAGGTGGACAGCCGCTGCGTCTTGGCGTTCAGGGTGATCGACACGGCCATCGGCAGGTCGGCGGCGTCGTCGACGTAGACGTGGCAGTTGCCCACCCCGGTCTCGATCACCGGCACGGTGGACTCCTCGACCACGGTCCGGATCAGCGACGCCCCGCCGCGCGGGATCAGCACGTCCACCAGGCCCCGGGCGCGCATCAGTTCCTTGACCGAGTCGCGGGTGCTGGAGTCGAGCAGTTGCACCGCGTCCGCGGGCAGGCCGGCACTGACGATCGCGTCGCGCAGCACCGCCACCAGCGCGGCGTTGGAGTGGGCAGCCGACGAGGAGCCGCGCAGCAGCGCCGCGTTACCGGACTTCAGGCAGATGCCGGCAGCATCCACGGTGACGTTCGGCCGCCCCTCGTAGACGATGCCGACCACGCCGAACGGCACCCGGATCTGCCGCAGCTCCAGCCCGTTGGGCAGGGTCGAGCCGCGTACCACCTCACCCACCGGGTCGGGCAGCGCGGCCATCTGGCGCAGCGCGTCGGCGATGCCGGCCATCCGGCCCTCGTCGAGGGCGAGCCGGTCCAGCACGGCCGCGCTCAGTCCGGCTTCGCGTCCGGCCGCCAGGTCCGCGGCGTTCGCGGCCAGGA
Source organism: Micromonospora maris AB-18-032 (assembly GCF_000204155.1). Lineage (NCBI taxonomy): Bacteria > Bacillati > Actinomycetota > Actinomycetes > Micromonosporales > Micromonosporaceae > Micromonospora > Micromonospora maris. The sequence continues at coordinate 5,983,046 of NC_015434.1, read as the reverse complement.
TCTCCGGGGTACGTGCCACCAGCGCGTCGGCCATCGCGTTCAGCGCGGCGTCCTTGGCGGTACGCGTCGTTACCGCCAGCGTCTCCCCTGCGGTCCGTGCCCGACGTGCCTGCTCGCTCACGCTCATCCCATGCTCCTCACAGTGTTAGGAAGGGGCCCTTGTAATACGCCAGGCGTTAATAAGGGGCCCTTCCTTACCAGCATCTACAGCAGTACGAGGTCGTCGCGGTGGACGACCTCACGTTCGTACGCCGGGCCGAGCGCCGCAGCAAGGTCGGCGGTGGAGCGTCCGAGCAGGCCGGGCAGCTCGACCGCGTCGTAGTTGACGAGTCCTCGGGCGACCGGGGCGCCGGCGGTGTCGACCAGGTCGACGGGATCCCCGGCGGTGAACGCCCCGTCCACGGCGGTGATCCCGGCCGGCAGCAGCGACTTGCGTCGGCCGACGACGGCGGCGACCGCACCCGGGTCGAGGTGCAGCCGGCCCCGGGGCGAGGTCGCGTGGGCGAGCCAGAACAGCCGGGCCGCCGGCCGTTTGGAGCTGGGGTGGAAGAAGGTGCCGACCGGTTCACCGGCCAGCGCCGCAACGGCCTGCGTGGCGGAGGTGAGCACCACCGGGATGCCGAATCCGGTGGCGATCCGGGCCGCCTCGACCTTGGTCACCATGCCGCCGGTGCCGACGCCGGAGCGGCCGGTGCCGCCGATGTCGACGCCGGCCAGGTCCGACTCGTCGCGTACCTCGGCGATGCGGCGTGCGCCGGGGCGCGACGGGTTGCCGGTCCAGAGGGCGTCGACGTCGGAGAGCAGCACCAGCAGGTCGGCGTCGACGAGCGCGGCCACCAGAGCGGCCAGCCGGTCGTTGTCGCCGAATCGGATCTCTTCGGTGGCGACCGTGTCGTTCTCGTTGACGATCGGTACGGCCCGCAGGTCGAGCAGCTTGCGCAGGGTGCGGTACGCGTTGCGGTAGTGCGCCCGTCGGGTCACGTCGTCGACGGTCAGCAGCACCTGGCCGACGGTGCGACCGTGCCGCGCGAACGCGGCGGCGTACCGGCCGATCAGCAGGCCCTGGCCGACGCTCGCGGCGGCCTGCTGGGTGGCCAGGTCGCGCGGACGCCGGGCCAACCCGAGCGGCGCGAGACCGGCGGCGATCGCGCCGGAGGAGACGAGCACCACCTCGCGGCCGTCGACGGTACGCGTGTCGAGCGCGTCGACAAGCGCGTCGAGACGCTCGTCGTCCAACCCGCCGGTGGCGGTGGTCAACGAGGAGGAACCGATCTTGACGACGACCCGTCGGGCCGTGGTGACTGCGTCGCGCACCCGCCTATTCTGCGCTGTCGTCGGTGAGCCACCCGTCGGCGTTCCCATACTCTGGCTGGTCGTGACACCAGACGAGTACGTCGAGGCGGTGCTGGAACTGGTCGACCGGATCCCGCCCGGTCGGGTGATGTCGTACGGGGCGGTCGCCGACGCGCTCGCCGAGCGCTCGGGTCGGGCGTCCGCCCGGCTGGTCGGCTCGATCATGGCGCGGCACGGTGCTGCCGTCGGATGGCACCGGGTGGTCAACGCCAGCGGTGCGATGCCGGCCCGGATCGCTGCCGAGGCGCGGGCGCGCTGGCTCGCCGAGGGTACGCCGCTGCGCCAGGACCGGGTGGACATGAGAGCCGCCGGTTGGCGGCCCGGTGAGGGGGTGTGACGAGAGCCATGACGTGAGTAACATTCGGCGCCATGACCGCACCGCCGAGTGGATCCGGCGCACCGGCCCTGCCCCGCAAGGTGCACGCCGGCTATGCGCTCGGCTCGCTGGCCACCGGGGCGTTCGGCACCGTGCCGGGGCTGTTGCTGCTGCCGTACCTGACCGACACGCTCGGCGTGGCCGCGGGCGTCGCGGCGTTGCTGGTGCTCCTGCCGAAGGCGTGGGACGTGCTGGTCAACCCGGTCGCCGGGCGGATCTCCGATCGGACCCGCTCCCGCTGGGGTGCCCGGCGGCCGTACCTGCTCGTCGGTGGGCTGGCGCTGGCCGTACTCTTCGGGTCGATCTTCGCGGCGCCGTTCGGTGCCGGGTCGGCGGCCGGGGCGTACGTCGCCGTCGCCTTCCTGGCCACGGCGACCGCGTTCGCCTTCTTCCAGGTGCCGTACGTGGCCATGCCGGCCGAGTTGACGAGCGACTACGCCGAACGTACCCGGATGATGACCTGGCGGATCGCGGTGCTGGCGCTTGCCATCCTGGTCTCCGGTGCGGTGGCCCCGCTGGTCCGTGACGCGGCCGGCGGTGGCCTGTCCGGACACCGCTGGATGGGGCTCTTCGTCGCCGCGCTGATCGCGCTCGGTGCGGTCGGCGCGTTCCTGGGCACCCGGTCCGCGCCCCAGCAGGTGGTCACCGAGAGCGAGCCCAGCCTGCGGGCCCAACTCGCGGTGGCCGGCCGCAACCGGCCGTTCCGGGCGCTGCTGCTCTGCTTCGTGGTGCAGTCCGCCGGGGTGGCGACGATCCTCGCCGGGGTGCAGTACTTCGCCGACCAGATCCTGCGCGACCCGAAGACCGGCCCGACCCTGCTGTTCCTCTGTTTCGTCGGGCCCGCGCTGGTGGTGATGCCACTGTGGTCGCGGGTGGGAGCCCGGCTGGGCAAGCTCGCCGGGCTGGTGATCGCGTCGCTGATCCTGGCCGGCGGTGGGCTGGCGCTGGTCGCCGCGCCGCTGCTGCCCGCCGCCGTGATCTACCTGCTGGTCGCGTTGATCGGGGTCGGGTACGCCGGGCAGCAGGTGTTCGCGCTGGCCATGCTCCCGGACTGCATCGCGTACGACACCGCCCGCACCGGCCGCCGTCAGGCCGGCGTCTTCACCGGCCTGTGGACCGCCGGGGAGACCTTCGGCCTGGCACTGGGCCCAGGCATCTACGGCCTGGTGCTCGCCCTGACCGGCTACGTCTCCTCCACCACCGGCACCTCCGCCGCCCAGTCCGACACCGCCCGTCTCGGCGTCCTCCTGGGCTTCACCATCCTCCCCGCCCTCCTCATCGCCCTGGCCAGCCTCCTCCTCCGTCCCTACAACCTCACCGAAGCCCTCCTCACCACCCTCCCCACCCCCACCCCTTTGTCCGCCGATCATGGAGTTGTGGTCGGGACAAAAGCCGCTAACCACCATGAAGAGGGGACGACAAGTCCATGATCGACGAGAGTATGGGGGCGCTGCCCGCGCGCGGTGTGGCGGCGGAGCGGGTGTTGGGGGAGGTACGGGAGCTGCGGGGGCTGGATCGGCCTACGCATGGGGGGCGGTTGTTCGCCTATGTGTACGACCCGGGGGTGGCGGGGCTGGATGAGTTGGCTGCCGCCGCTTACGCCGAGAGTGCACATGTCAACGGGCTCGATCCGACTGCTTTTCCGTCGCTGTTGGCGATGGAGAACGCGCTGGTGGGGGCGGCGGCCCGGGTGCTCGGCGGTGGGCCGGGCACGAGTGCGCCGGAGGTGGTCGGCAGCGTGACCAGCGGTGGCACCGAGTCACTGATCCTCGCCGTGAAGACGGCCCGGGACGCCCGGCCGGAGATCGACGCGCCCCGGATCGTGGTGCCGGCGAGCGCGCACGCGGCGTTCGCCAAGGCGGCGCACTACCTGCGGGTGGAGATCGATTCGGTGCCGATCGACCCGGAGACGCTCCGGCCGGCGGTCGCCGACGTGGCCGCCGCGATCGGTCCCGAGACGGTCCTGGTGGTCTGCTCCGCCCCGTCGTACGCGCACGGTGTCATCGACCCGGTCGCGCAGATCGCCGAGGTGGCCGCCGCAGCCGGGGTGCGCTGCCACGTCGACGCCTGCTTCGGCGGCTGGACCCTGCCGTACCTGCGCCGCCTCGGCGAGCCGGTGCCCGCGTTCGACTTCGCCGTACCCGGCGTCACCTCGATCTCGGTGGACCTGCACAAGTACGCGTACGCCCCGAAGGGCGTCTCGGTGCTGCTGCATCGCGATCCGGCGCTGCGGGCACCGCAGTACTTCGCGTACGCCGACTGGCCCGGCTACACGATGATCAACCCGGTGATCTCCTCGACCCGTTCGGGTGGGCCGATCGCCGCCGCGTACGCCACCCTGCGACACCTCGGCGACGACGGCTACCTGGAGCTGACCCGACGGACCCGCGACGCCGTACGGGTGCTGGCCGACGCCGTACGCGAGGTCGACGGGTTGCGGCTGATCACCGAACCGGAGTCGACTGTCGTCTGCTTCACCAGCACCGACTCCGGGCCCGACCTGTTCGTCCTGGTCGACGAGTTGGCGGCCCGGGGCTGGCACACCCAACCCCAGCTCACGTACGCCGGACTGCCGCGCAGCGTGCACCTGACGGTGACCGCGGCGGTGGCCCCCCGCGCGGCGGAGTTCGCCGCCGACCTGGCCGAGGCGGTCGCCGCGGCCGCAGTCGCCGGGCCGGTCACCCTGCCACCGGAACTACTCGCGCTGGCCGGTGCGCTCTCCCCGGAGGCGCTCACCGGTGACCTGGTCGCGGGCCTGGCCGCCGGGCTGGGCCTCGGCGTGGTCGGCGGGCCGGACTCCGGCGCAGGCGGTGGGCTGCCGGAGCGGATGGCGCCGGTGAACACTCTGCTCGACGCCGCGCCACCGGCGCTGCGCGAGCGGCTGCTCGTCGAGTTCGTCAGCCTGCTGCAACGCCCGTCCTACTGACCGGCCGGTGTTAGGAAGGGGCCCCTGTACAACGCCAGGCGTTAACAGGGTGCCCTTCCTTACCGAAAGGGCTGTGGTTGACTGTCGGGGAAACGGAAGGGGGCGGTCGTGCAGCTGCCGGCGGTGCTCGGCGAGCCGATCCGGTTCGTGCTCAACTGGGGCCGGCGCTACTCGCTCTGGGTCTTCAACTTCGGGCTGGCCTGTTGCGCCATCGAGTTCATCGCGACGAGCATGTCCCGGCACGACTTCATGCGTCTCGGCGTCATCCCGTTCGCGCATGGCCCCCGTCAGGCCGACCTGATGGTGGTCTCCGGCACCGTCACCGACAAGATGGCCCCGGCGATCAAGCGGCTCTACGACCAGATGCCCGAGCCCAAGTACGTCATCTCCTTCGGCGCCTGCTCCAACTGCGGCGGCCCCTACTGGGACTCGTACTCGGTGACCAAGGGTGTCGACCAGCTCATCCCGGTCGACGTCTACGTGCCGGGCTGCCCGCCCCGGCCCGAGGCGCTGCTGCACGGCATCCTCCGGCTCCAGGAGAAGATCGCCGCCGAGCAGTCCGGCATCGGCGGGGTGCCGCGCCCCGACCCGCTCGCCCCGCCCACCGACACCGCGCCCGGCGACCTTTCGCCCGGCGGCGGCGTGATGCCGCGCTCCACCGCCTCGCTGACCGCCCCGCCGGTCCGCCCGCCGAACGCCTGATCCGCCGTCGAGGTGGCGGCCGGGAGCTAGCGTACGGATCATGACCGACCTCGCGGAGAAACGTTCCGCCTTCATCGTCGAGGTGCTGGCCCAGGAGTTCGGCGCGCTGATGGCGCTCGACCCGGCCGCCTTCCGCCGTAAATTCCGCAAAATGGCTGCCTCCCCGTTCGCCTTCTACCGGGGCAGCGCCAGCCTCTTCTACGCCGACCAGCGTGGCGACTTCGCCGACGACCGCTTCCTCGACGACCAGACCAGTCGAGTGTGGATCCACGGTGACCTGCACGCGGAGAACTTCGGCACGTACATGAACGGCTCCGGCCAGCTCGTGTTCAACGTCAACGACTTCGACGAGGCGTACGTCGGACCGTTCACCTGGGACCTGCGACGCTTCGTCGCCAGCGTGGCGCTGATCGGCTACACCAAGGCGCTCTCCGACCGGGTGATCAGCGAGCTGGTGGCGGGCTTCGCCGAGAGCTACCTGACCGAGCTGCGGGCCATCGCCGAGGGCGGTGACGACGCCATCGGGTCGATCACCCTCGACAACGCCGACGGTGTGCTGCGCCGGGTGCTCCAGCAGGCCCGGCTCAACACCCGGGTCGACCTGCTGCGGGAACAGACCACCATCGACGCGTACGAGCGGCGGTTCTCCCTGCGCGACGGGGTGTACGAGGTCGACGGCGACGTACGGGCCAAGGTCTGTGCGGCGTTCGAGGCGTACCTGGACACCCTGCCGGCGGCGACCGCGCAGAATCGGCCCCTGGCGGCGCAGATCAAGGACGTGGTGCTGCGCAAGGGCGTGGGCATCGGTTCGGCCGGGCTGCCCTCGTACAACCTCCTGTTGGAGGGGCACACGCAGGCGCTGGAGAACGACGTCATCATCTACATGAAGCAGGCCCAGGTGCCGGCGGTCGCCCGGCACGTCGACGACGAGGGGGTCCGCGGCTACTTCCGGCACCAGGGCCACCGCACCGCCGAGTCGCAGCGGGCCCTGCAGGCGCACGCCGACCCGTGGGTGGGCTTCACCGAGCTGGACGGGGTGGGTCAGCTCGTGGCCGAGGTCTCCCCGTACGCCGCCGACCTGGACTGGGCCGACGTCAACGAGCCCGAGGAACTGGCCGGGGTGCTGGCCGACCTGGGTCGGGCGGTCGCCCGGATGCACTCGGTCGCCGACGACGAGTCCAGCCACGACCTGGTCGACTACTCGACCGAGGAGGCGATCGTCGCGGTGGTGGCCGCCGACCCGGCCGGCTTCGTCGCGCACCTGGTCGACTTCGCCCACGCGTACGGGGTCCGGGCTCGCCAGGATCACCAGCTCTTCGTCGACCTGTTCCGCAACGGTCGGCTGCCCGGCATCTGACGCGGTGTCCTCCCCCGGTCGGCGGGTCAGGCGGTGAAGTCGAGGACCACCTTGATGTCCTGCGGGCCGGGGGAGTACGCGGCGGCGTACTCGGACAGCGGCACCCGCCGGGTGATCAGCGAGGCCAGCCACGACCGGTCGGCGCGGGACAGCGCCTTGGCGGCCTCGTCCCAGTGCCGCCGGTTGGCGTTGACCGAGCCGAACACCACGTTGTTCTCCAGGACCAGGGTGCGGTTGAGCGAACCGGCGTCGAGGTCGACGGTCCGGCCGCCGCTGGAGACCCCGGCCAGGCAGACGATCCCGGTGGGCGCGACCTTGTACATCGCTTCGAGGACGACCGCCGGTGCGCCGGTGCACTCGACGATGACGTCCGGTTCGAAGTCGAGCTTGTCGATCGAGCCCGCGTGGTAGGTGGCGCCGAGCGCACCCGCCAACGCCGGCTTCGGCCCGTCGGTGGCCAGGTCGAGCACGTGTACGGAGAGGCCGCGCTGACTGGCCAGCAGGGCGGCCAGCAGGCCGATCGGGCCGGCCCCGGTGATCAACGCCGTACGTGGCTGCCACTCCGCCCGCTGCCCGATGCGGAAGATGTGGTCCCACGCCTTGACCACCACGCTCGTCGGTTCGAGCAGCACGCCCACCTCGCCCAAGGCGGGGTCCAGCCCGACAGCGAACCGGGGCTGGACCCGCCAGCGTTGCCGGGCGAAGCCGGGCAACGCCTTGATGCCGTGCTCGGTGAACATGTCGTTGCGGCACATGTCCCACTCGTCGACCGCGCAGTTCGGGCAGGGCACCGGGTCGGGATGCCTGACGATCCCGGCCACCAGGTCGCCGGCTTGCAGGGTGCCGGTCGGGTCCTCGATCACCCGGCCCAGCGACTCGTGTCCGAGCACCAGATGATCCGTGCCGGGTGGGGCCTCACCGTACTTGCCCTCGATGATTTCGAGGTCGGTGCCGCAGACCCCCACCGCGACCGCCTCCACCAGGATCGACCCCTCCTCCGTGGTCGGCTCCGGGTAGTCGTCGAGCAACCGCAGCGAGCCGGGTACCCCTGGAATGACAGTCACAGCGCGCACGCCCCCATCCTGGTCGGCAGCCGCCGCACCCCGCCGGAAAAGCCGGGATTGCCACCCGGCCGCGTGCCCTGCCTTGTCGTCCACGTCGCACCGTGGTTTGGCGGTGGCGTCGCACCGCGGTTGGTGGTGGTGTCGCACCGGGGCAGCGCGGCACGCCGGGTGCGGCCATAGGATCAGCTGCATGACACCGGAAGAGGCCGGCCGGCGGCTCGTCGCGCTGCTTGCACCCGTCGAGGCCACCGCGACGGTCTCCGGAGGTCAGGCGCATGCGCGGGCCACCGTCGACGTACCTGCTTTCCGGTGGCGGGCGGCGCTGCTGGCGGCGCGGGACGACGCCGAGCTGGCCTGCGACTTCTTCGACTGGCTCTCCGCCGTCGACGAGCTGGCCGAAGGCTTCGACGTGGTGGTCCACCTCTGGTCGACCACGCACCGGCACGGTCTGCTGCTGCGGGCACGGGTGCCCCGGGCGACACCGACGATCGACTCGGTGGTGTCGGTCTATCCCGGCGCGGCCTGGCACGAGCGGGAGACCCACGAGATGTTCGGCATCGACTTCGCCGGACACGACGACCTGCGCCCGCTGCTGCTGCCACCGGAGTTCGAGGGCCATCCGCTGCGCAAGGAGTTCGTGCTCGCCTCCCGGGTCGCCAAGCCCTGGCCCGGCGCGAAGGAACCGGGCGAGTCCGAGGCGGGAGGTGGCCGTCGACCTATCCGGCCACCCGGCGTACCCACCCCGGGGGAGTGGGGCACCACCCCGACCCCGGCCGGTGCCGGTGGTGCCGGAGAGGGACCGCGCGGCGGCACCCCGGCTCGACCCGCCCGGGAACGACCGGCCCGTCCGGCCCCGGGCGCACGCACCCCCCGTACCCCTCCCACCCCCGGTGCCCCGGCCTCCCCCGAGGCTGGCGCGACCCCCGCTCCGGCGGGCGACGGCCCGGCGACCCACGTCGAGGGCGGGCAACCAGACGAGGGGGGTACGCCCTGATGCCACTGTGGCTGGAACTGGTGATCCGGATCGGCGGCGTGCTCGTCGCCTTCCTCGTGCTGCCGCTGCTGGTCGGACAGGCCGAACACAAGGTGATGGCGCACATGCAGGGCCGGCTCGGCCCGATGTACGCGGGCGGGTTCCACGGCTGGGCGCAGCTCGTCGCGGACGGGGTGAAGTTCGTACAGAAGGAGGACGTCACCCCGCGTGCCGCGGACCGGCCGGTGTTCCGGCTGGCGCCGGCGGTGGCCCTGGTGCCGTACCTGCTGGCCCTGCTGGTCATCCCGCTCGGCCCGAACGATCTGGTGGGGCAGCCGCTCGACGTCGGTCTGTTCTTCGTGCTCGCGGTGGTCGGCGTGGGCGTGCTCGCCGTGCTGATGTCCGCGTGGGCGTCGGCCAACAAGTACAGCCTGCTCGGCGGGGTACGCGGCGCCGCCCAACTGCTCGGTTACGAACTGCCGCTGGTGCTGGCCGCCGCCTCGGTGGCAATGGCAGCCGGGACGCTGAGCCTCTCCGGCATCGTCGAGGCCTGGCAGCCGTGGTGGCTGATCTGGCAGGCGCCCGCGATGGTGGTCTTCTTCCTTGCCGGGCTGGCCGAGATCCGCCGGCCGCCGTTCGACATGCCGGTGGCCGACTCGGAACTGGTCTTCGGCTACATGACCGAGTACACCGGCCTGCGCTTCGCATTCCTGCTGCTCGCCGAGTACGTCGGCATCGTGGTGATCGCCGCGCTGACCACCGTGCTGTTCCTCGGTGGCTGGCAGGGCCCGTTCGCCGACGCCCAGCTCGGCTGGCTCTGGACGCTACTCAAGATCGCCGCCGTCAGCTTCGTGATCATCTGGCTGCGGGTCTCCTATCCCCGCCTCCGCGAGGACCAACTCCAACGCCTCTGCTGGCTGATCCTCGTCCCCACCGCCCTGGCCCAACTGGTCCTCACCGCCGCCGTCCGCCTAGCCCTCTAAACCCACCACCCCCACCCCAGGGCGTCCCCGCACACCCCGCGAACTCTCACGCCCCGCCCCGCCCCGCCCCGCCCCCGGCCTCGGGCCGCCCCCGGTCCCGCGATCTTGCACTTTTGGTCGCTGCTATGCGGCTTATGCGCCTTTCGCGGCGACGAGAAGTGCAAGATCGCGGGACCGGGGGCGGCGCGGGACCGGGGGCGGCGCGGGACCGGGGCGGCGCGGGACCGGGGCGGCGCGTGCCTGGGGTGGCGCGAGCATGGGGTGTGGAGTGTGGGCCCGAGCGCCGAGCGCCGAGCGTGGGCTGTGCGCGGGGTCGGGGTTAGTGCAGGGGGGTGTGGGCGGGGTTGACCTGTTCGGTGGGGGAGGGGGGTGGTGGGGGTGTGCCGTTGCCGAAGGGGCGGCCGCCGAGAGCTTCGCGGTCGTGCGGGGTGAGCCAGTTCGACAGGTCGGGGCCCAGCGGCACCACCCCGGTCGGGTTGATGTCCCGGTGCACCTCGTAGTAGTGCCGCTTGACGTGGTCGAAGTCGACAGTGTCGCCGAAGCCGGGGGTGGTGAACAGGTCTCGGGCGTACGCCCACAGCACCGGCATCTCGCTGAGCTTCTGCCGGTTGCACTTGAAGTGGCCGTGGTACACCGGATCGAAGCGCACAAGCGTGGTGAACAGCCGCACGTCCGCCTCGGTGATGGTGTCGCCGACCAGGTAACGCTGCCCGGCGAGCCGGTCGCTGAGCCAGTCCAGCCGGTCGAACAGCCGGTGGTACGCCTTGTCGTACGCCTCCTGGCTGCCGGCGAAGCCGCACTTGTACACGCCGTTGTTGACGTCCCGGAAGACCACCGCGTTGACCTCGTCGATCTCGGCCCGCAGGTGCTCGGGATACAGGTCCGGGGCACCGGGTCGCTGGTAGGCGGTCCACTCGGTGGACAGGTCCAGGCTCATCTGGGCGTAGTCGTTGGTGACCACCTGCCCGGTCGGCACGTCGACGATCGCCGGCACGGTGATGCCGCGCGGATAGTCGGGGTAGCGGGCGAAGTACGCCTCCTGGATGCGTTCGATGCCGAGCACCGGGTCCCGGCCGCCCGGGTCCAGGTCGAAGGTCCAGCTCCGTGCGTCGTGGGTCGGTCCGGTGACGCCCATCGACAGGACGTCCTCAAGACCCAGCAACCGCCGTACGATGATCAGCCGGTTCGCCCACGGGCAGGCGCGACTCACCACCAGCCGATAGCGTCCGGGCTCGACCGGATAGCCGTCCCGCCCGTCCGCGGTGATCCGGGTGGTGATGTAGTTCTGGTCCCGGTTGAACTCCCCGCCCGGCTCCACGTACTTCCCGCCGGTCTGTCTCTGGCCCACGCCGTTGTCTGCCGTCATCGCCCTGCTCCTCGCCCACGCCGCCTGCCATGCCGGTCCCATCATGGCTGACACTGCGACCGCTGGCCCGGCAGAAGGGGCGGTGATCGAGCGGAAGCGCGGGAACCACCGTGCGATACCCGTCGGGCCGATCAGAGGTATCGGGGTGTCAACTGGGCCACGGACAGGTTCACCGAAAATGGCTCGCCGGTGTCGACGAACTTGGTCCACCGTCCGGTCTCGGTGTAGACCTCGTGCACCGGATCGATCCGGTGGGTGTGAACCACGAGACCGGCCGGATCGGTCTCGATCCGCCAGTAGTAGGGGATGCCGGCCTGGGCGTACAGCGCCGGCTTGAGGACCCGGTCGATCGAGCGGGTGCTCGGCGAGACGATCTCGACGGCGAGCACCACCTCGTGCGGCTCGTACCGCGCGGGTCGGCGTTGTGCCGCCGGTGCGGTGATGACCAGGACGTCCGGGACGAAGGAACGGGTGCGATCGATCCGTACCTCGACACCCTGGGTGACCTCGTACTCGTCGGGGCACTCCGCTTCGAGCGCGACGCCGAGTCGCATGGCGATGGTCTGGTGGGCGGCGGTGGGGGAGGGGGACACGAGCAGCACTCCATCGAGCAGTTCGCGGCGGCGGCCGTCGTCGGGCAGGGCGTCGAGGTCGTCCGTCGTCCACTCGCCCGACGGCGGTTGGTCGTCGTGCAGCGCGGCGGTCATCTGACGGGTCCTTTCCGATGTGTCGTTCTCCCCGTGGTCACGGTACAACCGGCAGAGCCCGGGTGGTGGTCGCGCGCGCCGTGCCCACAGGGCAGGATGGTCGACATGAGCGAGCGTCAGCGAGCGAATCATCGGCTCGGCGCATTGGTGCCTCGTGACGACACGGAGCGCAGCGGAGTGTCGGCATGAGCGAGCGAAGCGAGCCGGCGGGTGTGCCGGGCAGCGGGCTGGTCAAGGGGCTGGCGGTCACGCTCAAGACGATGACGAAGCGCTCCACCACCCAGCAGTACCCGGACGTCGCCCCCGAGCTGCCGCCCCGCTCACGTGGGGTGATCGCCCTGCTGGAGGAGAACTGCACGGTCTGCATGCTCTGCTCCCGCGAGTGTCCGGACTGGTGCATCTACATCGACTCGCACAAGGAGGAGGTGGCGGTGCCCGGCGCCGCCCGCCCTCGCCAGCGCAACGTGCTCGACCGGTTCGACATCGACTTCTCGCTCTGCATGTACTGCGGCATCTGCATCGAGGTCTGCCCGTTCGACGCGCTCTACTGGTCGCCCGAGTTCGAGTACGCCGAGTACGACATCAAGGACCTGCTGCACGACAAGGATCATCTCGGCGAGTGGATGGCGACCGTACCGCCGCCACCGGCACATGATCCGAACGGTGAGCCGGCCAAGGAGGAGACCGCCGCCGCGCGCAAGGCCGCGATCCCCGCCGCGTCCGCCGCCCGGCCGACCGCCCCGCCGGTACGCCCCGAGCCGGCATCCGGCGGTACGGCTGCGCCCGGCGACGGGGAAGGTGCTTCCGAGTGACCGGCGTGGACGTGCTGCTGCTCGCCCTGGGCGCGGTGGCCGTCGGGTCCGGGGTGTTGGTGGTGTCGACCCGGCACCTGGTCCGCGCCGGGCTCTACCTGGTGGTCTGTCTCGGTGCCGTGGCGGGCATGTATCTGGTGCTCACCGCCGAGCTGGTGGCCTGGGTGCAGGTGCTGATCTACGTGGGCGCGGTGGTGGTGCTGCTGCTGTTCGCGGTGATGCTCACCCGGGCGCCGATCGGTGCCTCGGACGATCTGGACCGTCCGGGGTGGCCGGCCGCGCTGATCGGCGGCGGGGTCGGGTTGGGGCTGGCCGCCCTGCTGATCGACGCGTTCCGCTGGACAACTGTGGAGCTGCCCGAGGCGGGCACCGCCGAGCGCATCGGCGAGCAGGTCTTCGCCAGTTGGGTGCTGCCCTTCGAGGTGCTGTCGATCCTGCTGCTGTCGGCGCTGGTCGGCGCGATCGTGCTGTCCCGCCCCGACATCGGCCGCACACCGGGGGACCGCGCTGCGCGGGACCGCACACCGGGAGACCGCACACCGGAAGACCGCACATCCGGGGACGAGCCGGCCGAGCGGGCCGGCTCGGGTGGCGAGGGAGGGGCCCGGTGAGACCGGTCATCCCGTACGTCACCGCCGCGCTGCTGTTCGGCCTCGGTGTGTACGGCGTACTGCGGCGACGCAACGCCGTGCTGGTGCTGATGGGTGTCGAGTTGATGCTCAACGCGGTGAACCTGATCCTGATCACCGCCGACACCACGACCCGGGCGCTGCTGCCGCACAGCGGCCAGGTCTTCGCGCTCTTCGTGATCGTGCTGGCCGCGGCCGAGATCGGGGTGGGGCTGGCGATCGTGCTCCAGCTCTACCGGATGCGGGCCAGCGTCGCCGTCGACGAGGTGCCGCTGGACACGGTGCCAACGGACGAGGTGCCGATGGACAAGGTGCCGTTGGAGGGTCAGCGGTGAGCACCACGACGCTGCTGGGCGCGCTGCTGCCGGTCGTACCGCTGGTCGCCGGTCTGGTCGGTCTGCTGCTGCCACCGGCCGCACGGGGCGCGACCACCGACCGGGACACCTCCCGGCGCGCGGCGATCGCCCTCGGTGTGGCCGGCGCGGCGGGTGCGCTGGTGCTGGCGGTGGCGCTGCTCGTCACTCTGGACGCCCCGACGGAGTCCTCGACCACCTGGATCCGCTTCGGCGAGCTCACCGTCACCCTCGGGGTACGCCTCGACGGCGCCGCCGCCCTGGTCGCCGTGGCGGTTGCCGCCGTGGCCCTGGCCGTGCAGGTCTACTCGGTCGGCTATCTCACGCGGGGGCCGCACGACGACACTGACGTCGACCACCGCTACCCGCCGTACGCGGCACAGATCAGCCTCTTCACCGCCGCCATGCTGCTGGTGGTGGTCTCCGGGGATCTGATCATGCTGCTGGTCGGCTGGGAGGTGATGGGCATCTGCTCGTACCTGCTGATCGCCCATGACCGGTGGCTGCCGCAGGCACCGGCCGCCGCGCAGAAGGCGTTCCTGGTGACCCGGGTCGGCGACGTCGGGTTCCTGCTCGGCATCGCGCTGCTCGGGGTCTCGGCGGGCAGCTTCCGCATCGCCGACGTGCTCGCCCACGACCACGGCACCGGCACGCTGACCGCCGCGGGTCTGCTGCTGCTCGCCGGGGTGGCCGGCAAGAGCGCCCAGTTCCCGCTGCACACCTGGCTGCCGGACGCGATGGCCGGCCCCACCCCGATCTCCGCGCTGATCCACGCCGCCACCATGGTGGCCGCCGGGGTGTACGCACTCACCCGGCTGTGGCCGCTGTTCGAGGCCACCCCCACCGTGCTGGCGGTGCTCGGGGTGATGGCGTCGGTGACGCTGCTGCTCGGCGCGTTCGCCGCCACCGCGCAGGACGACATCAAACGGGTGCTCGCCTGGTCGACGGTCTCCCAACTCGGCTACATGACCGGTGCGCTGGCCGTCGGCTCGCCGCCCGCCGCGCTGTTCCACCTGCTCACCCACGCCGCGTTCAAGGCGCTGCTGTTCCTCGCCGCCGGTGTGGTGATCCATGCTGTCGGCACCGCGGCGATGTCCCGGATGGGCGGGCTGCGGCACAGCATGCCTGTCACCTTCTGGTGCACGCTGATCGGGCTGGGCGCGCTGGCCGGCGTACCCCCGCTCTCCGGCTTCTGGAGCAAGGAGGGCGTGCTCGCCGCCGCCGAGGGTGCCGCCCTGCACGGCGACGGCGCGGCCCCGGCCTGGGTGGGCTGGCTGGTCTGGCTGGCCGGGCTGGTCGGTGTCGCCGTCACCGCCTGGTACGCCACCCGGCTGCTGCTGCGTACCTTCTTCGGCACGACCCGCACCCCGCTGACCCACCCGCACGACCCGCCTGCGCTGCTGCGCTGGCCGGTGCTGGCGTTGGCGGTGCCGGCGGCCCTGCTCGGCCTGGCCGGCTTCCCCGGCTGGTTCGCCACCCAGCTGCAACGCACGACGCCGTCCGACGCCGAGGGGGTGTCGGATCTGATGCCGCCGGACGGGCTGATCCACCTCACCCCGACCGTCCTGCTGCCCCTGGCGTTGCTGCTGCTCGGGGCGGGCCTGGCCGGGGCCGGTTGGCGGCGGGACACCGCCGCCGATCCGGCGGCGGCGCTGGGTCCGCTGCGGCCGGTCTTCGCCCGCGCGTTCCGCCTCGACGACGTCCAGCACACCCTTGTGGTACGCCCCACGACCGCGCTCGCCCGGGCGGCACGCGTCGCCGACGAGCGGGTCGTCGACGGCGCGGTCACCGGCACCGGCCGGGGTGCGGGTGCCCTCGGCGGCGGGCTGGCCACCCTGCACCGCTCCGCGCTGCCCCGAGCCGTCGTCGCGGTGCTCGCCGGTGCGTTGCTGATCGCCCTGGCCGCCACCCTGATCGGAGCAATGTGATGAGCCGCAGCGCATCGCGGGTCACATCGCGGATCGGAGCTTGCTGATGAGCTTCGGTGAGTTCCTGCTGGTCGCGGTCCTCGCGCTGCCGGCGCTCGGTGCCCTGGCGGTGGCGGCGCTCCCCCGCGACCTGCCCGCGCGGGTGGCCGGTACGGTGGCCGCCGCGCTGACCCTGGTCGCGGCGCTGGCGCTGGCCGTCGACCGGGCCGGCAGCTGGACCGCCTACGCGGCGACCACGCCGGCGGTACGCCCCTGGCACGCCCTCGACCTGCCCTGGGTGCCGGGCCTGGACCTGCGTTTCCACCTCGGGGTGGACGGCATCTCCTGGCCACTTGTGGTGCTGACCGCCCTGCTCACCCTGCTCTGCTGCGGGTACACCTGCTGGCGGGTGCCGGCCGGTGGCAGCGGGCGCGCCCTGGTGGCGCTGCTGCTGGTGGTCGAGGTGGGCATCCTGGGCACCTTCCTCGCCCTGGACCTGGTGCTGTTCTTCCTCTTCTTCGAGATCGTCCTGCTGCCGATGTACGCGATCATCGTCGGCTGGGGCGGCGACGGCACCGACCCGGCGGCGGTGGCGGCACGGCGTCGGGCGGCCCGCAAGTTCGCCCTGTACACCCTGTTCGGGTCGGTGCTGCTGCTGGTCGGGGTCTACGTGGTGGTGGCCGCCGCCGGTACCGCCGACATCGTCGCGCTGACCGGCGGCAACGGACTGGCCCGGGGCACCCAACTGGCCGCGTTCACGCTGCTCGCGGTGGCCTTCGCGGTGAAGAGTCCGCTCTGGCCGCTGCACTCCTGGCTGCCCGACGCGCACACCCAGGCCCCCACCGTCGGCAGCGTGCTGCTCGCCGGGGTGCTGCTCAAGATGGGCACGTACGGCCTGATCCGGGTGGCCGTCGGGGTGGCCCCGGAAGGGGCCCGCTGGGCGGCACCGGTGCTGGGCGTCCTCGCCGTCGCGGCGATCCTGATCGGATCACTCGTGTGTCTGGCGCAGACCGAGCTGAAACGGCTCATCGCGTACTCCAGCGTGGGGCACATGGGCTTCGTGCTGCTCGGGATCGCCACGCTGACCGCCACCGGCATCCAGGCGGCGCTGATCGGCAACGTCGCGCACGGCATCATCACCGGCCTGCTGTTCTTCCTCGCCGGAGCGATCAAGGACCGGACCCACACCGGGGCGCTGCGCGAACTGTCCGGGTTGCGGGAGACCGCGCCCCGGCTGTCCGGGCTGCTCGCCTTCGCGGCGGTCGCCTCGCTGGGGCTGCCCGGCCTGGCCGGGTTCTGGGGTGAGGCGTTCGCCGTGGTGGCCGCCGTCGAGGTGGGCGGCGCGCTGTGGATCACCCTGGCGGTGCTTGCCGCGTTCGGTGGTGCGTTGACGGCGGCGTATCTGCTGCGGCTGTTGCGGCAGGTCACCCACGGCCGTGCGACGCCTGCGGTGGCCGGGCTGAAACCAGGGCTGGCCGGGGCCGAGGTGGCCGCCTGGGCGCCGCTGGTGCTGCTCGCGCTGGCCGTCGGGCTGGCACCGACCCTGGTGCTGGGCGTCGCCGAGGCACCGGTGACGGCCCTGGTGGAGGTCCTGCGATGACGACGACCCGCGACCGCGCCGACGGGAGGCAGCCGTGAGCAGGGTGCAGAGCGTCGACAGTGTGGCGCTGCTGCCGGCGTACCTGGCCGCCGGGACGGCCGTGCTGGCGCTCCTGGTCGACCTGGTGCTGGCCCGCAGGACGGCGACGATCGTCGCGGCGGCCACCGGTGCACTCGCCACCCTCGTCGCGGCCGTGGCGGTCGGTGCCGGAGCCGAACGCCGTACCTTCTGCGTCGGGGCCGACTGCTCGTACGTCTTCGGTGGGCGGGCCGCGCTGGTGGCCGGGCTGGTGGCGCTGCTGGCGCTCGGGGTGTTGGCGTTGTCCGGGCCGCTGCTGCGCGACGGCGTGACCCCGGTGGGGGAGTTCTGCTTCCTGCTCGCCTGCTCGATGACCGGTGGCGTGGTGCTCGGCGCGGCCGGCGACCTGATCACCCTGATCGTGGCGGTGGAGGCCCTGACCCTGCCGCTGTACATCCTGGTCGGGCTACGCCGGGGGAGCCTGGCCAGCGCCGAGGCGGCGGTCACCTTCTTCGTGGTCAGCGTGGTGGCCACCACGCTCACCCTGCTCGGTGCGGCGCTGCTCTACGCGGTCACCGGCAGCCTGCACCTGGAACGGCTGGGCGCGATCCTGGCCGACCGCTCGGACCTGCTGGACCTGCCGCTGACCACGGTCGCGGTGACGTTGGTGCTGGCCGGGCTGGCGTTCAAGGTGGCGGCGGTGCCGTTCCACGCCTGGGCCCCGGCCACCTACGACGGGGCACCGCTGCCGGTGGCCGCGTACCTGTCGACGGCGTCGAAGCTCGGCGGGGTGGTCGCCCTGCTGGCCGTGGTGCAGCACGCGCTGCCGCTGAGCGTCGCGGGGCCGGTGCTGGCCCTGGTCGCCGCGCTGACCATGACCGTGGGCAACCTGGTGGCCCTGCGTCAGCGGCGTACGGTGCGGCTGCTGGCCTGGTCCTCGGTGGCCCAGGCGGGCTACATCCTGGCCCCCCTCGGCGCCCTCGCCCTGGCCGACGTCGACGCCCGTTCCACCGCGTACGCCGCTGCCCTGGCGTACGCCGTCTTCTTCGTGTTGTTGGAGTTGGCCGCCTTCGCCGGGGTGGTGGCGCTGCGCCCGGCCGGCGCGGACGGCGGACGCCTCGACGACCTGCGCGGCGCGGCCCGGCGGCATCCCTGGGTCGGCGCGGGCCTGGCGTTCGCGCTGATCGGGCTGGCCGGTCTGCCACCGGGGCTGGCCGGGCTGTTCGCCAAGGTGACGGTGGTGCGGTCGCTGCTCGGCGGCGACGCGGCCTGGCTCGCCCTGCTGGTGGCGCTGAACGCGGTCATCGGCCTGGCCTACTACCTGCGCTTCGCCGCGCTGCTCTACACCCCGACCGACAGCGCCCCGGCAGGCAGTGCCCCGGCCGGTGACGCGCCTGTCGGGGCGATCCGACCGGCCCGGGTGGTGGTGGCCGCGCTGGCCGTGGCGACCGCGATCGCCGTGATCGTCGGCTTCGCACCGCAACTGGTGCTCGACCTCGCCGGGAGCTGAATCCGGCCTGACCTGCCGGTTCATTCCCCAACATGACTGTCACTCAGGTAACTCTCAGTCATGAGACGGATGGTTGACGGGTACCGGGTTGTTGTACCGGTCGACGGATCCACGCATCCGTGCACCGAAGGAGTGATTCGTGCACCACAACGGTCTGAAGACCGCCGCGCTGCTCGGCCTGCTCACCTCGCTGATCCTGGCGGTGGGCTACTGGTTCGGCGGCAGTGGCGGCCTGGTCATCGCCGTCGTCATCTCGCTGGTGATGAACGGCGTCACCTACTTCTACTCCGACAAGCTGGCGCTTCGCTCGATGCGGGCACAACCGGTCAGCGAGGCACAGTTCCCCGAGCTGTACCACATGGTGCGGGAGTTGGCGGCCGAGGCACGGCAGCCCATGCCCCGCCTCTACATCAGCCCGACCGCCCAGCCCAATGCGTTCGCCACGGGTCGTAACCCGCAGAACGCGGCGGTCTGCGTGACCCAGGGGATCGTCGAACTGCTCGACTACCGGGAGTTGCGGGGCGTCATCGGGCACGAGCTGTCCCACGTCTACAACCGGGACATCCTGATCTCCAGCGTGGCGGCCGGCCTTGCCGGCATCATCACCATGGTGGCCAACCTCGCCCTGTTCATCCCGCTCGGCGGCAACGACGAGGACGGCCCTAACCCGATCGTGCTGCTGCTCACCATCATCCTGGGCCCGATCGCGGCCAGCATCATCCAGCTGGCGATCAGCCGCAGCCGGGAGTTCCAGGCGGACGCCTCCGGCGCCGAACTCACCCGTGACCCGCTGGCCCTGGCCAGCGCGCTGCGGAAGATTCACATGGGTGCCCAGCGTCGGCCGCTGCCGGCCGAGGGGCAGCTCACCAGCACCGCGCACCTGATGATCGCCAACCCGTTCAAGGGGGGTGGAGTCGCGGCGCTGTTCGCCACCCACCCGCCGATGGAACAGCGCGTCGCCCGGCTGGAGCAGATGGCGCGCAACACGGGACCGGTCCGCTACCAGCGCTGACCAGCACCTATCCTTCGCCGCCCGCGCCGGGTCCACCGGTGCGGGCGGCACCCTGTTCGGTTGCGGGTCACCCGGGCAGCGTTAGGGTCTAAGCCGCTATCGCTCATTACACACGTGGAGGTTCGTCGGTGGCTGGTCTGCGCCGTTACCTGGGTGTCTGGCAGCTTCCGGGGGCACCGACGCTGCTGATCACCGGCATCATCGGGCGGCTCGGGATCGGCATGACCCCGCTGGCGCTGCTGCTCGTCATCGAGCAGGTCACCGGCCGCTACTCACTTGCCGCCCTCGCCGGCGGCTGCTACGCCCTCGCCGGTGCCGCGCTCAGCCCGGTGGCCGGGCGGATCGCCGACCGCATCGGCCCCACCCCGGTCCTGATCGGCACCGCGGTCGCCCACCCGTTGGCCCTGATCGGCCTGCTCTGGGCGGCCCGCTCCGAGCAGACACCCTTCGCCCTGGTCCTGGTGGCCGCCGCCCTGGCCGGCGCCTCCTACCCGCCGCTGACCGCCGCGATCCGCGGCGCGTGGAACGACCTGACAAGCGTCGCCTCCGGCCGGTACCACCTGCGCAACACCGCCCTGGCCGCCGAGACCACCCTCTTCGAAGTCGTCTTCGTGCTCGGCCCACTGCTGGTCGCCGGCTTTGTCGTGTTCGCCGACGCCGGGGCCGCCCTGATCGGCTCGGCGGTGGTGACCCTGGTCGGCACCGTGGCCGTGGCGCTCGGCCAGACCATGCGCGGCTGGCAGCGGCACGCAGGGGAGCACCACACCCGGGGCCTCGGCCCGCTGCGGGTCCCCGGATTCCCGGCCCTGCTGCTCTGCGTGGCCAGCCTCGGCATCGCCTTCGGCGCGGCCGGCGTGACGGTGCCCGCCTTCGCCACCCGCTACACCCCCGACGACCCGGACAGCCTGGCCGGCGTACTCCTGGCCGTCTGGGGCGTCGGCAGCGCCGTCGGTGGCTTCTGGTTCGGGATCCGCCGCCCGGCTCGCAACATGACCCGACAGTTCGCCTGGCTGCTCGCCGCCGTGGCGGGCAGCTTCGCCGTCTTCGCCGTGATGCCCACCCCCTTGGCGCTCGGCACCGCCCTGGTGGTCGGTGGGGCCACCATCGCGCCGGCCCTGACCCTGGAGAACACCCTGGTCGGGCGGATCTCGCCGACCGGCATGCTGAACGAGGCGTACACCTGGGTGGTCACCATGTCCGTCGGGGCGAGCGCCGCCGGTGGCGCGGTGGCCGGCCTGATCGTCGACCATGCAGGTGGGGTGCCCTGGGCGTTCCTGTTCGCCGGTGCGGCGGTCGCCGCCGGGGCCGCCATCGCCGCCCTGCCCGCCGGCCCCATCGCCCGCGCAGAAGCCGCCACCGTACGCGTCGAAACCCCCGCCCCGGTCTGACCGGGCCGCTGGTGGGTATCACCGAGGCATGTTCGCCTTCTTCTCGAACCGCCTCGGCTGCCTCGGCTCGCTCCTGGTCAGCGCCATCGGCACCATCGTGCTTCTGTTGATCTTCAACCGCTGACGGGTCGCGTGCCAGGATTCCTCACGTGAAGCTTGAGGATCTCGCGCGTCAGGTCAATGCCAGGGCTCGCCTCACCGGCGAATTCGTCCTGCGCTCCGGGCGGACGGCGAACGAGTACTTCGACAAGTACCAGTTCGAGGCGGACCCGGTCCTGCTGGATGCGCTCGCGGAGCAGATGGTCGCCCTGGTGCCCGCCGGCACCGAGGTGCTGGCCGGTCTGGAGATGGGAGGCATCGCCGTCGTGACGGCACTCGGTCGACACACCGGCCTGCCCTGCGCGTTCGTGCGGAAGACCGCAAAGCCGTACGGAACAGCTCGGCTGGCTGAGGGAGCAGAGGTGGCGGATCGGCAGGTGCTCGTCGTCGAGGACGTGGTGACCTCCGGTGGGCAGGTGGTGCTGTCGACCAGGGATCTGAGGAGCCTGGGAGCCCGGGTCGACGCCGCCGTCTGTGTGATCGACCGTCAGGAGGGCGGAAGCGAGGCACTGGCGGCCGAGGGCATCGCCCTTCGCGCCCTGCTCACGCGCGCCGACCTCGGGGCACACGGAGGGCACTGAGCCCGCCAGGCTGTCGAGATAGAAGACGCGTGACGGTCGCACGCCCTGGACTGTGGCCGGCCGGTCAGGGGAGAGGGTTTGCGATGTAGACGCCCTTGCCCTGTCTGCCGTCGATGAGCCCTTCGGCTTTAAGGATGAGCATTGCCGCGCGGATCACCGTGTTGCTGACCTTGTACTGGTCGCACAGGGAGGCGAACGACGGCAACTTGTCACCCGGCTTCAGTTGGCCGGAGCTGACCTGCTCGCGGATGTCCCGGGCGACCTGTAGGTACGCAGCTTCTGACATTGGTCGTGCTCCCAGCTTGGCGGCTGGTGCAAGCAGACCACGCGGTAGCCCCAACTTGCAACGCTATGTGCTGTCAGTTCTTGACCCTGCGTACATTGCGTCCTAAGTTGCTCGTAGGGCTATCCAGCTTGGCGGCCGGGTGGTCCCTGCCGTGGGTACTCCGTTCTGGAGCGAGTGCCCACGGCTTCCCTGGCATGTGTCGTTGGGAGGCGCGGTGACCAGAGGTGACCCGGTGCCGATCGGTCGGCGGGTGGCGTACCTGCGGGTTCGGCGGAGGCTGTCGCAGCAGACGTTCGCGGACAGGCTGGGCAAGTCGAAGAGCTGGGTGGACAAGGTCGAGCGTGGCGTCCGCTCGCTGGAACGGGTGTCGACCATCCGCGATATCGCCGCCGTCCTGCGCGTCGACGCCGCCACTCTGCTTGGACACGACGAGCAGCCCGCCGAACTGGTCGACCGCAACGAGGGCGTCGCCCGGATCAGGACGGCGCTGTCCGCGTACGAGATATCACCGGGCCGTCCCCCCGGTCGCCGGCCGCCGATGTCGCCGCAGCGACTGGACCAGGAGCTTGCGCACGCCTGGAGCACCTACCAGCACGCCCGGTACCCACACCTGATCGAGCTGCTGCCGACACTGCTGACCGAGGTCCACCGCGCTCCCGCGCAGGCACCGCAGGCGTGCCGGGCTGCGCTGGTGGAGGCGTACCGGATCACGGCGGCCCTGCTGGCCAAGCTGGGCGAGCGGAGCCTTGCCTGGCTGGCCGCGGACCGGGCGATGTCCGCCGCGACCGGCGACCAGCTGCTGGTGGCGTGCGCGGCGGTGCAACTCGGCCAGGCGCTGCCGGCCTCGTCGCGGGCCAGGTCGGTGATGCTCGCCGCCGCCTACCAGGCCGCACCACCCGACCTCGACGCCGGTACGCCCCAGGAGCTGTCGCTGTGCGGCACCCTGCTGCTGGAGGCGGCGATGATGGCGGCCAGATCAGGCGACGAGCGGGCGACGGCCGGGTTGCTGGACGAGGCGGCGGAAATGGCCGCCCGAGTGGGCGACGGGCAGGACCATCACCACACCGCTTTCGGACCGACCACCGTCGAACTGGCCCGGACAGCCGCCGCCATCGAGGCCGGCGACACCCGGCAAGCCGTCACCCGACACCAGAAAATCATCGGGTACGACGGCTGGCGCTGCCTACCTGTCGAACGTCGAGCCGCGCACCTGATCGACGCGGCACGCGCCTACCTGCACGCTGGCGCCCCCAGCGCGGCGGCCCGCGTCCTGCTGCAAGCCGACCACATCGCACCGGCCGAGGTACGCCACCGCCCAGCGGGCCGCGACACCGTCGCCCAGGTCGCCCGTGACCCGGAAGCCCCCACCACGATCACCCAACTCGCCCTCACCCTCGGCCTGCTCTGCCCCTGACCAGCTCAGCCGTAAGCCGAACGCCAGCTGTCAGGGGCAGCAGAGGGCGGCTGGCATCCGTGCCTAGCGGTAGTTGGTGAACTGGAGGGCGACGCCGAAGTCCTCCGCCTTGAGCAGCGTGATGACGGCCTGCAGGTCGTCCTTCTTCTTGCCTGTGACGCGCAGCTGGTCGCCCTGGATCTGCGCCTGCACGCCCTTCGGCCCCTCGTCGCGGATCTTCTTGCTGATCGCCTTGGCCTTCTCCTGGTCGATGCCCTGCACCACCTTGGCGTCGATCTTGAAGATCTTGCCCGACGAACGAGGATCCCCGGCGTCCAGCGACTTCAGCGAGATGTTCCGTTTGATCAACTTCTCCTTGAAGACCTCCAGCGCGGCCTGCACCCGCTCCTCGGTCTCCGCCTGGAGGCTGATCGCCTCCTCGCCCGACCAGGAGATCTCCGCACCCGTACCCCGGAAGTCGAACCGCGTCGCAAGCTCCTTCTCCGCCTGGCGAAGGGCGTTGTCGACCTCCTGGCGGTCAACCTTGCTGACGATGTCGAACGACGGGTTCGCTGCCATGCTCATACTCCTGCTGTTTGTGATCGTTTGCCCCTGGATGACCAGGGGTGCGACCCCCTGACGGTACCCGGTTGCGCCCAGGCCGGGAGGAGCCGCTATCCTTGCTTCCGCCGCCGCACCTCGGTGCGGAGGTGTGCCCTGGCGGGTTGCCCGAGCGGCCAATGGGAGCGGACTGTAAATCCGTCGCGAAAGCTACAGAGGTTCGAATCCTCTACCCGCCACCAGGGAGCGAAAGGCCCCTGACCTGCGAAAACGCAAGTCAGGGGCCTTCGTCGTCTCCTGCTGCTGTTGACCGTCGTTGTCCCTGGCGGCCTGACCGATCGGGCACGTAGCGGGCACGGCGGGGTGTCCCGGACATGATCTCGGAGGCGCGGCGGTGAAGGTCTTCATCAGCTGGTCAAAGGCACGGAGCAGACGGTTTGGGATGGCTTTGCGTGACTGGCTGCCTGAGATCATCCAACAGGTGCAACCATGGATATCGAGCGAGGACATCGACAAGGGGCAGCGCTGGGCTATTGAGGTCGGCGCCAAGCTGGGGGAGATGAGCCAAGGGCTCATCTGCGTGACGCCGGACAACCTTCGCGAGCCTTGGTTGAACTTCGAAGCAGGGGCGTTGGCGAAGTCAATCGACGACTCCCGAGTACGTCCGGTTCTGCTTGGAGTTCAGCCGTCCGAACTCACAGGACCGCTGGCCCTGTTCCAGGCAACCGTCGCCACCGACCGTGAGGACATGTTCCGCTTGGTTGCCTCGTTGAATGCCGCCTGCTCTGCCCCGCTTGACACTGGAAGACTTGAGCGGGCCTTCGAGCGGAACTGGGATGACTACCTGAGGAAGCTTTCCGCCGTCGAGGAGGCTGAACTCGGTCAGCCGGAGGTCTCCGCGAAGCGCTCACAGGAGGACATGATCGGGGAGATCCTGGAGCGACTGCGGGAGGTGCAGCGTTCAGTCGAGTCTGCTCGCAACGTTGAGGGTGAACTCCGGCCGCAGGAGATCCTGCTAGCAGACGGGACGCCGGTCAGGACCGGCATGCGTGTGTTCGTGCCGGGTTGGGGCATTGGTCGTGTAGCGCGTGCCATTTCTGTCGCCACCTTTGGCGCACCCAACGAGGGCATGCTGACGCTCTATCTCCACAACGGTGAAGTTCTGGAGAGAGTGCGAGCAAGTGATCTGCGGCGGCCGACTCCCGAGGAGCATGCTGTTGCCGGCACCATCCCTCTTCAAGATGTTGGTACGGCGAATGGCTAGAGGTGCGGATCTCCTCGTCGGGCAGTCGTAGACCGTCCAGCCGCCCGGGGAGGCTGGTAGCCCTTGTGGTGCCCGGCGAGGTGATCCGTGGCGGCATCTCTGAGGAGGGCCGGGGTTCGGGGCGGAGCCCCGAGGTCTTCAAGGTCTTGTCTTCCGTCAGCGTGGCCGGCCGGTCCGGCCGATGCCGGCCGGAGGTCGCCAGCAGGCCGGGGCCGGGCCGGCGCGGCCCGCTTGCGGGCCGCCTTGATCTGATAGAGGCCAATTCGGCAACGCTATTCGGCAACTGGTTGTCCTCCGTCGGCTGATGTGCGACACGCGTCCGCCAGGTGATCTGCGACAGTGGTCCGTTTCGGCACTCTGGGCCGGACGTCTCCGCGGGGCGTCGGGACTCGGGAGGCCGGGATTGGCGCTGGTTGTCTTGTCGGTTGTCGAGCAGCGGTTGGACGCGGTCCGTGCGGTGCTGGCCGGGTCGGATGTGATGGAGGTGGCTGCCGGCTTCGGGGTGCATCGGTCGACGGTGCATCGGTGGGTGGGCCGGTATCTGACTGAGCAGTGCGCGGACGGTCGGTCTCTGTGGGAGACAGGTCGGGATTAGCAGTTAGTCCGGGCTTGGGCTGACGCGTTAGTCGGAAGCGTCGTTCAGTAGCTCAGCGCTGTGGTGTCGCCGACGAGGCGGCGGGCTTCGGCCATGACGTCCGCGTCGAGGTCTGCGCTGGTTGTGCTGGTGTACGGGTGCCCGTTGTAGACCGAGTCGACGTAGTCGTAGGCGTTGTCGAGGGCGATCAGGTCGGCTGCCAGTGGAGTGCCGTCCCAGGTGACGAATCGGTACGCCCAGGATGTCAGATCGCGGGGCGCGATGGTCTGTGTGAGCAGTCGGCGGGCCATGACGCGGAGTGCCGCCTCTTCGCCCTCTCGGCTGCCCGCCGGGTAGTAGTTCAGCGAGAGTTCCGCGAGGGCGCCTTCGAGCCAGCGCCGCAGCTCGTCGCTTTCGTTGCCTCTCGTCGGCGAGATGCCCGCGATGATCCGAAGGGTCGGACTGTCGATACCGACAACGAGGCAGTCGCAGGCAGTGTCGATCACGTCGGCCGCCGTGCTCGGGTTCACGCTCCACAGGGCGGCGGCGTCCTGGAGGCGAGCGAGGGCATCGTGCACTCGTACAGGATCTGCCAGCAAGTTCCTGACGTCACTGGCATATCCACTCGTAGGTTCCTCGTCCGGTAGTTGTGGCGGTTCAGGCCGTCGTGCTCATCGCGTAGTTCCGGCCATCGGTCTGTTGGTGGCGACCATGGTCGGTGGCGTGCGTGATCCGACACTTCACTGCGGCGGCGGGCTCCGAGCGGCGGGCGAGGGGTCCTTGCTGGGCATCGGCAGGTTTCGCGGCCGTCTCGGGGGCGTCGTCCTGGACTGACTGGCTGAATCATCCATTCATGGGGGTGACTGAATTGGTATGTCGCGCCTACTCTGGTCGTGGTGCGGGCGGCGGTCGGGGAGGCGGCCGTCGGGGGGCGTTGACTGGGTGCTTTCGGCGGTGTTATAGGACGCTGCCGGCCAGTGACGGCAGGGGTGGCGCGGTTGGTCCGCTAGACCCGCTAAGCCACCTAAGTGGTGTATGCGCGGATAGCGTGTTCTTCCGGCTAGCTGTCGTCCGGGTGGCCTTGACCTGGTCGGATGTGGTGCGGCGGTGCACGTGCAGCTGATGTCAAGCGGCAACCCGACCAACATCGGGTTTGCGAGCTTTCCACCGCCCCGCTGGCTGTGGCACCATCGGAGAGCCCCGTTACGCACATTCGTCACCCCGCCAGGAGCGCTCATGTCTGCTCACCGTCTGGGCCGGCTACTCGGCTCCCTTCTGCTCGTCTCCGGCCTGGTGGTCGCGGTCGGCGTCGCCAGCGAGTTCGAGGTCCGGACCCACGGCATCGAATGGATGATGCCGCTGTTGGGCACGCAGGTGCGCTGACGCGCGTCCCGTCCTGACTCGGGCTCTACACCTCCAGCACCCCACGTCGCGAGGAGAGCCATGACGCCGCCGAGGTCTGGCTCTTCTCGCGGACGTACCGAACGGGCCTGGTTGATCACGGCTCCGCTCGCGCTCTGTGCGGTCCTCTTCTCACTCCTGCTGGGCCTGACCGTTCGGCCCGCCCTGGGTGACTGGCTGCTCACGCTGCTGCTCACGGTGGCGATGATCATTGCCGCCATCCCCACCATCAACGTGGTGGTGCGTCGGCAGGCGCTCGGCACCACGTTCACCGAGATTCCGCTCGTCGTCGCGCTCTTTGTGCTGCCACCGCTGTCGGTGGTGCTGGCGTACACCGTGGCCACGCTCGTGGTGCAGGTGCGCCGCAAGCTGCTGCCGCCCAAGCTCTGGTTCAACGTGGCCCTCGCGGCGGCGGCGACCGCCCTGGCGACGATGGTCTACACGGTCCTGCCGACGCCGGCGGGTGCCGGACCCGCCACCTGGGGGTTGCTGCTCGCGGCGATCGGTACGCACGCCCTCGTCGGGTTCATCGCGGTGGTCGCGGTGATCTCCGTCGTGCAGGGCTGGCAGTCCGGCCGGGAGTTGATCCGGGCGGTTCCACCGATGTCGCTCACCGTGGCGATCAACCTCTCCGTCGGCATCCTGATCATCATCGGCCTGGAGAGCACGCCGTGGGCGGTTTTCCTCTTCGCCGGTCTCGCCGTGGCGTTCGCGCTCGTCTACGACACGTACACGCAGGTCATCCGGCAGCACCGCACGCTGACGGAGATGTACGAGCTGACCAAGGCGATCACCGAGAGCGGGTCGGACGGCAACCTCATCGACGCCCTGCTGGTCCGCATCCGCAGTCTCATGCAGGCCGAGTACGCGACGCTGTGGCTGCCCGCCCAGGGACGGCACCCGGAGGTGCTGCTCACCGCCCAGGAGGGCAAGCCCGGTCTGCTCGACTCGGCGCTCACCCCGCAGGCGCTGCGGGACGCGGCAGTGACCCGCCAGTCGACGGTGGCGGTCGGCAGCCGGTTCGGCGCCGACCCGGAGTTGCGGGAGTCGTTGGGGCGGGTGGCCAAGGACGTGATCGTGGTGCCGCTGCGGTCGGGCAAGGCGGTCATCGGCACCCTGGAGGTGGCGAACCGCCTCGGCGACGTCAACTCCTTCCGCCCGGCGGACGTGCCGGTCCTGCAGACGGTGAGCGCCCACGCCGCGGTCGCACTGGAGAACTCCCGGCTGGTCGACCGGTTGCGCCACGACGCGTACCACGACGGGCTCACCAAGCTGCCCAACCGGCGTCGGATCCTCGGCGCGCTCGCCGAAGCGGTCCGGATCCGGGCCCCCGGCGAGGTCGTCGCGCTGCTGCTCTTCGACGTGGATCGGCTGCGCCAGGTCAACGAGTCGCTGGGGCATGCCGCCGGCGACAAGGTGCTGACCGAGGTCGCCAACCGGCTGCGCGGCTGCGTGCCGTCGGCCGCCCTGGTCGGTCGTGCCGGTGGCGACGAGTTCCTGGTGACCCTGCGACTGGAGAGCGCCGAAGCGGCGGTGGAGTTGGCCGGCCAGCTTCGCGAGCAGATTCGCGACGAGATGGTCTTCGACGCGCTCACCCTCGACGTGGACACCGCCGTCGGGGTCGTCGTACACCCGGATCATGGCAGTGACCCGGCGACCCTGCTGCAACGGGTCGACGTGGCGGCGACCGCCGCGAAGTCGGTGCCGGGCAGTGTGCAGCTGTACAACCCGGCGCTGGAGTCGCGTTCGCTGCGCCGCCTCGGGCTCGCCGGTGACCTGCGCAGCGCCCTCGACAACGGCGAGCTGGAGATCTACTACCAGCCCAAGGTGACGCTGCGGGACCGCCGACTCGTCGGGGTCGAGTGCCTGGCCCGCTGGGAGCATCCGACGCACGGCACGGTCGCACCGGCGGACTTCGTCGCGGTCGCCGAGCACACCGGCCAGCTCGGTCGGCTCACCGAGTTCGTGCTCCGGGAGGGGCTGCGGCACAGCCGCGACTGGGCGCACGGCGGCCAGTCGCTCGCCGTCGCGGTCAATCTGTCCGCGCGTACGCTCAACGACGAACACTTCCCCGAGCAGGTCCGCGAACTCCTGGCGGAGTACGACGTTCCGCCGCAGTTGCTGACGCTGGAGATCGAGGAGGCCGGGGTCCTCGACGGCACCGACCGGCCGATCCCGAGCCTGCGTCGACTGCGTGATCTCGGCGTACGGCTGTCGGTGGACGACTTCGGCACCGGCAGCTCGTCGCTGGCCCACCTGCGCCGGCTGCCCGTGCACGAGGTGAAGGTGGACCGCTCCTTCGTGCAGGGCATGGCGACCGACCCGGGGGATCTGGCCATCGTCAACGCCGTGGTCACCCTCTCCCAGCAGTTCGGGCTGACCGTGGTGGCCGAAGGGGTGGAGAGCGAGCTGACCCTGGAGCTGCTCCAGGACATCGGCTGTGAGATCGGGCAGGGATTCCTGTTCAGCCGGCCGCTGCCGTACGAGCGGCTGGAGGCCTGGTTCGGTGCCCAGGTCGACTCCGAGTCGATCTCCAGCCGCGAGCTTCCGCGCCTACGCGCAGTGCCCTGAGCTGGGCGTACGCCGGCACCGGGGATCCGATTTCACCAGCAGGGGAGAGCCGTGTACTCTTACCTCTGCGCGGCCACCGAGTGATCGCGCAGGCCCCCTTAGCTCAGTCGGCAGAGCGTCTCCATGGTAAGGAGAAGGTCTACGGTTCGATTCCGTAAGGGGGCTCAGAGGGTCCGGCTGGGCCCACCACGGCGGTGTAGCTCAGATGGCAGAGCAAGCGGCTCATAATCGCTGTGTCGCCGGTTCAAGTCCGGCCACCGCTACTCTCCGCCGCCGGGGTGAACCCGGTGGTCAGTGGGACGGGCGCCACAGGCGCCCGCTTTGCGTGTCCGCCCCGGCGGCACGTAGGCTTTGACGCCGTAGTTGTATCCGTTAGCGAGGAAGGCACTCCGCCGTGGCGAAGGCGACCGATGTCCGGCCGAAGATCACTTTGGCGTGTGTGGAGTGCAAGGAGCGCAACTACATCACGCGCAAGAACCGCCGTAACGATCCGGACCGCATCGAGCTGAAGAAGTTCTGCCCCCGGGACGGTCGGCACACCGTTCACCGCGAGACGCGCTGAGCGTCGCCGGGCCTCGCCCGGCACCTTGTTGAAGCATCACGATCGCCGGTTCACGCGGCGGGCGCGGCTTTCCGCCGCCCCCAGACCGCGTGGATCGGCGATCTTGCTCTGCGTGTAGGTTCGGCGGCATGTCCCTGGACCAGTCCTTCGTCGGCCGGACCTATCCGCCGACCGCCCCCTATCAGGTGGGCCGCGAAAAGATTCGTGAGTTCGCGCGCGCGATCGGGGCCACCGATGCCGCCTACCACGACCCGGAAGCCGCCCGTGCGCTGGGCCACCCGGACGTGGTCGCGCCACCGACCTTCCCGATCGTGCTCACCATGGCTGCCAACCAGCAGATGATCGAAGACCCGGACCTCGCCATCGACTACACCCGGGTCGTCCACGGCGACCAGCGGTTCGCGTACACCCGTCCGGTGGTGGCCGGCGACGAGCTGGTCTGTGTCAACGCCATCGAGGAGATCACCGGCCGCGCAGGGCACGTCTTCGTGACCAGCCGGACCGAGGTCACCACGACCGCCGGCGAGCCGGTGGTCACCGCCTGGATGAAGCTCGTCGTACGCGGGGAGGCCTGAGATGGAACTGCCCACCCAGACGTTCCGGGTGACCCGGGCGGACCTGATCCGCTACGCGGGCGCCTCGGGCGACTTCAACACGATCCACTGGAGCGACCGGTTGGCCACCAAGGTCGGCCTGCCCGGGGTGATCGCCCACGGCATGTTCACCATGGCGCTGGTCGGTCGCGCGGTCACCACCTGGGCCGGCGCGCCCGACGCGGTCGTCGACTACGGGGTCCGGTTCACCCGGCCTGTGGTGGTTCCCGACGACGATTTCGGCACCGAGATCGTGGTGACCGCGGTGGTCCGCGAGGTGACCGAGGACGGTCTGACCAGGCTCGACATCACCGCCACCTGTCAGGGGGACAAGGTGCTGTCGATGGCGCGTGCCACCGTACGAACAGCGGGCTGACCTGCACCGAAGGGCGCGATGGCCAGACCGGTTGGGAAACTCGGGTCCGTACCCGTACACTGGTCCGCCGTGGGGCAAGTGACTCCTGCCTGGTCGTGTGACCGGGAGGGATGAGCGTTGCCGCATAGGGGTGTAGCTCAATTGGCAGAGCAGCGGTCTCCAAAACCGCAGGCTGCAGGTTCAAGTCCTGTCACCCCTGCGCCTCAGGCCTGACCGTTCCGTGGGTCGCGCCACCGAAAGGTGGCGTCCGGCCCGTGGTGGTGGCATCGGCGGGGAGGTTCCGAGGCATCGGGCCTTCCGGCTGATCCGCCGGCCGCGGCCCGTCCCGGGACGGTTGGGTCCGGCTGGCGTGACCAAACGCCGCGCACGCGAACCGCGTGCGACCCCGATATCCCGCGACGGAGGGCGAAGTGGCCGACAACAAGCGGCGCGGCGAGGACGCCGACGACGAGCGCCTGAACGACGAGGTCGTCAGTGACGGCGCCGACGACGACGCCACCGACGCGGACGAGCCGGTAACCCGGGGCGGCACCGCCACCCGGGAGCGAGCGAAGGCGGAATCCGCTGACAGCCGGTCGAAGACGCGTGCCGATGGCGAGAAGGTGGGCCTGTTCGGCCGCATCGCGCGTTTCATCCGCGAGGTCGTGGCGGAACTGCGTAAGGTCATCTGGCCGACCCGCAAGGAGTTGCTGACCTACACGGGCGTGGTGATCGCGTTCGTGTCGATGATGCTGGCGATCGTCGCCCTCCTTGACTTCGCTTTCGCGAAGGGCGTGCTGTGGGTCTTCGGCAACCCCAGCTGACCGGCTGACTGTGCCGATAGTGACGGAAGTGAGCGAGCGTGCCTGAGTACGACGAGACCGCCGAGACCCCGGACGAGCAGTCCACGGTGGCGACGGCGGCTGGCGACGAGTCGGTCGAGGCCGCCAGCGAGCCGGAGTTCGCGATGACCGAGCCCGCGCCCGACGAGGACTACGACCCGGTCGCCGAGCTGCGCCAGAAGCTGCGCTACGCGCCCGGCGACTGGTACGTGGTGCACTCGTACGCCGGTTACGAGAACAAGGTCAAGACCAACCTCGAAACCCGGATCACGTCCCTCGACATGGAGGACTACATCTACCAGGTCGAGGTGCCGACCCGGGAAGAGGTCGAGGTCAAGAACGGCAAGCGGTCCCAGGTGCAGGCCAAGGTCTTCCCCGGCTACATCCTGGTCCGGATGGAGTTGACCGCCGAGTCGTACTCCTGCGTACGCAACACGCCGGGCGTCACCGGCTTCGTCGGGGCCACGGACCGGGCCGACCGCCCGGCGCCGCTGAGCCTCGACGAGGTGCTCAAGTGGCTGGCGCCGGCGGTGGAGACCGAGCAGAAGAAGGCCAAGCCGGAGATCAAGGTCCTCGACTTCGAGGTCGGCGACTCGGTCACCGTCACCGACGGTGCCTTCGCCTCGCTGCCGGCCACGATCAGCGAGATCAACGCCGACCAGCAGAAGCTCAAGGTGCTGGTGTCGATCTTCGGCCGCGAGACGCCGGTGGAGCTGAACTTCAACCAGGTCGCCAAGATCTGATTCAACGACCGCTGGTGACGGCTTTCGGGCTGTTGCCAGCGGTCGTTTTCTGTCCGCTTCGCCCCGCCGGTCAACCTCCGTGGGTGCGCCGGTCTCGACCTGCGCTACCCTAGAACGTCGCTGCTGCCGTCCCGCGCTGACCGTGCGCGCCCCGGTGGTGGTGTCGGTGCGAACCATTCCCAGTTCCAAGCCCCAGGAAGAGACATGCCTCCGAAGAAGAAGCTCGTCAAGACGTTCACGCTTCAGCTGCCGGCGGGCCAGGCCACTCCGGCGCCGCCGGTCGGTCCCGCGCTCGGTCAGCACGGCGTGAACATCATGGAGTTCTGCAAGTCGTACAACGCGCAGACCGAGTCGCAGCGGGGCGACATCGTCCCCGCCGAGATCAGCGTGTACGAGGACCGGTCCTTCACCTTCGTGCTGAAGACCCCGCCCGCCGCCCGGCTGCTGATCAAGGCCGCCGGTGTGCAGAAGGGCTCGGGCGTCCCGCACAAGGAGAAGGTCGGCTCGGTGTCCCGCGCCCAGGTGCGGGAGATCGCCGAGAAGAAGATGGCTGACCTCAACGCCAACGACCTCGACCAGGCTGAGAAGATCATCGCCGGCACCGCCCGGTCGATGGGCCTCAACGTCACCGACTGACCTCGGCCACCACCGACCCGTACGGATCGTGGGAGGGCGCGCGAGCATCGCGGCCCGCCAGAAACCACAGGAGTAGACAGAAATGCAGCGCAGCAAGAGCTACCGCAAGGCCGCCGAGGTCATCGACCGGTCGAAGCTCTACACCCCCGCCGAGGCCGTGAAGCTGGCCAAGGAGACCACCAACGTCAAGTTCGACGCCACGGTCGAGGTCGCCATGCGCCTCGGCGTCGACCCCCGCAAGGCGGACCAGATGGTCCGCGGCACGGTCAACCTGCCGCACGGCACCGGTAAGACCGCCCGCGTGATCGTGTTCGCCGCCGGCGCGAAGGCCGAGGAGGCCGTCGCCGCCGGTGCCGACGAGGTGGGCACCGACGAGCTGGTCGCTCGGATTCAGGGTGGTTGGCTGGACTTCGACGCGGCCATCGCCACGCCGGACCAGATGGCCAAGATCGGCCGGATCGCGCGGATCCTGGGCCCGCGCGGCCTGATGCCGAACCCGAAGACCGGCACGGTGACCATGGACGTCACCAAGGCGGTGACCGACATCAAGGGTGGCAAGATCACCTTCCGGGTGGACAAGCACTCGAACCTCCACCTGATCATCGGCAAGGCCTCCTTCAGCGAGGCCCAGCTGGTCGACAACTACGCGGCCGTGCTGGACGAGGTGCTGCGGGCCAAGCCGTCCGCGGCGAAGGGCAAGTACCTCAAGAAGGTCACCCTGACCACCACCATGGGCCCGGGTGTCCCGGTCGACCCGAACCTGGTGAAGAACCTTCAGGAAGGCTCGGCCGACAGCTGAGCACGACGCACCGGAAGGGCCCTGCCACGCGTACGTGGCGGGGCCCTTCCGCCGTCGCAGGGTACGTGCCGGGGCTCGCCCGCTCCGGCGCTCACGTAGGCGCAGGGCGGTAGCGGTCAGCACGGTGATCGACTCCGTTCTGTGATCAACACCGTTGCGCCGAAACGGCGGTGTCCCGTGGCGGTTTACTCCGCCGTTTCGCCGATACGGCGAGCGGTGGGGGTGGGGCGATTTGGCGAGTGAGGGCGGGGTCGCGTAGCCTGTTGACGTCGCGCGACTTCGTCGTGCGTGAAGTTCCACCCAAAGACCGCTGGTCACCGTGCTCCGGCACGGTCGAAGGTTCCGCGAAGACGGGCGACCCGCGCAGGGCGGTAAGCGAAAATCGGCAGCATCCCGTGGTCCGCCGACTGCGGTGAGCGTTGCCCATCTCGCCCCGTGCGCCCTGCGCCGGGGCTTTTCTGTTCTCGCGATGCCCTCGCTCCAGTCGCAGGCACCCGCCTGTGCTGGCGACCAGCCTCGAGCAACGAGAGAGGAGGGACATGGCGGACAAGCCGATCCGGGCCGACAAGGCCACGGCTGTTGCTGAGCTGACCGAAAGCTTCCGCAGCGCGGGTGCCACCGTGCTGACCGAGTACCGCGGCCTGACGGTTTCCCAGCTCACCCAGCTGCGGCGCTCGCTCGGTAAGGAGACCAGCTACACGGTTGCCAAGAACACGCTGGCCAAGCGTGCTGCGGCGGACGCGGGTATCTCCGGCCTCGACGAGCTGTTCACCGGTCCTACCGCGCTGACTTTCGTTTCGGGCGACGTCGTCGAGGCGGCGAAGGGGCTTCGCGACTTCGCGAAGGCCAACCCGAAGCTCGTCATCAAGGGCGGTGTCTTCGAGGGCAAGGCCATTTCTGCGGCCGAGGTCACGAAGCTCGCCGACCTGGAGTCCCGCGAGGTGCTGCTGGCCAAGCTGGCCGGCGCGATGAAGGGCAACCTGAGCAAGGCTGCGGCCCTGTTCCAGGCCCCGCTGTCGAAGACCGCCCGTCTGGCGGCCGCCCTGCAGGACAAGCGCGAGAAGGAAGGCGCCGAGGCGGCCTGAGGCCGTACGGCGCACCCACGTTCTTAGTTAAACCTTTTAGGAAAGGACGCCAGACATGGCGAAGCTCAGCACCGAAGAGCTGCTCGACGCGTTCAAGGAGATGACGCTGATCGAGCTCTCCGAGTTCGTGAAGCAGTTCGAGGAGACCTTCGAGGTCACCGCCGCCGCCCCGGCCGCGATGATGATGGCGGGTCCGGCCGCCGGTGGCGCTGCTGCCGAGGCCGAGCCGGAGAAGGACGAGTTCGACGTCGTCCTCGACGCCGACGGTGGCAAGAAGATCCAGGTCATCAAGGTCGTGCGTGAGCTGACCGGCCTGGGCCTCAAGGAGGCCAAGGACCTGGTCGAGTCGGCCCCCAAGGCCGTCCTGGAGAAGGTCAACAAGGAGACCGCGGACAAGGCCAAGGCCAAGCTGGAGGGTGAGGGCGCCAAGGTCACCCTCAAGTGACCTGAGCACCACCTGGCCGCCCCGGCTCACGTGAGCCGGGGCACACCATGTCGCGGCGGGCGGCGATCCGATCTGACGGATCGCCGCCCGCAGTGCAGGTGGACGCGGGCGCAGCGGGCATGAGCAGGCGTGGGACCGGCGTGGGGAGCTGTGGACGCGTCGGACGGCCGTCCCGCCGGTAGGGAAAGAGCAGCGGATGGCAATCTCGGCCCTTGACGCAACCATGGGCTGACAGGCACGCTGACATAGCAAGACCTTCCGCGCTTGCGACGGCCACCGCGTGGGTAGATCACGGCAGCGCCACTGCCGCCGACACCCGAGCGGCCCGGCAGGAACGTTGCGTTCCGAGCGGCCCGGTACGACCCGGTTAACGGGGTCCCGTGGCCAGATCCGCAACGTCCTGCGGGATGGGCTGGACAGCGGTTAGCCTCTCGGCTACACTGCTAGTTTGCGCTGCCTTCCGACTTGACCCCTGCTCGGAAATGTCCGGTTATGGATATTTTCTGGTGGGGTCATTGGAGTGCACGCGTACCAGCCGTTCTGCAGCACCGGTCCTCGGAAGGACGCATCTTGGCAGCTTCCCGCCCTGCGAAGACCAGTCGTACGTCGAGCGCATTCGCTCCCCGCCGAGTTTCCTTCGGCCGGATCACCGAACACCTCGAGGTCCCCAACCTCCTCGCCATTCAGAACGAGTCCTTCGACTGGCTCGTCGGCAACGAGGCTTGGCAGGGCCGGTCGGCGGACGACCCGCACGCACGCTCGGGTCTCGCGGAAATCCTCGACGAGATCAGTCCCATTGAGGACTTTTCCGGCACCATGTCGCTTTCCTTC
Organism: Micromonospora maris AB-18-032; assembly: GCF_000204155.1. Lineage (NCBI taxonomy): Bacteria > Bacillati > Actinomycetota > Actinomycetes > Micromonosporales > Micromonosporaceae > Micromonospora > Micromonospora maris. The sequence continues at coordinate 5,946,389 of NC_015434.1, read as the reverse complement.
TCGGCTCCGCGCTTCGACGAGGTCAAGGCCTCGATCGAGGAGTGCAAGGAGAAGGACCTCACCTACTGCGCGCCACTGTTCGTGACCGCGGAGTTCACCAACAACACCACCGGCGAGATCAAGAGCCAGACGGTGTTCATGGGTGACTTCCCGATGATGACGCCGAAGGGCACCTTCATCATCAACGGCACCGAGCGTGTGGTGGTCAGCCAGCTCGTCCGGTCGCCGGGCGTCTACTTCGACAAGCAGCCGGACAAGACCTCCGACCGCGACCTCTCCAGCGTGAAGGTCATCCCGAGTCGGGGTGCCTGGCTGGAGTTCGACATCGACAAGCGCGACACGGTCGGTGTCCGCATCGACCGCAAGCGTCGGCAGGCCGTCACGGTGCTGCTGAAGGCCATCGGGTGGTCCGCCGAGCGGATCCGTGAGAAGTTCGGCTGGTCCGAGCTGATGATGACCACGCTCGAGAAGGACCACATCGCCGGCCAGGACGAGGCGCTACTCGACATCTACCGGAAGCTGCGCCCTGGCGAGCCGCCGACCCGCGAGAACGCCCAGACCCTGCTCGACAACCTCTTCTTCAACCCGAAGCGGTACGACGTCGCCAAGGTCGGTCGGTACAAGTTCAACAAGAAGCTCGAGCTGGACGTGCCGATCACCACCGGCACGCTTACCGAGGACGACATCGTCGCCACCGTGGAGTACCTCTGCCGGCTGCACGCCGGTGAGGAGGGCTACGAGGCCGACGACATCGACCACTTCGGCAACCGGCGGCTGCGTACCGTGGGCGAGCTGATCCAGAACCAGGTTCGGGTCGGCCTGTCCCGGATGGAGCGGGTCGTCCGCGAGCGGATGACGACTCAGGACGTCGAGGCGATCACGCCGCAGACCCTGATCAACATCCGCCCGGTGGTGGCCGCGATCCGGGAGTTCTTCGGTACCTCGCAGCTGTCCCAGTTCATGGACCAGACCAACCCGCTGGCGGGCCTGACCCACCGGCGCCGGCTGAGCGCGCTCGGCCCGGGTGGTCTGTCCCGGGAGCGGGCCGGCTTCGAGGTCCGCGACGTGCACCCGTCCCACTACGGCCGGATGTGCCCGATCGAGACGCCGGAAGGCCCGAACATCGGCCTGATCGGCGCCCTGTCCACCTTCGCCCGGGTCAACCCGTTCGGCTTCATCGAGACGCCGTACCGGAAGGTCGTCGACGGTCGGGTCACCGACCAGATCGACTACCTGACCGCGGACGAGGAGGACCGGTTCGTCAAGGCGCAGGCCAACGCGCCGCTGCGGGCCGACGGCACGTTCGCCGAGGACCGCGTCCTGGTCCGCCGTAAGGGCGGCGAGACCGAGGACGTCCCGCCGGCGGCCGTGGACTACATGGACGTGTCGCCGCGGCAGATGACCTCGGTCGCCACCGCGATGATCCCGTTCCTCGAGCACGACGACGCCAACCGTGCCCTGATGGGCGCGAACATGCAGCGCCAGGCGGTGCCGCTGGTCAAGGCCGAGTCCCCGCTCGTCGGCACCGGCATGGAGTACCGTGCCGCCGTCGACGCCGGTGACGTGGTCGTGGCCGAGGTCGGTGGCGTGGTCGAGGACCTCTGCGCCGACTACATCACCGTCCACCAGGACGACGGCCACCGCCGGACGTACCTGCTGCACAAGTTCCGCCGCTCCAACGCCGGCTCCTGCGTCAACCAGAAGCCGGTGGTCTTCGAGGGCGACCGGGTCGAGGCCGGCCAGGTCATCGCCGACGGTCCGTGCACCGACGAAGGCGAGATGGCGCTCGGGCGCAACCTGCTCGTGGCGTTCATGTGCTGGGAGGGCCACAACTACGAGGACGCGATCATCCTGTCGCAGCGCCTCGTGCAGCAGGACGTGCTCACCTCGATCCACATCGAGGAGCACGAGGTCGACGCCCGGGACACCAAGCTCGGCCCGGAGGAGATCACCCGCGACATCCCGAACGTCAGCGAGGAGATGCTCGCCGACCTCGACGAGCGCGGGATCATCCGGATCGGTGCCGAGGTCGTCCCCGGCGACATCCTGGTCGGCAAGGTCACCCCGAAGGGTGAGACCGAGCTGACCCCGGAGGAGCGGCTGCTCCGCGCGATCTTCGGTGAGAAGGCGCGTGAGGTCCGGGACACCTCGCTGAAGGTTCCGCACGGCGAGACCGGCACGGTCATCGGTGTGCGTACCTTCTCCCGCGAGGACGGCGACGAGCTGCCGCCGGGCGTCAACGAGCTGGTCCGGGTCTACGTCGCCCAGAAGCGGAAGATCCAGGACGGTGACAAGCTCGCCGGCCGCCACGGCAACAAGGGCGTCATCTCCAAGATCCTGCCGGTCGAGGACATGCCGTTCCTGGAGGACGGCACCCCGGTCGACATCGTGCTCAACCCGCTGGGTGTGCCGAGCCGAATGAACATCGGCCAGGTGCTGGAGACCCACCTGGGCTGGGTGGCCAAGACCGGTTGGAAGGTCGAGGGCGACGACGCCGAGTGGAAGCGCCAGCTGCAGAGCATCGGCGCGGACTCCTCGGAGCCGGACACCAACGTGGCCACTCCGGTCTTCGACGGTGCCCGCGAGGAGGAGATCTCCGGTCTGCTCGCGTCGACCCTGCCCAACCGGGACGGCAAGCAGCTGATCGGTGCCACCGGAAAGGCGCAGCTGTTCGACGGCCGCTCCGGCGAGCCGTTGCCCGACCCGATCGCCGTCGGTTACATCTACATCCTGAAGCTCAACCACCTGGTCGACGACAAGATCCACGCTCGGTCGACCGGCCCGTACTCGATGATCACGCAGCAGCCGCTGGGTGGTAAGGCGCAGTTCGGTGGCCAGCGTTTCGGTGAGATGGAGTGCTGGGCCATGCAGGCGTACGGAGCCGCGTACGCCCTGCAGGAGCTGCTGACGATCAAGTCCGACGACGTCCTCGGCCGGGTGAAGGTCTACGAGGCCATCGTCAAGGGCGAGAACATCCCCGAGCCGGGCATTCCGGAGTCGTTCAAGGTGCTGCTCAAGGAGCTGCAGTCGCTGTGCCTCAACGTTGAGGTGCTCTCCAGCGACGGCGTGGCCCTGGAGATGCGCGAGACCGACGACGAGGTGTTCCGGGCTGCGGAGGAACTGGGCATCGACCTTTCCCGGCGTGAGCCGAGCTCGGTCGAGGAAGTGTGACGTTGGGGCTTCGGGGCGGGGCAACCCACTCCAGGCGGTCAGGTTGATCCCTGCGAGGGTCGCCCCGCCCCGAAGCCGAACCCGGTGAGCTGCTGACGCAACAAGCGACGTGTGAGGGAATTGAACGTGCTCGACGTCAACTTTTTCGACGAGTTGCGAATTGGGCTGGCGACCGCGGACGACATCCGTCAGTGGTCGCACGGCGAGGTCAAGAAGCCCGAGACGATCAACTACCGTACCCTCAAGCCGGAGAAGGACGGTCTCTTCTGCGAGAAGATCTTCGGTCCGCAGCGGGACTGGGAGTGCTACTGCGGTAAGTACAAGCGGGTCCGCTTCAAGGGCATCATCTGTGAGCGCTGCGGCGTCGAGGTGACCCGCTCGAAGGTCCGCCGGGAGCGGATGGGCCACATCGAGCTGGCCGCCCCGGTGACCCACATCTGGTACTTCAAGGGCGTGCCGAGCCGGCTGGGCTACCTGCTGGACCTCGCCCCGAAGGACCTCGAAAAGATCATTTACTTCGCCTCGTACGTCGTGACGAGCGTGGACGCCGAGTCGCGTCACCGTGACCTCTCGACCATCGAGAACGAGATCCTGGCCGAGAAGCGGCAGTCGGAGAACAGCCGCGACTCGGAGATCGAGAAGCGGGCCGCCAAGCTCGAGGCCGACCTGGCCGAGCTGGAGGCCGAGGGCGCGAAGGCGGACGTCCGGCGCAAGGTCAAGGAGGGCGGAGAGCGCGAGATGCGCCAGATCCGCGACCGGGCCCAGCGCGAGATCGACCGCCTGGACGAGGTGCTGGACACCTTCCGCAAGCTGGAGCCGAAGCAGCTGGTCACCGACGAGCTGCTCTACCGCGAGCTGCGCGACCGGTTCGGCGAGTACTTCACCGGTGGCATGGGCGCCGAGGCGATCAAGGCCCTGGTGCAGAACATGGACCTCGACGCCGAGGCGGAGAGCCTGCGCGAGACCATCCGTACCGGCAAGGGCCAGCGGAAGATCCGGGCGCTCAAGCGGCTGAAGGTCGTGGCGGCGTTCCAGAACACCCGCAACTCGCCGCTCGGCATGGTGCTGGACTGCGTACCGGTGATCCCGCCGGACCTGCGTCCGATGGTGCAGCTCGACGGTGGCCGGTTCGCGACCAGCGACCTGAACGACCTCTACCGCCGGGTGATCAACCGGAACAACCGGCTCAAGCGGCTGATCGACCTCGGTGCGCCCGAGATCATCGTCAACAACGAGAAGCGGATGCTCCAGGAGGCCGTCGACGCGCTGTTCGACAACGGCCGTCGGGGCCGGCCGGTCACCGGTCCGGGTAACCGTCCGCTGAAGTCGCTGTCCGACATGCTCAAGGGCAAGCAGGGCCGGTTCCGCCAGAACCTGCTGGGCAAGCGCGTCGACTACTCCGGCCGTTCGGTCATCGTGGTCGGCCCGAAGCTCAAGCTGCACCAGTGCGGCCTGCCCAAGCAGATGGCGCTGGAGCTGTTCAAGCCGTTCGTGATGAAGCGGCTGGTCGACCTCAACCACGCGCAGAACATCAAGTCCGCCAAGCGGATGGTCGAACGGCAGCGGCCGGTCGTGTGGGACGTGCTGGAAGAGGTCATCGGCGAGCACCCGGTGCTGCTCAACCGGGCGCCGACCCTGCACCGCCTGGGCATCCAGGCCTTCGAGCCGCAGCTGGTCGAGGGCAAGGCCATCCAGATCCACCCGCTGGTCTGCACCGCGTTCAACGCCGACTTCGACGGTGACCAGATGGCGGTGCACGTGCCGCTGTCCGCCGAGGCCCAGGCCGAGGCGCGGATCCTGATGCTGTCGTCGAACAACATCCTCAAGCCGGCCGACGGCAAGCCGGTCACCATGCCCACCCAGGACATGGTCATCGGCCTGTACCACCTGACCCACCTCACCACCGGTGAGCGTGGCGAGGGTCGGGCGTTCAGCTCGGACGCCGAGGCGCGGATGGCGTACGACAACGGCGAGCTGCACCTGCAGGCGCCGGTCAAGATCCGGCTGCAGGGTGTGGTCGAGGTCGACAACGGTGCCGGCGCGCAGCCGTGGACCGCGCCCGAGGGCTGGACCCAGGGTGAGCCGCTGACCGTGGAGACCACGCTCGGCCGGGTGCTGTTCAACGAGACCCTGCCGCAGGGCTACCGGTACGTGAACTACGAGATCCGCAAGGGTCAGCTCTCCGCGATCGTCAACGACCTCGCCGAGCGGTTCCCGAAGGTGGCCCTGGCGGCCACCCTCGACGGGCTCAAGGAGGCCGGTTTCCACTGGGCCACCTGGTCCGGCGTGACCATCGGCATGGAGGACGTCATCGCTCCGCCGCGCAAGCGGGAGATCCTGGAGAAGTACGAGAAGGAAGCCGACCGGATCGACAAGCAGTACCAGCGTGGTCTGATGACCGCCGAGGAGCGTCGCGGCGAACTCATCGAGATCTGGACCAAGGCGACCAACGAGGTCGCCAAGGAGATGGACACCGCGCTGCCGCAGGAGAACCCGCTGTGGAAGATGATCAACTCGGGTGCTCGCGGTAACCTGCTCCAGCTCCGGCAGATCGCGGCGATCCGTGGTCTGGTGGCCAACCCGAAGGGTGAGATCATCCCGCGGCCGATCAAGGCCAGCTACCGGGAAGGTCTGTCCGTGCTGGAGTACTTCATCTCCACGCACGGTGCCCGTAAGGGTCTCGCGGACACCGCCCTGCGTACCGCCGACTCGGGTTACCTGACCCGTCGTCTGGTGGACGTCTCGCAGGACGTCATCATCCGCGAGGAGGACTGCGGCACCGACCGGGCCATCCCGATGCAGATCGGTCAGCAGCTCGACGGCCGGCTCGTGGTGCACGAGCACGCGGAGACCAGCGTGCACGCCCGTACCCTGGCCGACGACATCAAGGGGCCGGACGGCACCGTCGTCGCCGAGCGGGGCTCGGACATCAACTCGATCCTGGTCGACAAGATCGTCGCCGCCGGGGTGGAGACCGTCCGGGTGCGCAGCGTGCTCACCTGCGAGTCGAAGCTGGGCGTCTGCGGTGCGTGCTACGGCCGTTCGCTGCCGACCGGCAAGATCGTGGACGTCGGCGAGGCGGTCGGCATCATCGCCGCCCAGTCGATCGGTGAGCCGGGTACGCAGCTGACGATGCGTACCTTCCACACCGGTGGTGTCGCGGGTGAGGACATCACCCAGGGTCTGCCCCGTGTCCAGGAGATCTTCGAGGCCCGGATCCCGAAGGGCAAGGCTCCGATCGCCGACACCCCGGGCCGGATCCGGATCGAGGACGGCGAGCGGTCGCGCAAGATCGTCGTCATCCCGGACGACGGCAGCGACGAGATCGTGTACGACAAGATCTCGAAGCGGGTCCGGCTGCGGGCGCACGACGGCGACCACGTCGAGGTCGGCGAGAAGCTCACCGAGGGCACCATCGACCCGCACGAACTGCTGCGCATCCTCGGCCCGCGGGCGGTCCAGGTCCACCTGACCCAGGAGGTCCAGGAGGTCTACCGCTCGCAGGGTGTGCTCATCCACGACAAGCACATCGAGATCATCATCCGCCAGATGCTCAAGCGGGTGACGGTCATCGACTCCGGCTCGACCGAGTTCCTGCCGGGTGTGCTCGTCGACCGGGCGCTGTTCGAGTCGGAGAACCGCCGACTCGTCGGCGAGGGTGGCGAGCCCGCGGCAGGCCGTCCGGTGCTGATGGGTATCACCAAGGCCTCGCTGGCCACCGACTCCTGGCTCTCGGCGGCCTCCTTCCAGGAGACCACCCGGGTGCTGACCGACGCGGCGATCCACGCCCGCAGCGACTCGCTGATCGGTCTCAAGGAGAACGTGATCATCGGTAAGCTCATCCCGGCCGGTACCGGCATCAGCAAGTACCGCAACGTCCGGGTCGAGCCGACCGAGGAGGCGAAGGCCAAGGTCTACTCGATGACCGGCTACCCGGAGACCGACTACGGCTTCGGGCCGGCCAGCGGCCAGGCGGTTCCGCTTGACGACTTCGACTTCGGGTCGTACCGCTGAGTTGTTCGCTCTGACGACGAGGCCCCCGGCAACCCGCCGGGGGCCTCGTCGTCGGTGGCGGCGGTCATGCTCCTACCGATCCGCCATGGGCGGGGCATGATGGAGGCATGACGACCGCCGCCGGACCGATGCCGGTCGCTTCACCGCCCGGGCCGCCCCGGCACCCGCTCGACCCGGACCCGGTTCGGGCCACGAAGGCGCGGGCCGTCTTCGCGCTCGGGCTGATGGGTGCGCTGACCGGACTGTTCATCGGGGGAGTGGTACCCGCTACCGTGGCGCTCCAGTTGGCCCGGCAGGCGCGCCGCGAGGCGTACGCCTCAGGGGGTTTTCTGACCGGCGCGGCCTGGCTGCGGCGGGGAGAGACCCTGGCCTGGACGGGCCTGGGGTTGGTCGCGGTCAGCCTGGTCGTCGCGTTGGTGATCGGCGTGATCCGGCTCGCCGAGGCACCCTACGGGCACGACTTCGCGCCGAACGTGGACTGAGCTCGCTCTCGCGCCGCAGGCCGGTGGGCTGACCGGCGACGGTAGCCTGACGGTGTCCGCCGCGCGGCGGTGGACGCGGCCGATGAGGAGGATTCCCGTGACGGAACCGGCGCGTCCCGAGAGCGGCGAACCCGCTCAGCCCACCGCCGGGCACTCGGAGGCCGGTGCACCGGAACCGGACAGGTGGGCACCACCGGGACCGATCGGGGCAGACTTCTCCGCCGGGTACCCGCCGTCCCCACCTGCCCCGTACGGACCCGTACCGTCCGCGCCGCCGTTCGGGTCCGCACCCTCCGCAGCGCCGTTCGGGTCCGCACCCTCTGGGCCGTCGTTCGGGCCTGCCCCCTCCGCGCCGTCGTTCGGATCCGGTCCGTCCGGGCCGTCGTTCGGGGTGGTGCCGTCCGGGCCGGGTGGGCCGGGTGTGGGCGCACCCGGCGGGTGGGGTCCCGGCCCGGGGCACGGCGGTGGTGGCCCGGTCCCGCCGCCGCAGGAGCGGCCCCGACCGCCGAGTCGGGTGGAGCCCGTACCGGGCACTCCGTTCGCGATGGTGCACCTGGATGTGCCGCCGGTCACCTCGGGCCTGGCGGTCGGCTCCCTGGTCGCGGGCGTCATCTCCATCCTGGTGTCGTTCCTGGTCATCTGCGTGGGTTCGGTGGGCGGCGGGCTGAACGGTGTCTGGGCGGCCGGTTCCTTCGCCACCCTCGGCGGCCTCACCGGGGCCGGCGCCCTGGTGGCCGGCCTGCTGGGCGTTCGGCAGATCCGGCGGCCGGCACCGGCGCCGGCGGTGCGGTTCACCGGCCGTGGTCTCGCCATCGCCGGGATCAGCTGCGGCGGCGTCGGGTTGCTGTTGAGCCTGCTCGGCGTGGGTCTGGCCCTCCTGCTGACGCTGGCCTGAGCAAGATGCCTGATCACAGCGGCTGATGCTGCGCGTCAGACTGCTGGCGTCGGCTCGGGGGCTCGGCGGGTGGTTTCCGGTGGAGCCGGTACACTTGTATCCGTAGGTGCCCATCACGGGCGGGTGGAGCGACGGAGCCGGTTGCCGAGCGGTGAGAAGTTCGGCAGGTCTCCCGTTTTGACCTGCGCGGCTGTGGTAGGTACTCTTTCCCCTTGTGCCCGGGCCAGCCCGGGCAAATCGTGCGTGCGCTGGATCCGGCCTCCGGTTTCCGGAAGGCGCCACGAATGAGCCAAAGATCCGGCGCACGGTCTCGTGTGCCGGTGACAGACCCCCGGGGCTGCGCTCACAAGCGTGCGGAACCGGGACCGTGGGCGGGCGACACGCCCGACCGCGGGTGCCGGGACCTCCGTGAGGTGGCCCTGGTCGGAATGTAGGAGAGCCGGTCATCAGGTCGGCTACAGCAGACGGCGCGGTCGCGACAGCGGCCGAAGGGAGCGGAGAAACCCGGTGCCCACGATCCAACAGCTGGTCCGAAAGGGCCGCCAGGCGAAGACCACCAAGACCAAGACCCCGGCGCTGAAGGGTTCCCCTCAGCGGCGCGGCGTGTGCACCCGCGTGTACACCACCACCCCGAAGAAGCCGAACTCGGCGCTGCGCAAGGTTGCTCGTGTCAAGCTCAGCAGCCAGGTCGAGGTGACCGCCTACATCCCGGGCGTCGGGCACAACCTGCAGGAGCACTCGATCGTGCTCGTCCGCGGTGGTCGTGTGAAGGACCTCCCCGGCGTGCGTTACAAGATCGTCCGCGGCTCGCTGGACACCCAGGGTGTCCGCAACCGCAAGCAGGCGCGCAGCCGTTACGGCGCGAAGAAGGAGAAGAGCTGACATGCCGCGTAAGGGACCTGCCCCGCGTAAGCCGCTGGTCGCTGACCCGGTGTACAACTCGCCGCTGGTCACCCAGCTGGTAAACAAGATCCTGCTTCGCGGCAAGCGTCAGCTCGCCGAGCGCATCGTCTACGCCGCCCTGGAGGGCTGCCGCGAGAAGAGCGGCACCGACCCGGTCGTCACGCTCAAGCGCGCGATGGACAACGTCAAGCCGACCCTCGAGGTCCGCAGCCGCCGTGTCGGTGGCGCGACCTACCAGGTTCCGGTCGAGGTCCGTCCGGCCCGGGCGACCACCCTGGGCCTGCGCTGGCTGGTCACCTACTCCCGCGCCCGTCGCGAGAAGACCATGGTCGAGCGGCTGATGAACGAGCTGCTGGACGCGAGCAACGGCCTCGGTGCCGCCGTCAAGCGGCGTGAGGACACCCACAAGATGGCGGAGTCCAACAAGGCCTTCGCGCACTACCGCTGGTAACACCTGAGGCCCCGGCGCCCGATCGGCGCCGGGGCCGCCACCAGTTGTGTCGAGACGACGATAAGTAGGGATTGAAGTGGCCGCCGCAGACGCGCTCGCCAACGTACGCAACATCGGCATCATGGCGCACATCGATGCCGGTAAGACCACTACCACCGAGCGAATCCTGTTCTACACCGGTATCACGTACAAGATCGGTGAGGTTCATGAGGGCGGCGCCGTCATGGACTGGATGGAGCAGGAGCAGGAGCGCGGTATCACCATCACTTCCGCCGCCACGAAGTGCGAGTGGAAGGGCCACACGATCCAGATCATCGACACGCCCGGCCACGTCGACTTCACCGTCGAGGTGGAGCGGTCGCTTCGGGTGCTGGATGGTGCGGTCGCGGTCTACGACGGTGTGGCCGGCGTGGAGCCGCAGACGGAGAACGTCTGGCGTCAGGCGGACAAGTACAACGTCCCCCGGATGTGTTTCGTCAACAAGCTCGACCGCACCGGCGCGGACTTCTTCCGCTGCGTGCAGATGATGATCGACCGGCTGAACGCCACTCCGCTGGTGCTTCAGATCCCGATCGGCGCCGAGAGCGACTTCATCGGCGTGGTCGACCTGGTCGAGATGCGCGCCCTCACCTGGCGTGGCGAGACCCAGAAGGGTGAGGACTACGCGGTCGAGGAGATCCCGGCCGAGCTGGCCGACTCCGCAGCCGAGTGGCGCGAGAAGCTGATGGAGACCCTGGCCGACGTCGACGACGCGGTGATGGAGAAGTACCTGGAGGGCGAGGAGATTTCCGTCGAGGAGATCAAGGCCGCCATCCGTCGGGCCACCATCGCCGGCAAGGCCAACCCGGTCCTCACCGGTACCGCCTTCAAGAACAAGGGCATCCAGCCGATGCTGGACGCGGTCGTCGCGTACCTGCCGTCGCCGCTGGACATCCCGGCGATCGAGGGTACGGCCACCGACGGCGAGACCCCGATGCAGCGCAAGCCGTCGGTGTCCGAGCCGTTCTCCGGCCTGGCCTTCAAGATCCAGACGGACAAGCACCTCGGCAAGCTCACCTACGTGCGGATCTACTCCGGCACGCTCGAGTCCGGCTCCCAGGTGGTCAACTCCACCAAGGACCGCAAGGAGCGGATCGGCAAGATCTACCAGATGCACGCCAACAAGCGGGAAGAGCGCAGCACCGCGAAGGCCGGCGACATCATCGCGGTGCAGGGTCTGAAGCAGACCACCACCGGTGACACCCTGGCCGACCCGGCGAACCCGGTCATCCTGGAGTCGATGACCTTCCCGGAGCCGGTCATCGAGGTGGCCATCGAGCCGAAGACCAAGGCCGACCAGGAGAAGCTCAGCACCGCCATCCAGCGGCTGGCCGAGGAGGACCCGACCTTCCGCGTCAAGCTGGACGACCAGACCGGTCAGACGGTCATCTCCGGCATGGGCGAGCTGCACCTGGACATCCTGGTCGACCGGATGCGCCGCGAGTTCAACGTCGAGGCGAACATCGGTAAGCCGCAGGTGGCGTACCGCGAGACCATCCGCCGCAAGGTGGAGAAGGTCGAGTACACCCACAAGAAGCAGACCGGTGGTTCCGGCCAGTACGCCCGGGTGATCGTCAGCCTGGAGCCGCTGCCGCTGGGCAACGACGCGCCGACCTACGAGTTCGCCAACGCGGTCACCGGCGGCCGTATCCCCCGGGAGTTCATCCCCTCGGTGGACGCGGGTGCGCAGGACGCCATGCAGTACGGCATCCTCGCCGGCTTCCCGCTGGTGGGCGTCAAGCTGACGCTGCTGGACGGCCAGTACCACGAGGTCGACTCGTCGGAAATGGCGTTCAAGATCGCCGGCTCGATGGTGATGAAGGACGCGGCCCGCAAGGCCGATCCCGCGCTGCTCGAGCCGATGATGGCCGTTGAGGTCACCACTCCTGAGGAGAACATGGGTGACGTCATCGGTGACCTGAACTCCCGCCGTGGCATCATCCAGGCGATGGAGGAGCGCAGCGGCGCCCGCGTCGTCCGGGCTCTGGTGCCGCTGTCGGAGATGTTCGGCTACGTCGGCGACCTGCGGTCGAAGACCCAGGGCCGGGCTAGCTACAGCATGCAGTTCGACTCCTACGCCGAGGTTCCGGCCTCGGTGGCCAAGGAGATCATCGCCAAGGCGACGGGTGAGTGACGTCCGCCTGAGCTGATCCGACGGTGGTCGCGGGAGGTTTCCCCGACCGCGACCACCTCGGTCGGATTGGGTGAATTCCGGGCCTGTAGGCTTCATCGCCGCAGAACCCACAAAAGCTTCCCGGCCGTCAGGCCGGAAAGGCTGTCGACAGAGTCCTAAGCGCCACTCGTGGCGTACCGGGGCGAACGAACCAAGAAGTCCACAGGAGGACACCAGTGGCGAAGGCGAAGTTCGAGCGGACTAAGCCGCACGTCAACATCGGCACCATTGGTCACATCGACCACGGTAAGACGACGCTGACGGCGGCCATCACGAAGGTCCTGCACGACCAGTACCCGGACCTGAACCCGTACACCCCGTTCGACGAGATCGACAAGGCGCCGGAGGAGAAGGCCCGCGGCATCACGATCTCGATCGCGCACGTCGAGTACCAGACCGAGGCGCGGCACTACGCGCACGTCGACTGCCCCGGTCACGCCGACTACATCAAGAACATGATCACCGGTGCCGCCCAGATGGACGGCGCGATCCTGGTGGTCGCCGCGACCGACGGCCCGATGCCGCAGACCCGCGAGCACGTGCTGCTGGCCCGCCAGGTCGGCGTGCCGTACATCGTCGTGGCGCTGAACAAGAGCGACATGGTCGACGACGAGGAGTTGCTGGAGCTCGTCGAGCTCGAGGTTCGCGAGCTGCTCTCGTCGCAGGAGTACCCGGGCGACGACCTGCCGGTCGTGCGTGTATCGGCGCTCAAGGCCCTCGAGGGTGACCCGGAGTGGACCGGTCGCCTGCTGGAGCTGATGAACGCTGTCGACACCGCGATTCCGCAGCCGGAGCGCGAGACCGAGAAGCCGTTCCTGATGCCGATCGAGGACGTCTTCACGATCACCGGTCGTGGCACCGTCGTCACCGGTCGCGCGGAGCGCGGCATCCTCAAGCCGAACGAGGAGGTGGAGATCGTCGGCATCCGCGAGAAGTCGCAGAAGACGGTCTGCACCGGCATCGAGATGTTCCGCAAGCTGCTCGACGAGGCCCGCGCGGGTGAGAACGTCGGTCTGCTGCTGCGTGGCATCAAGCGCGAGGACGTCGAGCGCGGCATGGTGGTCATCAAGCCGGGCACCACGACCCCGCACACCGAGTTCGAGGCGACCGTCTACATCCTCTCCAAGGAGGAGGGTGGCCGGCACACCCCGTTCTTCCAGAACTACCGTCCGCAGTTCTACTTCCGGACCACGGACGTCACCGGTGTCGTCACCCTCCCCGAGGGCACCGAGATGGTCATGCCTGGCGACAACACCACGATGACCGTGAAGCTGATCCAGCCCATCGCGATGGAGGAAAACCTCAAGTTCGCGATCCGGGAGGGTGGCCGTACGGTCGGCGCTGGTCGCGTCACCAAGATCATCAAGTGAGCTGGGTAACCCCGATTAGACCCGCCGCCGGTCGTGCGGCATACTAGTCAGGTTGCGTAACGACAGTTCGCTGCCCGCGTTCGACTCACGTCGAACCTCCGGGTAGGCAGGACAGTCGGGCGTGGGGTGGTTGGCGGTTCACCCGTCAACCACCCTCGCGCGGCGTTCAGGTCGCGGTAGTGCGATCGGCGCCTCGACCCACCGCGGTCAGGATCGCTCCGGAAGGTCGGGGCGGAGCTGGGCCACAGAACGCGACACGCCCGACCGCGGGGGTGGGCGAAGAGGGTCTGTACCAGCCGGTACAGGACACCCGCAACACAGCGGCATCGAGAGAAGGAACAGAAGCCACCATGGCGGGACAGAAGATCCGCATCCGGCTCAAGGCCTATGACCACGAGGTCGTCGACTCCTCGGCGCGGAAGATCGTCGAGACGGTGACGCGTACCGGGGCGCAGGTCGCGGGCCCGGTGCCGCTGCCCACGGAGATCAACCGTTTCTGCGTCATCCGCTCGCCGCACAAGTACAAGGACTCGCGCGAGCACTTCGAGATGCGTACGCACAAGCGGCTGATCGACATCATCGACCCGACCCCGAAGACGGTCGACTCGCTCATGCGCCTCGACCTGCCGGCTGGCGTCGACATCGAGATCAAGCTGTAGGGACCGGACACATGGACAGGCAAGTTAAGGGGATCCTGGGCGCGAAGCTCGGCATGACCCAGGTCTGGGACAACAACAAGGTTGTTCCGGTGACCGTGGTTCAGGCCGGCCCGTGCGTCATCAGCCAGGTTCGTGACGCCGACAAGGACGGTTACTCCGCGGTCCAGCTGGCGTACGGCACGATCGACCCGCGCAAGGCCAAGAAGCCGCTGCGTGGGCACTACGCGAAGGCTGACGTGGCGCCGCGCCGGCACATCGTCGAGCTGCGCACCTCCGACGCCGCCGACTACTCGCTCGGTCAGGAGATCACGGTCGAGGAGTTCCCGGCCGGCATCTCGATCGACGTCACCGGCAAGACCAAGGGCAAGGGCTACGCCGGCCCGATGAAGCGGCACGGCTTCCACGGTCTGCGCGCCAGCCACGGTGTCGAGCGCAAGCACCGCTCGCCGGGCTCCATCGGCGCCTGCGCCACCCCGGGCCGGGTCTTCAAGGGCACCCGGATGGCGGGTCGCATGGGCGGCGTGCGCTACACCGTGCAGAACCTGACCGTCCAGGCGGTCGACACCGAGAACAACCTCCTGCTCGTCCGCGGCGCCATTCCCGGCCCCAAGGGCGCGCTGGTCCTGGTCCGCACCGCGGCCAAGACGAAGGCGAAGAAGGGCGGTGCGGCCAAGTGACCACCGTTGACGTCTTGAACTCCGAAGGCACCAAGACCGGCTCGGTCGAGCTGCCCGGGGACATCTTCGACGTGCAGGCCAACGTGCCGCTGATGCACCAGGTCGTGGTGGCACAGCTGGCCGCGGCTCGGCAGGGCACGCACAAGACCAAGACCCGGGGCGAAGTCTCCGGCGGCGGCAAGAAGCCCTACAAGCAGAAGGGCACCGGTCGGGCCCGGCAGGGCTCGATCCGCGCGCCGCAGTTCGCCGGCGGTGGCGTCGTGCACGGTCCGGTGCCGCGCGACTACAGCCAGCGGACCCCGAAGAAGATGAAGGCTGCCGCGCTGCGTGGCGCCCTCTCGGACCGGGCCCGCGCCGGGCAGGTGCACGTCGTCGAGGCGTTCGTCTCGGGCGAGAAGCCGTCGACCAAGGCCGCTCTGGCCGCGCTCACGAAGGTGACCGAGGCCCGTCGGGTGCTGGTCGTGCTGAGCAGTGTCGACGAGCTGAACTGGGTGTCGCTGCGCAACGAGCCGCGGGTGCACCTGATCGAAGCCGGTCAGCTCAACACGTACGACGTGTTGGTGGCCGACGACGTGGTCTTCACCAAGGAGGCCCTGGACGAGTTCCTGGGCGTTCCCGCCGAGACCACCGAGGAGGGTGGCAAGTGAGCACGATCGCCGACCCGCGCGACATCATCGTCGCGCCGGTCGTCTCGGAGAAGAGCTACAGCGAGCTGAACCGCAACTGGTACACCTTCCTGGTGCACCCGGACGCGAACAAGACCGCGATCAAGATCGCTATCGAGCAGATCTTCAACGTCCGTGTCCTGACGGTCAACACGCTCAACCGCGAGGGCAAGCGCAAGCGGACCCGCACCGGGTTCGGCAAGCGCAAGAACACCAAGCGCGCGATGGTGAAGCTGGCTGAGGGCGACCGTATCGAGGCCTTCGGCGGCCCGGTCAGCTGAGGGGTGTAGACAATGGCTATCCGTAAGTACAAGCCGACGACGCCGGGCCGGCGTGGCTCCAGCGTCGCCGACTTCGCCGAGATCACCCGGTCGACGCCTGAGAAGTCGCTGCTGGCACCGCTGCCGAAGAAGGGTGGGCGTAACGCCCACGGGCGGATCACCGCCCGGCACCAGGGCGGCGGCCACAAGCGGCAGTACCGGATCATCGACTTCAAGCGGGTCGACAAGGACGGCGTGCCGGCCAAGGTCGCGCACATCGAGTACGACCCGAACCGCACCGCGCGCATCGCGCTGCTGCACTACGCCGACGGCGAGAAGCGGTACATCATCGCGCCGAAGGACCTGAAGCAGGGCGACCGGGTCGAGTCCGGTCCGGGCGCCGACATCAAGCCGGGCAACAACCTGCCGCTGCGCAACATCCCGGTCGGTACCACCATCCACAACGTGGAGCTGCGTCCGGGTGGCGGGGCCAAGCTGGCCCGCTCGGCCGGCGTCGGCATCCAGCTGCTCGGCCGGGAGGGCGTGTACGCCACCCTGCGTATGCCGTCGGGTGAGATCCGGCGCGTGGACGTGCGGTGCCGGGCCAGCATCGGCGAGATCGGCAACGCCGACCAGTCGAACATCAACTGGGGTAAGGCCGGCCGGATGCGGTGGAAGGGCAAGCGCCCGACCGTCCGTGGTGTGGCCATGAACCCGGTCGACCACCCGCACGGTGGTGGCGAGGGCAAGACCTCCGGTGGTCGCCACCCGGTCAACCCGCAGGGTAAGCCCGAGGGCCGCACCCGTCGTAAGGGCCAGCCGAGTGACCGGCTGATCGTCCGCCGTCGCTACGCCACGCGTAAGCGCGGCTGAGGGAGATAAGACATGCCTCGCAGCCTGAAGAAGGGCCCGTTCATCGACGACCACCTGCTCAAGAAGGTGGAGACGCAGAACGAAAAGGGCTCGAAGAACGTCATCAAGACCTGGTCGCGGCGCTCGACGATCATCCCGGAGATGCTCGGGCACACGATCGCGGTGCACGACGGACGTAAGCACGTCCCGGTGTTCGTGACCGAGGCGATGGTCGGGCACAAGCTCGGCGAGTTCGCGCTGACCCGCACGTTCAAGGGTCACGAGAAGGACGACCGGAAGAGCCGCCGGCGCTGACGCCGCGGGCATACGGATAGAGGATCAAGGGGTTACAGCGATGCCAGGAAAGGGCGACGCTCCGGTGCTTCCGGGCGCGCGGGCGGTTGCGCGATACGTGCGCATCTCGCCGATGAAGGCGCGCCGGGTGGTCAACCTCGTCCGCGGCCTGCCCGCGAAGGAGGCTCTCACGGTGCTGCAGTTCGCGCCGCAGGCTGCGAGCGAGCAGGTGTACAAGGTGCTCGCGAGTGCGATCGCCAACGCGGAGAACAACGAGCGGCTGGACCCCGACGCGTTGCTCGTCAGCGAGGCGTTCGTGGACGAGGGCCCGACCATGAAGCGGTTCCAGCCGCGGGCGCAGGGCCGGGCTTACCGGATCCGTAAGCGCACCTGCCACATCACGGTGGCGGTCGAGGCGGTGGCGCCGGCCGCGCCGAAGAAGTCGGCGAAGAAGGCGGCACCGGCGGCGCAGAGCGCACCGGCCGAGACGCAGAGCAACACGGAGGGCGCCGAGTAATGGGTCAGAAGGTTCACCCGCACGGGTTCCGCCTCGGCATCTCGACCGACTGGAAGTCCCGCTGGTTCGCGGACAAGCTCTACAAGGACTACATCGGCGAGGATGTCAAGATCCGCCGGATGATGTCCAAGGGCCTGGAGCGCGCCGGCATTTCCAAGGTCGACATCGAGCGCACCCGCGACCGGGTCCGCGTCGACATCCACACCGCCCGGCCGGGCATCGTCATCGGCCGTAAGGGTGCGGAGGCCGACCGGATCCGCGGCGAGCTGGAGAAGCTCACCGGCAAGCAGGTGCAGCTGAACATCATCGAGGTGAAGAACCCCGAGTCGGACGCGCAGCTGGTTGCCCAGGGCGTTGCCGAGCAGCTCTCGAGCCGGGTCAGCTTCCGTCGGGCGATGCGCAAGGCGATGCAGTCGGCGATGAAGAACCCGATGTGCAAGGGCATCCGGGTGCAGGTCTCGGGTCGCCTCGGCGGCGCCGAGATGAGCCGCACGGAGTTCTACCGCGAGGGTCGGGTTCCGCTGCACACGCTGCGGGCCAACATCGAGTACGGCTTCTTCGAGGCCCGTACCACCTTCGGCCGCATCGGCGTGAAGGTCTGGATCTACAAGGGTGACGCGGTGCCGGGTCGGGAGACTCCGGCCGAGGCGCCGTCGCGCCCGCGCCGGGATCGCGGTGACCGCCCCGAGCGGCCGCGTCGTGGTCGCTCCGGCTCGTCCGGTACGACCTCCGGTGGCACCGAGGCCGGCCGGGCTGCCGCGACGACCGTCGCGCAGCAGGCCGAGACGCCGAGTGGCGAGCCGGTGGATGCGTCCGCCGTCGCCGCCGCGGCAGAAACGCAGCAGGAGGGCTGACAGATGCTGATGCCGCGCAAGCCCCCGAAGGGCTTCCGCAAGCCGCACCACCCGGACCGTAGCGGCGCGTCCAAGGGCGGCAACCGGGTGGTGTTCGGCGAGTTCGGGATCCAGGCTCTCGAGCCGGCGTACGTGACCAACCGGCAGATCGAGTCGGCGCGTATCGCGATGACCCGCCACATCAAGCGTGGCGGCAAGGTCTGGATCACCATTTTCCCGGACCAGTCCCTCACCAAGAAGCCGGCCGAAACCCGGATGGGTTCCGGTAAGGGCTCGCCGGAGTGGTGGGTCGCCAACGTCAAGCCGGGACGGGTTCTCTTCGAGATGTCCTTCCCGAACGAGCAGATTGCGCGAGAGGCGATGCGTCGCGCGATCCACAAGCTCCCGATGAAGTGCCGGATTGTGACGCGCGAAGTGGGTGAATCCTGATGGCAGCGGGCGTCAAGCCCTCCGAGCTGCGTGAGCTCTCCGAGGAGGAGCTGGTCACGAAGCTGCGTGAGGCCAAGGCGGAGCTGTTCAACCTCCGCGTGCAGGCCGCAACCGGGCAGCTGGACAACAACCGGCGGCTGCAGGTCATCCGTCGGGAGATCGCCCGGATCTACACGATCATGCGTGAGCGTGAGCTGGGGCTCTCGGCCGCGCCGACTGAGGTGGCTTCATGAGCGAGAACACGACGACCGCGGGCGCGGAGCTCGTGCGGGGACGCCGTAAGGTCCGCGAGGGCCTGGTGGTCAGCGACAAGATGGACAAGACCGTCGTGGTCGAGGTCGAGGACCGTGTCAAGCACGCGCTGTACGGCAAGATCATGCGCCGGACCAGCAAGCTCAAGGTCCACGACGAGCAGAACTCCGCGGGCATCGGCGACCGGGTCCTGATCATGGAGACCCGTCCGCTGTCCGCCACCAAGCGGTGGCGGCTCGTGGAGATCCTCGAGAAGGCCAAGTAGCGAAGGCTCGAGCTCGGCCGGATCGGTCGGGCGCAGGTTCCGCCAGGCTCCGGCCGCTCCGGCGGCCGGAGAACCGGCAGACATAGGAGATAGACGTGATTCAGCAGGAGTCGCGACTGCGCGTCGCCGACAACACGGGTGCCCGGGAGATCCTGTGCATCCGAGTTCTCGGTGGCTCCGGTCGGCGCTACGCGAGCATCGGCGACGTCATCGTCGCCACCGTCAAGGACGCGATCCCCGGTGCTGGTGTGAAGAAGGGCGACGTCGTCAAGGCGGTCGTCGTGCGTACGGCCAAGGAGAAGCGTCGGCCGGACGGTTCGTACATCCGCTTCGACGAGAACGCCGCCGTCATCATCAAGGACGGTGGGGACCCGCGGGGCACCCGCATTTTCGGCCCGGTCGGTCGTGAGCTGCGGGACAAGCGGTTCATGAAGATCATCTCTCTCGCGCCGGAGGTGTTGTGACCGTGAAGGTCAAGAAGGGCGACACGGTCGTCGTCATCGCCGGCAAGGACAAGGGTGCCAAGGGTAAGGTCATCGCGGCCTACCCGCGGCAGGACAAGGTCCTGGTCGAGGGCGTGAACCGGATCAAGAAGCACACCCGCATCAGCACCACTCAGCGTGGCGCCAAGACCGGTGGCATCGTCACCCAGGAGGCCCCGATCCACGTGTCGAACGTGATGGTCCTGGACTCCGACGGTAAGCCGACCCGCGTCGGTTACCGCATCGACGAGAATGGCCAGAAGGTCCGCATCGCGCGTAGCACCGGTAAGGACCTGTGATGACCACGGCTACCGAAACCAAGACCACGCCGCGCCTCAAGGAGCGGTACCGCAACGAGATCGTGGCCAAGCTGCGCGAGCAGTACGACTACGGCAACCCGATGCAGGTCCCGCGGCTGGTGAAGATCGTCGTGAACATGGGTGTCGGCGAGGCTGCTCGCGACGCCAAGCTCATCGACGGCGCGGTCCGCGACCTGGCCACGATCACCGGCCAGAAGCCGCTGGTCCGGCGGGCGAAGAAGTCCATCGCGCAGTTCAAGCTGCGGGAGGGAATGCCGATCGGCGCGAAGGTCACCCTGCGCGGCGACCGGATGTGGGAGTTCCTGGACCGGCTGCTGTCCATCGCGCTGCCGCGTATCCGTGACTTCCGCGGCCTCGACGGGCGCAAGCTCGACGGGCACGGCAACTACACGTTCGGTCTGACCGAGCAGTCGGTGTTCCACGAGATCGACCAGGACAAGATCGATCGCCAGCGGGGCATGGACATCACGGTGGTCACGACCGCCACGACCGACGACGAGGGCCGGGCGCTGCTCAAGCTCCTGGGCTTCCCGTTCAAGGAGAACTGAGATGGCCAAGAAGGCGCTGATCCTCAAGGCGGCCGCGAAGCCGAAGTTCTCGGTTCGCGCGTACACCCGCTGCCAGCGGTGCGGGCGTCCCAAGGCGGTCTACCGCAAGTTCGGGCTCTGCCGGGTGTGCATCCGGGAGATGGCCCACCGCGGTGAGCTGCCCGGCGTGTCCAAGGCTTCCTGGTAATAGCCCGGCGCGCCCCGCGCGTTAGCTGGACTGTCTCTTCGCCGTAGGCCTGCGCTGACAAAGCCGCGGGAACCCCGGCGAGAAAGGTTGACGAGTTTCATGACGATGACCGACCCGATCGCAGACATGCTCACGCGTCTGCGTAACGCCAACCAGGCGTATCACGACCGGGTGACGATGCCCTACTCGAAGATCAAGGCGAACATCGCCGAGGTCCTCAAGACCGAGGGTTACATCGCCACCTGGTCGGTCGAGGAGCCCGAAGAGGGTGCCGTCGGCAAGCGACTGGTCGTCGAGCTGAAGTACGGCCAGAACCGGGAGCGGAGCCTGGCCGGCATCAAGCGCGTCTCCAAGCCCGGTCTGCGGGTGTACGCCAAGTCGGACGGGCTCCCGCGGGTGCTCGGCGGGCTGGGCGTGGCGATCATTTCGACGTCCCAGGGGCTGCTCACCGACCGGCAGGCCCGCAAGCGGAGCGTTGGCGGGGAAGTCCTCGCCTTCGTCTGGTAACGGGAGACAGGTAGAAATGTCGCGTATTGGACGTAAGTCGATCCCGGTACCGTCCGGCGTCGACGTGACGATCGACGGCCGGACCGTCAAGGTCAAGGGCCCCAAGGGCGAGCTGTCGCACACTCTGGCCGAGCCGATCTCCATCGAGCGGGCCGAGGACGGGCAGCTGAGCGTCAACCGCCCGAACGACGAGCGCAAGGCCAAGGAACTGCACGGCCTGAGCCGTACCCTGGTCGCCAACATGATCGTCGGAGTCACCGAGGGCTACCGCAAGAGCCTGGAGATCTCCGGCACCGGTTACCGGGTCACCGCCAAGGGCAAGGACCTCGAGTTCGCGCTCGGGTTCTCGCACCCGGTCACGGTCCCCGCGCCGGACGGCATCACCTTCACGGTGGAGAAGCCGACGCTGTTCCACGTGGCCGGCATCGACAAGCAACAGGTCGGTGAGGTCGCCGCCAACATCCGGAAGATTCGCCCGCCGGAGCCCTACAAGGGCAAGGGTGTCAAGTACCAGGGCGAGGTCATCCGACGTAAGGCCGGAAAGGCAGGTAAGAAGTGAGCGCCACGCTGCTCAAGCGCCGCCGCGGCGTCGCCGCCAAGCGTGCCGTCGGGCGTGCGCGTCGGCACTTCCGGGTCCGCAAGAGCGTCAACGGCACGCCCGAGCGTCCGCGCCTGGTCGTCACCCGTTCGCTGCGGCACATCGTCGCCCAGATCGTGGACGACACCAAGGGTCACACCCTGGCGTCGGCCTCGACCCTGGACGCCTCGGTGCGCGGCACGGAGGGCGACAAGAGCGCCCTGGCCGGCAAGGTCGGCACCCTGCTCGCCGAGCGGGCCAAGGCCGCTGGCATCTCCAAGGTCGTCTTCGACCGCGGTGGCAACCGGTACGCGGGGCGGGTAGCCGCGCTTGCCGACGCCGCCCGCGAAGCCGGGCTCGAGTTCTGACAATCCCCGTCACGAGAGAAAAGGAAGGCTGCTGATGCCAGGTCAACAGCGCCGTGGCGGCGGGTCCGGTGGCAACGAGGGTGGTCGCCGCGACAACCGCCGTGAGGGCGGCCGCGGAAACGCGCCCGCCGAGAAGACCCCGCACCTTGAGCGGGTCGTCGCGATCAACCGTGTCGCCAAGGTCGTGAAGGGTGGTCGTCGCTTCAGCTTCACCGCCCTGGTGATCGTGGGCGACGGCGACGGCACCGTGGGCGTGGGCTACGGAAAGGCCAAGGAGGTGCCCGCGGCGATCGCCAAGGGTGTCGAGGAGGCCAAGAAGCACTTCTTCAAGGTGCCGCGGATCGGCTCCTCGATCCCGCACCCGGTGCAGGGCGAGGCCGCTGCCGGTGTGGTGCTGCTCAAGCCGGCCTCGGCCGGTACGGGTGTCATCGCCGGTGGCCCGGTGCGTGCCGTGCTGGAGTGCGCGGGCATCCACGACGTGCTCTCCAAGAGCCTCGGGTCGTCGAACCCGATCAACATCGTGCACGCCACCGTGGCTGCGCTGAAGGGGCTTGAGTCCCCGGAGGCGGTTGCCGCGCGTCGTGGCCTGCCGGTGGAGGATGTTGCGCCGGCCGCCATGCTGGCGTCCCGGGCGGGGGTGGCTTCCTGATGGCACGTCTCAAGGTCACCCAGGTCCGGTCCGGGATCGGGACCAAGCACAACCAGCGTGAGTCGCTGCGTTCGCTCGGTCTCAAGCGGATCAACGACGTGGTGGTCAAGGAGGACCGGCCCGAGATTCGCGGCATGATCTTCACGGTGAGCCACCTCGTGAAGGTCGAGGAGGTCGAGTAATGACGATCAAGGTCCACCACCTGCGCCCGGCGCCGGGGGCCAAGACCGCGAAGACCCGTGTGGGTCGTGGTGAAGGCTCCAAGGGCAAGACCGCCGGTCGCGGTACCAAGGGTTCCAAGGCCCGCAAGAACATCTCGGCGGCGTTCGAGGGTGGGCAGATGCCCATCCACATGCGACTGCCGAAGCTGAAGGGCTTCAAGAACAAGTTCAAGGTGGTCTTCCAGGTGGTAAACCTGGACCGCCTGGCTGAGCTGTTCCCGAACGGCGGTCAGGTCGGCCCGGCCGAGCTGGTCGAGGCCGGCGCGGTCCGCAAGGGCCAGCCGATCAAGGTTCTCGGCTCCGGGGATCTGGGCGGTGTCTCGCTCCAAATCTCGGCGCACGCCTTCAGTGCGTCGGCCAAGGAGAAGATCGCCGCCGCCGGTGGCTCGGTCACAGAGCTGTAAGCTGCACAAACGCTTGGCGCCCGCCAGTTGATTCCAGCTGGCGGGCGCCATGCTCTCAACTCGGGCGTGTGCGCCCGGTAACATCGGATTCGGTTTATGTAGCCGGGCACATCTGCCCGGACCGGGATCGGGCTGTTAGAGTCCCTTCCCAGCATGGAGAATCGGGCACCCTGCCCGACACCACCACCACCCCGATCCGCCTGGGATGCCCGGCGGCCCGCCTCGCGCAGGAGGAAGAAGTTGCTGTCCGCCTTTCTCAGTGCGTTCCGTACGCCTGACCTGCGCAAGAAGCTGCTGTTCACAGTAGGCATCATCGCGATCTACCGGCTTGGCGCCACTCTGCCCAGCCCAGGTGTCTCGTACGGCAACGTGCAGAAGTGCCTCGACACGATCGAGGGCTCCACCGGTGTGCTGAACCTGCTCGACCTCTTCTCGGGCGGCGCACTGCTTCAGCTGTCGGTCTTCGCGCTGGGCATCATGCCCTACATCACCGCGTCGATCATCCTTCAGCTGCTGACGGTGGTGATCCCCCGGCTGGAGCAGCTCCGCAAGGAGGGCCAGGCCGGCCAGGCGAAGATCACCCAGTACACCCGCTACCTGACCCTCGGCCTCGGTGTCCTCCAGGCCTCGGCGTTCGTGGCGCTGGCCCGCTCCGGCCAGCTGTTCAACAACCAGTGCGACGAGTTCCCGATCATCCCGCAGGGCACCGGCATCCCGGACTGGCTGACGCTGTCCATCCTGGTGATGACGATGACCGCGGGTACCGGCGTGGTCATGTGGCTCGGTGAGCTGATCACCGATCGCGGCGTCGGCAACGGCATGTCCGTCCTGATCTTCACCTCGATCGCCGCCCGGCTCCCCAGCGAGGGCTGGCGGATCAAGGAGAGCCAGGGCTGGTTCAAGTTCTTCCTCGTCATCGCTCTGGTGCTGGTGGTCATCACCGCGGTCACCTTCATCGAGCAGGCCCAGCGCCGCATCCCGGTGCAGTACGCCAAGCGCATGATCGGCCGGCGGATGTACGGCGGCACCTCGACCTACATCCCGCTGAAGGTCAACCAGGCGGGTGTCATCCCGGTCATCTTCGGTTCGTCGCTGCTCTACCTGCCGCAGCTGGCGCTCCAGTTCTTCGACCAGAACGACCCGGGCAAGACCCAGGCGTGGATCCAGAACAACCTGGTCGACCCGACCAGCCCGATCTACATCTCGGTCTACTTCCTGCTGATCATCTTCTTCACCTACTTCTACGTCTCGATCACGTTCAACCCGACCGAGGTCGCGGACAACATGAAGAAGTACGGCGGCTTCGTGCCGGGCATCCGCCCCGGCAAGCCCACCGCCGACTACCTGGACTTCATCCTCAGCCGCATCACCCTGCCGGGGGCGCTGTACCTCGCGATCATCTCGATCCTGCCGAACTTCTTCTTCATCTGGCTGGACCGGCAGCAGTACCTCAACTTCCCGTTCGGTGGTACCGCTGTGCTGATCATGGTTGGTGTTGCTCTCGAGACCAGCAAGCAGATCGAGAGCCAACTGATGCAGCGGAACTACGAAGGGTTCCTGCGGTAGATGAGACTGGTTCTGGTTGGCCCGCCGGGTGCGGGCAAGGGCACACAGGCAGAGTTCATCGCCGCGCACCTGTCCGTTCCGAAGATCTCGACCGGGGACATCTTCCGGGCCAACGTTTCGCAGGGCACGCCGTTGGGCGTCGAGGCCAAGCGGTACATGGACGCCGGCAAGCTGGTCCCGGACGAGGTCACCATCAACATGGTCCGGGACCGGCTCGCCGAGCCGGACACCGCCGAGGGCTTCCTGCTCGACGGCTTCCCGCGGACCACCCCGCAGGCCGCGGCCCTGGACAAGCTCCTGGCCGACCTGGGCACCGCCCTGGACATCGTGCTGGAGCTGGTGGTCGACGACGACGAGGTGATCCGGCGGCTGTCCGGCCGGCGCACCTGCCGGGGTTGCGGCAAGATCTGGCACGTCGAGTTCGACGCGACCAGCCGGGAAGGCATCTGCGACAGGTGCGGTGCCGAGCTGTTCCAGCGTGACGACGACAAGCCGGAGACCATCGCGGCACGGCTGCGGGAGTACGCGGACAAGACCGCGCCGTTGGTGGACTACTACGGCGCTCAGGGCAAGCTGGTCGGCATAGACGCCACGGGCCCGGTGGAGGACGTCACGGTCCGCGCGATCGACGCCCTGCGCTCCTACGGGAGCTGACCGCCGTCGGCTGACCGACGCCCGGATAGAGTGCGAACAGCGGGGTACGCTCGGCGTGCCCCGCTGTTCGTGGCAACGAAAGGTAGCGCCTCCATGCGTCGTCCCCAGCTGGACATCCAGCTGAAAACCCCCGAGCAGATCGAGAAGATGCGAGCCGCCGGCCTGGTGGTCGCGGAGGCGCTTCGCAGGATGCGGGAGGCGGTCGCGCCCGGGGTGACCACGGCCGATCTGGACGCGATCGCCGAGTCGACGATCCGCGAGGCGGGCGCCGTTCCGTCCTTCAAGGGCTACCACGGGTTTCCGGCGTCGATCTGCTCGTCGGTGAACGAGCAGATCGTGCACGCCATCCCGTCGCCGGAGCAGGCGTTGGCCGAGGGAGACCTGATCTCGATCGACTGCGGTGCGGTGCTCGACGGCTGGCACGGCGACGCGGCGATCACCGTCGGCGTGGGCGAGGTCGATCCGGCGCTGCTGCGGATGGCGACGGTTGCCGAGGACGCCATGTGGGCCGGCATCGCCGCCGCCGCCCGTGGTGCCGCCAGCGGCAAGGGCCGGCTGACCGACATCTCGCACGCCGTGGAGAACGCGGTACGCAAGGGGGGCCGGTACGGCATCGTCGACGGTTACGGCGGGCACGGTATCGGCACCGAGATGCACCAGGACCCGCACGTGCTCAACCACGGCCGGCCGGGCAAGGGGCCCCGACTGGTGCCGGGCATGGCGCTGGCCATCGAGCCGATGATCACCATGGGTTCCCCGCGTACCGTCGAGTTGGCTGACGGATGGACGGTCGTCACCCGGGACGGCTCGTGGGCCGCACACGTCGAACACACCATGGCGCTGCTGCCCGACGGTGTCTGGGTGCTGACCGCCCCCGATGGTGGTCGTGGCCGCCTCGGTGACCTGGTCACCGCCCGCCAGCCGAGCAACGCGCCGTCCGCCTGACCCGCGCCCGATCGGGCATCGACCGACCCATCCGATCGAGGGCCGGGTGGTGCCGGGTAGGCGGACTGGCGGGCCGGTGGCATGCTTGCCGGCATGGATGGGCGTGACGGGATGCGAGCGGCGGACGCCGACCGTCAGGCCATCGCGGGGAGGCTGCGGGTCGCGCTCGACGAGGGCCGGCTGAACCTGCACGAGTACGACGAGCGACTCCAGCGGGCGTACGCCGCTCGCACCTACGCCGACCTGGACGACCTGGTGCGTGATCTGCCGGCGGCGGGTGCGGTGGCACCGACGCCGGGTGCGGTGCCTGCGCAGCGGGCGGCCGCCGGTGCGGTACCGGTGTCGGACGGCGCCGGCGACCGGACGGTGACCGCGCGCTGGCTGGT
Organism: Micromonospora maris AB-18-032; assembly: GCF_000204155.1. Taxonomy (NCBI): domain Bacteria; kingdom Bacillati; phylum Actinomycetota; class Actinomycetes; order Micromonosporales; family Micromonosporaceae; genus Micromonospora; species Micromonospora maris. Next base: position 5,919,353 of record NC_015434.1, on the reverse strand, counting down.
CGAGGTCTGGGAACCGTGGCTGAAGACGGTGGGGATCGTGGTGGCGATCTGGGCGGTGACCTCGTTCGCAGCCCGCGACCTGCTCTACTTCTGGCCCGCCTGGGTGGCCGCGCCGTGGGGTGCGATCCTGCTGGTCCAGACCGTCACCGGGTTGGTCGGCGGCGAGCCCCGGCGGTGGGCGGCGGACCGGGAGCGCCGTCGGCAGCGGCGGGCCGAGAAGCGGGCGGTCAAGCGGGGCCACAAGGCCGTCCGGCACCAGCTGCACGGCAGTCAGCGATCGGCGGGCGGAACCGATGCTCTGACCGAGGCGCCAGGGCCGCAGCGTGACCTGGGTCACCAGGCGACCGAACCGGGCTCGGTGCCGCAGCAGCCGGAGGGGAATGCCTGAAAGGCACGTTTCTCGTGCCGGTCCCGGCGTATTGGCCGGTCGGTTTGGCGACGGCGTGCATGCGGGCGTACACTTTCTGATCGGCGCACAGCGTCCACTCCGCCATGCCCACCAAGCGCTTCGGTGGGACGCGGAGCCGCGGCTGGCGCGGGTCAACTGATCATGATCAGCACCCGTGTAAGGCGTTGTGAGCCGGTCCGGAGTAACCGACGTCAGGACAGCGGAGGACATGCCGAAAAAAGACGGAGCCATCGAGATCGAAGGTCGGGTCATCGAGCCCCTGCCGAACGCCATGTTCAGGGTGGAGCTCGCCAACGGCCACAAGGTGCTGGCTCACATCAGCGGCAAGATGCGGCAGCACTACATCCGCATCCTGCCGGAGGATCGGGTCGTCGTGGAACTCTCGCCGTACGACCTGACCCGCGGGCGCATCGTCTACCGCTACAAGTAGTCCTGACGACGGCCGGAAACGTCCCGTGTCCGTCTTCGACGTCCGGCGTCGCGCCTCGTGGTGCCGGGCCAGATGGGAAGTAAGGCAACCGTGAAGGTCAAGCCGAGCGTCAAGAGGATCTGCAACAAGTGCCGGGTGATCCGCCGGCACGGCCGGGTCATGGTCATCTGCACCGACCCGCGCCACAAGCAGCGCCAGGGCTGATTTCGTCACGACCGACCGGCAGTTGACGGTCGGTCGGGGGCGTGCTCCCGGGCCGCAGATCCAGCCAGCACATCACACATGCTCGTCCCAGCCGCGAGCGGTGCGCAGCGCGTACTCAATCGTGGTTGACCCCCGGTCGGAGGCCGGGGCCCGCTTGGGCAGCGACCGAACCCGGTCGCCGGCGTATCACGCGCCGGAGGAGACAGGTCGGTCGGTAGCGGGGTGGGACGGGTCCACACCTCCGCGAGACAACACAAGGAGTACGCCCACAGATGGCACGTCTAGTCGGCGTCGACCTCCCCCGCGAGAAGCGGCTGGAGATCGCGCTCACCTACATCTTCGGCGTGGGTCGCACCCGCGCCCTGGAGACGCTCGCTGCCACCGGCATCTCGCCGGACAAGCGTGCCCGGGACCTCACGGACGAGGAGCTGGTCCAGCTCCGTGACCACATCGAGGCCAACTACAAGGTTGAAGGCGACCTGCGCCGCGAGGTCGCCGCTGACATCCGCCGCAAGGTCGAGATCGGCTGCTACGAGGGCATCCGGCACCGCCGGGGTCTGCCCGTCCGTGGTCAGCGGACCCGTACCAACGCCCGCACCCGCAAGGGCCCGAAGCGGACGGTCGCCGGCAAGAAGAAGCCCGGCAAGAAGTAATTCTCTTTCACCGGAGTGCGGGTCCGGGTCTGCGCAGGTAGGCCAGGCCGCAACCCGTGCCGGGAAGTCAACTAGGAGCGCACAGACTTATGCCACCGAAGGCTCGTGCCGGGGCCGCTGTAAAGAAGGTCCGGCGCAAGGAACGCAAGAACGTCGCCCACGGGCAGGCGCATATCAAGAGCACCTTCAACAACACCATCGTGTCCATCACGGACCCGACCGGTGCCGTCATCTCCTGGGCCTCCGCGGGCCAGGTCGGCTTCAAGGGTTCGCGCAAGTCGACCCCGTTCGCCGCCCAGCTGGCCGCCGAGGCCGCTGCGCGTCGGGCCATGGAGCACGGCATGCGCAAGGTCGACGTGTTCGTCAAGGGCCCCGGCTCCGGCCGGGAGACCGCCATCCGTTCGCTGCAGGCGGTGGGCCTGGAGGTCGGTCAGATCTCCGACGTCACCCCGCAGCCGCACAACGGATGCCGTCCGCCGAAGCGTCGTCGGGTCTGAGAGGTTAGAGAGAGATGGCTCGTTACACCGGTGCTGACTGCCGCCGTTGCCGGCGGGAGAAGATGAAGCTGTTCCTCAAGGGCAGCAAGTGCGATGGTCCGAAGTGCCCGTTCGAGTCCCGGCCGTTCCCGCCCGGGCAGCACGGCCGCGGCCGCACCAAGGAGACGGAGTACCTGCTCCAGCTCCGTGAGAAGCAGAAGGCTCGCCGGGTCTACGGCGTGCTGGAGAAGCAGTTCCGCGGTTACTACGAGGAGGCCGTGGCCAAGCAGGCCAAGACCGGTGAGGTCCTCCTGCAGATCCTCGAGTCGCGGCTGGACAACGTGGTCTACCGGGCTGGCTACGCCAAGTCCCGGGACATGGCCCGTCAGCTGGTCAAGCACGGTCACTTCACGGTGAACGGCAAGAAGGTCGACATCCCGTCGTACCGCGTCAGTGCACACGACATCATCGAGGTTCGGGCGAAGAGCAAGGAGCTCACCCCGTTCATCGTGGCTCAGGCCGAGGCCGGTTCGAAGACCGTGCCGGCGTGGCTGGAGGCCATCCCGAGCCAGATGAAGGTTCTCGTGCACTCGCTCCCGGCCCGCCAGGTGATCGACACCCAGGTCCAGGAGCAGCTGATCGTCGAGCTCTACTCCAAGTAAGGGCTCGTTGCGGTGGTCCGCCCGGCGACGGGCGGGCCACCGGAACAGTTTGTGTCGTGGGCGTCATATGGCGGGCGCCCCGGAAGAGAAGAGAAGACATGCTCATCAGCCAGCGACCGACCCTCTCCGAGGAGTCGATCAACGAGACCCGGTCCCGGTTCACCATCGAGCCGCTGGAGCCGGGCTTCGGCTACACCCTGGGCAACTCGCTGCGGCGTACGCTGCTGTCGTCCATCCCGGGTGCGGCGGTCACCTCGATCAAGATCGACGGTGTGCTGCACGAGTTCACCACGATCCCCGGGGTCAAGGAGGACGTGGTCGAGCTCGTCATGAACATCAAGGAGCTCTGCGTCAGCTCCGAGCACGACGAGCCGGTCAGCATGTACCTGCGCAAGCAGGGCCCGGGCGACGTGACCGCCGGTGACATCCAGCCCCCGGCCGGTGTCTCGGTGCACAACCCGGACCTGAAGCTCGCCACCCTCAACGGCAAGGGCCGGCTCGACATGGAGCTGACCGTCGAGCGGGGTCGTGGCTACGTCACGGCGGCGCAGAACAAGCAGGCGGGCGCGGAGATCGGCCGGATCCCGGTCGACTCGATCTACTCGCCGGTGCTCAAGGTGACGTACCGCGTCGAGGCGACCCGTGTCGAGCAGCGGACCGACTTCGACCGGCTGATCATCGACGTCGAGACCAAGCCGTCGATGGGCCCGCGTACCGCGCTGGCCTCGGCCGGCTCGACGCTGGTGGAGCTGTTCGGGCTGGCCCGGGAGCTGGACGAGACGGCGGAGGGCATCGACATCGGCCCGTCGCCGCAGGACGCGCAGCTGGCGGCGGACCTGGCCCTGCCGATCGAGGAGCTGGACCTCACCGTCCGCTCCTACAACTGCCTCAAGCGCGAGGGCATCAACTCCGTTGGTGAGCTCATCGGGCGTACCGAGGCCGACCTTCTCGACATCCGCAACTTCGGCCAGAAGTCGATCGACGAGGTCAAGATGAAGCTCGCCGGGATGGGTCTGGGGCTGAAGGACTCGGCTCCGAACTTCGACCCGGCGCACGTCGTGGACGCCTTCGGCGAGGCGGACTACGACACCGACGACTACCGCGAGACCGAGCAGCTCTAGTCCGCGCTGCCGCCACACCTGAGGAGCACCAAGCATGCCCACGCCCACCAAGGGCCCCCGCCTCGGCGGCAGCCCCGCGCACGAGCGGCTGATGCTGGCCAACCTGGCCACCGCGCTGTTCCAGCACGGCAAGATCCAGACCACCGAGACGAAGGCCCGACGGCTCCGTCCGCTGGCCGAGCAGCTCATCACCAAGGCCAAGCGTGGCGACCTCGCCTCGCGCCGCCGGGTGCTGGGCGTCGTCAAGGACAAGGACGTGGTCTACGCCCTGTTCGACCAGATCGCGCCGCGGTACACCAACCGCAACGGTGGCTACACCCGGATCGTGAAGACCGGTCCGCGCAAGGGTGACGCCGCTCCGATGGCGATCATCGAGCTGGTCGAGGAGCTGCAGGTCACCGAGCCGACGGCGAACCGCAAGACCGCCGCCCGCAAGGCCGCCCAGCAGGACAAGGTCGAGGCGCTCGCCCCGGCCGAGGAGGCCCCGGCTGCGCGTTCGGCCGACCAGGACTCCGAGGCGCCGGTGTCGGCGTCCGGTGACACCGCCGCCGCCCGCGAGGACAGCGACCTGGCCACCGAGGAAGGCAAGGCCTGATCCAGGCCGTCGTCGGGCCCGGCATCCCCACGGGGTGCCGGGCCCGAGTCGTCTTGAGGGAGGTACGACGTGGACGAGCGGGTCCGGCTACGGCTGGATGTCGCGTACGACGGCACGGACTTCTCCGGCTGGGCCGCCCAGCCGGATCGGCGTACGGTCGCCGGGGTCCTGGTGCAGACGCTGGATCTGGTGCTCGGCGCGGGCACCGCGACCGGGTTGACGGTGGCCGGCCGTACCGACGCCGGGGTGCACGCCTCCGGGCAGGTCTGCCACCTCGACCTGCCCGTCGAGGTGTGGCGCGAGCACGAGGGCCGGCTGCTGCGCCGGCTGGCCCGGCTGCTGCCGGGTGACGTGCGGGTACGGGCGATGACCGAGGTGCCGGCCACCTTCGACGCCCGCTTCTCCGCCACCTTCCGGCGGTACGAGTACCGGGTCACCGACGCCCCGTGGGGTGCCGAGCCGTTGCGTCGACACGAGGTGCTGGCCTGGCCGCGCCCGCTGGACACCGATCGGCTCGCCGCCGCCTCCGCCGGGCTGGTGGGGGAGCACGACTTCGCGGCGTACTGCCGGCGCAAGGAGAACGCCACCACGTTGCGGGAGGTGACCCGGCTGGACTGGCGGCGTGACCCGGACGGGATCCTGGTCGCCACCGTGCAGGCCGACGCGTTCTGCCAGGCGATGGTGCGCAGTCTGGTCGGCGCGATGCTTGTCGCCGGGGACGGCCGCCGACCGGTGGAGTGGCCGGCCGGCCTGCTGACGCGGCGGGAACGGTCCAGCGAGGTGACCGTGGCGCCCGCGCACGGGTTGACCCTGGTGGCGGTGGGCTACCCGGACGATCCGGCCGAGTACGCGCGCCGTGCCGAGGCGACCCGACGGTTGCGGGTGCCGGCCGACGCCTGAGGCTCAGTCCTCGTCGGACCCGTCCTGACGCCCGGTGCTGTCGGTGGGCTCGGGCGAGGGCTGGTTGGCGACACCGCCGTTGGCCCGCCGCTCCAGCACGTCGCGGTTGAGGTGCAGTTCGAGCATGTCGAAGAGGATCTCGCGGACGACCGTGTCGCCGGAGCGGATGGTCGCGCCGTCGGCGCGGGAGACCACCGCGTACGCGACGTAGTGGCCGCGTACCTGCCAGCCGACGCGGGCGGGGGCGCTGGCGATGGCGTCGGTGCCGTCGCCGGCCGGCATGCCGCGGAAGCGGCCCGCCCGCTCGTCGAGCACCTGGCGGATCCGGTCGCGGGCCCGTTCGGCGCTGGACCGGTCGGTCAGGTTGAACAGGCCGGTGGTGACCAGGTGTTCCTGGTCGGGGGCGCGCAGGGTGGCCCGGACGACCTGGTTGCAGCCGAGCCGGACGAGCAGGTCCGCGACCTCGCCGGTGGCCGCCACCGGGCAGCTCGCGCTCGACTGGGTGCGCAGCACCTCGTACCCGTTCTGGCTGTCGCCGATCGCCAGGGTGCTGCTGGGGAAAACTTCCCGGGCGGTCAGCGGTGCCTGGTCGGTGTCGCGGGAGTCGAGGTCGCTCGCCTGGGTCGGATCCGTGCCCGGGGTGTTGTCCGGTGTGGTGTTCGGGGCCGCCTGCTGGTTGATCAGCTGCCGGCCGTCGAGCAGCGCGGCACCGGCCAGGCCGCAGAGGGCGAGCAGCACCAGCGCGGCGGCGCCACCGATCAGCACCTGCCAGGTGCGGCCACCGCCGCGACGTGGCGGTGGCGCGGTGGTGGACTCCTGCGGCGGGGGTACGGCGGCGGGCAGGTCGTACTGCGCCGTCGCAGTGGCCTCGTAGTGCGGCACCGCGTCCTGCACCGGTGGCGAGGCTGCCATCGACGTCCCCGTCGAGGGCAGCACCAGCTGGTTGGGCCGGGGCAACGACGGCGCGGGGAAGCGCGACGGGGACGGGCCGGCGGGCACCGCACCGGCTGCGGGCGGTGGCTGCCCCTCGGAGTCGTCCCGGTACGGGACGACGGCGTCCTCATCGGAGTCGTACCGATATACCATGCCGTCCAGAGTAGGGACTTTTATCCCTTTAGTAGGTTTTTCTAGGAAAAACGAACGGCGGGTCGTGTCGCCGGCAGGGGACTCCGTCCCGTCGGGCGGGTCGAGGCCGGTGCGAGAATGACCGGCGTGACCGGGGACCATTACTTCACCACCGCACCGAGCGCATCCGCCCAGCCGCGCGAGGTGCAGTTCGCCGTCGCCGGCCGCGACTTCACCCTGGCCTCGGCGTCCGGGGTGTTCTCGGCGACCCGCCTCGATCCGGGTACCGCCGTGCTGCTGCGCAAGGCCGACCTGCCACCGGCCACGACCGAGGGCGCCCTGCTCGACCTCGGCTGCGGCTTCGGTCCGATCAGCTGTGTGCTCGCGACCGTCGCGCCGACGGCGACGGTGTGGGCGGTGGACGTCAACGAGCGGGCCCGGGAACTCACCGCCGCCAACGCCGACCGCCTCGGTCTCGCCGACCGGCTGCGGGTGGCCCCACCCGAGGACGTGCCCGCCGACCTGACCTTCGCCCAGATCTGGTCCAACCCGCCCATCCGGCCGGGCAAGGACGAGCTGCACGCGCTGCTGTTGCGCTGGCTGCCCCGGTTGACCCCGGACGGGGTGGCCTGGCTGGTGGTGGGTCGCCACCTCGGCGGTGACTCGCTGCACCGCTGGCTGGTCGAGCAGGGCTGGCAGGTGCAGCGGCACGCCAGCCAGAAGGGCTTCCGGGTGCTTCGCGTCACGCGGTGAGCCGCCGACGCCGGTAATCGGTTGGCTCCTCCGCCGGGCTCCGGAAGGATGCCCGCGTGGGATACGTGGACGTGGCAGCTGTCGGATACGTCCTGCCGGACGGGCGGGAACTCTTCGCCGACGTGTCGTTCCGGGTCGGTGAGGGTGCCAAGGTGGCGCTGGTCGGGCCGAACGGCGCCGGCAAGACGACGTTGCTGCGGATGGTCGCCGGTGACCTGCCGGTGCGTACCGGCACCGTCGCGCGTACCGGTGGGCTGGGCGTGATGCGCCAGTTCATCGGCATGATCGGGGACGAGTCGACGCTTGCCGACCTGGCGTTGTCGCTCGCCCCGCCACCGCTGCGCGAGGCCGGTCGCCGACTCGCCGAGACCGAGGCGGCCATGCGCGCGGCCGAGCTGCGCGGCAAGTACAGCAGCGCCGCCGGCAAGGCCCAACTGGCGTACGCGGACGCGCTGGCCGCCTGGGGCGAGACCGGCGGGTACGACGCCGAGGTCCTCTTCGACACTGTCGCCACCATCGTGCTCGACCTGCCCTGGGACACCGCCCGGCAGCGACCCGTGCGTACTCTCTCCGGCGGTCAGCAGAAGCGCTTCGCGCTGGAGTTGCTGCTGCGCGGCACCGACGAGGTGCTGCTGCTCGACGAGCCGGACAACTTCCTCGACGTGCCCGGCAAACGGTGGCTGGAGGCGCGGCTGCGCGAATCCGGCAAGTCGGTCCTCTACGTCTCGCACGACCGGGAGCTGCTGGCGCACACCGCCGACCGGGTGGTCGCCGTGGAGGGCGGCGGCGCCTGGGTGCATCCGGGTGGCTTCGCGAGCTGGCACGAGGCTCGGGTGGCCCGGCACGCCCGCCTCGATGAGCAGCGCCGCCGTTGGGACGAGGAGCACCAGAAGCTGCGTGAGCTGATGCTGATGTACAAGCAGAAGGCCGCGTACAACGACGGGTTGGCCTCGCGCTACCAGGCCGCACAGACCCGGTTGCGCAAGTTCGAGGAGGCCGGGCCGCCGCCCGTACCGCCGAAGGACCAGGACATCCGGATGCGCCTCACCGGCGGACGGACCGGCAAACGCGCGTTGGTCTGCGAGCAGTTGGAGCTCGACGGCCTGACCTACCCGTTCGACCTGGAGGTCTGGTACGGCGACCGGGTCGCGGTGCTCGGTGCCAACGGCACCGGCAAGTCGCACTTCCTGCGGCTGCTGGCACGCGGCGGCACGGACCCCGATCCGGCCAACCCGCCGGTCGACGGCGCGGCGGCGCTCGCACCGGTGGCGCACGGCGGTGTCGCGCGGCTCGGCGCCCGGGTCCGTCCCGGGCACTTCTCGCAGACCCACGACCGACCCGAGCTGATGGCGAAGACCCTTGTCGAGATCCTCTGGCGGGGTGACGAGCACCGGGACGGCATGGACCGGCACGCGGCGATGGCGGCGCTCAGCCGGTATGAACTCGCCGGTCAGGGCGACCAGCGCTTCGGCACCCTCTCCGGTGGGCAGCAGGCCCGTTTCCTGGTGCTGCTGCTGGAGCTGTCCGGGGCGACCCTGCTGCTGCTCGACGAGCCCACCGACAACCTCGACCTGGCCTCCGCCGAGGCGCTGGAGGCCGGCCTGGCCGCCTTCGCCGGCACGGTGCTCGCGGTGACCCACGACCGCTGGTTCACCCGCACCTTCGACAGGTTCCTGCTGTTCCGGGGCGACGGCGAGGTGGTCGAGACCGACGAACCGGTGTGGGACGTCGGTTGACGGTGGCCGCCCGGGTCACCGTCCGGTGAGGCCGCCCGGCCGCCGAGCCTGCGGCATATGGTGATCTCGTGAGTGAGATGACCTATCGCCGGTTGGGCGACTCCGGGCTCGTGGTGTCCGCTGTGGGGATCGGCTGCAACAACTTCGGCCGCAAACTCGACCTCGACGGCACCCGTGCGGTGGTCGACGCGGCTCTCGACGTCGGAATCAACTTCTTCGACACCGCCGACATCTACGGCGAGCCGCACGGCGCGTCGGAGGCGCAACTCGGTGCCGCCCTCAAGGGCCGCCGCGACGACGTGGTGCTGGCGTCCAAGTTCGGCATGTCGATGAGTGGTGCCAACGGGCGGGACTTCGGCGTACGCGGCTCACGGCGGTACGTGATGCGGGCGGTGGAGGCGTCGTTGCGCCGACTGGACACCGACCACATCGACCTGTACCAGTTCCACGAGCCCGACCCGGGCACCCCGATCGACGAGACCCTCGCCGCCCTGGACGACCTGGTCCGCGACGGCAAGGTGCGCTACCTGGGCAACTCCAACTTCGCCGGCTGGCAGATCGCCGACGCCGACTGGACGGCCAAGACCCGCGGGCTGACCCGCTTCATCAGCGCCCAGAACAACTACAGCCTGCTCAACCGGGACGCCGAGATCGAGGTGCTGCCCGCCTGCGAACGCTTCGGGCTCGGTATGCTGCCGTTCTTCCCGCTGGCCAACGGGCTGCTCACCGGCAAGTACAAGCGGGGCGAGGCACCGCCGGCCGGTAGCCGGCTGGCTGGCGGCGGCCGGTACGCCCAGCGGCTCGCCGCCGCCGACTGGGACACCATCGAGGCCATCGAGGCGTATGCGGCCGAGCGCGGCGTATCCATGTTGCATGTGGCCATCGGCGGGCTGGCCGCCCAACCGTCGGTGGCCTCGGTCATCGCCGGAGCGACCACGCCCGAGCAGGTACGCGCCAACGCGGCGGCCGGGTCCTGGCAGCCCACCGACGCCGACCTCAAGGCGCTGCGCGAGGTGCTCGACCGCCGTTAGCGGCCTGCGGAACGACCCGGGATGCGAAACGGCCCGGCGCGCGTGGTGCGTGCCGGGCCGTTCGGGTTGACGCTGGTTACGGTCGGCGGCGCCGCCGTCCGAGCAGCGGTGCGGTCAACGCCACCACGATGAGCGCGGCGACACCGAGCCCGACCGCCCACCACCAGCCGGGTGCCGCGCCGTCGCCGACCCGGTCGGCCCGCGCCGGGTCGGCGTCCCGGTTCTCGGAGACGGGCACCACCGGCGGCGGCTGCGCCACCCGTGCCTGCACCGTCGCCGATGTCGTGCCGGAGTAGGGCGCGGCCGGCTTCACCCGCACCTTCCACTCGCCGGGGGAGAGGATCGGGCCGGTGGTGTAGAAGCCCTGTCCCTCGGCGGCCGGTTCCAGCTGCACCGGGCCGACCGTGCGGCCCTCCGAGCCGGTGGCGGTGAGCACCAACCGGACCACCTTGTCCAGGTAGTGACCGTCGGCGTAGGTGGCCTGGATGGTCACCCCGTCGGCACCGTCACCGGCCACCGTCAGCTTGAGCTTGTTGTTGTGCGCCGCCGCCGGGTTCGCGGCGATGACCGCCAGGAGCAGAGCGGCGATCATGGCGGTGGCCACCGTCCGGATTCGGGTCACGGTGCCTCCTCACTACGTTGAGCGGGGCCCCGCCCGGACGATGCCGGGCGGGGCCCACCGATCACAGGCGACGGCCGGGTGCGAGCCGGGTGGGGTCACCACCGAGGCGTCCAGCGCCCTTGACGGACTTGCCGTCGTTGGCCTTGACGCCCGCCGTGCTGGCCGTGCCGCCGAGCCGGACGATCATCGCGTCGGCGTCCCGGATCAGCACCTCCCGGATCTCCGCCTCGGCGACCAGCTTGGCGTCGGCGGCAAGGTCACGGAACTTGATCAGCTCCTTGATGGCCTTGTCGTCCTTGCCCTTGGCCTCCTCCTTGCGGACCTTCTCGAGCTGCTTCGACAACTGGTCGTACGCCTTGTTGGACAGGCGTCCGGTCGCCTTGAACCGGTCCAGCAGGTTCTGCATGTCCCGGAACGAGGTGGTGACGAAGAACCGGACCGACGCGGTGGTGGCGTTACCCGCCTTGTCGGTCGCGGTCACGGTCAGCTCGTGCAGACCCAACGGCAGCTCGTACATCGCCTGCAGCGTGCCGCTGGCGTACGGCCGGCCGTTGAGGGTGCCGACCACGGTGGCGATGCCGGAGGTCGGGTCGACCGCCTGCCAGGACACGCGTACGTCCTGGCTGTCACCGTAGAGCTGGCCGTCGGCGATGCCGGAGACCAGCAGGGTCGGCTTGGTGCCGTCGATGCGTACCACCGCGGACTTCAACGTCTCGGCGTTGCCGACCTTGTCGGTGGCCCGGTACAGCAGCTCGTGGGTGCCGTCGCCGCTGATCTCCACCGGCTCGGTGTACGGCGTCCAGGCGCCACCGTCGAGCGACCACTCCAGCAGCTGCACCCCGGAACCGGCGTCGGTCGAGGTGAGCACCACCGGGATGGTGCCGTTGTGCCAGCCCTCGTCGTTCGCCGGAGCGAACGACGCGGTGCTGACCGGCGCGGTGGTGTCGATCCGGACGGTGACCGTCTTCGTCTCCTCCACGTTGCCGGCCTCGTCGACGGAGCGGAACCGCAGCTCGTGCTCGCCGTCCCCGGTCACCTGCACCGGGTCGGTGTAGGCGGTCCACTCGGTGGCCTCGCCGAGCTGGTACTCGGTGCGGGCCACCCCGCTGCCGCCCTCGGAATCGGTGGCGGAGAGCGTGACGGTCACCGGACCGGTGTGCCAGCCCTCGACCGGCGTACCGGACACCTCGGCGGTGGTCACCGGAGCCACGGTGTCGCTCGGCACCTCATCCGCGGAGAACCGGAAGTAGTCGAACGACGCCACCTTCGAGGCGGTCTGGTTGCCGCTGAGGGTGAACACACCCACCTTCGGGGTCGCCCCCACGGCCGCGTTGACCAGTTCGGTCAACGCCGTCCAGGTGGTGCCGTCCGCCGAGTACGACGCGGTGAAGGTGTCACCGGCGCGGGACACCCGCAGGTACCACTCGGACGAGGTCAGGTTCTCCGCACCCGGCTGCGGGTTCTGGATCACCCCGTCGATCTCGCTGCGGAACTCGATCCGCCGCGTCACCGGCTGACCGGCCTGGTTGTCCACGACGAAGTCGAACTTGAGGTAGTTGTCGTCGTCGCCGTACACGATCAGACCCGCCTGCTGGTACTGCTCGTCCAGCAGACTGCCGTCGATCCTGGTCTCCATCGTCCAGTCGCCGGTCGGGGCGTTCTGCATGATGAAGTTCGTCGGATCGGTGTTGTTGGTGCCGTAGATGTCACCGTTGGGCACGTCGACGTAGAGCTTCCCGCCGCTGACCCGGTAGGCGCTCGGGTCCTCCCGCAGGATCGCGTTCCACCGGCACTTGTCCAGCGAGATGCCGTCGAACTCGTCGGACGGGTCGACCGGCCCGGCCGGGGAGTCCGGCGTCACCTGGAACCAGTCGAACACGGCCTCCACGACGGGGGCGTCGGTGCCACCGTTGAGGGCGAACAGGCCGATCCGCGGGTTCTCGATGCCGGCCAGCGCGGCGGACCGCCCGACCGGACTGAAGGTCTGCCCGTCGGCCGACATCTCCGCGGTCAGGTTGGTGCCGTCGCTGCTGATCCGCAGGTAGACGGTGTCACCGTCCGGTGCGGCGACGTTGTCGGCACTGTCGTTGCGCGGCGTGCCGGCAGTCTCCCGGAGGAACTCCACCCGCCGGCTGCCGTTGTAGAGCAGGTCGACCTTGGCGTAGTTGTCGTCGTCGCCGTAGACGATCAGACCGGCCTGCTGGTAGGTCGCCGTCACCGGGACAGTGACCTTCGTGGTCGCCTGCCAGGCACCCGACGGTGCCGGCTGGAGCACCAGGTTCGTGGCGTCGTTGCGGTCGCCGTAGAGGTCACCGACCCCGGTGGGCAGGCGCAGCGCGCCGTCGGAGACGGACAGCAGCTGGTTCTCCCGGACCACGCTGGTCCACCGGTCGCGGTTGAGCGTGTCGCCGGTGAAGTCGTCCGAACGCGCCCCGAGGCAGGAGGTGTTCGGCGATTCGATCCGGACCGGCACGGTCGCGTACGACCGGGCACCCCGGCTGTCGGTCACCGTCAGGGTGGCGGTGAAGTTGCCGGGCGCGGCGTAGGTGTGCTCGGCGTTGAGCGTGTCGGCCGTACCACCGTCACCGAAGTCCCACTCGTACGTCAGCGGGGTGTCGCCCTCAGGGTCGGTGGCCGTACCGCTGAACGCGACGGTGAGCGGCGCGGTGCCGCTGGTCGGCGTGGCGTTGGCGGTGACGACCGGCGGAGCGTTGTCGGTGACACCCTTGCCGAGGAAGTCGATCCAGTTGACGTTGAACAGGCTCGCCGAGCCGCCGGCCGGATCGCGGGCGACGAAGAACAGCTTGCCGTTCGAGTCGGCGTCGGCGGGCACCTCGGCCGTGACGTCGGTGTACGACTGCCAGTCCCCGGTCCCCGGTACGACGACCGAGGTGACAAGCGGACCGTCGGCCGCACCGGCGCGGACCTCAAGCCGGCCGCCGGTGGTGGCCGAGGCCACCCGGAAGCGGATCGACTCGATGCCGGTCAGGCTGGCCGGCTCGACCGACCACCAGTCGCCGTCCTCGATGAAGCCGATGTTGTCACCACCGCCCGCGGTGTCCCCGGTGGCCTCCTTGCCCACCCCCGGGTCGCCGCCGCCGGTGCTACCCGCCAGCCGGCCGGTGTTGGAGTAGTACTCGGCCTGCTTGCGCTTGGGCTGGAGGATCTCCAGCGCCCGGCCGGTCAGCGGGCTGGCCCCACCGGCGCCACCCTTGTCGGTGTAGGTCGCCTCCAGCACGGTGAAGACGTTCGCCTCGGCGCCGTGTCCGGCGGCGAGCTGGGTCTGCACCACGCCCTCGCAGCCGGTGTGCTGCTCCAGCGGGTGGGCGTGCTCGTCGTGACCGAGCAGGACCTGAAGTTCCACGTCGGCGCAGTCGATCTCGCCGTCCTCCGGGTCGGTCACCTTGATGGTGTACTTGACCTGGTCACCCCAGTCGAAGAAGCCGCCGTCCGGCGGGAACTCGATGGTGACCGTCGGTACGGTGTTGCCGACCGTGACCGGCACGTTCGCCACCGCGGTGCGCCCCTTGGGGTTGGTCACGGTGAGCTGGGCGTTGTAGTTGCCCGCCGAGGCGTACGTGTGGGTGGGGTTGGCCTCGTCGGAGCTGTTGCCGTCACCGAACGTCCAGGCGTAGGTGAGCGCGCCACCGTCCGGGTCACGCGAGCCGGCGCTGGAGAAGGTGACGGTCAGCGGAGCCGGCCCGGAGGTCGGGTCGGCGTTGGCCACCGCGACCGGGGCCCGGTCACCGGCGATGTAGTCGATCCGGTAGACCCCGGAGTTGTCGTTGTTGCCGCCGAAGCCGCTGCCCCACTCGATCATGTAGAGCGCGCCGTCGGGGCCGAACTCGAAGTCCATCGGACGGATGAAGCTCATCCCGTCCAGCAGGCGGTTGATGTCCACCAGGGACTTGCCGTCCGCGGTGACCTGCATGGTGTACATCCGCGACTGGTTCCACTCACCGAACATGGCCTTGCCGTCGAAGTACGCCGGCCACTTGCGGTCGGAGTTCAGGTCGGCGTCGTACCGGTAGACCGGGCCGCCCATCGGCGCGCCGCCGCCACCGATCTCGGGGAACAGCGGGTTGGGCGCGTAGCCGTAGTCGACGGTGGCCGAGACGGCCGGCGGCAGGTTGGTCAGGCCGGTGTTGTTGGGCGAGTCGTTTACCAGGTTCGCGCAGTCGAACTTGGCACCACTCGGCCCGGACGGGAACTGGTAGTCGTTGTACGCCTTGTTCGCGCCGTGGCAGTACGGCCAGCCGAAGTTGCCCGGCTTGTCGATGATGTTCCACTCGACCAGACCCTCCGGGCCCCGGTTCGGGTTGGCGGAGTTGGCGTCCGGCCCGTAGTCGGCCACGTAGAGCACGTTCGTGGCGAGGTCGATGCCGATCCGGAACGGGTTACGGAAGCCCATCGCGTAGATCTCGGGACGGGTCTTCTCGGTGCCCGGCGGGAAGAGGTTGCCCTCCGGGATGGTGTACGTCCCGTCGTCCTCCGGGTGGATCCGGATCACCTTGCCGCGCAGGTCGTTGGTGTTGCCGGAGCTGCGCTGCGCGTCGTAGTCGGCGCGGCCGGGCCGCTCGTCGATCGGGGTGTACGCATCCGACGAGAACGGGTTGGTGTTGTCCCCGGTGGCCAGGTAGAGGTTGCCGTCCGAGTCGAAGACCATCGTCCCGCCCGCGTGGCAGCAGGTGTTGCGCTGCGTGTCGACCCGCAGGACCTGCTTCTCGCTGGCCGGGTCGATCGAGTCGCCGGTGACGGTGAACCGGGACAGCAGGTTGCGCGCGATCCCGTCGTTCGGGGCGTAGTAGAGATACACCCAGTTGTTGGTGGCGAAGTTCGGGTCGAGCCGGATGCCGATCAGGCCGTCCTCGTTGCCGGTGAAGACGTCGAGGTCGATGGCGGTGACGGTGTTACCGGTGTCCGGCTTGATGATCTGGACCCGGCCGTCACGCTCGATGTAGAAGACCCGGCCGTCGGGCGCGATGTCCAGCTCCATCGGGTTGCTGGTGTTGCTGTCCAGCGTGACCTTCTCGAAGCTCGACGTCAGCGAGGCGCGGCAGTCGGCGTTGCTGACCCCGGCCGCGGTCCGGATGCCGCCGAGCAGATGCTGGAGGAACTCCGGCTCGGCGTACGACTCGCGGGTGTGGCCGCCGCCGGTGTACCAGGTCCGGCCGCCGTCGTAGTCCCGGCACCAGGCGATCGGGTGGTCGTGACCCATCGCGCCCGCGCCGGGGGAGTAGCTGCGCTCGTCGAGCGTGGCCAGCACGTGCACCTTGCCGCGCGGGTTGGTCCGGAAGTTGTACCACTCGTCGTAGCGGGACCAGCGCTCCGGCAGGTGGGCGGTGGACTCGTGGGCCGGGTCCTCCACCTTGACGGTGGCCGTCTGGTTGGCCGGGTGGTTGGCGAAGTACGCGCCCACCAGCTCGCCGTACCAGGGCCAGTTGTACTCGGTGTCGGAGGCGGCGTGGATGCCGGCGTAGCCACCGCCGGCCTGGATGTAGCGTTCGAACGCCTCCTGCTGCTCGGCGTTGAGCACGTCGCCGGTGGTGGAGAGCCAGATCACCGCCTCGTAGCGGGCCAGGTTCTCATCGGTGAACGCGGCACCGTCCTCGGTGGTGTCGACGGTGAACCCGTTGGTGGCACCGAGCTGCTGGATCGCGGCGATGCCGGTCGGGATCGAGTCGTGCCGGAAGCCTGCGGTCTTGGAGAAGACCAGGACCGAGAAGTCCTCGGCTGCGGCGTTCGCGGCGGGCGCGGCCTGGTTGACGGGTGTGCTCTGCGCGACGGCCTTGGTGCTCGGCGCTGCCTGTGCGGCGGGAACGCCGACGAGGCCGGTCGCGGCGAGGCCGAGGGTGAGAAGTGTGGCGGTGATGGGTACGCGGGCACGGGGTGGTCGGGACACTCCGGTCTCCTCTGTCCTTGCTGGACGGGGTCGCGGGGGCCGGTTCGCCGAAGACCGTCCCAGGTGGAGCTGGAACGGACACCTCGCCGGTGGTGTCCGTTCCAGCATTATGTCGATTCGCTGAACAAATTAGCCCCGCTGAAACGGTTTATGGCAACACTTCGATGGATAACGTTTCGGTAACTGCGCGTGACATTCCTGGTCAGGTCGCTTCAAACGCCGTATCTCCGACACAGAGCGGCCGGCCCGTACCTCCGGGTGGAGGTACGGGCCGGCCCCCAGCCGTCGGCTACCCGGGCGTGAGCCGGAAGTAGTCGAACGCGGCCGTCTTCGAGGCGGTCTGGTTGGCGCCGAGGGTGAACAGGCCCACCTTCGGAGTCGTACCGACCGCAGTGCTCGTCAACGAGCCCAGGGTCGTCCAACTCGTGCCGTCCGCCGAGTACGCGGCGGTGTAGGTGCTGCCGCTGCGGGTCAGCCGCAGGTGCCAGATCCCCTGCGTCAGGCCGGTCGCCTGCGGTTGGGTGCTCTGCACCGCCCCGCCGACCTCGCTGCGGAACTCGATCCGCCGCGAAATCGTCTGACCTGCCGCGTTGTCCGTGACGTAGTCGAACTTCAGGTAGTTGTCGTCGTCGGCGTACACCAGCAGACCGGCCTGCTGGTACTGCTCGTTGAACAGGCTGCCGTCGACCCGGGTCTGGATCGTCCAGTTCCCGGCCGGGCTGTTCTGGAGGATGAAGTTGGTCGGACCGGTGTTGCTGGTGCCGTAGATGTCACCGTTCGGCACGTCGATGCGCAGCGCGCCGTCGGTGACCCGGTACCGGGTCGCGTCCTCCCGCACCATGGCGTTCCACCGGCACTTCTCCAGGGTGCTGCCGGTGAACTCGTCCGAGGGTGCGGTGCTCGTGCCGGTGGTGGCCTCCGGGGTGATCCGGAACCAGTCGAACTCCGCGTTCACCACCGGCGCGGTGGTGCCGCCGTTGAGGGCGAACAGGCCGATCCGCGGGTTGGTGATCCCGGCCAGGGCAGCGGACCGGCCGACCGGAGTGAAGGTCTGCCCGTCGGTCGAGTAGGCTGCGGTCAGGTTCGTCCCGTCGCTCGTCAGTCGCAGCTGGATGGTGTCACCGGTGGGAGCGGCGGTGGCGTCCGCGCTGTCGTTGCGCGGCGTCCCGGAGGTTTCCCGGATGAACTCCACCTTGCGGTTGCCGCCGTAGACCAGGTCCAGCTTGGCGTAGTTGTCGTCGTTGCCGTAGAGGATCAGGCCGGCCTGCTGGTAGTCGGCCCGGGCCGCGACGGTGACCCGGGTGGTCGCCTGCCAGGCCCCACTGGGTGCGGGCTGGAGCACCAGGTTCGTCGCGTCGTTGCGGGTGCCGTACAGGTCACCTGCGGCGGTGGGCAGGCGCAGCGCACCCCCGGAGACCGAGAGCGACTGGTTGTCCCGCACCACACCGCTCCACCGCTGACGATCCAGCGAGGTGCCGGTGAACTCGTCGGACCGTAGTGGCCCCTGCTGCACCTGGCAGGGCTCGTTGCCCCCGGTCCCGTCGACCCGGATCGGCACCGTGGCCTGCGCCCGCGCGCCCCGGCTGTCGGTGACCGTCAGGGTGGCGATGTAGTTGCCCGGCGTGGTGTACGTGGCGGTGGCGTTGAGCGTGGTCGCCGTTGCACCGTTGCCGAAGTCCCAGGCGTACGTCAGCGGGGTGTCCCCGTCCGGGTCGGTCGCCGTACCGGTGAAGGTCACGGCCAGTGGCGCGGTCCCGCTGGTCGGGGTGCCCGTGGCGGTGACCGTCGGTGGGGCGTTGCCGCTCACCCCGGGGCCGACGAAGTTCATCCAGTTGACGTTGAACAGGGTTCCGGTGCCACGGTTGGGGTCCCGGGCGACGAAGTACAGCCCGCCCTCCGAGGAAGCGCCGTTGGGAATCTGCGCGGTGACGTCGGTGTACGTCTGCCACCCCCCGGTGCCGGCCACGGTGGCGGTGGTGATCAGTGGCCCGTCCGCGGCGCCGGCGCGTACCTCGATCCGGCCGCCGGAGGTGGCCGAGGCGACCCGGAACTGGATCGACGTGACGCCGGTCAGGCTGGCCGGGGTGACCGACCACCAGTCGCCGTCCTCGATCCAGCCGATGTTCTGCCCGCCGCCGGCGGTGTCACCGGTGGTCTCCTTCTCGACCCCGGCGGTGCCGCCGCCGGTGGCACCCGCCACCCGGCCGGTGGCCGAGAAGTACTCGGCCTCCTTGCGCTTGGGCTGGAGGATCTTCAGCGCCCGGCCGGTCTGCGGCTCGGCCCCGTCGGATCCGCCCTTGTCGGTGTAGGTCGCCTCCAGCACGGTGAAGACGTTGGCGTCCGCGCCGTGGCCGTCGGCGAGCTGGGTCTGCACCGTGCCGGTGCAGCCGGTGTGCCGCTCCAGCGGGTGGGCGTGCTCGTCGTGACCGAGCAGGACCTGGAGTTCGACGTCGGCGCAGTCGATCGTGCCGTCCTCCGGGTCGGTGACGCTGATGGTGTAGGCGACCTGGTCACCCCAGGCGAAGAAACCACCGTCCGGCGGGAACTCGATGGTGACGGTCGGTGCCGTGTTGCCGACGGTGATCGGCACGTTCGCCACCGCGGTCCGCCCCGCCGGGTTGGTGACCCGAAGCTGCGCGGTGTAACTGCCGGACCGGGTGTACGTGTGGGTCGGGTTGGCCTGGGTGGAGGTGCCACCGTCACCGAACGTCCAGGCGTAGGTCAGTGCCCCGCCGTCCGGGTCACGGGAACCGGCACTGGAGAAGCTCACCGCCAGCGGGGGCGCCCCCGAGGTCGGGTTCGCCGAGGCGACCGCGATCGGGGCGCGGGCACCGGCGGTGTAGTCGATCCGGTAGACCCCGGAGTTGTCGTTGTTGCCGCCGAAGCCGCTGCCCCACTCGATCAGGTACAACGCGCCGTCGGGGCCGAACTCCATGTCCATCGGCCGGACGAAGGTCATCTGGTCGAGGATCCGATTGATGTCGACAAGCGTCTTGCCGTCCTTGCTGACCTGCATGGTGTACATCCGCGACTGGTTCCACTCGCCGAAGATCGACTTGCCGTCGAAGTACGCCGGCCACTGGCGGCGGGACGAGATGGTCGGGTCGAACCGGTAGACGGGGCCGGCCATGGGCGCTCCGCCGCCGCCGATCTCCGGGAAGCGGCTGTTGCCGCCGTAGCCGTAGTCGACAGTGGCCGGGATGGCCGCCGGCAGGTTGGTCAGGCCGGTGTTGTTGGGGGAGTTGTTCACCGGCGCGGAGCAGTTGAACTTCGCCCCGCTCGGGCCGGACGGGAACTGGTAGTCGTTGTACGCCTGGTTGTTGCCGTGGCAGTACGGCCAGCCGAAGTTGCCGGGCCGATCGACGATGTTCCACTCGACCAGGCCCTCCGGGCCCCGGTTCGCGTTGGTGGTGGTGGCGTCCGGGCCGTAGTCGGCGACGTAGAGCACGTTGGTGACCGGGTCGACGCCGATCCGGAACGGGTTGCGCAGGCCCATCGCGTAGATCTCCGGACGGGTCCGGGCGGTGCCCGGGGCGAACAGGTTCCCGCTCGGGATGGTGTACGTCCCGTCGGCCTGCGGCCGGATCCGGAGCACCTTGCCACGCAGGTCGTTGGTGTTGCCGGCGGTGCGCTGCGCGTCGTAGTCCGCCCGCCCGGAACGCTCGTCCAACGGGCTGTAGCCACTGGACTCGAAGGGGTTGGTGTTGTCCCCGGTGGCCAGGTAGAGGTTGCCGGCCGAGTCGAAGGTCATCGTCCCGCCCATGTGGCAGCAGGTGTTGCGCTGCGTGGGCACCTCCAGCACGACCCGTTCGCTCGACGCGCTGATCGTGTCACCGGTGACGGTGAACCGGGACAGGTAGTTGCGGGAGCCGCCCGCGCTCGGGGCGTAGTAGAGCCAGACCCATCCGTTGCTGGCGAAGTTGGGGTCGAGTCGGATGCCGAGCAGGCCGTCCTCGTTGCCGGCGAAGACGCTCAACCGCAGTGCGGTGACGGTCTGGCCGGTGTCCGGCTTGATGATCTGCACGCGGCCGTCGCGCTCGATGTAGAAGACTCGCCCGTCGGGCGCGATGTCCAGCTCCATCGGGTTGCTGGTGTTGCTGTCCAGCGTCACCTTCTCGAAGCTGGCGGCCCGGCCCGCACCGCAGTCGGAGTGCACCACCCCGGCCGCGGTCTGAATGCCGCCGAGCAGGTGCTGAAGGAACGCCGCGTCGGAGAAGGACTCCTGGGTGTGCCCACCGCCGGTGTACCAGGACCGGCCGCCGTCGTAGCCCTGGCACCAGGCGATCGGGTGGTCGTGCCCCATCGCCCCGCTACCGGGGCTGTAGCTGCGCTCGTCGAGCGAGGCCAGCACCTGCACCTGACGGGCGCGGGGGTTGGTGCGGAAGTTGTACCACTCGTCGTACCGGGACCACCGCTCCGGCAGGTGCCGGGTCGACTCGTGCGCGTAGTCCTCGACCTTCACGGTCGCGGTCTGGTTCGCCGGGTGGCTGTTGAAGTACGCGCCGACCAGCTGGCCGTACCAGGCCCAGTCGTACTCGGTGTCGGAGGCGGCGTGCACGCCGACGTATCCACCACCGGCGCGGATGTAGCGCTCGAAGGCCGACTGCTGGCTGGCGTTGAGCACGTCGCCGGTGGTCGACAACCAGATGACCGCCTTGAACCGGGCCAGGTTGGTGTCGGTGAAGGCACCGCCGTCCTCTGTGGTGACGACTGTGAAATTGTTCGCGGTACCGAGTTGTTGGATCGCCCGGATGCCCGCCGGGATCGAGTCGTGGCGGAACCCGGCGGTCTTGGAGAACACCAGGACGGAGTACGGGTCAGCGGCGGCAGCGGCAGCGGTACGGCCCGCGGCCTGGGCGGCTGCGGGGCCGGTGACCGGAGCCGGCGCACCGGCCAGCACGAGTACGAGGGCGAGTAGCGCGACGGTAAACAGGCCGGGCGTTGCTCGTCGACGGCGGGTTCGGGGCACGAAAGTCTCCTCTTTCCGTGTGGGACGGGTCGGAGCGGGCGGCGGTGACTACTCCGGTTCGGTCCGAGCGCTCGTACCTGACGGTGAGGGTCTGGCTGCCGAGGAACTGAGCCGATCATTCAATTTGTGTTCGTCGATCGGTTTCGGGCAAGACTCATTGATGTAACAGATTGGTAACGAGGGCCTGGGGAATTGGCATGAGTCGCTGCATATCGGGGTCTTTTTCGGTCACCGCGTCCCGGCGAGTCGGATTGACGCGGCTGCCCACGGCCCGGCTCGTGTGGCAGCACGGGGGTTGGCGGCACAGCCGAAACAACGTACGGTGACACCCAACGAACCCACGGGAGCCCGGTGTACCGGGCTGAGAGGGGGGCTGCCAGCCCCCGACCGTCGAACCTGATCCGGGTAATGCCGGCGCAGGGAGGAGAGTTGCCGTGCCGTCCCTCGGACGACTGCATCTGATCACCGATACCCGCCCCGGGCGGGATGCGCTCGCCGTGCTCGCCGCCGCCCTGCCGGTGGCCCACACCGAACTGGTCGTCCAGGTCCGGGTCGAGGACACCACCACCGACCGCGAGGCGTACGAGCTGACCCGCCAGGTGCTGGTGCTCTGCCGCCCGTACGGGGTCACCTGCCTGGTCAACGACCGGTTGCATGTGGCGTTGGCGGCGGGCGCGTCCGGCGGCCACGTCGGTGCCGACGACCTGCCGGTGGCGACGGCCCGACGGGTGCTCGGCCCGGATGCGGTGCTGGGCGCCACCGCGCGCGAGCCGGTGTCGGCGGCCGAGGCGGTCGCCGCCGGAGCAAGCTATCTGGGCGTGGGCCCCTGCCACGCCACCACCACCAAGGACGGCCTGCCGCCGGCGATCGGCGTGGCGGGCGTCCGGGCGGTGGTCGAGGCGGTCACCGTGCCGGTGATCGCCATCGGGGGAGTGACGGCGGAGGACGTGCCTGTGTTGCGGTCCGCCGGCGTGTACGGGGTGGCGGTGGTCGGCGCGCTCTCCGGAGCCGCCGACCCCGCCCACGCCGCAGCCGAGTTCGTGGACGCGCTGGCGTGTTAACAAGGGGCCCTTCCTCTACCGGAGGCGTTAACAAGGGGCCCTTCCTTGCACCGCAGGTGACGGTGGTGGGGGCGGGGCCGATCGGGTTGGCGATCGCGTGGCGGTGCGCGGCACGCGGGCTGCGCGTCGTGGTGCACGATCCGGCGCCGGGCTCGGGTGCCTCGCACGTTGCTGCGGGCATGCTGGCGCCGGTGGCCGAGGCGTACTTCGGCGAACACGAGCTGACCGGGCTGCTCACCGAATCCGCCCGACGCTGGCCGGGCTTCGCCGCCGAGCTGACCGAGGCGACCGGGGTCGACATCGGGTACCGGACCGAGGGCACCCTGATGGTCGGGCTCACCGCCGACGACCTGGCCGAGGCGCGTCGACTGTGGTCGTACCAGCAGGGGCTGGGCCTGCCGGTGAGCTTGCTGCGCCCCTCCCAGCTGCGGGCGCGCGAACCGGCGCTGGCGCCGCGGGTCCGCGGCGGCGCGCTCGCCGCCACCGACCACCAGGTCGATCCGCGGCGCCTGGTGCCGGCGCTGCGCCTCGCCGCCGCGCGGGCCGGCGCGGTGCTGGTCACCGAACCGGTCAGGCAGCTGTCCGAGCCGTCGGGCGGGGTGACCGTGGTCGCCGCCGGCTGCGGCGCCGCCGCCCTCACCGGGCTGCCGGTCCGCCCGGTGAAGGGCCAGGTGCTGCGGCTACGCACCCCCGACGGCGGTCCGCCGGGCTTCCGGCACGTCATCCGGGGGTACGCCGACGGCGAGCACGTCTACCTGGTGCCACGCGAGTGCGGCGAGGTGGTGGTCGGTGCCACCGTCGAGGAACGCACCGACGTGGCGGTCTCCGCCGGTGCGGTGCTGCGGCTGCTGCGGGCCGCCGTCGATCTGATGCCCGAGCTGGCCGAGTACGACCTGGTGGAAACGATCGCCGGGCTGCGTCCGGGCACCCCGGACAACGCGCCGATCCTCGGGCCGCTCCCGGGCCGACCGGACGTGCTGGCGGCCACCGGCCACCACCGGCACGGGATCGTGCTCACCCCGGTCACCGCGGATCTGATCACCGGCCTGATCACCGGAGAGGGGACGGACGACCCGCTGCTCACTCCGTTTCGGGCCGACCGGTTCCACCCGGACAGCAAGGAGGAGGACCTGTGGAGTTGACGGTGAACGGTGTCGAGCGGGACGTGCCCGACGGTGCCACGGTCGCCGACCTGGTTCGGCAGGTCACCCCGCAGCAGCGCGGGGTGGCGGTGGCGGTGAACGGTGAGGTGGTGCCGCGTACCGGCTGGCCGGCGACGGCGCTGCGCGGTGGCGACCGGGTCGAGGTGCTCAGCGCCGCGCAGGGCGGATGACCATGGACTCCGACGGCTTCGAGATCGGCGGCACCCGGTTCGGGTCGCGGCTGATCCTCGGTACCGGTGGGGCGGCGAACCTGCACGTGCTGGAGCAGGCGATCCGGGCCTCCGGCACCGAGCTGGTCACCCTCGCCCTGCGCCGGGTGGACACCGTCCCCGGCGGCTCGGGCGGTCTGCTGGATCTGCTGGACCGGTGCGGGGTACGGCTGCTGCCGAACACGGCCGGCTGCTACACCGCCGGGGAAGCGGTGAAGGTGGCGCACCTGGCGAGGGACGCGTTCGACACCGACTGGGTCAAGCTGGAGGTGATCGGCGACGAGCGTACGCTGCTGCCCGACGGGGTGGAACTGCTGCGCGCCGCCGAGGAACTCGTCGCCGACGGGTTCACCGTGCTGCCGTACACCTCGGATGATCCGATCCTGGCCCGCCGGCTCGCCGACGTCGGCTGCGCGGCGGTGATGCCGGCCGGCTCGCCGATCGGGTCGGGGCTGGGGGTGTCCAACCCGCACCACATCCGGCTGATCCGGCAGAGCGTCGACGTGCCGGTGATCCTGGACGCCGGGATCGGTACCGCCTCCGACGCGGCGCTGGCCATGGAGTTGGGCTGCGACGCGGTGCTGCTGGCCAGCGCGGTGACCCGGGCCGCCGATCCGGTGGCGATGGCCACCGCGATGCGCCACGCGATCACCGCCGGTCGTCTCGCCGCCGGTGCCGGCCGCATCCCCCGCCGTTTCCACGCCCTCGCCTCCACCCCCGACGAAGGCCGCCCGGATCTATGACCCCCCAACCAGTCGATCTTGGGACGGAAGTGCCCCTCCAGGGGCCGTTGCGCACCAGGATTCCCGGCGGGGTCGTGCTGTTGACCGATCGGCGGGCGGCGCGGGGCGATCTGGTCGGCGTGGTGGCGGGGGCGGTGGCCGGGGGAGTGCGGTGGGTGGTGCTGCGCGAGAAGGACCTGCTGCGCGAGGAACGTCGGGCGCTCGCCGACGAGTTGCAGCCGATCCTGGCCGAAGCCGGCGGCAACCTGATCGTCGCTGGTCCCGACCCGCTGCTCGCCATCCCCGTACCGGCTGCGGGCCGGCCGCTGGTGGCCCTCCACCTGTCGGCCGCCGACCCGTACCCGCCGCCGGAGGCCGACCTGGTCGGCCGATCGTGCCACGACGAGGGGGAACTGAGCCGACTGACCACGGAGGACTACGTCACGCTCTCCCCGGTCTTCCCCACCAGATCCAAGCCCGGCTACGGCCCACCCCTGCGACCCGTGGGACTGGCCAGGCTGATCCGGCTGAGCCCGTTACCGGCACTGGCCCTCGGCGGCATCGAAATCCCGGCCCAGGTCCGCGCCTGCGTGCAGGCGGGCGCTGTCGGTGTCGCCGTTCTCGGCGCGATCATGCGTTCTCCCGATCCACAGCAGACCGCCGCCGAACTGACCAGCGCCTTCGAGGCAGCCCCAACCGCAACCGTTGAGGAAGACAGATGACCCCGACGACCGTGCTCACCGTGGCCGGCTCGGACTCCGGCGGCGGCGCCGGCATCCAGGCCGACCTGAAGGTCTTCGCCGCGCTCGGCGCCTACGGCACCAGCGTGATCACCGCGGTGACCGCGCAGAACACCCGAGGCGTGGACGCCGTCCTGCCGCTGCCCCCGCAGACCGTCACCGACCAGCTCGACAGCGTGCTGTCCGACTTCTCGGTACGGGCGGTCAAGACCGGGATGCTCGGCACGCCGGCGGTGGCGGGGGCGATCGCCGACGCCGCGGCGGCCGGGCGACTGCCGCAGCTCGTCGTCGATCCGGTGCTGGTGGCCACCAGCGGGCACCGGCTCGGCGTGGTGGCGGCGGTGGAGCGGCTGTTGCCGTACGCCCGGGTGGCGACCCCGAACAGCGCGGAGGCCGCGGCGCTCACCGGCGCTGCAGTGACCGACCTGGCGGAGATGACGACGGCCGCCCGGGCCCTGGCGTCCGGCGGGCCGGAGTGGGTGATCGTGACCGGCGGTGACGTCGACACCGGCGGCGAGGCGCTGGACGTGCTGCACGGGCCGGACGGGACGACGGTGCTGCGGGCCCCTCGGGTGCCGACGCGGCACAGCCACGGGACCGGGTGCTCGTTCTCGGCGGCGACCGCGGTGCGGCTGGCGATGGGCGATTCGGTGCCGGTGGCGGTCGCCACCGCCAAGGAGTACGTGACCCGCGCGCTGACCGGCGCACGGGCCTGGGAGTTGGGCGCGGGACGCGGCCCGTTGGACCACTTCGGCTGGTCCGCCTGAGCAGGGAGGTTGTCATGCAGGTACGGCGCAAGGTGTACGTCGAGGGATCGCGGCCGGAGATCCGGGTGCCGTTCGCGGAGGTGGGGCTGACCGGGGACAACCCGCCGGTGCGGCTCTACGACACCTCCGGTCCGGGCTCCGATCCGCAGGTCGGGCTGCCCGCGCTGCGCGGGCCGTGGATCGCCGAGCGGGGAGATGTCGCCCCGGTACGCGGACCGGGCACACCGTTGGCCGGGGCGGACGGGAAACGGCCGACCCAGCTCGCGTACGCCCGGGCCGGGGTGGTCACGCCGGAGATGGAGTTCGTGGCGATCCGGGAGGGCATGTCGCCGGAGTTCGTTCGGGACGAGATCGCGGCCGGGCGGGCGGTGCTGCCGCTCAACGTCAACCACCCGGAGTGCGAGCCGGCCATCATCGGCAAGGCGTTCCTGGTCAAGGTGAACGCCAACATCGGTACCTCGGCGGTGAGTTCGTCGGTGGCCGAGGAGGTGGAGAAGCTGACCTGGGCGACGCGGTGGGGCGCGGACACGGTGATGGATCTGTCCACCGGCAAGCGCATCCACGAGACCCGCGAGGCGATCGTGCGCAACTCGCCGGTGCCGATCGGCACGGTGCCTATCTACCAGGCGCTGGAAAAGGTCGGCGGTGACCCGGTCAAGCTGAGCTGGGAGGTGTTCCGGGACACCGTGATCGAGCAGGCCGAGCAGGGCGTGGACTACATGACCGTGCACGCCGGGGTGCTGCTGCCGTACGTGCCGCTGGCGGTGAACCGGGTGACCGGCATCGTCTCGCGCGGCGGGTCGATCATGGCGGCCTGGTGCCTGGCGCACCACGAGGAGAACTTCCTCTACACCCACTTCCGGGAACTCTGCGAGATCCTGGCCCGCTACGACGTCACCTTCTCCCTCGGTGACGGGCTGCGGCCCGGTTCCATCGCGGACGCCAACGACGAGGCGCAGTTCGCCGAACTGCGCACGCTTGGCGAGCTGACCAAGATCGCCTGGGAGTACGACGTGCAGGTGATGATCGAGGGTCCGGGTCACGTGCCGATGCACAAGATCAAGGAGAACGTGGACCTGCAGCAGGAGTGGTGCCACGAGGCGCCCTTCTACACGCTCGGCCCGCTGACCACCGACATCGCGCCCGCGTACGACCACATCACCTCGGCCATCGGCGCGGCGATGATCGGCATGTTCGGCACCGCGATGCTCTGCTACGTGACCCCGAAGGAGCACCTGGGACTGCCGGACCGCGACGACGTGAAGGCGGGCGTGATCGCGTACAAGATCGCGGCCCACGCGGCGGACCTGGCCAAGGGGCACCCGGGCGCGCAGGCCTGGGACGACGCGCTGTCCAAGGCGCGGTTCGAGTTCCGCTGGGAAGACCAGTTCAACCTGTCGCTGGACCCGGAGACCGCGCGGTCGTACCACGATGCGACGCTGCCCGCCGAACCGGCGAAGACGGCCCACTTCTGCTCGATGTGCGGGCCGAAGTTCTGCTCCATGAAGATCACCCAGGATCTCAAGGAGTACGCCGCCCGGGGCATGAAGGACAAGTCCGACGAGTTCCTCGCCGCCGGCGGGCGGGTCTACCTGCCGCTGGCCTGACCTCCCGCTGGCCCGACCTGCGCTTGCCTGACCTGCGCTGGTCTGACCTGTCGCGCGCTCGGCCGACAGGGCACCGTCAGTCCCGGTGGTGCCGGCCGGTCGAGCGCAGCGAGCGACGGGACTTCTTCGGGCCGGGTTCGTCGTCGGCCACCGGCCGACCGAGCCCGGTCACCCAGTCCACGTACTCCTCGTCCTGGGCCGGCAGCGGCTCCTCGCCGCCCTCGGTGTTGTCCGGGCGGGGCTTGCCGCGCCGGAACAGGCCGCGGAGTCCCTTGTCGCGTTCGCCGCTCGGCTGGACGTCCTCCGGGGCGACGGCGGGCGGCCTGGTGAAGGCGGCGGAGAGGTCGCGGGCGGTGGCGGCCGGGTCGCTGGAGAGACTCGGCGCGGCGGCGAAGGCGGCCGAGACCTCCCGTGCGGTGGTCACCGGGTCGAGCCCCGCAGGCGAAGCGGGATCGAGCCCGGCGGGCGAGGTCGCCGCCGGACCGGTGGGTGCCGCTGCCGGCCCGGCGGGCGGCGCGGGGTCGATTCCGCCGCGACCGGTCGGCGTCGGCGGCTCGACGGCGGCCGGACCACCGGCAGCGCGACCCTCCTGGGCAGCACCGGTCTTCGCGTCGCCCGGCTGCGGATCGGCCGGCCGGGTCGGCGCGAAGGCGTTCCAGGACGCCGCCGGGTTCAGCTCGGGCAACGACAGGCGGTGCCGGGGGCGCGGTGTCGGCTCAGGTCGCACGGTGGCGGCGCTCCCGCCGGTGCCACCGGTCGGCCAGGGCGAGCCAGTGGTGTGGGCGACGGGCTGAGCATCGGCGACGGGCAGGGCGGCGACGGGCGGGGTGGCGACAGGCGGGGTGTCGACAGCGGGCTCAGCGGTGGCGGACTGGGTGTCGGCGGGCGGGGCGGTGTCGGCGGGCGGGGCCAGGTTGGCGTCAGGAACGACGTGGGCGGGCTGGTGCAGGGTCGGCGCGGGAGCTTGCCCGTCCTCGGACGGTTGGTCCGAGCCCGCAGCGGTCGTGCTGGTCCGGGGTTTGCGCGTCCGCCGGGGCGTGGGCGTCTTGCCCGCCGGTGCCGGGTCCGCGAGCGGGCCCGAGGTCGGAGCCGGATCTGAAGCCGGATCTGAAGGCGAAGCCTGACCTGGGGCCGGAGCCTGGCCTGGGGCAGGAGCCTGGCCCGGATTCGGAGCCAGGCCCGAGGTCGGGTCTGAAGGCGAAGCTGGGCCCGGAGTCGAAGGCCGGGTTGCTGCCCGCGGTGACCTGGCGGTCCGCCCGGCGCGGGGGATGTCGCTGCCGTCTCCCACCGGTGCCGGGTCGACCGCCAACTCGGCGTCATCCGGCGTGGCAGGGGTCTCCGCTGACGCGGGGGCGTCGGGCCGCAGGGGCTCGACGGTCGTCGTGGCGGCGTCCGCTGGCGCGGGTGCCTCCGCCGCCGGCGTGCGGCCGGTGGCTGGGGCGGGGTGTCGGTCGTCAGCTGCCGGCAACTCCTGCGCGTCGAGCCCGGCACCGGTCGCGACACCTACCGTTGCCGGTGGTGCGTCGACGGACTTCTCGGTCGCGGCTGAGCTGGTGTCCTCCGCGCCGACGGTGGTGTGCTCGGCGGGGCCGGCGGGGGCCGGTGCGCTGAGCGAAGGTGTGTCGGGGCGGGTGGGTGCCACCCCGGCGGCCGTGGGGAGGGAACTCGTCCGCTGGTCCGGCCACTGCCAGTGTGGTGGCGGGTCCGCCGGTTGCTGCCCGGTCGGACGGCTCGGTGAGGTGGGCAGGGCCGGGGTCGGGGGTAGCGGCTGGAGAATCGCGGTCGGCTCGATGGCCTGGGTGTCGGGACGGGAGCGGCCGGTGAGCGGCCAGGGCAGCAGGGCGGCAGCGGTCGAGCCGAGCGCGCCGACGGCGATCGCGATCAGGGCCCCGTAGTACGGGGCGAGTTGATAGCGGTCGGCCGAGTCGCCCGGCCCGGCGGCCAGGTAGGCGAAGGCCACCAGCACCGGCCCGGCCACCCCGCTCGGCCCGCTGACCAGGGGCGGGTGCCCGCGCCACCGAGCCGCCCACCCGCCGGCGACGCCGGCCAGCAGGGTCATCATCGGCAGGATAAGCAGGGCCAACTGCTGCGCCGTGTCGGCGGAGAACCACACCGGCTCCAGCACACCGAGGCGGACCGGGGTCAGCGGCCCGCTGGCACCCAGTGACGGTACGACCGACAGCAGCGCAATCAGCCACACGGCCCCGGCGACGGCAGCCATGTTCCAGGCGAACGGTGGCCTGACGAGTACGGCCAGCGCGGCACCCGCACCGACGATCGCACCGAGGACGGCGCAGATGGCCACGGCCCAGACCGGATCGACGGAGATGAGCTCCGCGTTGCGGGCCGGTTGCATGCACAACGGTGCCACGACCGTGGCACCGAGCGCGGCGCTGCCGGCGACCGCCAGTTGCCGGCCGGTGCCGGTGAGCTGGCGGTCCTGCCGGGCCGTCCGCTCGGTGAGTACGGCGCCGATCACGGCGGCGTTCGCCGCGAACCAGCCGACCCAGACGAGCTGGGCCGGCCACTGGTTGACGGTGGCGCCGCTGAAGGCGCCGGTGAGCCGGACGATGCCGAAGCCGAAGGCGAGGCCAAGCTGACCGGCCCCGGCCAGCAGGCTGACGCCGAACGCCGTGAGCAGTAGGCGGCTCAAGGTCCGATTGGCCATGTCCGGCACGTTACGGTCCGTTGCCACCGATCGCCACCGGCGCGCCGTGAACGCCGTCCGACCTGCTTGCGGTAGGTCTACTTGAGTTCGACCAGCCGGGCCAGGTATGTCGTGTCGCCGACATTGGTCAGCATGTGCACCGCGCCGGGGTCGCGGTAGACCACCCCACCGGTCGGCTCGTCCGCGTCGATCCGTACGCCGTCGACGGTCTGGATCACGTTCTTCGCACCCTGCACGGCCACCACCAGGTAGGGGTGGTCGTGGCGGTGCAGCGGCTGCTGCTCGCCCGGCTCGAGTCGGATGTGCCAGACCCGTACCCGGTCGTTCTCCAGGACGATCTCCTGGCCCACCGGGCCGAGCACGAGATCCTGGTCGGTCGCCGGGGTGGCGGGGGAGTTGCCGGTCATCGGGTCGCCTCCAGTCGGGGGAGCACCTCGCTGGCGATGAGCTCCAGGTGGTCGAGGTCGGTGAGGTCGATCAGGCGCAGGTGCACCCGCTCGGTGCCGATCGCGGCGAACTCGCCGATCCGGTCGACCAGTTGCTGCGGCGAGCCGATCACCGCGTCCTCGGGCGGCAGGGCGCTCTTGACGTGCAGGGGCGCGGCCCGCCGGGCGGCCTCCGCGTCGGTACGCCCGACCGCCACCACGATGCCCGCCGAGAGCACCAGCGGGGCACGTCCGCTGTCGGCGCGGCCGATCCGCTCGCTCGCCTGCCGTGCCCGCTCGTACGCGTCAGCGGTCTGCTCAAGGCTGGTGAACGGAACGTTGAACTCGTCGGCGTACCGGGCGGCCAGTTCGGGGGTACGCCGGGGACCACGCCCGCCGACGATGATCGGCGGGCCCGGGGTCTGCACCGGCTTCGGCAGCGCGGGGGCGTCGGTGAGCTGGTAGTGCTTCCCGGCGTAGCTGAAGCTCTCGCCCGACGGGGTGGCCCACAGCCCGCTGATCACTTCCAGCTGCTCGGCGAACCGGTCGAAACGTTCGGTGACCGAGGGGAACGGAATGCCGTACGAGATGTGCTCGCGGGCGTACCAGCCGGCGCCGATGCCCAGCTCGATCCGGCCGCCGCTCATCTGGTCCACCTGGGACACCATCACGGCCAACGGCCCGGGCAGCCGGAAGGTGGCCGAGGTGACCAGGGTGCCGAGCCGGATCCGGCTGGTCTCCCGGGCGAGCGCGGCCAGCGTCAGCCAGGCGTCGGTCGGGCCGGGCAGGGCCGGCTCGTCGCCCATCGCCTGGTAGTGGTCGGCGCGGAAGAAACCCTCGAACCCGCCTTCCTCGGCGAGCCGGGCGAAGCGGAGCTGGTCGTCGTAGCTCGCGCCCCGGTGCGGCTCGGTGAAGACGGTGACCCGCATCCTCAGCGCCTTTCGGGGCCGGCGGCCACCGGCTGGTCGCGTTCCATCAGCAGCTCGTGCAGGTCGGCGCTGACCTGGGCGACCTCCGCCAGGTGGGCGTTGCGGCCGAGCGTACGCGGGCGGGGGATGTTCACGTCAACGATCTTGCGGACCCGGCCCGGGCGCGGGCTGAGCACCACCACCCGGTCGGCGAGCAGGACGGCTTCATCGATGGAGTGAGTGACGAAGACGACGGTGGCCCGGCTGCTCATGTGCACCCGCTGGAGTTCCCCGGACAGCTCCTCCCGGGTCAGCGCGTCGAGGGCGGAGAAGGGCTCGTCCATCAACATCACCCGGGGGTTGCCGATCAACGACCGGCACAGCGACACCCGCTGCTGCATGCCACCGGAGAGCTCGTGCGGCAGCCGCTTCTCGAAGCCGGCCAGGCCGGCGACGTCGAGCAGTTCCCGGGCCCGCTCGCGGTGGTCGGCCCGCTTCCAGCCGAAGATCTCCACGGGCAGCAGGACGTTGTCCAGTACGGTCCGCCACGGCAGCAGGGCCGGGCGCTGGAACAGCATGGCGATGTCCTGGCGCGGCTTGGTGATCGGCGTACCGCCCACAGTGATCTCACCGGAGCTGACCGGGATCAGCCCGGCGATCAGTCGCAGCAGAGTGGACTTGCCGCACCCGGATCGGCCGAGGACTGCGACGAACTCGCCCTCGCCCACGTCGAGGTCGATGCCGCGCAGCGCTTCGACCCGGCCGGTGCGGCCGTCGAAGGTGCGGGACACCTCGGACAGACGGATCATCTCCGGGGGCCTCCGCTGAGTGAATGATCAGGAATCCGCCACAGGCTAACCGGCCTCGTCCCGAAAAGCACCGTCCGGGGTGGACATGACTTTGTTTCCGTACCGCAACCCGATACGCCTGGCGGCACAAAGGTGGACCTCTCGTACGCTGTGCCCGCGCAGAATCCCCTCGATGCGCGGTGTCGGCTCCCCTTCCGGCTGCCGGCGCCGCCCGACACACTCCCTCCCGGCGGCCCGACGCCCCGGTTGGAAAGGACAAGGTGCACTGATGAGAAGGCTGACCCGTACGGTCGCCGCGGCCACCATGGCCACCGCGCTCGCCCTCGTCGCCGCGTGCAGCAGCGGCTCGGACGACACCGACGACACCAACAGCGGCGGAGGCGCGGCCCTGGAACAGGTGACCTACCTCACCTCGTTCGGCAACTTCGGGCGCGACTCCTACGCGTGGGTGGCGAAGGAGAAGGGCTACTTCAAGGAAGCCGGCTTCGAGGTAGACATCAAGCCCGGCCAGGGCACCAACGCCGTGATCCAGACGATCGTCGGCGGCCAGGCGCAGTTCGGCCCGATCGACCTGACCGGTGGCCTGCTCCAGCTCGGCAACGGCGAGGCCAAGGACTTCATCGCGGTCGCGGCGATCCAGCAGCGCACCATGGCCGCCATCGCCACCGTCGAGGGCACGGGGATCAACACCCCCAAGGACCTTGAGGGCAAGAAGCTCGCCGACACCCCGGGCTCCGTCGTGCGCAACCTCTTCCCGACGTACGCGCGGATGGCCGGCATCGACTACGAGAAGGTGACCTGGGTCAACGGTGAGGCGCAGACCCTGATGGGCATGCTCGCCGCCAGCTCGGTCGACGGCATCGGCCAGTTCGTCGTCGGTCAGCCGACCGTCGAGGCGGTGACCAAGAAGAAGGCCGTCCTGCTGCCGTACAGCAACGTGATGCAGGACCTCTACGGCAACGTGCTGATCACCTCCAAGCAGTACGCCGCCGACAAGCCGGAGTCGGTCAAGCGGTTCACCGCAGCGCTGCTCAAGGGCCTGGAGTACGCCCTGGCGAACCCGCAGGAGGCGGCCGACATCCTGGCCAAGAACGCCGAGGCGGTGAACCCCGTTGCGGCCGCCGCCGAGCTTCAGCTGATGGCGGGGTACGTCCGCTCCAGCAACTCCGGTACCGCACTGGGCACGCTGGACAGTGGCCGGGTCGCCAAGAGCATCGCGATCCTGCGCGGCGCGGGTGCACTGAAGTCCGACCTGACCCCCGAGCAGGTCATCGACTTCAACCTCGCCCCCAAGGCCTGAGGCCGAACACCTCGATGGCGGGTACGCCGCACCGGGCAACCGGTGCGGCGTACCCGCGTCGGCACCGAACCACAAAACGTAGGAGGATCCAATGACCGACGTCCGCCCTCGCCAGACGGCGGGGAGCGTGCCCGAGCCGCTCCATGCCGTACCGCGCGGCCGACGAGTGCGCGCCGGTGACCTGCGGCTCGCCACCGTCGCGGCGTTGCTGCCGGCCGTTGGTCTGCTTGTCGCGTTCGGTCTCTGGTGGCTGGTCGCCCGGCTGGAGCTGATCCATCCGGCCGCCCTACCGCCGCCGGGCAGCGTGCTGTCGGCGTTCCTCGAGCGGCCGGACCGACTGCTGGAGCACACCGCCGTCACCACTCGCGCGATCCTGGTCGGCTTCGCGCTCTCCGCTGCGGCGGGAGTGCTGATCGGCCTGGCGTTGGCCGCCTCGCGGACGGTCGAGCGGATGTTCACCCCACTGCTGGTGGCCGTCAACGCGGTGCCGAAGATCACGTTGGGTCCGCTGCTGGTGGTGGCGCTCGGTTGGGGTCAGAAGCCGATCCTGACGATGGTCTTCCTGCTCTGCTTCTTCCCGATCGTGCTGTCCACCGCGACCGGTCTGACCACCACGCCGGCCGAACTGGCCGAGCTGGTCCGGTCGTACAACGCCTCCCGCTGGCAGTCGTTCCGGAAGATCCGCTTCCCGGCCGCCCTGCCGCAGATCTTCGTCGGACTCAAGGTGGCCATGCCGCTGGCCGCGATCGGCGCGGTGATCGGCGAGTTCCAGGCCGGCGAGGGCGGCCTGGGCTACGTGATCCAGCAGTACGCCGGCGTCGGCGACACCGCCACGGCGTGGGCCGCGATCATCCTGATCGCCCTGGTCAGCATCCTGTTCTACGGCGCGCTGGTGCTCATCGAGCGCTTCAGCCTGCCCTGGGTCCGCGAAACCACCTCCAACCGCTGACCCGGACGAACGCAGGTGTGGCCCCAGCACAACCGGCGCAGGGATCAAGCCTGACCGCCCGGAGCCGGTTGTGCCGGGGCACACCCCACCGAGATCACAAAGACGGACCTCAGCTGGCCAACCGCCAGCGGCCGTTCCGGGCGACCAGGGTGGTCAGCGCCTGCGGCATCAGCCCGGAGTGGTTGTCCGGCGTCATCCGGATCGGCCCGGACAGCCCGTCCATCTGCGAGGTCTCCAGCACGTCGCGCAGCCCCTCCCGGTCGACAGTTGCCGGGGGGCCACCCGCGCGCAGTTCGGCGTCGACGATCAGCTGCACGGCGTCCGCCGCGAACGACGACGAACCGTGGTATCCGCCGAAGCGGGCGGTGTAGTCCTGGAACCACTGGCGGCGGGCGGCCTTCGCGGGGGTGGTGGCGATGACGTCGTCGATCACCATCGTCTGCGTGAAGACCAGCGTCGCCCGCTCGGCGGCCCGGCCCGACGCACCGAGGAAGAGGTCACCCGCGGCGGACGCGTCGAAGTACAGCGGACCGGTGAAGCCGGCCTGCTTGACCGCGCCGGCGGCGAGCATGGCCTGCTCCGGCGGGGTCCAGATGACCAACGCCTCGGGTTCGGCCGCGGCGAGCGTGCCGGCCTGCCGGTCCACCTCGGTGTCGGTGGTACGCAGCGACGCCTCGGCGGTCAGTTGGATGCCGGCCTTGCGGAACTCGCCGCGCAGGGCTTGGACGCCCTCCCGGCCGTAGGCGTCGTCAGTGCGCAGCAGGCCGACGGAGGTGACCCTCCGGCGGACGAGTTCGACGGTGAGAGCGCTGGCGTTGTCGGCAGCATTCGGTGCCAACTTGAACACGTAGCGTCGATCTGCGACCGGATTGGCCACTGCGCCGGCCGAGGCCAGTGCGACGGTGGGGATCTGCTTCTCATTGATGGTGCGTGCCGCGCCGATCGCGCATTCGTTGCATCCGCCCATGATGATGGCGCTGACACGTTTATCGTTGCCGAAGTCGGCGATGTTGCGCAGTGACTCACTGGCGTCGGAGCGGTTGTCCTTCAACAACAGTTCGACAGTCCTGCCGTTCAGGGCTCCGGAGTCATTCAGCTGTTGGACTTTCAACTCCAGTGCCTGCCGGTACGCCTTGCCGACGCCGGCGGCCGCCCCGGACAGTTCCAGGTCGGCGGCGATGACGATCGGCGAGGTGTCCTGCTCCTGTCCGCCGAACTGGCAGCCGGTGAGGGTGGTGGCCAGCATGGCTGATGCGGCCGCCAAAGCGGTCGCGGAGCGGAAGGGGGTCAACTCGGTCCTCCTGATGCGGCGCGGGCGGGGCCCGGTCACCGGCGGCAGCCAGATCCTCAGTGGATATTCTGGGTAGGTCTGCCGTACCGTGTGCGCGAAGCCTGCAAAACCTTGCCAATGCCGGGCGCTGGGGTCAAGCGGAGCCACCGGGGAGCGTTTCGGGACGTCAATCCCACATGTTGGCGTAACCAGATGTTTTCGTATGCTCACGCTGGCGACATGAATGACCACTCTGGAGTGACATGCCCTGATCAAGGGCACTGTGGAAATGTAGGTATTAGTTGAGCGGACAACAGGATGCGTGTCCACCAACCGTTTCCTGCCTCACTGCGGCTTCCCAAACCCGATCTCGTCTGATGAAATCGCGGCCGTGCCGCGCGTGGCGCCGGCCGTCGTTCCAACTACGGGTCGACGGGTCAGGCGCGGAGAATACGACGGAGGCGATGTCGTGAGCACCGGACCGACGACCCTGCCCGCCAGCGGCGATGCCGAGCACAATGGACGGCGCAGGCTGCCCCGGCTGCGCGACGCCCGGATTCGGTCCAAGCTGGCGCTGATCCTGGTCGTTCCGGTGGCTGCGGTCATCGCGTTGGCCACGGTCCGTCTGGTCGCCGTTGGTGAAGGCGCCTACGAGGCTTCCCAGGCTCGCTCGCTCACCGTCCTGTCGACGAAGATCTCCGCCTTGGCCAACGACCTGCACGCCGAGCGGATGGCGGCTGCCGCCTACCTGGCCTCGACGCAGCAGCAGGTCGACGCGTACAACCTGCGGGTGCGTCGGACCCAGGAACGGGTCGATGCGTACCGCGCGGAGCGAGCCCGGATCGGCGACGTCCCCACCGCGGTCCGCGACCGGCTGACGGCCATCGACCGGCACCTGGACACCCTCGACGGCACCCGACAGGAAGTGCTCGACCGCCAGCAGATGCAGGTCGCCGAGGCCGCGTTGCGCTACGGCGTCGTCCTGGCCGACCTGGTCGGCTACAGCGACGGCCTGGCCCAGTTGCCGGGCGAGGAGAGCCTGGCCGACAACCGGCGCGCGGTCGCCGCCTTCGCTCGCGCCAAGGCGGCCGTGGCCGAGGAAGAGGCCGTCGCGTTCACCGCGCTGACCACCGGACGGCTCGACACCGAGCAGTTCTCCGCGTTCGTGGCCACCCTGACCGGCCAGCAGGAAGCGCTGCTGTCCTTCTCGTTGGCCGCCGACCCGACCCAGCGTGCGCTTGTCGAGAGCACCGTCTCCGGTGACGCCGTGGTGCTGGCCGACCGGATCGCCACCGACATCACCCGCTCGGTCGGCCGGGGCTCGCCGGTCTCCGCCCAGGACGCCACCGCAGCGATCGGCGCGGTGCACGAGCTGATGCGGTGGGCCGAGGGCGAGCTGGAGAACCGGCTCCTCGCCAAGACCGAGCAGGCCCGGTCGGACGTCATCCGGCAGGCGATCGTCGAGACCACGCTTGTGTTGCTCACCCTGGTCATCGCGGTGACCCTGGCCGTGGTGCTGGCCCGCTCGCTCAACCACTCGCTGCGTCGGCTCCGCGAGGGTGCGCTCTCGGTGGCCAACCACGACCTGCCCGAGGCGGTGCGCCGCCTGCAAGGGATGGGCAACGTCAGCGACGGCAGCGTCGACGAGATCGTCCGCGAGGTACGAGACCCGATCCAGCTCAACAACCGTGACGAGGTCGGCCAGGTCGCCTCGGCGTTCAACGTCGTGCACCGGGAGGCCGTCCGGGTCGCGGCCGAGCAGGCGGCCCTGCGGAGCAGCGTCTCGGCGATGTTCCTCAACCTGGCCCGTCGCAGTCAGACGCTTGTCGACCGGATGATCGGCGAACTCGACGCGATCGAGCGCGGCGAGGAGGACCCGAAGCGGCTCGCCCAGCTCTTCGAGCTCGACCACCTCGCCACCCGAATGCGCCGCAACGACGAGAACCTGCTGGTGCTGGCCGGGGCCGACTCCGCCGTGCCGCGCCGTGACGACGCGTTGCTCGTCGACGTGCTGCGGGCCGCACAGTCCGAGGTGGAGCTCTACAACCGGATCGAGTTCGGGACTGTCGACACCGACGTGTCGGTGGCCGCACACGCGGTCAACGACGTCGTCCGGCTGGTGGCAGAACTGCTCGACAACGCCACCCGCTTCTCGCCGCCGAACACCACGGTGGTGGCCGACGGCCGGCGGATCCGCGACTACGTGCTCATCCAGATCGAGGACCGTGGTCTCGGCCTGACCGACGAGCAACTGGACTCGCTGAACAAGCGACTCGCCGCCCCTTCCACCGTGGACGTCGCGGCGTTCCGGCTGATGGGTCTGGCCGTGGTCAGCCGGCTCGCGGCCCGCTACGGCATCCGGGTCGAGCTGCGCCGCAACGTCGAGGGTGGCACCGTCGCCCAGATCACGCTACCGGCCGCCACGGTGATCCTGCCGAGCCTTCGGGGCCGCGACCAGGCGATCACCCGCCCGCGCCAGCCGCTCGCGGTCGAGCAGTCGCCGGCCGGTGCCGGTGAACCGCTCGCCGGAGCGGGACGCAGCACCACCGCCACCCTCAGCGACAGGTGGCGCAGCGCACCGGCTGCCACGCCGTGGCCCGCCGCCGACCCGACACCGCAGCACACACCACCGGCGCACACGTCCCCACCGGCGTACGCCGGCGGGTTCAACGCCGGTACGCCCACCGTCGCTTCGCCGACCATCGACCCGCTGTCCTACCGGACGGCGAACGCCCCGGGCGAGCCGCAGCCGGCCGCACCCGTGCTGCCGGCCGGCCCGGTCGCCGGTGCTCCGGTCAGCACCGCGAACGGGTTCGCGCCCGCCGCCCCGAACGGCTTCACGCCGACTGCCGCCCCGAACGGCTTCACGCCGACTGCGGCTCCGAACGGCTTCACGCCGGCGGCGGCGCCGAGCGGGTTCGCGCCGACGGCGGGCCAGGGGTCGGGCGGCGGCCAGGACACCCCGATGTTCGGTGGGTTGGGCGCCAGCCTGGCCGCGACTGCTCCGGTCGCCAGCGCACCGATCACCGCGCCGCCGGAGCCGCAGGCCGAGGCGCCGATCTTCCGCGAGATGGAGGCGGTCTGGTTCCGGTCGCACGGCAACGACGTGACGGCCATCTTCAGCCGGCCGCAGTTCGACGAGCCACCCGCGACCGCGGCCGCCGGCCCGCCGGCCACCAGCCCGTCGGCACCGGCCGTCGAGCCGACCAAGGGGCGTACGCCGCTGCCCACCCGTACGCCGGGTGCGGCTGCCGGCGACGCCTCCCTGTCGCCACCGTCGTACCCGACCTCGTCCGCCGCGTCGACCGGTACCCCGCCTGCGGCGCCCCCGCCGGCCGCGCCACCGACGCCGGCTGCCGCCCCGTCCGCCGCTGCCGGCGACGACGCCTGGCGGACCGCGGCAGACGAGGGCTGGACGCGCGCCAGCCAGGCCGCCGAGCCCACCCCGGCCGGTACGACCCGGTCCGGCCTGCCGAAGCGGGTGCCGCAGGCGCAACTCGTTCCCGGCGGGATCGAGCCCCGGACCGGACGGGAACACAGTCGGCGTACGCCGGACGAAGTACGCGGTCTGCTGTCGGCCTACCACCGCGGCGTCCAGCGCGGCCGAACGGCCGGCGCGACTCAGAACAGCACCTCGACCAAGGAGACGAGCCGATGAACAGGCCCGCGGCCATGCAGGACATGGGTTGGCTACTGACCAACTTCGCCGACAGCGTGGCGGGTATCGCCCACGTGGTGGCGGTGTCCGCGGACGGGCTGCTGCTCGCCTCCTCCCGCGATCTGCCGGGTGACCGGGCTGATCAGCTCGCCGCCATCACCTCCGGTGTGGTCAGCCTGACCGAGGGCGCCGCGCGGATGTTCAGCGCCGGCGGGGTGTTGCAGACCGTCATCGAGATGGACAGCGGCTACCTGTTCCTGATGTCGATCAGCGACGGCTCGTCGATGGCGGTGCTCGCGGCACGCAGCTGCGACGTCGGCCAGGTGGGTTACGAGATGGCGTTGTTGGTCGAGCGCGTCGGCGCGGCGCTGGTGCCGTTGCCCCGGGACGCGGTGCGGTCATAGCGCGCACGGTGCGACGGCGGACGGGAGAGGAGGTGATTGCGGATGGATCCGCGACGTGACCCGCGGGGTGCTCTGGTGCGACCGTACGCGGTCACCAGGGGCCGCACCGAACCGCTCCAGGACATCGCCCTGGAGGCGGTGCTGATCGCCAGCCCCACCCAGATCGCCGAGTCGCGGTTTGCCGGGCACGACAAGCATCGCATCGCCATGGTCTGCGAGGGCCGCCCCGAGTCCCTGGCGGAGATCGCCGCGTACACCCGGCTACCGCTGGGTGTCGCCCGGGTGCTGGTCGCCGACATGGTGGCCGACGGCCTGTTGACGCTACAGACGGCCGCTCCCGCCACAGGTTTTGAGGAGCGGATGGAAATGCTGGGAAGGGTGCTGAGTGGACTTCGCGAGCTATGACCCCGCCGGGGCCCGCCAGAGCCGGGGAATCATCTCCGCGAAGATCGTCGTCGCGGGTGGCTTCGGTGTCGGCAAGACCACGTTGGTCGGTGCGATCTCGGAGATCACACCGCTGACCACCGAGGCGGTGATGACCGCGGCGGGCGTCGGGATCGACGACTCGTCAAAGGTGCCGGGCAAGGAGACCACCACGGTCGCCATGGACTTCGGCCGGATCACCATGGCGCAGGATCTGATCCTGTACCTCTTCGGCACACCTGGGCAGACCCGGTTCTGGTTCATGTGGGACGAGATCATCCGTGGTGCGGTGGGCGCCGCCGTGCTGGTGGACACCCGCCGGATCACCGACGCCTTCGCGCCCCTGGACTACTTCGAGAACCGCAGGCTGCCGTACGTGGTCGCGCTGAACCGGTTCGACGGCGCGCCGCAGTACGAGCTGGACGAGGTACGCGAGGCGCTGGCCATCTCGCCGGACGTACCGCTGGTGATGACCGACGCCCGGCGGCGTGAGTCGGTCAAGCAGGTGATGGTGACAGTCGTCGAGCACGCCATGGCGCGGCTGCAAGCTGAACACGACAGGGGTTTCCCGACCCCGGTCGGCTGACCTCGTGCGGGCACTCGTCCCGCTGCCCCGGGCCCACCCGGTGCGGCGAGACGGGTGCCCGTCGTCCGTCCGTACGGGCCCCGCGGGCCCTGTGCAGGTCAGTCGACGCGGAGGCGGTAGCCGCGCTTGACGACCGTCTGCACCACCCGGGGAGCCTTCAGACCGGCGCGTAGCCGGGCCACCGCCATCTCCACGGCGTGCTCGTCGGCACCGCGCGGCAGCGTCCGCAGCAGGGCGGTACGCGACAGCACCCGACCCGGAGACTGGGCCAGTGCCCGCAGCACCGCCATCGGCGCCGGCGCCAACGGACGCAGCTCCCCGTCGATCACGGCGGCGTGCCCGCGCAGCGTGAGCAGATGTCCGGCGACCTTGATGGTGACCGTACGGCGGGGCAGTTCGTCGACGATGGTGCGCACCAGCGCACCCAACCGGGCCCGGCTCGGCGCGCTCACCGGCACGCCCCGGCGGACCAACGGCTCGGCGGTCACCGGGCCGACACAACTGGCCAGCACGTCGCTGCGCAACGCGGCCAGGACCGCCTCCGTCCGGTCGCCCGCAGCGCGGAGCAGCGCCTCCGCCGCCGGCGCCGAGGTGAAGGTGACCGCGTCCACCAGCCGGCCGGCCACCAGGTCGACCAGCCGGTGCAGGGGCGCCGGATCGGTAGGTGGCGCCCAGCGGTAGACCGGGATCTCGATGACGGTCGCCCCGGCCTCCTCCAGGGCACGGGTGCACTCGGGCTGCCGATCGCCGTGCAACTGCATGGCGATCACCTGCCCGGCCACCCCCCGCTGGCGCAGGTGCTCGACGACCTCGTCACAGCTCTCCGATTCCGGAGACCACTGGTCGTACAGGCCGGCCGCGCGGATCGCGCCACGTGCCTTCGGGCCCCGGGCCACCACGTACGCGTCGCTGAGCACCGAGCGCAGCGGCTCGGCGACCCCCCAGCCTTCGGCGGCCTCCAGCCACCCGCGCATGCCGATTCCGGTGTTGGCCATCAGCACGTCCGGTGGCCGGTCCAGGCAGGCCCGGGTGGCCTCGCGCAGCGCGCTGTCGTCCGCGAGCGGCACGATCCGCAGCGCGGGCGCGAGCACCACCCGCGCGCCGCGCCGCTGGAGCAGCGCGGCGAGTTCGTCTCGCCGCCGGTCGGCGGTCACCCCGATGGTGAAGCCGGCCAGTTCCTCGCGCATTCACTCCTCCTGTCGCAGCCGCACCTCGACCATGCCGTCCCGGCAACGGATCTCGTGCCGGGCAACACAGACACCTGGCAGGTCGAGACAGTCCCCCGTACGCAGGTCGTACACCTGCTTGTGCAGCGGCGAGGCGACCGTGGGCACGCCGCGGCGGCTGCCCACGATGCCCCGGGACAGCACGTACGCGCCGGTGACCGGGTCCCGGTTCTCGATCGCGTACAACCCGTCGGCGGTCCGGAAGAGCGCGACCTGGACGCCGTCGATCAGGGCGGCGACGCCCCGGTCCAGGTCCAGTCGGCTCAGCGGGCAGACGGTGTGCCAGCGCACGGTCGTCACGGTGTTCATCGCCGCACCTCCGGCAGCCCGAGGGTGACCGGTTGCCGGCCCTCCGATGTGGCAGGTCTGCCGCCGGCGGGTACGGGTTGCCCGCGTTCGGTGACGAAGGTGATCGACGGGTCGGGTACGTCCGGCGCGTTGACGAAGGAGGTGAACCGGCGTAACCGGTCCGGGTCGTCGAGCACGTCACGCCATTCGTCGGAGTAGGACGTGACGTGCCGGGCCATCGCGGCGTCGAGGTCGGCGCAGAGGCCGAGCGAGTCGTCCACGATGACTGCTCGCAGGTGGTCGAGGCCGCCGTCCATGGCTTCGATCCAGGCGGCGGTGCGTTGCAACCGGTCGGCGGTGCGGATGTAGTACATCAGGAATCTGTCGATGAGCTGGATCAGTGCTTCCGTGGACAGATCCGTGGCGAACAGGTCGGCGTGCCGGGGCCGGAAGCCACCGTTGCCGCCGAGGTAGAGGTTCCAGCCGGTCTCGGTGGCGATGATGCCGAAATCCTTGCTGCGCGCCTCGGCGCACTCCCGGGCACAACCGGAGACCGCCGACTTGATCTTGTGTGGGGCGCGCAGTCCCCGGTAGCGCAGTTCGAGCGCGACGGCGAGGCCGACCGAGTCCTGCACGCCGTACCGGCACCAGGTCGAGCCGACACAGGACTTCACCGTCCGCAGCGCCTTGCCGTACGCGTGACCGGACTCGAACCCGGCGTCGACCAGCCGACGCCAGATCTGCGGCAACTGCTCCACCCGGGCCCCGAACAGGTCGATCCGCTGGCCACCGGTGATCTTCGTGTAGAGCTGGAAGTCCCGGGCCACCTCGCCGATGACGATGAGCTTCTCCGGGGTGATCTCACCGCCGGGGATCCGGGGCACCACCGAGTAGCTGCCGTCGCGTTGCAGGTTCGCCAGGAAGTGGTCGTTGGTGTCCTGCAACGCGGCCTGCTCGCCGTCGAGGATGTGCCCGTTGCCGAGCGAGGCGAGGATCGAGGCGACGACCGGCTTGCAGATGTCGCAACCCCGGCCCTGCCCGTGCTCGGCGATCAACCGGGAGAAGGTCCGGATGCCGCGTACCCGGACGATGTCGAACAGCTCCTGCCGGCTGAGGTCGAAGTGCTCGCACAGCGCCCGGGACTGGACGACCCCGGCCGCGTCGAGCAGTTGCTTGAGCATCGGCACGCAGGAACCGCAGCTGGTGCCGGCCCGGGTGCACGCCTTCAGGGCGGCCACGTCCGCGCAACCGTCCGCGATTGCCGCGTCGATGTCCGCGCGGGTCACCGCGTTGCAGGAACAGACCTGCGCGGACGCCGGCAGCGCCCCCACCGTCGCGCCCTCGGCGCCGGCCGGGGCGAGCAACGCCAGAGGGGGCGCCGGCAGCGGCCCACCCACACTCGCCCGCAGGGTCGGGTACGCGCCGGCGTCACCCACCAGCACCCCGCCGAGCAGCGTCGTCGCGTCGTCGGAGAGAACCAGCTTGGCGTAGACCCGGGTGGCCGGATCGGTGTACGTCACGTCCAGGCAGCCCGGCGTAGTGCCGTGCGCGTCACCGAACGAGGCCACGTCGACGCCGAGCAGCTTGAGCTTGGTGGCGGTGTCCGCGCCGGGGAAGGTGGCAGCACCGCCGACCAGCCGGTCGGCCACCACCTCGGCCATCGCGTACCCGGGCGCGACCAGCCCGTAGCAGGTGCCTTCGACCGCCGCGCACTCGCCGATCGCGTAGATCCGCTCGTCGCGGGTGCGGCAGGCGTCGTCCACCAGCAGCCCGCCGCGTGGGCCGATGTCGAGTCCGGCCGCGCGGGCCAGCTCGTCGCGGGGGCGGATGCCGGCGGCCACCACCACCAGGTCGGCGTCGAGCAGCGTGCCGTCGGCCAACTCCAGGGCGGCGACCGTACCGTCCGGGCCGGGCCGTAACGCGGTGGTGGCCACCCCGAGGTGGCAGCCCACCCCCAACTCCTCCACGTAACGACGCAGCAGGGCACCCCCGGCGGTGTCGATCTGAGCCGGCATCAGCCGGGGCGCGAACTCCACCACGCTCGTGGACAGGCCGAGCAGGCGCAGGGCGTTGGCCGCCTCCAGACCGAGCAGACCGCCCCCGATCACCGCGCCGGTCCGTCGGCCTCGGGCGTGCTCCTCGATCGCCGCCAGGTCGTCAAGCGTCCGGTAGACGAAGACCCCGGGCAGGCCGACGCCGTCGACCGGGGGCACGAACGCCGACGAACCGGTGGCGAAGACCAGCATGTCGTACGGG
Source organism: Micromonospora maris AB-18-032 (assembly GCF_000204155.1). Taxonomy (NCBI): domain Bacteria; kingdom Bacillati; phylum Actinomycetota; class Actinomycetes; order Micromonosporales; family Micromonosporaceae; genus Micromonospora; species Micromonospora maris. The sequence goes on along the minus strand of NC_015434.1, from coordinate 5,874,386 downwards.
TACTCGCCGTCGGCCGTGGTCACCACCCGACGTGCCCGGTCCACCCCGAGGGCCGCCTCACCGAGGCGCAGCCGCACCCCGTCGTACGCGGTGTGCAGGTTCAGGTCGTCGGCCGAGACGCCGTCGAAGTACGCCGAGAGCCGCACCCGGTCGTACGCCGGTCGGGGCTCCTCGGCGAGCACGGTGACCCGCCAGCGGCCCTGCGGGTCCCGCGAACGCAGCGCGTCCACGAACCGCTGCCCGACCATGCCGTTGCCGATCACGACCACGTTGCCGCCGGTCATCGTCCCACCTCCACCGGATCCGCTCTGGACAACCAGTCGACGATGCCGGCGACCGCGTCCCGGCAGCTGCCGCAGCCGGTACCGGCCCTGGTCCCGGCGACGACCTCGTCGAACGTGCGCGCCCCGCCCCGCCAGCAGGTCACCAGCGCGCCCTTGCTGACCGTGTTGCACTGGCACACGGTGGCCGTGTCGGGCATCAACGCCGGGGAAGCGGCGGGTGCCGCGACGGCCCCGCCCACGGCCCGGCCGAGCAGCAGTGCCCGCCGGTCGGCGGGTACCGGTTGACCCCGGTCGAACAACTGGATGACCGTGCCCACCGACGGGTTGTCGCCGAGCAGGATCGCGGCGGCCAACCGCTCGTCGTGGATTCGCAGCCGGGCGTACGTGCCGCGGGCCGGATCGGCGAAGGTCAACTCCTCGCCGGGGCCGCTCGTCGGGTCACCCATCGCCGCGAGGTCGATGCCGGCCGCCTTGAGTCGGGTGACCACCGGCCGGGGATGGTAGCGGGCCTGCGGGTCCTGCCCGGTCAGCAGCTGGGCCACCACCCGGGCCTGCGCCCAGGCCGGTGCGACCAGGCCGGTCGGGGCCGTGCCGTGCTGCGCGCAGTCGCCGATCGCGGAGATCCGTGGGTCGCTGGTGCGCAGCCGGTCGTCGACCAGCACACCCCGGTCCACCGTCAGGCCGGCCGCCTCGGCGAGCGCGGTGTCGGGGCGTACCCCGCAGGCGAGGACCAGCAGGTCGGCGTCGAGCGTACGGCCGTCGGACAGGCTCAGCCGGACCCCGCAGGCGTCGGCCGTCAGGCCGGTCGGGGTGACGGCCAGATGAGTGGTCACGCCGAGTTCGGCGAGGGTGCCGGCCAGGATCTCGCCGGCCATGGCGTCGAGTTGGCGTTCCATCAGGTACGGCACCCGGTGCACCACCGCGACGTCCAGCCCTCGCGCGGCCAGCCCACGGGCGGCCTCCAGGCCGAGCAGCCCACCGCCGAGCACCAGGGCGCGGCGCGCGCCGCCGGCCAGGGCGAGGATGCGCCGGCAGTCGGCCAGGGTCCGGAACGCGACCACCCGATCCGGCGGCGACGTCGGGTCGAGGCCGGGCAGCGCCGGCACCACCGCCCGCGCGCCGGTGGCGAGCACCAGGTGGTCGTAGCCGATCCGGTCGCCGTCGTCGGTGCGTACCTCCCGGGCGGCACGGTCGATGGTCCGTACCGCGACTCCGGTGCGCAGGTCGACGCCGCGACCGGTGGCCTCCGTCAACTCCACGTCCGGCTCGCCGATCTTGCCGGCGAGCAGTGTGGACAGCATGATCCGGTTGTACGCCCGGTGCGGCTCCGCCCCGACCACGGTGACCTTGTCCTGACCCCGGGCGTGCAACTCGGCGGCGAGACGGGCGCCGGCCATCCCGTTGCCGACCACCACCACCCGCTCGCCGCTCATCGCGTCGGGCTGACGGTCCGTCCGCTGCCGCTCACTCATGACGCCACCCGTTCCACCCGGACCGCGCAGATCTTGAATTCGGGCATGCCGGAGATCGGGTCGACGGCGTCGTTGGTGACGGAGTTGGCCCGGGCGGCACCACCCCAGTGGAACGGCGCGAAGACGGTGTCCGGCCGGATCGCCGAGCTGAGCCGGGCCGGTGCCCGGAACTCGCCCCGCCGGGAGAGCACCCGCACCGGTTCGCCGTCGGCCACCCCGAGCCGCCCGGCGAGGTCGGGATGCAGCTCCACGAAGGCGTCGGGGGCGGCCTGGCGTAGCGCGGCCACCCGACGGGTCTGGGTGCCGGACTGGTACTGGGCGAGCACCCGGCCGGTGGTGAAGTGCAGCGGGTACTCCGCGCAGACCTCCTCGGCCGCCGGCCGGTGCTCCACCGGATGGAACCGGGCCCGCCCGTCGGGGGTGGGGAAGCCGTCGGCGAACAGGCGCGGCGAGTCCGGCCCGTCCTCGCTCGGGCACGGCCAGAACACGCCGTCGGCGGCGTCGATCCGGTCCCAGTCGATCCCGGCGTAGTCGGCGATCCCGCCGGCCGAGGCCCGCCGCAACTCCGCGAAGACGGTACGCGGGTCGGCGGCCAGCGCCTCGCGCTCACCGTCGACGGCCGCTTCGGCGGCGCTGTCTGCGGCGCTGTCGGCTGTTAACAGGGGGCCCTTGCTATGCACGAGGCGATAAGAAGGTGCCCTTCCTTTCAACCGGGTGGTGAGGGTGGCGAGGATGGCGAGGTCGGTGCGGACGCCGGGTGGGGGCGGGCGCAGCGCGCGGCGGCGCAGCACCCGACCCTCCAGGTTGGTCATGGTGCCGTCCTCCTCGGCCCACTGGGCGGTGGGCAGCACCACGTCGGCAAGCGCCGCCGTCTCGGAGAGCAGGAGGTCGGTGACAACGAGCAGGTCCAGCTCACGCAGCCGGCTCTCGATCCTCGCCGCCCGAGGGGCGGAGACCACCGGGTTGGAGCCGAAGACCAGCAGCGCGCGGGGACCGTCCGAAGTGCCCAGCGAATCCAGTAACTGGTACGCGGGCACGCCGGGGCCGGGCAGGTCGTCGGCGGACACCCCCCACACCTGTGCGACGTGGGCGCGGGCCGCCGGGTCGTCGATCCGGCGGTAACCGGGCAGCTGGTCGGCCTTCTGCCCGTGCTCGCGGCCACCCTGCCCGTTGCCCTGACCGGTCAGGCAGCCGTACCCGGAGCCGGGGCGGCCGGGCAGGCCGAGCGCCAGGGCGAGGTTGACGAAGGCGGTGACCGTGTCGACGCCCTTGGCGTGCTGTTCCGCGCCCCGCGCGGTGAGGATGATCGCCCGTTCGGCGGTGCCGAGGGCGCGGGCGGTCGCCTCCAGGTCGGCCACCGGCACGCCGGAGAGCGCCTCGGCCCGCGCCGGCCACCAACCCGCCACCGTGCGCCGGACGTCGGTGAAGCCGGTGGTACGGGTGGCCACGTAGTCGTCGTCGACGTAGCCCTCGGTCAGGGCGAGGTGCAGCAGCGCGTTGGCCACCGCCAGGTCGGTGCCGGGCAGCGGTTGCAGGTGCAGGTCGGCCTGCCGCGCGGTGGCGGTGACCCGGGGGTCGACCACGATCAGCGTGCCGCCGCGCTGCCGCAGCTCGGTGAGCCAGCGCACCAGCGGAGGCATGGTCTCCGCCGGGTTCGCGCCGACCAGCAGCAGGGTGTCGGCGTGCCCGAGGTCGGACAGCGGGAACGGCAGTCCACGGTCGACACCGAAGGCGCGCATCCCGGCGGCCGCGGCCGACGACATGCAGAACCGTCCGTTGTAGTCGATGTTGCGGGTGCCCAGCGTGACGCGGGCGAACTTGCCCAGCGCGTACGCCTTCTCGTTGGTGAGCCCGCCGCCACCGAAGACGGCGACCGCGTCGCGGCCGTGCCGTCGCTGCACCTCGCCGATGCCGGTGGCGATGCGGTCCAGCGCGGCCTCCCAGCTGGCCGGGCGGAGTTCGCCGCTGGCCGGGTCGCGCAGCAGCGGGGTGGTCAGCCGGTCCGGGTGGGTCAGCAGCTCGGCCGAGGTCCAGCCCTTCTGGCACAGGCCGCCGCGGTTGGTGGGGAACTGCCGGGGGAGTACGGACACCCGGCCGTCCTGATCACGCAGCGTCATCCCGCACTGAAGGGCGCAGTACGGGCAGTGCGTCGCCACCTCCCGGGGCGGGTGCCCCGATGCAGTCGCCGACCGTGCACCGTCTGTCATGTCGGCAAAGCGTGCCGCCGCCCAGTTTCCGGCCCGCGTCCCGTTTGTTTCGGTCCTGTCAAGTGCCGCTCACACCGCACGGTGGCGGCGCACCGGATCGCATGGCCTGGAATGTGGAACTAGTCTCCCGCATATCGGGAAGGTGGAGTGGTCGACATGGATGTGACCGAGGCGTTCGGCGCGGCAGCCGGTAGCTACGATGTACGGATCGGATGACTGGCGGTCATACCAGCGGTAGTCTGTCTGGCATGACAGCCAAGGTGACTCTGTCGTTCTCCGACGAGACGATCGCGGACGCCCGACGGTTCGCCAAACGGGAGGGACTCTCCCTCTCCGCCTGGATGGACCAGGCCGCCCGGGAGAAGGCGCTGCGCGAGGTCTTCGCGGCCCACGCCGCCGCGGTGGGTCGGGCCGGGCTGGATCTGGAGTCTGCCTCGCTGGCCGACGCGCAGGAGGTGGGCATGGTCGACGACCTGCTCTTCGGTGGTCGCCCACGTGCTGCGTAGGGGCGAGGTCTGGCGGATCGAGGGGGCCCGCGAGCGGCTCGGGCTGGTGATCAGTTCCGACGTCTACAACTCCACAGCCGTGCCCATCGTGATCGTCGCCGAGGTGGTCGAGGCGGCGTTGCTGCGGGACTCACCGCTGGCGGTGCCGATGGGGGGCTGGGTGGTGATGCCCGACCGGATCTCCTCGCCGATGAAGAAGTGGTTCACCGAGTGCGTGGACGTGGCCGACGCCGAGACGATGCGCCACGTCGACCGGGCACTGCGCATCCTCCAGCAACTCTGAACCGGCGGGTCTCACCGCGCACCCCGGCCGATGGTGCGCGTCCCGTTGCCGGGTCGACCCGAAGGACGAACGCCACGGTAACTGTCGATTCCTAGCTTCGGCGCCATGACCACCACGAGCGCGCAACCCGAGGCCGTCCAGGAGGAGACCCTGGACCGCCGTCCCGGCCGCTGGATCGGGCACTGGGCACCGGAGGACCACACCTTCTGGCGTACGACCGGCAACCGGATCGCCCGCCGCAACCTGATCTGGTCGATCTTCGCCGAACACATCGGCTTCTCGGTGTGGCTGCTGTGGAGCATCGTCGTCGTCCGGCTCGGTGACGCCGGTTGGCAGTTGAGCACCAGCCAGGCGCTCTGGCTGACCGCCGTACCGAGCGGGGTCGGCGCGTTGCTGCGGTTGCCGTACACCTTCGCCGTGCCGGTGTTCGGCGGCCGGAACTGGACGATCGTCTCCGCCCTCCTGCTGATCGTGCCCTGCGCGGGCCTGGCCTGGGCGGTCGAGCGCCCGGAGATCGGCTTCCCGGTGTTGTTGCTGATCGCTGCCACCGCCGGGTTCGGCGGCGGCAACTTCGCCTCCAGCATGGCGAACATCTCCTTCTTCTATCCGGAACGCGAGAAGGGCTGGGCGCTAGGTCTCAACGCCGCCGGCGGCAACATCGGCGTGGCGGTGGTGCAGTTCCTGGTTCCGCAGGTGATCGTGCTCGGTGGCGGGCTGGCGCTGGCCCGGGCCGGGCTGATGTACATCCCGCTGGCGGTGATCGCCGCGGTCTGCGCGTACCTGTTCATGGACAACCTGGTGGAGGCCAAGGCGGACGTACGGCCGGTCTGGTCGTCGCTGCGGCATCGGGACACCTGGATCATGTCCCTGCTGTACATCGGCACCTTCGGTTCGTTCATCGGCTACTCGGCGGCCTTCCCGACCCTGCTCACCTCGGTGTTCGGTCGACCGGACGTCGCACTGACCTGGGCGTTCCTCGGCGCGGCGGTCGGCTCGTTCTGCCGCCCCTTCGGCGGTCGGCTCTCCGACGTGGTGGGCGGCGCGCGGGTGACGATGGTCAGCTTCGTGCTGATGGCCATCGGCGCGCTGGCCGCGCTCTGGTCGGTCGAGCAGCGCAGCCTGGGTGTCTTCTTCGTGGCCTTCCTGCTGCTGTTCGTGGCCACCGGCGTCGGCAACGGCTCGACCTACCGGATGATCAGTCGGATCTTCCAGGTCAAGGGGGAGGAGCTGGGGGGCTCGCCGGAGGTGATGCTGGCGATGCGCCGGCAGGCCGCCGGCGCGTTGGGCATCATCTCGGCGGTCGGTGCCCTCGGTGGCTTTCTGGTGCCGATCTGTTACGCCTGGGCCCGGTCGACCTACGGTGGGATCCAGCCGGCGCTGCGCTTCTACGTGGGCTTCTTCCTGGTGCTGCTCCTGCTCACCTGGGCGGCGTACCTGCGTCCCGGGGCCCGGCTGGCCCGGGCCGGGGTGTGATCAAGGCCATTTCCGGTGCCGTCGGCGCGCCTGCCGGACCCCGTTTTGACCGGCCGGTCGGGCTGCGGGTATCGTTGCCTGCTGTTGTACGACATCTGTGGGCGTGCCGCCTGAGGTACGCTTGGTCGTTCGTGCGCGCTGGTCCGGCTGGGATGTCCTGGTCACCTCGGCGCGCGACCCCAGACCGACGACGAGACAAGGTAGACCTGTGCGTACGTACAGCCCGAAGCCGGGTGAGATCGAGCGTCAGTGGCACGTCATCGACGCCTCTGATGTCGTGCTGGGCCGCCTGGCCACCCACGCCGCCACGCTGCTGCGGGGCAAGCACAAGCCGACTTTCGCGCCGCACGTCGACACGGGCGACTTCGTCGTCGTCGTGAACGCGGGCAAGGTTGCGCTGACCGGCAACAAGCGCCAGCAGAAGATCGCTTACCGGCACTCCGGTTACCCGGGTGGCCTCAAGCAGGTCGGCTACGAGGAGCTGCTGTCCAAGCGCCCCGAGCGGGCCATCGAGCTGGCTGTGAAGGGGATGCTCCCGCACAACAAGCTCGGCCGTCAGCTGATCAAGAAGCTGAAGGTCTACGCCGGTGCAGAGCACCCGCACGGCGCGCAGCAGCCGGTGCCGTTCGAGATCAAGCAGATCGCGCAGTGAGCGCGGGCGAAGGAAGCAGCATGACCGACATCACCGCCACCGAGGTTGCCCCTGAGGCCACCGAGGCGCCGGCGCCCGTCGCCCGCGCGCCTCGTGGTGACCGCCCGATCCAGACCGTGGGCCGCCGCAAGGAGGCCATCGTCCGGGTGCGGATCGTGCCGGGCACCGGCAAGATCACCTGCAACGGCCGGGACCTTAAGGCCTACTTCCCGAGCAAGGTGCACCAGCAGCTGATCAAGGACCCGCTGGTCACCGCCGAGAAGCCCGAGGCGTTCGACGTCATCGCCAACCTGCGTGGCGGCGGCACCACCGGCCAGGCCGGTGCGCTGCGGCTGGCCATCGCCCGGGCGCTGATCGTCAACGAGCCGGACGACCGCCCGGCCCTGAAGAAGGCCGGCTTCCTGACCCGGGACGCCCGGGTCAAGGAAAGCAAGAAGTACGGCCTCAAGAAGGCCCGTAAGGCTCCTCAGTACTCGAAGCGCTGATCTTCAGCCGCACCTTGTACTTCTGACGGACGGCCGGTCCGCCTCCCCTCGACTCGGGAGGTGGGCCGGCCGTTTCCGCCTCTTCGTGACAGGGCAGGTTCCGCCCCTTCTCACAGGGCAGTTTCCGTCCTCCTTTCCAAGGGCAATTTCTCCCACGACGGCAAGTTTCATCGGAGGTTGGCGGGTATGGGCCGGTTGTTCGGCACGGACGGCGTACGCGGGCGCGCGAACGCCGATCTCACCCCGGAGTTGGCACTCTCGGTGGCGGTCGCGGCTGCCCACACCCTTGCCGAGTCGGATCGAAGTCATGCCCCGCTGGCCGTGGTCGGGCGGGACACCCGGGCCAGCGGCGAGATGCTGGAGGCGGCCGTGGTCGCCGGGTTGACCAGCGCGGGCGCGACCGTCGTCCGGGTCGGTGTGCTGCCCACCCCGGCCGTGGCGTTCCTCACCGCGGAGGCCAAGGCGGACCTCGGGGTGATGCTGTCCGCCTCGCACAACCCGATGCCGGACAACGGGATCAAGCTCTTCGCGGCCGGCGGGCACAAGCTGCCCGACGAGATCGAGATGCGGATAGAGGCGACCGTCGAGGCCAACGGCAGCACCGCCTGGGAGCGCCCGGTCGGCGCGGGAGTCGGTCGGGTGCACGACCTGCTCGATGGTGCCGACCACTACGTGCAGCACCTCGTCGGCACCGTGCCGCACCGCCTCGACGGGATCAAGGTCGTGGTGGACTGCGCCAACGGCGCCGCCGCCGAGGTGGCGCCGGCGGCGTACCGGGAGGCCGGTGCCGAGGTCATCGCGATCCACGCCGAGCCGGACGGGCTGAACATCAACGACGAGTGCGGGTCGAACCACATCGCGACCCTGCGTCAGGCAGTGGTCGAGCACGGCGCGCACCTGGGCATCGCGCACGACGGTGACGCCGACCGGTGCGTCGCGGTGACCGCCGACGGCGACGAGGTCGACGGCGACCAGGTGATGGCGATCCTGGCCCTGGCCATGCGGGAGGCCGGCACGCTGACCGGGGACACCCTGGTCGCCACCGTGATGAGCAACCTCGGCCTGCGCCTGGCCATGTCCGCCGAAGGCATCCGGCTGATCGAGACCAAGGTCGGCGACCGGTACGTGCTGGAGGAGCTGCGCGCCTCCGGGCTGGCGCTCGGTGGCGAGCAGAGCGGACACATCGTGATGCCCGCGTACGCGACGACCGGCGACGGGGTGCTGACCGGGCTGCACCTGATGGCCCGGATGGCGGCCACCGGCCGTACCCTGGCCGACCTCGCGGCGGTGGTGACCAAGCTGCCGCAGGTGTTGATCAACGTGCCGGTCGGCGACCGTACCGTGGGTGCCGCCGCGCCGGCGGTCCGCGCCGAGGTGCAGCGGGCCGAGGCCGAGCTGGGCGAGACCGGCCGGGTGCTGCTGCGCCCGTCGGGCACCGAACCGCTGGTGCGGGTGATGGTCGAGGCGGCCACCGAGGCGGTCGCCCAGGAGGTCGCCGAACGCATCGCCACCCAGGTCCGCACCGCCAGCCCGGCAGTGTAAGGAAGGGCCCCTTCTTAACGTCTCAGGTAGAGAAAGGGCCCCCTATTAACAACCGCAGCCAGCGGTCCGGCTGAGAGCGGGCGGAACTGGTGGGTCAGCGCTCCCAGGTCGCGCCACCCAGGCGGGACACCGCCTCGGCGAGCAGTTCTGGGCGTTTGCAGAAGGCGAACCGGACCAGGCGGCGTCCGGCCTCGGGGTCGTCGTAGAAGACCTGGGTGGGTACGGCCACCACGCCGCAGCGCTCGGGTAGGGACCGGCAGAACTCGACGCCGTCGGTGCCGCCGAGGGCGGTGATGTCGGCGGTGACGAAGTACGTCCCCTCCGGGCTGAGCACCTCGAAGCCGGCGTCGACCAGCCCGCCGATGAGTTGGTCCCGGCGGGCCTGCATGCCGGCGCGGAACTCGGTGAAGTAGGCGTCGGGCAGGCCGAGCGCGACCGCCACGGCGGGTTGCAGGGGTGCGGCGTTGACGAAGGTGAGGAACTGCTTGACCCGCAGCATCGCGGAGACCAGCGCGGCCGGCCCGCTCGCCCAGCCCACCTTCCAGCCGGTGCAGGAGAAGGTCTTGCCGGCCGAGGAGATGCGCAGGGTGCGCTCGCGCATGCCGGGCAGGCTCGCCAGCGGGACGTGTTCACTCGCCGCGTCGGTGAAGACCAGGTGCTCGTACACCTCGTCGGTGACCGCGTACGCGCCGTGCTCCTGGCAGAGTTCGGCGACCAGCGCCAGTTCGGCCGGGGTGAAGACCTTGCCGGTCGGGTTGTGCGGCGAGTTCAGCAGCACCAGCCGGGTACGCGAACCGAACGCGGCGCGCAGCGCCGCCGGGTCGAAGGCGTACCGACCGTCGGGGCCGGGGCGCAGGGTGACCGGTCGCCGTACCGCACCGGCCAGCGCGATCGAGGCCGCGTACGAGTCGTAGTACGGCTCGAAGCAGACCACCTCGTCACCGGGCTCGCAGAGGGCGAGGATCGCTGCGGCTATCGCCTCGGTCGCACCGGCGGTGATCACCACTTCGCCGTCCGGGTCGTACTCCAGGCCCCAGAAGCGGTGTTGGTGGGCCGCCACCGCCGCCCGTAGCTCGGGGATGCCGGGGCCCGGCGGGTACTGGTTGCGGCCGGAGCGCAGCGCCTCGGCCGCGGCGGCGAGCATCTCCGGCGGGCCGTCGGTGTCCGGGAAGCCCTGCCCGAGGTTCACCGCGCCGGTCCGGACGGCGAGGGCGGACATCTCGGCGAAGATCGTCGTCCCGAACGGGCGCATCCGGTTCACCAGGGGGTCGACATCAGTGCTCGTCACGCCCGTCAGGGTACGGGTGCGCGCCATCGCGACGCCCGGCCCGACCTGAGTGCTTTGTGACCTCGACCACCCGAACCTGCCCAATCGCTCAAATTCAGTGATTGTTTACCCGGCTTTCGCGCAGACAACGTGAGCGAAACTGGTTAGGCTGCCACCCATGTGTGGAATCGTGGGTTACGCCGGTGCCCGACCGGCGCTCGGCATCGTGCTCGACGGTCTGCGGCGCCTGGAGTACCGCGGCTACGACTCGGCCGGCGTCGCCGTCGCCTGCGACGGACAGCTGTTGACTGAGAAGAAGGCCGGCAAGCTGGCCAACCTGGAGAAGGTGCTCTCCGAACGCGCCGCCGAGGACCCGGACGGTTGCGGCGCCAGCCCGCTCGGCATCGGCGACGGCACCACCGGCATCGGCCACACCCGCTGGGCCACCCACGGCGGACCCACCGACCGCAACGCCCACCCGCACCTGTCCCCGGACGGCCGGGTCGCGGTCATCCACAACGGCATCATCGAGAACTTCGCCAAGCTCCGCACCGAGTTGGAGGACGACGGCGTCACCTTCGCCAGCGACACCGACACCGAGTGCGCGGCGCACCTGCTCGCCAAGGCGTTGGCCGAGCTGCGCGCGGCCGGTCAGCCGGACGGGCCGCACCTGCTCTCCGCCGCCATGCAGGTGGTCTGCCAGCGGCTGGAGGGTGCCTTCACGCTGCTCGCCGTGGACGCCGCGATCCCCGGTGCGGTGGTCGGCGCCCGCCGCAACTCGCCCCTGGTGGTCGGCCGGGGCGACGGCGAGAACTACCTGGCAAGCGATGTCGCCGCGTTCATCGAGCACACCCGTGAGGCGGTCGAGCTGGGCCAGGACCAGATCGTCCTGATCACCGCCGACACCATCGAGATCACCGACTTCGCCGGTCAGCCCGCCAGCGGCAAGGACTTCCACATCGACTGGGACTCCTCGGCCGCGGAGAAGGGCGGCTACGACTGGTTCATGCTCAAGGAGATCGAGGAGCAGCCGCAGGCCGTCGCCGACACGCTGCTCGGACGGCTGACCGAGAGCGGCGAGATCATGCTCGACGAGGTGCGCCTCAGCGACCAGGATCTACGCGACGTCGACAAGATCTTCATCGTGGCCTGCGGCACCGCGTACCACTCCGGGCTGGTCGCCAAGTACGCCATCGAGCACTGGACCCGGATCCCCTGCGAGGTGGAGCTGGCCAGCGAGTTCCGCTACCGCGACCCGGTGCTCGACCGGTCCACGCTGATCGTGGTGATCTCGCAGTCCGGCGAGACGATGGACACCCTGATGGCGTTGCGGCACGCCAAGGACCAGAAGGCCCGGGTGCTGGCCATCTGCAACACCAACGGCTCCACCATTCCCCGCGAGTCCGACGCGGTGCTCTACACCCATGGCGGGCCGGAGATCGCCGTCGCCTCCACCAAGGCATTCCTCACCCAGTTGGTCGCCTGCTACCTGATCGGCCTGCACCTGGCCCAGGTGCGCGGCATCAAGTTCGCCGACGAGGTGGCCGCCGTGGTGGAGCAACTGCACCAGGTGCCGGACAAGCTGCGCGAGCTGCTCGGGCGCATCGAGCCGGTCCGGGAGCTGGCCCGCGAGCTGGCCGACCAGCCGACGGTGCTGTTCATCGGCCGGCACGTGGGCTACCCGGTGGCGCTGGAGGGTGCGCTCAAGCTCAAGGAGTTGGCGTACATGCACGCCGAGGGCTTCGCCGCGGGCGAGCTCAAGCACGGCCCGATCGCCCTGATCGACCAGGGCACCCCGGTGATCTGTGTGGTGCCCTCGCCGGTGGGCCGCGGTCTGCTGCACGACAAGATCGTCTCCAACATCCAGGAGGTACGCGCCCGAGGCGCCCGCACCATCGTGATCGCCGAGGAAGGCGACGAGTCGGTGGTGCGTTACGCCGACCATCTGATCTACGTGCCGCGGACGCCGACGCTGCTCGCGCCGCTGTTGACGACCGTGCCGTTGCAGATCTTCGCCGCCGAGATCGCCGCCGCGCGGGGGCACGACGTGGACCAGCCGCGCAACCTCGCCAAGTCCGTCACCGTCGAGTAGCAGGTCGCGCCGGGCGGTCACCGCTGACCGCCCGGCCGCCGCGCTTCTGCCGAAGCGTTGTCACCGCCTGGCCGCTGCCTCTGCCGCTGGAGCGCCGTCACTGGCCGAGGACGATCCGGGCCATGCCGTCCAGCGCCGGATTGTCCGGATGCCAGTAGCCGCTGTGGCCGTACCGGCCGCTGGGGAAGCTCCGGCCGCCGAAGGACGCTTCGGCCGGGTCCCGCCCGAACCAGCGTTTGTCGTCGTCGCCGGTCAGCAGCCCGATGATGCCGGCGGCGGGGGAGAGGCTGAGCACCGCGTGCCGAGCCAACTCGCCCGGCGACCGGGCCAGCCGGATCACGTCGTCGGGTGCGCGGCTGGCCCACACCTGTCCGGCCGGTACGCCCAGGTCGGCGGCGTGCTGCACGCCGACTCCGGGCGAGCCGACGAAGACCAGCGCGTCGGCGGCGAGCCCGTGATCCCGGGCGGCACCGCCCACCACCAGCGACCCGTAGCTGTGCCCGAGCACGGTCTGCCGGGCGGCCGGCCCGTCGTGGGTGGCCCGCAACCCCTCCTGGAACCGGTGCAGCGCGTCACCGGCCGCGTGGGCCTGCCTGTCCCAGGCCGCCTCGTGCAGGAAATCCGGGGCGTCGTAGTCCAACCAGAGCACCGCCGAGGTCTCCTGCCCCGGTGCCAGGTCGGCACAGCGGGACAGCACCCGCGCGGCGCGCCCCAGATCGTCGGTGGCGTCGTGCAGCCCGGAGGTCGTGCCCGGCACGTGGGTCAGGATGTTGGCGGCCCGATCCGGGTTGCCCAACGCCACCACCGTCCGCCCCTCACCGCCGACGTCCAGCCCGAGCAGGTACGTGCGCGGCGCGTCCGGCGACGCCAGCCGAGACGTCAACGCGTCCAGCCCGCTCAGCGCGGCTTCGACGGCGCGTAGCCCGACCATCTCGGCGGGGCCGCGGGGCATCCGGGCCAGCAACTCCTCCCAGCGTCGCACCAGCGCGGCCCGGCGTACCTCCAGCAGCAGTCGGTTGGCCTGGTCGCGGCCGGCGGCGGGAATCCCGTCGAACCCGCCGATCAGCTCCGGCTCGTGCCCGACCAGCCAACGGCGCTGCGCGGGGCTGAGCCCGTTCCACCAGCGGTTGACCTCTGCGGGATCGGAGTGCGGTGCAGGTCGGCCCGCCGGTGGTCGGCTCAGCCAACCCGACTCGGCGTCCGCGGTCAGTTGGTCGAGACGGCCGGCGGCCTCCCGATCCGCCGCCGTGGCCAGGTCGAGGGCGTCCCGCAGCGCCGTCGTCACCGGCGCCACCGTCTGGACGGCCCGGTGGGCCGGCACCCGGCTCGGATCGGGACTGGTCCGACCCCATCGGTCGATCAGCACTCCGACGCTGGCGGCCAGTGTCACTGCCGCCGCCAGCCGTGCCCGGGCCACGGTCAGCCGGGCGGCGAACTCGGCAAGCACCTGGTCGATCTCGATCGCCACCGGGGCGAGGGCGAGCAACTCGACCCGCAGGTCGGAAACCTGCTTCTCGGCTGCGGTCGCGGCCAGACCCGACCACTGCGACCGCAACGCCGCAGCGTCGTCCGCCAACTCGGTGGCCCGTCGCCGGGTCGGGCCGACCAGTCCCGCCCAGGCCGTCCCGGTGGCCCGCCAGCGCGTCGGGTCGGCCGTCGAGAGCTGGGCGTAGCCGACCTGGTCCGGCCGGACCACTCCCGGCCGGGTCACCGGGGCAGGGCGGAAATCCGGGCCGCCGCCCGACCGTCCACCGACTCGTAGGACCGAGCGGCGGCGCGTACCGCGTCACCGGTCCGGGTGACCCGGGCGCCGAGCCGAGCCGACCAGGAGTGCACGGCCGCCTCCAGGGTGCCCAGCGCAACCCCGGCCGACCAGCCCGGGGTCGGTGCCGTCAACCCCGCTGTCCCGGCCAGCCCACTCGCCAGCCGATGGCCCTGCTCACCCAGCGATCGCCCGGTCCGGTCCAGCCGTTCCGGCTGCACGGTCAAGTCCTGCTCGCTCATCGCCTCTCCCACCCCCCGTAGCGCCAACGGGCAGGACGCTAGGCGGTGCCGGGCGGTGCGACGGTGCCCTGTGGACAACCACTGTGGGGCGTACCGTCGGGTTGTCCACAGGCGTTGCCCGGTCGGCGACGGAGGGCTATCTTGCGACCCGCGCGCCGGTAGGGTGGGCCGGGTGAGATCAGTCTGGCGGGTCGCGGACGTACGGGCGGCAGAGGCGGCACTGATGGCCGAACTCCCGCCGGGCACGCTGATGCAGCGCGCCGCGGCCGGGCTGGCGCGCCGCTGCGCGCTGCTGCTCGCCGAGCGGGGCGGGGTGTACGCCGCGCCGGTGCTGCTGCTCGTCGGCTCCGGCGACAACGGCGGCGACACCCTGTACGCCGGAGCGCGCCTGGCCCAGCGGGGTGCGGCGGTGTCGGCGTTGCTGCTCACCCCGGAACGTGCGCACGCCGACGGGCTGGCCGCGTTGCGCGCCGCCGGTGGACGGGTCGTGGCGCACCCCCCGGCCGTGGTCGACCTGGTGCTCGACGGCATCGTGGGCATCGGCGGGCACGGCGGGCTGCGGGAGACCGCCGAGCAGTTGGCGGCGAGCCTGCTGGACCACGCCGGGCGCGACGGTGCCCGGGCGACGGTGGTGGCGGTGGACGTGCCGAGCGGGGTGGCGGTGGACACCGGCGACGTCCCGCTGACCGCCTCCGGCCGACCCAACGCGGTACGCGCCGACGTCACGGTCGCCTTCGGCGCGCTGAAACCGGCCCTGGTGGTCGGCCCGGCCGCCGCGCTGGCCGGGCAGGTGGAGCTGGTCGACATCGGGCTCACCCCGTGGCTGCGCGGCACCCCGGCGCTGCACGTGGTGGAGTGGTCGGACGTGGCGCAGTGGTGGCCCCGGCTCGGTGCCACGTCGGAGAAGTACACCCGGGGCGTGGTCGGGGTGGCCACCGGTTCGGCGACGTACCCGGGTGCCGCGATGCTCTCCGTCGGTGGGGCGCTGGCCGGGCCGACCGGCCTGGTCCGCTACGCCGGTGGCGCCCGCGACGACGTGGTACGCGAGCACCCGTCGGTGATCGTGACCGGCCGGGTGGCCGATGCCGGCCGGGTGCAGGCCTGGGTGTGCGGGTCGGGGTTGGGCACCGACGAGCGGGCGACGACCGAACTGCGTACGGTGCTGGCCGCGCCGGTGCCCGCGGTGCTGGACGCGGACGCGCTGACCCTGCTCGTCGACGGGTCCCTCGCCGACCAGTTGCGCCGACGTGACGCCCCGATCGTGGTCACGCCGCACGACCGGGAGTTCACCCGGCTCTGCGGCGAGACGCCGGGTGCCGACCGGGTGGCCGCCACGCTCCGGCTGGCCGCCTGGATGAACGCCGTGGTGCTGCTCAAGGGCGACCGTACGGTGATCGGCACGCCGGACGGTCGGGCGTACGTCAACCCGACCGGCACCCCCGCGCTGGCCACCGGCGGGACCGGGGACGTGCTGGCCGGGCTGCTCGGCTCGCTGCTCGCGGCCGGGCTGCCGGCGGAGCGGGCCGCCGCCTCGGCGGCCTACCTGCATGGCCTGGCCGGTCGGGAGGCGGCCCGGTCCGGCCCGGTCACCGCGCCCGACGTGGCCGCCGCGCTGCGGCCGGTACTCGCCCGGCTGCCCTGACGGACCCCCGACCCCGCCCACCGGGGCAGTCGACCGGCCGGACCTGGCCGGGTCGCCCTGCGGTGATCAGCGCGGAAAGTAGGGTGGAGGCATGTGGCAGGCTGAGGTGCGCGTGGATCTCGACGCGATCCGGGAGAACGTCGACCGGATGCGCGCCGGCACCAGCGCCGAGCTGATGGCGGTGGTGAAGGCCGACGGCTACGGCCACGGCATGGTCCCGGCCGCCCGCGCCGCGCTCGACGCCGGGGCGACCTGGCTCGGTGTCTGCACGCTGGACGAGGCGTTGGCGCTGCGCGCGGCCGGCATCGACGCCCCGGTGCTCGCCTGGCTGCTCGCGCCGGGACTGCCGCTGCACACCGGTGTCGCGGCCGACGTGGACCTGGGCGTGGCGAGCCTGCCGCAGCTGGACGAGGCGGTCGAGGCGAGCCGCCGGGCGCAACGGCCCGCCCGCGTCCACTTGAAGATCGACACCGGGTTGTCCCGGAACGGGGCGACGGTCGCCGACTGGCCGGCCCTGCTCGACGCCGCGGCCAAGGCGCAGGCCGACGGTCTGGTCGAGGTGGTCGGGGTGTGGAGCCATTTCGTGTACGCGGACATGCCCGGTCATCCGACCACGGACCGGCAGTTGGCCGTCTTCCACGAGGGGCTGGCCATGGTCGAGCGGGCCGGGCTGCGCCCCCGTTACCGGCACCTGGCCAACTCCGCCGCCACCCTGACCCGACCCGACACCCACTTCGACCTGGTCCGGCCCGGGTTGGCCGTCTACGGCCTCTCCCCGGTGGCCGGCGAGACCCACGGGCTGCGGCCGGCGATGACCGCCCGCGCCCGGGTGATGTTGACCAAGCGGGTCCCGGCCGGCACCGGCGTCTCGTACGGCCACACGTACACCACCGAGCGCGACGCGAACCTGGCCGTGGTGCCGCTCGGGTACGCCGACGGGGTGCCCCGGCATGCCTCGAACACCGGCCCGGTGCAGCTCGGCGGACGCCGCCGGACCATCTCCGGGCGGGTCTGCATGGACCAGTTCGTCCTCGACTGCGGCGACGACCCGGTGGCCGCCGGTGACGTGGCGACCCTGTTCGGCAGCGGTGCCGACGGTGAGCCCACCGCCGACGACTGGGCCGAGGCGGTCGGCACGATCAACTACGAGATCGTCACGCGCTTCGGCAGCAGCCGGGTCCCTCGCGTGTACGACGGCACCGATTCATGAGTCGGCACCTGATACCTCGGCCGCGTACGGCGGCGGGGCGGGCCGCCGGTCTGGTGGGTGCGGCGCTCGGGGTGGCCGCCGCGGTGACCGCCGCCGGGGTCGCCACCGAACGGGCCCTGGTCCGCCGGCTGAAGGCGGACCCGACCGATCCGTACGCCGGTGAGGTCTTCGGCCAGCAGCGGTACGACGAGGCGTACCGGCTGGAGATGCCGGACGGCACCGACATCCACGTCGAGGTGGTCGAGCCGACCCGTCCGGTCGAGGGCAACCCGACAGTGGTGCTGGTGCACGGTTTCTGCCTGGACATGGGCACCTTCCACTTCCAGCGCAAGCTGCTCGCCGAGCGGGGCGAGCACCGGGTTGTCGCGTACGACCAGCCCGGTCACGGCCGTTCGGGACGGCTGGAGACCGGCGAGTACGACCTCGACGCGCTCGGCCACACGCTGCGCCGGGTGATCGACGAGGTGGCCGCCGAGGGGCCGTTGGTGCTTGTCGGCCACTCGATGGGCGGCATGACCATCATGGCGCTCGCCGAGTTGTATCCGGAGATGTTCGACGACCGGGTGGTGGGCACCGTGCTGATGGCCACCTCGGGCGGGTTGCTGGCGGAGACGAAGCTGGTCGCCCCGGCCCTGCTCGGACGGGTGGGCAGCCCGGTGCTCTACATGGCCGGCAACGTCACCCGCTACACCGGACCGGTGATCGACCGGGCCCGCAGGTCGACCACGAACGTGGCCTGGCTGCTCACCCGCAAGTACGGCTTCGGCACCCGCAATCCGAGCCCGGCGCTGGTGTCGTACGTCGAGCAGATGAACTCGCGTACCTCGGCCGACACGGTGACCCGCTACCTGCGGACCATCGCCACCCACTCGCGGTTCCCGGCGCTTGTGGCGTTGGAGGGCACGCCGGTGCTGGTGATCGTCGGGGACAAGGACATGATCACTCCGGTGACCCATTCCGAGGAGATCGTCCGGCGGTTGCCGCACGCCGAGTTCGTCAAGATCAACGACAGCGGGCACGTGGTGATGCTGGAGCACGCCGACGAGGTGAACGAGGCGCTGCTGGCGTTCCTCGGCACCTGCGGGCGGTAGCGACCGGCTCGCCGGGGGTGCGCAGCGGCTGAGGGCCCTGGGCCGAGGGCCGTCGTACCCTCTGCCTACAGTGCCGGGGACCGACCTCGCCACTGAAAGGCCGCTGATGCCCGACGACGTTGTCATCCTGGACCTGCCGGCACTGCTACCGAGCGAGTGGCGGGAGGTGCTCGCCCCGCACCTCGACCCGGCCCGCACGGCCGCGTTGGGCGAGTTCGTCGCCCGGGAGTACGCCACCGGCACGGTCTTCCCGCCGGTCGAGGACCTCTTCTCGGCCTACCGGCTCTGCGCTCCGTCGGCCTGTCGGGTGCTCATCCTCGGCCAGGACCCCTACCACCGCGTCGGCCAGGCGCACGGGCTCAGCTTCAGCGTGCGCGAGGGCGTGTCCGTGCCGCCGTCGCTGCGCAACGTCTTCAAGGAGTTGGGCGAGGACCTGGGGGTGCCCAAGCCGGCCAATGGCAACCTCGACGGCTGGGCGGCGCAGGGTGTGCTGCTGCTCAACTCGGTGCTCACCGTCCGGCAGGGCGCCCCGGGCTCGCACGCCAACCGGGGCTGGGAGGAGTTCACCGACGCCACCATCCGGGCGCTCGACACGATGGAGTCGCGGGTGGTCTTCCTGCTCTGGGGCGGCTACGCGCGCAAGAAGGCCGCGTTGGTCGGCAACCCGCAGCACGTGGTGCTGGAGGCGGGGCATCCCAGCCCGATGAACCCGCGCGGCTTCCTCGGCAGCCGGCCGTTCAGCGCCGCCAACAAGGCGCTCGCCGACGCCGGCCTGCCCACCATCGACTGGGAGCGTACGGCGGGCTGATCGTGCAGAGCGGTTGCACGTTCACCCCCTTCGATGCCGGTGGATTGATTGACGCGTTGACATTCCGTAGTTGGACAGTCGACCATGCAACTAGTTGGTGAGGGTCGATCCCTGCGGCTCGTCGCCGACCTGCCACCACCCGCATCAAGGAGGACTGCATGCGCCCGTCGAAGTCTGTCCGGACCGCCCTGCTCGCCACCATCGGTGCCGCCGCGATCGCGGTGACCGGAGCCCCTGCGGCTGCGGCCGAATCCCGCAGCTGCACATATGTCGACGGCACCCTGTGCCTGCACGAGTCCAAGTGGTTCAACGGTGCCACGGTCGAGTACCCGGCACCCTTCGGCGCCGACTGCGTGAACAGCTCGATGGGCTTCCTGGGCTGGCTGAACCTCACCGACTACTCGCTGCGGGTGTACGAGGGCGCCAACTGCACCGGGATCAGCTACTACGTGCCGAGTGGTGACCTGCACAACGTGCAGGCTCCGCTGAGCAGCTTCAAGGTCGTCTGACCTCGGCGCGCCCACGACCGACGGCGCCGTGTTCCGTGCGAACACGGCGCCGTCGGCAGTCGGCCGTTCCGCGTCGCCAGCAACGCGCTTGCCGACGCCGGCCTGCCCACAATCGACTGGGAACGGTCGGCTGGCTGAGCCGTGTGCTCCTCCCTCCACGCTGCCCGCACCTACCAGGT
This sequence comes from Micromonospora maris AB-18-032, assembly GCF_000204155.1. Classification (NCBI taxonomy): domain Bacteria; kingdom Bacillati; phylum Actinomycetota; class Actinomycetes; order Micromonosporales; family Micromonosporaceae; genus Micromonospora; species Micromonospora maris. The sequence goes on along the minus strand of NC_015434.1, from coordinate 5,854,680 downwards.
GATGGCAGCCGCCTGGTAGTTCCGGAAGTGCCGGTAGGACAACATTTCTTGACTGGCGTCGATATTTGGATAACGATATCGAAGACATAGATGCTGGCTAACTTCTTCAGTCTGGGGGTCAGTGGCGACGCGAAGTAGCAGTGGAGCACCCATACAACCGACAGTCCGGCATTCATACACCCAAGGCGCAGCATCGACGCGCGGTGACCGTCCCTCGACCACACACACCCCGTCGATTACGCCACGCCGTCTCTCTCAAGGAGAAGCACACCACCATGAACGAAGTCCCCACTCACCGTAAGAGTCGCCGACGCGGCCGCCTCAGGATGCTGGCTGCCGCCGCCTTCGCCGCAGTGCTGGCCACCACCGGCACCATCGCGATCTCGGCCGGCACCGCCCACGCCGAGGCCGACCGGCAGGTCTGCTCAAACACGGAAGGCACCCACAACGGGTTCTTCTTCTCGTTCTGGAAGGACAGCGGCGACGCCTGCATGGTGTTGCGCGAGAACGGCCGCTACTCCAGCTCGTGGAGCAGGAGCACCAACAACTGGGTCGGTGGCAAGGGCTGGAACCCCGGAACCCGCCGCACGATCACCTACTCGGGCAGCTACAACCCGGGCAACAACAACAGCTATCTCGCCCTGTACGGCTGGACCCGTAACCCGCTTGTCGAGTACTACATCGTCGAGAACTTCGGCAGCTACAACCCGAGCAGCGGCGCCACCCGGCTCGGCAGCATCACCACCGACGGCGGCACCTACGACATCCTGCGCAGCCAGCGGGTCAACCAGCCCTCGATCGACGGCACCGCGACGTTCTACCAGTACTGGAGCGTCCGGCAGCAGAAGCGCAGTAGCGGCACCATCACCACCGCCAACCACTTCGACGCCTGGGCCCGCGTTGGCCTGAACCTGGGCAACCACTACTACCAGATCATGGCCACCGAGGGTTACCAGAGCCAGGGAAGCTCGGACATCACCGTCTCGGAAGGCGGCACCCCCGGCCCCGGCCCGACCAACCCGACCAACCCGACCACCCCGCCGCCCAGTGGCGGTAGCGGCCAGATGATCGTCGGTCAGCAGTCCGGCCGGTGCCTGGACGTGCCGAACTCGAGCACCAGCAACGGCACCCAGATCCAGTTGTATGACTGCTGGGGTGGCTCGAACCAGCGGTTCACCCACACCTCGAGCCGGCAGCTGACGGTGAACGGCAAGTGCCTGGATGCCGCGAATCAGGGCACCAGCAACGGTACGCGGGTGACCATCTACGACTGCCACGGCGGCGCGAACCAGCAGTGGAACATCAACTCCAACGGCACGATCACCGGAGTGCAGTCAGGGTTGTGCCTCGACGCCGGTGGCAGCGGTAACGGGGCGCTTCTCCAGCTGTACAGCTGCTGGGGTGGAGCCAACCAGCAGTGGAGCCGCCGCAACTGATCCGTCGCAACCGATCCATCACTACGGGGCCAGGCGCTGACGTGCCTGGCCCCGTTCCTCGTTGAGGACCACAGCAATATTGAGTATCGATTGCTCTGTGCAATCACAGCGCCGGTACCTGGTGCGACTGACGCCGTTCAATGTCCTGACCGCCCACCGTCATGGGTGCGGTGCGCGCGAGCGCTACGGCGATGGCGGGCGGGCGTCCAAGGGCCGGAGGCGATGCGGCTAGGCTGGGCCATTGTGCTCGTACTGGTGGTGGACAGTTCGACCCCGGCGGTGACTGCGGCGCTCGTCGAGGTCACCGCGAGAGGCGGTACGCCCCGGGCGGTCGCCGCGCGTAAGCCGGCCCGGCCGTGAGCCCGGTGCGGCTCGACCGGTTCCGCTGGTGGCACATCGACGAGGTGCTGACCATCGAGGCGGACCTCTTCGGTGCCGAGCAGTGGTCCGCCGCGATGTTCTGGAACGAACTGGCCCACGGGCACCACTACCGGATCGCGACCGACGACGACGGTGCGGTGCTCGGCTACGCCGGGCTGGCCGTCGCACCCCCCGACGAGGCGTGGGTGCAGAACATCGCGGTACGCCGGGACGCGCAACGCCGGGGGATCGGGCGGCTGCTGCTGGAGGCGCTGCTCGCCGAGGCGGCGCGGTGCGACCTACGGTCCGTGTTGCTGGAGGTCGCGGCGGACAACGCGCCGGCGCAGCGGCTCTACGCCGGGTACGGGTTCGAACCGATCGGCGTACGTCGTGGCTACTACCAACCGAGCAACACCGACGCGCTGGTGATGCGGCGCATCGAGGACTGAGACCGCCATGGCTGACGGCCATGCCGATGACCGGGGTCAGCGGCTGAGGAAGGACGGCGACGTGATCGTACGGATGTGGGAGGCGCGGGCCGAGCCGTACGGGCTCGCCGAGCTGATCACCTGGGTCTGCGACACGGCCCTACCCGAGTTCGAGCACGATCCGCTGCACGTTTCCAGCGAAGTCTTCTCCTCCACGGATCATCGGGTCGTGGTGATCTCCAAGTGGCGCAGCAACCCGCGCCCGCTGCCTGAGCCGCCGGTGATGCTGCTCGCCCGGCCACCGCACTCCTGGGACTTCACCCAGGTCGACCGCTGACGCCGGCAGGCGGTGGGCTGGGTCCAGCCCAGCCCAGCCCGAGCCCGGTGCGGGATCAGCGGATGGTCACCGTGGTGGTGGCGGTGGACCTGTCGATGTCGCTGGTCCGGGCGGCGATGCGCAGCGTCCAGTCACCGGCCACCGGAAAGTGAATCTCGGCGCTGCCGTGGTGCGGCTCCAGCGCGAAGACCTCGACGGTGATCGGTTCGATGCCGGCCTCGGGTAGGGCCGCGGTGATCGTCCACTCGGCGACCGGCAACTCCTGCGCCTGCGGGGTGTAGACGTAGGCGTGCAGGCTGTTCGTGGTGCCGGCGGCGGCCGGGTAGATGTCGAACTGCAGCGTGAACAGGTCGGTGGTCAGCGACTGCGCGACGCCCTCGCGGGTGACCCCGGCGGCTGCCGTGCCGGCCGTACGGCCCGGCGGGGTCTGCACCAGCAACGCGGTCAGCGCCAGGACCACCGCGGTCACCGCGAGTTCGACGCCGGCAGCGCGGGCGACCCGTCGGGGCTGGGCTGCGGCGGCCCGTCGGCGGATCAGTCGCCGCTGCCCGGCGGCCACCGCCAGCACCACGGCCAGCAGCGCGGCCTTGGCACCGAGCAGCCGCCCGTACGCGCTGTCCAGCAGCGCCGACGGCCGGCCGAGTTCGATGGCGGCCTGGATCAGCCCGGCGGTCACCAGCCAGGCCACGGCCACCGTGGCCCATCGCGACCAGGCCGGCAGGATCCGGGCGAGGACCCGCTCGTGGGTGCCCCGCAGCAGGAACACGGTAAGCGCGAGCAGCCCGCCCAGCCACACGGTGATCCCGGCGACGTGCACGGTGGTGAGCACGATGCTCACCGCGGGGACCGGTGCGGCGACCGGATGCCCGGCCAGCGGCCAGGTGGTCAGCCCGGCCACCCCCACCACCGCGAGCGCACCGGTGCGAACGCGTCCGGCGGTGCCCCGGGTGACCGCCGGCAGCAGCGCCGCGGCGAGGCCGACAAGCGCCAGGCGTACGGCCAGCACCAGCCCGATGTCGCTGTCCGCGACCGCGCGCAGATCCGCCGGGGACAGCCGACCGACCGGTGCGCCGACCACCTGCGCCGCCTGACCGATCCAGGTGCCCACGGTGGCGGCGGCGACCAGTCCGAGCCCGACCAGCGCCAGCACCGTGGCAGCTCGCCGGGACCGCCGGCGGGGCCACATCGACGTGGCGAGCAGCGGCGGGCCGACGGCCAGCAGCAGGCCCAGGTAGCCGACGTACTTGGCCACCGGCACCAGGATTCCCGCCGGTGACCCGGCTCCGGCGTCGGCCGGCAGCGGTGGGGTGGCCGACGGGGCGCCGGCGGCGAAGGTGAAGCTGCCGGAGATCGGGTGACTGTCCGCGGAGACGACCCGGTAGCTGACCAGGTAGGTGCCGAGCGGTCGGTCCGCCGCCCGCAGCGCGATGCGCATGGTCCGGTCGCGGACCTCCGGGTCACCGACGTTGATCCGTTTGCCGTCCGGGGCGAGCACCTGCACCCGCCCGGGCACGACGGCGACCGGCTCGCTGAAGGTCACCAGCACCTCGCGCGGGGCGTAGCCCAGCACCTCGTCACGTTGCGGCGTGGTGGCGACCACGACGGCGTGCGCCGCCGCCGGGCCGGCCGCCCCCAGGACCGCGCCCAGGGTGGCGCAGCAGGTGGCCAGGACCAGCCCGAGCAGGACTCCGGCCCGGGTACGGGTGGGCATCGCGCGGGATCAGTTGCGGCGCAGCAGGCGGTAGCTGAGGAAGCCGCCGGTGCCGATGGCACCGAGGAAGACCACCCAGATCACCGTGTTGCTGATGCCGATCTGCGGACCGGTGTTGGCCGACGCGGCGGCGATCAGACCGTCGTTGCCCGGTGCGGGCAGGGCGGCCGGCGGCAGTTCGGCGTACCGGACCAGACCGGTGCTCTCCAGCATCAGCATGTGGTCGCCGACGAACTTGTTCGTGGCGTTGGCCAGGTCCCGGATGACGTCGTTGCGGGTGCTGGCCCGCACCGCGCTGACCACCGGGAAGATCTTGCCGTGGGCGACCCGGAGGCGGGTGACGAAGATCTGGTCGAAGCGGGCCCCGGTGGCGTCCTTCATCTCGGTCAGCCACTGCTGCTGTTCGGCGGTCGGCTGGTTGGGGATGGTGGCACCCAGCTTGTTGGCGGCCTCCACGGTCAGCCGGTCCAGTTCCTCGTGCTGCCGGGCGATCTCCGCGCCGATCTCCCGGACCACCCGGGACTGGCCCTTCTCGGCGGCCATCTGCCCGGCCGGCATCTCCCAGAGCCCGGCCAGCCGTACGCCGTCGAGCAGGGCCTGATCGGCGGCGGCGAGTTGCTGACCTGCGGGCGCGGCCAACGCCATCCCGGGCAGCACGACGAGGGCCGCGGCGATCGTGGTGAGCAGCACCGCCAACCGAGGGGACCGATTGCCCTGCCGGCGACGAGCGGAATCCAGCGATGCCATGTCTGCGGTGCCTCCTCGGTCGAGAACCGATCATCTGCCCGACGGGCGTCCGCACGCCGTTGGCCGCCCGTCCGCACACTGGTACGGATCGACCGGCCGATCAGTTCATCGCTCGCGAATCCACCTCACGGCGGTGCGTGCGGACAGCTCAGCCGACGTCGAGGGGGTCGGCGAGCAGCCGCTCGAAGGCCAGTTCGGCGGCGCCGATCAGCGGGGCGTCCGCGCCGAGCATGGGGGTGCGCAGGCGTACGTGCTCCAGGCAGGCGGGCAGCCCGTTGGAGTTGAGTCGGCTGCGTACCTGGGCGGCGGCGGCCAGGTACAGGTCACGCATCGTGCCACCGAAGATGACCATCTCCGGGTTGAAGATGTTGACCAGGTTGGCCACGCCGAAGCCCAGCCAGTCGCCGGCCTGGCGTACCGCCGTCTGGGCCCGGGCGTCGCCCCGGTCGGCGGCGTCGAAGACCGCCAGCAGCGCGTCGCGGCCCCGGGCGTCGGAGCGCCCGGCGGCGCGCAGCAGGCCGTGCTCGCCGATCTCGGTCTCCCAGCAGCCCCGGTTGCCGCACTCGCAGCGGGCCCCGTCCCGGGACACCACCATGTGACCGACCTCGCCGCTGTAGCCGCCGTGCCCGGTCAGCCGCCGGCCCCCGGCGATGATCCCGGCACCGACACCCACATCCCCGTAGAGGTAGATGACGTTGTCGCAGCCGGCGGCGGTGCCCCGGGCGTGCTCGGCGAAGGCTGCCACGTCCGCCACGTTCCCGACGATGACGGGCACCTCGACGCCGAGTTCGGCGCTGACCGCCGCCCCGATCGGCTCGTCCACCCAGCCGGTGGTCGGCCCGAGCCGGACCAGGCCGTCGTCGCGGCGCACCATGCCGCAGATCGCGATGCCGGCGCCGACGCAGACGGCATCGGCCGGCAACGCCTGCCGCATCTCCTTGACCGCCCCGGCCAGCAGCGGCGCGGCCTCCGCGGCGGAGAGACCGCGCGGCCGGTCCAGCTCCCGGCGGTCGAGCACCGCGCCGCCGAGGCCGACCCGCGCGGCCCGCAGCCGATCCACCTCGATGCTGTACGCGTACGCGAAGATCCGTTCCGACTCGGGCCGGACGACAAGCGACGGTCGTCCGGCCCGGCCGGTTTCCTTCGGCGCCCCCTCGGTCACCAGGCCGGCCGCGGCGAGGTCGGCGGTGAGCGCGCCGATGGTGCTCCGGTTCAACCCGAGCGCGTTTGTCAACTCGGCGCGGGTCGTCGCCCCGTGCAGGTGCACGTAACGCAGCAGCGCGCCGAGATTCTGCCGGCGGATCTCGTCCTGGCTGGGTCCTACGCGCATCGGGTGGTTACTACTTTCGGTGGTGCGTTCAGCGGTTTCCGGTGGCCGAAGCTCGTCGTCGGGACAGCGCGTCGACACTGGCCGCGAGCAACAGCACGACGCCGGTGACCACGTACTTGACGCCGGAGCTGTAGCCCATCAGACCCATCCCATTGTCGATCACGGCCACGACGGCGCCACCGAGAACCGCGTCCAGGATGCGTCCCTTGCCGCCGAAGAGGCTGGTGCCACCGATCACCGCTGCGCCCACGGCGTAGAGCAGCACGTTGCTGCCGCCGGTGTTCGGGTCCACGGAGTTGGCCCGGCTGGCCGCCACGATCCCGCCGACCGCGGCCATGGTCGAGCAGATCATGAAGGCCGAGATGCGGATCCGGTCGACGTTGATGCCGGCCCGGCGGGCGGCCTCCCGGTTGCCGCCGACCGCGTAGATGTGCCGGCCGTAGCTGGTGCGCTGGAGCACGAAAGTCAGGACCACCAGCAGTACGGCGACGATCGGCACCACGATCGGCACACCCTTGAGCGAGGTGATCAGCGTGTTGAGGCTGCGCTCCAGGTTGAGCACGTAGACGGCGAGGCCCAGGACGAGCGCCAGGGCGGCGATGCGACCCAGCACCACCGGGAACGGATCGTTGATCAGGTTCCGGGCGGCGCGGCTGCGGTAGCGGAGCAGTTGCACCACGGCGAATCCCGCGACCGCGATCGCGGCCAGCGTCCAGCCGAGCGCGACCGGCATGTTGCGGTTGACGATCGCCACCACCACCGGCTCGCGGACCGAGATGTTGCGGCCCTCCTTCATCAGCAGCAGCACCACGCCCTGGAAGGCGAGGAAGCCGGCGAGGGTGACCACGAACGAGGGGATGCCCACCTTGGCGACCAGGAAGCCGAGTGTGGTGCCGATGACCATGCCGGTGAGCAGGGCGGCGAGCACCGCGACGTACCAGGGGTAGCCCAGGACGGTGACCAGGTTGGCCAGCACCGCCGCGCAGACGCCGCTGGCGAAACCGGCCGACAGGTCGATCTCGCCGAGCAGCAGGACGAAGACCAGACCCATCGCGATCAGGGTCACCGCCGCGCCCTGGGTGAACAGGTTGGCGAAGTTGCCGGCGGTGAGGAACGACGGCCGCATGATCGAGAAGATGGTGCAGAGGACGAGCAGACCGGCGACCGCAGGCAGGGCGCCGATGTCTCCGCCGCGTACCCGCTGCCAGTAGTCGCGGACGTGGCTGCCGACGGTGGGTGCCGGTGCGACGGCGGCGGGGCCCTCCTTCGTGACGGCGGTGATGCTCATGAGACGCCTCCTGCGGTGCTGTCGGCCGGCGCCGCGCCGTTGCCGTTGACGCCCGGATCGGCGGCGAGTCCGAGCTCGCCGGAGCGGCCGGCGGTGATCAGCTCGACCACCTGGGCGTGGGTGATCTCTGTCGTCTTCACCTGGGCGACCATCTGGCCGAGGTAGAGCGCGGCGATGCGGTCGGAGACGGCGAAGACGTCGTTCATGTTGTGCGAGATGAGGACGACGGCCAGGCCGTTGTCGGCCAACCGTCGAACGAGTTCGAGGACCTGGGCGGTCTGCGCGACGCCGAGCGCGGCGGTCGGCTCGTCCAGGATCACCAGCTTGCTGTTCCAGAGCACCGCCTTGGCGATAGCCACGGTCTGGCGCTGCCCACCGGAGAGGCTGGAGACGTGCTGGCGCAGGGACTTGACGGTGCGTACGGAGAGCCCGGCAAGGGTCTCCGCGGCCATCTGTTCCATCGTCGGCTCGTCCAGGACGAGGCCGTTGCGCTTCTCCCGCCCGAGGAACATGTTCTGCACGATGTCGAGGTTGTCGCAGAGCGCGAGATCCTGGTAGACGACCTCGATGCCGAGCGAGGCGGCGTCGCGCGGACTGTTGATGGTCACCGGTCGGCCGTCGAAGATGAACTCGCCGGCGTCGACGGGATAGATGCCGCTGATGCACTTGACCAGGGTCGACTTGCCGGCGCCGTTGTCACCGACGAGGGCGGTGACCTCGCCCGGGTAGGCGGCGAAGGCGACGTCGCGCAGCACCTGGACGGGACCGAAACTCTTGTCGATCCCGCGTAGCTCCAGCAGTGGGTTCGCGGACACGGGGTTCTCCTTATTCCACGGAGGGAGATCGGGGCCCGTCCAGTGACGCCGCCCGGTACGGGGTAGCCGTACCGGGCGGCGTCACTCTGGCGGGGGACAGGTCAGCTGATGCCCGCGTCGGTGCAGAGCTTGGCGTAGTCGCCGGTGCAGACCTGCTCCTTGGTCACGTAGCCGTCGGCGATGACGTCCTTGACGTTCTCCTTGTAGATCGCCGCGGGGGTGAGCAGGACGGCGGGCACGTCACGGTTGCCCTCCGGGTCCCGGACCGTCTGACCGGTCTCCTTGCGCTCGCCCTTGGCCAGCGCGATGGCCAGCTCGGCGGCGGCGTCCGCCTCCTTCTTGACCGCCTTGTAGACCGTCATGCACTGGTCACCGGCGAGGATGTTCTGCAGCGCCTGCGGGTCGGCGTCCTGCCCGGTCACCGGGACCTTGCCGTTGAGGTTGTTCTTCTTCAGCACCGAGATGGCGGCGTTGCCGAGGCCGTCGTTCGCGGAGAGCACGCCGTCGATCTTGCCGCCGGTCTTGGTGAGCTGCTGCTCGAAGATGGTCGCGGCCTGCGTGTTGTCCCAGTCCGGCACGGAGTCGTCGGCGGCCTTGGTGTACTCGCCGGAGTCGAACTTCGGCTTGAGGACCGAGTCGTAGCCCTCCTTGAACAGGGTGGCGTTGTTGTCGGTCGGCGAGCCGTTGAGGTAGGCGATCGCCGGCTTCTCCACCTTCGCATCGGTGAGGCACTTGACCAGGCCCTCACCCTGGAGCTTGCCGACGGCCACGTTGTCGAAGCTGACGTAGTACTGCGCCGAGCCGCCGAGGGTCAGACGGTCGTAGTCGATGGTGGCGACACCCTGCGACTTGGCCTTGTCGAGGACGGCCTTACCGGTGCCGGAGTCCAGGTTGACGATCATCAGCACGGTGACCCCGTTGGTGATCATCTGGTCGGCGATGGTCTGGAAGGCGTTCTTGTCGCCCTGCGCGTTCTGGATGTCCGACTGGACGCCGGCCGCGTCGAACGCCTCCTTGAGGAACCTGCGGTCCGCGCTCTCCCAGCGGACCGAGGAGCTGCTGTCCGGCAGGATCACGCCGATCTTCGGGGTCTTGCCGGAGCCGCCGCCGGCCTGGTCGCCGGAATCGTCGCCGCAGGCCGTCAGGCTGCCGAGGGCGAGCACGCCCACAGCGCCGATGGCGAGGAAGCCCTTGCGCATGTGCAGGGTCCTTTCGAGAGTGGGAAGGTGTCGGTGTGTTGATGGTGTTCTTTTGTTGTGCCCGGCAACGTATTCCGCTGTCGGGCGTCGACACAAGGGCGCGCTGGGCGCTAATTTGTTGTCGGCAGTAACAATTCGGCAACGCCCATGAAGTGCTCGTGTCACCGCGGTGGCATCGGCAAGCTGAAATGCCTGGTCATACGCCTACATCGGCGGACGTGGCAGACAGCAGAGGGTGCACGCCCCGGCGCACCTTGGCCTCATCGGGCCAGGAGGTAGGGCGAATCGACACGGTTTCGGTGCAGTGCGGCTGACCTGCACTCCGGGGTCCCACCGTTGCGGAGCCACGGTGATGACCGAGGTCAGGTGGCGAGGGGTGCGGTCCGGGCGTCGGTGAGGGCGACCAGATCGGCCGGGGCCAGTTCGACCTGAAGGCCGCGCCGGCCCGCCGACACGTACACCGTGTCGTGCTCCAGGGCGGAGTCGTCGAGCACAGTGGGTAGCCGCTTACGCTGCCCCAGCGGGCTGATGCCGCCGCGTACGTAGCCGGTGGCGCGTTCGGCGGCGCCGCGTTCGGCAAGCGTGGCCCGCTTGCCACCGACGGCCGCGGCCAATGCCTTGAGGTCCAACTCGCCGGTCACCGGCACGATCGCCACGGTGAGAGCACCGTCCACCTCGGCGATCAGGGTCTTGAAGACCCGTCCGGGTGGTACGCCTATCGCGGCGGCCACCAACGCGCCGTAGTTCGGCGAATCCGCCGCGACATCGTAGGGATGGGTGCGATGGGTGATGCGGTGCTTCGTCAGCAGCACCATCGCCGGCGTACCCCGTCCCGTCATGTGCGCCAACCTAGCTGCGCCCCCGGTCCGAAGGCCAGACACTTTCCTGCCTCGACCCTCCGTGGCCCTTGCTGGTGACCGGCTGGCAGACCAGCACCGTCGGGGCGGCGGCGACCCGGGTGAGCACCAGGCTCGCCGGCTGGTCACCGGTCAGGCGCAGGTCGTGCCGGAGCCGTTCGGGTTCCAGCGCCGAGCCACGCTTGAGGATCTCCACCCGGCCGACCCGGCGCGCCCGCAGCAACGCCCGCAGTCGCTTCAACGAGAACGGCAGCACGTCGGTCACCTCCAGGCAGCGGGCGTACGGCGTCGACGTCGGCGCGTCGGCGTAGAGGTAGGCGATGCTCGGGTCGGCCAGCGAGGCATCCAGGTCGGCGGCGAGTTCGGCGACCAGGTGGGCGCGGACCACCGCCGGGTCAGGGTCGTACAGGTAGCGGCGTACCGGCCCGACCGGTGCCTCCTGCCGTCCCGAGCCGACGAGTTGGTGGACGCTGGTTCCGTCGACGAGGTGATAAGAAGGGGCCCCTTTACTACCGGAGGCGTTAACAGGGGGCCCTTCCTTCAACACGGTCGCGCGGCGGGGGGTTTCGGCGAGCGGGCCGCACCAGAGCGCCGCCTCGACCAGGTTGCCGTCGACGCTCACCCACTCGGCCTCGGTGCCGGCGGGGATGAGGGCGTGGTCGAGACCGGGGGCGACCTTCACCACCGTCCGGGGCACCCGTTGCGCAAGCCCGGTGACGAAGTCCCACGGCGGCGAGTACGAGTTCGGGTCGAAGATCCGACGTCCGGTCCCGGCCCGGCGGCGCGCCGGGTCGCAGAAGACCGCCTCGACCCGGGTCACGTCGAACGCGGTCGCGTCCCCGCACTCGACGGTGAACAGCTCGGCCAGCCCGGTTGCCTGCGCGTTCGCCTCGGCCAGCGCGGCGGTGAGCGGGTCGGCCTCCACGCCGTACACCCGGATGCCGGCCTGGGCGGCGGCGAGCGCGTCGGCCCCCAGTCCGCAACCCAGGTCGGCCAGGCTGGTCACCCCGGCCTTGCGCAGCCGGTGCGCGCGGCGTCGCGCGACCACCCCTCGGGTGGCCTGTTCCAGGCCGGGCCGGGTGAAGAACATGCCGCTCGCCGCCGGCCCGAACTTGCCCGCCGCCCGGCGGCGCAGCTCCGCCTGGGTCAGCGCCGCCGCCGCCAACCCGGCGGGGATCCCGGCCGAGCGCAGCGCCGCCGCCGCGGCCAGCGGGTCACCGCCGGCCACCCGGGCCGCCGCCGCGAGCGCGTCCGACCCCTCGGGCGTACGCAACGCCGCAAGCTGCTCCAGATCCACCCACCCATTGTCCCGACCCACCGACCACCCCATCCGCCCGGCCGGGTGTGATCGACACGGTTACGCCGCAATGGCGGTGTCCAGGGGCGTTGGTTGCCGCTACTTCGACGTAACCGTGTCGATCACACCCCGGAAACCCGGGACCGGGCGGGCCGCTGGTGTCGGAAAGGTGTCGACACGAAGGGGGAGCGTTGGCACTCTCCTTGACGGAGTGCTAGCCGAGGAATAACCTGCGATTAGCACTCTCACCCTGAGGGTGCCAACCCTCGGGCCCTCGTGCCCGGGAGTTGAACGCCAGGCGGACCGGCACCCGCGACGACGGCCCCGCCCGGTGGCATGTGGCAGATTGACGCTGGTCGGTACGCCGACCGGTAACGAAACCAGTACCCCAGGAGGGTATGCCCGTGACTACCGCGACCAAGGTTGCGATCAAGCCGCTCGAGGACCGGATCCTGGTCCAGGCGAACGAGGCTGAGACCACCACTGCGTCGGGCATCGTGATTCCCGACACCGCCAAGGAGAAGCCGCAGGAGGGCACTGTCCTCGCTGTCGGCCCGGGTCGTTTCGACGACGACGGTGACCGGATCCCGATGGACGTCAAGGTCGGCGACACCGTCCTCTACTCGAAGTACGGCGGCACCGAGGTCAAGTACGCCGGCGAGGAGTACCTGGTGCTCTCCGCCCGCGACGTCCTCGCGATCATCGAGAAGTAAGCAACCGATCAGTGTCGTTGCCCCGGTCCGGCTCGCCGGGCCGGGGCAACGTCGCTTCGAAGGGACATACATGGCGAAGATCCTGAGCTTCTCGGATGACGCCCGGCACCAGCTGGAGCACGGTGTCAACGCGCTCGCGAACGCGGTCAAGGTCACGCTCGGGCCGCGCGGGCGCAACGTCGTCCTGGACAAGAAATTCGGTGCGCCGACGATCACCAACGATGGTGTGACCATCGCCAAGGAGATCGAGCTCACCAACCCGTACGAGAACCTCGGCGCGCAGCTGGTCAAGGAGGTGGCGACCAAGACCAACGACGTCGCCGGCGACGGGACCACCACCGCGACCGTGCTGGCCCAGGCGATGGTCCGCGAGGGCCTGCGCAACGTGACCGCGGGCGCCAACCCGGCGGGTCTCAAGCGCGGCATCGACGCCGCCGCGGCCAAGGTCTCCGAGGCGCTGCTCGGCAAGGCCGTCGAGGTCTCCGACAAGAAGTCCGTCGCGCACGTGGCGACGATCTCGGCGCAGGACTCCACCATCGGTGAGCTGATCGCCGAGGCGATGGAGCGGGTCGGCCGCGACGGTGTGATCACCGTCGAGGAGGGCTCGGCGCTGCAGACCGAACTGGACGTCACCGAGGGCCTCCAGTTCGACAAGGGCTTCATCTCGCCGAACTTCGTCACCGACGTGGAGGCGCAGGAGTCGGTCCTGGAGGACGCGTACATCCTGATCACCACGCAGAAGATCTCGGCGATCGAGGAGCTGCTGCCGCTGCTGGAGAAGGTCCTCCAGGACAACAAGCCGCTGCTGATCATCGCCGAGGACGTCGAGGGTCAGGCACTGTCCACCCTGGTGGTCAACTCGATCCGCAAGACCCTCAAGGTCTGCGCGGTCAAGGCACCCGGCTTCGGTGACCGCCGCAAGGCGATGCTCCAGGACATGGCGATCCTGACCGGTGCCGAGCTGGTCGCCCCCGAGCTGGGCTACAAGCTCGACCAGGTCGGCCTGGAGGTGCTCGGCACCGCCCGGCGCATCGTGGTCGACAAGGAGAACACCACGATCGTCGACGGTGGTGGCCAGGCCGGCGAGGTCGCCGACCGGGTCGCCCAGATCCGCAAGGAGATCGAGGCTTCGGACTCCGACTGGGACCGGGAGAAGCTGGCCGAGCGGCTGGCCAAGCTCTCCGGTGGCATCGCCGTGGTCAAGGTCGGCGCGGCCACCGAGGTCGAGATGAAGGAGCGCAAGCACCGCATCGAGGACGCCATCGCCGCGACCAAGGCCGCGGTCGAGGAGGGTACGGTGCCCGGCGGTGGCGCCGCCCTGGCCCAGATCCTGTCGGTGCTCGACGACGACCTCGGCTTCACCGGTGACGAGAAGGTCGGCGTGTCGATCGTGCGCAAGGCGCTTGTCGAGCCGCTGCGCTGGATCGCCCAGAACGCCGGGCACGACGGGTACGTCGTGGTGCAGAAGGTCACCGAGGGCAAGTGGGGCCACGGCCTCGACGCCGCCATCGGCGACTACGTGGACCTGGCCGCGTCCGGCATCATCGACCCGGTGAAGGTGACCCGTAACGCGGTCACCAATGCCGCGTCCATCGCCGGCCTGCTGCTCACCACCGAGAGCCTCGTGGTGGAGAAGCCCAAGGAGCCGGAGGCGGCCGCCGCTGGCCACGGTCACGGCCACGGCCACAGCCACCAGCACGGCCCGGGCTTCTGAGCCGTCCGTGACACGGTACGGCGGGTGCGCCGCTCCCCCGGAGCACCCGCCGTACCGCTCGGCGGCTGTCAGCTGACAGGGCGCAGCACACGAGGATCAGCCGGCACCGGTTCCCGCCATGGCGCCGGAAGCACACTGCCGCGCCCTGTGCAGGGCGCGGCAGCGGTGGTTCATGGGTGGATCAGGCGACGTTGCGTTGGGTGGGGACGGTCGACCGGTGGCTGCTGCCCAGTCGGGCCTCCAGGCGGGCGACGTCCACCCGGGTCTGCCGGCGGTCGGCGAGATCCTCCCAGCCGACCGCGAGCAGCCGCAGCCGCTCGGATTCGCTGAAGCCGCCCCAGACTCCGTACGGCTCCCGCACGGTCAGGGCATGCGCGGCGCACTCGGCCCGCACCGGGCAGGCGCGGCAGACGGCCTTCGCACCCGATTCGCGGCGCAGCCGCGACGAGCCCCGCTCGCCGTCCGGGTGGAAGAACTGTGCGCTGTCGCGGCCCCGGCAGGCACCGAGGCGCTGCCAGTCCCACAGGTCGACGATGGGTCCGGGCAGTCTGCGTACGTTCGACATCAGCACCCCTCCTCTCGCGCGGCACCGCGAGATGCTTGTTGGCCGGCTGTCCGGGCGGCGGGCCGCGCAGGGCACCGTTCCCGGCCTTGAGCCCCCGGTACCCCGGCCGTTCTCGGCTCACACGTCTTGTGATCCAAAAGCTGTGGCGACTTGGGGCAAATGACCTATCTGTCGGAAAACTTGGGAGGATTGCCCGGAAGTTCCTCCCGAGGCTGCCCGGTCATGGTCTGCTCGTCTGCGGAGAGGAGATCGTTGTGCGTACCGTTCTTGTGTGCGTTCGGACGCCGCTCGCTGCACAGCATTTGACTTCCGCAGCGGCGCGGCTGGGATTGTCCGGTGCTGTCCGGACGGCCGTCTCCGACCCCGAGGTGATGCTGCGACTGGCCGAGCGTCCCGCCGACGTGGTGCTCGCCGACACCGCCCTCACCCGCCCCGACAGTGCCGGGTTCGTCCGGCGGGTACTGGCACGCGCGCCGCAGGCCGCGGTGCTGCTGCTCGGCATGGAGGAGTCCGAGGCGGCGGCGGCGACGATCCATGCCGGGGCGCGTGGGCTGATCCAGGGCATCGACCATGACCTGACCAGCGCGGTCGCCAAGGCGCTGCTGCTGCTGGCCGCACCGGGTCGGGCCAACCGGCACCGGATCGCCGACCCGGCGCGGGACACCGCGGCGGTGGGCGGCCAGCGGCCGGCGCCCAACGGTCGGCCCACCGGCGACAGCTCCCCGACCTGGACGGCAACGGACGCGGCGGGCAGCCCTGCGATGGTGCCGGTGCAGCGCGGCGAGGATCCGGCCGAGCCGGACGCCGAGGAGGAGAAGAGCGCCGCCAGGCCGCCCCGCGCCGACCGGTCCACGATCGGGCTCACCGAACGCGAGTTGCAGGTGCTGCTCGGCATGGCCGAGGGCAGGAGCAACGCCGAGATCGGCCGTGAGTTGTTCGTCTCCGAGGACACCGTGAAGACCCACGCCCGGCGGCTGTTCCGCAAGCTGGGCGCCCGGGACCGGGCTCACGCGGTGGCCGCCGGATTCCGTGCCGGCCTGGTCGCCTGACGGCCGTAGGCCGCCGACCCCGTCGGGGCGAGTCCTCTGTGGGTGACCGGCCGTGCTCCGCTGATGCCGTCACCCGGGCGTACGGGTCAGTCCCGAGAGGCGGCCTCGTCCTCGCTGTCCTCGGTGCCCTCGCTGAGGGTGTCGTGCACGCCGTCGGCGTAGCCGCGCGCGTAGTCCCAGGTGACGTAGTGGTCCGGGTCCGGATCGAAGGCCGGCTCGTGCACCCGGGGTCGCCCGGAGCTGAGCAGGTGCCGCAGGTTGCCCCGGAGCAGGTCCCAGTCGAAGTAGTGCGGCTCGCGGCAGTCCTCACACTCGATGACGAGCCCGCGTACGCCGATCGGCGCGAGCAGCGCCTGGTAGATCTCCAGGTCGGCGAGATCCTCCAGCACGTCCTGACGTTCGACGTCGGTCAGTGGGTCGAGCGAGGAGTCGCGGTCAGGGTCGTCCAGGCCGGCTGCCGGGTCGGCGGGGTCACCGGTGAACGGGTCGATGGGCTCGTCTTGCACCCCCTCACCGTAGACCTAAGCACCCGCCGATGCCCGTCCCCCGTCGAGCAATCCAGCTCGGGACATCCCGTCGCTGCACCTACCGCCGCTCGCGGGTGCCACCGGAGCCACTGGGTACGATGGGGCTGACGCCTTCCTGCCCGGCCGTTTGCCGGTGCCCAGACCACCCTCACTGAAGCCCGTTCGAGCAGCTCAGGAGAGCAATCGTGGAGAATTCGCCCCAGACCGACCTTTCCGCCGGCGCCGATGCTGGCGAGCTGGGCGGCCACCTGCCCGAGCTGCCGGCGGGCTCGGCCCGGGTGGTGCCGCTGGGGCTGACCTTCGACGACGTGCTGCTGCAACCCGGCGAGTCGGACGTGGTGCCCAGCCGGGTGAACACCGTCACCCGGCTCACCCGCAACGTCACCCTCTCCATCCCGCTGCTGTCCAGCGCGATGGACACGGTGACCGAGGCGCGGATGGCGATCGCGATGGCCCGCCAGGGTGGCATCGGCGTGCTGCACCGCAACCTCTCCGTGGAGGACCAGGCGCTCCAGGTCGACCTGGTGAAGCGTTCCGAGTCCGGCATGATCACCAACCCGGTCACCGCCAGCCCGGACGACACCCTGCGTGAGGTCGACCAGCTCTGTGGGCGCTACCGGATCTCCGGCGTGCCGGTGGTGGACGCCGAGGGGCAGTTGGTCGGCATCGTCACCAACCGGGACATGCGGTTCGTCTCCGACCCGGCGACGCCGGTCCGCGACATCATGACCCAACCGCCGCTGGTCACCGCCCCGGTCGGGGTGAGCAAGGACGAGGCGCTGGGCCTGCTGCGCCAGCACAAGGTCGAGAAGCTGCCGATCGTCGACGGTTCCGGCAAGCTGCGCGGGCTGATCACCGTGAAGGACTTCACCAAGAGCGAGCAGTACCCGAACGCCACCAAGGACGACGCCGGTCGCCTGCGGGTGGCCGCGGCGATCGGGGTCGGCGAGGACGCCTACAAGCGGGCCCGGGCGCTCGTCGACGCGGGTGTCGACGTGCTGATCGTGGACACCGCGCACGGCCACCAGCGGGCCGTGCTGGAGATGGTCGACCGGCTGAAGAAGGACGTCGCCATCGACATCGTCGGCGGCAACGTGGCCACCTACGCCGGGGCGAAGGCGCTCGTCGACGCCGGTGCCGACGGGGTGAAGGTCGGCGTCGGCCCGGGTGCCATCTGCACCACCCGGATCGTGGCCGGTGTCGGCGTGCCGCAGATCACCGCGATCATGGAGGCCGCCCGAGCGGCCCGACCGGCCGGCGTGCCGGTGATCGGCGACGGTGGCATCCAGTATTCGGGCGACATCGCCAAGGCGCTGGTCGCCGGGGCCGACACGGTGATGCTCGGCAGCCTGCTGGCCGGCTGCGAGGAGAGCCCCGGCGAGCTGATCTTCGTCAACGGCAAGCAGTTCAAGGCGTACCGGGGGATGGGTTCGCTCGGTGCGATGCAGTCGCGTGGGCAGGCGAAGTCGTACTCCAAGGACCGCTACTTCCAGCAGGACGTGACGAGCGACGAGAAGCTGGTCCCGGAGGGTGTCGAGGGTCAGGTGCCCTACCGTGGGCCGCTGTCGCGGATGGCCCACCAGCTGGTCGGCGGCCTGCGGCTGGCGATGGGGTACGCGGGCGCGGAGAGCATCGCCGAGCTGCACCAGCGTGGCCAGCTGATCCGGATCACCGCTGCCGGGCTCAAGGAGAGCCACCCGCACGACATCCAGATGACCGTCGAGGCACCGAACTACCACACCCGCTGACCCCTTTCGTTGAAAACTGGAGCACCCCATGCGTGACGTGGTCGAGATCGGGCTGGGCAAGACCGCGCAGCGCGGCTACCACCTGGACGACATCGCCATCGTGCCGAGCCGTCGTACCCGGGACGTGGACGACGTCTCCACCGGCTGGCAGCTGGACGCGTACCAGTTCGGCATCCCCTGCGTGGGGCACCCCTCCGACGCGACGATGAGCCCGGCCTCGGCGGTACGCCTGGGCCAGCTCGGCGGCCTCGGCGTGCTCAACGTCGAAGGGCTCTGGACCCGCTACGAGAACCCGACCAAGGTGCTGGAGGAGTTGGCCGGCCTGGGTGAGGACGCCCGCGCCACCAAGCGGCTCCAGGAGGTGTACGCCGAGCCGATCCGCCCGGATCTGATCACCGAGCGGGTCCGTGAGCTGCGCTCCGGCGGCGGCACGGTGGCGGTGCGGGTCTCCCCGCAGCACACCCTGGCGCTGGCCCCGGTGATCCTCGACGCGGGCGTCGACCTCCTGGTCATCCAGGGCACCATCGTCTCGGCCGAGCACGTCTCGACCACCGACGAGCCGCTCAACCTCAAGGAGTTCATCGCCGACCTCGACCTGCCGGTCATCGTCGGCGGCTGCACCGACTACAAGACCGCGCTGCACCTGATGCGTACCGGCGCGGCCGGTGTGATCATCGGCATCGGTGGCGACGAGTGGTCCACCACCGAGTCGGTGCTCGGCATCCGGGTGCCGATGGCCACCGCGATCGCCGACGCCGCCGCAGCCCGGCGGGACTACCTGGACGAGACCGGCGGCCGGTACGTGCACCTGATCGCCGACGGCGACATCCGTACCTCCGGGGACATCGCCAAGGCGCTCGGCTGCGGCGCGGACGCGGTCATGCTCGGCGAGCCGCTGTCGCTCTGCGCGGAGGCCCCGGCCGGTGGCGCCTGGTGGCACTCGGCCGCCAGCCACCCGTCACTGCCCCGAGGCGCCTTCGAGGTGGCCGGCGAACCGCTCGGCTCCATGGAACGCCTCCTCTTCGGCCCCGCCGACGAGCCGGACGGCCAACTCAACCTCTTCGGCGGCCTCCGCCGCGCCATGGCCAAGTGCGGCTACCGCGACCTCAAGGAATTCCAAAAAGTAGGCCTAGTCCTGGACCGCTAACCCCCACCCCCACCCCCACCCCCGTTCCTGCGTCGATCATGGACTTGTGGTCGCAGGTTCGTGGTGGTTTCGGGCGGTTCGCCGCGACCGCAAGTGCAAGATCGACGGGGTGGGCGGCGGTAGGCTCGGCGGGGTGAGCAGGGTGGTGGGGTTGCGGTGGCGTGGGGTTGCGGTGGCGGTGGTGGCTGCCGTGGCACTGGTGAGCTGCACGGGGGAGCGTGAGGACGGGTTCCGGCCGGGCAGTGTGGACGTTGCCGATCCGTACGTGCCGGGCAGTGGCAACGGTGGCTACGACGTCGACAATTACCGGCTCGCAGTGCGGTACGACCCGGCCGACGACCGGCTCGTCGGGCGGGCCGTGGTGACCGCGACCGCCACGCAGAACCTCTCCCGGTTCAACCTCGACCTGAGCGGTCTCACGGTCGACTCGGTCACCGTGGACGGTGCCTCCGCCGAGCACCGGCAGGCCGACGGCGAACTGGTCGTCACGCCGAGCCGGAGGCTGGCGAACCTCAGCCGGTTCACCGTCGAGGTGAGCTACGCCGGGGTGCCCACGGCGGTCACCGACGGTGTGCTGGGCAGCGGTGGCTTCCAGCACACCGACGACGGAGCGATCGCCCTGGGCCAACCGCACTCGGCGGCGACCTGGTTCCCGGTCAACGACCACCCCTCCGACAAGGCGACCTACGACATCGAGGTGACGGTCCCCGAAGGGCTCGCCGCGCTGAGCAACGGCGTACCAGGGGAGCGGACCACGGCCGACGGGTGGACCACCTGGCGTTGGGCCGAGCGGTCACCGATGGCGAGTTACCTGACCACGCTGGTGATCGGTGACTACCGGGTGGACGTCGGCACGCACAGCGGCAAGCCGATGATCACGGCGGTGCCGGCCGACATGCCGGCCACCGGGCCGCAGGCGCGGTCGCTGTCGCGCACCGGTGAGATCGCCGACTACCTGGCCGGTCTCTTCGGGACGTACCCGTTCGAGGCGTACGGCGGGGTGGTGGTGGCCGACCCGAGGATCGGGTACGCGTTGGAGACACAGTCCCGACCGGTCTACGGCCCCGGGTTCTTCCGCTCCGGCGAGCCGAACTACGGCGTGGTCGTCCACGAGGTGGCCCACCAGTGGTTCGGCAACAGCGTGGCGCTGGCCCGGTGGAGCGACATCTGGCTCAACGAGGGCTTCGCCAGCTACGCCGAGTGGCTCTGGGAGGAACACGACGGCGGCCCGAGCGCCCAACGCAACTTCGAGCAGCAGTACGCGGTGACGGACTGGTCCCGGCCCACCCTGGATCCCGGTCCCGGCGCGATGTTCAGCACCGCCGTCTACAAGCGCGGGGCACTTGTCGTGCACGCGTTGCGGCGTACCGTCGGCGACGACGACTTCTTCCGGATCCTGCGCACCTGGACCACCGAGCGGCGGGACGGCACCGCGACCACGGCTGACTTCGTCGCCCTGGCCGAGCGGATCTCCGGGCGTCAGCTGGGCTCGTTCTTCGACGCCTGGTTGACCGGCACCACCGCACCCGCGTTGCCCTGACCCGCCGCCCGGCCGCTGGTCGCCCGGCGGGCGCAGAAGCCGGTCCAGTAGGGCGTTCAGCACGCCGAGGTGCAGGCCGCGGTCGGCGAAGACGAGATCCGCGATCTTGACAGTATCGCCCTATCGGGGCACCACCAGTTTCGGGTGCTCGGCGAGGAACTCGTCGACCTTGCCGGCCCGCAACTCGGTGATGAAGCGGCGGCCGGTCTGGGTCAGTTCCTCACCCCGGTAGGCGTTGCCCCGACCGACCGCCGCGCCGGGCAGGGTGACGAGCGTCAGCGCGTCGGGGGAGAGCCCGCCGAGGGCGTACGCGAACTCCACGATCCGTCGCCCGCCGACGTAGACAAGCATGTCGCCGAGGGCCGCCACCACCTGCTCGACCCGCTCCGGCTGGCGGGCCAGGTCGGTGTCGAGGATCTTGCCGACCAGCGACCGGATCAGCTGCTGCTGGTGGCGTTGCCGGGTGTAGTCGCCACCGGGCAGGTAGCGCTGTCGGGCGTAGTCCAGCGCCTGCCAGCCGTTGAGGTGCCGATCGCCGGGCTCGTAGACCATCTGCGGTCCGACGTACCCGCCGACGCCCGGCCCGGGTGAGCGGTGCTTGCCGTCGGGCTGTCGATGCCGCGAGACCACCCGCTGGTCGACGTGGATGTCGACGCCGCCGAGGCTGTCCACCAACTCGTCGAAGCCGCCGAAGGTGAGCACCGCGCCGGCGTCGATGCGCAGCCCGGTGTAGTCGCTCACCACCTGGCTCAGCAACTCGTACCCCTGGGCCGGGTCCGGCTGCTTCGGGCGGTCCGGCACCCGGCTGCCGTAGCTCATCGCGTTGGTGAGCTTGGTCCGACCGCCCCGGTAGCCGGCCGGCTCGAACGCCGGGATGTCCACCACCAGGTCGCGGGGGAGCGAGAATAGGTACGCCCGGGACAACCCCGCGGGTACGTGCAGGATGAGCACCGCGTCGGCGTGCGGCTCCCAACCCGGCACGCTGACCCGGGTGTCGATGCCGACCAGCAGCAGGTTGAGCGGGCCGGTGATGTCGGCGCCCGGCGGCGGGGTGCTCGGGCTCGGACTCGGTGGCGCGTCGGCCGACGCGCTCGGGCCGGTCGGTCCGGCGGTCGGTGTGCTCCGGTCGGTGCCGACCAGCCGGGTGATCACCACCGCGCCGACGGCCACCACCGCCACCGCGACCAGGGCGGCGAGCACCAGCGTCAGCCGTCTCCGAGGTTCTCCGAGCATCATTCCCCCGCCTTCTTCGGCGCACCTGCCGACACAACGCCGTGAGGTGGGCTCAGGGTTGCGTCGACCGCTATGTCGCTTCGATCACCCGCGTGGGCTTCTCCCGAGCGGGCTGCGCAGCATGATTGCGCGCACACTGCTTCTGGCGCGAGAGCTACTCGGGAGTAATGATTCGAAGCATGCGGTACGACGTGGTCGTCATCGGGTCGGGCTTCGGCGGTAGCGTGGCCGCCCTGCGGCTGGCCGAGAAGGGTTACTCGGTCGGCGTCCTGGAGGCGGGCCGACGGTTCGCCGACGACGAGTTCCCGCAGACCTCGTGGCGACTGCGGCGGTTCCTCTGGGCACCGAAGCTGGGCTGCTTCGGCCTGCAACGGATCACCCTGCTGCGGGCGGCCGACCGGCGGGCCGGCGGCGGGGTGCTGGTGCTGTCCGGTTCGGGGGTCGGCGGCGGCTCGCTGGTCTACGCCAACACGCTGTACGAGCCGCTTGACGCCTTCTACACCGACCCCCAGTGGCGGGACATCACCGACTGGCGGGCTGAACTCGCCCCGCACTTCGCCCAGGCGAAGCGGATGCTCGGGGTGACCACGTACCCGCTGCACACCCCCGCGGACCGGGCGATGCGGCGGGTGGCCGACCGGATGGGGGTGGGGCACACCTTCCACGCCACCCCGGTCGGGGTGTACATCGGGCGACCGGGTGAGCGGGTGGCCGACCCGTACTTCGGCGGTGCCGGGCCGGAGCGTACCGGCTGCACCAACTGTGGCGCCTGCATGACCGGATGCCGGTACGGCGCGAAGAACACCCTGGTCAAGAACTACCTGTGGCTGGCCGAGCGGCTCGGTGCCCAGGTGCATCCGCTGACCACGGTCACCGCCGTGCGGCCTTGCGGCGACGGGTACGCCGTACACACCGAACGCACCGGCGCCTGGCTGCGCAAGCGCCCGCAGGTGATCCACGCCGACCAGGTGGTCTTCGCCGCCGGCGCGCTCGGCACCCAACGGCTGCTGCACGAGATGCGTGAGCGTGGTGCCCTGCCCAACATCTCGTCGACGCTGGGTCGGCTGACCCGGACCAACTCGGAGGCCATCCTCGGCGCCTCGGTGCCGCGTCGGCGGGCCCGGGCCGCCGGAGTGGACTACTCCGAGGGGGTGGCGATCACCAGTTCGTTCCACCCCGATCCGCAGACCCACATCGAGCCGGTCCGCTACGGGCGCGGCTCGAACGCGATGGGTCTGCTGCAATCCCTGCTTGTCGACGGCGGGCCGCACCGGGTACGCCGCTGGCTCGGTCAACTCGTCCGGCATCCCTGGCAGGCCGCCCGGCTGCTGCTGGTGCGCAACTGGTCCGAGCGTACGGTGATCGCCCTGGTGATGCAGTCGGCGGACAACTCGCTCACCACCCGGCTGCGGCGCGGGCCGCTGGGTCGTCGCCTGGTCGCCGCCCCCGGCCACGGCACCGGAAACCCGACCTGGATCCCCGCCGGCAACCGGGCGGCCCGACTACTCGCCGAAGAGATCGACGGTACGCCCGGCGGCGCGCTGACCGAACCGTTCGACATCCCGATGACCGCCCACATCCTCGGCGGCGCGGTGATCGGCGCCACCCCCGAGACCGGTGTCATCGACCCGTACCACCGCGTCTACGGCCACCCCGGCCTGTACGTCGTCGACGGCGCCGCCATCTCGGCCAACCTGGGCGTCAACCCCTCCCTCACCATCACCGCCCAGGCCGAACGCGCCATGTCCCTCTGGCCCAACAAGAACACCCCCGACCCCCGCCCCCCACAAACCTCCCCCTACCGCCCCCTCCCTCCCATCCCCCCAACCCACCCCGCCCTCCCCTGATCCCCCGCCCCCCGCCCCTCGCCCTCCCCTAGCCCCCGGCGATCTTGTACTTTGTGTCGGGGTAAAGGGTGCATAAGCCGCGTATCCGCGACCGAAAGTGCAAGATCGGCGGGGGAGGGGGTGTGGGGTGGGGGTGGGGGAGGGGGTGACTGTGGGTAGGCTTGCTGCACATGAGCCTGCCGCGTCCTGTCCTCGTGGTCGACTTCGGTGCCCAGTACGCCCAGCTGATCGCGCGCCGGGTGCGTGAGGCCAAGGTCTACTCCGAGATCGTCCCGCACTCCATGCCCGTGGCCGAGATGCTGGCCAAGAACCCGGCCGCGATCATCCTGTCCGGCGGTCCGGCAAGCGTCTACGCGCCCGAGGCCCCGCAGGTGGACGGCGGGCTGTTCACGGCGGGGGTGCCGGTCTTCGGCATCTGCTACGGCTTCCAGGCGATGGCGCAGGCCCTGGGCGGCACCGTGGCGCGCACCGGCAACCGGGAGTACGGCGGCACTCCGCTGCGTCCCCGTCTGCTCGAACCGGGCGTACTGCTCCGTGACCTGCCGGCCGACCTGCCGGTCTGGATGAGCCACGGCGACTGTGTCACCGAGGCGCCGGAGGGCTTCACGGTGACCGCCGAGTCCGCCGGTGCACCGGTCGCCGCCTTCGAGGACCTGGCCGGTCGGCGGGCCGGTGTGCAGTTCCACCCCGAGGTGGGGCACACCGCGCACGGGCAGGAGATGCTGACCCGCTTCCTGTACGAGATCGCCGGGATCGAGCCCACCTGGACGCCTGAGAACATCATCGACGAGCAGGTGGCCCGGATCCGCGCGCAGGTCGGCGACAAGGAGGTCATCTGCGGCCTCAGCGGCGGGGTGGACTCCGCGGTCGCCGCCGCGCTTGTGCACAAGGCCGTCGGCGACCAGCTCACCTGCGTCTTCGTCGACCACGGTCTGCTGCGGGCCGGCGAGGCCGAGCAGGTGGAGAAGGACTACGTCGCGGCCACCGGCATCAAGCTCAAGGTGGTCGACGCGGCCGACCGGTTCCTCGGTGCGCTGGCCGGGGTGACCGACCCGGAGCAGAAGCGGAAGATCATCGGCCGGGAGTTCATCCGGGTCTTCGAGGCCGCCGCCCGGGAGATCGCCTCGCACGGTGACGTGGAGTTCCTGGTGCAGGGCACCCTCTACCCGGACGTGGTCGAGTCCGGTGGCGGCACCGGTACCGCCAACATCAAGAGCCACCACAACGTCGGCGGGCTGCCCGAGGACCTGAAGTTCGCCCTGGTCGAGCCGCTGCGCACGCTGTTCAAGGACGAGGTCCGTACCCTCGGTCTGCAACTCGGCCTGCCCGAGGCAATGGTCTGGCGGCACCCGTTCCCCGGCCCGGGCCTGGCCATCCGGATCATCGGCGCGGTCGACCAGGAGCGCCTGGACGTGTTGCGCCGGGCCGACTTCATCGCCCGGCAGGAGTTGAGCGCCGCCGGCCTGGACCGCGACGTCTGGCAGTTCCCGGTGGTGCTGCTGGCCGACGTGCGCAGCGTCGGCGTGCAGGGCGACGGGCGCAGCTACGGTCACCCCGTGGTGCTGCGCCCGGTCTCCAGCGAGGACGCGATGACCGCCGACTGGTCGCGCCTGCCCTACGACGTGATCGCCCGGATCTCCACCCGGATCACCAACGAGGTCGCCGAGGTGAACCGGGTGGTCCTGGACGTGACCAGCAAGCCGCCGGGCACCATCGAGTGGGAGTGACGCCGACTCAGGCCGGCGGCTGAGCAGCCGCCTCGGGCCTGGTCGGCGCGGTGCCCTCGGCGGTGGCGATCCGTACCGTCGGCGTGCTGCTCTCCTGCACCGCGTCCGACGTGGTACCGGTCGCCGCCGACACCGGCGGTGCCGCTGCGACCGGCGGTACCGGCCCGTGCTGCGCCACCGGCGGCACCGTCCCGTGCTGCGCGGCGGGCGGTACCTGGACCGGCGTGGCGGGCGGGACCGGGCCGTACTGCGTGGCGGGCGGGACCGGGCCGTGGTGAGGGGTCGGTGCGCCGGGCGCTGGGTAGGGCCATGCCGGATGTGGGGCGGGGCCTGCCGGTCCGGCGGGCGGTGGACCGCCTGCCGGGCCCTGCGGCGGGACGCCCGTCGGGTGCGGCCAGGCCGGCGCGCTTGCCGGTTCCGCCGGCATCAGGAACCACATGATCGGGTACGCCAGTGCGGCGATCCCGCCGGTGAGCACGGTGCCGACCGCGAAGACGACCCGGACCAGGGTCGGGTCGACGCCGAGGTAGCGGCCGACGCCGCTGGCCACTCCGGCGACCATCCGGTCGGTGGTCGGGCGGCGCAGTTGCTTGTACGGGGCGTGAGGTGTGGAAGTCATGCCTCCACGGTCCGCGTCTCGGGGCGCATCGACCTCGGTGACCGCCCGGATCGATACCCTGACTTGTGCCTCAGGGGTAAGTAAGAAGTCAGGAATCCGACTCTTTTCCGCGCCGTTAACGGGTCACGGGGAGAATTTGGCTCCGTGACCACCATGCTGGAGCCGCTCCGCAGGATCGCGGCATACGCAGTCTGTACTGATTCGGTAGACCGAGTGTTGCTGGTTCGCGCATCGGAGCGCTCCGGCACCCCCGGTACGTGGTCTCTGCCCGGTGGGGCGGTCGACCACGGTGAGGACCCTCAGCACACCGTCGTCCGGGAGACCGCCGCCGAGACCGGGCTGTCGGTCTCCGTCGCGAGCCTTCAGGACGTCCTGGCCGACATGCGGGCGCTGCCCGAGCGCGGCATCACCATCCACACCGACCGGCTGGTCTACCAGGTCTCGGTCCGGGGTGGTTCGCTTACCGACCGGGTCGACCGGCCGACCGACCTGGCCCGCTGGTTCACCCGCGAGGAGGCCCGGCAACTGCCCCTGCGTTCGTTCACCGCGCGCGCCCTCGGGCTGCCCACCTCCTCGGCCGACATCGTGCCCGACGAGCCGCCGGAGTTCCCCTCCTTCTACGCGGTACCCGGTCCGGACGGCCTGCACCGGGCGCAGCGTTTCGCCGCGTACGCGGTGGTCACCGATCCGGACGGCCGGGTGCTGCTGACCCGGGTCTCGGACGGTTACCCGGGTGCCGGCTGCTGGCATCTGCCGGGCGGCGGCACCGACTACGGCGAGCAGCCGGGTGCCGCGTTGATCCGGGAACTGGTCGAGGAGACCGGGCAGACCGGGCGCCTGATCGGGCTGCTCGGTGTCGCCAGCCACCGGGACGCAGCCTCCCTCGGCCCGGAGGGTTACCCGATCGACTGGCACGGCGTACGCGCCTTCTACCGGGTGGTGGTCGACAAGCCGGCCCCGCCCACGGTCGCCGACGTCGGCGGCTCCACCTGTGAGGCCCGCTGGTTCGCCCGCGAGGAACTCGGTGCCCTGCCGACCGACCGCCTCACCGAGGTGACCGCCGAGGCCGTCCAGGCCGCCCGCCTCACCTGACCACCGCACACTCCGCGCCCGGCCGCGCGATCATGAAGTTATTGTCGGGGGCACGCCCCCGACAGGTGGCGACAACTTCGTGATCGACAGCGGCCGGGCGGCCGGAGACGGTCGTGCGGGCGGGGGTCGGTGTGGAGCAGGTACGGCGGGTGGGGGCGTACGGCGTGCTGCGGGACCCCGACGGGCGGGTGCTGCTCGTGCGGGGGTCCGCTCGGGCCGACTTTCCCGGCGTCTGGTCGCTGCCGGGCGGCGGCCTGGAGCACGCCGAGCATCCGGCGCGGGCGGTGCTCCGTGAGGTCGCCGAGGAGACCGGGCTCGCCGTCGAGGTGACCGGGCTGCGCGCGGTGGTCGCCGACGTGACGCCCTACCCCGACCTGGGGGTCGCCCTGCACACGGATCGGGTGCTGTTCGACGTGACGGCCGTGGGCGGCACGTTGCGCGGCGAGCCGGACGGCACCACCGATCTGGCGCGCTGGCTGTCGCCGGACGAGGCGGCCGGGTTGCCGCTGCTGCCGTTCACCGCCGAGGCGCTGGGCCTGCCGGTCGTGCCGCTGCCCTCCGGGGCGCTGCGTCGGCGGGAGCCGTTCGCCGCGCCGGACGCCGCTCGGCGGCAGCGTTTCGGAGCGTACGGGTTGGTTTCCGATCCGGCCGGACGGGTGTTGCTGGCGTTGATCGCGGACGGTTATCCGGGTGCCGGTCAGTGGCATCTGCCCGGTGGCGGTACGGACCATGGTGAGCAGCCGGTCACCGCGCTGCTACGCGAACTGGTCGAAGAATCCGGCCAATTGGGTCGGGTGACCGAACTCATTGGAGTGGACAACCTGCACAATCCGGCCGCGCTCGGGCCGGAGGGCTATCCCATCGACTGGCATGGCATCCGCGTCGTCTACCGGGTGCTGGTCGACCGCCCGACTGAGCCGGCGGTCACTGAGCTGGCCGGCGGCTCCACCGCCCGTGCCGCCTGGTTCACCCCGGCCGAGCTGCGCGAACTTCCGTTGACGGAGATCGCCGCCGAGGCTGTGGCGACCGGCGGGTGAGCCGGACGGGCGACCGGACCCCGCCGGTCGCCCGGCGGCCCGGGAAGGCGATCTCCGGTACAGTCGGGAGAAGGGTCGAGGGAGGAAAACGGGCGATGATGCCCCAGATGGAAACAACCGTGCGGTTCGCATGGTTAGGGGAGATATAAGTACCGCCGGCAGCTATCGCCAATCCCCACTCGCCTATGCGATGGTGTACTCCGCAAAATGGGCTGCCGGGCCCGAACGGTCCGGCAACGAGACAGCCGGACACCCGCCCCGCACGGGCGGCCAGCTGATCCGGTGATGGAGGAAGCGTGCCGAGAGCCCCCTGGCGCCGGCGTCGTACGACTGACAGCCCGCGTCCCGCAGGGCGAAGCTGGACGGGCCCGCTGCGCCGCAGTGGCAGCCTGGCCCGTCAGGTCCTGTTGGTCCGCGTCGGCCGCCGCGATGGCGAGCTGCACAGCGCGACCGATGCCCTGGCCGAGCCCCGGTATTCGGATCGTCCCCGCCGTCGCTACGGCTTGCAGCGGTTCCACCGGACCCGGATCGAGACGATCGCCCCTGCGGCGATCGGCCCGGCTCCCCAGGTCGAATCCCCGGCGCCGGACGTCGCCACGGTCAGCGCCGTACCGCTGCTGCCCGGTGCGCGGACAATGGCGCGTCGGGTGAAGTTCGCCCTGGTCAACGCCTGCACCCTGGCCAGCCTGGTGCTCGGCATCAACGCGATCTTCATCGCCATGAACGGCGACGTACGGGTCGCCGCTCTGCTCCTCATCGCCTGTGTCGCCTTCGACGGACTCGACGGCGCGCTGGCCCGCAAGCTCGGCGTCTCCAGCCCGTTCGGCGCCCAGATGGACTCGCTGGCCGACATGTGCTCCTTCGGCCTCGCCGCGCCCGTGGTGGTCTACGCCTCGCTCGCCGGTGAGGTGCCGACGGCTGCCGCCGGAGTGGCCGCCGCGCTCGTCGCCGCCTGTGCCGCGATCCGGCTCGCCCGGTTCAACGTCTCGCCCCAGGACGGCCGCTTCTTCAGCGGCGTACCGACCACGATGGCGGCGGCGGTGCTCGCCCTGATGGTGGTGATCGGTCTGCCGGTGCCGGGCGCGGTGCAGATCGCCGGGGTGGCGCTGCTCGCCTTCACCATGGTCAGCAGCTTCCCGTACGCCAAGCTCGCCCGGCTGGTCAAGCTGCCGCCGTGGCTCTGGCTCGCTCCGGTGATCGGCGCGCTGATCGACGTGCGGCTCACCTTCGGCCTGATCGTGGTGGGCTACCTGATCAGCGGGCCGCTGCTCTGGCTGCACCAGCGCCGCACCATCTGATCCCCGTACCGACGAAAGGGCGCCGCGGTCGACCGCGGCGCCCTTTGTCGTTCGGTTCCGATCAGCGCCAGCGGGCGATGACGGTCGACCCGCCGACCACCTTGTCGCCCGGCCCGACCAGCGGGTCCGCGGCCTCGACGGGCAGGTAGACGTCGGTACGCGAGCCGAACCGGATCAGCCCGAACCGCTCGCCGCGCGCCAGCAGGGTGCCGATCGGCGCCCGCTGCACGATCCGCCGGGCGATCAGGCCGGTCCGCTGCGCCACCACCACCGTGCCGTGCGTGGTGTCCAGCACCGTGTACGCGGCCACGTTGTGCTCGGCGTCCGGCTTCATCGCGTTGACGAAGCCGCCGTCGGCGACGAAGTAGTCGACCACCTTGCCGGCCACCGGGGAACGGTTGACGTGCACGTCGAGCACCGACAGGAAGACCGCGATCCGCAGGAACTCGCCGTCGCCGAAGCGTTCGTCGTGCAGTCGCTGGACCGACAGGACCTTGCCGTCGGCAGCGGCAACCACCGCCGACGGGTCCTCCGGCACATCCCGTTCGGGATCCCGGAAGAAGGCGGCCACCGGTGCGGCGGCCAGCGCGGGCACCAGCCACAGCTTGGACTTCGGCCGGGCCAGCCGGGTCAGCGCGGCCAACCCGAGGGCGATGCCGGCGGCGGCCACACCGTTGGAGTCGATGTGCATGTCGCGGGTCACCGGCACGCTCGACGGACGGTAGGCGGGGGCGAGGCGCTCCGCCGCCGCCGCGTCCGTCGGGGTGAAACGGAGCCGGAACACGCGTACCGGCTCCGGGTTTCGCAGCACCAGGTCGACACCGACACCGTGCAGCGCGCCCTGGCGCTCCAACTCGGCGGCGGCACCGGCGGTCCGGCCGACGGCGGTGGCCACACTCAACAGCGCGCCGTCGGCCAGGTACTTGGTAAGCGTCTCGACGGTCGCGCGCGCCTCCTCGGCGGTACCGGCCAGCGCCTCACCGGCCACGACCACCGCGGCCGGCTCGGCTTCGGCGAGGCTGTCCACCACGCGGACCCGATCGGCGACCCAGCGTCCCTGGGCGCTGACGTGTTCACGCAGGGCCGTGGGGCTGACCGACTCGGCCGGCACCACGGTGAGGGTGTCGCCGGGCAGCAGCGCTTCGATGGCCGCGGCCAGCACCGCGGACTCCGGTGCCGCGCCGACCAGCAGAGCGGCCTTGGGGTCGTTGATCCGGGCGAGCTCGGCGACGAGGGTGCGGGCGGCACGCTCGCCGAGGCGGACCGGGCCGGACCGGCCGGCGGCACGCACGCCGGGGAACTGGGTCATCTCGAACGGGCTCCTGACGGGATAGAGGCGACTGACGCGAGATCACCGCCCGGCGGCGAGGTCGGCCCGGCCGCGAGCGGCCCGCGCGAACCGGCTGACCCGCGCGGGATGCCCGCGCGTGGGCCGGCCGGCGATGGCGGGAGCACACCGGCCAGCATAGGCGGCCCACTGCTGCTGTCGCATGGTCAGGCAGCCGGGCCTCGCCGTCGCGGCAGGTCTGCGTCGTCGGCCAGATCGAGCGTACGGTCGTCGTCGGTGCTCCGGTCCGCATCGGTGCCCGTACCCGCGGCCTCGTCCTGCCGGGCGTCCGGCGACTCGGTCGCCTCGTGCCCGCCGGTACCGGCCGTGTCCGAGCCTGCGGGGCCCGGACCGGGCTGCTCCGGTTGGTTGGCCTGTTTGCTGGAACGCAGCGCGCCGACGAGACCGAGGAGACCGATCAGGATCAGCCCGCCGGCGAGGAACCAGCCCACCGGTGGCAGGACGAGGCCGACCACCTGGGCGAGCAGCCACCAGGCGGCGAGCGCGAGGAAGAGCAGCCCGAAGGCGAACGACACCAGGTCGGTGCGGTGTGCCCTCATCGGGTCACCTCCATCTTTCCGGCGTTGACGTGCAGGTTCAGGCGTAGCTTCCCGCCGCCCGGCCCGTCCGGACCGAGATCGACGATCTCCCTGCGGTGGTTGTCCCGACCCCAGCCGCGCTGCTCGCCGAAGATGTCCGCGTCGCCGGCGGTGACCTGGGTAACTGTCGTCACGTCCACGTTCGGTGGCACCAGCACGGTGGCTTCACCGAAGTTGATGACGACGGTGACCTCGGTGTCCAGTTGGCTGAAGTCGATCGCGCGCAGGTCGAGCACCGCGTCGTCGAAGCTCTGCTCGTACCGCAGCGCCAGTTCGCGCTGGTTGGTCGGGGCCCAGACGACCGCGCCGTCGATGCCGCCGAGCCGGTTGTACGACTCGGCGACGGTCGCCACCGCGAGCGCGGCGGCGGTGACCAGGCCGAGCGCGATCAGCCAGCGAGCCCGACCGAACCAGGTACCCACCAGCAGGCCGAGACCGATCACGGCGAGCGCCGCCGCGAAGTAGGCCGAGGCACCGATCCCGAAGACGTTCAGCATGTCGAGCACGACCACCAGACCCAGCGCGACGAAGATCAGCGAGAACGTCACCGCGCCCAGGGCGGACCGCTCGCGGGGCTTCTTCGGCGGTTTGGGCGGCGCCTGCGGCGGTGGCGGTGGCATGGTCCGGCTGGCGTACGGGCCGTGCGGGGCGAACGGGGGACGGTACGTCGGCGGTAGCGGCGCGGGGGGTGGCGGGCCCAGCGGTGCGCTCTGCGTGCTCGTCGTCGGCCAGGGCGGCGTGGGGGAGGGAGGCATGTTCGGTTCTCTCGGTGCTGCGGTGGAGGGCGTACCGGGCGGGGGGACCGGGCCGTACGGCGGGATGTGGGTCCTGGTCTGGGTGCTGGCGGCGTACGCCGGTGAGTACACGCTGGGGGCGGGATAGCTGACCGGCGGCACCGGTGCGCTCGGCGGTGTGGTCATCGGGGCCGGCTCGGGCTGCGTCTGGTGTTGCTGCCGGTTGAGCAGCAACGCCCCGCCGACCAGGATGGCCGCGCCGAGCAGCACCGCGCGGAACGCGTCGGTGACGATGTAGCCGAAGGCCACCGCGACCAGGATGCTGAGCACGATCACGGTGACCGGGGACATGCTGGATCTGCCCCGGCCCAGCATCGACTCGACCGGCGAGGCCGTGTCGCCCTCGCCCGGGATGATCAACCAGCCGATGACGTAGATCAGGATGCCGACGCCACCGAAGAAGCCGAGTACCGCGAGCAGCACCCGCCAGAGCACCGGATCGGTGTTGGTGGCTCGACCGATGGCGGCGCAGACACCGGCCAGGTAGCGGCCGTCGCGAGGGCGGACGAGCCCGTACCGCGAGGTGAACCCGGCACCTCCGTACGGTCCGCCGGCACCTCCGTACGGTCCGCCGGCACCTCCGTACGGTCCGCCGGCACCGCCGGGAGGCGGTGGGGCGCCGGGCGAGCCGCCACCGGGAGGCGGTGGGGCGGTCTGGTCGTACCCGGGAGGGCTTGCCGGGCCGGGGCCGGCGGGCGCTGTGGGGGCGCTTGAGGGGGTCTGCGCGGTGGGCATCGGTGGGCTGCCCGGTGCTGCCGTGTGGTCCCCGGTCGCGCCCGCCGATGCGGCGGCCGGGCCGGGAGACGCGGTCGGCGGTGTCGTGCCCGCGTCCGTCGGCTCCGGTCGGTTCGGCTGCGCAGCATCGTCGGTCATGTCTTCGATCCTGCGCGGCTCGATGCCCGAACAACCTCCGGATACGACCCTGACCCCACCCTGAGATCCTGCGCCCCGCAATCTCCGGGGCGTCCCCGTGGTCGGCCGTCCCCCTGCATGTGACGATCAACCTGGGCCGGAACCCCACCGCATCCGGCGCAGGTCCTGCCCAGGGAGTCCGTGATCAGTACCGTGAGTCAGCCACCCCGTCTCTACCGAGACCCGAAGGACCGCATGGCCGCCGGGGTGGCCGCCGGCATCGCCGAGCACCTCGGTGTCCCGGTGGTCCGGGTCCGGGTCGCCTTCATGGTGCTGCTCGGCCTGAGCGGCCTCGGTCTGCTGCTGTACGCCGCCTTCTGGGCCGTCGTTCCGCTGCGTCCCGGTGACACCGCGGCGCCACCGCGTCGGGACGTCACCCAGTTGCTGCCGTTCGTGGCGATCGGGCTGGGCGTACTGCTGATCCAGGTCTTGGTCTTCGACTCGGTCGGGGTGGCCGGCACGGCCGGCTGGCTGGTCGCGATCATCGCGGTCGGCGCCGGAGTGATATGGCACCAGTCCGGGCCGGAGCGGCGGCGTCAGTGGAACGAGTCGATGCCGGTGCCGTGGCTCAGCGCGGTGGTGGAGGAGAGCGACCGGCGGGCCTTCGTGCTCCGCTTCGTCGGTGGTGGGGTGCTGGTCGCGGTCGGCATCATCGGGGTCGCCGCCGTGTACTCCCCGGCCCAGAACCTCGATGCCGTGGTCAACGGGGTCATCTTCGCCCTGGTCGGGTTGGCCGGGGTGGGAGTGGTGGCCGCGCCGGTGCTCTGGCGGACCTGGAACCAGCTCCGGTCGGAGCGGGAGGGCCGCATCCGCGAGCAGGAGCGGGCCGAGCTGGCGGCCATGGTGCACGACCAGGTGCTGCACACCCTGGCGTTGATCCAGCGCAACGCCAGTGACGTCAAGATGGTGCAGCGGCTCGCCCGGGGCCAGGAGCGCTCGTTGCGCAACTGGCTCTACAAGCCCACCGCGTCGCCGACGGAACGCTTCGCGGCCGCACTGGAGCAGGCGGCGGCCGAGGTCGAGGACACCTTCGCCATCACGGTCGAGGCGGTGGTGGTCGGCGACCGGGAGACCGACGAGCGGGTGGGCGCGTTGGTCGCCGCCGCCCGCGAGGCGCTGGTGAACGCCGCCCGGCACGCCGGGGTGCAGACCGTCTCGCTGTACGCCGAGGTCGAACCTGACCAGGTCAGTGTCTTCGTACGGGACCGGGGTGCCGGGTTCGACCCGGATACCGTGGAGGATCACCGGCACGGGGTCCGAGGCTCGATCATCGGACGGATGAAGCGGCACGGCGGCCGGGCGGAGATCCGCTCCCGGCCGGGGGAGGGGACCGAGGTCCGGCTGATCTTGCCGATCGCCAGGGACTCGGCCACTGCGGAGAGGGACAGATGATGGCTGAGCAGTCGACGCCACCGGTGGAGCCGAACGACGCCGGAGCGCAGCGGTTGCGGGTGTTTCTGGTCGACGACCACGCCATGTTCCGGGCCGGCGTCCGCGCTGAGCTGGGGACACACGTCGAGGTGGTCGGCGAGGCGAGCACGGTGGCCGAGGCGGTCAGCCGGATCGCCGCCACCGAACCCGACGTTGTCCTGCTCGACGTACACATGCCGGACGGCGGCGGTCGGGCGGTGCTGGAGGCGATGCGGCGTAGCCACCCGCAGGTGCGTTTCCTGGCGCTCAGCGTCTCCGACGCCGCGGAGGACGTGATCGGGCTGATCCGAGCCGGTGCCCGCGGCTACGTGACCAAGACCATCTCCCCGGACGAGCTGGCCGCGGCGATCCGCCGGGTGGCCGACGGAGACGCGGTGTTCAGCCCACGGCTGGCCGGCTTCGTGCTGGACGCCTTCGCCGCCCGCCCGGACGCCCCGGTCGCGGACCCCGAGCTGGACCAGCTGACCAACCGGGAACGCGAGGTGCTGCGGCTGCTGGCCCGTGGGTACGCGTACAAGGAGATCGCCCGGGAGCTGTACATCTCGATCAAGACGGTGGAGACGCACGTCTCGAACGTGTTGCGCAAGCTCCAGATGTCCAACCGGTACGAGCTGTCCCGGTGGGCCGCGGACCGGCGACTCGTCTGACCGATCGGCGGGGTCGGCGGGCCGATCACCCGGTCCGTCTGCGTGCCGTGACGTCTGGTTGCCGCCTCCTACTTTCGGGTAGCCTCCCGCTACAAGTGGCCGGACTCACGTTCTGATCTCCCACCGTCACAGAGATCAATAACGCCCCCCTGCCAATCCCCCATTCGGGCGCGAAAAGCTGTTGACGGGCAGGTCATACCATGCATCTGGGGTGAAACGAATTCGCCTCCAGGCGGATGTCGGCACCGTCCCGGGCGGGTATCGGCTTGATAACACGCCTTCCGGCTTGGGCGCATTTGGTGTCACAGTGGCAGGCACCTCACAACCCCCTCGTGAGCCGAGCGCCCTGAGGAGGCACTCCCATGCGCGGGAAATTCCTGAAGGTGGCGGTCGCGGCGACCGCCACCGCCATGTTGGCCACCGCCTGCGGCGGCGGTAGCGACAACGACAACGACGACGCTGCCTCGACCGGTGGCACGTTGCGCGTCTACAACGCGGAGCCGGCGTTCCTGACGCCCTCCGGTGGTGACGACGAGCCGTCGCTGTACGTGATCCGTTCGCTCTTCCGTGGCCTGGTGAAGTACAACGCCCAGACCTCCGCTGTCGAGATGGACCTGGCCGAGTCGGTCGAGTCGGACGACCAGAAGCTCTGGACCATCAAGATCAAGAGCGGCTACACCTTCGACAACGGCGAGGCCGTCAACGCTGACGCCTTCATCCGTTCCTGGAACTTCGCGGCCTACAGCCCGAACGCCCAGAACAACGGTTACTTCATGAAGCGGATCGCCGGCATCAAGGACGTCCAGTCCACCGACCCGGACGGCGACGGCCCGCAGAAGGCCCCGGAGCCGAAGGCCAAGGAGCTCTCCGGCCTCAAGAAGGTCGACGACCTGACCTTCACCGTCGAGCTGGAGGCTCCGTTCTCCGGCTTCCCGACCACGATCGGCTACCCGGGCTTCTTCCCGATGGCCGAGGCGTGCGTCGCCGACATCGCGGCCTGCAACGAGAAGCCGATCGGTAACGGCCCGTACAAGATCGACGGCAGCTGGCAGCACAACGTTGCGATCAACGTGGTTCGCAGCGACACCTGGAAGGGTGAGCCCGGCAAGCCGGACCGTATCGAGTACCGCATCTTCGCCGACGTCGACGCCGGTTACGCCGCCTTCCAGGCCGGCGAGCTGGACGTGATGTACACCGTGCCGCCGGCCCGCTACAAGGAGGCCAAGGCCACCTACGGCGACCGCATGTACGAGCAGCCGGGTGACAGCTTCACCTACGTCGGCATGCCGCTGTACCAGGACAACTTCAAGGACAAGCGGATCCGTCAGGCGCTCTCGCTGTCGATCGACCGCCAGTCGATCATCGACGCCGTCTTCGACGGCCGGTTCACCCCGGCCACCGGCTTCGTCGCCCCGACCTTCGAGGGTGCCCGCGCCGACGTCTGCAAGTACTGCAAGAAGGACGTCGAGAAGGCCAAGCAGCTGCTCGCCGAGGCTGGCGGCTGGCCGGCCGGTGAGAAGCTGATCCTGTGGGCCAACGCCGGTGCCGGTCACGACCAGTGGCTGCAGGCCGTCGGTGACCAGATCAAGGAAGCCCTGGGTATCGACTACGAGCTGAAGGTCAACCTGCAGTTCGCCGAGTACCTCGAGACTGCCGACCAGAAGAAGTTCACCGGTGGATTCCGGCTCGGCTGGGGCCCGGACTACCCGTTCATGGAGACCTTCCTCTACCCGCTGTACGGCACCGGCTCGGGCAGCAACAACTCGACCTACAGCAACCCGGAGTTCGACGCCGCGATGAAGGAGGGTGACTCGGCCGACTCGATCCAGGCCGCGATCCCGTCCTACCAGAAGGCGGAGGACCTGGTCGGTGAGGACCTGCCGGTCATCCCGATGTGGTTCAACAAGGTTGGTGCCCTCTACAGCGAGAACGTTGACCAGTTCGTCTGGAACGCCGTTTCCGACGCGGACTACGCAGCGACCTCTCTGAAGTAGAAGTGAGCTTCAGGCTCCTGACCCAGCCGTAATACGACGTGGCGGTAACGGTCACCTCACCAGGGTGATCGTTGCCGCCACGTCAGCGCCGAGAGGAGACCCCGAGATGGGGCGCTACGTCATTCGACGGTTGCTCCAGTTCATTCCCACCGTGCTGGGCACCATGTTCCTGCTCCACTACATGACTTCGCTGGCGATCCAGTTCAGTGGGAACCCGGTCCGGGCGATCTTCGGTGACCGGACCCCACCGCCCGCGCTGTTGCAGGCGATCACCGAGCGGCTCGGCTACGGTGACCCATGCCTCGACCAGAAGGGCAACCCCTGTTTCGGGCTCTTCCTGGACCGGCTCCAGAACATCTTCTTCCACTTCGATTTCGGCATCAACCTGCGTCAGCGTCCGGTGACGGAGTTGGTGGCCGATGCCATCCCGTTCACCCTCAAGCTGCTGGTGATCGCGATCGTCTTCGAGGCGGTCGTGGGTATCGCCGCCGGTGTGCTGGCCGGTCTGCGCGGCGGCAGCTTCCTCGACTACATGGTCAAGATCAGCACGGTCTTCATCATCTCGGTGCCGATCTTCGTGCTCGGCGTGGTGGTGCGGGAGTTCGTCGGCGTCAAGTTCGGTAACATCCTGCGAGGCCAGGACTGGATTCCTGACCTGATCTCCGTCGGAGTGTTCACCCCTGGCTTCAAGCCCGACTATCCGTTCGCCAGCTTGATCATTCCCGGCATGGTCCTCGGTGCGGTCTCGCTGGCCACCACGGCTCGGCTGACCCGGACCAGCATCATGGAGAACATCCGGGCCGACTACGTCCGGACCGCCAAGGCCAAGGGTCTGACGAACAAGCGGGTCATCGGCGTGCACACGCTGCGCAACTCGCTGATTCCGGTGATCACCTTCCTCGGCGTCGACATCGGTGCGGCGATGGCCGGCGCGGTGGTCACGGAAACGATCTTCAACGTGCCCGGCATCGGTCGACTGGTGACCTTCTCCGCCCGTACCGGCGAATCGTCAGTCGTGGTCGGTGTGGTGACCATGCTCGTGCTGGTCGTCCTGGTCGCCAACCTGCTGGTCGACCTCCTGTACGCCGTGCTCGACCCGAGGATCCGCTATGAGTGACCGATTCGTGGTGACGACGCGGACCGCGGGGCATCCGGCCGCCTCCGGCTTGAGCGAAACGAGGTGTGGACATGAGTGACCTGACGAGTGCGGGTGCGGCCGTCGGCGGCGCGCCGGTCGGCGGTGACGGCCCGACGACGGAGGCCACGACCGGCGGCAGCGGCAAGGAGCGCAGCGCCAGCCTGTGGGCGGATGCCCGGCGGCAGTTGGTCCGCGACCCGGTTTTCGTGATCGCCTCCCTCTACATCCTCGCGGTCGGCTCGATGGCCGCCTTCCCGAAGCTCTGGACCAGCCAGGACCCGCGCAACTGCAGCACCGACCGGTCTCGGATCTCGCCGAGCTGGGAGCACCCGTTCGGGTACGACATCCTGGGTTGCGACTACTACTCGCACGCCATCTACGGCGCGCGGCCGTCGATGGTGATCGCGGTGATGGCGACCTCCGCCATCGTGATCGTCGGTGGCGTGCTCGGCCTGCTCGCCGGCTACTACGGCGGTTGGGTCGACGCGATCATCTCCCGGGTGATGGACATCTTCTTCTCGCTGCCGTTCCTGCTCGGCGCGATCGTGTTCCTGACCGTGATCAAGCGGCAGAACATCTGGACCATCACGGCGGTGTTGTTCCTGCTGGCCTGGCCGACCATCGCCCGGATCATCCGCGGCAGCGTGATCTCCTCGAAGGATCTGGACTACGTCCATGCGGCGAAGGCGGTGGGTGCCCGCAACTCGCGGCTGATGTTCCGGCACATCCTGCCGAACGCGATCGCCCCGATGCTGGTGTACGCCACCATCGTGCTCGGCTCGTTCGTCGCCGCGGAGGCCACGCTGACCTTCCTCGGTGTCGGGCTCCAGCCGCCGGCCCAGTCGTGGGGCATCATGATCTCGGTCCACCAGGTCTACTTCCTGG
The DNA here is from genome assembly GCF_000204155.1 of Micromonospora maris AB-18-032. NCBI lineage: Bacteria > Bacillati > Actinomycetota > Actinomycetes > Micromonosporales > Micromonosporaceae > Micromonospora > Micromonospora maris. Next base: position 5,815,292 of record NC_015434.1, on the reverse strand, counting down.
AGGATCCGTGGCTGCTGCTCTTCCCCTGCGGCCTGCTGATCGGCACGGTGCTGTCCTTCATCCTCATGGGTGACGCCCTGCGTGACGCCCTCGACCCGAAGTTCCGGTGAGGCATGAGCACTGATGTGAACGTCAAGTTGGACGCGCTGCCGGGCCTGGACCCGAACGCGCTGCCACTGGAGGTCAAGAACCTTCAGGTGGAGTTCCGTACCCGTAACGGCATCGCCCACGCGGTCAACGGGGTGAGCTTCGACGTGCGGGCCGGCGAGACCCGGGCGATCCTCGGCGAGTCGGGCTGCGGCAAGAGCGTGACCGCTCAGGCGATCATGGGCATCCTGGACAGTCCGCCCGGGTTCATCACCGGTGGAGAGATCCTCTACCGGGGTGTCGACCTGCTCAAGCTGCCCGAGGCGCAGCGCCGCCGGGTCCGGGCCAACCGGATCGCGATGATCTTCCAGGACGCGCTCTCCGCGCTGAACCCGGTCTTCACCGTCGGGTTCCAGCTCGCCGAGCTGTTCCGCAAGCACCGGGGCATGTCCCGTCAGGACGCCAAGGCCCGCGCCGTCGAGCTGCTCGACCTGGTCAAGATCCCAGCGGCGAAGCAACGGGTGAACGACTACCCGCACCAGTTCTCCGGTGGTATGCGGCAGCGCGTGATGATCGCGATGGCGCTGGCGCTCGACCCCGAGGTGCTGATCGCCGACGAGCCGACCACCGCGTTGGACGTGACCGTTCAGGCCCAGATCATGGCCCTGCTGGCCGAGCTCCAGCAGGAGCGGAACATGGCCCTGGTGCTGATCACCCACGACATGGGTGTGGTCGCCGACGTGGCGGACCGGATCTCGGTCATGTACGCCGGTCGGGTCATCGAGGAAGCCGGCGTGAACGACATCTACGCCAGCCCGGCCCACCCGTACACCAAGGGTCTGTTGGAGTCGATCCCGCGTCTGGACCTCAAGGGCCAGGAACTCAGCGCCATCAAGGGCCTGCCCCCGGCGCTGACCAACATCCCGACGGGCTGCGCCTTCAACCCCCGCTGCCGGTACGCGCAGGACGTCTGCCGCCAGAACCCGGGGCCGCCGCTGTATCAGGTGACGCCGAGCCGTACGTCGGCCTGCCACTTCTGGAAGGAGGTCAAGGGCGATGAGTGACTACGTGCTGGAGACCCGCGACCTGGTGAAGCACTTCCCGCTGACCCAGGGGATCGTCTTCAAGAAGCAGATCGGCGCGGTGCGGGCCGTCGACGGCGTCAACCTGCAACTGCGCCGAGGGGAGACCCTCGGTGTCGTCGGCGAGTCCGGCTGCGGCAAGTCGACCCTGGCCCGGATGCTTGTCGGCCTGGAGACGCCGACCTCCGGTGACCTGTTCGTGCAGGGCCGCAACATGGCCAAGGTCGGTGCCGAGGAGCGGCGACGGGGCCGGCGCAACATCCAGCTGGTGATGCAGGACCCGTACACCTCACTGAACCCCCGGATGACCGTCGGCGACATCATCGGCGAGCCGTTCGAGGTGCACCCGGACGTGGTGCCCAAGGGTCAGCGGCGGGGCAAGGTGCAGGAGCTGCTGGAGCTGGTCGGTCTCAACCCCGACCACATCAACCGGTACCCGCACCAGTTCTCCGGCGGTCAGCGGCAGCGCATCGGCATCGCCCGGGCGCTGGCGCTCAACCCGGAGATCATCCTCTGTGACGAGCCGGTGTCGGCGCTGGACGTCTCCATCCAGGCCCAGGTGATCAACCTGCTGGAGAAGCTCCAGAACGAGCTGGGTCTGTCGTACATCTTCATCGCCCACGACCTGTCGGTGGTCCGGCACATCGCCGACCGGGTCGCGGTGATGTACCTCGGCAAGATCGTCGAGATCGGCACCGAGGACGAGATCTACGAGACGCCCACGCATCCGTACACCCAGGCGCTGCTGTCGGCGGTGCCGGTGCCGGACCCGACGCTGCGTGGGCAGCGCGACCAGATCGTGCTGACCGGCGACGTGCCCTCGCCGGCCAACCCGCCGTCGGGTTGCCGGTTCCGCACCCGCTGCTGGAAGGCTCAGGACATCTGCGCCGAGCAGGAGCCGCTGTTGGAGGTTCGGGACAAGTCCGGCCACCCGAGCGCCTGCCACTTCGCCGAGGTACGCGACGTGGTGCACGCGACGGAGTAGCCGCACAGACGCCGCCGCCCCGACCATCCGTACGGGATCGGCGGTAAGGGTAAGTGCCTCCTCAGTGATCCGGGGCGTCGGCCGTCACCAGCGGCCGGCGTCCCGGATTCCTGTGTCCCGAGGCAGTTGCCCAGCGGGGCGGCCCGTCAGAGCGGTCCACGGCCGGCGCGCAGCAGCAGCAGGGCGAGTTGGGTGCCGTCGGCGCCGAGGGCGCTGCGGAACCGCTCCAGGATCTCCTGCTCGCGGGAGAGCACCAGCCGGGTGCCGCCGGAGGCCATCCGGGTCGCGCCCACCTCGCGGGACAGCTCGGCCCGTTCCTGCCACAACTCGATGAGCGTCCGGTCGATCTCGTCGATCCGGGTCCGGATCTCGACGATCCGGGCCGCGGCCATCGGCTCCGTGGTTCCGGTACCCGGCTTCGCCGAGTCGGGTGTGCCGGCCGCCCCGGTGCGGTCGGGGGCCATGCCGGAACCGGCCGGGACGCCACTCTGTTCCATCACGTCTGACATCTTCGGGTACCTCTCAGAGTCTGGTGCCCGCTGCCCGGATCCCGGGACGGAAAAAGCCCCGGGCTCCGTGAGCCCGGGGCTTTCGTAGGTCTGATTGATCAGGCGCGACCTACGGCAGCCGGACTCCCGGTGCCGTAGTAAAAGTAGAAGCGCTGATCGAACATGTCGTCGAGTATGCCGCCCGCGTCGGGCGGTGCGCAAGCGAACGACCATCACACGCTGCGAGAACGCGGCTGTCAGCGGCCCGGTCCGGCGCGTGGGGAGCGCTGCGACACCGCCAAGGCGGGCGGTGTCGGGCCGGCGGCATAGACTCGCTCTGCGATGCATCCTCTCTTCGACATCCCCGTGTCCTCGCCCGCGCCCGAGCAGCCGCCGCGCCGGGTCGCCGCGCCGGGCCACCTCGACCCGTTGCAACTGGTGGAGGGCCTCAACGGTCCGCAACGGGACGCGGTCACGCACGCGGGATCGCCGCTGTTGATCGTCGCCGGCGCGGGCTCGGGCAAGACCCGGGTGCTGACCCACCGGATCGCCTACCTGCTCGCCGCCCGGGACGTGCATCCCGGCGAGATCATCGCGATCACCTTCACCAACAAGGCCGCCGGTGAGATGAAGGAGCGGGTGGCCAAACTGGTCGGGCCGCGCGCCCGGCTGATGTGGGTTTCCACCTTCCACTCGGCCTGTGTCCGGATTCTGCGGGCCGAGCACGAGCACGCCGGTCTGAAGTCGACCTTCTCGATCTACGACGCCGACGACTCCCGCCGGCTGATGCAGATGGTCGCCCGCGAGCTGGATCTCGATCCCAAGCGCTACCCGGCTCGGGGGCTGGCCGCCCAGGTCTCCAACCTGAAGAACGAGCTTGTCGATCCGGAGGCCTTCGCCGCCCGCGCCTCGGGGCCCAACGAGCGGGCGTTGGCCGAGGCGTACACGCTCTATCAGCGGCGGCTGCGCGAGGCGCACGCCCTCGACTTCGACGATCTGATCATGACGACGGTGCATCTGCTCCAGTCGCATCCGCACGTCGCCGAGACCTACCGGCGTCGGTTCCGGCACGTCCTGGTCGACGAGTACCAGGACACCAACCACGCGCAGTACGTTCTGATCAAGGAGTTGGTCTCCGGCACCGAAGGGCTCGAACCGGCCGAGCTGTGCGTGGTCGGAGACGCGGACCAGTCGATCTACGCCTTCCGGGGCGCGACGATCCGCAACATCCTGGAGTTCGAGCGCGACTTCGCCGACGCCCGCACCATCCTGCTGGAGCAGAACTACCGCTCCACCCAGACCATCCTGAACGCCGCGAACGCGGTGATCGACCGCAACACCTCCCGCAAGCCGAAGCGGCTGTGGAGCGACGCCGGCACGGGTGAGCCGATCGTCGCGTACGTCGCCGACACCGAGCACGCCGAGGCCGACTGGGTGGCTCGGGAGATCGACCGGCTGGTCGACGACGGCGAGACCCGACCGGGCGACGTGGCGGTCTTCTACCGCACCAACGCCCAGTCCCGGGTCTTCGAGGAGGTGTTCATCCGGGTCGGCCTGCCGTACAAGGTCGTCGGCGGGGTGCGCTTCTACGAGCGCAAGGAGGTCCGGGACGCGCTTGCCTACCTGCGCGCCGTGGTCAACGACGACGACACGGTGAGTCTGCGCCGCATCCTCAACACCCCGCGCCGGGGCATCGGCGAGCGTGCCGAGGCGTGCGTGGAGGCGTTGGCCGGCCGGGACCGGATCTCGTTCGGTGCCGCGCTGCGCCGGGCCAAGGACGCGCCGGGCATCTCCAGTCGGGCGGCCAACGGCATCGCCGACTTCGTGGCGCTGCTCGACTCCGCACGGGAGTTGACCGTCGACGGCACCCCGGAAGAGGTGCTGGAGGCGGTGCTGACCCGCTCCGGATACCTGACCGAGCTGGAGGAGAGCCTCGACCCGCAGGACGCCGGGCGGGTCGACAACCTCCAGGAACTCGTCAGCGTCGCCCGCGAGTACACCGAACGGATCGAGTCGACCGGTGAGGAGGGGGAGCGGGCCACCCTGGCCGGTTTCCTGGAGCAGGTCGCGCTGGTCGCCGACGCCGACCAGGTGCCGACCGACGACCCGGACCACCAGGGCGTGGTCACTTTGATGACCCTGCACACCGCCAAGGGCCTGGAGTTCCCGGTGGTCTTCCTGACCGGCCTGGAGGACGGCGTCTTCCCGCACCTGCGGTCGCTCGGCGACACCCGGGAGCTGGAGGAGGAGCGTCGGCTGGCGTACGTCGGCATCACCCGGGCCCGGCAGCGGCTCTACCTCTCCCGGGCGGTGACCCGGTCGGCCTGGGGGCAGCCGTCCTACAACCCGCCGTCGCGGTTCGTCGAGGAGTTGCCGCCGGAACTGGTCCGCTGGGAGCGCACCGAGGGGTCGTACACCTCGTGGGGTGGCGGTGGCGGCGGCGTTGGTGGTCGCGCGGAGCGCACGCCCGGCGGGCGCGGCACCTTCTCCGGGGGTACGCCCCGGGCCGTGCAGTTGGCGCGCAAGCTCGGCGTGGACGGCAGCCGTCTGGCCACCGCGAGCGAACTGCCGCAGGGCCCGAAGGTCGTCGCCGGGGACCGGGTCAACCACCAGCGGTACGGCCTGGGTCGGGTGGTCACCGTGGAAGGGCACGGCCCGAGCGCCCGGGCGCAGATCGACTTCGGTGACCAGACGCTCTGGCTGGTGCTGCGACACGCCCCCATCGACAAGCTCTGAGCCCGCCGACCGTCGCTGATCACCACCGGGCACCGGAGCCACTCCGGCTGCGCTATCGTCGGAGCATGCACTCGTGCGCCTTCTCGATGAAGCCCTGGTTCCGCCGCTGACGGCGGCAGGGTTGACCGGCTTTTCCTGATCGAGCTCTGTTCCGCCGTCCTGGTGTTCCCGCCGGGCGGCGTCTTCGTGCTGCCCGGCTCCACGACGAGCCGAAGAGCAGACAAGATGAGCATGAGTAAGTTGCATCCCGCCGGCCAGCTGCCGGCAGGCCACCGGGCGCACGTACGAGCGGACGGCATCCGGGTGGTACGCGGTGGGCGGGTCGTGCTGTCCGACGTCAGCGTGACCGTTTCGGCCCGGTCCCGCCTGGCCGTCGTCGGCGAGAACGGCCGGGGTAAGACGACGTTGCTGCACGTGCTGGCCGGGGTGGCCGCGCCCGATCAGGGCACGGTGGACCAGGCCGGCACGATCGGCCTGGCCGAGCAGGCGCTCCAGGCACGCGACGGCGAGACGGTCGGCACCCTCGTCGCGGCCGCGACCCGCGAGTCCCGCCGCGCGTTGCGGGCGCTCGACGACGCCACGGCGGCGCTGACCGAGGGGCTGGCCGGCGCGGAGGACGCCTACGCCGCCGCGCTCGACGCGGCCACCCGACTCGACGCCTGGGACGCCGAGCGGCGCGTCGACGTGGCGCTGGCCGGGCTGGACGCCTGCACCGACCGGCAGCGCCCGCTGGCCACGCTCTCGGTCGGTCAGCGTTACCGGGTCCGCCTGGCCTGCCTGTTGGGGGCCCGCTACGACCTGCTGATGCTGGACGAGCCGACAAACCACCTCGACGCCGGCGGGCTGGCCTTCCTCACCGGACGGTTGCGCGAGCATCCGGGCGGAGTCGTGGTCGTGACGCACGACCGGGCGCTGCTGCGCGACGTGGCCGTGGAGTTCCTGGACCTCGACCCCAGCGAGGACGGACGACCGCGCCTGTTCGCCGGCGGGTACGCCGGTTGGCAGGAGGGGCGCCGTCGGGAGCGCGAACGCTGGGAACGGGAGTACGAGGCACAGCAGGTCGAGCATCAGCGGCTGGCCGAGGCGGTGAACGAGGCGCAGCAACGGCTGAGCACCGGTTGGCGTCCGGAGAAGGGCCACGGCAAACACCAGCGCCAGTCGCGCGCCCCCGGTGTCGTCCAGGCACTGCGGCGCCGGCAGGAGGACCTCGCGGCCCACCAGCTCACCGTGCCGGAGCCGCCGCTGCGACTGCGCTGGCCCGAACTCGGCACCCGGACGCGGTCACCGATCCTGCGCTGCACCGCCGTCACGGTGACTGGGCGGCTGCGGCACGCCGTCACCCTCACCATCGACGGTGAGGACCGGCTGCTGGTGACCGGCCCCAACGGGGCGGGCAAGTCGACGCTGCTCGCGGTGCTGGCCAGGCAGCTCGAACCGTCCACCGGCGAGGTCCGTCACCTGCCGCAGGCCCGGGTCGCGTTGCTCGGGCAGGAGGTGCCGGACTGGCCGTCGGACGTCCTCGCGCACGAGTTGTACGACCGGTACGTCGGCCGACTCCAGTCCGCGGGGCGGCTCGGCGACCGGGACCGGCTGCCGCTGACCGCGACAAACCTGCTCGACCGGGAGGCCCTGCGGACCCCGGTGGGGCGGATGTCCCAGGGGCAGCAACGCCGGTTGAACCTCGCGCTGCGACTCGCCGAACGGCCGGACCTGCTGATCCTCGACGAGCCCACCAACCACCTGTCGGCACCGCTTGTCGACGAGTTGACCGCCGCCCTACGGGAGACCTCGGCCGCCGTGGTCGTCGCCACCCATGACCGGCAGATGCTCGTCGACCTCGCCGACTGGCCCGTCCTGTCGCTCGCCGACCCGCCGGAGGCGCCCTGACGCTCCATCCGTTCAGCAGGCCACGTTGATGCCGCGGGCGCGCAGGAAGGGTGCCGGGTCGATCTGGTTCCACATCTGTCCCTGGTGCACCTCGAAGTGCAGGTGCGGACCGGTCGAGTCGCCGGTGGAGCCCTCCAGGCCGATGGTCTGCCCGGTGCTGACCTTCTCGCCCACGCTCACCCTGGCGGTGCTCAGGTGGGCGTAGTGGGTGAGGTAGCCGTTGCCGTGGTCGATGACGACGGAGATGCCGTAGCCGTCGCCGACGTCACCGGCCTTGGTGACGGTGCCGCCGAACGCGGCACGGACCGGGGTGCCGGCCGGCAGGGCGAAGTCGATGCCGGCGTGCAGGGTGCCCCAGCGGGGGCCGTAGCACGAGGTGATGGCGGCACCCGCCATCGGAATCACCCAGCCCGAGGTCGCGCTCTTGGTGGCCTTCGGGCTGGGCTTGGCCGTCGGGCTGGCGCTCGCCGACGGGGTCGGCGTCGGGCTGTTCGTCGCGCTGGGGGCGACGAGGTCGCGGGCCGACCGGTCGGCCCGGGCGGCGGCGGCGATGCGGGCGGCCTCGGCCTCGGCCTGCGCGTCGAGCGAGACCGGGCTCGGTGTGGGTTGGCCGTCGCGGGTCGCCACGGCGACACCGCCGAGGCCGACCAGCGCGACCGCGCCGATGACCAGGCCGCGGTCGCGCCAGCCGACCTGACGTCGGTGTCGCACCGGAGCGTTGGGGATCTTCCGGTACGGGGTGGAGTTGTCGTCCTGCACGGGCGGACCTCACGGGATCGAAGTGGCACGTGACCTCGAAATCCTGGTGTCGAACCGCCGTGCGGTGGGTACCGGGGGTGGACGGGCCGGTGCGGCACCGCCGGGTGGCTGTCCGCGTCTGTCCGACGCCGTGGTCGACTGTCCGGATCCGCCGCGGGCCGGTGTTATGGCATCCGCCACAGTCGCTGCTGTGAGCTGGGACACTTTGCCGCCGGGGCGCACAGACAAAACCGCCCGGATCATGCGATCCGGGCGGTCATCAGGCCTTACTGGTGGTCAGGAGTCGGCTACCTCGCTGTAAATTGCCTCGACTTGCAGCTTGATGTCCACTCCGCGCTCCTGGAGCCACGGCACCGGGTCCAGAGGCTGGCCCTTGACATGGACCTCCAGGTGCAGGTGGGAGCCGTACGAGTGGCCGGTGTTGCCGACCAGACCGAGCTGGTCGCCGGCCTTGACCTGCTGGCCCTCGCGGACGCTCAGCGCCGAGGAGTGGCCGTAGATCGCCTCACTGCCGTCGGCGTGCTGGACGATGACGGCGTAGCCGTAGCCGCCGAACCAGCCCGCCTTGGTGACCTTGCCCTCGTGGATGGCGACGTACGGGGTGCCCTCCGGCGCGACCAGGTCGATGCCGGTGTGCAGCTTGCCCCAGCGCATGCCGTACGGCGAGTTGAAGTCGTAGCCCTGAAGGGGGAGCAGCCAGACGCCGGAGTCGGCGACGATCTCCGAGGCGCCTCGGCCGTCGCGGGATGCGCGCTCGGCAGCATCGGCCCGGTCCGCCGCGCCCTGGCTGCTGATCGACGCCTGCTTGAGCTCGTCCAGCACGGACGGGTTGACGCTCTTGGCGTCCGGCAGGGCTCCCGCGCCCAGGGCCACCACACCGGCACCGACGAAGGCGGTGGTGACGACCGCGGCGTAGCGGCTGCGTGGGGGGGTGGGTACGCGACGGCGGCCGCGATATCTATCGGGCTCAGACGACAGGCGCTGGCGCACGCACACCCTCCGTTGTCGGGGTTCCGATGCGGACTGGCCCGCACCCGGACCGAGGTCCGAGTGTGGCTGGTTCCGCGTCGTCACCCGTCCGTAGACCTGATGACAACCGTGGACACGGTAGCCAACCGTCAGGCGAGTCACAAGCCGGAGCGCCGAACTCGCTGCTCCATTCTGTCCCTTTCCGTCCCTGATTGTCAGGCCTTTGGGTCACGACAGGGTGCCCTGGTTATCGTCCGTTCGTAGCGCACCGTGACCGATCGGCTGAGTCGTCCTCCTTGACTCGTCCGGCATCGGTCGTGGCGATTCGGGGTGCGCCGATGTCGCCGAGTGCACGCCCGTGGCCACTGTGATGCTCGCCCCGGTTTCCCGGGCTCGTCCGCGCGGGTTACCGTTCGTTCAGGTGATTGCCGCGGAGCCGGTGAAAGGGATGCGCAGATGAGCTCTCGTGTTCGGGTCGTCGTCGCCAAGCCGGGCTTGGACGGCCACGATCGTGGCGCCAAGGTGGTGGCCCGCGCGTTGCGTGACGCCGGCATGGAGGTCATCTACACCGGCCTGCACCAGACGCCGGAGCAGATCGTGGAGACCGCGATCCAGGAGGACGCGGACGCCGTCGGCCTGTCGGTGCTCTCCGGCGCGCACATGACGCTCTTCCGGCGGGTGATCGAACTGCTCGACGAGCGCGACGCCCGGGACATCGTGGTCTTCGGCGGCGGCATCATCCCGGACGCCGACCTGCCGGAGTTGACGCAGCTGGGTGTGGCCAAGATATTCACCCCGGGCGCGACCACTCAGTCCATCGTGGAGTGGGTCCGGGAGAATGTCGCGCAGCCGGTGGGCTGAGTTTCCGACCGGCTGGTCGTACGCCGTCGAATCATCACGGCGTACAGCGGCTTGAGGGCACAGAGTGAGGGGCCGGACGCACCCCTCACACGTCCGGCCCCTCTATGCACGATGCCCCGCCGCCACCCCTCGACCGACAGGGCATCGGCCGCTTTCGTGTCCTCGCGCCTTCCAGCGCGCCGACATCAGACTCAACGACGCCCTTTCGGCGGGGTTACGCACCATCGCCGAGATCCCTGCCCGAGCTGGCAGGATCGCTCGTTCGGGTGACCTTGCCGTCGGTCCTGCCGCAGGCTGCGGGCGGCGTCCGCGGGGGGCTGTGGATTACCGCACACCGCGCACCCGCTCGGTTGCCCGCCGTGCCGTCATCGCTAGGCTGCGCGCAATGGCCTGTTTCAACTTCCACTGATGTCAGGCATCGCACTGTTTTCTTTCCATACGCTGGTGGCGGCGCGACGGTGCGCCGCAGAGACGGGACGGGACGCGCAATCGTGGACCTGTACGAATACCAGGGGCGGGACCTGTTCGAGCGGCACGGCCTGCCCGTGCTCGCCGGCGGCGTCGCTACGACCCCAGAGGAGGCCCGCGCGATCGCCGAACGCCTCGGCGGCCGGGTGGTCGTCAAGGCACAGGTGAAGGTCGGCGGCCGAGGCAAGGCCGGTGGCGTCAAGCTGGCCGAGGGCGCGGAGGAGACGGTGGCCCGCGCCACCGACATCCTCGGCATGGACATCAAGGGTCACACGGTCCACAAGGTCATGATCACGGTGACCGCCGACGTGGCCGAGGAGTACTACTTCTCGTACCTGCTCGACCGGGCGAACCGCACCTTCCTCTGCATCGCCAGCGTGGCCGGCGGCATGGACATCGAGCAGGTCGCCGCCGACACCCCGGAAAAGGTCGTCAAGGCCCCCATCGACGCGGTCAAGGGCGTCGACGAGGCCAAGGCGCGGGAGATCGTCGAGGCGGCCGGCTTCCCGGCCGAGGTCGCCGACCAGGTCGTCGAGACCGCGGTGGGCCTGTGGCAGGCGTTCGTCGCCGAGGACGCCACCCTGGTCGAGGTGAACCCGCTGGCCAAGACCAAGGACGGCAAGCTGCTGCTGCTGGACGCCAAGGTCTCGCTCGACGAGAACGCCGGCTTCCGGCACCCGGATCACGAGGCCCTGGTCGACCAGGCCACCGTGGACCCGCTGGAGCAGGCCGCCAAGGAGAAGGACCTCAACTACGTCAAGCTCGACGGCGAGGTCGGCATCATCGGCAACGGCGCGGGTCTGGTCATGTCGACCCTCGACGTGGTCGCCTACGCGGGCGAGCGGCACGGCAACGTCAAGCCGGCCAACTTCCTCGACATCGGTGGCGGCGCGAGCGCCGCGGTGATGGCAAACGGTCTGGAGATCGTGCTCTCCGACCCGTCGGTGAAGAGTGTCTTCGTCAACGTCTTCGGCGGCATCACCGCCTGCGACGCGGTCGCCAACGGCATCGTCCAGGCGCTGGACCTGCTCAAGCAGCGTGGCGAGGAAGTCACCAAGCCGCTCGTCGTACGCCTCGACGGCAACAACGCCGAGGCCGGTCGGGCGATCCTCGACGGCGCGAACAACCCGCTCATCGAGCGGGTCGACACCATGGACGGCGCGGCCGAGCGGGCCGCCGAGCTGGCGGCTGCGGGGGTCTGATCATGGCAATCTGGCTGACCAAGGAATCGAAGGTCATCGTCCAGGGGATGACCGGCTCCGAGGGTTCCAAGCACACCCGGCGGATGCTCGCCGCCGGCACCAACGTCGTCGGCGGCGTCAACCCGCGCAAGGCGGGCACTACCGTCGACTTCGACGGTGCCGAGCTGCCGGTCTTCGCCAGCGTCTCCGACGCGATGAAGGAGACCGGCGCCGACGTCACCGTCATCTTCGTACCGCCGCAGTTCACCAAGGGCGCGGTCATCGAGGCGATCGACGCCGAGATCCCGCTGGCCGTGGTGATCACCGAGGGTGTACCGGTGCACGACACCGCCGCCTTCTGGGCGTACAACGTTGCCAAGGGGGAGCGGACCCGCATCATCGGGCCGAACTGCCCGGGCATCGCCTCGCCGGGCGCCTCCAACGCCGGCATCATCCCGGCCGACATCACCGGCGCCGGCCGGATCGGCCTGGTCAGCAAGAGCGGCACCCTGACCTACCAGATGATGTACGAGCTGCGCGACATCGGCTTCTCGACCTGCGTCGGCATCGGCGGTGACCCGATCATCGGGACCACGCACATCGACGCCCTGGCCGCCTTCGAGGCGGACCCGGACACCGACGCGATCGTGATGATCGGTGAGATCGGTGGCGACGCCGAGGAGCGGGCGGCCGAGTTCATCAAGGCCAACGTCACCAAGCCGGTGGTCGGCTACATCGCCGGCTTCACCGCCCCGCCCGGCAAGACCATGGGCCACGCCGGTGCGATCATCTCCGGCTCGGCGGGCACCGCCGACGCCAAGAAGGCCGCGCTGGAAGCGGTAGGCGTCAAGGTCGGCAAGACGCCGACCGAGACCGCCAAGCTGATGCGGGAGCTGATGTCCGGCCGCTGACCGGACCGCTGAACCGCGCTGAGGGGCTGACCGTCCGGTCGGCCCCTCAGCGGTTCCAGTACGGGTAGTTCCCGGTCGCCTGCAGGATCAGGCTCAGCACGATGTTGAGCACACCGAGGCCGATCGCCACGTAGCCCAGCACCGGAGACTGGTGGTAGCGCCGCGCGTCGCGGATCGACAACCAGCCGAAGACGATGCCGAGGATGCCGCAGCAGAGCAGGCCCGTCACGATGCCCAGCACACCCCAGAGCGTGGTGCGGTCCCGACCGGCCGGGCGCGAGGGCGGCGGCGGTGGCGGTGGATACGGAGTGGTCACGGCTTCCCTCCGGGCGCTAGCTGCCGCGACACGGATCACGGCTCCTTGCTGCCGAGGCTAGAGCAGTACCTGTGGCGTCACACGCGATAAGAGCAACTAGGTGTCCCGCCGGTGTGGTGTCGGTCAGCCGACCCGGGCGCGGCATGCCAGAGTAGAACCGATGTCTTTCGTCACCCCTGACCAGCCCCGGCGGGCCACCGAAGCCCGGGACGCCGGCAGTCGGCCGCCCGGTCGTGCCGGCCCGCCGCGCCGGGTGCCGCTGCCCCGTGGCGGGCCCACCGGCCGCAACCACGCGCCGCTCGTGGTCGCCGCCCTGGTGGCCGCCGGTGGCGCCGCCCTCACCTCCTGGCTGCCGGTGGCGCTCGTGCTCTGGTTGTTCCAGCTCAGCGAGGGTGCCGCCAGTCTGCTCGGCGCGGTGCGCGCGGGGACGGCAGGTTGGCTGCTCGGGCACGGGGTGCCGCTGGAGACCGCCACCGGGCCGTTGGGTCTGGCACCGCTCGCGGTGACCGCCCTGGCGGTGTGGCGGTTGTCCCGGGCCGGGGTGCACGTCACCCGTGCCATCGGCGCGCGGGGCAGCCGCTCACCGGGTCGCACCCTCGTCGCCGCGGTGGCCGTGGGCGTCGTGTACGCCCTGCTCGGTGTGCTGGCCGCGATGCTGGTCGGGGCCGGTGGGCTCGGCGTGTCGACGGTGCGGGCCGGGCTCACCTTCGGCGTGCTCGGCGTGCTCGCCGCCGGGGTCGGCGCGGCGCGCACCAGCCGGCTGTCCGACCTGCTCGCCGCCCGTACGCCGAAGCCGCTGCGCGACGGTGTGCAGGCGGGGTTGGTGGCCGGGCTGGTGCTGCTCGGGGCGGGGGCGGCGGTGGCGGGACTGGCCGTGGCGACCGGCGGTGGTGACGCGGCCGACCTGATCGGCGCCTACCGCACCGGGGTGGCCGGTCAGGCCGGCATCACGCTGGTGAGCCTGGCCTACGCGCCGAACGCCACCGTCTGGTCGACCAGTTACCTGCTCGGCCCGGGCTTCGCCGTGGGCACCGACACGGCGGTACGGACCAGCGAGGTCGCCGTCGGCGCGCTGCCGGCCCTGCCGTTGGTCGCCGGGTTGCCCGGTGGGCCGGTCGACGGCTTCTGGTCGGCCACCATCCTGGCGCTCCCGGCCCTGGTGGGGCTGGCCGTCGGTGGGCTGCTCGCCCGCCGCCTGCTCCGCGCGGCCGCCGTCGAACGAGCACCGCTGGGCTGGGGTGCGCTGCTGTTTCCGGCCGTGCTGGCCGGGCCGGTGACCGGTCTGCTGATGGGTGCGGTCGCCGAGGCGTCCGGCGGGCCGCTCGGCGCGGGTCGGCTGGCCGAACTGGGCCCGGTCGGTTGGCAGGTGGCGCTCGCGTCAACTGTGGTCATCGGCGCGGGTGCGCTGCTCGGTGCCGCCGCCACCCGCTGGCTCACCCGGCTCACCGCCTGACACCGCCAGCCGGCCGAGGGCCGGAATGCCGGCAGGAAGGCCGACCGGGTCGAGACGGCGAACGGCGGTGATCCCGGGGGACCACCGCGTGTCGCCTGCATGGACGTGGACCGTTCAGTGGCCGGCGAGCCGTCGGGACTCGAGTACGGCGGCGAGGACGTAGGCACCGCCGCCGGCGAGGGCGAGGATCCAGTACGGCCCGGGCGTGCTGAGGAAGAGCGCGGCGGTGGAGACCACGGCGAGCCAGCTGCCCAGCGCGTAGTGCAACACGTTGCGGCGGGCGGCGCCCTCGGCGAGATAGATCAGGCCGACGATGAACGCCGAACCGCTCGGCCAGAGGATGGTGTGCAGCTCGGGCATGTCGAGGGTGGTCGCCAGGCCGGTGATGACGAAGAACAGGCCGGTGAAGCCGGTGACCCAGGCGATGCCGAGGAGCTTGCCGGAGAGCAGCTCGGCTCGTCCGGCACCGCGCTGGGCGCGGGTGGCGGCGACCGTGGCCGCGACACTGCCGGCCACGATGCCGGCGGCGAGCAGGGTCATGGGCAGCCATCCGGGCAGGTCGACCAGCGGGTCGGCACCGCTGGAGAGCGCGGCGGCACCGTGCCCGAGCAGGTAGGCGACGGCGAAGCTGGCGTACGGGATCCGGTTGTCGACCCGGTCGACCGTGCTGGCGGTCCCGGCCACGGCGGGCGGGGCGATGGTGACGGCGGACATGTCGAGGTACCTCCGGTACAGAGCGGATGTTCGGGGCAGGACGGCCGTCCGGCGGGGCGGCGGCGGTCAGACGGTCGCCGGTCGGCGTGTGGTCGCGGCCGGGAGTCCGCCGAGCAACGCGGCGGTCTCCCGCAGTGACTCGTCGAGTGGTTGGTGGCGGAGACCGAAGGTCTCGGTGGCCGCGGTGGAGTCCATGACGAACGGCCTGTCGAACTGGTACGCCGTGGTCTGGAACTCGCGCAGCATCGCGGAGAGCAGGCCGGCGGCGCGGAAGACCGGGCCGGGGATGGTGGTGAGCTTCGGCGCGGGTGCCCCGACCACCTCGGTGAACCGGGTGGCGAGTTCCCGGATCGTCAGCGGTGCCGCGCTGGGCACGTGCCAGGCGCGGTTCCACGCCCGCTGGTCGGTGGCCGCGGTGATCAGCATCGCCGCCATGTCGTTGATCGAGGTCCAGGTGTGCGGTACGTCGAGCGGGCCGGGCACGAAGGCGCGACGCCCGGCGAGCAGCGGCTTGCCGAGCAGGAAGCTGAAGATCGACTGCGCCTGGAGGTAGTCGCTGCCACGCACCTCGGTGACGGCGCGGATCCGCCCGGCGCGCTGGGCGGCGAGGGCGGCCCGCCACATGTCGGCCCGTACCTTCAGCTTGGGGTGGGTGGCGGCGAGCGGGGTCTGCTCGGTCATCGCACCGGTGACCTCGCCGTACCCGTAGAGGCAGCCGGTGACGACCAGGGGCGCGCCGGAGCGTTCGGCGGCGGTGAGCAGCGCGTCGGCCATCGGCGGCCAGTCGGTCAGCCAACGGTGGTAGGCGGGGTTGAGGCAGTTGTAGATCGCGGTCGCCCCGTCGGCCAGCTCGCTGAGGCGGTCGGCGTCGACCGCGTCGGCGGCGAACCGTTCGATCCGTGGGTGGTCCGGGCCCCGGCCGGAGCGGCTGACGATGCGGACCTGTTCGCCCTGCTCGGCGAGCTGGCGCGCGGTGGTCGAGCCGACCAGGCCGGCGCCGACGATCAGGTGTGCGGATGTGGCCACGGGAGTCCCCTCTCGAAATGGAGAGCAGTGCTCTCCGTCGAGAGCTATGTTCGCGGATGTGAGCCCCTGCCGTCAAGAGCAGTGCTCTCGAATGTGTGCGACACTCACTGTCATGCCTGCTGCCAGCATCCGGGCTCGGGCCCGAGCCGAGATGATCAACGAGATAAAGGCGATCGCCCGCCGGCACCTCGCGGCGGAAGGGGCGAACCTGTCGTTGCGCGCCGTCGCCCGGGACATGGGGATGGTCTCCTCGGCGATCTACCGCTACTTCCCCAGCCGCGACGAACTGCTCACCGCGTTGATCGTGGACGGCTACCACGCGCTCGGCGACGCGGTGGCGGCCGGCGACGCCGAGGTCACCGACCGCACCGACCTGCGCGGCCGGTGGCTCGCGGCCTGTCACGCCGTACGCCGCTGGGCGCTGGCCCATCCCGCCGAGTACGCCCTGCTCTTCGGTAGCCCGGTCCCCGGCTACGCCGCGCCGCAGGAGACCACCGTGGCGGCGGTCCGGACGCCGACCGTCCTGATCGGGATCCTCGCCGACGGGTTCGCCGCCGGTGCCCTCAGCGACCCCGGTGACCTGCCCGGGCCGGTCCAGGCCGACCTGGCCGCCGTCCGCGGCGGGTTCTTTCCCGGCGTCCCCGAGGCGCTGCTCAGTCGCGGCGCCACCGGTTGGATGTCCTGCTTCGGCGCGGTGAGCTTCGAGCTCTTCGGTCAGCTCGACGGGTTGATCCAGGCGCGGGAGGAGTACTTCGACCACCAGATGCGCCGGATGGCCGACCTGATCGGCCTGCCCGGGTAGCTGAGGGGCCGGCGGAGTCAACGGAGTCCGTCACGCCGGCCCGGTGGACGACCGAGGGGCGTCCCGGTTGTCCGGAACGCCCCTCGATGCGGGTGTGCTCAGCGCTACGTCAGGCTGACGTTCACCACCAGCAGCACGATCTGGAGCACGCCGAACAGTGCGCCGACGCCACCGCAGATCAGGCCGGTGAGCGCCTGTCCGGAGTTGTTGGCCAGACCCTGGTCCGCCTTCTGCTTGCCCAGCCAGCCGGTGATCAGCGCGGCCGCACCCAGCGGGATGCCGAGGTAGCAGCAGGACAGCGGAATCGACGCGATGCCGAGGATCATCGACAGCAGGCCGAGGGTGTTCTGTGGGCCGCTGGGACCGCCGAAGCCGGCCTGCGGGTACATCGGTGCGCCACCGTACGGCTGCTGCGCGGCGTACGGGTCGGCGTAGGGCTGACCGTACGGCTGGCCCGACACCTGCGGCTGGCCGTAGGCCGGTTGCCCGTAGGCGGGCTCCTGCCCGTACGCCGGGGGCTGCCCGTACGCCGGGGGCTGGGCGGCCGGCGGCGGCGCGTACGGGTCGTAGGGGGCGGGCGAGACCGGCGGCGGGCCGGAGGGCTGCTGACCGTACGGGTCCGCCGGAGCGTTGTCGGCCGGCCCGTACGGGTCCGCCGGTGGGGTGTACGGATCCGCAGGCGGCGTGTACGGGTTGGCCGGCGGCGGCGCGTACGGGTTGGCCGGCGGCGGGGCGTACGGGTTGGCGGGCGGC
Organism: Micromonospora maris AB-18-032; assembly: GCF_000204155.1. Classification (NCBI taxonomy): domain Bacteria; kingdom Bacillati; phylum Actinomycetota; class Actinomycetes; order Micromonosporales; family Micromonosporaceae; genus Micromonospora; species Micromonospora maris. The sequence goes on along the minus strand of NC_015434.1, from coordinate 5,797,814 downwards.
GAAGAGGTCGGGTCCCCGTACGGCGGCTGCTGGCCGTACGGGTCCTGACCAGGGTTACCGGGCTGCATCCGGAATCAGTAGCTCATCGCGCTGTTGCCGCTGATGGCACCGAGCAGGCTACCGCCCACGCAGCAGACCAGGACGATCGCGATCCAGGCGATGCCGACGATCAGGGCCCACTTGGACCACTTCTTCGACTCGGCCGCCGCGGCCTGCGCACCGGCGTAGTCGCCCTGCTGGAGCAGCGGGTTGACCTTCGAGGCGTTGATGATCGCGGGGATGGCCAGCGGCCAGAAGAGGAAGATGGCGACGATCGACATTGTCATGTTGTTGTCGACCTGCTGGGGTGGCTGAGAGGGGTATCCGGGCTGCATGTCGATGCGCTCCTCAGGTTGCTGTCGCTGGTGGGTGCGGGCCGGACGTGCGCCGGGCCCGAGCGACCGGCAGCGTACCTGGTCCACGCGAATTCGGCAGTCGCCGATCCGGTCCCGCCCAGCGTCCGGACGTCGGTCGACGGCCCGATAGGGTGTGCCGGTGAACGAGCCCGCCCGTATCGTCGTGCTGATCTCCGGTTCCGGAAGCAACCTTCAGGCGCTGCTGGACGCGACCGCTGACCAGGCGTACGGGGCCCGGGTGGTCGCCGTCGGCGCGGACCGCGACGGCATCGCCGGGCTGGACCGGGCGACCGCCGCGGGTGTGCCGACCTTCGTGGAGCGAATCTCCGATCATCCGACCCGGGAACAGTGGGATGCCGCGCTCACCGCCCGGGTCGCCGAGCACCGGCCGGACCTGGTGATCTCGGCGGGCTTCCTGAAGCTGGTCGGTACGCGTTTCCTCGCCGCCTTCGGCGACCGCTACCTCAACACGCACAACACCCTGCTGCCGGCGTTCCCCGGCATCCACGGCCCGCGTGACGCCCTCGCCTACGGCGTGAAGGTCACCGGGGCGACCCTCTTCTTCGTCGACGCCGGGATGGACACCGGCCCGATCGTCGCGCAGGTGGCGGTGCCCGTCCACGACGACGACGACGTCGACACGCTCACCGAGCGCATCAAGGAAGCCGAGCGGCAGCAACTCGTCGAGCAGGTGGGCCGGCTGGTCCGCGAGGGCTGGACGATAACCGGAAGAAAGGTCACAGTTCCGTGAGTTCCACTGAGGATGGGCGCCGCCCGATCCGGCGGGCACTGGTAAGCGTCTACGACAAGACCGGGCTGGTCGAGTTGGCCCAGGCGCTGCACGCCGCCGGGGTGGAGATCGTCTCCACCGGCAGCACGGCGTCGACGATCGCCGGTGCCGGCGTACCGGTGACCCCCGTGGAGCAGGTGACCGGCTTCCCGGAGATCCTCGACGGCCGGGTGAAGACCCTGCACCCGAAGATCCACGGCGGGCTCCTCGCCGACCTGCGCAAGGACGCCCACGCCGCCGCGCTCGACGAGCACGGCATCGCCGGGATCGACCTGCTGGTGTCCAACCTGTACCCGTTCCAGGCCACCGTCGCCTCCGGGGCGAGCCAGGACGAGTGCGTCGAGCAGATCGACATCGGTGGCCCGGCGATGGTGCGGGCCGCCGCCAAGAACCACGCCTCGGTGGCGGTGGTGACCGACCCGGCCGCGTACCCGCTGCTGCTGGCCGCGCTCGGCGACGGTGGCTTCACCCTGGCGCAGCGCCGGGCGCTCGCCGCCCGCGCCTTCGCCGACATCGCCGAGTACGACGTGGCCGTGGCCGACTGGTTCGCCACCACCCTCGCCCCGTCCGCCGACGGCTGGCCGCAGTTCGCCGGGCAGGCGCTGCGCCGCCAGGCGGTGCTGCGCTACGGCGAGAACCCGCACCAGGGCGCGGCCGTCTACGCCGACCCGGCGAGCCCGGCCGGGCTGGCGCAGGCCGAGCAACTGCACGGCAAGGAGATGTCCTACAACAACTACGTCGACGCCGACGCCGCCTGGCGGGCCGCGAACGACTTCGCCGACCAGCCGGCGGTGGCCATCATCAAGCACGCCAACCCCTGCGGCATCGCGGTCGGCGCGGACGTGGCCGACGCCCACCGTAAGGCCCACGCCTGCGACCCGGTCTCCGCCTTCGGCGGCGTCATCGCGGTGAACCGGCCGGTCTCGGTCGAGTTGGCCGGGCAGATCGCCGAGATCTTCACCGAGGTCGTGGTGGCGCCCGGCTACGAGCCCGGCGCGGCCGAGGTGCTCCAGGCCAAGAAGAACATCCGGCTGCTGCGGGCACCGGAGTTCCGTCCGCTGCCGGCCGAGTGGCGGCAGGTCACCGGCGGCGTACTTGTGCAGCAGCGCGACGCGATCGACGCAGGCGGCGACGACCCGGCGACCTGGCGGTTGGCCACCGGTGAGGCGGCCGACGAGGCCACCCTGGCCGACCTGGCGTTCGCCTGGCGGGCGGTACGCGCGGTGAAGAGCAACGCCATCCTGCTGGCCCGCGACGGCGCGACCGTCGGTGTGGGCATGGGCCAGGTCAACCGGGTCGACTCGGCCCGCTTGGCGGTCAGCCGGGCCGGTGCCGACCGGGCCGGCGGCGCGGTCGCCGCCTCGGACGCGTTCTTCCCGTTCGCCGACGGTCCGCAGATCCTCATCGACGCCGGCATCCGGGCCATCGTGCAGCCCGGCGGCTCGATCCGCGACGAGGAGGTGATCGCCGCCTGCAAGCAGGCCGGCGTCACCATGTACCTCACCGGCACCCGGCACTTCTTCCACTGAGCTGGGCGGTTAACAAGGGCCCCTTCCTATACGCGAGGCGTTAGGAAGGGGCCCTTCCTTACTCCCGGAGTGCGGCGAAGTGGCAGGCGGAGGGGTGCGGGTCGGCGGCCCGTGGCACGGCCCGCGGGTCCTCCAGGGCGCAGACCTCCTGCGCCTTCCAGCAGCGGGTCCGGAAGTGGCAGCCGCTCGGCGGATCGGCCGGGCTGGGCACGTCACCGGTCAGCCGGATGATGTCACGGCGGTCCCGGGCCTCCGGGTCGGGCAGCGGCGCGGCGGAGAGCAGCGCCTGGGTGTACGGATGGGTGGCCCGCTCGTAGATCTGCTCCTCGGTGCCGATCTCCACGATCCGGCCGAGGTACATCACCGCGATCCGGTCGGAGATGTGCCGGACCACCGACAGGTCGTGGGCGATGAAGATGTACGACAACCCGAACTCGTCCTGGAGTTCCTCCAGCAGGTTGATCACCTGGGCCTGGATGGAGACGTCGAGGGCGGAGACCGGCTCGTCGCAGACGATCACCTCGGGTCGTAGCGCCAACGCCCGGGCGATGCCGATGCGCTGCCGCTGACCGCCGGAGAACTGGTGCGGGTAGCGGTTGATGTGTTCCGGGTTGAGCCCCACCACGTCGAGCAGTTCCTGGACCCGCTGCTGGCGGCTGCCCTTCGGCGCCGCCTCCGGGTGGATCTCGAACGGTTCGCCGATGATGTCGCCGACCGTCATCCGCGGGTTCAGCGAGGTGTACGGGTCCTGCATGACCATCTGCATGTTGCGCCGGATCCGACGCAACTCGCCGCCGGAGGCGGCGAACAGGTCGCGCCCGGCCAGGGTGGCCCGCCCGGCGGTCGGACGCTCCAGCCGCATCAGCAACCGGGCCAGGGTGGACTTGCCGCAGCCCGACTCGCCGACGATGCCCAGCGTCTCGCCCCGGCGCAGGTCGAAGCTGACCCCGTCGACCGCCTTGACCGCGCCGACCTTCCGCTTGAACAGCACCCCCTGGGTGATGGGGAAGTGCTTGACCACGTTGTCGACGTCGAGGATCGTCTCGCCCCGGATCTTGGTGGGGTCAGCTGGCGCGGTCATCGTGTACCTCCTGCGCGAAGTGACACGCGCTGGTCCGGCCGTCACCGAGGACCAGGTCGTGCGGCACCACGTCCACACAGACCTGCTGCACGTACGGGCAGCGGGGGTGGAAGGGGCAGCCGCTGGGGATGCGCATCAGGTTGGGCGGCAGCCCCCGGATGGTGGAGAGCTTCCCGCCGCGCTGGTCCAGGCGCGGGATCGACTCCAACAACCCCTTGGTGTACGGGTGGGCAGGCGCCCGGTACAGCGATCGGACGTCGGCGTGCTCGACGATGCGGCCCGCGTACATGACCGCGATCCGGTCCGCCACGTCGGCGACCACACCCAGGTCATGGGTGATCAGGATCAGCGCCATGTTCAGGTCGCGCCGCAGGTCGGCGAGCAGATCCATGATCTGGGCCTGCACGGTGACGTCGAGTGCGGTGGTCGGCTCGTCGGCGATGAGCACCTTCGGCTCCATGGCCAGCGCCATGGCGATCATGACCCGCTGCCGCATGCCCCCGGAGAACTGGTGCGGATAGTCGTCGAGCCGACTGGCCGCCCCCGGGATCTGCACCAGTTCCATCAGCTGCACCGCGCGGCGGCGGGCGTCGACCCGGGACATGCCGAGTCGCTGGCGCAGCGTCTCGCCGATCTGCCAGCCCACCGGAAACACCGGGTTCAGCGCGGACAGGGCGTCCTGGAAGATCATCGCGATCTCCTTGCCGCGTACCTGCCGGCGCTGCTCCTCGGGCAGCTCCAGCAGGTCCCGACCCTGGTAGCGGATCTGCCCGGAGCTGATGTGGGCCGGCGGCGTGTCCAGGATGCCCATGATCGCCTGGGCGGTGACGGACTTGCCGGAGCCGGACTCGCCGAGCACGGCGAGCGTCTCGCCGGGGTCGAGGTGATAGCTGACCCCGTTGATCACCTTGGCCACCCCCTCGCCGGTACGGAACTCGATGTGCAGGTCCCGTATCTCCAGCAGGTGCCCACCGGGCGGGGTCGGCGAGGCCGGCGTCGGCGGTGAGGTCGGCGTTGACATGGTCGGTCACCGCAGTTTCGGGTCGAAGGCGTCGCGGATCGCGTCGCCGAGCATGATGAACGCCAGCACGGTCAGGGCGAGGAAGGTCGACGGCACCACCAGCGGGGTGGCCGACTCCCGCATGTGCACCCGACCGTTGTTGATGTCGATGCCCCAGGAGATGGTGGGTTCCTTCAGCCCGATGCCGAGGAACGACAGGGTCGCCTCGGCGGCGATGAACGAGCCGAGGGCGATGGTCAGCACCACGATCGCCGGGGCCAACGCGTTCGGCAGGATGTGCCGCCACATGATCCGACCGTTGCCGGCGCCGAGCATCCGGGCCGCGGCCACGTAGTCCTGCTGCCGGGCGGTGATCACCGAGGACCGGACGACCCGGGCGGCGGTGGTCCAGCCGAGCACCGCCAGCACGAAGATGACCGAGCCGAGGCGTACCGTGGCGCTGTCGCTGGCCACCCGCTTGAGCAGCACGATCGCGGCCAGCAGCAGCGGGATGCCGAGCACGATGTCGACGATCCGGGAGAGCACCGCGTCGACCCAGCCGCCGAAGTAGCCGGCCAGCATCCCCACCACCAGCGCGATCACCCCGGTGAGCAGCGCCGAGAGGGCGCCGACCAGCAGCGAGGCCCGCGCGCCGTAGACCGCCCGGGCGTACGTGTCACAGCCCTGGAAGTCGTACCCGAAGATGGCCCCGCCGCTCGGGGCGGCATGCTGCCGCGACAGGACGCAGTCCGCCGGATCGTTGCTGGTGAACAGCCCGGGCGCGACGGCCATCGCGGTGACCAGCAGCACCAGCACCAGGCTGATCCAGAAGATCGGTTTGCGGCGCAGGTCCCGCCAGGCGTCGCCGGCCAGACTGCGGGGGCGGCCCGGTTGGCCGACCCGTCCCGGCGTGCCGGGCTCGCCCGACACTCCCCGCCGCGCGGCCTGGTTCTCCGAGGACGCCACCGTCTCGAAGTCACTCATAGCGGATCCTCGGGTCGAGTACGGCGTACAGGATGTCCACCACCAGGTTGGAGACGAGGTAGACCACGACGAGCACGCTGACGATCCCCACCACCAGGGGACCGTCCTCGGTACGGATGGCGCGGAAGAGGTTGAAGCCGACGCCCGGGATGTTGAACACGCCTTCGGTGATGATCGCGCCGCTCATCAGGTTGCCCAGTTCGACGCCGAGGAAGGTGATCACCGGGATCAGCGAGTTGCGCAGCACGTGCACGCTGACCACCCGCCGCCTCGGCAGGCCCTTCGACCGGGCGGTACGGACGTAGTCGGCCCGCAGGTTCTCCGCCACCGAGGTACGGGTCAGCCGCAGCGCGGTGGCCAGGGAGAGCGAGCCGAGCACGATGCCGGGCAGCAGCAGCGCGTAGAAGCTCGGGTCGGCCCCGGAGGTGGCCGGGAAGAGTTGCCACTTGACGCCCAGCAGGTACTGCGCGAGCGGGGCGAGCACGATGGTCGGGATGCCGAGCACCAGCAGCGTCAGCAGCAGGGTGGAGTTGTCGAAGATGCTGCCGCGCCGGATGCCGGCGAGCACCCCCGCGGTGACCCCGAAGATGACGGCGACCGCGATGGCGATCAGCGCCAACTTGATGGTGACCGGCCAGGCGTTGGCCAGGATCTCTCCGATGGACCGGCCGGTGAGCGACTCGCCCAGGTCACCCCGGACCAGGTTCTTCAGATAGTCGAAGTAGCGGTAGAAGAAGCCGCCGACACCGGTCGCGTCCAGGTGGTACTTCTCGGTCAGGTACGCCCGCTGTGCGGCGGTCACCGGACGCTCACCGGCCAGTGCCTGGATCGGGTCGCCCTGCCCGGCGAACATCAGGGCGTAGACGATCAGCGTGGTGCCGAAGAAGGCCACGACCATCTGGAGCAGCCGCCGCACGATGAAGCGGAACATACTTGGCAGTCTCCCTGAAAAGGGGCGAATGCCGTGGCGGCTCGGGTCATCACGTGATGACCCGACCCGCCCGTCTGTGCGTGTGTTACTTGACTACCTCGATCTTGACGAGGTCGACCCGGTCGAAGAGGTCCACCTCGACGTTCTTCACCTTCGTCGAGTGCCCGAAGTTGTTCTGGCCGAACCGCAGCGGCACGACCGGCATGTCCTGGGCCAGCAGGTCCTCGGCGGCCTGGTACTTCTTGATCGCCTCTTCCTCGCTCGGCGCGCTGACGCCCTCGGCGAGCAGCTTGTCGAACTCGGGGTTGCTGTAGCCGTAGTAGTTCGACGACCCGTTGGTGCTGAACAGCGGGCCCAGGTAGTTCTCCATGGACGGGTAGTCCATGATCCAGCCCATCCGGAACAGGCCCACGGGCTGCTTGGCCTTCACCTTGGTCAGCAGGTCGGCGAACTTCGGCTCGGCGTTGCCGACGCAGTCCACGCCCAGGTTGGCCTTGAGCTGGTTGCAGGTGGCGTCGATCCAGTCCTTGTGGCCACCGTCGCCGTTGTACGACAGGGTGATCTTCGACGGGCCGCCGGCGGACTCGTACAGCTCCTTGGCCTTGGCCGGGTCGAACTCGCCCGCGGTGCCGACGGTGTTGTCCCGGTAGCCGGCGACCACCGGCGAGACGAACGAGCGGGCCGGCTGCTGGGAGTCCTTGAAGATCGACTTGGTGATCTCGTCACGGTCGATCGCCATCGAGATGGCCTTGCGGACGTCCGGGTTGCTGAACTCCTCCTGGAAGGTGGGGAAGGCCAGGAAGTGCAGCGACGAGGCCGGGCTCTGCTGGAACCGGTCACCCAGGTCGACGGAGGCCGTCGACAGGTTCTCGGTCGGGATGGTCTTGATCACGTCCAGGTTGTCCGACAGCACGTCCGCGTACGCGGCGGTCAGCTGCTGGTAGATCCGGAACTCGACGCCGGCCACCTTGGGCTGCTCGCCGGGGAAGGCGTCGTACCGCTCGACCTCGACCTTGGCGTCGTGCTGCCAGGTGCCCTTCATCTTGAACGGACCCTGACCGATCGGCGCCTGCTCGTACCCCTCGGCCAGCACGCCGGGCGCGGAGAAGGCGGCCTTCGGCAGCGGGTAGAAGGCGGTGTAGCCGAGGATCGACTTGAACTCGCTGTACGGCTGGGACAGCGTGACGGTGAAGGTGTGGTCGTCGACCTTCTTCAGCCCGCTGAGCGTGGTGGTCTTCGGGGTCTCGCCCTGGAGGTCGTCGAAGCCGGCGATCTTCTCGAAGAAGTAGCTGGAGTTCTGGCCGTTGGGGGCGTACGCGCCGTAGTTCCAGGCGTCGATGTAGTTGTCGGCGGTGACGTCCTCGCCGTTGTGGAAGGTGTAGCCGTCCTTGAGCTTCACGGTCCAGGTGGTGTTGTCCTCGGACGTGATCGACTCGGCCGCCACCTCGTACGGCTTGTGCGCCTCGTCGTAGTCGACAAGTGGGCTGAACAGGGCGGACAGCACCTGCGAGCCGCTCGTCTCGTTGGTGTTGGTCGGCACCAGGTGTTGCGGTTCGGCGATCTCGATCCGCACCGCCGCGTTGGGGTCACTCTCGCCGGATCCACCGTTGCCGCCCGAGCCGCAGGCCACCAGGCCCAGGGTCACCGCGAGCGGGAGGGCGGTCCAGGCTGCGAGCCTACGAACACGCATCAAGCCTCCTCATCTCCTTACGCAGCGCAGTCAGGCCCGGCGTTGGGTGACTCTGCGCAACGAGTGGCAACGGTAGGTCGCGGGCTGTGGGTCGACAACGTGCCGGCCGCCCGCCAGGATCGGTACGTTGTCGGACAGCTGCCCTCGTGCTACACGCTTTCGTCGGGTGAAGCCAGACATCAGGCGATAAAACCATGCGAGGTATCGCCGGAGCCGGGCGGCGCTGGCATCGACCGGTAGCCATCGGTCCGGTCGTCACGCTGGGGAGGTTCCGGCCCGGCCGTCCGGCTCGGGCGGGATGCCTGCCGAAACTAGTTACTCATAGTGACAATGGGCACGTTGCTGAGCGTGATCACAGGTCTGGTGTGGGGGAGCTGGAGTGGTCCGCGCAAACCGGCCGCACGGGTCGTGAGACGATCGGAGGCGTGACGGCGACGCTTCTGGACGGCAAGGCGACCGCAGCCGAGATCAAGGACGAGCTGCGGGCACGGGTCAAGGCACTGGCGGAGCGGGGCATCGTCCCCGGCCTCGGCACGGTGCTGGTCGGCAGCGACCCCGGCTCCCAGGCGTACGTCAACGGCAAGCACCGGGACTGCGCCGAGGTCGGCATCGCCTCGATCCGGCGGGAGCTGCCCGCCGACGCCACCCAGGCCCAGGTCGACGAGACGCTCGCCGAGCTGAACGCCGACCCGGCCTGCCACGGCTACATCGTCCAGCTGCCGCTGCCCGGGCACCTCGACACCCAGCGGGTGCTGGAGCTGATCGACCCGGACAAGGACGCCGACGGCCTGCACCCGGTCAACCTGGGCCGGCTGGTGCTCGGGTACGACGCGCCGCTGCCGTGCACCCCGCGCGGCATCGTGGAACTGCTGCGCCGGCACGACGTGCCGCTGCGAGGCGCCAAGGTCGCGGTGGTCGGCCGGGGCAACACCGTCGGGCGTCCGCTCGGCCTGCTGCTCACCCGGCGCAGCGAGAACGCCACGGTGACCCTGTGCCACACCGGCACCCTCGACCTCGCCGCGCACACCCGCGCCGCCGACATCGTCATCGTCGCCGCCGGCGTACCCGGCCTGCTCACCACCGACATGATCACGCCGGGTGCGGTGGTGGTCGACGTCGGCATCACCCGCGTCATCGGGTCGGACGGCAAGGGCCGCTACACCGGCGACGTGGACCCGGAGGTCGCCGAGGTGGCCGGCAAGCTCGTGCCGATGCCCGGCGGCGTCGGCCCGATGACCCGCGCCATGCTGCTCACCAACGTCGTGGAGCGCGCCGAACGCGGCTGAGGTGTAAGGAAGGGCACCTTCTTAACGCCTCCGGTAGAGCAGGGGCCCCTTATTAACACCTGGAGCGGTGGAACGAAACCCCCGAGCTGCTCATAACCGTCCGCCCCTGGCCCGATCGGTGCCACCATGGCTGATACGGTCCGGAAAACCGACTGGTATCAGGGAGTGGGACGACCATGGGTAAGAAAGTCACTGTCGTCGGCGCCGGTTTCTACGGCTCCACCACCGCGCAGCGCCTGGCCGAGTACGACGTCTTCGACACCGTCGTGATCACCGACATCGTGGAGGGCAAGCCCGCGGGTCTCGCCCTGGACCTCAACCAGTCGCGGGCCATCGAGGGCTTCGAGACCAAGGTCGTGGGCGTCACCACCGGGCCGAACGGTGAGGGCTACGAGGCCATCGAGGGCTCCGACGTGGTGGTCATCACCGCCGGCCTGCCCCGCAAGCCGGGCATGAGCCGGATGGACCTGCTGGAGACCAACGCGAAGATCGTCCGCCAGGTCAGCGAGAACGTCGCCAAGTACGCCCCGAGCGCCGTGGTGATCGTGGTCTCCAACCCGCTTGACGAGATGACCGCGCTGGCCCAGCTCGCCACCCAGTTCCCGCACCAGCGGGTGCTCGGCCAGGCCGGCATGCTGGACACCGCCCGGTTCAGCAACTTCGTGGCCGAGGCGCTGAACGTACCGGTGAAGACCGTCAAGACGCTGACCCTCGGCTCGCACGGCGACACCATGGTCCCCGTGCCGTCCAAGAGCACCGTCGACGGCAAGCCGCTGCGCGAGGCGATGCCCGCCGAGCAGATCGAGGAACTGGTCGTCAAGACCCGCAACGGTGGCGCCGAGGTCGTGGCGCTGCTCAAGACCGGCTCGGCGTACTACGCCCCGTCGGCCGCCGCCGCGCGCATGGCCAAGGCTGTCGCCGAGGACTCCGGCGAGGTCATGCCGGTCTGCGCCTGGGTCGACGGTGAGTACGGCATCTCCGGCGTCTACCTCGGCGTCGAGGCCGAGATCGGCGCCCAGGGCGTCAAGCGGGTTGTCGAGACCGACCTCGACGCCGACGAGTTGGCCGCCCTCAACGAGGCCGCCGAGGCCGTCCGCGCCAAGCAGGCCGACGTAGCCTCCATGTAATCCCCGGCACCCCCTTTGCTGAGTTGATCAAGAGGTTTGCATCTCGGAGGAATCGATCCGAGACGCAAACCTCTTGATCGTCAGGGGGAGGGGTGGGTTGGTGAGGGCGGGGGGTTGATCAGGGTGGTCAGGGAGTCGAGGACTCGGGTCAGGCCGAAGGTGTAGGCGTGGTCGGGGTGGTAGGCGGCGTTGTGGGCGGCGCCTGCGGCGGCACCGACCCGGACGGCGGTGGGGTAGCGCCGTTCGTCGAGGACCTCGGCCAGCAGGGGGGCGTTCGCGGTCCACCACTGTTCGTCGGTCCAGGCGCTGGCCTGCCGTGCGGATCGCGCCTCGGCCGCGGAGCGGGCGGCGGCCCGGACGAAGTCGAGGACGAAGGTCAACGCGGCGTCCCGGGTCACGTCGTCCAGGCCGGTGTCGTCGAAGGCACGTAACTCGTACTCGTACTTGGCCATCAGGCCGGGCCCGAGCGGTGGCCGGCCGGTGGCCACCTCGGCGGCCCACGGATGGGCCGCGAAAAGCTCCCGGTTGTCCTGGGCGAGCGCCGCCACCCGGGTACGCCACGGCTCGCCGGACCGGTCCGGCCGCGGCATGTCCGCGTAGAGCGCATCCAACATCAGGTCGAGCAGCTCGGCCTTGCCCGGCACGTACGTGTAGAGCGTCATCGGTGCCACCCCGACGGCCTTGGCGAGCGCCCGCATCGTGACCGCGTCCAACCCTTCACGGTCGGCCAACTCGATAGCGGCGCGGACGATGTCATCCAGCGAGCGGCCCTGGCGTGGGCCGCGACGCGGGCCGTCCTCGGTTCGACGCCAGAGCAGTCGCAGGGTGTGGGCGGGATCTCCGCCTCCGGTGTGGTGGTCGGGCACCCTCAGATCTTCGCAGGCCAAATCATCGTACGCAGTACGTTGTACAATGTACGAAGATAAAGTTCCCGTGCTCAGGGAGGGCATGTGCAGATCACCGGATCGGCCATCTCGCTCAACGTCCAGGACGTCTCGGCCTCCGCCGAGTTCGTCAAGCAGCACTTCGGGTTCCGGGAGGAGATGTCGGCCGACGGGTTCGTCTCGCTGGCCCGCGACGGGGTCGGCTTCAACCTGATCTTCCTGCGTACCGGCCTGGCCAGCCTCCAGCCGCCGATCCTGAAGGAACAGCAGGCCCAGGGCGTGCTCGTGGCCTTCGTGGTGGACGACATCGACGCCGAGTACGCCCAGATCCAGGCCGCCGGTGTGCCGATCACCACACCGATCCAGACCGAGCCCTGGGGCGAGCGCTTCTTCCAGGTCACCGACCCCAACGGAGTGATCCTCCAGCTGGTGCAGTGGATGCACAGCCCCGAGCAGGCCGGCTGAGTGCGGCACTGACGGCATGTTCCGGGCCCGGTGGGGTAATTCCGCGCCGGGCCCGGCGGCCCGCCTGGCCGCGAGCCCGCCGACCGCGACCGGCGTCGGTCGTGCCTTGAGTGGGCCGGTCAGCGGCGGGTGGTCGGCCAACCGGTGGCCGCGACGTTCCTGCTTCGGGCGGGTCCAGTACGCTCGTACTGCTTGAGCATGTGTCCCCCGAGAGGAGCGCCGGCCGATGGCGAAGATCAAGGTAAACAACCCGGTCGTGGAGCTCGACGGCGACGAGATGACCCGGATCATCTGGAAGCAGATCCGGGAGCAGCTGATCCTGCCCTACCTCGACGTCGACCTGCACTACTACGACCTGTCGATCCAGCACCGCGACGCCACCGACGACCAGGTGACCGTCGACGCCGCCAACGCCATCTCCGAGCACGGCGTCGGCGTCAAGTGCGCGACCATCACCCCGGACGAGGCCCGGGTGGAAGAGTTCGGGCTGAAGAAGATGTGGCGGTCGCCCAACGGCACCATCCGCAACATCCTCGGCGGCGTCGTCTTCCGCGAGCCGATCATCATGTCCAACGTGCCGCGGCTCGTCCCCGGCTGGACCAAGCCGATCATCATCGGCCGGCACGCCCACGGCGACCAGTACCGCGCCACCGACTTCGTCGTGCCCGGCCCCGGCAAGGTGACCATCACCTACACCCCGGCCGACGGCGCGCAGCCCATCGAGATGGAGATCGCCAACTTCCCGGGCAGCGGCATCGCGATGGGCATGTACAACTACGACGACTCGATCCGGGACTTCGCCCGGGCGTCGTTCCGGTACGGCCTGGACCGCGGCTACCCGGTCTACATGTCCACCAAGAACACCATCCTCAAGGCGTACGACGGCCGGTTCAAAGACATCTTTGCCGAGGTGTTCGAGAACGAGTTCAAGGCGGAGTTCGACGCCGCCGGCCTCACCTACGAGCACCGGCTCATCGACGACATGGTCGCCGCCGCGCTCAAGTGGGAGGGTGGCTACGTCTGGGCCTGCAAGAACTACGACGGTGACGTGCAGTCCGACACCGTCGCGCAGGGCTTCGGCTCGCTCGGCCTGATGACCTCGGTCCTGCTCTCGCCCGACGGCCGCACCGTCGAGGCCGAGGCCGCCCACGGCACCGTCACCCGGCACTACCGGCAGTGGCAGAAGGGCGAGAAGACCTCGACCAACCCGATCGCCTCCATCTACGCCTGGACCCGGGGCCTGGCCCACCGGGGCAAGCTGGACGGCACCCCGGCGGTCACCGAGTTCGCCAACACGCTGGAGCAGGTCATCGTCGACACCGTCGAGAGCGGCCAGATGACCAAGGACCTCGCGCTGCTCATCTCGCGGGACGCCCCGTGGCTGACCACCGACGAGTTCATGAACACGCTCGACGAGAACCTGGCGCGCCGCCTCGCCGCCTGATTTCCGTCGTACTCAGCCCGCCGGCCTCAGCGCCGGCGGGCTCGTTCATTTCACCGCCCACCCCACCAGCTTCGTCCGTGGCCCGGCTGGCTACCGGCGGTCGGCTGCGGGACGCGGGCGGTCAGCGTGTCCGGGCGACACACGCCAACCAGCGTCACCTGCCCCGGCGCGCCTCGTTGACCTGGGTGGACGAGATGCCAGTCCCGTCCCTGGAAGGTTGATCGTCGCCGCCGTGCGGCACGAGTGCCCAGCCAGCCTTCCCGGCTGTCGAGCACAGCCAGCCGTCCCTTCCCTGCGGGGGGCCCTGTCCCGGGCCCCCCGCGCCCTGTCCTGGGCCCCGTCTCGACTCGGGCCATCTCGACTTGGGTTCCGTCTCGTCTTGAGCCCCAACTCGGCTTCACCGCTGGGCAACGCGTCCGCCCGCCCGGCAGAACCCTCACCACTGGGCCCTTTGCTCTGCTTCACCCCACGCAACGATTTCGGTCGACATTCAGTGCGTGGGTTGAAGCAGAGCAAAGGGCATGGGTAGGGAGATGCGCGGGCGGCGCAAAGCGGCGCGGGTAGAGCAAGGGCGCGGGCAAGAAGGCGCGCGGGCGGAGCAGGGCGCAGGGCAGGCGGCGGGGCAGGGCAGGCGGCGGGGCAGGGAAGTGCGGCGAGGCGGGGTTGAAGCAGCAGGCAGAACAGCCGGGTGACGCTGAACCGTGTGGGGTCAGGCGGCGCGGAGTAGGGCGGCGGCTCGTTCGGGGGCGATGTCGTTGATGAAGACGCCCATCGCCGACTCCGACCCGGCCAGATATTTCAGTTTGTCCGCCGCTCGTCGGATGCTGAACAGCTGCAGGTGCAGGTGGCCCAGTTCGCGGTCGACGCGTACCGGTGCCTGGTGCCAGGCGGCGATGTACGGCATCGGGGTGTCGAACAGTCCGTCGAAGCGGCGCAGCAGGTCCAGGTAGAGCGGGCCGAAGGCGTCCCGTTCGGCTTCGGTCAGCGCCGGGATGTCCGGCACCGGGCGGTGCGGCGCGACGTGCACCTCGAACGGCCACCGGGCGGCCGCCGGCACGTACGCCGTCCAGTGGTCGTTGGTTGCCACCACCCGCTCGCCGGCGGCGCGTTCGGCGGCGAGTACGTCGGCGTAGAGGTTGCGCCCGCCCGTGCGTTCGGCGTGGCGGCGGGCCGCGGCCAACAGTGCGCGGGTACGCGGCGGAAGGAACGGGTAGGCGTAGATTTGCCCGTGCGGGTGGTGCAGGGTCACCCCGATCTCCACGCCCCGGTTCTCGAAGCAGAAGACCTGCTCGACCTCGGGCAGTTCACCGAGCACCGCCGTACGGTCGGCGAGCGCGTCGAGCACGGTGCGTACCCGGCGTGGTGGCAGGCCGGCGAAGGAGGCGTGATGGTCGGCGGTGAAGCAGACCACCTCGCAGCGGCCCCGACCGGGCCGGACCGCGGTGAGCGGGGTGATCTCGGCCGGTTCGTCGACCACCCGTTGGCTGAACGCCGGGAACCGGTTCTCGAAGACCGCGACCGCGTAGTCGGGCGCCGGGATCTCGCTGAGCCGCTGCTCGGTGGACGGGCAGAGCGGGCACTGGTCGGCCGGCGGGAGGAAGGTGCGCGTCTGCCGGTGTACGGCCAGCGCCACCCACTCGTCGGTGAGCGGGTCGTAGCGCAGCTGCGAGGCGGGCGGGGGAGGCGGCAGGTCGCGGCGGTCCGGCTGGTCCCGGACGACGTCGTCCCGCTCGTCGAAGTAGATCAGCTCGCGGCCGTCGGCCAGGCGGATCGCGGTACGCCGCATCGCGCTGGCCGGTAACTGATCAACCATCGGAAGACGGGCTCCTCATCAGAACGACTGCAGGCGCGGCTCGATCCAGCCGGTCTCGGTCAGGTGATGCAGCACCTGCTGCACCGCCTCGTCCACGTCGAGGTCGCTGGTGTCGATCACCAGGTCGGCGTCGGTGGGCTCCTCGTACGGGTCGTCGATGCCTGTCATCCCGGTGAGCAGGCCGGCCCGCGCCCGCGCGTAGAGACCCTTGCGGTCGCGCCGCTCGCAGACCTCCAACGGCGTGGCGACGTGCACCAGCACGAACCCGGCGCCCGCCGCCACCGCCATCTCCCGGGCGGTCGCCCGGGCCTGGGCGTACGGGGCGATCGGGCAGCAGATGCCGATGCCCCGATGCCGGGCGATCTCGGCGGCCACCCAGCCGATCCGGCGTACGTTGGTGTCCCGGTCGGCCTTGCTGAAGCCCAGCCCCGCGGTCAGTTCGCGGCGCACCACGTCGCCGTCGAGCAGGGTGATCGTCCGTTCGCCCTGCTCACGCAGCGCATCGGCGAGACCACGGGCGATTGTCGACTTGCCCGAACCGGAGAGCCCGGTGAGGAACACCACCAGGCCCCGGTGCCGTCGGGGCGGCCGGGCCCGGCTCAGTTCCTTCGCCACCGCCGGGGGAGTGTGCCACTCGGGCAGCGGGAACCCCCGGTCGAGCAGGTCCTCGATCTCGTTGTAAGTGAGCGGGAGGCGTCGGTTGCGCGGCGGAATGTCCTCGCGCCAGCGCCACTGGCCGTCCCGGTTGTCGTAGGCCAGCTCGCGCGGCACCAGCACCCGCAGCCCGCCCCCGGAGAGCATCTCGCTTGTGGAGAGCAGGTGGGTGACGCCGTACGCGGCGGAGACCCGGGCCCGCAGCAGGGCGTCGCCGATCTCGTCGCGCCGTCGGGCCAGCGGCACCGCCACCACCGTCGCCGGCGGCATCCGGTCCCGGGCGGCGAAGACGCAGCGCACCAGCGCCTCCGGCGGCAGCCCGCCGGTGCCGTCCTCACCGACCGGAATCATGATCAGCAGGTGGGCGCTGAGCGTCCGCACGGCGTGCGCGATCTGGGCCAGCTGCGGCCGGTGCAACGGTCGGTCGGCGACGACACCGAGCACCCGCCCCGGTGGCAGCAGCGCGCGGATCTCCTCGGGGGTACGGCGCAGCCGCTGGAACGGCCCGTGCCCGCCGTCACCGAGCCGGCGTACCCTGCCGCCGACCCCGGCCACCCCGTCGCGTACCTGCCAGGTGTCGGTGACCTCCAGGGCCGCCACCGGCGCGCCCTCGCCGTCGGTGAGCACCAGCGTGCGTCGGTTCGGATCGGCCAGGTCGAATTCGCGCAGCAGGGCGGTGGGCACCTGAAGGGTCACCGCGACCGGCCACGGCGTGCCGTCGACGAGGCGCCCCCGGCGGCTGACCGAGACCAGGTCGGCCCGGGTCAGGAAGCCGGTCAACGGCGCGTACGCACCGGTGAGCAGCAACTCCAGATCCGCGAGCTCGCCGGGACGCGGCGTGTATGCCGGTGCGTCCCGCAGTATCTCGTCGGGCAGCACCCACCCGTTGCTCATCAGACCCCCAACTCCGGCGACCGGCACACAGTTTTGCAGCCGCCCGCCAATCGGTCGAGGGCAGCACTGCCACCGGCCCGATCGGGGCCACCGCCCGCCGTTACGACAGCGGTACCGCTTGCGGGCGGGCCAGGCCCAGCCGGTCCCGTGCGGAACCGGTCAACCGTCGCCACAGACCGGGCCGGGGCGCCGGTGGTGCGGCAGGAGTCTTCTTCTTCCGCTTGTCGACCACCACCGGCCGGGCGCCGTCGGCGGCGCAGGTGATCTCCAGCGGCAGCTTCGCGTCGATGGTCCAGCCGAAACCGGCGACCCGGGCCTTGAGGATCCACTCGCCCCGGGTACGCCCCTCGTTGAGGGCGCCGAAGTCGACAGTGGCCGCCCCCCGGTAGCGCACCTGAAGCTCACCTGCGGTCCCGGGGACCCGGTCCACCTCGTGGTGCACCGGGAGGAAGAACTCGTCGTGGGTGGTGGCGTGCTGCGCGATGACGTCGAGGCGGGCCGCGCTCAGGTCGTCGGTGCAGTCGAGCCACTCGTCGGGTACGTCGTCGACCGGCACCACCAGCCGATCCCGGCCGTCGGTGTGCGTGAACGCAACCGGTTCGTCGGCGTTGCGGAGCTGGCTGTTGAGCAGCAGCGTCAGGGTCAGGCCGGTCAGCTCGTACGCCTTCAGCCGGGTCCGGGCGCGCACGCCCGCGTCCCACTCGGCCAACCGGACCAGATCCTCGACCCGGCCCTGCGCGGCCAGGCCGGCGACGGTGCGCTCGACGCTCCGCAGCCCGCCCGCCACCTCCGGGGCGAACCGCTCCTGAATGATCTTCTGCACCTCTGCGGCGACCTGGTCGACCCAGTCCCGGGGCGCGTTGCCCAGCCCGGTGCCGCGCAGTCGGCGGACCATCTCGCTGCGCAGCCAGCGCCGGTGCATCGTGTCGCGCAGCGGCCCCGGCTCGGTGTGCGCGTCGACGATGTCCAGCACCTCACGCAAGCTGTCGTAGTAACCGGAAGGCTCCATCCGGGTGGCGGTCAGGTTGCCGCCGTCCGGTCGCCGCGCGTGGTGGTAGCAGGTGTAGTCGGACAGCACACTTGTGCGCCGGGAGAGCAGGTAGGCGCGCGCGACCAGGTGATGGTCCTCCAGACGCTTGCGGGGTTCCTCGGGAAAACGCAGGTCGTGCGCCAGCAGGAACGCACGGCGGAACATCTTGTGGCAGGTGAGGCTCTCCATCAGCGGGGAGTCGTCCAGCCGGGCGTCGGGGCGGTTGACCCGGAACAGCTCGCGGGGCACCGACCGGCCGTGTCCGGTCATCTTGCCGATGGCGATGTCGGCGCCGTTGGCGACCGCGTAGCCGTGCAGCCGCGCCAGGGCCTCGTCGGCGAGCCAGTCGTCGTCGTCGACGAACTGGACGTACTCGCCGCGGGCCCGGTCCAGACCCAGGTTGCGGGGGCGCGACGGCCAGCCGGAGTGTTCGCAGCGAAGCACCGTGACGTGCGGGTGGGCGGCGGCCAGCTCCGCCAGCCGGACGGGCGTGTCGTCGGTCGAGCCGTCGTCGACGAAGACCACCTCGAAGTCCGTCGCCGGCATCGACTGGCCCAGCAGCGAATCGATCAGCTGCTGGAGGTGCTCGCCCGAGTTGTACGTCGGGACCACCACACTTACCTTGAGCTCGCCGGTCGTCATGGCTGACCACTACCCATCGTGCTGTCGAAAGAGCGAATGGTGGGCTCCAGTGTGTACCAGTAAATCGATCTTTCCAGGTCGGGGTACGTGCACCGGAATCCATGAAATCCTCAGCTGCACGACGACCCCGACTGGTCCCTAGGGGGAGTCACCGGAAGCAGGATCAGGGAAAACCGGGGCGCGTGCCGGACAGACCGCGTTGTCGTTCGTCTCTAGGCTGTCGTCGTGACACTGATCGCAACCGAGTCGTTGACCAAGGTCTACGGCGGTGGGGTGACCGCGCTGTCCGAACTGACAGTGACGGTCGAGCCGGGAATCGTCGGCCTGGTCGGCGCCAACGGCGCCGGCAAATCAACCCTGATCAAGCTCCTGCTGGGCCTGCTCACCCCGACCCGTGGCCGGGTACGGGTGCTGGGTATGGACCCGACCACCGACCCGGCGGGAGTCCGCGCCCGGGTCGGCTACATGCCGGAGCACGACTGCCTGCCACCTGACCTGTCCGCCGCCGAACTGGTCACCCATCTCGGGCAGATCAGCGGCCTACCACGTACCGCCGCCCGGGAACGGGCCTCCGAGGCGCTGCGGCACGTCGGGCTGCACGAGGAACGCCATCGTCCGGTGGGTGGCTACTCCACCGGCATGAAACAGCGAGTCAAGCTCGCCCAGGCTCTCGTGCACGACCCCGACCTGCTGCTGCTCGACGAACCCACAAACGGCCTCGACCCGGCCGGCCGGGACGCCATGCTGGCCCTGGTGCACCGGATCGGCACCGAGTTCGGCATCTCCGTACTTGTCTGCTCCCACCTGCTCGGCGAGGTCGAGCGGATCTGCGACACCCTGGTCGCCATCGACGGCGGGCGGCTGCTGCGTGCCGACCACATCGCCGCGATGACCTCGACCACCGACGTGCTCGCCGTCGAGGTCAGCGAGGGCACCGAGACGCTGGCCACCCGGCTGGCCGCGCTCGACCTGCCGGTGAGCCGGGAGGGACGACTGCTGCTCGTCCCGCTCGCCGACCAGCAGACGTACGACCTCATCATCGGCGCGGTCGCCGACCTGGACCTGCCGCTGCACCGGCTCGACCAGCGCCGGCACCGGGTGGCCGAGCTCTTCGCCCGCAGGGAGGGCAGTCATGTCTGAACCGACGGGTGTCATCCACGACATCGGCTACCAGCGCTACACCGGCCTGCGGCTGGGCCGCCGCGCGGTCTTCGGTGCGCTCTACGTGCACGGCGTACGGACCGCCTTCGGGTTGGGTCGCAGCGCCAAGGCCAAGATCTTCCCCTGGCTGGTGGTCGGCATCGTCCTGATGGTGGCCGGCGCGGTGACCGCGATCGGCAGCCAGATCGGCGAAACCCTCATGACGTACGCCCAGTTCGCCGACTCGATGAGCTGGCTGGTCATCTTCTTCGTCGCGGTGGCCGCGCCGGAACTGGTCTCCCGGGATCTGCGCAGCGGTGTGCTGCCGCTGTACTTCTCCCGGCCGTTGCCGACCGCCGACTACCCGATGGCCAAGCTGCTCGCGCTGGCCACCGCGCTCTGGATGCTGCTCGGCGCACCGCAGCTGGTGATGTTCCTCGGCGCCGCGTTCACCGGCAACGACATGGGCGCGGTCTGGGACGAGTTGCTGGACCTGGTGCCCGGTCTGCTCTACGCCGGGTTGTGGGCGGTGGTCTTCGCCTCGGTGGGGCTGCTGATCGCCTCGCTGACCGGCAAGCGGGCCTTCGCCGCCGGCGGCATCGTCGCCGTCTTCCTGATGACCACGCCGATCGTCGGCGTCCTGTCGATCCTGCCCGCGCAGGCCGCGAACCAGCTCGCCGGCATCGCCTCGCCGTCCACGCTCGTCCAGGGTGTCGGCATCTGGACGATGCGCGACCAAGTGATCACCGACCCGGACGCCCTCGGTCCCGACCTCGGTGCCTTCGGCCCGGTGTACGCCCTGGTCGCCGCCCTGCTCGTCGCGGCCTGCGTCGCCCTGCTGCTGGCCCGCTACCGGAAGGTGGCCGCCCGATGACCACGACCAGTAGTCCCGCCCCGACCACCACCAGCACCCTCGACCTCGCCGGGGTCTCCCGCTGGTACGGCAACGTGGTCGCGGTCAACGACGTGAGCATGAGCCTCGGGCCGGGCGTCACCGGTCTACTCGGCCCCAACGGTGCCGGCAAGACCACGCTGCTGCACATGATGGCCGGCTTCCTCGCCCCCTCGCGGGGGCAGGTCACCCTCGACGGTCAACCCACCTGGCGCAACCCGGAGGTCTACCGACGGCTGGGGTTGGTCAGCGAACGGGAGGCGGTGCACAGCTTCCTCACCGCGTACGAGTTCGTGCTGGCCACCGCCAAGCTGCACAAGCTGCCCGACCCGCAGGCGGCGGCCCGCCGGGCGATCGCCATGGTCGAGTTGGAGGGCGCGCAGGACCGCCGGATCGGCACCTACTCCAAGGGCATGCGGCAGCGGGCCCGGGTGGCCGCGTCGCTGGTGCACGACCCGCAGGTGCTGCTGCTGGACGAGCCGTTCAACGGCATGGACCCGCGCCAGCGCCTGCACATGATGGAGTTGCTGCACTCGCTCGGCGACGCCGGCCGCACCATCCTGTTCAGCTCGCACATCCTGGAGGAGGTCGAGCAGGTCTCCGGCACCGTGCAGGTGATGGTCGCCGGGCGGCTCGCCGCCTCCGGTGACTTCCGCACCATCCGCCGGCTGATGACCAACCGGCCGCACGTGTTCGCCATCCGCTCCACCGACGACCGGGCGCTGGCCGTCGCGCTGATGGCCGAGCCGTCGGTGACCGGTGTCGAGTTGGGCCGCGACGGCCTGACCGTACGGGCCGGCGACTACGGTGCCTTCACCCGCGTACTGCCGAAGGTCGCCCTGGCCCGGGGCGTACGGGTGCGGCAACTGCTGCCCGAGGACGAGTCCCTGGAGAGCGTCTTCTCCTACCTGGTGGAGGCCTGATGTCCACTGTCTGCTGGATCACCGCGCGCGGGCTGTTCGGGCGTCGCCGGTTCCTTCTGCTGCTGCCGCTGCCCATGTTGCTTGTGGTGCTGGCCGTGCTGTCCCGTGGCCTCGGGGTGGCCCCGTCCGCCTGGGGGCCGCCGGTGCTCGTCGGCCTCGGGTTGGCCGTCGTGCTCCCGGTGGTCGCGTTGATCGTCGGCACCGGGGTGCTCGGAGCCGAGATCGACGACGGCACGGTGGTGCACGTGCTCACCACACCGCTGCCACGCTGGCAGATCGTGCTGCCGAAGCTGGCGGTGGCGGTCGGGGCCACCGCTGCGGCCGTGGCGCTGCCGCTGTTCGCCGCCGGCCTGCTGGCCGACTCGGTACGCCTCGGACTGGCGCTGGCCGTCGCCGCCTCGATCGGTGCGCTGGCCTACTCGGCCCTGTTCGTGGCGGCCAGCCTGCTCACCCGGCGGCCGGTCCTGCTCGGCCTGGTCTACGTGCTGATCTGGGAAGGGCTGCTCAGCAACGTGGTCACCGGCACCCGGGTGCTCTCCATCCAGCACTACGTGATCGCGTTGGCGGACCGGCTCGCCCCGACGAACCTGCTCGACACGACGGTCTCCGTACCGGTGGCGGCGGTGATGACGGCGCTGGTGAGCGTCGCCTTCACCCTGCTGGCCGTCAACCGCCTCCGCTCCTTCTCGGTAGCCGGCGAAACCAGCTGACGTGCAAGGAAGGGCACCTTATTAACGCCTGAGGTAGAGGAAGGGCCCCCTGTTAACACGAGCCGATCTGCTGTGATCGACAACTGTTAACAAGGGGCCCTTCCTATGCACGAGGCGTTAATAAGGTGCCCTTCCTTACACCCCGCCCCCTAGAAGGCGCAGGCGATGACGAGTTCGGGGGTGCGGTCGGGGAGCAGGTCGAGCTTGCCGATGTGCCCGGCCGCCCGCAGGTCGTCGACGATCAGCGTGAGCTGGTCGAGCAGGGCGGCCGGGCCGAGCGCCTCGGCCAGCGGCACCTCCGCCTTCATGGACAGCTTCCGCTCGGACTTGGCCCGCCGCACCTGCCCGAGCGCGTCGGAGGCCAGCCGCAGCAACGCCGGATCTCCCTCGCCCTGGATCGTCCGGCTCACCTCGTACGTGGTGGGCCACGGTGACCGGTGCACCGAGCCGTACCGCCACCAGGACCAGACCTCCTCGGTCGCGTACGGCAGGAACGGGGCGAACAGTCGCAACTGCACCGACAACGCGGTGGCCAACGCGGCCCGGGCCGAATCCGCTCCCGCGCCGGTGCCGTAGGCGCGTTCCTTCACCAACTCGATGTAGTCGTCGCAGAACCGCCAGAAGAACGACTCGGTGGCCTGCAACGCCGCCGTGTGGTCGTACGCCTCGAAGGCCGTCGTCGCGGTCGTCACCGCCTCGGCCAGCCCGGCGAGCATGGCCCGGTCCAACGGCTCGGTCGCCGCAGCGCGCAGCGCGTCGGCGGCGCCGAGCCCGAGCGCGAACCGCGACGCGTTGAGCAGCTTGGTGGCCAGCCGCCGACCGACCTTGATCTGCGCCGGGTCGAAGGCCAGGTCGACACCGGGACGCCCGGTGGACGCCCAGTACCGCACCGCGTCGGCGCCGTGCTGCTCCAGCAACCCCATCGGGGTGACCACGTTCCCCTTGGACTTGGACATCTTCTTGCGGTCCGGGTCCAGGATCCAGCCGGACAACTCGGCGGTCCGCCACGGCAGCACGCCGTGTTCCAGGTGGGCCCGCACGACCGTGGCGAACAACCAGGTGCGGATGATCTCCTGCCCCTGGGGGCGCAGGTCCATCGGGAAGACCCGGCCGAACAGGTCCGGGTCGGTCTCCCAACCGGCAGCGATCTGCGGGCTCAGCGACGAGGTGGCCCAGGTGTCCAGCACGTCCGGGTCGCCGACGAAGCCGCCGGGCATCCCGCGCTGGGACTCGTCGTAGCCGGCGGGCACGTCGTCGGACGGATCGATCGGCAGCGAATCCTCGTCGGGCGTGAGAGGCTGGGACCAGTCCGGCTCGCCAGTGTCGTCGAGCCGGTACCACACCGGCACCGGCACGCCGAAGAAGCGTTGCCGGCTGACCAGCCAGTCACCGGTCAGGCCACCCACCCAGTGCTCGTAGCGGTGCCGCATGTGCTCCGGCACCCAGCGCAGCTCGCGCCCCCGGGCGAGCAATGCCTCCCGCAGGGCGGTGTCGCGGCCACCGTTGCGCAGATACCACTGCCGGGTCGAAACGATCTCCAGCGGCCGGTCGCCCCGCTCGTAGAACTTCACCGGATGGGTGATCGGGCGCGGCTCGCCCACCAGGTCACCCGCGTCGGCCAGCACCTGCACGATGCTCCGCCGGGCCGCGTTGACGCCCTGCCCGGCCAGCGCCGCGTACGGTTGCGCGGGCACCCCGGCCGGCGGCTCCGGCAGCAGCCGGCCGTCGCGCCCGATCACCACCCGGGTCTCCAGGCCCAGATCCCGCCACCAGGTCACGTCGGTCAGGTCGCCGAACGTGCAGACCATCGCGATGCCGGTGCCCTTGGCCGGCTCCGCCAGCGGGTGCGCGCGCACCGGCACCTCCACGTCGAAGACGGGCGTACGCACAGTGCCGCCGACCAGGTCGGCGTACCGCTCGTCGTCGGGGTGGCAGACCAGCGCCACGCAGGCCGGCAGCAACTCCGGACGGGTGGTGTCGATCAGCACCTCCCGCCCGCCGGGAGCGTGGAACCGCAACCGGTGGTACGCGCCGGGTCGCTCGCGATCCTCCAACTCGGCCTGCGCGACGGCGGTGGCGAAACCGACGTCCCACAGCGTCGGCGCCTCCGACTGGTACGCCTCACCCCGGGCCAGGTTGCGCAGGAACGCCCGCTGCGAGGCGGCCCGAGCCACCGGACCGATGGTGGTGTACGCCAGCGACCAGTCCACCGACAGGCCGAGCCGACGCCACAGCGCCTCGAAGACCTGTTCGTCGGCGACGGTCAACCGCTCGCACAGCTCGATGAAGTTGCGTCGGGAGATCGGAGTCGGGTTCTTGCGGGCCGCATCGTCCACCGGCGCGTCCGGTGCCCGCCAGTCCGGGTCGTACGGCAGCGACGGGTCGCAGCTCACCCCGTAGACGTTCTGCACCCGACGTTCGGTGGGCAGCCCGTTGTCGTCCCAGCCGATCGGGTAGAAGACCGTCCGGCCGCGCATTCGCTGGAACCGGGCGATCAGGTCGGTGTGGGTGTACGAGAAGACGTGCCCCATGTGCAGCTCGCCCGATACGGTCGGCGGCGGGGTGTCGATCGCGTATACGTCCGAGCTACGGCCATCCGGGCTCGGCGAGTCTGACGCCTCGCCGCGACCCCGGACAGCCGCCTTCGAGCGGTCGAACGCGTACGTGCCCTCCTCCTGCCAGCGGCGCGACCAGGTCTCCTCGAGGCCGTCCAAACTCGGACGCTCGGGGACGCCGGTACGGGCCGTCCTCGCCGTATCAGTCATCCGTCGATGGTAGGCAGCGTCGCGCCGCCGGGCATCGAATTACCTAGAGCAGCGAGTCGATCCACTGGCGGTGCAGGTCGGCGTACCGGCCACCGTCGGCGATCAGGTCGGCCGGTGGACCGTCCTCGACGATCCGGCCGTCGTCGAGGACCAGCACCCGGTCGGCGATCTCCACGGTGGAGAGCCGGTGCGCGATCACCACCGCGGTCCGGTCGCGCAGGATCGTGCCGAGCGCCCGCTGCACCAGCCGCTCGGTGGGGATGTCCAGCGACGAGGTGGCCTCGTCGAGGATCAGCACCGCCGGGTCGGCCAGGAACGCCCGGGCGAAGGCGACAAGTTGCCGCTGCCCGGCGGAGAGCCGCCCGCCGCGGCGCTGCACCTCGGTGGCGTACCCGTCGGGTAGTGCCGCGATGAAGTCGTGCGCGCCGATCGCCCGCGCGGCCGCCTCGACCGCCGCATCGTCGGCGTCCGGGCGACCGAAGCGGATGTTCTCCGCCACGCTGCCACCGAACAGGTGCGTCTCCTGGGTCACCAGCACCACGGCCCGACGCAACTCCGCGTCGGCCACCTGGCGCAGGTCCACCCCGTCCAGGCTGACGGTGCCGGCTGCCGGGTCGTGGAACCGGGCGAGCAGTTTGGCAAGCGTCGACTTGCCGGCCCCGGTCGGCCCGATCAGCGCCACGGTCTGCCCGGCGGGGATGGTGAGGTCCAGCCCGGTCAGGATCGGCGCGTCCGACCGGTACCCGAACGAGACGCCACGGAAGGTGACCGCACCCCGGTCGGGTCCCCGGGGCAGCGGCACCGGGCGTTGCGGCTCGGCCACCTCGGGCCGTTCGTCGAGCAACCCGGCGAGCTTCTCCAGGGCGGCGGTGGCCGACTGCAGCGCGTTGTAGAACTGGCTCAGCTCCTGCATCGGCTCGAAGAACCGGCGCAGATAGAGCAGGAACGCCGCGAGCACCCCGACGCCGGTGTCGCCGCCGAGCACCCGGGCACCGCCGTAGCAGAGCACCACCGCCACGGTAACGTTGCCGATCAGCTTGATCCCCGGCGAGTACGTGGCGATCAGGCGGAAGGCGTGCCGGCTGGAGCGCCGGTAATCGTCGTTGACGGTGGCGAAGATGTCCTGGTTGCGGCCCTCCCGGCGGTACGCCTGCACGGCCCGGATGCCCCGCATCGACTCCACGAAGTGGACGATGACCAGGGCCATCGCCTCCCGGGTGCGGCGGTAGGCGGCGGCGGACGCCCGGGCGAACCAGCGGGACAGCCAGAACAGCAGCGGGAAGGCGAGCAGGGTGACTGCGGCCAGCGGCAGGTCCAGCCAGAGCAGGATGCCGGCCACCGACACGATCGTCAGGGCTGCCATCACCAGGCTCTCCACACCACCGTCGACGAGCTCGGCGATGGAGTCGATGTCGCTGGTCAGCCGCGAGATCATCCGACCCGAGGTGTACCGCTCGTGGAAGGCCACCGGCAGGCGCAGGAAGTGCCCGTACACCCGCTGGCGCAGATCGAGCAGGACGGCCTGGCCGATCCGGGCGGAGAGGGTGAGGAAGGCGCGTCGGGCGGCGTACTCGATGCCGGTCGCGGCGGCGAACGCCACCGCGACGGCCACCAGTGGGCCCGCGTCGCCGTCGCGCAACGGGTCGATCGCCCGGTCGATGCCGAGCATGACCAGGTACGGCCCGGACATCGCTGCGGCGTTCTGGGTCAGCAGCAGCGCCACCGCACCGCCCAGCCGGGCGCGGTGCGGGCGCAACACGTCGGCCAGCAGCGCACGACTGCGGACCCGTAGCCGGGCCACCGCCTCGGGGTCGGTGTCCTCGGCGAGACTGCGGTCGGCGTGCGGATCGGCGGCGAGCCCGCGCCAGCGCGCCGGGTCCGTCTCGCGGCGACCCGAGCGCTGCCCCGGCACCCGGCGGTTGCGACCGCTCGGCTCGCCGGCTGTCACGAGCGCACCAGCGGGGTGCCGTCCGGTGCCGTTCCGACAGTGGACGACGGCGCGCCGGCTGTGGACGACGGCGTGCCGGTCGGTTCGGCGGAGAGCAGCGCGCGGTACGCCGGCACCTCGGCCAGCAGGTCGGTGTGCCGGCCGACGGCGGTGATCCGGCCGTCCTCCAGCAGCGCGACGCGGTCGGCCAGCGCGATGGTGGACGGTCGGTGCACCACCAGCAGCGCCGTCATGTCCCGCAGCACCCGCTTGAGCGCCGACTCCACGAGCGCCTCGGTGTGCACGTCCAACGCGGAGAGCGGATCGTCGAGGACCAGCACCGTGGGCCGGACCAGCACCGCGCGGGCCAGCGCCAGGCGCTGCCGTTGCCCACCGGACAGCGACAGCCCCTGCTCACCGAGCCGGGTGTCCAGGCCCCACGGCAGGTCGTACGCGAACTCCGCCTGCGCCAACGCGAGAGCGGCCCGGACCTCGTCGGTACCGGCGTCGGGGCGACCCAGGGTGAGGTTCTCCCACACCGACATGGAGAACAGCGTCGGTTCCTCGAAAGCCACCGCGACCAGCCGGCGCAGCGAGGCCAACCGCAGGTCGCGCAGGTCGTGGCCGTCGAGGGTGATCCGCCCTGTCTCGACCTCGTGCAAGCGGGGCACCAGGGACAGCAGGGTGCTCTTGCCGCTGCCGGTCGCGCCGACCAGGGCGAGCGTCTCACCGGGCTCGACGGTCAGGTCGATGCCGCGCAGCACCGGTGCGGCGGTGCCCGGATAGCGGAAGGTGACCGCCTCGAAGCGGAGCCGACCGCGCACCGCCGACCGGGCCAATGTGACCGCATCGGGCGCGTCGACGATGGCCGGCGCGGTGTCCAGCACCTCCTGGATCCGGTCTGCGGCGGTGGCCGCCTCCTGGCCGTTGGCGATGATCCAACCCAGCGACTGCACCGGCCAGATCAGCATCAACTGGAGGCTGACGAAGGCGACGAGTTGGCCGATGGTGAGCCGGGCGTCGGCGACCGCGGCGGCACCGGCCACCAGCACGATGCCGAGGGTCAGGTTCGGCACCAGGTCCAGCAGTGCGGCGGTACGACCGAGCAGCCTGCCCTTGCCGACCCCGGTGTCGTGCAACGCCCGGGTGCTGGCCACGAACCGGGCGGTCAGTTGCGGCCCCCGCCCGTACGCCTTCATGGTGCGCAGGCCCTGCGCGGTCTCCTCGACCTGGGTGGCGACGTCGCCCTGCTGGTCCTGCATGCGACGGGACGCGGCGTGGTAGTGCCGGCCGAAGCGGCGGGCGATCACGAACAGCGGCACCGCGCTGGCCGCCACCAGCAGGCCCAGCACCGGATGCAGCCGGACCAGCAGCACCACCACGACCAGGTAGGTGGTCAGGTTCAGGACGAGGAAGAGCAGTCCGAAGGAGAGGAACCGGCGCAGCACCGACAGGTCGCTGGTGATTCGGGAGAGCAGCTGACCGGAGGGCCACCGGTCGTGGAAGCTGGCCGGCAACCGTTGCAGGTGGGCGTAGATGTCGTCGCGGATGGTCGCCTCCATCGCCACCGAGGACGACGACTGCACCCACCGACGGATGAAGATCAACAGGGCCTCGATCAGGCCGAGCGTCAACGCGAGCCCGGCAAGCTGGAACAGCCCGCGCAGGTCCCGGTCGGCCACCGGCCCGTCGACCACCCGCTGAGCCACCAGCGGCACCGCGATGCCCGCCCCGGTCGAGGCGAACCCGGCCAGCAGCAGGACGCTGAACTCCACGGCATGCGGGCGCAGATAGCGCCGCAGCCGCCACAGATTCCCGAGTGGATGTCTCCTGACCTCGGCCCGTCCGGCCGGGCCGTCGCCGCTCCCCGCAGCCACTACCCGACGGTAGCGGTAAATGAGGACGGCATTACTGTCGGCTTGTTGTCACCGATGTTGCCCTTTCGTCGACCGGCCTGACCAGCTACGGCCCCATTTGCGGCATGGGTATCAGTCGATGCGTGTGCCCGCCGATGCGTTTGCCCGTGGGTGGTGCCGGCGCGTCAGCGTGCCTCAGCCCGGCCGCCTGTCAGCTTCGTCGCTCGTGCGTGAGCAGCCACTCCTTCACCGGCAGCCCCCAGCGGTAGCCGCCCAGCGTGCCGTCGGTGCGCAGCACCCGGTGGCAGGGGACGAAGAGAGCGGCGGCGTTACGGGCACAGGCCGAGGCGGCGGCGCGTACCGCGGCGGGGCGACCGGCCAGTGCGGCGTAGTCGGTGTAGGTGACCGGCTGGCCCGCCTTCACCTCGCGCAGCACCTGCCAGGCGTGTGACAGGAAGACTCCGTCGCTGTGCTGCTGGACCGGTACGTCGTCGATCGCGGTCAGGTCACCACCGAGGTACGCCTCGACGGCCGCGGTGACGGGACCGAGGTCGCGTCGCTGGCGAGGCTCACCGCGCAGGCCAGGGTGCATCACCGCGAGCACAGCCGCCGGATCGGCGGTGAACCCGGCGGCCCGGACCGCGCCGTCCGGGCCGGCGAGGATCGTGAACGGACCGACGGGCGTGTCGACGGTGGCGCTGTCGATGATCGCGCCGCTGTTCCGCAAGGTCGTATCCACACTGCTCTCCAAGGTCGAATTCACACTGCTCTCCGAGGTTTTCGAGCCCCACGCAGGCTCTCCGAGGTTTCGGGCTCACGCGGCTTCTGGGGTCTTGGGTTCACGCGGCTCGCCGACGTTCGGTTCATGCGGCCGTCCGAGGTCGAATTCATGCGGCCCGCCAGAGTCGGACGACGGCGTACGAGCGCCACGGCCGCCAGCGGGTCGCGTACTCATCAAGGGCCGCAGGGGAGTCGGGCAACCCGAGGGCGGCGGCGCCCCGGCGCACGGCGAGATCGGTGGGCATGAACACGTCCGGGTCGCCGAGCGCCCGCATCGCGATGTAACCGCCGGTCCACGGCCCCACCCCCGGCACCCGCGCCAACCGCCGCGCCACCTCCCCCCGCTCCCCACCCACCTCCAGATCAAGCTCACCCGCCACCACCGCCCGAGCCACCGCCCGAATCGCCTCCCGCCGCCCCGCCGGCATCCGAAACCCCTCATCCGGCACACGCAACACCTCCTCCGCCGCCGGAAAACCCCCCACCCGAACCCCCTCCTCCCCGACGGAAACCCCCTCCGCCCCGTTGATCAAGAGGTTTGCGTCTTCCCGAGCGCCATCCCCGACGCAAACCTCTTGATCAACACTTTTCAGGGCGGGGGTGTAGAGGGTGGTGAGGAGGTGGGTGAGGGTGGTGCGGGCGGAGGTGAGGGAGACCTGTTGGGTGGTGATGGCGCGGACGGCCATCTCGAAGCCGTCGACGGCGTGGGGGACGCGTACCCCGGGTTCGGCGGCCACGGCGGCGGCCAGGGCAGGATCAGCGCTGAGGGTCTGGTCGACGGCGACCGGATCCGCGTCGAGGTCGAGCAGGTGCCGGCAGCGGGCCACGGCCGGCGCCAGGTCACGCAGATCGGTCAGCCGCAGGGTGGCCGCGACATGCCCGTCCGCCGGGGTCAGCGCCACCGCGCCGGTGCCGTGCGGCAACCGCAACCCCCGGCGGTACGTCCCGTCCCGGACCTCGTCGATGCCCGGCAGGGTACGCAGCGCCAGAAATTCCAGCAGCGCGGGAGCGTGCAACGGTGGGCGGTACGCCAACCGCAAGGTGATCGTGCCCGACCCGCCGAGCGCCGTACGCCGGCCGGCCCGAAGCTGCGACGGAGGTACCCCGTACACCTCGCGGATCGTGTCGTTGAACTGCCGGACGCTGCCGAACCCGGCGGCGAAGGCGATCTCGGCCAGACCCAGCTCAGTGCTCTCGATCAAGGTACGGGCGGTCTGCGCGCGCTGCGCGCGGGCCAGCGCCAACGGACCGGCACCAAGCTCGGCCCGGAGCATCCGGTGCAGGTGCCGTTCGGTGTACCCGAGCCGGGCGGCCAACCCGGGAACCCCGTCCCGATCCACCACCCCATCGGCGATCAACCGCATCGCCCGGCCCACCACGTCCGCGCGGACGTCCCACTCCGGTGAGCCGGGGGAGACGTCCGGTCGACACCGTCGACAGGCCCGCAACCCGGCACCCTGAGCAGCCGCCGCCGAGGGAAAGAACCGGACATTGTGCCGCTTCGGTGTCACGGCCGGACAGGACGGCCGGCAGTAGATCCCGGTAGACGTCACGCCCGTGTAGAACCACCCGTCGAACCGCTGGTCGCGGCTGTCCACCGCCCGATAACACCGCTCAAAGTCCAGCTCCACACCCCCGATCATGCGCCCCACCCCCACCCCCCGACTGGCGGCTTTCAGACCCCACCCTGCCTCCGCCCGCGCCCCGCCGCCCCGCCCCGCCCCCGCCCCGCCCCGCGTCGCCCCGCTTCGCACCCGCCTAGCGCCGTCGATCATGCAGTTACCGTCGGGACAAAGGGTGTGTAAGGGGACGAGTCAGCGACCAAAAGTGCAAGATCGACGGGATGGGGTGGGGGTGGGGTGTGGGGTGGGGCGGGGAAGTGTCGGTTGTGGTGGGTAGCGTGCCGCCAGCAACTGAAGAAGGGGCGGGCGATGGCGAGCGTGGTGGGTCGGGCGGCGGAGCCGAGGCAGGGGCAGGTGCCGCTGGACGAGTCCGTGGTCCAACGCTTCTACGAGCGGATGCGCGCGGTCGCGCCGGCGGCGGTCGGCGCCATCGAGCGGGATCGTGCCGACGACCCGGCGCGGACCTTCGCCGACACGGCCTGCGGGCGACTGCTGCGTTCGCTCGACGACGACGGCGTACGGGCGCTCGGCATGTGGGTGCACCACTGGTGCATGCGCTTCTACGACGACGACACCCGGGCGGCACTGCGGCTGCTCCGGGAGATCGCCGGCCGCCCGCAGCTCGGCTGGACGGCCGACGAGGTCCATTGGATGCTCAACGAGTCCCACCAGGCCAACTCGGTAGCCGCCGCGCGGCTCACCCTCCCGTTGGCCGCCGCTGCCGAGCTGGCCCCCGGCACCCTGCGGGTCGACGCCCTGATACCCCGCCAGACCAGCCCGACCCCGCACGGCTGACCTGTCGTCGCCCAGCACCACCGGGTCCGGCAGCGGCAGGTGACCCACCGCTGCCCGGGAGCGTCGGGCGGCGGCGTAAGCTGGCTCGTCGTGAGTCTCACCATCGGCATCGTCGGCCTGCCCAACGTCGGCAAGAGCACGCTGTTCAACGCGCTGACCAAGAACGATGTGCTCGCGGCGAACTACCCGTTCGCCACGATCGAGCCCAACGTGGGTGTGGTCGGGCTGCCGGACGAGCGGCTGCACAAGCTCGCCGAGATCTTCGGCTCGCAGAAGGTGATCCCCGCGCCGGTGTCGTTCGTCGACATCGCCGGGCTGGTCCGCGGTGCCTCGAAGGGGCAGGGGCGCGGTAACGCCTTCCTGGCGAACATCCGCGACGCCTCGGCCATCTGCCAGGTGGTACGCGCCTTCTCCGACCCGAACGTGGTGCACGTCGACGGCAAGGTCTCCCCGGCCGACGACATCGAGACGATCAACACCGAGCTGATCCTGGCCGACCTCCAGACCTTGGAGAAGGCGCTGCCCCGGCTGGAGAAGGAAGCCAAGCTCCGCAAGGACCGGGCCGCCGCGGTCGCCGCAGCCAAGCAGGCCGTCGAGGTCCTCGACGGCGGCACCACCCTGTACGCGGGCGCGACGGCGGCCGGCATCGAGCTGGAACACCTGCGTGAGCTGCACCTGCTCACCACCAAGCCGTTCCTGTACGTCTTCAACGTCGACGAGGCCGAGCTCAACAACGCCGAGTTCCTCGACGAACTGCGGGCGCTGGTCGCCCCGGCCGATGCGGTCTTCATGGACGCCAAGATCGAATCCGAGCTGGTGGACCTGCCCGAGGAGGAGGCCCGCGAGCTGCTGGAGTCGATCGGCCAGTCCGAGCCGGGCCTGAACCAGCTGGTCCGGGTCGGCTTCCGCACGCTCGGCCTCCAGACGTACCTCACCGCCGGGCCGAAGGAAGCGCGCGCCTGGACCGTCCCGATCGGCGCGACCGCGCCGGAGGCTGCGGGAGTCATCCACTCCGACTTCCAGCGCGGCTTCATCAAGGCCGAGGTCGTCTCCTACCACGACCTGGTCGAGGCCGGTTCGATGGCGGCGGCCAAGGCGGCGGGCAAGGTCCGCATCGAAGGCAAGGAGTACGTCATGCAGGACGGCGACGTCGTGGAATTCCGCTTCAACGTCTGACCGGGGTCGCCGCCGCTCAGCCGGCGCGCAGCGCGTCGTCCACGCCGGTCTCGCGGCTGCCCAGGTGCACCGGGTCACGGCCGGAGAGCACGTCCAGCGCGGCCTTGACGCTGGCGCCGTACTCACGGGTGGAACTGATTCGCCAGGTGCGGGCGTACTCCCGGGCGGTTTCGTCGCCGACACCGATGGCGTCCACGCCGAGGTGGCGGCAGACCGTGACGGCGCGGGCCAGGTGGAACTGCTGCGTCACCACCGTGGCCCGCTCCACCCCGAAGATCCGCTTGGCACGGGCGCAGGAGTCGTACGTGTCGAAGCCGGCGTAGTCCAGGACCACCTTGTCGGCCGGTACGCCGTGCTCGACCAGCCACCGCTGCATCGCCTCGGGCTCGTTGTAGTCGGCGTTCATGTTGTCGCCGGAGACCAGGATCGCCTGGACCTTGCCGGTGGCGTACAACTCGCGGGCGATCTCCAGGCGGGCGGTGAGGAACGGCGCCGGGGTGCCGTCCGGCTGGACCCGGGTGCCCAGCACCAGGGCGACCGGGGTGTCGGGGACGGTCTGCGCGGTGTGCATCCGCCCTTCGGCGCCGGACCGGATCCAGCTCACACTGGCCCAGCTCGCGACGACCAGCAGCAACGCACCGACCGCACCCGCGAGCACCGCCCGGCGCAGCCAGCGACCGCGGCCGTTCTCCCGGATCCGACGCAGCCAGGCCAGCACAACGGTACGGATCGCCATGTCGATCATTATCCCAGCCGGTGTCATGCGGGGCGGTACGCCGACGTGACCGCTGGTATTTTGGTCGCAGCGTCGCGTGTCGGTGGCAGACCGTGTCAGGCATGGAGGCGCCGGACTGAAGGATGTCGATGATGCTTATCGTCGGGCCTTCGTCTCTCACCTGTGGGTGAGGGCGAGAAGACCAGGCTGGTGGCCTGGAGCAACGAGCTGCGCCGGGTGCACGACCGGCTGCGTGAGGCACTGACCCTGACCCGTGATGCCGTGGCCGATGGCGTACCGGCCGAGTCGGCGACCCGCGATCTGCTGCTGTTCTGTCACGGGTTCTGCGCTGCCCTCGCCGCCCACCACGAGGGCGAGGACCGCGACCTGTTCCCCGCGATCGCCGAGCAGCACCCCGAGTTGCGGGACACGCTGTACTACCTGCGGCAGGACCACTCGATGATCGCGCACCTGCTGACCGGGCTCCAGACCGCCGTGGCGCGGGCCGCCCCGCCCGCCGAGCTGGACCGCCACCTCGAAGGGCTGGCGGCCATCATGGAGTCCCACTTCCGGTACGAGGAACGCCAGCTGCTCACCGTGCTGGACACCCTGGCCCTGACCGCCGACCCGGAGACCGTACTGGGGCCGCTGTGACCGCCCGACGCGACACTGCAGTGCCCGGGTGTCGCGTCGCGGTTATCCGGATCGTCGAGGCCGACGGGCCTGCAGGGCGACGGGCCGCGCGAAACGCGCGAAGGCCCGTCGCCCCACCTCGGTCAGCCGAGCCGGTAGACGGAGATGTGCGAGGTGCTGTCCGGGCCGAACGGCGTACGGTCCCAGTCGGCGTACCGCTCGGCGAGGTGGAATCCGGCCCGCCCCGCCATCTCGTCGATCTGCTCAGGCCACATGTACCGCATGGCGAACGGGTGCAGGTGCACCCCGGCATTGTTGAAGGTGACGGTCTGCCGGAGGAACGTCTGCGCCGCCCGGTCGTAGCGGTGCAGCCGGATGCGCACCGAATCCTCGGTGATCGAGTAGGGCTGCACCTGTTCGTCCCGGTCGAAATCCGCCGCGTTGGGCACGTACGTCTCGACGACGAACGCGCCACCGGGTGCCAGCACCCGGGCGACATTACGGAAGCAGTCCGCCTGCCGTTGCTCGCGTACCAGGTTGAACAGGGTGTTGAAAATCAGGTACGCCATGGCGTACGGACCATTCACCGGTACGTCCGCCATGTCGCCGATGGCCACCGGCAGGTCCGCGCCGCCGGGCTTGGCGCGCAGCTTCGCGACCATCTCCGGCGACGCTTCCACCCCCTCGACGGTGACGCCGCGCGCGGCCAGCGGCAGGGCGACCCGCCCCGTGCCGATGGCCAATTCCAACACCCGGCCGCCGCCGGACTTCTCGGCGAGGAACTCCACCGCCAGCGCCGGGTCGGGCAGCCCACTCGGCAGATCGTAGGTGTCGGCCCAGAGCCGACCGAAATGTCCTGGATCATCGAAGACCGACATCAGCGGCCTCCGTCGGTACTACCAGCGCCGCACCGCGCCTTGATCACTTTTTCCCGCGTACGCACAAAGCCTCGTTTCGATGGAGTCGACGGTGATTGCTCGCTGCACGTGCGTCGCGTGCCTCATGTCGTGCTCCTCTTCGCTCGGCGACCACCCCAGCCAAGCGCCATCCCTACGATGCGGCAACGTCTTTTCATAGTGACCACGGCGAGGCCGCTGGTCTGGACACCGTCGGCAACCCCTGACGCTGGCCGCCGGGCCGGCTCGTTGCCTCCCACGGCGACAGGGCGAACTCGCCCCGCTGCCCGGTCAGGCGGGCAGGGCCGCGGGGATCATGATCACGCTCGATCTGGAAAAGAGTGGTCTCGCTCCCGCGTTCAGGCCACTCGATCCTGGATCGAGCGTGGAAGCTCGGCAATCTGGCGCCCTGCGGCGGTTCGCCCCGGTGCTGCGGGCCGGGGAGATACCGGGCCTGGACATGCCCGCGGCGGGACGAGTGGGGGCGGGCCCGCTCAGCTGATGTAGTGCAGGATCACGTTGTGCACGTGGTGGCTCTTCTGGTCGCCCCGGAACTCCACCTCGTAGGTGTGCGTGCCGACGTGGATGGCGATCGCGCCGGTGGAGAAGAACGAACCACCCCAGGACTTGTTGCTGACCACGCTCACGCTGGTGATCTTCGAGTACGGGATGCTGGTGATCGCGTACCGCTTGCCGATGAACGAGCGGTCCTGGATGATCACGCGCCGGTCGGTCAGCCCGATGAACCCGGTGCCGGTGCCGACGGCGTCGTAGACAGCGATGATCTGTTCACCGTCGAGCAGGCCGCTCTGTATCTGCTGGAACTGCTCTTTACGGTCGTACGTGGGGTTCGCCATGCGCCTCACGGTAGGCGGCCGACGCCAGTCAGCCCGTACCCCCGGCTCCTGGCCGCCCGCGGGCCGGTCAGGTCGGTCGACCCCCATCAGGCTCGGCGACCGCCCGGTACGCATCCTCGATGCGGGCCGCCAACAGGACCTCGCCCTCGCTGAGCGGACTGTTGCTGTGCCCGACCCGGATCTGCGTGTGGTCGGCGCGCCGGCTGATCTCCGGCCGGAGATGAAGCGCGTCGGCGACCACCTTGACTCGCTCGGTCAATGCGGCATGCTGAGTGTCGTCGATGACCAAGGTGCGCCGGATCTGTTCGCCTTCCCGCGTCCACCCGTTCAGGAGGGTGAGCGCGTCGCTGAGGTAGTCGTGCTTCGCGCGACCGCCGAACAGCGCACGCATTACCGCACCTCCCAGGCTTCGTTGCCGGCTTGTGGCCAAATCGTCGCCGCCCCGTGTCTTGTCGGTGCCCTCTAGTCTTACGTCGCACGGATGGTGTGTCCACGCCCACACTTCTGGGTATTCCTGGCCTGACGGACGACCACGCTACCCAAACCGCCGATTGATCTGGCACGCTGGACGCCCGTGTGGACCGAACGGGCTAACGGCACCGGACAGGCCGCCCAACGAGACCCAAAGGTGATCGTCGGAGCGGCGATCATCGAGGATGGCCGGGTGTTGGCCTGTGCGCGCTCCGCGCCACCGGAGGTGGCGGGCATGTGGGAGTTCCCCGGCGGCAAGGTGGAACCGGGGGAGAGCGAGACGGCGGCCCTGGCCCGCGAGTGCGTCGAGGAACTGGGCGTACGCGTCGAGGTCGGCGAGCGGGTCGGCCGCAACGTACGGATGGCGCACGGCCGCAGTGTCCTCAAGGTGTACGCCGCCCGCCTGCTCCACGGCGACCGCCCACGCGCCCTGGAACACTCCGAAATCCGCTGGCTCTCCGCCACCGAACTCGACACCGTGACCTGGCTCCCCGCCGACACCCCCATAGTCGCCGCCCTCCGCCCCCTCCTCACCTCTAACCCCTAACCCGCCCACACCCCGCGCCCTCGCGCGCCCCGCCCCCGCGCGCCCCTACCCCTCGGTGCGTCGATCTTGCACTTTCGGTCGCCGAATCGCGCTTTATGTCCCCTATGTGGCGACCAAAAGTGCAAGATCGCGGGCGCGGGGGCGCGGGGGCGCGGGGGCGCGGGGGCGCGGGGGCGCGGGGGCGCGGGCGCGGGGGCGCGGGGGCGCGGGGGCGCGGGCGCGGGGGCGGGGCGGGGCTCCGTGCGAGGGGCGCGTGGTGTGGGCTTGGGGACGGGAAAGGGGACCGGGGCGGGTGCCTCGGTCCCCTTTGGGGTGTTGCGGGTTGTCCGAACTAGTGCTTTTCGTCCTGTTCGGGGTGGGCGAAGTTGAGGTGCTCGGGCGGGAGCGGGAAGGTGACGTCGTCGCCGAAGGGGCTCGGGGCGGCGGCGCGGTCGGAGGTGAGCTCCGTCAGGGGGAGCTTTCCGTTGGCACCGACTGCGGGAGCGGTCGGCCTGGGCACCTCACGGTGCCAGTTGACGCCCTGCTGCGCCTGCACTTCGGCGGCGGGGTCGTGCGAGCCGCCCGCGTGCGAGTGCACCCCCTGGCCGCCGGCGCTGGAGCGCACCGCGCCCGGGGAGTGTTCGCTGGTCACGATGGTCTGAGGCACTTGACCCCTCCGGAAGATCTTGCTGCCGAGCCACACAAGGGGATCGTACCTGCGGTCGACGACCCGCTCCTTCATCGGGATGATCCCATTGTCAGTGATCTTGATGTGCTCGGGACAGACCTCGGTACAGCACTTGGTGATGTTGCAGAAGCCCAGGCCCTGTTCCGACTGCGCGTACTCCTTGCGGTCGGTCCGGTCGTCCAGGGGGTGCATGTCCAGTTCGGCGGCCCGGATGAAGTATCGCGGCCCGGAGAACGCCGGCTTGTTGTCGTCGTGGTCACGGATCACGTGGCAGACGGTCTGGCACAGGAAGCACTCGATGCACTTGCGGAACTCCTGCGAGCGCTCCACGTCGACCTGCTGCATCCGGTAGTCACCGGGGGCCAGGTCGGCCGGGGGAGCGAAGGCGGGGGTCTCCCGGGCCTTCTCGTAGTTGAACGACACGTCGGTGACCAGGTCCCGGATCACCGGGAAGGTGCGCAGCGGGGTGACCGTGACCGTCTCGTTCTCCTCGAACGTCGACATCCGGGTCATGCAGCCGAGCTTGGGCATCCCGTTGATCTCCATGGAGCAGGAGCCACACTTGCCCGCCTTGCAGTTCCACCGGCAGGCGAGGTCCGGCGCGTCGGTGGCCTGCAGCCGGTGGATCACGTCGAGGACCACCTCGCCCTCGTTCACCTCGACGGCGTAGTCCTGCAGCTCACCACCGTCGGCGTCGCCTCGCCAGATCCGGAACTGACGCTTCGTACCCATCTTCAGCTCTCCTTCCCGGCGGCGTCGGTATCCTCGGCCTCGGCGGCGGCGAGGGCATCGAACTCGGCGAGTTCTTCGTCGGTGAGGTACTTGGCCAGCTCCGCGCGGTCGAACAGGGCGATCAACTCGGCGCGCATCTTCGGCAGCGGCTTGCGGTCCAGCCGGACGGTGTCGCCCTCCAGCGAGCAGACCAGGTTGACCCGCCGCCACTGCGGATCCATGGTGGGGTGGTCCTCGCGGGTGTGACCGCCACGCGACTCACGGCGCTCCAGCGCCGCCTTGGCGGTGCACTCGGAGACGACAAGCATGTTGCGCAGGTCCAGCGCGAGGTGCCAGCCCGGGTTGTAGCGCCGGCCGCCGGCCGCGCTGACCTTCGCCACCCGCTCGCGCAGCTCCGCCAGGCGGACCAGCGCGTCCTCCAGTTCGGCCTCCCGCCGGATGATGCCGACCAGGTCGCCCATCACCGCCTGGAGATCCTGCTGGAGGGTGTACGGGTTCTCGCCGGTGTCGCGCTGCAACGGAGCCAGGGCGGTCTCCACCGCCGTCTCCACGGCGGTCACCTCCACCCGGGGGCGACCGGTGAGCTGGTCGACGTAGTTGGCCGCGTGGCCGCCGGCCCGCTTGCCGAAGACCAGCAGGTCGGACAGGGAGTTGCCGCCGAGGCGGTTGGAGCCGTGCATGCCGCCGGAAACCTCACCGGCGGCGAACAGACCACGCACCGAGCCGTACGCGGCACCGGTGTCCGGGTCGACCTCGACGCCACCCATCACGTAGTGGCAGGTGGGGCCGACCTCCATCGGCTCCTTGGTGATGTCGACGTCGGCCAGTCCCTTGAACTGGTGGTGCATCGACGGCAGGCGGCGACGGATCTCCTCGGCCGGCAACCGGGACGCGATGTCCAGGTAGACACCGCCGGCCGGCGTACCCCGGCCTGCCTTGACCTCGCTGTTGATCGCGCGGGCGACCTCGTCGCGGGGCAGCAGCTCCGGCGGGCGTCGGTTGTTGTCCGGGTCGGTGTACCAGCGGTCCGCCTCCTCCTCGGTCTCCGCGTACTGCTTGCGGAAGACGTCGGGGACGTAGTCGAACATGAACCGCTTGCCCTCGGAGTTCTTCAGGATCCCGCCGTCACCACGGACCGACTCGGTGACCAGGATGCCCTTGACCGACGGCGGCCAGACCATGCCGGTGGGGTGGAACTGGAGGAACTCCATGTTGATCAGAGTCGCCCCGGCGCGCAGCGCCAACGCGTGACCGTCTCCGGTGTACTCCCACGAGTTCGAGGTGACCTTGTAGGAGCGGCCGACGCCACCGGTCGCGAGCACCACGGCCGGCGCCTCGAAGAGGACGAACTCGCCGGACTCGCGGTAGTAGCCGAAGGCACCGGCGACCCGGTCACCGTCGAGCAGCAGCTCGGTGATGGTGGTCTCGGAGAAGACCCGGATCCGGGCGTCGTACGACCCGAACTCCTGCTTGTCCTCCTGCTGCAGCGAGACGATCTTCTGCTGGAGGGTACGGATCAGCTCCAGGCCGGTCCGGTCGCCGACGTGGGCCAGTCGTGGGTACTCGTGGCCGCCGAAGTTGCGCTGCGAGATCTTGCCGTCCTTCGTACGGTCGAACAGCGCGCCGTACGTCTCCAGCTCCCAGATCCGCTGCGGCGCCTCCTTGGCGTGCAGCTCGGCCATCCGGAAGTTGTTGAGGAACTTGCCGCCGCGCATGGTGTCGCGGAAGTGCACCTGCCAGTTGTCCCGGCTGTTCACGTTCCCCATGGCCGCGGCGGCGCCACCCTCGGCCATCACCGTGTGCGCCTTGCCGAACAGCGACTTGGAGATGATGGCGGTCTTCTTGCCGGCCAGCCGCGCCTCGATCGCCGCGCGCAGGCCGGCGCCGCCGGCGCCGATGACGACGACGTCGTAGTGGTGTCGTTCGATGCGAGTGGTAGTGCTAGTCATGTCAGCGGGGCCCTTAGTTGATGAACCGCAGGTCGGAGATCCACCCGGCGGCGACCGACATGACGTAGAAGTCGGTGAGCGCCAACGTGCCGAGGGTGATCCAGGCGAGCTGCATGTGCCGGACGTTCAGCCAGGAGACG
The DNA here is from genome assembly GCF_000204155.1 of Micromonospora maris AB-18-032. Taxonomy (NCBI): domain Bacteria; kingdom Bacillati; phylum Actinomycetota; class Actinomycetes; order Micromonosporales; family Micromonosporaceae; genus Micromonospora; species Micromonospora maris. The sequence goes on along the minus strand of NC_015434.1, from coordinate 5,756,982 downwards.
TAGCCCCAGGCGCGGTACCGGACCGGATGCTTGGAGAAGTGCTTCAGCCGGCCACCGATGATGTGCCGGCAGGAGTGGCAGGAGATCGTGTACGCCCACAGCATGACCACGTTGCCGAGCAGGATCAGGTTGCCCAGGCCGAAGCCGAAGCCCTCGGGGCTGCGGAAGGCGGCGATGGCGTCCCAGGTGTTGATCAGCGAGATGATCGCGGCGAAGTAGAAGAAGTACCGGTGCGAGTTCTGCACGATCAGCGGGAACCGGGTCTCACCGCTGTACGAGGCGTGACCGTCCGGCACCGCGCAGGCCGGCGGCGAGAGCCAGAACGACCGGTAGTACGCCTTGCGGTAGTAGTAGCAGGTCAGCCGGAACAGCAGCAGGAACGGCAGGGTGAACGCGGCATCCGGGATGATCCACCAGCCGGGCAGGTACTGCCCGAAGTGGGAGGCCTCCGGAATGCACCGGTCGGTCACGCACGGCGAGTAGAACGGGGTCAGGTAGTGGTATTGCTCGACCCAGTACCACTTGTGCATGAAGACCCGGACCGTCGCATACGCAATCCACGCGCTGAGCCCGATGACCGTGATCAGCGGGGCGATCCACCAACGGTCCGTACGCAACGTCTTCGCCGCGATGGCGGCGCGTGCGCGCGCTCCCCGCGGTTTCGTTGCCGATGATGTCATTCGTGTCTCCCTGACGGGGCCCTCTCACGGGCGGCGGAACACTTCCCGGTCGGCACGCGGGGCCGGCATGCCGGCACCGCATGTCACGTCATGCGCACACCAACGACCGCGCCGGGCGTACCGGAGCAGCTAAGTGACACACGTTACGCCGATCTAGGCGGGCCGTCCGCGCAAGGCAGTGTCCCGTGTGTCCCGCTCTTTGGAAAGCCTCCTGCCATGATCAATATGCGAGCGTCCGAAAAAGATCGACCAGCGGTCGACGGCTGGTCAACCGGACGCCCCGCCGGTGAAGTTCCAGGAGGCCAGCGCCAGCGACGGCGCTTCCCACCGGGCACCGTCCCAGCGGTTCGGCTGGCGGGCCGTACGCCGACCCACCTCCACCACCGCACCCGGCCCGAGCGCCCGCGGGTACGACTCGGTGAACCGCAGGTCGCGGACCGCGCGGGTGACCTGGCCATCCTCGACCAACCACACCCCGTTTCGGGTCAGGCCGGTGATCACCAGACTCTTCGGGTCGAGCACCCGGGTGTACCACAGGTCGCTGACCAGCAGGCCGCGTGGCATCCGGGAAACCAGGGCGGCGGTGTCCGCATCGGCCACCGCCCCGGCCAACGACCCCACCGCCCCACCACCTGCCGCAGTGCCGGTTGCCGCGCCGGAGGTCACCGGAGCAGTGCCGGCCGGACCCGATGTGGTCGTCGCCCCGGCCGCGACGAGGCGCAGGTTGCGCGGGATCGGGCCGACGGTGCTGGCGCCCTCCCAGGCATGCCCGGTGGACCCGCCGCCCACCGCGGCGGCGCTGCGCCGATCGTGCACCACGGTGCGGGTGAGCCCCGCGTCCACCAGGGGCAGCGCGCCCGTCGGCGTGCCCTCCAGGTCGAACGGCAGCCCGGCGGCGTCGAACGGATCGTCGACCAGGGTCACCGCCGGATCGAACTGGGCCACCCCGGGCTCGGCGAAGGACTGCCCTTCGGCGTACCGCTTGCCGTTGAAGCCGTACCAGGCGAGATTTTCCAGCAGGTCGGCCACGGCGGCCGGTTCCAGCACCACCGGGTAACGCCCCGGCGGCAACTCCACCGGGTCGGTGGCGGCCCGGGCCTTCGCGGCGGCCCGACGCCCCAACGCGGCGGCGTCGAGGTCGGCCAGCCGCTCCGCACAGTCGCGGGCCGTGCCGTCGACGCCGCCGGCCCGGGCGATTCCGTCCATCGCCGCCTCCGCCGTGTGACCCTGCACCGCCTGGCCCGCCGAGTTCGCGAACGCCACCGAGCGGAACGCGGTCCGGCAGTAGCCGGCGGTCTCCAGGCCCTCCGTCGCGTCGACGAAGGCCCGGACCAGCGCCGCCCGGTCGTGCGGCCCGGCCTGAGCGGTGGCCGCGTCCCACCGCGACGAGGCCACCGGCGCCGGCGGGGCGAGCCCCGGCCAGGCCGGATCCCGAGGCGCGAACCGCACCGCCGCGAGCACCCGTTCCACCAGCCCACGCAGGCCGTCGGGGTCGACAGTGGTGCTGCTGGCGGCGACGGTACGACCGTCCAGGTGGATGCGCAGCCGGACCTCCACGGCGGACTCGGCGACGTTCTGGTGGATCGCGGAGTTGGCGAACCGGGTCAGGGCCAGCTCCGCCCGGCTCACCGTCGCCTCCACCTGCGCACTCGCGCCGCCCAGCCTCCTCACCAACTCCACCACCTGCCCGGCAAGCGCCATTTCACTCCTCGCGCTCACGGTGCCACCCTTCGTTCGCGACTGCGGGGCTCGCAGGAACGGCTCACTCCTCGCGCTCACGCTTTGACTCCCACTCGGACGTTGCGGAAGCGGGCCGGGGCGGCCGGGTGGCCGGTGTGCCCGATCTGGCCGGGTTGGCCCTTGCCGCAGTTGGGCGTGCCCCACGGGACGATCTCGGAGGAGAGCATGTCCATCGAGCGCCAGAACCGTGGCCCGATGCCGGTGTACGTCGGGTTGCGCAGCATCCGCCCGCGCCGGCCGTTGCGGATCTCCCACCCGATCTCGCAACCGAACTGGAAGTTCAGCCGCTTGTCGTCGATGGACCAGGACCGGTTGATGTCCATCAGCACCCCCTCGTCCGTGGCGGCGATGATCTCGTCCAGCGTGTGCGGGCCCGGTTCCAGGCCGACGTTCGTCATCCGCACCATCGGCAGCCGCGCCCAGCCGTCGGCGCGTACGCTGCCGCCGTAGTCCAGGCCCGCGACGGCGGCTGAGTCCCGCCCGGCCAGCACGCCCACCCACCGCCCGGCGCGCACCGCGTCACGTCTGACCGCCGGTGAGCCCTCGTCGTCGTAGCCGAAGCTGCCCAGCGCGCCCGGGATGGTCGGGTCGATGGTGATGTTCATCAGCTCCGAGCCGTACTGCAGCGAGCCGAGCTGGGTGAGATCCAGCCACGAGGTGCCGGCGAAGGCGGCCTCCCAGCCGAGGATGCGGTCCAGTTCGATGGCGTGCCCGACCGACTCGTGGATCTGCAACGCCAACTGCTCGCCGCCGAGAATCAGGTCGGTCTCGCCGGCCGGGCAGAGCGGCGCGGTCAGCAGCTCCCGGGACTCCTCGGCGATGCGCGCCGCATGGGCGGTCAGGTCGAGCGAGTCGACAAGCTCCCAGCCGGTGGTGCCGTACTGGCCCCGGTAGCTCGGCCAGGACCGGCGTTGTGTCTCGTCGTCGCCGATCGAGGTGGCCGAGATGCCGCCGCCGCATTCGCGGATGTGCTGGTCGATGCGGTGGCCCTCGCTGGAGACGAACCATTTTGTGGTGTCCCAGACCTGGTAGAGCCCTTCGGCGAGGTCGGCGCCGTGGTCGGCCATTGTGGTGGTGGCGGCCACCAGCAGGTCACCCTTGGTGGCCAGGGAGACGCCGAGTGGGTCCACCGTGCAGGGTGACGACCAGCTCGCGGTGGCCGGTGTGCCGGCGACGAGGTCGACTCTCGGGCCCGGCACCAGGCCACTCGCGGCGGCGGTCCGCGCGGCCCGGTGGCCGGCGTCGCGGGCGGCCCGATCGGACAGTTCCGGTACGGCGTGGAAGCCCCAGCTCGCACCGACCAGGGCGCGTACGCCCAGGCCGACGCTCTCGTCCTGGGTCAACGCCTCGATCTCGCCGTTGCGCGCCGACATCGACTCGTAGCGTCGGTGCATCACCCGGGCGTCGGCATACCGGGCACCCGCGTCGAGGGCGGCCTGTACCGCGGCGGATGCCGCGTCGAACTCGCTCATGATCCGACCCTAGGCGAGTCGCTGACGAACGTCAGCACAGTGGTGGGACGAGCGGGGCAGCGAAGGCGATCCGGTGCGTGCGATCCTGTTCGAGCAGCAAGGGGTACGTAGATTGGTTTCAGCTCTCACGTTTCTGCTGTAGTTTCCCTTCCCCGGGGGCGCGGAGGGAGGCGATTGTGGTCCCTTACCTGCGCGTCGACGACCTGCGGGTCAGCTTCACCGGCAGCGACGGGGTGGTGCGCGCCGTCGACGGTCTCTCGTTCGCGGTGCAGCGCGGGCGCACCCTCGCGGTGGTCGGCGAGTCCGGCTCGGGCAAGAGCGTCACCGCGCTGGCCGTCCTCGGTCTGCTCGACGCCCGGCAGGCCACCGTCACCGGGCGGATCACCCTCGGCGGGCGTCAACTGGTCGGCCGACCGGAGGCCGAGGTGCGCCGGCTGCGCGGCCGGGACATGGCGATGATCTTCCAGGACCCGCTGTCGGCGATGCATCCGTACTATCCGGTCGGTCGGCAGATCGCCGAGGCGTACCGGGTGCATCACCGGCGGGCCGGTCGGGCGCAGACCCGGCGACACGTGGTGGAGTTGCTCGGCCGGGTGGGGATCGCGCAGCCGCAGCGGTGCTACGACCAGTATCCGCACGAGTTCTCCGGTGGCATGCGGCAGCGGGCGATGATCGCCATGGCGCTTGTCAACGATCCGGCCCTGTTGATCGCCGACGAGCCGACGACGGCGCTGGACGTCACCGTGCAGGCTCGGATTCTGGACCTGCTGGCCGACCTTCAGGTCGAGTTCGACACCGCGATCCTGCTGGTCACCCACGATTTCGGGGTGGTCGCCCAGCTCGCCGACGACGTGCTGGTGATGTACGCCGGCCGGGCCGTCGAGCAGGGCAGCGCCGAGCAGGTGCTGCGCCGGCCGCAGCATCCGTACACCTGGGGGTTGCTCTCCAGCGTGCCGTCGTGGCACGGCGACCCGGCGACGGACCTGGCGGCGATCGCGGGCAGCCCGCCGAGCCCGACGGACGTGCCGGCCGGCTGCGCCTTCCACCCACGCTGCCGTTACGCCGCGGAGACGAACGGCCGTTGCCGGGTCGAGCGACCCGAGTTGCGTAGCGCCGGGGTGCCCGGCCACCGGGTGGCCTGCCACCTCGGCGACGAGCAGCGCGCCCGGCGGTACGCCCAGGACGGTGCCGGGGTGCCGGGGTGACGCGATGACAGCCGGCGAGGCGCTGCTGCGGGTCCGCGGACTGACCAGGCACTTTCCGGTACGCGGAGGCCTGCTGCGGGCGGTGGACGGGCTGGACTTCGAGGTGCGGGCGGGCGAGACACTCGGCCTGGTCGGGGAGTCCGGCTGCGGCAAGAGCACCACCGCCCGGCTGCTGGTGCGGCTGCTGGAGCCGACCGGCGGGCGCATCGAGTTCGCCGGACAGGACATCAGCCGTGCCGGGCGGCGGGCGTTGCGTCCGCTCCGGCCGCAGATGCAGATCATCTTCCAGGATCCGTACGCCTCGCTGAACCCTCGGCACACCGCCGGCCAGATCATCGCGATGCCGTTACGGGTCAACCGGATCACTCCACCGGGCGGCGTACGAGCCCGGGTGCGGGAGCTGATGGAACTTGTCGGCCTGGACCCGGAACACGACAACCGCTACCCGCACGAGTTCTCCGGCGGTCAACGCCAGCGCGTCGGCATCGCCCGCGCCCTGGCGACCGGGCCACGGCTGGTGGTGGCCGACGAGCCGGTCTCCGCCCTGGACGTGTCGATCCAGGCCCAGGTGGTCAACCTGCTGCGCCGGCTGCAACGCGAACTCGGCCTGGCGTTCGTCCTCATCTCCCACGACCTGGCCGTGGTCCGGCACTTCTGCCAGCGCATCGCGGTGATGTACCTCGGCCGGATCGTCGAGATCGGCGACCGGGACGACATCTGCCGGCGTCCGCAGCATCCGTACACCCGGGCGTTGTTGTCGGCGGTGCCGGACGTGGCGCGGCGCGACCGGGCGGGACGGATCAGGCTGGCCGGTGACGTGCCCAGCCCGGTGGATCCGCCGTCGGGCTGCCGGTTCCGGACCCGCTGCCCGAGCGCCCGCGAGCGGTGTGCGGTGCAGGAGCCGGCGCTGATCCGGCGCGACGGCGGCAACCGGGCGACCGCCTGCCACTTCCCCGCCGGAGCGTCGGCGTGAGCCTTTCGCCGGTGGACGGGGCGGTGCGGACCGGGGCCGGCGATCGGATTCCGACGGGGCGGACGGTGGGCCGCTCGCCGGGCCGACTCGCCTGGATGCGGCTGCGCCGCGACCGCACCGCCCTGGTCAGCGGGGCGGTGTTGGGGCTGTTCGTGCTGGTGGCGCTGGCCGCGCCACTGATCGAGGCGGCGTACGGCATCGGCCCGCACGACCAGTTCCAGAGCCGGCTGGACGGGTTCGGCATGCCCCTCGGTCACGCCGGTGGTGTCTCCGGTGAGCACTTCTTCGGGCTGGAACCGAGGCTCGGGCGGGACATCTTCATCCGCCTGGTGTACGGCCTGCGTACGTCGTTCTTCGTCGCCTGCACCGCGGCGGTGCTCAGCACCGTGATCGGGGCGGTGCTCGGCGGGCTGGCCGGGTACCTCGGCGGCTGGCTCGACGCGGTGGTCAGCTGGCTCACCGACCTGACCCTGGCCATGCCCTTCCTGATCGTCGCGCTGGCCCTGACCCCGACCCTGACGGCGCGTTTCTACGGGCAGCGCGACGAGGTGCCGCCGGTCTTCGGGGTCGGCGTGCTGATCGCGATCTTCGCCGTGTTCGGTTGGACCAGCACCGCCCGGCTGGTACGCGGGCAGGTCGTCGCGCTGCGCGAGCGGGAGTTCGTGGCGGCGGCCCGGGCCAGCGGGGCAGGGCTGGGTCACCTGCTGGTGCGGCAGTTGCTGCCGAACACCTGGGCGCCGATCCTGGTGTCCTTCTCGTTCGCGGTGCCGCAGTTCGTCACCGGCGAGGCGGCCCTGTCGTTCATCGGTGTCGGGCTGACCGAACAGACGCCCAGCTTCGGTCGGATGATCTACCAGAGCCTCGACTACCTCCAGACCGACCCGGCGTTCGTCCTCTTCCCCGGCGGCACGCTCGTCGCCCTGGTGTTCGCGTTCAACCTGTTCGGCGACGCGCTGCGCGACGCGCTCGACCCCAGGTCGGCGAGGTAGTCGACGTGCTGCGGTTTCTGCTGAAACGGGCGCTCAGCGCCGTACTCACCCTGCTCACGGTGAGCGTGCTGACCTTCGGAATGTTCTTCGCGCTGCCCCGCGACCCGGTCAGCGGCATGTGCCCGAAGAACTGCGATCCGCAGCGGCTGGAACGGGTCCGCCAGGAGTTGGGTCTGCGTGATCCGCTGGTCGACCAGTACGCGAACTACCTGAAGGGCATCGTCGTCGGGCGGGATCTGGGCGGCGCGCAGGGTGGCCGCTGTGACGCACCCTGCCTGGGCTGGTCGTACGTGAACAACGAGGCGGTCACCGACACCCTGGCCCGGGTGCTGCCGGTGACGTTGAGCATCGTCGTCCCGGCGGCGATCGGATGGCTGCTGCTCGGCGTCGGCCTGGGCATGCTCTCCGCGCTGCGTCCCGGCACCTGGTGGGACCGGGCGGCGATCGGCTTCACGCTGACCGGGGCCTCGGTGCCGCTGTACGTCGTCGGCGCGGTGCTGCTGCTGGTCTTCGTCTACACGCTGCACTGGTTGCCGGTGCCGGCGTACACGCCGCTGACGACCGACCCGCTGCGCTGGGCCGGCGGACTGGTGCTCGCCTGGTGCTCGCTGGCCTTCCTGTACTCCGCGATCTACGCCCGGCTGTTCCGGGCGCAACTGCTGGAGACGCTGAGCGAGGACTTCGTGCGTACCGCGCGGGCCAAGGGCCTGAGCAACACCCGGGTGTACGGGAAACACGCGCTGCGCGCGGCCATCACGCCGGTGGTCACCGTCGCCGGAGTGGACGTCGGCGCGGCGCTCGGCGGCACGGTGATCACCGAGACGACCTTCGGTCTGCCGGGGCTGGGCCGGGCGGCGGTGGACGCGGTACGCGCCGGCGACCTGCCGATGATCATGGCAACGGTGCTTGTCGCGGCGGTCTTCGTGGTGCTGGCGAACCTGCTTGTGGATCTGCTGTACGCGGCCATCGACCCGCGCGTACGGCTCGGCTGAACGGGTGGAGACAACGTGAGAGCACGCCTGACGACTGCGCTGTGCACCGCGACCACACTGGTGGCGGTGCTCGGCGCCTGCGCTGCGAACACCGGTGGGAGCAGCACCGTGGACACCGGCCGCCAGCAGACCGGGGTGATCGCCACCGACCCGAAGGACTCGTGGGGCCCGGCCCCCGAGGTGCCGGGCGCCCGGGCCGGCGGCACCTTCACCATCATCCGGGAGACACCCGTCTCCCACCTCGACCCGCAGCGGACGTACTCGTTCGCCGGCCTGATGGCCGCACCGCTGTTCGCCCGCTCCCTGACCACCTGGAAGGACGACGGCCAGGGCAACCTGGTGCTGGTCGGCGACCTCGCCGAGACGCCCGGCAGCAACGTCGAGGACGACTGCACGGTCTGGGAGTTCAAGATCAAGGACGGGGTACGGTTCGAGGACGGTCGCCCGGTCACCGCCAAGGAGATCGCGTACGGCATCGCCCGCTCGTTCGACCCGGACCTCACCGGCGGCCCCACCTACCTGCAGGAATGGCTCGCCGACACCCCGCAGTACGACACCGCGTGGGACTTCGGTGCCAACCGTGGCGCACTGCCACCGGGACTGACCACGCCCGACGACCGTACGCTGCGCTTCGAGTTCGCCCGGCCGCGCTGTGACCTGCCGTTCGCGGCGTCGTTGCCGAGCACCGCGCCGCTGCCCGCGGACCGGGACACCGGAATCAACCTCGGTCACGCGCCGTTCTCGTCCGGGCCGTACAAGGTGACCCGCTTCCGGGCCGGCGTCGAGATCGTGTTGGAGCGCAACGAGCACTGGGACCCGGCCACCGACCCGGTTCGCCACCAGTACCCGGACCGGTTCGTCTGGAGCTTCGGCCCGACCACTGACACGGCGGCCAACCGGGTGATCGCCGACAACGGCGCCGACCAGGCCGCCCTGTCGTGGGACTACGTCCCCGCCTCGCTTGTCTCCCGGGTCGCGGGCGACGCCGCGCTGCGGTCCCGGACGATCCTGTCCCCGACCCCCACCGCCAACCATCTGGTCATCAACAACAAGCGGGTCACCGACCTGCGGGTACGCCAGGCGCTCAACTACGCCATCGACCGGGAGGGCCTGGTCAAGGTGCTCGGCGGGCCGCACGTCGCCGCGCCGAACACCACGCTCATGCCGCCGGCCACGATCGGCCACCGGGCGTACGACGCCTATCCGGCGGGCCGCAACGGCGATCCGGACCGGGCCCGGGAGCTGCTCGGCGGGCAGACTCCGGAGCTGGTTCTCGGCGCGGCCGACAGTTCGGTCGAGCAGCAGCTGGCGACACAGCTCAAGGGGAACCTGGAGCGGGCCGGCTTCAAGATCACGGTGCGGGCGATCCCGGACGATGCCAAACTCGACGAGATCAAGAAGCGGGACAACCCCTGGGACCTGTACCTCAGCTCCTGGGCGGCCGACTGGCCGAGCGGCGCGGCGATCCTGCCCGTGCTCTACGACGGACGCGGGATCAGGGCCGCGGGCAACAGCAACGAGTCGTACTTCGACGATCCGGCGATCAGCGCCGAGTTCGACCGGATCCTCGCCCTGCCGCCGGCCGAGCAGGCCCCACAGTGGGCCGGCCTCGACGAGCGGATCATGCGGGAGCACGCGCCGGTGGTGCCGCTCTACGTCGACGTGGCATACCTCGTACACGGCTCGAAGGTGGGCGGCGTCTTCGTCTCCAGCGTCTTCGGCTACCCCTGCCTGCTCGACGCCCACGTCAAGCCCTGAGCTACTCCAGGTGGGTGCGGAGGAAGTCGAGTTCCAGGCGGAGCAGGCGTTCGGAGATGCCACCGGCGGCCATGTGCGTCGCGCCGGGCAGCGGCAGCACCGAGTGCGGTCGCCCGGCGGCCAGCAACGCCGCCGACAGGCGCAGCGTGTGCGCGGCCACCACGTTGTCGTCGACCATGCCGTGCACCAGCAGCAGCGGCCGGGCGTCGGCCGGGTCGGTGACCGGCTCGGCGGCCAGCTCGACCAGCGAGTGGTGGGCGTAGACGTCCAGGCCGTCGTCGGGCATGCCCAGGTAACGCTCGGTGTACGCGGTGTCGTAGAGGGCCCAGTCGGTGACCGGTGCACCGGCGATCCCGCACTTGAACAGCTCCGGATGGCGCAGCACCGCCAGACCGGCCAGCCAGCCGCCGAACGACCAGCCGCGCACCGCCACCCGGTCCAGGTCCAGATCCGGATGCTTGGCGGCCAACGCGTGCAACGCCTCCACCTGATCGGTCAGGATCACGTCCGCCACCCGCCGGTGGATGGCCTTCTCGTACGAGGGTGCGACGCCCGGCGTACCCCGGTTGTCGACCACCACCACCGCGAAGCCGGCATCGGCCCACCACTGCCGCTCCAGCCACGCCGCCCGCGCGGCCACCACCTCCTGATGGCCCGGCCCGCCGTAGATGTCCAGCAGCACCGGCAGACGTCGACCGCTGACGTGGTTGTCCGGGTAGAGCACCGCCGAGGGCAGCCGCCGGTCGGTCACCCGTTCCAGCAGGGGCAGCGGGGAGTAGCTCGGGGTGGCGGCCAGCGACCGTAGGGTGGCCACCTCCCGGTCGCCCTGCTGGACCGTCCACCGGATCCCGGCGTGATCAAGCGAGGCGGTGCCGATGACCAGCACGTCACCGCCGACCGCGGCGGTGTGCCAGCCCGAGTCGCTGGTCAGCCGGCGGGCGTCCACCCCGCCGCCGATGCTGGTGCGCACCCGGAACAGGTGCTGCTCGCTCGGCTCCCCGTCGCTCGCCTCCACCAGCAGGTCAGCCGGACCGCTGATCGCGGCCAGCCGGCCGACCACCCGGCGGACGTACAGCGACGGCGGGGTGAGCAGGGTGCCGTCGGCGAAGAGGCAGCGGGCGTCGTACCCGTCGTGGGCGAGTTCGCCGCCGACCAGCACCCGCCCGTCGGGCAGGTGCGCCGGGGTGCCCGCGATCGGTTCCACCCAGCGCGGGTCGGCCAACTCTGCGTGCACCTGCGTCTCACCGGTACGCGGGTCGATGGCGAGCACCAGCCCGTGCTGCTGCGCGCGGCGCAGCACGGTGATCAGCGGCGGGCCTTCGGCCCAGTGCACCGCCGTCAGGTAGGGGTAGGTCTCCCGGTCCCAGTGCACGTCGACCCAACCGCCGTCGAGGTCGAGCAGGTGCAGGCTGACCTCGGCGTTCGGGCCACCCGCCACCGGGTACGCGACGCTTGTCGGCGGGCTTGTCGGCTGCGCCGGATCGTGCAGGTGCCAGTGCGGCAGGCGGGACTCGTCGACCCGGGCGGCCAGCACCGAACGACCGTCCGGCGCCCACCAGTAGCCCCGGTGCCGCCGGAACTCCTCGGCCGCGATGTGTTCGGCAAGTCCCCAGACCACCCCGGAGTCCTCGCCGGCGAGGATGCTGTCGGTGCCGTCGGCGTCCACCACACGCAACTGACCCCGGCGTACGCCCTCGGCCTCGTCGGTCACGTACGCCAGCCGCTGCCCGGTCGGGTCCGGCCGGGGGTCGAGGACCGGCCCGACGGCGGGCACCTCGATCACGTCGCCGTGCACCAGGTCGGCCCGGAACAAGCGGCCGGCCAGCGCGAACACCGCCACCCGTCCGGCGGTGTCGAGAGCGTACGAGCCGATGCCGGCGGCGGTCAGCCGGAGCCGCTCACGGCGGGCCCGCTCCCCGGGGCTCAGCGCGGCGAGGTCGGCCTCCGCGCCGAGCAGGGTCACCGGGCAGGCGACCAGCCACTCCTCGCCGGTGGCGACGTCCAGTTGCCAGAGCGCGTCGGCCGGGTCCTCGGGGCCGTTGGAACGTAGGAAGATCACCCGGGCGCCGTCGTCGGCCACGGTGACGGCGCGCGGCGCCCCATGGCTGAACCGGCGGGTGCGGGCGGCCAGCTCGGGAAAGTCCACAGGCCAGATGGTAGGCCCGTGGGCAGTGCGATGTGACCGACCTGAGCGGACGCGTCAGGGCCGGCGCGGACAAACCGCCGGTTAGAGTGACCGTCGTGACGACGCTGCCTGACCGCCGCCTGCTGCTGGTCCACGCGCACCCCGACGACGAGTCCATCGGCACCGGTTCGACGATGGCCCACTACGCGGCCGAGGGTGCTCACGTCACCCTGATCACCTGCACCCTGGGTGAGGAGGGTGAGATCCACGTCCCGGCGCTGGCCGGGCTCGCCGCCGCCGAGGCGGATCAGCTCGGCGGGTACCGGATCGCCGAGCTGGCCGCCGCGTGCGCCGCACTCGGCGTCACCGACCACCGCTTCCTCGGCGGCGCGGGCCGCTACCGGGACTCCGGCATGATGGGCCTGTCCACCAACCAGCATCCCCGCGCGTTCTGGCAGGCCGACCTCGACGAGGCCGCCGGCCAACTGCTGGAGGTCATCCGCGAGATCCGCCCGCAGGTCGTCATCACGTACGACGAGAATGGGTTCTACGGCCACCCGGACCACATCCAGGCCAACCGGGTGACGATGCGGGCGATCGAGCTGGCCGCGCAGGAGGGCCTCGCCCCGGCGAAGGTCTACTGGACGGCGATGCCGCAGAGCGTCCTGGAGGCGGGCATGACGCACTTCGAGGAGTCGTCGGACAACCCGTTCGCCGGCATCACCGACGCGACCGAGCTGCCGTTCTGCACGCCGGACGAGCAGATCGCGGCGCGGATCGACGCCACCGAGCAGCATGCGGCGAAGGAGGCGGCGATGCGGGCCCACGCCACCCAGATCCCGGCCACCTCCTGGCTCTACACCATCGCCGGCAACTTCGGTGCCGAGTTCATGGGGGTGGAGTACTTCACCCTCGCGGTCGGGACGAAGGGGCCGGGCAGCGGCCCGTACGGTTGGGAGTCCGACCTGTTCGCCGGGCTGGACGTCGGCGGGGTCTCCCAGCCGACAGCGGTCGTCTCGGCCGGTCAACGGTGACCTCGCCCGCCGCGATGTCCGTCGCCCCGCAGGAACAACTGCCGCAGCCGCCTCGGTCCGCGCGGGTGTCGCGGTTCCTCGACGTCGGGCTGCGGGTGGCCGGCGGGGTCGTGGTCGTCGTCGCCGGTGCGGTCACGGCGGTCCTGGAGTTGCTGCTCGCGCCGCTGCGGATCGGGGGTCACCTGGTCGGCCTGGCGGCGCTCGTGGCGGTGGTGGTGAACGTCGCGCTGAGCTGGTTCGCCATCGAGGCGGTCGGGCGGCGCTGGGCGGTGGCCCTGCCGGCGGTGCCCTGGGTGGTGATCATGGTGGCCGCCGCCGACCGGACCAACGAGGGTGACGTGCTGCTGATCGGCAACTGGGTCGGGTTGATCCTGGTGGTGGCCGGCGTGATGGCCTTCGCGGTGATGGCGTTCCGAGCGATCGTCGCGGGACCTACGGCATCCGGTCGGTGACGCCGACAGGGCGCGAGTGGTAGATATTCCTGCCAGGAGTCCGCCACGAGGGTGGACGGGTACGGCGGGAGGCGTGCGATGGGTCAGCGGTGGCGCGCAGTCGGTGCATTGACGATTGCGCTGTTCGCAGTCAACGTGGTCGCCCGGTTGATCATCCGGTTCGGCTTCGACGGTGACGAGGCGGCCGCCGACCGAGTGACGCTCGGGATGTTCGTGGTGATCGGGTTGATCCTGGCGGGGATCGCGGTCGCCTGGGGGCAGTCGCGGCCACCGGCGCAGTGGGGCGTCGAGGTCGCCGCGGCGATCGGCATGGCGCTCGCGTTGACCATGCTGGTGGGGCCGCTGCTGGTCGGCCAGAACCCGTTCGGCGGTGGCAGCGCCACGTTCTTCTGGCAGATCCTGCTCTACCTGGTGGCGACGAGCATCGGCGCGATCCTGGGTCACCTGCTGCTCACCACGCTGGGCCGGGACTACCGTTCGCGGCGGCTGCAGCGGTACGCCGAGGCCGGCGGCGTCAAGCCCCGGCGCATCGTGCGCCGCTGACGCCCGCCGGGTGCTGGCGCTGACGCTGGTCAGCCTGGGGCGAAGCGGGTGCGGTAGGTGTGGTGGGTGACGAAGCCGAGCTTGCGGTAGAGCGCCACCGCGGCCGTGTTGTGCTGCTCCACCTGGAGGAAGGCGTCGGTCGCGCCCGCCGCCTCGGCCCACCGGCCCAGCGCCCGGGTCAGGGCGGTGGCGTGACCCTGACCACGGGCGGCGGGCAGCACCTCGATCAACGACAGCCCCAGCCAGCGGCCCTGCCCGGTCACCGTGCCCCGGCCGACGGCCACCAGCGCCCCGTCGACGTACGCGTGGGCGAAGCGGACCTGGTCCACGGCGGTGAGCACGTGCCGGGCGGCCGCGGGTAGCCCGCCCTTGCGGCTGGCCGCCACCGCGAGCCACTCGTCCGAGGGCGCCCCGACAAGCTCGATGACGGCCGCGCCCGCATCCGCGTCGGGTGGTGTGGTGAGGACGGTCAGCCCGACGGTCTGCACCAGCACCGGCGGGCGGCTGTCCCAGCCGCGCCTGTCGAGTTCGGCGCCGACCGGTGCGGCCAGCGGCAGGGGAGTGGTGACCAGCGGCGGCTGGCCCTGGTCGGTGTACCAGCGCTCGACCGCGTCCAGCGCGGCCGGCAGCGGTCGGTCCGGATCGCCGACCGGCAGGGCGGAGTTGGCGCGCCCGGTCCAGCCGTCGGCGGCGCGCAGCAGCCAGCCACCGAGCCGGGCGCGGGTGGGTGCGGGCCAGGCCTCGTCGGCGGCGAGTTCCACCTCGATCACGGCGTCGGCGGCCGGGCGTCGTGTCGGCGGTACCCGCTTCGCGCGATGGACCTCCGTGATCGGGACGCGCAGCTGCCCGGTACGGGTGGTCAGAGTGAGGTAGGAATCGGTCACTTCGACCAATTCGCCGAGAGCGTCGGAGAAGACCGGACGACCGGCGCGGATGCCCACCACGCGGCGGACCACGATCCGGTGTCCTAAATCCTGCTCTCCGAGCACGATCGACCTCCTCCCCGACGAGATACTAGGCTCTTAGCGTCGCGGGTGATCGCGGCGTGTCTTGCGGAGGAGAAGACCGGTGACCTACATCATCGCCGAGCCGTGCGTGGATGTGCTCGACAAGGCATGCATCGAGGAATGCCCGGTCGACTGCATTTACGAGGGCAATCGGATGCTCTACATCCACCCCGACGAGTGCGTCGACTGTGGTGCCTGTGAGCCTGTCTGCCCGGTAGAGGCGATCTTCTACGAGGACGACGTTCCGGAGCAGTGGAAGGACTACACCGGCGCCAACTACGAGTTCTTCGAGGACCTGGGCTCGCCCGGGGGCGCCTCGAAGATCGGCAAGGTGGAGAAGGACGCGACCTTCGTCGCCGCGCAGCCGCCGCGCGGCGAGGGGCACTGAACCGGCCCGCGCCGGTTTCGGCACGGCTACCCGATTTCACCTGGGACACCCTGGACGCCGCGGCCGTGAAGGCCGCGGCGCACCCGGGCGGCTTGATCAACCTGTCCATGGGTACGCCTGTCGACCCGGTCCCCGGGGTGATCCAGCGGGCGCTGGCCGACGCGGCCGACGCTCCGGGTTATCCGTTGACGGCCGGCACCGTCGCGCTACGGGAGGCGATCACCGCCTGGGTGACCCGCTCCTGCGGTGCCCGGCCCGACGGGCTCGGGGTGCTGCCGACGATCGGCTCGAAGGAGTTGGTCGCCTGGCTGCCCACCCTGCTCGGGCTGGGGCCGGGCGACGTGGTGGTGGTGCCCTCGATCGCCTACCCGACCTACGAGGACGGGGTTCGGCTGGTGGGGGCCACCACCGTACGCGCCGATTCGTTGACCGCCGTCGGGCCGACCTCCCGGGTACGCCTCGTCTGGGTGAACTCGCCGGGTAACCCGACCGGGCGGGTGCTGCCCGCCACCCATCTGCGCAAGGTGGTGGACTGGGCGCGGGAACGTGGCGCGGTGGTCGCCAGCGACGAGTGCTACCTGCCGTTGGGCTGGACGGCGCAACCGGTGTCGGTGCTTGCGCCCGAGGTCTGCGGTGACTCGTACGACTCGGTCCTGGCGGTGCACTCGCTGTCCAAGCGGTCCAACCTCGCCGGCTACCGAGCGGGATTCGTGGCGGGTGATCCGGCCCTGGTGGCGGAGCTGCTCAAGATCCGCAAACACGCGGGGATGATCGTGCCGGCGCCCGTGCAGGCGGCGATGGTGGCCGCCCTGGGTGACGAAGAACACGCCACCGAGCAGCGGGAGCGTTACCGCGCGCGGCGCGAGACGCTCTGGTCGGCCTTCACGAACGCCGGGTTCCGGGTCGAGCATTCCGAGGCGGGGCTCTACCTCTGGCTGACCCGCGACGAGGACTGCTGGGACACCGTCGACTGGCTGGCCCGACGAGGCATCCTGGTCGCCGCCGGTGTCTTCTACGGTCCCGGTGCCCGCCAGTACGTCCGGGCCGCGCTCACCGAGTCCGACGAGCGGATCGCCGCCGTCGCCGCCCGCCTCGCCGAGCTCTGACCGACCCGCACGTTCCTCCCCGTCGGTCCTGCTGACCTGCCGGATCGACGGGGAGACCGGCGCGGTCAGACGCCGTTGATGCGCTCGAAGACCCGCAGCAGGTTGTCCCGGCTGCGGCGCTCAGGACGCTGCCGTAGAGCGGCGGCAGCCGGCCCACCGCGGCGGGACCGACACCGGCTGGTTCGGGCGATATCCTCGGCCGGGACTGTGCGCGGGGCCGGACGGGTCCGCGCCCGACACGGGACGCCGAGGTACGCGATGGTGGTCAGGGCCGGCGCACGACTGCGCGCGGCGGTGCTCGGCACCGGTCTGATCGGCGGTTCGGTGCTGCTCCGGTTGCACGCCGCCGGGCTGGACGTGATCGGCTGGGACCCGGACGAGGCGACCCGTGGTCAGGCTAGGGCGCTCGGCGTACCCACCGCCGACCTGTTGGCCGACGCGGTGGCCGACCGGGACGTGGTGTTCCTCGGCGGGCCACTGCCCACCCTGCCGGCGACGCTTGTCGAGGTCGCCGGGCTGACCGGCGAGGACTGCCTGCTCACCGATGTCGGCAGCACCAAGGCGGAGTTGGCGGCGTTCGCCGCGGCGCAGGGCCTCACCCACCGGTTCGTGCCCGGTCATCCCATGGCCGGCACCGACCGGGCCGGGCTGTCGGCGGCGGTGCCGGACCTGTTCGCCGGGGCCGCCTGGGTGCTCTGCCCGGCCTGGGACGGTCTTGCCGCGTTCCGTCGACTCACCGCCCTGATCACCGAGGTCTTCGCCGCCCGGGTGGTGCCGATGGCGGCGGATCGGCACGACCGGGTGGTCGCGTTCGCCTCCCACGTGCCGCATCTGCTCGCCGGGGCGCTGGCCGGTGCGGCCGAACGGTCGGCGCTGCGCGACGCGGTGCTCACCCTGGCCGCGGGCAGCTTCCGCGACGGCACCCGGGTGGCCGGCACCCCGCCGCAGCGGACGACGAACATGTTGCGGGGCAACCGGGCCGAGGTGCTGGCCGCGTTGGCCGAGGTGACCGGGTACCTCGACGAGTTGTCCAGGGCGCTGCGGGACGACGAGCCCGAACTGCTCACCGCCCGGTACGCCGAGGCCGCCGCCGCCCGTGCGGCGTTGACCGACCGACCCCACGCCGAGCAGGACCTGTCGTTTCCGCTGGCCGGTGCGCCCGCCGACGAGGTTGCCTGGTTGGGTGAGCTGGGTGCGGCCGGTGGGCACCTGAGCGACTGCCGGGTGGGCGGCGACGTCGTCTCCTACCGGGCGCACCTGCCGCGGTCGGCCTGACCTACGGTCGCATCGGTGGGCGTGGCGCGAGCCCCGCCGCTAGGGTGAGGGCATGGTGGACGGACCGGTGGTGACGGTACGCGGCGAGGCCTACCGTGAGGTCGATCCCGAGGTCGCCCAGTTCACGGTCACCGCGCTGGCCCGCGACCGCGACCGGGAGGTCGTGCTGACCCGGCTGGCCGAGCGGGCCGCCGCGATCCGGGTGCTGCTGGACGCCGCCGAGTCGTCGATCCACCGTCGGGAGACCGGGGACCTGCGGGTGCGGCCCGAGACTCGGCGCTCCGGTGAGCGGGTGGTGGCCTGGCACGGCTCGGTGGTGACCACGGTGACGGTCACCGACTTCACCGCCCTCGGCGAGGTGATGCTGCGGCTGGCCGATCAGGATCAGGTCGAGGTGGCCGGTCCGTGGTGGTCGTTGCGCCCGGACAGCCCGACCTACCGGGCGGCCCGCCACGACGCGCTGACCGACGCGGTGCAACGCGCCCGCGAGTACGCGGAGGCACTCGGCGCCCAGGTCACCGACCTGATCGAGTTGGCCGACGAGGGCGGCGGCGCCCAGCCGCAGATGATGCGGATGGCGTTCGACGCCGAGACCACCGCCGGCGGCCCGCCGCAACTGGACTTCGACCCGCAGCCGCAGCAGGTGCACGCCGCCGTGCGGGCCCGGTTCGCGATCACCCGGCCGGCACTGTCCTGATGCCCACCGCCCAGGTGTTGCCGGTCGAGGAGTTGCTGGCCCGAGCCCGTACGCTTGCCGACGCCGGTCCTCGTCAACTGCTCGGCATCACCGGGGCGCCCGGCGTCGGCAAGTCCACCCTGGCCGCGCAGGTGGTGGCGGCCCTCGGCCCGGCCGCCCGGCTGGTGCCGATGGACGGCTTCCACCTCGCCCAGGCTGAGCTGCACCGGCTCGGCCGGGCCGCGCGCAAGGGCGCGGTCGACACCTTCGACGCCAACGGTTACGTCTCGCTGCTGCGTCGGCTCAAACGCAAGGAGCCCACCTCGGTCTGGGCACCCGAGTTCCGCCGTGATCTGGAGGAGCCGATCGCCGGGGCGATCGAGGTGCCGCCGGAGGTTCGGCTGGTGGTGACCGAGGGCAACTACCTGCTGGTCCCGCAGTGGCCGTGGGACGAGGTGCGCTCGTTGCTCCACGAGGCGTGGTTCCTCGATCTGGACGCGGAGTTGCGGCACCGGCGGCTGGTCGCCCGGCACGTCGCGTACGGACGCTCCACCGAGGAGGCGCAGGCGTGGGCGCTGGGCAGCGACGAGGTCAACGCCGCGCTGGTGACCGGCACCGCCGACCGGGCCGACCTGGTGGTACGCCTAGCCGAGCCCCCGCCGGGGTGACGGTACGGCCCGGCGGAGCAGCCAGGCCACCCGACTGCGTTCCCGCTGGAACTCGGCGGCCTCCGGATAGCCGCTGTGGCTGCGGATCGGCGGGTCGGCGACTTCGCCGTCGCTGGGGTGCAGCGCCTCCGGGTCGGTGACGGGGACGTCGCGTTCGCCGGCGCTGACCGGCCAGCCGAGCGGATCGGTGTCCCGCCAGAAGTTCGTCCAGCCGATCGAACCGCACGAGCGGGTCAGCGCCTCGGTCAGCACCGGCAACCGGTCCGGTCCGAAGTACGCCGGGAAGATCCGGCCGTAGAGGCGGGTCAACTGGCAGCCGTACGAGAAGAACCAGATCTGCCGCCGCCAGCGTTCGGGCAGTTGGAGCAGGACTGCGGTGCAGATCACCGTGCCCTGGCTGTGCCCGGACAGGATGATGCCGTCCACCCGACGGGGATCGTGCTCGGCCAGCGCGAGCAGGCCGGCGGTGCGGGTGAGCAGTTCGGGCACCGCCCGCTCGGCGTAGCTGGGCGGAGCGAGCGGGTGCGCGGCGCGGGGCCAGAAGGTGCCGACGTCCCAGACCACGCCGACCGACCGGCGGACGGTGTTGTTGCGGTAGACCAGCAGACCCATGGCGGCGATCGTCACCGGCAGCCAGCCGAGCAGCGCGTCGCCCAGGTCGGCGACGAGCTTGATCATCACAGCGGAACTGCCGGTGGCCGGGTCGGGGTGCGGCGGGGCGGGGGAGAGGACGGCGACGCAGCCGACGACGGCCAGCACGAGCAGCGCGGCGGCGTACCAGCCGATCAGACCCAGCGCGTGTTCGCCGACCAGCCGATGCAGGGCGCGGTGGGTGCTCACGTCCCGGCCGCGGCGCAGATCGTGGGCGGAGAGCGGCCCGCTGGCCGCCAGCTTGGCGTATTCCGTGCGGTGCAGCCGGCGGAACAGCACGATGGCACGGATCACGATCACGGCCAGCATCAGCAGCGCGGCACCGAAGAGCAGCCCGCCCCAGGTGACCGGCGTCGGCGGGGTGACAGGTGCCGCGCCGCTGGGGACGCTGCCGCCGTTGAGCCGATTCGTGACCCAGTAGAGCAGCCCGGCGCAGTAGGCCAGGCAGAGCAGCCAGCCGAAGCCGGCGATGACGGCGGGTGCCTGGCCGCGCCAGGTCAGGTCGGTGTACGGGCCGAGCGGCTGCTTGCCTTCGGCGATCCGGGTCCGGGGCAGCAGCAGGCCGGTCGCGGCGAGCAGCAGCAGCGGCAGGGCGATCTGCCAGACCTCCAGTGGTGCCGCCGGGACGGCGGGCAGCCAGCCGTGGCTCCAGGCGGCACCGGCGACCAGCAGCACGGTGGCCACGGCGGGGGCGGCACCACCGCGGCGGCCGGAGCGGGAGGTCGCGCCGATGGCGATGAGCAGCAGCAGTTGACCGGTGACGAACCAGGCGGCGATCCGGTCGATGCCGGGCAGCGAATGGTCTTCCAGGCAGCCGGGCTGGGTGGCCAGGTTGGCGCAACCGGGTGGCGGGCGCAGGGCGGCGAGCGAGGC
The DNA here is from genome assembly GCF_000204155.1 of Micromonospora maris AB-18-032. Classification (NCBI taxonomy): domain Bacteria; kingdom Bacillati; phylum Actinomycetota; class Actinomycetes; order Micromonosporales; family Micromonosporaceae; genus Micromonospora; species Micromonospora maris. The sequence goes on along the minus strand of NC_015434.1, from coordinate 5,736,375 downwards.
ACCGGTGTCGGGCAGCATCAGCACCAGGACGGTGCCGGTCAACCCGGTCACGGTGAGCACGATGACGGCGATGCTCCACCGGCCGAGCGGGGTGGCCCCGTCGCGTCGGGTCAGGCTGGGCAGGGTGAGCGCCACCAGGGTGATCACCACGACCGCGACGAGCACCAGCACGCTGGTCCAGGCGATCACCGCCTGGGTTCCGTGCGGCGGGCTGAGCACCAGGACGGTGCCGAGCGGGATGGCTGCCGCGACCACAGTCCCGGTGCACAGGTGCAGGACGGCGGCCCGGCGTAGTTGTCCCTCGCCCCACCAGAAGGTCGGGTCCTGCAGCGGGCTGGCGAGTGGTCCGGTGGGCGTGGGCGGGGGTGGCGGCTCCGGCACCGGTTGTGCGTCCGGCAGTTCGGCGTCGACCGGGCCGGGTGTGTGGTGCACCGGCGGGTCCATCGGGTCGGCGGGCATCACCGCCTCGTACTGGTACGTCCGCCAGGCGACGATGCCGAGCACCGCGATCAGGGCGAGTGGGACGATGAGCCCGGCCGCGAGCGACCGGCCGCTCTGCCGCCACCAGGGGTTGGCGAGGAAGTCCCACGGCCCGGGCAGCCGGTTCAGGCAGGCCGAGTCCACGCACTGCCAGGCGATGAGGTCGACGCCGACGGTGGTAAGCGCGAACACCGGAGTGCAGGTCAGGCTGAGGCAGAACATCCGGATCAGCCAGGCGGTGATCCCGGACCGGCTGGCCAGCCGTTCGGTGTTGGGGTCCGGCGGGATGCCGGGTCGGGCGTGCAGCGCCACGTTGGCGAGGGTGAAGGGCAGCAGCAGTGTCCACAATGCTCGCTCGACGTCGCGTGCCGTCCGCGCCCCCGAGGTCAACTGCCCCCAGCTGTACGCCTCGACCGCGATCGGGTCGAGCGGCGTGCTGGTGGCGGAGCGGTAGAAGCCGGTGATCGGGCCACCGGCCACCAGTTGTGGTGCGGGGGCCTCGCCGCCCGGGGTCGAGCCCAGTCCCAGGGTGTCGGCGGGCGGCGTGTTGGACACTCCGTGTACGCGAAGTTCGAGAATCCGGCCGCCCACAGTGACACCTCCCAGTGATAGCTCCAATACCCAGAGTGCTTGACTTCTGGGCCGAGTGCCACCCTTCGGGACGGTATTTATGCAGGTAGAAGTAGTTACATGGGTCAGCCGATCTGGCGTACCGGTCGGGCGGGGTTACCGACCGCCACGACGTTGGCCGGCAGATCCCGGGTCACCACGGCCCCTGCGCCGACGACCGTGTTGTCACCCACCGTCACTCCAGCGAGGACGATCGCGCCGCCGCCCAGCCACGCGTTGTCGCCGATGGTGATCGGCTGGGCCGCCTCCCACTTGGCGCGGCGCTGCTCCGGCTCGACCGGATGGGTCGGGGTGAGCAGTTGTACGTTCGGGCCCACCTGCACGTCCGCGCCGAGGGTGATCGGCGCGACGTCCAGGAAGACGGACTGGAAGTTGACGAAGCTGCGTGGTCCGATCCGGATGTTGTAGCCGTAGTCGCAGTGGAACGGTGGGCGGATCCAGGTCTCCTCGCCGAGGTCGCCGAGCAGTTCGCGCAGCACGGCCAGGCGGGCCTCGCGTTGGTCGACGGGGCCGGAGTTGAACTGTTCCAGCAGGCGCAGCGCGCGAAGGTGGTCGGCGATGAGTTCCGGGTCGTCGGCGAGGTAGGGCTCGCCGGCCAGCATGCGCTCCTTCATGGATCCCATCGGCTGATCATGCCGCTCGGGGACGCGCCGCGTACTCAACTTCGTCGAAATTTTGACTCCCTGTTGCATACTCAGTATGCAACCCTGGTTCTATCGATGTCCTCACATCGATAGACGTTCTCTAGAGGAGGATCAGTTGCAACGAAGGAGCAAACTGACCGCCATCGGGCTGGGCCTGGCCCTGGTGCTCGGGGTGCCGGGGGCGGCCGCGGCCACCCCGCCGGGACCAGCCGCACCGCAGTCCGCCCAGCTCACCGCCCGGCCGGCGGCGCCGGGACAGTCGACCGTCACGCTGATCACCGGTGACCGGGTCACCGTCAGCGCGTCCGGGGCGGCGAGCGTACGCCCGGCCGAGGGGCGGTCCGGCATCCGCTTCCTCACCCAACGGCAGCAGGACCACCTCTGGGTGGTGCCGCAGGACGCCCTGTCGCTGATTCGCGACGGTCGGGTCGACCGTCGGCTGTTCGACGTGGCCGGTCTGATCGCCGCCGGTTACGACGACGCCCGCCGGGACCACCTGCCGCTGCTGATGACCTACCAGGCAGGGGTTGCAGCCCGTCGCGCGGCCGCCCCGGACGGGGTCACCGTCACCCGCGACCTGGCCGCCATCGGGGGCGTCGCGGCCACCGCCGACAAGCGGGAGACAAGTGAATTCTGGGCGACCCTTGCCGGTAGCGCCGCCGCCGCTCGGCTCGACGGTGCGGGGGGTGTCGAGCGGGTCTGGCTCGACGGCCGGCGGCAGCTGACCCTGGAGCACAGCGTGCCGCAGATCGGTGCGCCCGCCGCCCACCAGGCCGGTTACACCGGCCAGGGGGTCCGCGTGGCGGTGCTGGACACCGGCGTCGACGCCGCCCACCCGGATCTGGTCGGGCGGGTCGCCGAGGCGCAGAACTTCACCGAGGAGGCGGACGCGGGCGACCTCGTGGGGCACGGCACCCACGTGGCGGCGACCATCGCCGGCAGCGGTGCCGCCTCCGGTGGACGCAACCGGGGCGTGGCCCCGGACGCGACGCTGCTGAACGGCAAGGTTTGTGAGGAGTGGGGCTGCACCGAGTCGGCCATCCTGGCCGGCATGCACTGGGCGGCGGTCGACCAGCAGGCAGATGTGATCAACATGAGCCTGGGCGGGGCGGACAGCCCCGCGATCGACCCGCTGGAGGAGGCGGTCAACACGCTTACCGAGCAGACCGGCGCCCTCTTCGTGATCTCGGCCGGCAACAGTGGCCGGGCCGGTTCCGTGGGCTCGCCGGCCAGCGCGGAAGCCGCGCTCGCCGTCGGCGCGGTGGACCGCGATGACGAACTCGCCTACTTCTCCAGCCAGGGCCCGCGCGTCGGCGACGACGGGCTGAAGCCGGAGATCACCGCACCCGGGGTGGACATCGTCGCGGCCCGGGGAGCCGGCACCGAGCTCGGCGAGCCGGTCGGGGAGCACTACGTCACGCTCTCCGGCACCTCGATGTCCGCGCCGCACGTCGCCGGTGCGGCGGCCCTGCTCGCCCAGCAGCGCGGCGACGCCACCGCGGCACAGCTCAAGGGCATCCTCATGGCCTCGGCCCAGCCGCACCCGGACCTGACCGCGTACCAGCAGGGAGCCGGCCGGGTCGACGTGGCGCGGGCGATCAGCCAGTACGTGGTCAGCGAGCCGGCGAGCCTCTCGCTCGGTCGTACCATCTGGCCGCACGACGACGACGAGCCGGTCACCCGGGAGCTGAGCTGGCGAAACACCGGCGCTACGGCGATCACCCTGGACCTCACCGTGCAGGCCACCGGCCCCGGCGGGCAGTCGGCCCCGGACGGCATGTTCTCGCTCAGCACCCAGCAGGTCGTGGTGCCGGCCGGCGGTACGGCCTCGGCCACCGTCACGGCCGACACCAGCATCGACAGCCCGGACGGTCACTACACCGGCCGGGTGCTCGCCCGCTCCGGCGACACGGTGGTGACCACCCCGCTGGCGGTCAACAAGGAGGTGGAGAGCTACGACGTGACCCTGAAGCACCTGGGTCGCGACGGTGCCGTGGCAGGCGATCACTTCACCTTCCTGCTCGGGCTGGCGAACTTCGACGAGTACGTCGCGTACGACCCGTCCGGCACCACCGAGGTCCGGGTGCCCAAGGGCCGGTACGGGCTCGTCAGCTACCTGTTCGACGAGGCGACCGAGCAGGTGACGATGATGGCCGGGCCGGAGTTGGAGGTGAAGCGGGACACCTCGGTGACCATCGACGGACGCAAGGCGGGCGCGGTACGGCTCACCGTGCCGGACCGTTCGGCGAAGTCGGCGGTGGCCGCGGCCGAGGCGACCTTCCTGCTCGGCGACCTCGGCGCAGCCAGCTTCGGTGCGCTCGGCGATGACTTCGACGGTATCGCCATCGGGCAGCTCGGCCGACCGGTGCCGGCGGACCGTTTCGTCAGTTCGGTGTCGAGTCAGTTCACCGACTGGGAGGCGGCGAACAGCACGTACTTCTACGGGCTGGGCGAGTCCTTCCCGGGCCGGCTGCCCAACGGTCTGACCAAGCACTACCGCTACAGCGACCTGGCCAAGGTCACCCATCGGTTCCAGGGTGGCTATTCCGGGATGCTGGCCGAGCGCATCGTCTACCCGGTCTTCGAACCCGACCTGGGCGGCTGGGCGGCCGTGACGAGGGTCGCGGTGCCGGGACAGCGGGTCGAGTACTACAACACCAAGCAGGTGCGCTGGTTCGGCGAACTGGCCTTCGGTACCCCGGTCGAGGACCTGCCGTGGCTGGATCTGGTGGCCGCCTACTGGTCCGAGCCGACGGCGTACCGGGCCGGCCGGCACTACCAGGAGACCTGGAACGGTGCACCGTACGGGCCCTCGTTCCCGACGCCTCGGTGGCCGGACGACGGCGTGACCCGGCAGGGTGACGTGATCGGGCTGGCCGTGGGGTTGTACCACGACGCGGCTGGTCACGTCGGCGGTTCGGTGACGGACGCCGGGCGTACCGCGTTGTATCGCAACGGCAAGCTGGTCGGGGAGAGCGAGGAGTACGGCTGGGGGCAGTTCGAGGTGCCACCCGGTACGGCGACCTACCGGCTGGAGACGTCGGCCAAGCGCAGCTTCACGGACCTGAGCACCGAGGTCAGCGTGGCGTGGACCTTCCGGTCCGGCCATGTCCGGGGTGACAAGTACGCGCGGCTGCCGGTCAGCGTGGTCCGGTTCGCGCCTGCGTTGGACGCGCGGAACGCCGCACCGGCCAACCGGGCCTTCGTCATCCCGATCGAGGTGCAGCGTCAGGCGGGTGCCCCGAAGGGGCGGACCACGTCGCTGACCGTCGACGTCTCCTACAACGGTGGGAAGACCTGGCAGAAGGCGAAGGTGACCAAGGCCGGCAGTGGCTGGCAGGCGGTCGTGAAGCACCCGCGGGGCACCGGTCACGTGTCGCTGCGGGCCAGCGCCCAGGACAGCACCGGCAGCACGGTGACCCAGCGGATCATCCAGGCGTACCGCCTGCGGTGAACCGCGCGGCAGGCGTTCGTTAAGAAGGGCCCCTTCCTATACGCGAGGCGTTAGGAAGGGGCCCTTCCTTACACCTCAGTCGTTGGCGTGCAGGGCGGCGTTGAGTTCGATGCCCCGGCCGGTACGCGGGCGGGCCTCCAGCGCGCCGTTCACCGAGTTGCGCCAGAACAGCAGCCCGTCGACGCCGGAAAGCTCCCGGGCCTTGACCACCCGACCGTCCGGCAGGGTGATCTTCGAGGCGGCGGTGATGTAGCAGCCGGCCTCGACCACGCAGTCGTCGCCGAGCGAGATGCCGATCCCGGCGTTCGCCCCGATCAGGCTGCGCTCGCCGATGCTCACCCGGTCCGTGCCACCACCGGAGAGGGTGCCCATGATGGAGGCGCCGCCGCCGATGTCCGAGCCGTCGCCGACCACCACACCCTGCACGATGCGACCCTCGACCATCGAGGTGCCCAGCGTGCCGGCGTTGAAGTTGACGAAGCCCTCGTGCATGACAGTGGTGCCGCTGGCCAGGTGCGCGCCGAGGCGGACCCGGTCGGCGTCGGCGATGCGCACCCCGGAGGGCACCACGTAGTCGGTCATCCGGGGGAACTTGTCCACTCCGTACACAGCCAGGTGACGGCCGGCGGCCCGCTCGATGACGCGCAGCTCGTCCACCCGCTCCGGCGGGCACGGCCCGGCGGAGGTCCAGGCCACGTTTGCCAGCTTGCCGAAGATGCCGTCGAGGTTGAGCTGGTTGGGCCGCACCAGGCGGTGGGAGAGCAGGTGCAGCCGCAGGTACGCGTCGGCCGCGTCCTTGATCGGGTCGGCCAGCGAGCCGATCACCGTTACCACCTGCACGGTACGCAGACCGGGCAGCGCCCGGTCGCCGAGCGCTCCCGGCGGCAGATCCAGTACGTCGGCCTCGTCCTCGCCGGGCACCAGCGGCAACTCGCCCAGGCCCAGCTTGCCGGTCGGGTACCAGGTGTCGAGCACCTGGTCATCGGCGGTGACGGTGGCCAGGCCGATGCCCCACGCGGATTCTGTCGACGTCACGTACTCACCTCTCGTTGCCAGCTCACACCGCTCACGGGCTCGCGTCTCGCGGTCGCCAGTTGTGACGGTACCGTGCGGACCATGGAGAACCCGCTCACCCCCGAGGTCCTCGCCGATCCGGTGGCGTTGACCCGTGCCCTGGTCGACATCGAGTCCGTGTCCCTCAACGAGAAGGCCATCGCCGACTGCGTGGAGGAGGTGCTGCGGGCGGTACCGCACCTGAGCACGTACCGGCACGGCAACACCGTGATGGCCCGTACCGACCTGGGCCGGGGCTCGCGGGTGGTGTTGGCCGGGCACCTGGACACCGTTCCACTGAACAACAACTTCCCGTCGACCATGCGCGGCGACCTGATGTACGGCTGCGGCACCTCGGACATGAAATCCGGGGTGGCCTTCGCCCTGCACCTCGCGGTGACCCTGGCCGAGCCACGCCACGACGTGACGTACTTCTTCTACGAGGCGGAGGAGATCGAGTCCCGGTACAACGGGCTCACCCTCGTCTCCGCGGCCCATCCGGAGTGGCTCCAGGCCGATTTCGCGCTGCTGCTGGAGCCGACCCACGGGGTGGTGGAGGCCGGCTGCCAGGGCACCATGCGGGCGACGGTGGTCACCACCGGGGTCCGGGCCCACTCGGCCCGCTCCTGGCACGGGGTCAACGCCGTGCACGCCGCCGGTGACGTGCTGCGCCGGCTCGCCGAGTACCAGGCCCGACGGGTGACGATCGACGGCTGCGAGTACCGCGAGGGGATGAACGCGGTGCGGATCCACGGTGGGGTCGCCGGCAACGTGGTGCCGGACCGGTGCGAGATCGAGGTCAACTACCGCTTCGCGCCGGACCGTACGCCGGCCGAGGCCGAGGCGCACCTGCGCGAGGTGCTTGCGGGGTACGAGCTTGCGGTGACGGACTGCGCGCCCGGTGCCCTGCCGGGGCTCGACGCCGCGCCGGCGCGGGAGTTCCTGGCGACGGTGGGTGCCGCCCCGATCGGCAAGCTGGGCTGGACGGACGTGGCCCGCTTCGCGGCGCTGGGCATCCCGGCCCTCAACTTCGGCCCCGGTGACCCGAACCTGGCCCACCACCCGGACGAGCACGTGGAGATCGGCAAGATCCGCGAGGGCGCGGCCATCCTGCACCGCTGGCTCGCCAACGTTTGAGCCGTTGGTTTGTCAGCGTCTGACCGGAAGGCTGGTGCCTTTCGGTCAGACGGCGGTGAGCTGGGAATCGGTGGCGGGTTCGTCGGCAGGCTCGGGAGCGGTTTCGAGCAGCCGCTCCCGGCGGCGCTCTGCCACCACGTCGCGGATGCGCCGCTGCATCTGTCGCCGGATCCGGATCCGTTCGTTGTTGTTGTTGATCACGCGTTGTCTCCTCCCCCGAAGCCGCGCGCCGGGGCATACCCGGTATGTGAATAGTACGACGCCTGGGGAAGTGATTTGGTTGCACAAGATCACAAAGTGTTTTCCGAGTTCTGCGGCGTAGCTCCACTACGGTTGCTCCCATGGAGCAGAGCAACCACCGCGAACCAGGACGGGAGCGGCATCGAGGCGCCGTCACGATGCGCCGGCAGGCGATTCCCACCAGCACCGCCGACCAGGGGCTGCTGGATTCGCGGGCCCGAGCCGACTGGCGGACCAAGGACTCCTGGCGTGCGTTGCGCATCCTCTCCGAGTTCGTCGAGGGCTTCGACACCCTCGCCGACCTGCCGCCGGCGGTAAGCGTCTTCGGCTCGGCCCGGAGCAAACCGGACAGCCCGGAGTGCCAGCTCGCCGAGGCGGTCGGCGCGGCCCTGGCCCGGGCCGGCTACGCGGTGATCACCGGGGGTGGCCCCGGCGTGATGGAGGCGGCCAACCGGGGCGCGAGTGAGGCCGGCGGACGCTCGGTGGGCCTCGGCATCGAACTCCCCTTCGAGCAGGGCATCAACGAGTGGGTCGACCTCGCGATCGACTTCCGCTACTTCTTCGCCCGCAAGACCATGTTCGTCAAGTACGCCCAGGCGTTCGTGGTGCTGCCCGGTGGCTTCGGCACCCTGGACGAGTTGTTCGAGGCGCTCACGCTGGTGCAGACCGGCAAGGTCACCCGGTTCCCGGTGGTGCTGATGGGCAGCGACTACTGGCGGGGACTGCTCGACTGGCTGCGCGACACCATGGCGGTGGAGGGCAAGATCGGGCCGGTCGACCTCGACCTGATCCGCGTCACCGACGACATCGCCGAGGCGGTGCGGCACATCGTGGAGGCCGAGGCCGCGCTCAGCCCGGAGCAGGAATCGGTACGCGAGGAAGCCGTGGCCCGTACCGCCGCGGACCAGCAGGCGGCGGCCGAGGAATCGGAGCGCTGACCGAGTGGCCGCGATCTGCGTATTCTGTGCCTCCTCCCGTACCCTCGACCAGCGCTGGCTGGACCTCGCCACCGCCACCGGCGCGGAGATCGCCCGGCGCGGACACACCCTGGTCAGTGGCGGTGGCTGCGTCGGGATGATGGGCGCGCTTGTCGACGGGGCCCGATCGGCCGGTGGCCGGACGATCGGCGTGATCCCGCAGGCGCTCGTCGACCTGGAGGTCGCCGACCTAGCCTCCGACGAGCTGGTGGTCACCGACTCGATGGCCAGCCGGAAGGTTGTCATGATCGAGAAGTCGGACGCCTTCCTCACGCTGCCCGGCGGGCTGGGCACCCTCGACGAACTCTTCGAGGTCTGGACCACCGCCACCCTGGCCCTGCACCGCAAGCCGATGGTGCTGGTGGACACCGACGGCTTCTACTCGCCCCTGGTGGAGTGGCTGCGCAACGTGACCGCGCAGAACTTCCTCAAGCCCGGCGGCTTCAACCTCCTCCAGTTCGCCGACACCCTCCCCGCCGCCCTCGACCTCCTCGAATCCCGCCTCACCTGACCTGCCCCCGCCAAGATCGCGCTCGATCCGGGATCGAGTGGCCTCGGCGGCATCACCGAGGCACTCGATCCCAGATTGAGCGTGATCACGGGCGCGGCCATGCTCAGTCGGGCAGGGTGTCGAGGGTGATCATGGGCGTGGTCACGCTGGGTGGGGCAGGAGTGATGGTGCGTCAAGGGTGCGGCGTGCGTCGGGACTGAAGAGGGTGTGGCGCGGCAAGGGGTGTCGCAGGCCCGTGATGGGATGGCGGGATGCAGGCGTACCGGCTGGTGCGTCGGCCCGTGGGGCCGACCGAGGGAGACGGCCCGACCGACGGGCGCTCCCCGGCGCAGGCTCTCCCGGTCGCCGACCCGCCGTCGACCGCGCCAGCGCCCGCCTCGCCACCCGCCAGTGAAGGCTCTCCCGGCGAGCAGATCGGCCCGGCTCGGGTCACTGGTCCGCAGGGCGACCCAGCGGTCACTGGGCTGCGGGGTGGGCTGGGGTGGGTGGCGGATGCGGGGCAGGCGGAGGTGGTGGCGCACACCGACGGGCCGATGCTGGTGCTGGGGGGACCGGGCACGGGGAAGACCAGCACCCTGGTCGAGGCGGTCGCCAGTCGGGTCGCCGAAGGGGTCGATCCGGAGCGGATCCTGGTCCTCACCTTCAGCCGGCGGGGCGCCGCCGACCTGCGGCACCGTATCGAGGCGCGGATCGCCGCCGATGGGCAGCGGGTGCTGCGCGAGCCGCTGGTGCGGACTTTTCCCGCGTACGCCTTCGGGTTGTTGCGGCGTGCGGCGGCCGAGCGGGGTGAGCCGTCGCCGCGGCTGCTCACCGGCCCCGAGCAGGATCTGATCATTCGTGAGCTGCTGGACGTGGTCGGCGAGGAGTCCGGCGACGACCCGGTCGGCTGGCCGGAGGATCTGCGCCCGGCGCTGCGTACCCGTGCTTTCGCGGCACAGCTGCGTGACCTGCTGATGCGGGCGGCCGAGCGGGGGGTGGGTCCGGTCGAGCTGGCGCGGCTCGGGGAGAAGTTGGGTCGGGCCGACTGGCCGGCGGCTGCCCGGTTCCTGCGCGAGTACGTGGCCGTGCTGGCGCTGCGGGACGTCGCCAACCGGGGCTCGGTCGCGTACGACCCGGCGGAGCTGGTCCGGGCGGCCACCGGGATGCTGCGTGACGATCCGGAGCTGCTGGCCGTCGAGCGGCGTCGGCTGGCGTACGTCTACGTCGACGAACTGGCCGACACCGACCCCGCTCAGCGTGATCTGCTGGAGACGGTGGCCGGGGGCGGACTGACCCTGGTCGCCTTCGCCGATCCCGATTCGTCCACGTACGCCTTCCGGGGTGCCGACCCGACCGGCGTGACCACGTTTCCGCACCGGTTCCGGACGGCGTCCGGTGCGCCGGCCGCCCAGGTGCTGCTGACCACGAGTTACCGCTGCGGGGAGCGGCTGCTGGCCGCCTCCGCCCGACTGGCGCGGCGGCTGCGTGGTCCGGCGGCGCACCGCCGGATGCGTCCCGTGCCGGGCACGCCACCGGGCTCGATGGAGATCCATACCTTCCGGTCGGCGACCAGCGAGGCGGCCTGGTTGGCGCACGCGTTGCGCGAGGCGCACCTGCTCGGCGGGCTGCCGTGGGCGCGGATGGCGGTGCTGGTGCGGTCCACCGGCCGGCAACTACCCACGCTGCGTCGGGCCCTGCATGCGGCAGGCGTGCCGACCGTGGTGCACGGTGAGGATCTGCCGCTGCACCTGCAACCGGCAGTCGCGCCGCTGCTGCTTCTGCTGCGTTGTGCGCTGGAGCCGGACCGGCTCGACGAGGAGGCCGCGGTAGCGCTGCTGCACTCACCGCTGGGCGGTGCCGATCCGCTGGCGGAGCGGCGGCTACGCCAGGGACTGCGGGCACTTGCCCTGGCCGCCGGCGACCGCCGTCCGTCCGGTGAGTTGATCGTCGAGGCGCTGCGTGACCCGGCCGAGTTGGCAGGTGTCGAGCGGCGCTGGGCCGAGCCGGCGCAGACGGTGGCCGGGCTGCTGGCCGTGGCCCGGGAGACGGCCGCTCGGCCGGGTGCCACCGCCGAGGACGTGCTCTGGGCGGTCTGGCGGGCCAGCGGTCTCGCCGAGCTCTGGTCGGCGGCGTTGACTAGGGGGCCGTCGGTGGCCGGCGAAGGTGATCTGGCACGGCGTCGTCGTGCCGAGGCGGCCGACCGCGATCTGGACGCGGTGATGGTCCTCTTCGACGCCGCCGCCCGGTTCACCGACCGGCTGCCCGGTGCGCGTACCGAGGTGTTCCTCGACCACGTGCTCGGGCAGGAGTTGCCCGCCGACACCCTCGCGCCGACCGCCGACCGGGGCGATGCGGTACGGCTGCTCACCGCGCACGCCGCGAAGGGGCTGGAGTGGGACCTGGTGGCCGTCGCCGGGGTGCAGGAGGGCGTCTGGCCCGACCTGCGGCTGCGCGGCAGCCTGCTCGGCTCGGAACGGCTGGTGGACGTGCTGGCCGGCCGGGCGGACGGCGCGGGCACGGTGGCCACCCTGGTCGGGCAGACCTCCGCCCTGCTGGACGAGGAGCGGCGGCTGTTCCATGTCGCGGTGACCCGAGCCCGACGCCGCCTGCTGGTCAGCGCGGTCGCCTCGGCCTCGGTCGGCGGCGACGACCACGATGAACAACCCAGCCGCTTCCTCTACGAACTCGGCCCTGGCGACACCCCCACCGACGAGGCGCCGACGGCCAGCGGGGACCCCGAGCCGTTGCCCGCGGGCATCGAGACCTCCGGCACCGAGCCCCCCGGCAGCGAGACGTCCACCAGCGAGGCGGGCGGGTCGCGTACCTTGCCGGTGAGTCGGCCGCCGCGGGCGTTGACCCTGCCCGCCCTGGTGGCGGAGTTGCGTACCGCGCTCGTCGATCCGGCCGCGCCGCTGGCCCGGCGGCAGGCGGCGGCGGCCGAGTTGGCCCGGCTCGGTGCCGCTGGGGTGTCCGGGGCGCATCCCGACGACTGGTGGGGGCTGCGACCGCTGTCCGACGATCGGCCGCTCGTCGACGAGGGGGAACCGGTCCGGGTCACCCCGTCGGGCATGGAGAGCGCGCTGCGGTGCAGCCTGCGTTGGCTGCTGGAACGGCACGGCGGCAGCACACCGGCCAGCGCCGCACAGGGGGTCGGCAACCTGGTGCACGCGGCGGCGATGCTCGCCGAGGACGCCCGCGCCGACCGCAGCGCCCTGCTGGAGTACGTCGCCGCCCGGTTCGACGCGATCGAGTTGGCCGCCCGCTGGATGGTGGGGCCGGAGCGGGCCCGCGCCGAGGCGATGGTCGACAAGCTGCTGCGCTGGTTGGCCGCCAACCCACGTCGGCTGCTCGCCATCGAGCACGAGTTCGCGGTCCGCCTCGACGACCCGCACCGGCCCGTCGACCTGGTCGGCCGGGTGGATCGCCTGGAGGTGGACGAGGACGGCCGGTTGGTGGTGATCGACCTCAAGACCGGAAAGTCGACAACCGTCACCGAACGCGAGGTGGTCGAGCATCCGCAGCTCGGCGCGTACCAGGCGGCGGTGGAGGCGGGGGCCTTCGCCGAGTTCGGCGACGAGTCGGGCGGGGCTGCCCTGGTGCAGCTCGGCACCGGTGCGCGCGACGCCCGGGAACAGTCCCAGCCGCCGGCCACCGACGGTCCCGAGGCCGGCTGGGCCACCGCCCTGGTACGCCGCACCGCCGATACGATGGCCGCCTCCACCTTCGCCGCGGTCGCCAACTCGAAGTGTCGGGTCTGCCCGGTGCGTACCAGCTGCCCGGTCTCCGGGCAGGGGCGACAGGTGGTCGAGCCGCCGACCATACGTCGTCCCGAGCGCGAGGAGTGAGCGTGCCAGCCGGCGAAGCGGGCAGCATGACCCAGCCCGCGCTGTTCAGCCCCGGCGCCCCGGCGCCCCGGGCGGCCGACTCCGGTCCGCGCTACACCCCTGTCGAGCTGGCGAAGCTGCTCCGACTGCCGGCACCGACCCGGGAGCAGGCGGCGATCATCGCCGCGCCGGTCGAACCGCTGCTGGTGGTCGCGGGCGCAGGATCGGGCAAGACCGAGACGATGGCCGCCCGGGTGGTATGGCTGGTGGCCAACTCCTACGTGCGGCCGGAGCAGGTGCTCGGCCTCACCTTCACCCGCAAGGCCGCCGGTGAGCTGGGGCACCGGGTGCGTACCCGGCTCGACCAGTTGATCCGTCGCCTCGGTCGGCGTGGCCGGGACCCGCTCGACGACCCGTTGGCCGGGGAACCGACGGTGGCCACCTACCACTCGTACGCCGGTCGGATCGTCACCGAGCACGGCCTGCGGGCCGGCTACGAGCCGTCCACCCGGCTGCTCACCGAGGCGTCCCGGTGGCAGTTGGTGGATCTCATCGTGCGCAACTACGACGGCGACATGTCCGAGGTGGACCGGATGCCCAGCACGGTCACCGACGCGGTGCTGGCCCTCGCCGGTGAGCTGGACGAACATCTGGTCGAGCCGGACGACCTGGCCGCGTGGACCGGCCGCTTCTTCGCCGACGTGCAGTCGCGTCCCGGCCGGATCTACGCCGACGTGCGCAAGGCCCTCGCCTTGCAGCAGACCCGGCTGAAGCTTCTGCCGCTGGTCCGCGCCTACGCCCGGCGCAAGGACGACTTCGAGGCGATGGACTTCGCCGACCAGTTGGCCCGCGCCGCCCGGGTGGCCCGCGACCATCCGGGCGTCGGCGAGATCGAACGGGATCGCTACCGCGTGGTGCTGCTCGACGAGTACCAGGACACCAGCCACGCCCAGGTGGTGCTGCTGCGGGCGCTGTTCGGCGACGGGCATCCGGTGACCGCCGTGGGCGACCCCTGCCAGTCCATCTACGGCTGGCGGGGTGCCAGCGCCGGCACCCTGGACCGCTTCCCGACCGAGTTCGTCGGCAGCGACGGCAGCCCGGCCCGGGTGCTCGGGCTGACCACCAGTTGGCGCAACCGTCCGGAGATCCTCGCGGTGGCCAACGCGCTGGCCACCCCGTTGCGGGCGGCCGGTGCCCGGGTGCCGGAACTGCACGCCGCGCTCAGCGTCGACGAGCCCATCGCGCACCGCAGCCCCCGTGGGGCCGCCGCCGGCACCGTGCACTGTGCGCTGCTGTCGACGTACGCCGACGAGGCCGACTGGATCGCCGACAGCCTGCTGGCGGCGTGGCAGGGGGCGGCTCGGATGCCGCGGGCGCTGCCCGAGCAGATTCCGGTCACCGCCCGCCCGACCACGGCGGTGCTGGTCCGGCTGCGCAGCCAGATCCCGGCGATCGCCGCCGCGCTGCGCGAGCGCGGCCTACCGGTCGAGGTGGTCGGGCTCGGCGGCCTGCTGGACACCCCCGAGGTCCGCGACGTGGTGTGCACGCTGCGGGTGCTGGCCGACCCGACCGACGGTGCCGCCCTGCTGCGCCTGTTGACCGGTGCCCGGTGGCGGATCGGGCCCCGGGATCTGGTCGCCCTGCACCGCCGGGCCAAGGCCATCGCCGCCGCCCGCCGCCAACTCGCCGACGACGGCGATCCCGAGATCGTCCCGGATCGTCTGGACGAGGCGACCCTGGTGGAGGCGCTGGCCGACCTCGGCCCGGCGCAGGCGTACTCGGCCGAGGGGTATGCGCGGCTGCGCGCGTACGCCCGGGAACTGGGGTTGCTCCGTTACCGGCTGGACCAGTCCCTGCCGGAGCTGATTGCGGACATCGAGCGGACCACCGGCCTGGACGTGGAGGTGGCGGTACGGGCCGGCGGGGAGGGCGCCGGTGACGCCGGCCTGGCCCGCGCCCACCTGGACGCCCTCGGTGACGTGGCCGCCCGGTTCAGCGGGGAGACGCCGGGGGCCACCCTCGCCGGTTTCCTGGCCTATCTGGCCGCCGCCGAGGACGAGGAGCGCGGGCTCGCCCCCGGTGAGGTGGAGGTGGTCGAGGGTGCGGTGCAGATCCTCACCGCGCACGCCGCGAAAGGGCTGGAATGGGACGTCGTGGCGGTCGCCGGGCTGAGCAGGGGAGTGTGGCCGGGGCCGGTACGCAACTCCGATCACTGGCTCGGTGGCCTGGGCGTCCTGCCGTTCCCGTTGCGTGGTGACGCCGACGGGCTACCCGAGCTGGCCCTGGCCGAGGCCGCCGATCAACGCGCGGTGGCCCGCACGATGGCGGAGTTCACCGACGCCTGGCGGGCCCACGACGAGCGGGAGGAACGGCGACTGGCGTACGTGGCGGTGACCCGCCCCCGTCGACTGCTGCTCTGCTCGGGCCACTGGTGGGGGGAGGGCACCAAACGCCCACGCGGGCCGTCGGCGCTGTTGCGTGAGATACACGACGCCTGCCTGGACGGCGGGCCCGGTCACCTGGTCGACGAGTGGACGCCCGAGCCGACGCCCGACGCGGTCAACCCGACCACCGAGGTGGTGTTGCGCGCCGAGTGGCCGGCGGACCCGCTGGGGGTACGTCGGCCGGCGCTGGCCGAGGCGGCGGCGCTGGTGCGCCGGTTCCTCACCGGGGAGGGCGGGCCGGACAACTCCGCCGCCTCGGATCCGCAGGTGGCGCGGTGGCGGCGGGAGGCCGATCTGCTGCTGGCCGAGCGGGCGGAGCTGAGCCGACTCTCCGGCCCGATCGACGTGGTGTTGCCGGAGCAGCTGTCGGTGACGCAGCTGGTCAGTCTGCGCCGGGATCCGGCGGCCCTGGCCCGTACGCTGCGCCGGCCGTTGCCCGCCGAGCCCAACCCGTACGCCCGTCGGGGCACCGCCTTCCACGCCTGGCTGGAGCAGCGCTTCGGGGCGGACCGGCTGCTCGACACCGACGAGTTGCCCGGGGCGGCCGACGAGGACGCCGCACCGGACGAGGCGTTGGCCGAGCTGCAGCGGCGCTTCCTGGCCAGCGAGTGGGCCGACCGGACGCCGATAGAGGTGGAGGTGCCGTTCGCCACGGTGATCGGCGGCGTGGTGGTGCGGGGCCGGATGGATGCGGTGTTCCGCCGGCCGGGGGACCGCTTCGACGTGGTCGACTGGAAGACCGGTGCCCGCCCGACCGGCGCGTCCGCGGAGGTGGCCGCGGTGCAGCTGGCGGTCTACCGGCTGGCCTGGGCGGAGTTGGCCGGGGTCCCGGTCGACCGGGTCGGCGCGGCCTTCCACTACGTGCGGGAGGGGGTCACGGTACGCCCGGCGGATCTGCTCGACCTCGATGGCCTCACCACGTTGATCACCTCGATTCCACAGCCGTGACACTTGCTGTGGGTCCGGAGCGCTGGTAACGTGCCTCGCGTTGCGAGTTTTGGTTACCAGCTCTGTGTGCGCCTGGTTGAACTTAGCCCCAGGCGCACTTTGTTGTGTCCGGAGTTCTCCGGGCGGGGCGACCAGAAGCGACAGGTGTTCCGGGCAGGTCCGCCCGGCGCACTCCTCTCTCCGATCCCGCAACAGGTGCGGGATCGACGTTCCGTCAAGGAGACGTAACAAGCATGGCTATTGGCACCGTCAAGTGGTTCAACGCTGACAAGGGCTTCGGTTTCATCACCCCGGACGGCGGCGGCGCTGACGTCTTCGCCCACTTCTCGGCGATCCAGTCCTCCGGCTACCGGAGCCTGGACGAGAACCAGCGGGTCGAGTTCGAGGTCGTCCAGGGCCAGAAGGGCCCGCAGGCGGAGAACATCCGTCCGCTCTGACCTCAGGGCGACACACACTTCCTGATCGCGAACGGTCGGGTCACATCCGGTGAACTTCTGGCCGGTGTGACCCGACCGTTCGCACATTCGGGCGCACTCCTCCGCATCCTGAGTCGGGAATCAGTCGTTGAAGCGTCGGGTGGCTGACTGCCAGCACCGCTGGGCCGGGTGAGGCTGGCCTCGGGGGCAGGCGCAGACGCGGCTTGGGCGCGGGGGAGGTAGGACCTTATGGTGGGCTCGGCGACGGCACGTGAGCTGCTGTTGGTGGTGGCGATGGCGGTCGTCGGGCTGCTGCTGGCCACGGTGGCGGCGTTCACGCCCTGGCCGGTCACGCCCGGTGGGTCCGCACCCTCCAGCCTGGTGGATCTCCAGGGTCCGCCGGTTCCCCCGGAGCCCGTCGGCAGCACGGCCGGCTGATTCCGCCCCTCACGGCACGCCCGGCCTCGGCACCAGCGCGCAACGGTTCCTCCCGCGCGTAGCCGTCGAGACGCTAGGGTCGGACCGTGCCGACGCGCAAAGCGAAAATCCCAGCGACCAGGTATCCGGTCGAGCGGTTCACTCTCGACAACGGCCTGCGGGTGGTCCTCACCCCCGATCGCAGCGCCCCGGTCATCGGGGTGGCGGTCGTCTACGACGTGGGCATCCGTTCCGAGCCCGAGGGGCGTACGGGCTTCGCCCACCTCTTCGAGCACCTGATGTTCCAGGGCTCGGAGAACCTGGAGAAGCTCGCGCACTTCCGGCACGTGCAGGGCGCCGGTGGCACCTTCAACGGCTCCACCCACCTGGACTACACCGACTACTTCGAGACCCTGCCGAGCAACGCGCTGGAGCGGGCGCTGTTCCTTGAGGCCGACCGGATGCGCGGCCCTCGGTTGACCGAGGAGAACCTGCGCAACCAGGTCGACGTGGTCAAGGAGGAGATCCGGGTCAACGTGCTCAACCGGCCGTACGGCGGGTTCCCGTGGCTGACCCTGCCACCGGTCATGTTCGACACCTTTCCCAACGCACACGACGGCTACGGCTCCTTCGTCGACCTCGAATCGGCCACCGTCGCCGACGCCGCCGACTTCTTCCGCCGCTACTACGCCAGCGGCAACGCCGTGCTGGCGGTCAGCGGCGACATCGACGTGGCCGAGGCGACCACGCTGATCGAGCGGCACTTCGGTGACGTGCCGGCCCGCCCGGCGCCGCAACGCCCGGACTTCGCCGAGCCGGAACTGACCGTCGAGCGACGCACCGCGTACACCGACCAGCTGGCGCCGCTACCGGCGGTGGCGTCGGGGTGGCGGGTGCCCGATCCGATCAATGACTTCGCCGCCTACCTGCCGTACGTGGTGCTGGCCGAGGTGCTCACCGACGGCGACGCCTCCCGGCTGGTCGAACGGCTGGTGCAGCGTGATCGGACGGTGACGAGCGTGGGTGGCTACCTGAGCTTCCTGGGCGACCCGTTCGATGTGCGCGACCCCACGGCTCTGCTGCTGCAGGCGCACCTGCCGCCGGGTGGCGATGTGGACAAGGTGCTGCGCACCGTCGACGAGGAGTTGGACCGGCTGGCCACCGACGGGCTGGCCGACGGCGAACTGGCCCGCACCCAGGCCAGGATGGCCACCCACCTGCTGCGCGACACCGACGCGGTGCTCGGCCGTGCGCTGCGGATGGCGGTGCTGGAGCAGCAACGCGGCGAGCCCGGACTGCTCAACGACCTGCCCCGGCTGGTCGGCGCGGTCACCGACGAGCAGGTCCGCGCCGCCGCCGCCACCCTGCGACCGGAGCGCCGCGCATCCGTCGAGGTCATCCCCGGCGGTGGCCGGTCATGAACGAAGGAGACAGCCCGGTGAGTGCGAGGGCCCTGCCGCCGCTCGGTCCGACCCGTCGGCTCAAGCTGCCGAGCCAGGCCGAGCGGACGCTCGGCAACGGGCTCACCGTGATCGCCGTACGCCGGTCGGCGGTGCCGCTCGTCGAGCTGCGGCTCTGGATGCCGTTCGGCCGTGCGCACCTGGCCCGGGGTCAACTGCTCGCGCAGACGCTGCTCTCCGGCACCGAGACGATGAGCAGTGTGCAGATCGCCGCCGAGTTGCAGAAGATCGGTGGTGGCCTCTCCGCCGGGCTCGACCCGGATCGGCTGATGCTCTCCGGCACCGGCCTGGCCACCGGTCTGGATCGGCTGCTGGAGATCCTCGCCGAGGTGCTCACCGGCGCCAACTACCCGGCCGAGTGGGTGGCCACCGAACGCGACCGCATGGTCGACGGCATTCAGGTCGCCCGCAGCCAGCCGGCCCACCTGGTCCGTACCGCGCTGCTCAAGCGGATCTACGGCAAGCACCCGTACGCGGTGCAGACGCCGGAGCCCGAGCAGGTCCGCGCGGTCCGGCCGGCGGCCCTGCGTACGCTGCACGCCCAGCGGGTGCATCCGGCCGGTGCGGTTCTCGTACTGGTCGGCGACGTACGGCCGGAGCGGGCCCTGGACGCGGCCGAGAAGGCACTCGGCGGCTGGAAAGGTGACGGACACTCCGCCACGCCGCCACCTGCCCCGCCACTGGTGCCCGGTCCGCTGCTGCTGATCGACCGGCCCGGCTCGGTGCAGTCGTCGCTGCGGATAGCGTTGCCGGGGGTTCCGCGTACCCATCCCGACCACGCCGCACTGCAACTGGCCAACCTGATCTTCGGTGGCTACTTCTCCTCGCGATGGGTGGAGAACATCCGGGAGGACAAGGGCTACACCTACGGCCCGCACTCGGTGGTGGAGCATTCGGTGGCCGGTTCGCTGCTGGTGGCCGCCGCCGAGGTGGCCACCGAGGTGACCGCACCGGCGCTGCTGGAGACCCACTACGAGTTGGGTCGGCTCGCCACCCTGGCACCGAGCGAGGAGGAGTTGGAGCAGGCCCGGCAGTACGCCCTCGGCACCCTCCAGCTGGGCGTCTCCACCCAGGCCGGGCTGGCGTCGCTGGTCAGTGCCTACGCCGGCAACGGACTGCGCCTGGACTTCCTGTCCGAGCACGCGGCCCGACTGGCCAGAGCGACAGTCGACGACGTCGCCGCGGTGGCGGCCCGGTATCTCGCCCCGTCGCGGGCGGTCACCGTGGTACTCGGTGACGCCGAGCGGATCGCGGACCCACTGGGCACCCTGACCTCGATCGAGACCGCGCCGGTGCCGGCATGATCCCGCGAGCTGCCACCCGCTCGGGCGGTGGCACCGGTTGGGGTGGGGTCGGGCAGGGCACCGGATCGGGCGGTGAGGCCGCTCCGCCGCTGGCCCGCTCCACGCTGGACCGGGCGGCGCATCGGCGTACCGACACCGACTGGCTGGCCGGGGCCTGGGCCGGGGCACGGGTGCTGGTGCTGGACGTGAAGGCGGGCGGACGGGCCCTGGTGCGTACCGACACCGACCTGCCGAGCCTGGTTCTCGTCGAGGCCGACGGTCTGCCGCCGGAGCTCGCTGCCGAGGCGATGTTCCTGGGCGTGGAGCCGGACGGCGTGCCGGTGTTCTGCGTACACACCGAACTGCCCCTCGCGCCGGACACCCGGGCGGCCAACCTGCGGCAGATCGGCCACCTGCTCGATGACCGGGACGCCGGCCTGTTCACCACGGCACTGGCGTTGACCAACTGGCACCTGCGGCACCTGTACCACCCCGTCACGGGCGAGCCGACCCGGACGAACGAGGGGGGCTGGTCCCGGGTGGACAGCCGGGGCGAGCGGATCTGGCCGCGTACCGATCCGGCGATGATCGTGCTGGTGCACGACGGTGTCGACGGCGCCGACGGGCGGTGCCTGCTCGGCAACAACGCCAGTTGGCCGAGCACCCCCGGGCAACGCCGCTTCTCCTGCCTGGCCGGCTATGTGGAGCCCGGTGAGTCGGCCGAGGCGACCGTGCTGCGGGAGGTCCACGAGGAGGTCGGTGTCCCGGTCACCGACGTCACGTACGTGACAAGTCAGGCGTGGCCGTTTCCCGGCTCGTTGATGCTCGGATTCCTGGCGACCGCGGACCCGGCGCATCCGGTACGGGTCGATGCCGCCGAGATCGCCGAGGCCCGCTGGTTCACCCGGCAGGAGGTCGGCGCGGCGCTGGCCGGCCGGCCGGTGGATGTGGGCGGTGCCGAGTTGCGCCTGCCGCCACCGTCGTCGATCGCGTTGTTCCTGATCCACCGCTGGTTCGACGGCCACTGCTGAGTCCGGGCGGAACCCGTCGGGGGAGTGTGCGGCCCCGACCCGTGACCGTCGTTGCCGCGGCGGTCACGGGCCGGGGACACGGGCCGTCGTGGTCGGCTGGGTGAGGAACGCGGCGGGGGAGCCGGTCGACCATGACGGACGAGTGTGGGTGTCAGCTGCCGGGGTCGGGACGGGTCTGCCGTCCCCCCGGGTCGTCCAGCGGCAGCACCTTGATCCGCTGTCTGCCGGAACGTACGGCGCCGACCGTGGCGAACGCGCGGGCCAGCACGAAGGCGGCGTCGCGGTCTTCAGCGTGCACGACCTGGCGGCGCGGCTCGGGTCGGGTGGTCTCGTCCCGCAGCCGGTGGCCTTCGGCCCAGGCGGCCGTGATGTCGGCTTCGGCGGCGGCGCGGATGCTGGTGCGAACGATCAGGAACCGCATGTGGGTCTCCGGATGTGCCGCGACGGGTGGAGTTGGTGGAACTTCCACGTCAGGTACATCCGTCATGCTACGCCGCAATCGCATCTCATCAAGTGGAACGCTCGGATTGGACGCAGGCTCGTCCGATCATCCGACCCCTGCTCGTCGGGCTCGCCGAACGACAAGGGGCCGCCGGCACCGATGCCGGCGACCCCATCGGGCGTACGCGAATTCGGTTCAGTTCAGATCGAACTGCCCGTTCTTGGCGCCGGAGATGAAGCCCAGCCAGCCGGCCCGGTTGAACAGCAGCACCGGACCACCGCGATCCTTGCTGTCGCGCAGTGCCACCGCCGCGGGGCCGTTGCGTAGCGGTGCTACCTCGACGCAGTTGGAGGTCTGGCTGCGCGTGCTGGTACGCCAGGGCGCGTCGGCGAGTTGGGCGAGGACGGAGGTGTTGCGGATCTCGTTCATCGTTGTGCTCCTGAGGTCGATCGACACCGACGAGTGGCTGGACTGTCGTGCGGTGTTGCCTCACCGTTCCGTCAGGCGCCCGGCGGAGCCGCGGCGCTGGGTCGGCGCCGTTGCCGAACCACCTACCACGGTGGACGGGACGCCCGCCTCGGACAGCCGTCCCGCCGACTCCATCAGCCAGGAAACGGTGTCCGTTGCGGACAGCGCCGCCGTGCATAGCCACTCAAACGCCACTTTATAGCGATTTAGGGCGATTACCTCGGTCGACATGACGTCGGTGAAGCCACCTTCGATGGCCAGCGTCTCCGGATCGAGCGGGTCGGCGAACCGGTAGAGGGAGAACGCCGTCGGTGGCAGGTACCACTGACCGATCGGCGTGTCGCGCGGCAACACGTGCAGCGTGACGTTCGGCAGCATGGCCAGCTCGCACAGCTGCGTCATCTGCTCCCGGAGCACCTCGGGCGGCCCGGCCCGGTGACTGAGCGCCGCCTCCTCCAGGACCGCCGTGTAGCGGGGCGCATCGGTGTCCCGGGTGAGCAACGACTGCCGGGCCAGCCGCGCCTTGATCTCGGTGTCGATGTCCTCACCGACCTCCGGATCGCCGGCCTCCCGGTCGACCTGCCAGGCGGAGGTGATCCGCATCCGGGCGTACCCGGTGGTCTGCAACAGCCCTGGCACCAGGACCGGGTTGTACTCGGAGATCTCGACGCAACCCGCCTCCAGCTCGGCGAAGCTGCGCTGCTGCCGGGTCATGGCCGGGAAGTTCTTCAACCAGCCACGGATGTCGCCCGCCTCCTGCGTGATGCCGAGCAGTTCGGCCCGTAGCGTCGCATCGACCCGGTAGAGGTCGAGCAGGTCCCGGACGTCCTGCGGGTCCGGCCGGCTGCGTCCGTTCTCCAGCCGGGACAGCTTCGACGCGGAGGCCCAACCGATGTGGTCGATGACCTGGTCTCCGGTCAGGCCGGCGGCCTCGCGCAGACGACGCAGCTCAAGGCCGAGCCGGCGACGGCGCAGGATCGGGCCGGGTGAGGCTGGAGGCACGGTGTCCTCTTTTCCGTCGACCGCCGCAGACGCGACGGTAACTGTATGAAAGTCGCCCCCCACGGTCAGTATGGACGTCGCGACCGGCGCCGGAGGTTCCGGCGGAGGGCGTGTCTCCAGAATTGCGCAGACCCGACACCGGAGGGGCCCCGCCGTGACCTGCGGCGCTCCGGGGTGGGGCGTCTGTCGCGCCCGTCGCGCCACCCCCGGAGGGATCAATGCGCACCGTCCTGAGACGCCCGGACTTCCGCCTGCTCTTCGGCGGACTGCTGGCCAGCATGATCGCCGAGTCGATGCTGCTGCTGGCACTCGCCATCTGGGTGAAGGACCTGACCGGATCGGACGCCCTCGCCGGCGCCATCATCTTCGTGATCATCGCCCCGCGGGTGCTCGCACCACTGGTCGGCTGGGTCGTCGACCGGTACCCCCGGCGTCGTGTCTTCGTGGTCACCAACCTCGCCATGGCGCTGCTGCTCACCCCGCTCCTCGCGGTGCGCGACGCGGGCGACATGTGGATCATCTACGGGGTGGCCGCGCTCTACGGCCTGGCCAACCTCACAGTCGGCGTGGTGCTCAGTCGACTGATCCGGGAACTCGTCCCCACCGACCTGCTCGGTGAGGCCAACGGGGTGCTCCAGACGGTGCGCCAGGGCCTGCGGCTGGTCGGCCCGCTGGCCGGTGCCGGGCTCTACGCGCTGGTCGGTGGCGGCATGCTGGCCACCGTCGGGATCGCCGGGTTCCTGGTCGCCGCCGTCGTGGTGGGAGGACTACCCTTCGCCGAGCCGGCTGAGGACCCGGCCGAGGACTGCCCGGTCACCCGGCGTTGGCGGGTCCAACTCGTCGCGGGTCTGCGTCACCTCGTCGACGAGCCGGCGATCCGGCGGGCGCTTGTCGGCTACGGGCTCGGCTCGCTGGTGATGGGCTTCACCGAGTCGCTCATCTTCGCGTACGTCGATCAGGGACTGGGCCGGGACGCGGCGTTCGTCGGGGTGCTGGTCACCGTGCAGGGCGTCGGCGGTCTGGTCGGCGGTCTGGTCTCGGCCGCCGTGCTGCGTCGGGTCGGCGAGGTGGGCACGCTCGCCGCCGGTGTCGCGTTCTTCGGGCCGGCCGCATTGGCGCTGGCGTACCCGAACATGTGGCTCGGTTTCGCCGCCGTGCTGATGGCCGGTGTGTCGCTGCCGCTGACCATGGTCGGCCTGCACACGCTTGTGCAGCGACGCACCCCGCCCGAGGTGCTCGGCCGGGCCGCCGCCGCGGCCGAGGCGGTGACCCGGGTGCCGCAGGCGCTCTCGATCGGTGCCGGCGCCCTGGTCGTCGGCGTGCTCGACTACCGGTTGGTGTTCGTTGCGGTCGGGCTGGTCACCCTGCTCGCCGCCGCATACCTCTGGCGTGGACGCCAGCTCAGCCCGCCGGCCGGGCAGCCGGCACGTCCCCGGATCCCGGCACCGCGCCCCGCACCCGAAGGGCGAGCGCGTCCGGCCCCCGAAGATCGGAAAGACGGAAATACGGCCGTTTCGACCGTACGGCGGTGATCACGCCGCTCAGACACCGCCATTCCGGCGAACCTGAACCAACCCCGGGATCTGATCATTTTTCCGCCTTGCAGCGGGCCTGGCCGATACCCCTCCTCCAGACGCCGAACATTCGATGGAGTGTCGACGGTCACGTTCTGCACATTCGACGGAACTTGACACTGGCTCTTGACCTGCGAAAACAGCCCTCGTTCAATGATCAGCACACACAGCCTTCCGCTCGGAGGGTCGCAGCCAGGCCAGCACGTAGCGCGACAGACGAAACAGGCGCACGGGGGCCGCGACGATGTCTGGCTGGACGCTGCCGCACCACGCCTCAGAAGGGACGTCACAACTGTGACCAGACCACGCCGCCGCCATGTGGCCCTGATCGCCGCGCTGCTCCTCGCCCCCATGGTGGCGCCCGGGGTGGCCAACGCGAACGGCCCGTTCGTCCCGCCGGGTCAGGAGACCCTCAACCGCTCCTCGATCCTCAGCGCCGCCGAGGTCTCCGCCGAAATGCACGCCCTCGCGGCCCGCAGCAAGGGTGCCCTCCGGATCGAGGAGATCGGCCGTAGCGGCCGTGGCCGCCCGCTGGAGATCGCCTTCATCGGTACCGGTGAGACCCGGGTCTGGATCCAGGGCCGGATCCACGGCAACGAGCCCTACGGTGCCGAAGCCTCGCTGGACTTCCTCAAGACCCTGGTGTCCGGTGGGAAGAAGACGCAGGAAGTCCTGAAGAACATCAGCTTCGCGATCATTCCGATCTACAACCCGGATGGTTTCGAGGAGTACCGCCGCCAGGACAGCGTCCACCGCATCGACCTCAACCGCGACTGGGGCGTCGACCGGCAGATCTTCGACCAGATCAACAGCGTCCGGGCCAGCCGTGGCGAGGCCCCGCTGCCCGAGCGCAACTTCACCAACTACACCCAGTACCGCGCCGTCGAGTCGCAGCAGTTCTGGTACGCCTGGGCCGACTTCAAGCCGCACCACATGATCGACTTGCACCACCAGGGCACGTACTACGTCGGCGACGACACCGACGAGATGACCACCTTCTCGGTGGGCATCTCGCTCGACCCCGGCATGCTCACCCAGAGCCAGTGGGACACCGTACGCCGGATGGGCGTCGCGGCCGCGGACGCCGCCAACAAGAGCGGCGTGGTCGAGACCACCCTCTACCCGTACATCAACATCCCCGAGGGCGTCGTCTCGGCCGCCATGCTCAACGGCCCCGGCCCGCGTGGTGAGTACGCCAACTGGCGCAGCAACGCGATGTTCTTCGAGTCGCGCGGCGGCATCGGCCAGAAGAGCGGTGGCTACCTCATCAAGCAGAACGTCAACGGCCTCTGGGGCATCATCAACGCGATGAGCGACGGTTCGCTGGCGAACGTGGACGCCGACCGGTACAACGAGCTCCCGGCGCGGGGTGCCACGATCACCACCTGCATCAAGTTCCCGAACCAGTGTGACTTCTGATCCTCCGCACTGACTGACAGCAGTGGCGGTCCACCCCGCACCGGGGTGGACCGCCACTGGCGTTGTCAGGCCGCGATCGTCGTCAGGCGGCGATGCCGGCCAGGTGCTGCTTGACCTGGACGATCGAGGGGTTGGTCAGCGCGCTGCCGTCGGCGAAACGCAGCGTGGGGACCGTCTGGTTACCGCCGTTGACGCTCATCACGAAGTCGGCGGCGGCCGGATCCTGCTCGATGTCGACCACCTGGTAGGCGATCCCCTCCCGGTCGAGCTGCGACTTCAGCCGGTGGCAGTAGCCGCACCAGGGCGTCGAGTACATCGTCAGCATGGTCAGATCCTCCCACGTCGGGCCCGGCTGGTCGCTGACCAGGCTCGGGCTATCCGCTGCAACGTCCGGGGCAGCTGAGACAATTCCCCGTTGTGGTGGTCAACTCCCCGTCCGAACGCGTGCTCGCCGGTCTCGACCCGGAGCAACGCTCGGCGGTCACCGCCCCCGCCGGGCCGGTCTGCGTACTGGCCGGTGCCGGCACCGGCAAGACCCGGGCGGTCACGTCGCGAATCGCGTACCGGGCGTTGACCGGTGAGATATCGGCCCGGCATGTGCTCGCGGTCACCTTCACCGCCCGGGCCGCCGCCGAGTTGCGACACCGGCTCGCTCAGCTGGGCGTGGCCGGGGTGCAGGCCCGCACCTTCCACGCGGCGGCGTTGCGTCAGGTGCGCTACTTCGCGCCCCGGCTGCTCGACGGGCGGGCCATGCCCGAACTGCTGGACAGCAAGGTCCGGCTGGTCACCCTGGCCGCCGCCCGGGCCGGCCTGCGCGCCGACCGGACCGCCGCCCGCGACCTCGCCGGTGAGATCGAGTGGGCCAAGTCCAGCCTGGTCGAGCCGGGGGAGTACGTGGTGGCCGCGGCCAAGGCGCTGCGCGAGACGCCGCACGAGCCGGTCAAGGTGGCCGAGGTCTTCGCCGCGTACGAGAAGCTCAAGCGGACCACCGGGGTGATCGACTTCGAGGACGTGCTGCGGGCCGCGGTCTGGGGCATCGAGGAGCACGCGGACGTCGCCGAGCAGGTCCGCAACCAGTACCGGCACTTCGTCGTCGACGAGTACCAGGACGTCAACCCGTTGCAGCAGCGGCTGCTGGACGCCTGGCTGGGCGGCCGCGACGACGTGACAGTGGTCGGTGACGCCAGCCAGACGATCTACTCGTTCACCGGGGCGACCTCGTCGTACCTGGTCGACTTCCCGCGCCGGCACCGCGGCGCGACAGTGGTCCGGTTGGTCCGCGACTATCGGTCCACTCCGCAGGTGGTCGGTCTGGCCAACGCGGTCATCTCGCAGGCGCGGGGCACCGAGGCGCGGTTGCGGCTGGAACTGGTCGGCCAGCGCCCCGCCGGCCCCGCACCCGAGGTGCGGATCTTCACCGACGAGGCGGCCGAGGCCAACGCGGTGGCGGCGCGCTGCCGGGCCCTGGTCGACGCCGGCACACCGGCCCACGAGATCGCGGTGCTGTTCCGCACCAACGCCCAGTCCGAGGCGTACGAGAAGGCGCTCGCCGAGTCCGGCGTGCCGTACGTGGTGCAGGGGGCCGACCGGTTCTTCGAGCGGCCCGAGGTGCGCCAGGCGATGGTGGCGATGCGCGCGGCCACCCGGTCGATCCCCGGCGAGACGCCGTTGGCGGCGGCGGTGGTCGAGGCGCTGGCCGCTGTCGGCTGGACACCCGACTCGCCCCCGCCCGGTGGCGCCGCCCGGGAGCGCTGGGAGGCGCTCGCCGCGCTTGTCCAACTCGCCGAGGAGTACGCGGCCACCCCGCAGTTGATGCCGCTCGGTGCGGCAGCCACCGTCGAACGTCCGGTCACCCTTGCCGACTTCACCGACGAGTTGGCCCGACGGGCCGCACAGCAGCACGCGCCGACCGTGGACGGGGTCACCCTGGCCTCCCTGCACTCCGCCAAGGGGCTGGAGTGGGACGCGGTGTTCCTGGTCGGCCTGGCTGAAGGCACCCTGCCCACCACGTACGCGCGTACCGCCGAGCAGGTCGAGGAGGAGCGGCGGCTGCTCTACGTCGGCATCACCCGGGCTCGCCAGTGGCTCTGGTTGTCGTACGCCTCGGCCCGCTCACCGGGCGGACGGGCCCGGCGGCCCTGCCGTTTCCTGCCCCAGCTGTCGGCGTCCGGTACGACGGAACGGGCCGGTGGCACCCGATCGGCCCCCGGCGCCCAGCGGAGTGCCACCCGGATCGTCTCCTGTCGGATCTGCGGCACGACCCTGCTCGCCGGGCCCGACCGCAAGCTCGGGCGGTGCGCGACCTGTCCCTCCGATATCGACGACGAGCTGCACGAGCGGCTGCGCGAGTGGCGGTCCCGGGTGGCGCAGACGCAGAAGGTGCCCGCCTACGTCGTCTTCACCGACGCCACGCTTGTCGCGCTCGCCGAACGACGTCCGGGACGGGCCGAGGAACTCGTCGCCATCGCCGGCATCGGTCCCCGCAAGTTGGGCCTCTACGGCGAGGCGGTGCTGGCGCTGGTGAAGGGCGCGGCAGTCGACGAAATCTGCTCGTAGAAAACTTTTTGAATCTGCCCGTTAATTCGTTTGCCCTCGCGCGGTCGGCGGGCATAGCCTCAGAACACACCTCGGAGGGGGCCCTGTTCGGGCTGCTCAACCGGGGAATGCCCGAGTCGATTACGAGTGAACGTCAAAGGAGGTGGCACCGATGGAGAGCTACATCAACAAGCGTCCGACGGCGCTGCCCGTTGCCGTCGCTCCGCTGTCGGCTGCCCTGACTCTGGCCGCGGCACCACTGTCGGTCGGTCGGGCTAACGTCGCCGCCGCGCGACCGTGGGCTCCGCAGGTGCACCGGGTCGAGGTTCAGGCCGAGCTGATCCTCGCACCGACGCAGCGTGGGCTCCAGGGGATCAGTGGCTTCACGGGCAAGGGCGTCGATGGCGCCGTCAAGCGGATGGACGTCCGCGGTGTTCCACCTCGAGGTAGACCGGTCTGACCATCAGACCACCGGCTCACCTCGAGGCCGCGGAACCCGCATACCGGGATCCGCGGCCTCAGTTTTTTGCACAGCCGAAGTACGTCGGACCAGCGATCCACGAGATCGAGATGAGAGAGAGGTGACCGGGAGATGAGTCTGGCGTTGGCCCCGCTCGACCTGAACGTCGAGATCGAGGCGAACCTGCCCTGCCGGAAGTTCGACCCCGACCTGTGGTTCTCCGACTCACCCACCGACCTGGACGTGGCCAAGACGCTATGCGGGGACTGCCCGCTGCGGGTCGAGTGCCTCGCCGGCGCGGTCGAGCGGGCCGAGCCCTGGGGCGTCTGGGGTGGCGAGATCTTCGAGCGTGGCGCGGTCGTCCCGCGCAAGCGGCCCCGTGGCCGTCCGCGCAAGGAGGACCTCGCCCGCGACGCCGCACTGCGGGTCGAGGCCGAGGCGCGGTTGGCGGCCAACGGCCTTGCCACCTCGCGCAACGCCGTCCGGCTGGCGGCCTGACATGTTCCCGAACCGAACCCGTACCGCCGGTGTCGCACCGGCCGAGAGAAAGCCGAAATCCATGCTGCACCTGCTGAGCGGAGTCGCCGAAATGCAACTACTCAACGAAGCGTTGTCGAGGGCTCGAATGCTCCGGCCTCAGGCCGGTCGCACCACCACGAGCACTGAGGCAACCCGATCCGCCCGTACCGTCGCCATGGCCAGCCGCAACCGGTCGGCCCGCGAACTGGGCGTCCTGTAGTACCAGCAACCGAACCGGCGGGCGGGGACCTGAGAAAGGTCCTCGCCCGCCGACGTATGTGCGCAGGGGGTCAGCTGACCGCCGCGAAGCCGGGCAGCCAGCGTTCCATGATGCCGCGGTACGGAGCCCTGGCCTCCAGTTGGCACAGCACGCCGATCGACCCGAGTGTCACCCGGTGGATGAGCAGGTACGACGGCGGCAGGTTGAGCTGCCGACTGAACTGGTACGCCGGTGAGCGCGGATTCGCCAGCCGGGCGGCCTCGGCCCGCAGCCAGGCCCGGGTGAACCGGAATTCGTCGGTGGCGATCGGTTCGAGCATCGGGCGCAGGAAGTCCAGCAACGCCTGGCCGTCGACCGGAGCGTCGGCGCTGACGAAGCCCTCGGCCCGCAGGCCTGCCACCACCTTGTCGGCGTCGCCGCGCAGGGCCAGCCCCGCGATGCGGCCGATCGGTTCCGGGGTTCCCTCCGGCATCCGTGCCACCGCACCGAAGTCGATCACTGCGAGCCGGCCGTCCGGCAACAGCCGGAAGTTGCCCGGATGGGGATCGGCGTGCAGCAGCCCGGCCCGCATCGGGGCCGACAGGTGCAGGGTGGCCATCAGCCGACCCGCCTCGTCGCGTTGCTGCTCGCTGCCGTCGCGGATGATGTCGGCCAGCGGGGTGCCCTCCACCCACTCGGTGACCAGGACCCGGGGTGAGGCGGAGAACACCGTCGGCACGTAGATCTCGGAGTCGTCCGCGTACGCGGTGGCGAAGGCCCGTTGTGACTCCGCTTCCAGCTCGTAGTCCAGCTCCTCGGTGATCCGCTCGCGCAGCTCAGTCAGCAGCGGCTTGATGTCCAGCCCCGGCTGGATGGCCCGGAACATCCCACCCAGTCGGGAGAGCTGCTTGAGGTCGGCGAGCAGGGCGTCACCGGCGCCCGGGTACTGGATCTTGACGGCGACGTCGCGGGTCGTGTCGTCCGGCATCCGCCACACCGCGCGGTGCACCTGACCGATGCTGGCCGCGGCGGCCGGCGAGTCGTTGAAGCTGTCGAAGCGGTCCCGCCAGGCCGGGCCGAGCTGCTCGGCCAGGACCCGGTGCACGCTGGCGGCCGGCAGCGGTGGCGCGGCCTCCTGGAGCTTGGTCAGGGCCTGCCGGTACGGCGCGGCGACCTCCTCCGGCAGCGCGGCCTCGAAGACCGACAGCGCCTGACCGAACTTCATCGCCCCGCCCTTGAGCTGGCCGAGGACGCTGAACAGCTGCTCGGCGGTGCGCTGCTGGATCTCCGCCGAGATCACGTCGGAGGCGAGCCCGGTGACGCGCTTTCCCATGCCGAGGACGGTCCGACCGGCGAAGCCGAGCGGCAGAGCGGCGAGCTTGGCGGTCCGGGAGACGGCGCGGCGCGGGATGTCGGTCACCTGGCCATTGTTACTGACTCTGCACCCTCGTTGCTGCCGTGCGGCCGGGCTGGCCACCGGACGTCCGGGTGCGCGAGCATCCGCAGCGGGGATGCGGCGGCCAGTGGCGCCGCCGCAGATTGCCCGGGGACGCGATCTCGATCGCTGCGCCGAGGGTTTCCGGGGTGCCGCCGTCCAGCTGGTGCAGCGCCTCGCCCACCGCGAGCGCGGTGGCCGCCAGCAGGATGCTCGCCGCGCAGCTCGGTGCGGCCGGGCGGCTGGCCAGCTGGGCGGCCAGCGCCGGCCAGTCGGGGTCGCGGTCGGTGCGGTGCAGGTCGAGGCAGCCCAGGCAGGGCCCGTCGGGCGGCCGGACCAGCGGCCCGATCACCGGGACACCTTCCCGCAGGTCGACCATCAGGTGTGGTTGTCGCCGTTGGGCGTGGCCGGCGGCCAGGAGCGGGGCAGGCCGGTCGGCGCCCAACTGGATCACCAGGTCGGGTCGTGGCCGGCGTAGCGCACTGGTGCCGGTGCCGGGTGCCGACCGGGCCACGGCGGCCTGGACCGCCCGGCCGAGTGGCCGGCCGATCTCACCAGCCGTGATGCCGGTGCCGACCAGGTCGATCGGTCGGACGCAGCCGGGCAGGTCGGGATGGACGTGGCCGACGCCGGCCTGGGCCAGGGCGACGGCGATGGCGGCACCGAGCGGGCCGACGCCGGTGACCGTGACCCGGCTGGCCAGTCGGCGCCGGAGCACCTGAGCGGGGGTGCCGGGAAGCCGGGCGGCGGCGAGCGCCAGCGCGGCGGCCTCGGTGACCAGCCGGGCCCGGCGCGGCCCGGTGAGCTCGCGGGGCACCAGGGTGTGCAGGGGGACCACCAGGCCGGCGGTGCGAAGGGCGTCGAGCAGGGTGCGGGCGTACTCCGTCCGGGCACCGGCTCCGGTCAGCACCTGCCGTTCGCTGTGCGTGCCGTCGAGCAGGTCGAGCAGCCCGGCGGTCCTGGGGTCCGCGATCTCCACGAGGACGGCCCGTTCCTGGTCGAGCCCGAGTTGCAGGGTGTGCCGGTCGCGCCAGAGGCGGCTGAGCCCGGGCAACAGGGTGGGACGTGGTGACGGCGGGGAAGGCGGCATGGGTACGAATAGTGACCGAGTCCATGCGTTGCGTCGATCGTTGTCCACAGGTGGCCAGCTTCAGATCCAGGGCTGTCCACAGGATTTGGCGAGATATCCACAACCAGCGGGTAACCAGAGTCGGTCGTCCGACAGTAAGCGAAAACGCGAACGGGGGTGGCCGTCGGCCACCCCCGTTGGTCGAGCGCGTACGTCAGACCTTGGCCTTGCCCAGGATGCGGTTCACTGTTGTGCCACACACCGGACACTTGCCCTTGGCCATGTTCATGCCGGTCTTCGAGACCTCGACGCGGCCTTCGAAGTCCCGCTTCTCCTTGCACTTGACGCAGTAACCGTTGTAGGTCTGGGCCTGGTCGGCCACGTTGCCCTCCTCGTCTCGTCCGCCGGTCGATACCGGTCCGGCGGGTTTCCGGCGGCGGTCGCGTACGGCGCCCGGCGCTGGTGTTTTCCCGCGGCCACCCACGTGACCGCTGGTTGGCGGACCCTACCCAGGTGTGGGCGGTTCCATGTCAGCTGCGCTTTGCCACTGTGAGCAAGGCGACGTCGAGAGTGTGCACGCCGAATCGGGCCAGATCAGTCAGTTTCGCGGGGACACGCCGACCGGGAGCCCGCAAATGCGCTGGTGGTGCCGGTGCGCGGGGGGTGAGGCCCCGACTCGGCCGCCGCTGCGATGATCACTTAGAGTCGCGGGCGCGGCGACCCTACCGCTCGGCGCTCACCACGAAGGGTGATCGTGGCACCTGGGTCAGACTTTTTTTAGGACTCCTGGCAATCAATTATCACTTTTCGGACGCGTGTCCGGGGTTGACCCTTGCGGACCCCTGGTCACAACGCATTAGCTTGCCATCGTGACAGCAAACCGAGGCTGCGCGGTCCACTGATGGCTGGGCCGCGGAAGCCGGTCGTCGAGGTACGGCGCAGCCAGCGCCGGCGACGCACGGTGTCCGCCTACCGCGACGGTGAGCGCGTCGTCGTCCTCATCCCGGATCAGTTCTCCCGGGCCGAGGAGAGCGAGTGGGTCGACCGGATGCTCGCCCGGCTCGCAGCCCGGGAGGGCCGCCTGGCCCGTTCCGACGCTGAGCTGCTGGACCGCGCCGACCGGCTGATCAATCTCTACCTCGCCGAATACGGCAAACAGGCGCTTCCGGCAATCGTCCGGTGGGTGAGCAACCAGAACGGCCGTTGGGGCTCCTGCACCCCGGCGGACCGGTCCATCCGGTTGTCGCACCGGCTCCAGGACATGCCCGACTGGGTCATCGACTACGTGCTGCTGCACGAACTCGTGCACCTCATCGTGCCCAGTCACAACGCCCAGTTCTGGGCGCTGGTCGGCAGGTACCCGAAAACCGAACGCGCCCGAGGTTATCTGGAAGGCGTGGCCGCCGTCTCCGGCACCCCCTGACGCCCGTGAGCGCGTCGGTCCGGCTCCGCGTAGGGTCGGAGGATGCCCCGACGTGTGGTGGTGGCCCTGCTCGGGCCGATCAGCTGGTCGCCGCCCGGCATCGACCCGGTGCACTGGCGTACGGCGCTCGCCGAGGACGTGGTGGACCTGCTGGCCACGCTCAACGAGGTGGACACCGCAGTGGCGGTCACCCCGGCCGACCGTTGGCTGGCCGACGCCGTGATCTGGCCCGGCACCAGCGTCTACGAGGTGCCCGAACCGACCCCGAACGCCGTCTTCGCCGCCCTGACCAGCACCACCGCCCCGGCTGCCGACGCTGACCTGGTCGGCGGTGCCGGGTCGGGGGCGGGTGACGAGCGGCCGTCGGGGCCGTACGAACAGGCGGCGGTGATCGCTGGGGACGCTCCCGACCTGCCGGGGCTCACCATCGGCAAGCTGTTGCGTCCGCTGACCAGCCGTCCGCTCGCCGTCGCCCCGGCCGAGGGTGGTTCCGGCCTGCTGGGTGTGGCGGCCCGGCTACCCGTACCGCCCTGGCTGCCGCCGCTGGATCTGGACGCCACGGTGCCCGCAGCCGTCCGCGCGGCAGCACCCCGCCCAGGTGACCTGGCGGTCACCCCGTCCTGGCACCGGCTACGCGGCCCGGCGGACCTGCCCCGGCTCGACCCCGCCCTCGGTGGCTGGGAGAACACCCGGGCCCTGCTGCCCGACGCGGTCTGAACAGGTGTACGTCGACGGGGCGAACTTCAACGCGCACTCGATCCCGGATCGAGTGGCCTCAAGGACATCCGAAGCCACTCGATCCCAGATCGAGCGTGATCTTGCGCTGGACGAGCGTGCTTTCCCTGCCTGAAGCGTGATCCTGGCGACAGGGGGCTCGGATCAGAGCCGCGCCCAGCGGTCAGGACGGGGTGTCGCCGCCCTTGGGGTCGTCGTCGCGGCGGTCCTGCTCGCCCGGGGCCTTCTCCTCCGGGCCGCCGGGGGCGGTGAAGTCGAAGTTCTCCAGCTCGGTCATCAGGTCGACGTCGGCCATGGCGAAGGCCACCGGGTCGGCGAAGTCGTTGTCGGAGGGCAGCAGGTCCGGGTGGCCCCAGAGCGCGTCCCGGCCGCCGATGCCCCGGTGCTCGGTGAGCGCCGCCCAGAGCGCCGCGGCCTCCCGCAGTCGACGGGGGCGCAGCTCCAGCCCGACCAGTGCGGCGAAGGTCTGCTCGGCCGGCCCACCGGCGGCCCGGCGCCGACGGAACGCCTCGCCCAGCGCGACCACGTTCGGCAGCCGGCCGGCCGCCGCGCCGTCCACCACGTGGCAGACCCAACCCTCGACCAGAGCCAGAGCGGTCTCCAGCCGGGCCAGGGACGCCTTCTGCGTCGGGCTGTCCTCCGGGGTGAAGATGCCTTCCAGGGCGATGGCCTGCATCGACTCGGGGTCGGTTGGGTCGACCCGACCCATCGCCTCCTCGATCGCCTCCCGGTTCACCCGGATGCCGGCGGCGTACGTCTCCACGGCGTTCAGCACGTGCCCGCGCAGCCACGGCACGTGCTCGAAGAGCCGCTGGTGCGCCGCCTCACGCAGCGCCACGTAGAGGCGTACCTCGTCCTCGGGGAGTTCGAGGCCCTCGCCGTAGCTGCGGATGTTGGCCGGGATCAGCGCGGCGGTGCCGGCCGGGCCGAGCGGTAGGCCGATGTCACCGGCGGAGAGCACCTCCGCGGCGAGCGAGCCGAGCGCCTGGCCGAGCTGGCCGCCGAAGAGCGCGCCGCCCAGCGTGGCGACCATCGACTGCATCGGGCCGAGCTGGGCGCGGGCCTCCGGCGGCACCAGGTCACCCATCGCGCCGACCATCCGGCTGGCGACCGGGTCGCACAGCTTGCGCCAGACGTCGAGCGTCTTGAAGATCCATTCGTTGCGGTTCCAGGCCACCACGGTCCGGATGCCGGAGGGCAGCGCGGAAGCCGGCTCCAGCCAGAGGTCGGCGATGCGCAGCGCCTCCTCGACGGCGTTGCGTTCGTACGGCGAGACCGCCGGGTCGCCGGCCGCGGCGAGCTGGCTGGCCGCGACCTGACGGGCCAGGTCCCAGTTGACCGGCCCGCTTCCCGGCGCGGAGAGCAGGTGCTGCAACTGCGACATGAACTGCTGCATCTGCGCGGGGTCGTTGGGGTCGGGCGGCTGCCCACCCGGTAGCGCGAAACCGAACGGAATATCAGGCACGACGTCTACGGTACGCGTGCCGCAGCCCAGGTGGCCCGCGCCGCTGTTGCGCTGAGGGCGAAGTCGCCGTCGTGCCGCCCGGACGCCGTGTCCCGCCTCGGTACGCTCTGCCGCATGAGACGTCGAGGCGTGACCGTCCTGCTCGGTGCTCTGCTCACCGCCCTGCTCAGCATCGGGGTGCTCGCTGCGCCCGTCCCGTACGTGGTGCTCGGTCCCGGTCCGACCGTCGACACGCTCGGGCAGGAGGACGGCAAGGAGGTGATCCAGGTTTCCGGCCGGGAGACCTCCACCTCCACCGGTCAGCTCCGGTTGACCACCGTCGGCGTGCAGCCCAACGTGAAGCTGCGCTCGGCCATCCAGGGTTGGCTCGACGACGATCAGGCGGTGGTGCCGCGCGAGCTGGTCTACCCGCCTGGGGAGACCCGGGAGCAGGTCGAGCAGCGCAACGCCGAGGACTTCCAGGTCTCGCAGACCAGCGCGGAGACCGCCGCGCTGCGCAAGCTCGGGTACGAGGTCCAGGTCGTGGTCAAGGGAGTGTCCGCCGACGGCCCGGCGGCCGGGTTGCTCCAGGAGGGTGACGTGATCACCTCCGTGGACGGCGAGGCGGTGCCGCTGGCCTCCCGGCTTACCGAACTGATCAGGGCGAAGCCGGCCGGCACGCCGCTGCGGGTCGGCTTCACCCGCGACGGGGTGGCCGACACCGCCACGATCACCAGCCGGGAGATCGACGGTCGGCCCCGCATCGGCGTCGACATCGGGCAGCAGCAGCCGCACCCGTTCACCCTCTCCTTCGACCTGAAGGACATCGGTGGTCCCAGCGCGGGTCTGATGTTCGCCCTGGGCATCATCGACAAGCTGACCCCGGAGGACCTCACCGGTGGCCGGATCATCGCCGGCACCGGCACCATCGACGACTCCGGTCAGGTCGGGCCGATCGGCGGCATCCCGCAGAAGCTGGTCGGGGCGAAGGAGGCCGGCGCGACGGCCTTCCTGGTGCCGGAGGCCAACTGTGCCGAGGCGGTGCGCAACCGGCAGCCGGATCTGCCGTTGGTGAAGGTGGGCTCGCTCGACGAGGCATTGGCGGCGCTGGAGACGATGCGCTCCGGCGGCGAACCGACGCACTGCTGAGATCGTCCGGTGACCACCCGCAACCGTTGACGCTCAAGCCTCTGACCAGGCCAAACTCGGGGACCGCCCGGCTACGGATCGACCGCTCGACGCAGTCGCCACGCGACCTTGCGCGAACGCTTGCAGGAACACCCCGTACTCTGGGTGCCTGGTCGGTGCCGATCATATCGAGCGTGCGGAGCCAACAGTGGTCATGCGTAGCAGCAGCCCCCTGCCGAGGATGAGCCGACGTGGACGCGTCACGGTCGGCGTTCTGATCGGGGTGTTCGTCCTGTTCACCCTGCTGGGTTGGGGGGTGCAGGCCTGGACGGACTGGCTCTGGTTCTCCGAGGTCGACTACACAGGTGTCTTCACCGGGGTGCTCGTCACCCGGCTGGTGCTCTTCCTGGCCGCCGCCGCCGCGATGGCGGCGATCGTCGGGGGCAACCTCTGGCTCGCCCAACGACTGCGGCCGCGCAACCGGCCGCACTCGCCGGAACAGGCCACGCTTGAGCGGTACCGGATGCTGCTCGGCCCCCGTCTCGGGCTGTGGATCGCGCTGGCCGCGGCGATCGTGGGTCTGTTCGCCGGCCTGTCCGCGCAGAGCCGCTGGAACCAGTGGCTGCTCTTCCGCAACGGCGGCGACTTCGGCGTCAAGGATCCCGAATTCGGCACCGACATCGGCTTCTACATCTTCCAGTTGCCGTTCTGGCGGTTCCTGCTCGGCCTCGGCTTCACCGCCGTGGTGCTGGCCCTGATCGGCTCGCTGGCCGTGCACTACCTGTTCGGCGGGGTGCGTCTGCAGGGCGTGGGCGACCGGATGACCAACGCCGCGCGGGCCCACCTGAGTTCGCTGGTCGCGGTCTTCGTCCTGCTCAAGGCGGTCGCGTACGTGCTGGACCGGCGCTCGATGCTGCTGGAGTACAACGACGGCGTGGGCGTCTACGGCGCCGGGTACGCCGACATCAACGCCCTGCTGCCGGCCAAGGAGATCCTCGCCTACATCTCCGTGGTGGTGGCGATCGCGATCATCGTGTTCTCCAACGCCTGGATGCGCAACCTGGTCTGGCCGGGCATCTCCCTGGCGCTGCTCGGCGTCTCCGCCGTGGCGATCGGCGGCATCTACCCCTGGGCGGTGCAGACCTTCGAGGTCAAGCCCAGCGCCCGGGACAAGGAAGCGCCGTACATCGAGCGCAGCATCCAGGCCACCCGGGCCTCGTTCGGGCTGGACATCGCGCAACACACGCCGTACGCGGCCAGCAACCTGACGCCGCCGGAGAGCCTGGCCACCGACACCACTGTGGTGTCCAACGTGCGGCTGCTCGACCCGCAGCTGGTCAGCGAGACCTACACCCAGTTGCAGCAGGTCCGTGGCTTCTACGACTTCGGCCCGAAGCTGGACATCGACCGGTACACTGTCGACGACAAGACCCAGGACTACGTGGTCGGCGTACGTGAGATCAACTACGGCGAGCTGACCGCCCAGCAGAGCAACTGGATCAACCGGCACACCGTCTACACCCACGGCTACGGTGTGGTGGCCGCCCCCGCCAACCGGGTGGTCTGCGGTGGTCAGCCGTACTTCGTCTCCGGCTTCCTCGGCGACCGGGCGCAGGAGTCCTGCTCCTCGCCCACCGACCTGATCCCGGCCAACCAGCCCCGGATCTACTACGGCGAGCGGATGCAGGACGGCGACTACGCCATCGTCGGCAAGCCCAGCCCGGACGCCAACCCCGCCGAGTTCGACCGGCCGGCCGGCGAGAGCGGTGAGGGCCGTGAGTCGTACTACACCTACACCGGTGAAGGTGGCGTCGAGATCGGGTCGTTCACCCGGCGACTGCTCTACGCGATCAAGGAGCAGGAGGCGAACTTCCTGCTCTCCGAGGCGGTCAACGAGAACTCCAAGCTGCTCTACGTGCGTAACGCGCGGGACCGGGTGGAGAAGGTCGCGCCGTTCCTCACCCTGGACGGCGACCCGTACCCGGCGGTCGTCGACGGCCGGGTGCAGTGGATCGTGGACGGCTACACCACCGCCGCGACCTACCCGTACGCCGAGCGGGTCAACCTCCAGCAGGAGACCACCGACGAGCTGACCGGCCGGGGCACCATCCAGCTGGCCCGGGAGAACGTCAACTACATCCGCAACTCGGTGAAGGCGACCGTCGACGCGTACGACGGCACGGTCACCCTCTACGAGTTCGACGAGAACGACCCGGTGCTCAAGGCGTGGAACAAGGCCTTCGGTGGTGACCTGATCAAGCCGCGCGCCGAGATCCCGGAGGCGCTGGCCGCCCACTTCCGCTACCCGGCCGACCTGTTCAAGGTGCAGCGCAACCTGCTCACCCGGTTCCATGTCACCAGCCCCGGCGACTTCTACTCCGGGCAGGACTTCTGGCAGGTCCCGAACGTGCCGGACGCGCCCGACAGCGAGGTCAAGCAGCCGCCGTACTACCTCTACACCCAGTTCCCCGAGCAGGACGCGCCGACCTTCCAGCTGACCAGCGCGGTCACCCCGAACGGTCGACAGAACCTGGCGGCGTTGATCTCCGGGTCGTACCAGGACGGCAAGCCCAGGTTGCAGGTGCTGGAGTTGCCCGACCAGACCCGGGTCTCCGGGCCGGTGCAGGTGCACCAGCAGATGACCAACAACGCCAACATCCGGCAGCAGCTGAACCTGCTCTCCTCCAACCAGGCTCAGGTGCAGTACGGCAACCTGCTCTCCCTGCCGTTCGGCAACGGGATGCTCTACGTCGAGCCCGTCTACGTCAAGAGCAACCAGACCGACGCGTACCCGCTGCTCCAGAAGGTGCTGGTGTCCTACGGCGACGGCGGTTCCTTCGTGGTGCTGGCCGACAACCCGACCGACGGCATCAAGCAGCTGGTCGAGCAGGGTAAGCGGGCCAATGCGGGCAATCCGCCGCCGGCCACCGAGGAGCCGCCGGCCGGCGATGACGAGCCGTCGGCCACTCCGTCGCCGACCCCGCCGGCTACTGACGCACCGCCGCTCACCGGCGACCTGGCCGCGGCCGCCAACCGCGTGCAGGCCGCGATCACGGAGGTGCGGGCCGCGCAGACGTCCGGCGACTTCGAGCGGTACGGCCGGGCGCTGAAGGAGCTGGACGAGGCGCTTACCGCGTTCCAGCAGGCGCAGCAGGCGGCCAGCGGAGGCGGCGCCCAGGGCGGTGCGACGCCCACGGGTGCTCCGACACCGAGCGGCTGACGTTCGTCGACCGCGAGGGCCTGCGATGGTGATTCTCCGATCACCATCGCAGGCCCTTTCGGCTTTCATGGTGAGGCTGGTGACCGTGGGAGCGGCCCGGGCCGAGCGGCCGTTCCGGCGTCGTTTTGCGGTGGCCAGGGGTGGTGCGCTACGGTGGATCTACCGACGCGGGGTGGAGCAGCTCGGTAGCTCGCTGGGCTCATAACCCAGAGGTCGCAGGTTCAAATCCTGTCCCCGCTACTGCCAGACGATGGCCCCGGACTCAGGTCCGGGGCCATCGTGGTCTCGGCGCGCTGTCGTGTCGGGCTCCTCGCCGGGTCCGGTACCGCGTCCGTCGTCGGGTCGGTGCCACCGCTGGTGCTCCAGCGGCATGCGTATGTGGGTCATGACTCGCGGCGGTGGTGCGCGAATGGCCCCGGTGGGCGGTGTTCGCACCGACTGCGTGCCGATGGTGGGGGTGGGTGATCGGTGCAGCGGTGGGTGCGGTAGGCTGAATCTACCGACGCGGGGTGGAGCAGCTCGGTAGCTCGCTGGGCTCATAACCCAGAGGTCGCAGGTTCAAATCCTGTCCCCGCTACTGCCAGACGATGGCCCCGGACTCAGGTCCGGGGCCATCGTCGTTTCGCCAACTCGCGTCGTCGACACAGCTGCCGTTCGTCGACCACGGTTGCGCTCGTCGGCGAGGATGAGCCCATGTCTTCGTTCAGCAAGTGGTGGGGGCGGCTCAGCACGCTCCTGGGTGTGGTCGTGCTCTCGGTGTTCGTTCCGGTCGCCGCCTGGGCCTCGACCGGGACCGGGGAGCTGGTCGTCGAGGCCGCCCGACGGCGGCGTGGTGGCGGCTTCTTCGGCTTCCTGAGCCTGCTCTGCTGCCTGGCGGTGGTGGCGGTGGTCGTGCTGCTGGTGGTCCGGATGACGCGCCGCCGGCGTTGACCTGGGCTCGGCTCCCGCACCGCCCTCGCCGAGGGCACCTTGCTTTTCGGCACCCTGCGCGGCACGTGGTCTACTTGTCGCCGTGGAACTTCTGCATTCGGGCAAGGTGAGGGACGTATACGCCGACGGCGACGATCTGATTCTGGTCGCCTCGGACCGCATCTCCGTCTACGACGTGGTGCTGCCGACCCCGATCCCGGACAAGGGCAAGCTGCTCACCGCGCTGTCGCTGTGGTGGTTCGAGCAACTGGCCGACCTGGTGCCGCACCACGTCATCTCGGCGACCGACGTGCCGGCGGAGTTCGCCGGTCGGGCGATCCGCTGCCGTCGGCTGGAGATGGTGCCCGTCGAGTGCGTCGCCCGAGGCTTCCTGACCGGTGGCGGCCTGAAGGAGTACGAGCGCACCGGCGCGGTTTCCGGAGTCGAGTTGCCGCGTGGGCTGGTCGAGGCGTCGATCCTGCCGGAGCCGATCTTCACCCCGTCGACCAAGGCGCCGATGGGTGAGCACGACCAGCCGATGACCTTCGCCGAGGTGGTCGACAAGGTCGGTGCCCAGACCGCCGAACGGCTGCGTCAGGTGACGATCGACGTCTACTGCCGCGGCACCGAGTTGGCCGCGCAGCGGGGCATCCTGGTCGCCGACACCAAGATCGAGCTTGGTTGGGCGGCGGACGGCACGCTGGTCCTCGCCGACGAGGTGCTCACCCCGGATTCGTCGCGGTTCTGGCCGGCCGAGTCGTACCAGCCCGGTCGGGCGCAGTTCTCCTACGACAAGCAGTACGTGCGGGACTGGGCGGCCAGCAGCGGCTGGAACAAGCAGGAGCCGGCGCCCGAGGTCCCGGCCGAGGTGGTCGAGGCCACCCGCGCCCGCTACGTGGACGTCTACGAGAAGCTGACCGGCAACCGCTGGGAGTGATCACTCCAGCCGGTGTCGGCCGATGTGCTGCTCGGTCACCACGGTCGCGGTGAGGATGCGTACCGTGGTGCCGGCCGGGCCGGTCGCGACATCCATCGCGTCGGTCAGCTCGCGGGCCAGCCAGAGGCCCCAGCCGCCGGCCGTGTCGGGCGCCGGCCGGTTGCGGTTGTCGAGTCGCTGGGCGCTGATGCCCCGGCCGTGGTCGGAAACCTCGCAGAGCAGCTGACCGGGCTCCGCCCAGAGGCGCAGCCAGCCCTGGCCCCCGCCGTGCCGCACGGCGTTGGTGATCAGCTCGTTGACGGCGAGCACGAAGTCGTCCAGACGCTCGTCGCGCAGCCCGGCGGCGTGCGCGCAGGAGGCGACCGAGTGTCGAAGCTCGGTCACCTGAGCCTGGTCGAAGGCATCGGCGATCAGGAGGGCGTGTTCGATGGGCACCACCGTACGCGGTGTAGGCGGTTCTGCGTTTGTCATGGCCCTGTCCCGACAGAAGATCGCGGAGCTTTACGCGGCATTTACCACCGTACGTCAGGGTTCGTTGGGCCGCATGGGCCGAGGTGCCGGCTGATCGCTTGTGGCATGGTGACGCACGTGCCCGCGCCCGGTGGTTTCGAGGTCCCGCTCTGGCGTGCCGTCGCGGTTTTCCGGGTGGCTTCCCTGGCGTACGTCTGCGTGGTCGTGGCCCGCGACGCGGACCGGTACGCCCACCCGCTCGCCGCCGGTGCGCTGGTCCTGGTGATGGCGGCCTGGACCGTCGTCACCGCGTTCGGCTACGCGGCGCCGGCCCGGCGCGGCTGGCCGCTGCTCCTGGCCGACCTGGGTGTCGTGGTGGCGATCCTGCTGGTCACTCCGTGGGTGATGGGCCGGGAAGCCCTCGCCGCCGGTCTGCCGACGCTGGCGATCGCCTGGCTCAGCGGGCCGGTGCTGGCCTGGGCCGTCTCCGGTGGCCGACGCCGTGGCGTGACAGCCGCGCTGGTGATCGGCGGAACCGACCTGGTGACCCGGGGCATGGTCACCCCGACCGCGATCAACGGCACGATCCTGATGTTGCTGGCCGGTGTGGTGGTCGGGCACGTGGCCCGGTTGGCGGTCCGCGCGGAGCAGCGGTTGCAGCAGGCCGTCGAACTGGAGGCGGCCACCCGGGAACGGGAACGGCTGGCCCGCGACATCCACGACTCGGTGTTGCAGGTGCTGGCCCTGGTGTCCCGCCGGGGCGAGCACCTCGACGGGGAGGCCGGTGAGCTGGCCCGGTTGGCCGGCGAGCAGGAGGCGGCCCTGCGCGCACTGATCTCCGACGCCGGTCCGCGTGCCACCGACGGGCCGGTGGACCTGCGTGAACTGCTCGGTCGGTACGCCTCGGCCACCGTCTCGCTGTCCACCCCCGCCACCGCGGTGCCGCTGCCCCCGCGGGTGGCCCACGAACTGGCCGCCGCCACCGGGGCGGCACTGGACAACGTGGCCCGGCACGGCGGCGGGCGGGCCTGGGTGCTGGTCGAGGACGAGGACTCGACGGTGACCGTGTCGATCCGGGACGAGGGACCGGGTTTCGCCCCGGACCGGCTCACCGAGGCCGTCGCCCAGGGGCGGCTCGGCGTGGCCCAGGCCATCCGGGGCCGGCTGACCGACCTCGGTGGTACGGCCACGATCAGCTCCGTCCCGGGCAGTGGCACCGAGGTCGAACTCACCGTGTCGAGGAGGAGGAACCCGTGAGCGGCGTACGAGTCATGGTGGTGGACGACCACCCGATGTGGCGCGAAGGGGTGGCCCGCGACCTGGCCGAGGCCGGTCATCAGGTGGTGGCCAGCTGCGGTGAGGGCCGCCAGGCGGTCCGGGTGGTGGCTGCCGCCCGCCCCGACGTGGTGGTGCTCGACCTGCAACTGCCCGACGTCTCAGGCGTGGAGGTGATCCGTGGGCTGCGCGCCGCCTGGCCGCAGGTCCGCGTGCTGATGCTCTCCGCCAGCGGTGAACAGCAGGGCGTGCTGGACGCGGTCAAGGCCGGGGCGACCGGCTACCTGCTC
Source organism: Micromonospora maris AB-18-032 (assembly GCF_000204155.1). NCBI lineage: Bacteria > Bacillati > Actinomycetota > Actinomycetes > Micromonosporales > Micromonosporaceae > Micromonospora > Micromonospora maris. Next base: position 5,692,514 of record NC_015434.1, on the reverse strand, counting down.
AAGTCCGCCGCGCTCGCGGAGTTCCTCGACGCGGTACGGCGTACGGCGGCGGGCGAACCGGTGTTCACGCCCGGCCTGGCCGGGCTGGTGCTCGGCGAGTACCGCCGGCTGGCCGCCGCCGGTGGGCCGGAGCCGGGTCAGGACACCGCACCCCGACTCACCGAACGGGAGACCGAGGTGCTGCGGCTGGTGGCGAAGGGGATGTCCTACAAGCAGATCGCCGAGCGGCTCGGCCTGTCCCACCGTACGGTGCAGAACCACGTGCAGAACACGCTCGGCAAGCTGCAACTGCACAACCGGGTCGAACTGACCCGCTACGCGATCGAACGCGGCCTGGACGAGTAGCGCGTCGCCGTCACACCGAATGCGGCGGACGGGTCTCGTGCACGGCCAACTCCTCGGCGCTGGCCCCACCACCGGCGCTGCCCGCGTCGTACGCGATGGCCTCGGCCTCCTGGTCGGTGTGCGTGCCCTCGTCCGGTTGGACCAGCCGACCCACGGTGGCGTTGCCCGCGCCCAACTGTCCGTGGTCGTAGAGAGAGACCGGGGACTTCGGGTCGGAGGTCGGGCCGGGGTCCATCACGTCGGCGTCGAGTTGCGCCTGCGCCGCCTGTTCCCGACTGTCCGCCTCGGCCGCGATGTCCGGGTCCACCGGCGCGGCCAGCGGGTCGTCGACCGGCAACTCGAACTGCTCCCGGCTCAGCTTGTAGTCCAGCGACTCACCGTCGAGCTGCTCGTCGGCGGTGGTGCCGAACTCGTCCACCGCCACCGGCACGCGGTCGCCGGGCAACTGGGCGGGGGCCGGGCCGTCCGCCTCCCGTCCGGTCAGTACGTCGTCCCCAGCCGTCGAGTCGTCGTCGGCGGTGTCGGGCAGACCGTCGGCCTCGGGGTCGGACAGCGGGGTCGGGTACTCGTCTTCGCGCATACCTGCACCACTACCCGCTGCCCCGGTGCCGTAACCGGCATCGTCGGTGCCGATCGGGGACGCCGAGGCCGTTACCGGACCTGACGACGCTGGCGGGCCATCGCCGCGACGGTGCCGACCGCGGTGCCGGCGGCGGCCAGACCGAGGGCGGCGGTCACCCGGACCACCTGACGGCGGCGACCGTGCCAGCCGCCCTCCGGGACGCCGTCGGCATCCGGCCGGAAGACGTTACCGCTGCTGTCGGCGGGCGCGCCGGGGCCGAACTGGGTGCGCTGGGCGTACCAGGCGAGGACCCGCTCGGTCAGCGCCGGGGCCAGTCGCCACTGCAGGCCGAGCAACCGGGCGGCACCCCCGGCGTACGCCTCACGGCGGGGACGCTGCAACAGCCGGACGATCGTCTCCGCCACCATCGTCGGCGGGTAGACCGGCGGTGGCGGCGCGAACACCTGACCACTGTGGTTGGCGGCGTGCCGGAAGAAGGGCGTGTCGATGGCGGCCGGCAGCACCGTGCAGATCGAGATGTCGCCCCGGCCGGTGAGCCGCAACTCCTGGCGTACCGTGTCGGACAGCCCTCGGATGCCGTGCTTGGCGGCGTTGTAGGCGGACTGGTACGGCATCGCCACCTCGGCCAGCACCGAGGCGTTGTTGACCACCACACCGCCACCGGTGGCGCCGAGATGCGGCAGCGCGGCCCGCATGCCGTACGCGGTGCCGAGCAGATCCACCTCCAGCACCCGGCGGAACTCCGCCACCGGGATCTCGTCGAAGAGCCCGACCACGCCGACCGCGGCATTGTTGATCCAGGCGTCGATGCGGCCGAACTGGGCGACCGCGCTCGCGGCGAGCCGCTCGACCGCCGCCGGGTCGGTGACGTCGGTGGGTACGACAAGGCTCCGACCGCCCAACTCGTCGCAGCGCCGGGCCACCGCCAGCAGCGCCGGCTCGGTCCGGGCGGCCAGCACCAGAGCACATCCCCGTCGGGCCAGGGCGTACGCGGTCGCCGTGCCGATACCGCTGGAGGCGCCGGTGATCACCACGGTGCTGTCGCTGATCGGTCGAACGAGAGGCATCAAGTACCGATACCCCACCGTGTCGCCGGTCATGCCGCCGCCGAGCAGCGGCGATCTGCCAGGTTTCGGCTCGTCGGGCCCCGGTTAATGGGACGCTCTGACCGGAGGACCACCGCACAATTACGCATGGAGGTGACCCATGCGCGTCGGCCTTGTCTGCGCCCACGCCGCTGCGCCGACCTCCGGCGACGGGACCGTCGTCGGCACCTACCAGCACATCGCACGGGTCGCTGCCGAACTGGCCGGACGCGGGCACGACGTGCGGGTATACACCCGACGGGACGATCCGGACGTGGCCGACACCGACCTCGTCGACGGCTACCGGATCGAGCGGGCACCGATCGGACCGGTGGCCCCGACCCCCACCGCCGACCTGGTGCCCTACGTGTCGGAGTTCGGCCAGTGGCTCGCCGACCGGTGGGCGACCGACTGGACGCCTGAGGTGGTGCACGGTCACTACTGGATCGGCGGGCTGGCCGCCGCGCACGCCGTACGGGAGACCGACATTCCCGTCGTGCAGACGTTCCACTCGATCGGCATGGAGCAACTGCGGCACCTCGGCCCGCGCTACGACGGACCCGGTACCCGCATTCCGCTGGAGCGGGCGCTGACCCGGGCGGTGGACATCGCGGTGGCCCAGTGCAACGACGAGGTGGAGGAACTGACCCGGATGGGTCTGCAACGCATGTCGGTGGCGATGGTGCCGACCGGTGTGGACACCGGGCAGTTCCATCCCGACGGCGAGGCCGCGCCGCGTGACCAGCGCCCCCGGATCCTCTCCGTGGGTGGGCTGTCGCCCGGCCACGGTCAGGACGACCTGATTCGCGCGATGCGCCTGGTCGGCGAGGCGGAGCTGGTGATCGCAGGTGGCCCGCCGGCCGGTCAGCTGGCCGGTCACGCCGAGGCCCGCCGACTGCGCGAGCTGGCCGAACGGGTGGGCGTGGCCGACCAGGTGCACCTGGTGGGTGCGGTGCCGCACGACCAGATGGCCACCTGGTACCGCTCGGCCGACGTGGTGGCCTGCACCCCGCACTACTCCTCGGCCGGCCGAGTGTCCCTGGAGGCGATGGCCTGCGGCGTTCCCGTGGTCGGATACGCCATGGGCGGCATCGCCGACACCGTGGTCGACGAGGTCACCGGCAAGCTGGTGCCGCCGGGCGACGTACGCACACTCGGGATGACCCTGCGCCGGCTGATCACCGACAACGCGGGCCGGTTCGCGTACGGGCACGCGGCCGTCGACCGGGTCCGGTGCAGCTACACGTGGGAACGGACCGCGAGTGCCCTGGAACGGCTCTACGAGCGGGTGATCGGACGGCGTAAACCGGTCGAGGCGGCCTGAGTCGAGGCGGCCCGAGTCGGGCCGGTCGACTCCGAGTCGCACAGCCGACCCTCGGCCGGTCGAGGGGCCACCAGAGGCAGCTGCCGGCCGCCCACACCGCCGTCCAGCACGGCCCGGGTGGTCTCCTGCGCGACCGCGTGATGGTGTTGCGGCTCGGCGTACCGGGTGAGCCCGATGACCGCCGCAAGGGTGATCAGGAAGCCGGTGCCGGCGAGCCATTCCCGGCCGGGCCAGATCTTGTCGTTGAGCAGCAGCAGGCCGACGATCGCCGCGGGTACCGCCCCGGCCGCGTCCATCGCGGCCACCGCCGCCGTGGTGGAACCCCGCTGCATCGCCAGCCCCAGCAGCAGTTGGCCGACGATCGAGTGGCCGATGAGCAGGTACAGCAGCGGATCGGTGAGGAACGCGTCCCAGGTCGACGCGGAGGCCAGCGGCCGGGCGGCCACCGCGGCGGCGGAGAACCCCAACCCGGCGAGGGAACCGAGCGCCACCGAGCCCGGCGCGCCCTGCAACCGGACCGCGAAGATGCCCAGCACCGCGATCGCCCCCAGGGCCACCAACAGGGCGATCACCCCGGCCGTGCCGAGTGGCTTCGACGGTGCCGGCTGCGCGGAGAGCACCAGCGCGGTGATCCCGGCGAAGAGCAGCAGCAACAGGACGACCTCGGCCATCGGCAGTCGCCACTTCAACACGATCACGCCCAGCAGGGCGGTGACACCCAGCCCGGCGGCCACGCTCGCCTGCACCAGGAACAGCGGCAGGTCCCGGCGGGCCAGGAAGGCCAGCACGAATCCGCCCACCTGGCAGACCAGACCGACCAGGTAGGCGCGATGCCCGGCCAGCCGCAGCAGCAGCCCGGGATCGAAGGTGTGCTGCATCGTGGTGCGAGCGGCGGCGACCGACTGCAACAGGTTGGCGATGCCGTACGCGACGATCATCGCCGCCAGAAAACACCAACTCGCGGTAGCCACCTGGCGAGGATAGAGGCTACCGGGCGTCAGCGCGCGGCCGGCCGACCGAGCCTTTCGAGGATGTCCGGGTGCAGCATCGCGTTGCTGGCCACGGCGCTGGTCTCGGCTCCGGCGGGGGTTGGACGACCGTCCAGATCGGTGAATATGCCCCCGGCTTCGGTCACGATGGGTACCAGGGCGGCCACGTCCCACAGCGACAACTCGGGCTCGATCATGATGTCGAGGGCACCCTCGGCCAGCAGCATGTAGCCGTAGAAGTCGCCGTAGGCGCGGCTGCGCCAGGTGTCCCGCATCAACTGGAGCACCGGCTCCAGCCGGCCGTTCTCCTCCCAGCCGCTCAGCGACGAGTAGCACAGGCTCGCGTCGGAGAGTTGGCGTACCCCGGAGACCCGGATCGCCTCGCCCCGGTCGGGGGTCGGGCCCGCGTACGCCCCGCTGCCCTGCGCCGCCCACCAGCGGCGGCCGAGCGCCGGCGCGGACACCACGCCGACGACCGGACGACCGTCCTGCAGCAACGCGATCAGGGTGGCCCAGATCGGTACGCCCCGGACGAAGTTCTTGGTGCCGTCGATTGGGTCCACCACCCACTGGCGGGTGCCGGCGGTGGGTGTCGCGCCGTACTCCTCGCCGAGCAGGCCGTCGTCGGGTCGCTGCTGCGCCAGCAGCGCGCGGATCTCGCGTTCCACCGCGGTGTCCGCGTCGGAGACCGGGGTCAGGTCCGGCTTGGACTCCACCCGCAGGTCGAGGGCGCGGAACCGGGCCGTGGAGATGGCGTCGGCGGCGTCGGCGAGGCGGTGGGCGAGGGCGAGGTCGTCGGCGTACCCGGTCATGGGTTGCACCGTAGCGACGCCGCTGGGGTGCCGGCGGAGTGGGTCGCGCTCACTCCGCCCGCCCGCGCGGATCGTGCTCGGGCTCGTCCCGGGGGTTCGTCGCACCGCGCGGGTCGGTCTCACCGGCCCGGGAGGCCAGCAACCGGTGGTACGAGGCCAGCCGGCGCGGATCGGCCCGACCGTCGGCGACCCAGGCGGCCAGCGCGCACTCGGTCTCGTCGGCGGTGTGTGTGCAGTTCGCCGGACAGTCGACGGTGGCCTCGACCAGATCCGAGAAGCCGTGCAACAGGCTCTCGGCCGACACGTGCGCCAACCCGAAGCTGCGCACCCCGGGGGTGTCCACGATCCAGCCCGGGTCGTCCGGCAGGCCGGCCACCGTGGGCAGCCGCAACGCCACCGCACTTGTCGACGTGTGCCGTCCCCGGCCGATCGCGCTGACCGTGCCGACCGCCCGCTCGGCCTCCGGCACCAGGCGGTTCACAAGCGTCGACTTGCCGACCCCGGAGTGCCCGACGAGCACCGACACCCGACCGGCGAGCAGGCTGCGCAGCGCGTCCAACGACGAGTCCGGCCGGATCAGCACGTACGGCAGTTCCAGCTCGGTGTAGTAGTCGAGCACCGTTTCCGGGCCGGCCAGATCGGCCTTGGTCAGGCAGAGCAGCGGCTCGATGTCCGCGTCGTACGCGGCCACCAGGCACCGGTCGATGAAGCCGGTACGCGGTGGCGGGTCGGCCAGCGCGCTGACGATCACGAGCTGGTCGGCGTTTGCCACCACCACCCGTTCCAGCCGCCCTTCGGCGGTGCTGGCGTCGTCCTCGGCGGTACGGCGCAGCACCGACCGGCGCGGCTCGATCCGGACGATGCGGGCCAGCGCACCGGGGGCCCCGGAGGTGTCGCCGACCAGTCCGACCCGATCGCCCACCACCACCGACTTGCGGCCCAGTTCGCGGGCGCGCATCGCGGTGACGGTGGGGGCGTCCGGCGCGGCTGCGGCCAGCACGCAGGTGTACCGCCCCCGGTCCACCGCGATCACGAAGCCGTTCTGCGCGTCGGTGTGCCGGGGCCGGGTGCGGGTACGCGGACGGGACGATTTACCGGGCCGGACCCGTACGTCGTCCTCGTCGTACTCGCGCCGCTTGGTCGCCAGGACCGCTCCCGTCTCTGCGTTCAGCTCTTGCCGGTCACCATCGCCGACCACAGCGCCGGAAAATCGGGCATGGTCTTGGAGGTGCACGCCACGTCGTCCAGCTCGATCCCGGGCACGGCCAGGCCGGCCACGGCGGCGGCGTGCGCCATCCGATGGTCATCGTAGGTGTGGAAGACCCCACCGCGCAGCGGCCGGGGGTGGATCTGCAGCCCGTCGGCCGACTCGGTGACGTCCCCGCCCAGCGCGGTGAACTCACGGGACAGCGCGGCCAGCCGGTCGGTCTCGTGGCCCCGGATGTGGCTGACCCCGGTGAACACCGAGGGAGAGTCGGCGAGCATGGCCAGCCCGGTCAACGCGGGGGTCAGCTCGCTGACGTCCGACAGGTCGGCGTGTACGCCGCGCACCCTGCCGGTGCCCCGCACGGTGAGCCCCTCGGTGGTCAGCGCGACCTCCGCACCCATCTGCTGCAACAGCGAACGCAACCGCTCCACCGGCTGGGCGCTGCTGCGTGGCCAGCCCTGAAGGGTCACCTCACCGCCGGTGACCAGGGCCGCGGCGAAGAACGGCACCGCGCCGGACAGATCCGGCTCGATCTCCCAGCCGCGGCCGCTCAGCGGACCCGGCTCGACCACCCAGACGTCGGTCGTGCTGTCGTCGACCGCCGCACCGGCGGCCCGCAGCATCTGCACGGTCATCCGCAGGTGGGGCGCGGAGGGCACGGGCGGGCCGACGTGCCGGATCACCAGCCCGCGGTCGAACCGCGGCGCGGCCAGCAGCAGCCCGGAGACCAGTTGGCTGGAGGCGGAGGCGTCGATCACGACCTCACCGCCGGTGACCCGACCGGTGCCCTGCACCGCCAACGGCAGACTGCCGGTGTCGGGGGTGTCGACGCGTACGCCCAGCGAGCGCAGCGCCTCGATCAACGGACCGAGCGGGCGGGTCCGGGCGGCCGGGTCGCCGTCGAAGGTGACCCGGCCCTCGGCCAGCCCGGCCACCGGTGGCACGAAGCGCATGATCGTGCCGGCCAGCCCGACGTCGACGTGCGCCGGGCCGACCAGCCGGTGCGGCCGGACCAGCCAGCGCTCGTCGTCGGCGATCGACACGTGGGCGCCGAGCGCCCGCAGCCCGCCGGCCATCAGCTCGGTGTCCCGGGCGCGCAGCGGCTTGGCCAGGGTCGAAGGGCCGGCGGCCAGCGCGCTGAGCACCAGGGCCCGGTTGGTCATCGATTTGGATCCGGGCAGCCGCAGCGAGGCCGTGACCGGATTGCTGGCGGTCGGGGCGGTCCACGGCTGCAGCGGCCGGGTCGCGGTCAGGTTCCCCACGACTACATTCTGCCGCGTCGCGGTCTGGTGGTCCGCCCGCCGCCGGTACCACTCCCGGTGGACGGGACATCGCAATCGGCCGTCGGCGCGCTAGCGTGTGCGGCATGTGCGGGAGGTACGCCACGACCCGGAGCTCCGGTGAGCTGAGCGGACTGTTCGAGGCCACCGACGAGACCGAGGGTGCGCTGGTCGTCGACTACAACGTCGCGCCGACCGATCCGGTGCCCCTGGTCCGGCTCGACGCGCAGGGGCACCGGGCGCTGTCGCTCGGTCGCTGGGGCCTGCTGCCGGCCTGGTCCCGGTCGCCCGCCAACGCCGCCCGCATGATCAACGCCCGGGCCGAGACGGTGGCCACCAGTCGGGCGTACGCCCCCGCCTTCGCCCGCCGCCGCTGCCTGGTCCCGGCCGACGGCTGGTACGAGTGGGTCCGGCGGCCGGACGGCTCGAAACAGCCGTACTACATGACCTCGACGGACGATCCGGTGCTCGCCTTCGCCGGCATCTGGTCGGTGTGGGAGGGGCCGAGCGGTCCGCTGCTGACCCTCAGCGTGGTGACCACGGCCGCGCTCGGCGAGTTGGCCGAGGTGCACGACCGGATGCCGCTGTTGCTGCCGCGTCAGCGGTGGGCGACCTGGCTGGGCCCCTCGGACGACCCGGCGAGCCTGCTCGCGCCGCCGCCGCTTGAGTGGCTCGCCGGCGTCGAGATCCGGCCGGTGGGGCCGGGCGTGGGCAACGTCCGCAACGACGGCCCTGAGTTGATCGCCCGGGTGCCGTCGATGCCTGCGGCGGAGCCGGCGGACGTCACGCTGTTCTGACCGGTACGCCCGCGCATTGTCGGGAGTGATTTGCCGCGGTTGCGGATGAAAGGTCAGCTAATCGTTCTGCCAACTTCGCGGCGAAGTCTTGTCTCGATGTGCACAAGTGCGATAGAACACAGCGCCGGTGGTGGGTGTCGCTCTCTTCTAGTCGAGTGATATTCATCGATCTTGCTGGTCCCACGGGGGAGGTGGGTGGATGACTCGGGCACGTATGCCCCGTCCACATGAGGTCGCCGCTGCGCGGCGTGATCCGCGACTGTTGCGGGCCCTGCGCGAGCGTCGACAGGATGAAGCCTGGCGTACCAGAGGTACCTGCCAGAGCGTCGATCCGGAGACATTCTTTCCGGCGCCGAACGAGCCGGCCGACGCCGCCGTGGCGTTGTGCCGCAGCTGCGACGTGCAGGGCTCGTGCCTGGCCTGGGCATTGGAGGTCGGCGACTGCCACGGCGTGTGGGGCGGCACCACCCCCCGCGAGCGGCGGGCGATGCTGGTGGCCTGGCGTGACGAGGTGCAACCGGATCCCGATGTGGCGAGCGAGGCGGGCCCTCCCGTCCGCGACCAACTGCTCGCGCTGGTGACGTCCCGCTGAGGACCGGGCTGCCGCGTCGACCGTGACCGCGGCGCACCTTTCCTGCCGAGGTCTGCCTCGCGTCGGGGAGGCGGGGCCGCAGAATGAGGCGGTGCCGCAGGACGAGATCATCCAGACCCCGCGTGGCCCGGCCCGGGTGGACATCGACACGCCAACCGGACCGGGCTCGTCGCTGCTCGTGCTGGGCCACGGCGCGGGTGGGGGTGTGGATGCCCCCGACCTGTGCGCGCTGCGCGATGCCGCAGTGTCCGCCGGGGTGATCGTCGCTCGGGTGACCCAGCCGTACCGGGTCGCCGGTCGGCGTGCGCCGGCACCGGCCGGGCACCTCGACGAGGCGTGGGGCGTGGTGCTCGCCGTGCTGCGGGACCGCTGGCCGGGCGTACCGGTGCTGGTGGGTGGCCGGTCCAGCGGGGCCCGGGTGGCCTGCCGCACCGCGATCACGGTCGGGGCCGTCGGGGTGGTCGCGCTCGCCTTTCCGCTGCATCCGCCCGCGCGGCCGGAGCGCAGCCGGGCCGGTGAGCTGGCGAGCGGAGTGCCGACCCTGGTCGTCAACGGCGACCGGGATCCCTTCGGCGTGCCGGAACCCGCTCCGGGGGTGCACGTGGTGATCCGGCCGGGGGAGCGGCACGATCTGCGGCTCGACCCGACCGGCACGGCCGCTGTGGTGCTCGACTGGTTGCGCCGACACGGCTGGGCGCAGGACTGACTGCTGCAAGGCCGTCGGCACCGTGCTCGCGTCGGGCTGAGGCCGCTCTGCCGGGGTGGGTCGCCGTTTCCGGCTGCCCTCCGGGTCGTTGCACCCGATGGTGTCACCCGGGGTTCGGGTGGCACCGGGCTCCCAGGCCCTTTCCCGGTCCCGGCCGTGGTGCACCCACCCCCGGCCGGGACCAGGAATGGGAGGACCGAGATGGAATGCCCGGACCTGCGACGGATGTTGCACCCCACGGACGAACACTGTGCGAGGGGGGTGACCGGTGCCGATCCAGTTCCGGATCCGGGAGCGCGACGAACGGGAGGCCACGCAGCTCAGGCAGCTGTTGGCCGGACCGGAATGGCCCGCGGCGCAGCCGCCGGCCAGGGTGGTGACGGGCACACCCGTCGGAACCCGATCTCCCGGCAGGTCTGGACGCGTATCCTCGGCGAGGAAGCATCCGACCCGAGGGGATGTGCGGTTGACCACCGAGAAGACGGACGAGCGCAGGGCCCGGTTCGAACGGGACGCGATGCCATTCGTCGACCAGTTGTACGCGGCGGGGCTGCGGATGACCCGTAACCCGGCGGATGCCGAGGACCTGGTCCAGGAGACCTACCTGAAGGCTTACGCGGCCTTTCACCAGTTCGAGCAGGGTACGAACCTGAAGGCCTGGCTCTACCGGATCCTGACCAACACCTACATCAACACCTACCGCAAGCGGCAGCGACAGCCGGTGCAGGCGCCGACCGACGAGATCACCGACTGGCAGCTCGCCGAGGCGGAGTCGCACACCTCCAGCGGTCTGCGTTCGGCGGAGACCGAGGCGCTGGACCGGCTGCCCGACAGCGACGTCAAGGAGGCCCTCCAGCAGTTGCCGGAGGAGTTCCGGCTCGCGGTCTACCTCACCGATGTCGAGGGGTTCTCCTACAAGGAGGTCGCCGACATCATGGGTACGCCGATCGGTACCGTGATGTCACGGTTGCACCGCGGTCGTCGTAATCTGCGCAAGCTGCTTGAGGGCTATGCCGCGGAGCGCGGCTTCTCCGCCGCGCCGTCGGCCCGGAGTTCGGCCGCTGCCAGTGGCCGGGAGGTGTGACGTGAGCTGTGGAGATCCGCATGAGACGGATTGCCGTGAGGTTCTCGCCGAGGTCTACCTCTACCTCGACCTGGAGTGCGCGCAGGAGCGCCGGACGCTGATCCGGCACCATCTCGACGAGTGCGGCCCCTGCCTGCGGGAGTACGGCATCGAGCAGGAGGTCAAGGCGCTGGTGGCCCGCTGCTGCGGCAACGAGTCCGCGCCCGACGAACTGCGCGAACGGCTGCGGGTACGGATCAGCGAACTCGTCATCTTCGAGAGCACCGAATCGCGCGAACTGGCCGACTGAATCACTTTTCGTACGCCGACGCCGGTGGCCCGAACTGGGCCACCGGCGTTTTGGCTATGACCCGAGCCGGGTCATCGACGTTTCCTGTCCGGTCCGCGATGCGGACCAGCTCAGGAGTTGGGGCGCTTGCCGTGGTTGGCGGCGCTCTTCTTACGGGCCTTCTTCTTGCGAGCCTTCTTCGCCATGCTGACCTCCTCGTGATGGTCGGATCGCCTGCGCACGACCTCGGCGCCGGTGCACGCACCGGTCCTCCCGGCGCCAGGGTCCGACCTGTTGATGTTAGAGCCAGCTCCCGGCGAACGCGGGCGGGGCTGCTCCGGCCCATGGGCGGCCGTCGCATGATTTGATACGTCGCAGGCAGTCGCGAGGGAAGGGGCCGAAGATGGCCGAGGAGATCCGCGCCGAGATGGTGGCCAACGTGTGGAAGGTCGTCGCGGCGGCCGGGGACACCGTGTCCGAAGGCGACACCCTGGTGATCCTGGAGTCGATGAAGATGGAGATTCCGGTGGTCGCCGAGTCCGACGGTGTGGTGCAGCAGCTCGCGGTGAACGAGGGCGACGTGGTGCAGGACGGCGACCTGATCGCGGTGATTGGTTGACCGGCCCGCTGGTCCGTCCGGCCGTGCCGGCGGACTATCCGGCCGTGGCCCGGCTCACCGTCGCCGCGTACGAGGCGGACGGGCAACTCAAAGGCGAGAACGGGTACGCCGACGTGCTGGCCGACGTGGCCGGTCGGGCGGCGCACGGTGAGGTGCTGGTCGCCGCCGACCCGGCCACCGGGCAACTGCTCGGCTCGGTCACCTTCGTCCTGCCCGGCAGCCCGTACGCCGAACTGTGCGGTCCCGGGGAGGCCGAGTTCCGGATGCTGGCGGTGGATCCGGCGGCACAGGGCCGAGGTACGGGCGCAGCACTTGTCGAGGCGTGCGTCGCCCGTGCCACCGAGCTGGGCTGCACCGCCCTGGTCATCTGCGTACGCGACGGCCTGGCCGAATCCGCCCACCACCTCTACCGCCGCCACGGCTTCACCCGTACCCCCCGCCTGGACTGGACCCCCCTACCCGACGTCCACCTCCTGGCCCTCCGCCGCCCCCTCACCCCTTGACCCCCTGACTCCCCAAGGCCTCCCCGAGGCCTCCTCGCCGATCTTGCACTTTTGGTCGCCGATATGTCGTGCCTGTCAGCTTTATCCCGACCATAAGTGCAAGATCGCGGGGGCGGGCGCGGGCGCGGGGGAGGGGGAGGGCGCGGGGAGGGGGAGGGTAGGGGTTAGGGGGGTGGGCTGGGGAGGCGGGGGCGGAAGGGGCGGAGGAGGCGGCCGAGGAGGCCGCGGAGGGTGCCGCGGCCGGGGCGGGCGGGTGCGCCGGCCAGCATGCGGGCCAGGGTGGCGCATTCCGGGTCGAGGCCGGGGGTGGCCAGCGCCAGGTGGGCGAGGGAGACGGTGACCGGTAACGGTCCTGCCCGGTCGCTGGCCGCAGCCGCGAGCCGTTCGGTGACCACCTGGGCCACGTCGGGTCGGATCGACGGGTCGACCCAGGCTGCCGTCACCAGGGCGAACAGGGCCGCTTCGGCGATCTCCGCGGCCTGGGCCAACTCCACCAGCACCTGCCGGCGGGTCGAGGAGGGCCAGGGTTCGTCGGTGCGGTGGTGCAGCAGGCCGAGGCAGGTCCACACCTGCACGCACCGTACCCACAGGGCGGGGTCCTGGCCGGAAAGCACCCGTCCCAGCGCGTTCTCCGGGGTCTCGGGCGGATGCGCCAGCAGGCCGAGCAGGTCGGTCAGGTCGAGGGTGGCCAGTGCCACCGCCGTGTCGTACGCGGCCGGTGGGTGTGGCCAGGCCAGGTGCGCCAGTTGGCGCAGCCGGCGGGTGGCTTCCGCCGACGGGGGCGGGGTGCCCGGACGTCCTGTCGACGGTTCGGCGCTGGTGAGGGGCAGGGGTTGGGGGCGGACCGTCGGTGGAGTCAGCTGCCCCAGCCACGGGCGACCACGGCAGCATTCGGCCAGATCGGCGTGCTCGTGCGAGTCGTCCGGGTTGTCGCGGATGTAGTCGGCCAGCGCGACCAGGTGACGGACGTCGCCGTCGCGCTGGAACCGCAGCCGGTGGGCGGTGTGCACCGCGCAGTCGAAGGACGGGTTGCGTGCCAGGGCCCGCTCGATCCAGCTCAGCGCCTCGTCCAGCCGGCCGTGATCGGCCAACGTGCCGGCGATGTCGGCGTACACCGCCAGGTCGTCCGGGTCGTGGTCGACGGCGCGGCGGAGCGCGGCGAGGCCCTCACGGGTGCGGCCGGCGCTGCGCAGCGCGTACCCGAGCCAGACCTCGCCCATCTTGGACGGTGCCGCGCGTACTCCCCGGCCGGCCCAGCGCACCGCGAGCGGCACCTCGCCCGCGCGCCGGGCCAGCGCGGACGCCGTGCCCAGCAGCAGGGCGTGCTCGGGGTGAATGGTGATCGCGTTGCGGGCGAGCGTCAGGTACGGCGTCAGGGCGGCCCGGTCGGACCGGGGCACCGGGTCCGGGGCGGCGGCGCAGACCTGCATCAGCACCCGAGCCACCTGGTCCGGGCCGATCCGCTCGGCCAACTCGGGGGAGGTGACCCAGGGCACGCCCGCCCAGTCCGTTCCGGGTGCGTGCGCGGCGGCGGCGACCAGCAGGTCGAGCCCTTCGGCCGGGTGACCGGCCGCGGCCAGCAGGTGTGCCCGGGCGACCACCGCCCCGACGAAGGTGTGATGGTGCAGCGGGAAGAGGTCCAGACCGCCGGAACCGCCGGCCGTGGCCAACCGGGCGAGTGTCTCGTGCACCTCGGGCAGGGTCGGCGCCCGGGCGAGCGCGTTCGCGACATGGTCAGCGGCACGCGTCAGGTCACCGGCTTGCAGGGCCTCTCGGGCCAGTGCCAGTTCCTCCGTCGCCGGCAACGCCCGATCGTCCGTTCCCTCGGCCACGTCGTCCTCTCACTTGTCGGTACCGGTTGGCGGTGCGGCCGGGTCAGCGTAGGTGACGGCATCGACTTTTGGTGATTGGCTGCGCGATCCTGCTCATAAAATTGCATCTGGACGCCTAAAGGTGCAAGACTGAGCAGAAAGCGCGCGAGTATCGCGCAGGGGAGGAGTTTTCGTGACGCGCCCAGGAATCGGCATGGCCGCCGACATCGACGAGCAGCCGGCGGGTTACGAGCGACTGCTCTCCGCCGAGTACGCCGCACCCATCGCCCGCGTGGCGGCAGCCATCGCCGAGCGCCGACCCCGGCACGTGGTCTTCACCGCGCGGGGCACCTCGGACCACGCCGCGCTGTACGGCGCCTACCTGGCCGAGATCCGGCTCGGCCTGCCGGCCGGTCTCGCCTCCCCGAGCGCGATCACCCTCTTCGGCGCCCGACCGGACCTCTCCGACGCGCTGGTCGTCGGAGTCAGCCAGAGCGGCGGCTCACCCGACCTGACCGAGGTGCTGCGGGTCGCCCGCGAGGCGGGCGCGCTCACCCTCGCGGTGACCAACGCGCCGGACTCCCCGCTGGCGGCGACCGCCGAACTCGGCGTGGACATCGCAGCCGGGCACGAGCGGGCGGTGGCGGCCACCAAGACGTACACCGCGGAACTGCTCGCCCTGCTGCTGCTGGTCGAGGGCATTCGGGCCGGCGACGGTGTGCTGCCCGAGGAGGAACGCCGGGCCGTGGCCGAGCTGCCCGAGTTGGCCGCCCGCACGCTGGCCGACCCCACCGCGAGCGAACTCGCACCGCGCTACCGGTTCGCCGGGCAACTGGTCACCACCGGCCGGGGGTACGCGTACCCCACCGCACGGGAAGCCGCGCTGAAGCTGATGGAGACCTCCTACCTGCCGGCCCTGGCCTTCTCCGGCGCCGACCTGCTGCACGGCCCGCTGGCCATGACCGACCCGGACGTGCCGGTGCTGGCCGTGGTCGGTTCGGGCCCCGGCGGTCAGTCGATGGGCGAGGTGCTGCCCCGGTTGGGCGAGCGGCGGGCCGACGTGCTCGTGGTCGGCTCCGCCGAGGTCGCCGGCGCCACCCGGATCGCGGTGCCCGAGGTCGACGAGCGGTACGCCCCGCTGCTGGACATCCTGCCGCTGCAACGGTTGGCCCTGGCCCTGGCGCTGGCCCGGGGTGAGGATCCGGACGCGCCACGAGGGTTGAAGAAGGTCACCGCGACGATGTGACCGCTCGCATGGCACGCTGGGCGGCGTGTCCACGCTGCGCGACCTCGCCGAAGAGCACACCCGTCTGCGCCCGGCCGACATCGACCACCTGCACCGGATAGCGGGTGACTGGCAACTGCTGTCCGACCTCTCCTTCGCCGACCTGCTGCTCTGGGTGCCGGTGGACGGGGAGGGCACCTTCCTCTGCGTCGCCCAGGTCCGTCCGACGACCGCGCCCACCGCCTACCAGGACGACCAGGTGGGGCGGATCGTCGGCGGGCCGGAAGTGGCGCACCTGGAGGTCGCCTACGGGCAGGGACGGATCTGGCGGGAGGGCGACCCGGTCTGGTACGGCGACGTGCCCGCCCGGCACGAGGCGATCCCGGTCCGGCTGCGGGCCGCTGACGGTGAGTCCGGCGAGGTGATCGCAGTGGTGGGTCGCGACACCAACCTCTCCACCGCGCGTACCCCAAGCCAGCTGGAACTGAACTACCTGACCACCGCCGACGACCTGGCCCAGATGATCGCCGACGGCACCTTCCCGCCGCCCCGGCATCCCGGCGAGACCACCTCGGCGCCACGGGTCGGCGACGGTCTGGTCCGGCTGGACGCCGGTGGCAAGGTCACCTACGCCAGCCCGAACGCGCAGTCGGCGTACCGGCGGTTGGGCTACGCCTCCCACCTGGTGGGCGAGGATCTCGCGGCGCTGAACCGCCGACTGGCAAGCGATCCGCTGGAGGGCACGGAGGCGGCCAACGGCATCCTCGCCGCGCTGCGCGGCGAGGCGCCACCCCGGCGGGAGATCGACGCCCGCGGCGCGACCATGCTGACCCGGGCCCTGCCGCTGATGCCCGCCGGAGTGCCGATCGGCGCGCTGGTCCTGGTCCGCGACATCACCGAGGTACGCCGCCGCGACCGGGCGCTGATCACCAAGGACGCGACCATCCGGGAGATCCATCACCGGGTGAAGAACAACCTCCAGACCGTCGCGGCCCTGCTGCGCCTGCAGGCCCGTCGGGTCGGCATGCCCGAGGCCAGGGTCGCGCTGGAGGAGTCGGTACGCCGGGTCGCGTCGATCGCCCTGGTGCACGAGACCCTCTCCATGTCCAGCGACGAGGCGGTCGAGTTCGACGGGATCGTGGACCGGGTGGCCAGCGCGGCGACCGAGGTGGCGGCGACCGAGGTGTCGGTCGGCATGCGGCGCGAGGGCAGCTTCGGCGTACTCCCCGCCGAGATCGCCACGTCACTGGTGATGGTCCTCAACGAACTGCTGCTCAACGCCGTCGAGCATGGTTTTCCGCCGGCCGACGAGGGCGGGCCGGAGCCGGTGCCGCAGGAACCACTGGCACCGCCGCAGGTCGTGGTCACCGCGCACCGGCTGCGCAAGACACTGCACGTCACGGTCGCGGACAACGGTCGGGGACTGCCGGCCGGGTTCGACTCCGAGGGGGGTGCCAAGCTCGGGCTGCAGATCGTCCGGGCGCTGGTCACCGGCGAACTCCGCGGCAGCATCGAGTTGCGTCCCGGTGCCGAGGGCGGCACCGAGGCCGTCCTCACCGTCCCCCTGGCCCGGGCTAGCGGGTGAGCAGGGCGACGGTGAGACCGGGGCGGGGCCAGATCCGCTCGACGCTGTAGGCGGCGCGCAGCGCGTCGCCCTTGGCACCGGGGACGGTGTCCAGCGGTCCGTCGCCCCGGCCGGCGACGACCAGCCAGACCCGGTGCACGTCGGTCAGGCAGTCGGCCGGGCGGTCGCACTCGGCGGCCCACAGGTCGCCCCGATGCTGCTGCCCCTCGGCCAGCAGCGCGTCGCGAGGTGTCTGTTCGTGCAGGTGGTAGCGCACGCCGAGGTCGAGGAAGAGCCAACTGTCGCGGGGGTGGTAGACCACCGCGTCGCCGGCACGCTGGCCGGCGGCGATGATCTGTGCCGCGCCCCGGTAGTCGACGGTGGCGGTACGCGGCCACTCGTGCGTACGACGGAGCGCCACGTGGTCCGGCAGGCCGAGCAGGCCGGCCAGGCTCACCACGACGAGCGCGACCCGGAAACGCGCCGAGGCCAACGCGGCACCGGCCAGCAGACACCCGAACGGCACCACGAAGATCAGGTAGCGGGGCACCCACAGCGGGACGACAAGTCCGGCGGCGAACAGCAGCAGCACCGGCAGCAGCAGGCAGGCCACCGGCAGCGACGCGCGTCGACCGAGTCGTCCGGCGCCGAGTACCGCGAGCGCCACCAACAGGCCGCCCACCGCCGCGGTCTGCGCCAGCCCGCCGGGAAGCGCGGCCAGGTCGCCGAGCCGGGCGGTGTCGACCCAGTCGAGTTGCCGCTCCCGCTGCTCACGGGCGCGCAGGGCCAGCGGCGTGACCAGCACCGCCGTCGGCACCAGCGCGAGGAGGAAGGGCCCGAGCGGCCCGAGCCGGCCCGCCCGCCCGCGACCGGCTGGCGCGTAATGGGCCGGCGGGTGGTCGGCCGGAGCGTGGTCGGTCGGCGAGTGGCCGGCACCCGTCGGTGCGGCGGTTCGCGGCCGGTACGTGAAGACCACGACGGCGTGCGCGACGACAAGCGTCAACGCGATCAGGTGGGTCAGCCCGAGGGCGGCCGTCGCGACGGCGTACGCCACCCACCGACCCCGGCCGGGCCGGCGCAGGGCGTCGACCAGCAGCAGCGTGCTCAACAGGGCGAGGGCGGTGGCCAGGGCGTACGGTCGGGCCTCCTGTCCGTACCGGGCGGTGGCGGGCAGCACCGCGAAGAGCAGACCGGAGAGCGTGCCGACGCGGGTGTTCCACAGCCGTTGACCGAGTACGGCGGTGAGTCCGGCGGCCGCCGTCATCGCCAACGCGGACGGCAGCCGCAGTGCGGCCACCGTGTCGCCCGCGACCAGCAGCCAGTAGTGCATGAACAGGTAGTACGGCCCGGTCGCGGCGTCGATGGTGCCGGCGAGCCGGAACAGGCCGGCCACTCCGCGGCTGGCGGCGCTCCAGGTCGCCAGCTCGTCGCGCCACGGCTGTGCGGCGTCCAGCCCGACCAACGTGACGAACATGGTGAGGGCCGCCGGCACCAGCCACACCGGCAGCGAGCGCAGCCGCCACCCGGTGAGCCGTACGCCCGTCCCGGCGGTCGGAATCGACCTACCGGACAAATCACCCATGACGTGAGCCTGCCACACGGTCGTGCCCGCCGATGGCGGCAGCGATCGCCCGTGATGTGGGATCTCGCACGCACTCATTGGCCGGCCTGTCGGCGGTGTGGCAGCATGAGCCTCATGACTGCCGCCGTGGTACGCCGCCTCGTGGCTCGCCGCCACGTTGATTACGGCCGCGTGCGCAGCGCCATCTGTCCGGCCCACTGACGACGCCCGACCATTCTGCCTCGGGTACGCAGCGCGCCGGCCGCCCAAGACACCGTTGTCCACGGCCCCACCGGGAGCCGGTCGCTATGTCCGCGTACCCATGCGAGGCACCGCAGACAACGGAGGACGCCGCGATGGCGGTCAGCGACATTCCGGCCCGCACGGGGAACCTATCGGCGCGCCCGCCCCGGGCACCACGCCGTGCCCGCGGTGAGGGTCAGTGGGCACTCGGTCACCGCGAGCCGCTCAACCCCAACGAGCGGATCAAGAAGGACGACGACCCGCTGAACGTGCGGGACCGCATCGAGAACATCTACGCCCATCGTGGTTTCGCCTCCATCGACCCGCAGGATCTGCGTGGCCGCTTCCGCTGGTGGGGTCTCTACACTCAGCGTAAGGCAGGGATCGACGGTGGTCGTACCGCCGTGTTGGAGCCGCACGAGCTCGAAGACGAATACTTCATGCTCAGAGTGCGGGTCGACGGTGGTCAACTCGATCTGGCGCAGCTGCGGACGATCGCCGAAATCTCCCGGGAGTTCGCCCGGGACACCGCCGACATCACCGACCGGCAGAACATCCAGTACCACTGGATCCGGGTCGAGGACATGCCGGAGATCTGGCGGCGACTGGAATCGGTCGGCCTGCAGACCACCGAGGCGTGCGGTGACTGCCCCCGCATCGTGCTGGGCAGTCCGGTCGCCGGGGTGGCCGAGGCGGAACTGGTCGATCCGACTCCCGCGATCGACGAGATCGTCGCGCGGTACGTGGGCGACAAGCAGTACTCCAACCTGCCGCGCAAGTTCAAGTCGTCCATCTCCTGGCTGGTGGACACCCCGTACGAGGCCAACGACATCGCCTTCCTCGGTGTCGACCACCCCGAGCACGGCCCCGGCTTCGACGTGTGGGTCGGCGGTGGGCTGTCCACCAACCCGATGCTCGCCCAACGGCTCGGCGTGTGGGTGCCGCTGAGTGAGGTGCCGGACGTCTGGGCCGGAGTGGTCGGCATCTTCCGCGACTACGGCTACCGCCGGCTGCGCCACCGGGCCCGGCTGAAGTTCCTCGTCGCCGACTGGGGCGTGACGAAGTTCCGCGAGGTGCTGGAGAAGGAGTACCTGGGCCGGACGCTGCTCGACGGGCCCGCCCCCCAACTGCCGGACAAGCCGGTCGACCACATCGGCGTGCACCGGCAGCGGGACGGCCGCAACTACGTCGGCGCTGCCCCGGTGGTCGGTCGGGTCTCCGGCACCCAGCTCGCCCAGTTGGCCGACGTGGTGCAGGCGCACGGCAGCGATCGGGTGCGGCTGACGCCGTACCAGAAGCTGCTGGTGCTCGACGTGCCGCCGGAGCGTACGGAGTCCCTGGTCGCGGGCCTGCGCGAGATCGGCCTGGAGGCCCGCCCCTCGGCCTGGCGGCGCGGCACCATGGCCTGCACCGGTATCGAGTACTGCAAGCTGGCAATCGTCGAGACCAAGGCGCGCGGCGAGGAGCTGGTGGCCCGGCTGGAGCAGCAGCTGCGCGACTTCGACGCGGACATCTCCATCCACATCAACGGCTGCCCGAACGCCTGCGCCCGTACCCAGGTCGCCGACATCGGCCTCAAGGGGCAGCTGGTCACCGGGCCGGACGGCCGCCAGGTCGAGGGTTTCCAGGTGCACCTGGGTGGCGGGCTGGGCATGGCCGAGGGACAGACCGCCGGCTTCGGCCGCAAGCTGCGCGGATTGAAGACGACCGCCGACGAGCTTCCCGAGTACGTCGAGCGGCTGGCCCGGCGCTATCTGGCGGGCCGCACCGAGGGCGAGACCTTCGCCAACTGGGTGATCAGGGTCGACGAGGAGCAACTGCGATGAGCGAGGTGACGCGATGAGCAGCGAGACCCGTGCCGCACCGCTGTACTGCCCGTACTGCGGTGAGGAGGACCTGCGACCGAGCGAGACCGGGCACGGCGCCTGGGAGTGCCACGGCTGCGCCCGGGTGTTCACCGTCCGGTTCACCGGCCTGCTCTCCCGGGCGGTGCAGCGATGAGCGCGTTGGTTTCCGCCGCCGGCCTGGGGCTGGTCGGCACCGCACCGACTGCGACCAGCGGTGGGCGACGTGGCCCCGAGCAACTACGGGAGCTGGCCGAGCGCGCCGGCCGGGAGTTGGAGGGCGCGCCCGCGCTGGAGATCGCCCGGTGGGCCGCGGAGACCTTCGGTGACCGGTTCTGCGTGACCAGTTCGATGGCCGACGCGGTACTGGCCCACCTGGTGTCCCGGGTGGCGCCGGGGGTGGACGTGGTCTTCCTCGACACCGGTCTGCACTTCCCGGAGACCCTCGCCGTCCGGGACGCGGTCGCCCGCACGCTGCCGGTCAACGTCCGCTCCATCCGGCCCCGGCTCACCGTCGGCCAGCAGGACGGCGAGTACGGGCCACGACTGTTCAACAAGTCGCCGGACGAGTGCTGCCAGCTGCGCAAGGTGGAGCCGCTGGAGCGGGCGCTGGCCGGATACGACGCCTGGGCCGCCGGGCTGCGGCGGGACGAGTCGCCGACCCGGGCCAACACGCCGGTGGTGACCTTCGACGCCCGTCGGGGCAAGGTCAAGGTCAACCCGATCGCGGCCTGGAGCCAGGCGGACGTCGATGCGTACATCGCCCGGTGGAACGTGCCGGTCAACGAGCTGTTCCGGCGCGGCTACGGTTCCATCGGCTGCTGGCCGTGCACCCGGCGGACGAAGGCCGGCGAGGACCCGCGGGCCGGCCGCTGGGCGATGTTCGAGAAGACCGAGTGCGGACTGCACCTCTGACCGACCAGGCAGAGGCACCCGCCGATCCGGCCCGGTCGGGCGACCGGGCCGGTGGCGTAGCTGCGTCCGCCGAGCCGGTGGTCCTGGTCGCTCACGGCAGTCGTGATCCTCGGGCGGCCGAGGCGATCCGGGGTCTGGCCCGGGCGGTCTCGGTCGCCCGGCCGGGGCAACCGGTGCTGGCCAGCTGGCTGGACCACACCGAGCCCGATCCGACCACGGTCCTGCGTGAGCTGGCTGCCGCCGGGCACTCCCGGGCGATCCTGGTGCCGCTGCTGCTCACCGCCGCGTACCACCGGCGGGTGGACATCCCCACGGCGGTGGAGGCTGCTCAGCGGTCCGGGCTGACGATCCGGGTGGACATCACCGATGTGCTCGGCCCGGTGGGCGACGAGGTGGACCCGGCGCTGCTGGCCGCGTTGCGACACCGGCTGGCCGAGGCGGATCCCGGCCGGTTCGACGCGCTGGTGCTGGCTGCGGCCGGCACCAGGGATCCGGCGGCGCGGGCGTCCGTGGGTCGGGTGGCCCGGGCCCTCGGTGCCGCCCTCGACATGCCGACCCGTGTCTCGTACGCCTCTGCGGCACCCCCGGCCGTCGACGTGGCGGTGCAGCGGCTACGGGCCGCCGGTGCGCAACGCGTCGCCGTGGCTGCGTACTTCCTGGCCCCCGGGCTGTTCCACGATGCGGTGACGACCGCGGCCCGTGCCGCCGGTGCCATCGCGGTGTCGGCCCCCCTGACCACTGCCCCGGACCTGGTGAACCTCATCCTCCACCGCCTCTCCCAACCACCTCACGCTCTTGTCGAGCATGAGGTCGACGGCAGTCGCTGATCTCTGAACCGCCGCTGAACGGGGGCCTGGGGGGTACGGGAGAGCAGGGGAGCAGCAGGACGCCCCGGCGGGCTTGGGGCCGGCCGGGGCGTCCTGGGTGTAGTCGGTCAGGCGGAGTGAGCGCGCAGCACCCGGAGGCCACCGCGCCGCTTGACAGCGCGCCGCTCCTCCTCGCTCATCCCGCCCCAGACGCCAGCGTCCTGACCGGACTCCAGCGCCCACTGCAGGCACTGGTCGGTCACGGAGCAGCGCCGGCAGACGGCCTTGGCCTGCTCGACCTGCAGGAGAGCCGGACCGGACGTCCCGATCGGGAAGAACAGCTCCGGGTCCTCGTCGCGGCAGACAGCATGGTGACGCCAGTCCATGGCGGCAACACTCCTCATTCTGGATGGGTGGCAGATGTTGCTGTTGGTGCTTTTCTTATATGCATCCGCAATGTCGACAGTGACGGTTTGCAACCATCAATTCGGCAATGCGTGAGCAGGCTGCTAGCTCCGGGACCTGCTGGAACGACTCAACCTGTTGAGCGTGTCCAGGACATGTCCCGGTAACTCAAGTTCGCTTGTGAATACTTTCACGAACTTACGCAATGTCAAGGGTGGCGCTCGGAAAAACTCCGCGCGGTGAGCAAGCCCACAACCCATTTGTCCGGGTTATGGATCACTCCAGGCACCCGGGCTTACCACAGTCGAGAATCAATATAGTACAGTCCGCCGGACAATGCTGACATTTCCGGCATCGTTCGGGGTGTCGCGGTCGTCACGCGCTGGGGGGCGCTGCGGCCAACTTCCACCCGGTGGTACCGGAGACCTAACAGATTACTCTGAGTGCGGCCGGAACGGAGGTGAATCTGACTTTTTCCCGCTCGCCAAGATAGTCCCCGTCGAGCTGGAACGCTTGCGGACGGCTCGCGACCAGCGTGAACTCCGCTACGTCATGACGCCGTACAAGTTGGCGACCGTGCGGATTGGGCGTGGCGGAGAGGAATTGCCTCACGGTGCGTGTTGTACTGGCGACGCCAAGCTGACGAAAGGCCAGTACGTCCAGCCCGAGATCGAACGACGCCTCCGGGTTCGGGTTGGCCTCCCGATCCCCGACGAACGTCCAGGGGGCGGTGTTCTGCACGATGATGCTCGCCAGGTCACCCTCTGTCGCCTCGCCCGGCTGCTCCAGCCGGATCGCCGGGTGTCGCCGTTCGGCACCGAGCAGGAACTGTGCGGTGAAGGCGCGGAAGTAGAGCCCCGGCGAGGGGACGCGGCCCCGGCGACGGGCCTCCTCCACCCGGTGGATGACCGCAGCGTCGAGCCCGAGCCCCGCGCAGAACGTGAAGTAGCGGTCGTCGGCGCGGCCGAGGCCGATAGTGCGGCGACGACCCAGCCGCAGCCCTTCCATGATCATGCTGGCGCCTTCGGCCCACTCCTTGGGCAGGCCCAGCGCCCGGGCGAAGACGTTCGTCGAGCCGCCCGGCACCGTCGCCAGGGCGGGCAACCGCTCGGCGGTGGGCGGCTGCCCGGCGACGCTGGTCGCCGTCATCAGCCCGTTGACCACCTCGTTGACCGTCCCGTCGCCACCGAGTGTGACCACGACGTCGACGCCCTCCACCGCGGCCTCTCTGGCCAGATTGGTGGCGTGGCCACGCCGGCGGGTGTACCGCACGGAGAGGTCGACTTCGCTGCGCAGCGCCCGGACCAGTACGTCCCGCGCGCGCTCGCTGGTGGTGGTGGCCTTCGGATTGACCAGCAGGACGGCCCGCATGGGCCGCACTGTACCGCGCGACGGCACGGGTATCGTGACCCGCGTGACCATCGACTCCAACCCGACCCCCGTCACGCTCCGTTGGGCGGTCCGGCTGCTACGCGTCGAGGCGGTCGCCGTCGGGCTGGTCGCCGCCTGGCTGATCGTGGCCGACCTCACGGCCAGTACCACCGACCTGACGTCGGCGTTGTTGGTCACGGCCTTCGCCATCGGTGCCGCGGTCGCGCTCTGGGCGTTGGGAAGCGCGCTGGTGCGCCACCGGGCCGGTGCCCGCGCTCCCGCCATCGTGCTTCAGCTCATGCTGCTGCCGATCGGCTGGTTCATGATCCAAGGCGGTCTGGGCTGGCTCGGGGTGCCGCTGATCGCGCTCGGGCTCGGCGTCACCTGGCTGCTGGTGAGCCCGCCCACGACCCGTGCCCTCGGATTCGAGTGAACCGGCCGTCACCAGCCTGACGCGCGGCGGGTGAGCAGAGAGATGGTGGCGCGGCCGTCGGTCGCGGTCGCCGACGCCGACGTGGTGAGCGCCGTGAGCACCTTCCACGCGAACGAGGACTCGGCGGGGAGCCGGGCGTCCCGCACGGTGGGCACGGTCACCTCGACGGTCAGCGCGTCCTCGGTGACCGCGAAGCGGCAGTCGAGTTCGGCCCCCCGGGGCGCGATGGCCAGCAGCATGGCGCACGCCTCGTCGACGGCGATGCGCAGATCCTCGATCTCGTCGAGCGCGAACTGCAGGCGGGCCGCGAGGCCGGCGGTGGCGGTACGGAGCACGCCGAGGTACCCACCGTCGGCGGGCACGGTGAGGTGCACGATGTCGTCGTCGGTCGTCGGTTGGCCGGTCAGTTGAGTCACCACTCATCCCCCCGGTCGGGGACTCTACCCGCTGAGTCGGTCATCCGGTCGACTCGCATCGCTGTCGCCGACCGGCGGGCACCGGAATCAGCGGTCACGCACCTGGTCGCGGCGGCTGCACGCGCCGTCAACGGCGGCGTACGCCCGGTGCCGGAAGACGGAATTCGAGTTCCACGACGGCGTACGTCCAGTGCCGGAACGACGGAATCCGGGCGATGTGGCGGGGTGCGCGCTGCGCCGGGACGACGACGGCCGGCCCGCCCCGGAAGGGGTGGACCGGCCGTCGAGGGCGGGCACTCAGGCCTGCTTGGTCTCCCAGAAGATCTTGGAGATCTCGTCGATCTTCTGGAGCAGTTCGTCGGCCTTGGCCGGGTCGGTGGCACCCTTGGCACCGGCGGCCCCGGCCAGCTTGGTGGCCTCGTTGAACAGCTGGTGCAGGTGGGGGTACTTCTCGAAGTGCGGCGGCTTGAAGTAGTCGGTCCACAGCACCCAGAGGTGGTGCTTGACCAGGTCAGCCCGCTGCTCCTTGATCAGGATGGCGCGGGTCCGAAACTCCGGGTCGGTGTTGGCCTGGTACTTCTCGCAGATCATTTTCACCGACTCGGCCTCGATCCGAGCCTGGGCGGGGTCATAGACACCGCAGGGCAGGTCGCAGTGCGCGCTGGCGGTCAAGCGAGGCGCGAGGATGCGGGCAAGTCGCATCAGGATCCTCCATAGGACGTTTGCGATGATCCAAGACGACATTACTCCTGGACGAGGTCCCCGAGAGCGGTGGAGGCGAAACCGGTGTCCGTGCTGCGGTTGCGATGGCCACTGTCGCCCGTACTCGTGACCGGTCCCTCCATGTCGCCGACGCTGCGGCACGGCGACGCGGTGCTGGTCCGCCGCGGTGGTCGGGAGATCCGGCCCGGCGACGTGGTGATCGCCGTCTTCCGTAGCCGCCCTGACCTGCTGGTGGTCAAGCGCGCGGTCCGTCCGACCGACGGCGGGTGGTGGCTGTACGGCGACAACGACCTGGTCACCGACGACTCCCGGGCGTACGGGGTCGCCGACGTGCTCGGCCGGGTGGTGGCCCGGTACTGGCCCCGCCCCGGGCGGGTACCGCCTCGACCGTTATGACCCTGCCCACATACTGGGCCGCTCGACCCCACTATGCTCGGAAGCGCCCGGGTGACCCCCCGCACCACGCGCCGCCGCTCGTCGCCTCACCGTGCGCCCCGACCGGCTGGCCTCTGCTCGACAGAACCTGGAGTCACCATGCCTACGTCCACCGTGGACCCTGCTGATCCCGTCTTCCAACTGCACCGGGGCGGCAAGATGGCCGTCGTCTCGACCGTCCCGCTGACCAGCCGTGACGACCTCTCCCTCGCGTACACCCCGGGGGTGGCCCGGGTCTGCGAGGCCATCGCCGCGGAACCGGCGCTCGCCCACGACTACACCTGGGCGTCGAACACCGTCGCGGTCGTCACCGACGGCACGGCCGTACTCGGCCTCGGCGACATCGGCCCGCGCGCCGCGCTGCCGGTGATGGAGGGCAAGGCCGTGCTGTTCAAGCAGTTCGGCGGGGTCGACGCGGTACCGGTCTGCCTGGACACGCAGGACGTCGACGAGATCGTGGCGGTGGTCAAGGCGCTCGCGCCCTCGTTCGGTGGGATCAACCTGGAGGACATCAGCGCACCCCGCTGCTTCGAGGTGGAACGCCGACTCGACGAGGCGCTGGACATCCCGGTCTTCCACGACGACCAGCACGGTACGGCGATCGTCGTGCTGGCCGCCCTGCGCAACGCGGCCACCCTGCTCGACCGCAAGCTCGGCGACCTGCGGGTGGCGGTCAGTGGGGCCGGCGCGGCCGGGGTGGCGGTGACCAAGATGCTGGTGGCCGGGGGAGTGGACCCCGACCAGGTGGTGGTCTGCGACTCCAAGGGGATCATCTCCGCGTACCGCACCGGACTGACCGGCACCAAGGCGGAGCTGGCCGAGCTGACGAACGCCGACGGGCGGCAGGGCGACATCGCCGAGGCGCTGCGCGACGCCGACGTGCTGATCGGCGTCTCCGGCGGGCAGATCCCCGAGCACGCGGTGGCCGGGATGGCCCCCGGGGGGATCGTCTTCGCGCTGGCCAACCCCACCCCGGAGGTACACCCCGAGGTGGCCGCGCGGCACGTCGCGGTGGTCGCCACCGGCCGCAGCGACTTCCCGAACCAGATCAACAACGTGCTGGCCTTCCCGGGTGTGTTCCGGGGCGCGCTGTCGGCACGGGCCACCCGGATCACCGACGCGATGAAGGTCGCCGCGGCCGACGCCATCGCCTCGGTGGTGGCCGAGGCGCTGACCCCGGAGGCGATCGTGCCCTCTCCGCTGGACCCGCGCGTCGCCCCCGCCGTCGCCGAGGCGGTCGCCGAGGCCGCCCGTCGCGACGGCGTCGCCCGCGCCTGACGTGTAAGGAAGGTGCCCTTCTTAACGCCTCGTGCATAGGAAGGGCCCCTTCTTAACGGGCGCTCAGCTTGTTACCGTGCGGATCATGCGTGCCGCCTTCGCCTCCCGATTCGACGACGCCGACCCGCTCGCCGCGCTCACCGTCGGTGAGCAGCCCGAGCCGAGCCTGCCTGACGACAGCTGGGTGACGCTGCGTGTCACGGCCAGCTCGCTCAACCACCACGACCTGTGGTCGTTGCGCGGCGTCGGGTTGCGCGCCGAACAGCTACCGATGATCCTCGGCTGCGACGCGGTGGGCATCGACCCCGACGGCAACGAGATGGTCGTGTACCCGATCGTGCCGACACCCGGTGACCCGCGCGGCATGTCCATCCTCTCCGAGCACTTCCCGGGGACCCTCGCCGAGCGGGTGGCCGTACCCCGGTCGAATCTGCTGCCGCTGCCGGCGGGGCTGGCGGCGACCGACGCGGCGTGCCTGCCGACGGCCTGGCTGACCGCGTGGCGGATGCTCACCACCAAGGGCCGCGTCGACGAGGCCGAGGCCGTGCTGGTCCAGGGCGCCGGGGGCGGCGTGGCCACCGCAGCGGTCGCGCTCGCCGCCGCGATGGGCAAACGGGTGTACGCGACCAGCCGCGACGCCGCCAAGCGGGAGCGGATCGCCGAGCTGGGTGCGACGGCCTTCGAGCCGGGTGCGCGACTGCCCGAACGGGTCGACGTGGTGGTCGAAACCGTCGGAGCGGCCACCTTCGACCACTCCCTCAAGTCCGCCGCCCCCGGGGCACGGATCGTCGTCTGCGGCGCGACCGCCGGCCACGAGCCGAAGGTCAACCTGCGCCGGGTCTTCGCCATGCAGCTGGAGATCCTGGGCACCTCGATGGGCACCCCCGCCGACCTGGCCGACCTGCTCGCCTTCTGCGCCGAGCGGAACGTGCGACCGGTGGTGGACAGCGTGGTGCCGTTCAGCCGGGTCGCCGACGCCTTCACCCGCCTGCACTCCGGAGAGGTCTTCGGCAAAATCGTCATCGACCACGGCGCGTGACTCAGGCCGTGCTGGTGCGTGCCGGCGTGCCGGTGTGTGCTGGTGTGCTGCTGGGCGGTGTTCGGTGGTCAGGCGGGGGACCGCCCTTCGGTCACAGGTGGTTGTCGAGGGTGGCGACGTCGTCGCGGGCTGCGGCGCTGGCGATGCGCTCCTTCGCGCCGGCGTCGCCGTAGAGCGTCCAGCGCAGGAACTCGGTGGTGGTGTCGGCGACGACCCGTAGCGAGGTGCTGTTGCCCAGCAGGGCACGACCGTGGTCGCCGTTGGGCAGGCTCAGCATCGCCTTCGGCCAGGGCACCTTGTCGTACACCGCCTTGCCCGCCGCGTACTCCACCACCTCGTCGGCCTCACCGTGCACGAACAGTTGCGGTGCCGCCGCACCCGCGAAGGCGGTCCCCACCCCCAGCGCGGTGCCGGCGAAGACGATCCCGGCGGCCAGCCGCTCGTCCCGCCCGGTGGTGAACAGCCCGATCGTGGTCACTCCGCCCGCCGAATGCCCGGCGGCAGCGACCCGGTCGGTGGCCAGCCGGCCGCGCAGCACGTCGCCGTCGCGGGCGTCCAGGGCGAGCACCTGGCTCAGCGCGTACGACACGTCGGCCGGCTGGTTGAGCACGTCGAGCACGTTGGGCTGGCCCGACCCGGAAGTGTGCGGGAACATCGGCGCGGCCACCACGAAACCGGCCGCCGCCCAGCGAGTCAGCAGCGCCTGGTAGTCCTTGGGCTGACCGCCCAGCCCATGGCTGAACATGACCACCGGGAACCGCCCGTCAGCCGCCCGAGCCGACTCCGTCGGCTTCCCACCCGCCCGGCCCGCCGCCGGGTACCAGACCGTGATCGGAAGCGGCCGGTCGCCGTCCCGGTTGCGCTTGAGCTGTCGTACGCCGACCGCGAAGCTGTCAGCCGGCGCGTTACCGGCCGGAATCGCCGGAGCCGACGCGCTGGCCGAGGGCGCTGCCGTGGCCGTCGGCGTGTCCGTGGCACTCGTGGCTGTCGTGCCTGCCAGCGGGGCCGACTCGGGATCAGCGGAGCACCCCACCACCCCAGCCGCAACCAGTGCACCCACAAGCAGAACCGAAACCCCACGACGCGCCATGCCCCCGATTCTGCCCTCCCCATGCCCTCCCCACCCCATGCCCTCCCTCCCGACCCCTCCCCACCCACCCGCCCCCGCCTCGCACACCTCGCACCCCGCGCGCCCCGCTCCTCGTGGCGCGACCCGCCTCGTGTCGGCGATCTTGCACTTTCGGTCGCTGATACGCGCCTTTCGAGCGTTATGCGGCGACACAAAGTGCAAGATCGCCGCGCCTCGGCGGTGGGCGGACGCCGTAATGCACCCCTCGCCCTGTGCTGCGCTTGCCCTGTGCAAGATCGACGCGCGGGGCCGGGCAGGGCGGGAGGGGAGGGGCGGGGCGTGGGGGGGGTTAGGAGGGGTGGCGGGTTTCTAGGGTGGTGATGTTGGGGGGATGGGCGTGGGTGGGGAGGCGGCGGGCGGCCTGTTGGTCGCCGTAGAGGGTCCAGCGGAGGAAGTCGGTGGTGGCGCCGAGGACCTGGGTGAAGCCGGGGCGGCCGGGGATGAGGTACTCGCCGTGTCCTTGGCCGAGCAGGCTGAGGAAGGTGGACGGTCCGGTCGTACGGCGGTAGGCGGCACGGCCGACGCTGAGGGGTACCACCGGGTCGGCGGTGCCGTGCACGAAGAGCATCGGCGCGGGTGGCTCCGCGAAACCGCCCGCCATTCCGCCGCCGGCGATCACGATGCCGGCGCGCAGCCGGGCGGGGCGGCCGCTGGTGAACATGCCCGAGGTGGTGAAGCCACCCGCCGAATGACCGGCCGCAGCGATCCGCTGCACGTCGAGGTGGCCGGCGAGCGGATCGGCGGCCCGGCGGTCGAGCCGGACCAGGTGCCGGATCACCCGCCAACCGTCGGCGGGCTGGTGGCGTACGTCGGCGCGGGAGAACGTGGCGGCACCACGCCGGGTGTGCGGGTACGCCGGGGCGGCCACCACGAAACCGGCGGCGGCCCATCGGGCGGTCAGGCCGGCGTGCAGTTCGGGCAGGCTGGCCAGGCCGTGGCTGTAGAGCACCACGGGGAACCGTCCGTCGGCGATCCGGGTGCCCTGGGTCGGGTACCAGAGGGTCACCGGCAGCGGTCGGGCCGAGCCGGGGTCGACGACGAACGTCCGAACGCCGACCGCGTACGGCACCTGTGGGGCGGCACCGCTCGGTGCCGGCTGGCCGGGCGGGTCACCGGGCGGGGCGCAACCTGTCAGCCACGCCAGCAGCAACGTTACCGCCGACGCGGCGAACCGCCGTCTGATCATGCCCACGACATCACGGTAGAGCCAGCGATCACCCGTCCGGGTCCGGTTGCCCGGTGCCGTACGCGAGCCGTTCGGCCGACCAGCCAGGGCCGTCCGACCGGTCCGGCTTCGCTAAGGTTCCGGCATGGCTGAGAACTACACCGACCCCAGCGGCAACACCCAGGCATTTCGCGCCTTCGCCGCCGACACCACCGACACACCGGCCGAGTCGTCCTCCCGCACCGGCCTGATCATCGGAGTGGCCGTGCTCGCGGTGCTGCTGATCGCCGTCGCCGGCTGGATCGCCCTCAGCTGACCTCGGACCGTCGCGCCCCGCTGATCCTCGGGCCGGTCAGGTGGCGTTGACGACTGCGCGGGCCGCTCGGGCGATCTCCCGC
Source organism: Micromonospora maris AB-18-032 (assembly GCF_000204155.1). Lineage (NCBI taxonomy): Bacteria > Bacillati > Actinomycetota > Actinomycetes > Micromonosporales > Micromonosporaceae > Micromonospora > Micromonospora maris. Next base: position 5,661,559 of record NC_015434.1, on the reverse strand, counting down.
TCCTCGTCGGTGCCGATCACGCAGACGGCGACCTCGGCGCCGTCCGGCGAGATGAGGCGGTCGCCGCTGCCGGTGTTGCGGTCCGCGTCGACGGTGATGCCCAGCCGGGTGAGGCCGGTCAGTGCGGCGGCCCGTACCGGGGCGGCGTGTTCACCGACGCCGGCGGTGAAGGTGACCGCGTCCACCCGGCCGAGCAGCGCGTAGTACGCCCCGACGTATTCGGTGATCCGGCGGCAGTAGACGTCGAAGGCGAGCGTTGCCGCCTCGTCTCCGTCCGCCCGCCGGGCCAGCACCTCGCGCATGTCGTTGACGCCGGTCAGCCCGAGCAGGCCGCTGCGGTGGTTGAGCAGGTCGTCGATCTCGTCGACCCCCAGGCCACCCTCCCGGCGCAGGTGGAACACGATTGTCGGATCCAGATCGCCGCTGCGGGTGCCCATCACCAGGCCCTCCAGCGGGGACATGCCCATCGAGGTGGCGACGCTGCGTCCACCGGCGATCGCGCACGCGCTGGCCCCGTTGCCCAGGTGCAGGCTGATCGTGTTGACCTCGGCGTACGGGCGGTTCAGCAGTTCCGCCGTGCGCCGGGAGACGTACGAGTGCGAGGTGCCGTGGAAGCCGTACCGGCGCACGCCGTACCGCTGCGCGGTGTCACGGTCGATCGCGTAGGTGGCGGCGGACTCGGGCAGGGTGTGGTGGAACGCCGTGTCGAAGACGGCGACCTGCGGCACCTGCGGCAGTGCCGCGCGCGCCATCTCGATGCCGGCGAGGTTCGCCGGGTTGTGCAGCGGGGCCAACGGCACCAGGTCGGCGATGGCGGCCAGCACCGCGTCGTCCACAAGCGCCGGAGCGGTGAAGCGTCGGCCGCCGTGCACCACCCGGTGCCCGACGACGGTGAGCCCGCTCAGGTCCAGCCCGGCCAGGATCTGCCGGACCGCGGCGGCGTGGTCGGGCGGGCCACCGTCCGGCTCCCCGACCCGTTCGACGGTGCCCTTGGTGAGCACCCGGTCGTCGTCGTACAGCCGGTATTTGACCGACGACGACCCGCAGTTGAGCACCAGCACCTTGCTCACGACGTCGCCCCGTTGTCGGTAAGCGTGGCGGCCTGGATGGCGGTGATCGCCACGGTGTTGACGATGTCCGGCACGGTAGCCCCTCGGGAGAGATCGTTCACCGGCCGGCGCAGACCCTGCATCACCGGCCCGACGGCCACCGCTCCGGCCGAGCGCTGCACCGCCTTGTACGTGTTGTTGCCGGTGTTGAGGTCCGGGAAGATGAAGACGGTGGCCCGGCCGGCGACCGTGCTCTCGGGCAGCTTCGTCGCCGCCACGGCCGGGTCGATCGCGGCGTCGTACTGGATCGGTCCCTCCACGGCCAGGTCGGGCCGGCGCTCGCGGACCAGCGCGGTGGCCTCCGCGACCTTCTCCACGTCGGCACCCGCGCCGGAACTGCCGGTCGAGTACGACAGCATCGCCACCCGGGGTTCGAGGCCGAACCGGGCCGCCGTGTCGGCCGACGAGATCGCGATGTCGGCGAGCTGGGCGGCGTCCGGGTCGCGGTTGACCGCGCAGTCGCCGTAGACCAGCACCCGGTCGGCCAGCAGCATGAAGAAGACGCTGGAGGCGACGGAGACCTCCGGCATGGTCTTCACGATCTCGAACGCGGGCCGGATGGTCGCCGCCGTGGTGTGCGTGGCGCCGGAGACCATGCCGTCGGCGTAGCCGGCCCACACCATCATGGTGCCGAAGTAGTTCGGCTGGGCCACGATGTCGTACGCCAACTCCACGGTGACGCCCCGATGGGCGCGCAGCTTCGCGTACGCCTCGGCGAACTCGTCGCGCCACTGGCTGTCGGCCGGATCCACCACCCGGGCCGTGCCGATGTCCACGCCCACCTCGCGGGCCCGACGGGCGACCTCGTCGGGGCGGCCGAGCAGGGTCAGGTCGGCCACTCCGCGCCGCAGCAGGATCTCCGTGGCGCGCAGGATCCGCTCGTCGGTCCCCTCGGGCAGGACCACGTGCCGGCGGCGACTACGCGCCCGGTCGATCAGGTCGTACTCGAACATCAGCGGGGTGACCCGGGTGGAACGGCTGACCCGCAACCGGCTGGCCAGCTCGGTGGTGTCCACGTGCGCCTCGAAGGCGCCGAGCGCGGCCTCCACCTTGCGCGGGTTGGCGGCGCTGGGTCGGCCCTCGATGCGGCTCGACGCGGCCACCGTGTGGAAGCTGTCGGTGGGCACCGAGAGCACCGCGAGGCGGGCGTTGAGCGCCTCCACCAGCTGCATCGCCCGGGGGTCGGGGGCCACGCCTAGGGTGAGCACCAGCCCGGCCAGCGACACCTGACCGGCCACGTGCGCCGCGCTCGCGGCCACCAGAAGATCGTCGCGGTCACCCGGCATGATCAGCAGAGCGCCCTCGGTCAGGTGTTCCAGCACGGTCGGCACGTGCGCCGCGCCGACCACGTAGTCGAGCACGTCGCGGGCGAGCGCGGTGTCGTCGCCGGCCAGTCGGGTGGCGCCGAGCGCCGCCGCCACCTCGGCCACCGTCGGCGCGGAAACGCTTGGCACCTCGGGAATCGCGTACGCGGGCACCGGCAGCCGGGGCAGTCGCATGCTGCCCGGCACCCGGTTGGCGAGCACGGCGAGCACTGTCGCGCCGAGGTCGACCACGTCGTGGTACGCCCCCCGGCTGGCCGCGGTGATCGCCGCCGGCTGCTGCCCGAACCCGTCGACCACGGGCACCACGACACTGCCGAACTCGGTGGCCAGCCGGGCGTTGAACGCCAGCTCGCGCGGCCCGGCACCGTCCCCGGCGTCGGCGAAGTCGCTGCCCACCACGACCATGGCCGGAAACCGTCGTTCCACGTCCCGGTAACGCTCGACGATCCGGGTGATCAGTTCTTCCCGCCGGCCGTCGGCGACGAGCGCGGTCGCCTCGGCGTACGTGGTGCCGGAGAGGTCGGCCACCGGCAGCCCGACCCGGTACCGCTCGCTGAGCAGGGCGAGGATCGGGTCCGGCCGGTCCGACGCGACCAGAGGACGGAACACGCCGATCTGGCCGACCTGGCGGGACAACAGTTCGGCCAGGCCCAGGGCGATGGTCGACTTCCCCCCGCCCGAGCCGACACTGGTCAGGTACACGCTTCGGGCCACGGACCTCACGCTACAAGATCCAGGTGGCTCCCGCCCGGGTCCTCGTACCCGGGCGGTCGGGCCCTCCGGCGGTGTGTCAGTCGTCGTCTTCGTCGTCGAGTCGAGCCAGCCAGGTGGCGAAGCGCTCGATCGGCGTCTCGAACTCCGGGTTCAGGTCGACGAAGTCCCGCAGCCGCTCGCCGAGCCACTCCAGGCTGACCTGCTCCTCGCCGCGCCGTTCGACGAGTTCCTCGATGCCCCGGTCGGTGAAGTACATCCGCCTACTCGCTTCCCTCACCGGTGTCGTACCGGTGCAAGCCGGCCGGTCCCGCCACACCTTCAGATGGGACGGGACCGGGATGGTTCTCGTCAGGGTCGGGGAAGTGCCGCTTCGAGGAGCGCGACCTGCTCGACCTCGTGCATCTTCGCCGAGCCGACAGCCGGGGCGGCGGCGGCGGGGCGGGAGATGCGGCGCAGCCGTACGCCGTCGAGGTGCTCCAGCAGGTTGAGCGCCACGAACGACCAGGCACCCTGGTTGGCCGGCTCCTCCTGCACCCAGGCGAAGTCCTCGGCGTTCGGGTACTGGGCGAGAGCCGCCCGGATCTCCTCCACCGGCATCGGGTAGAGCTGCTCCAGCCGGATGATCGCGGTGTCGGTGACGCCGCGCTCCTGCCGGGCCTGGAACAGGTCGTAGTAGACCTTGCCCGAGCAGAGCAGCACCCGCTTGACCTGCTCCGGCGCCGGAGCGGCCGGGTCGGCCAGCACCGGGGCGAAGGTGCCGGTGGTGAAGTCGTTCACCGAGGAGACGCAGAGCTTGTGCCGCAGCAGCGACTTCGGCGTGAACACCACAAGCGGCTTGCGCTTGGGCGACAGCGCCTGACGGCGCAGCAGGTGGAAGTAGTTCGCCGGGGTGGTCGGGATGGCCACCCGCATGTTGTCCTCGGCGCAGAGCTGGAGGAACCGCTCCGGGCGGCCGGAGGTGTGGTCCGGACCCTGCCCCTCGTGGCCGTGCGGCAGCAGCAGGGTCACCGCGGAGCGTTGACCCCACTTCACCTCACCGGAGGAGATGAACTCGTCGATCACCGACTGGGCGCCGTTGACGAAGTCGCCGAACTGCGCCTCCCAGCAGACCAGGGCGTTGAGGTTCTCCACCGAGTAGCCGTACTCGAAGCCCATCGCGGCGTACTCGGACAGCAGCGAGTCGTGCACGAAGAACCGGGACCGCTCGCCGTCACCGGTGAGCGACTGCAACGGCAGGTAGTCGTCGCCGGTCTCGGCGTCGACGATGGAGGCGTGCCGCTGCACGAAGGTGCCGCGACGCGAGTCCTGCCCGGCCAGTCGGACGGTGACCCCGTCGTGCAGCAGGGAACCGAAGGCGATGATCTCGCCGAAACCCCAGTCGATGTTGCCCTCGACGGCCATCTTGGCCCGCCGGTCGAGCAGCTGCTGGATCCGCTTGTGCGGCGTGAAGCCTTCGGGCAGGTTGACGTGCGCCTCACCGATGGCCTTTATCACCGACGCGTCGGTGGCCGTGTCGACCTGCGGCTCCGGCTCGTCCTCGCGGGGCGGCCGGCTGAGCTGGCGCGGGGTGGTGGCCGCGTCACGGGTGGCCTTGAAGACCCGCTCCAGCTGGGACTGGTAGTCGCGCAGCAGCTCCTCCGCGTCTTCCACGGTGATGTCGCCGCGGCCGATCAGCTCCTCGGTGTAGAGCTTGCGGACCGAGCGCTTCGAATCAATGATCTTGTACATCTGGGGGTTGGACATCGAGGGGTCGTCGCCCTCGTTGTGCCCGCGCCGCCGGTAGCAGACCATGTCGATCACGACGTCCTTGTTGAACGTCTGCCGGTACTCGAAGGCCAGTCGGGCGACCCGGACCACGGCCTCGGGGTCGTCGCCGTTGACGTGGAAGATCGGCGCCTGGATCATCCGGGCCACGTCGGTGCTGTAGAGGCTGGAGCGGCTGTACTCCGGCGCGGTGGTGAAGCCCACCTGGTTGTTGACCACCACGTGGACCGTTCCGCCGGTGCGGTAGCCGCGCAGCTGGGAGAGGTTGAGCGTCTCGGCCACCACACCCTGACCGGCGAAGGCGGCGTCACCGTGCACCGCCAGCGGCAGCACGGTGTAGCCCTCCAGCTTGAGGTCGATGCGGTCCTGCTTGGCCCGGACTATGCCCTCCAGCACCGGGTCGACCGCCTCCAGGTGCGACGGGTTCGCCACCACGGAGACCTTGACCGAGTGGTCGCCGTCGGGGGTGGTGAACTTGCCGCTCTGGCCGAGGTGGTACTTCACGTCGCCGGAGCCCTGCGTGGAGCGTGGGTCCAGGTGCCCCTCGAACTCCGAGAAGATCTTCTCGTACGGCTTGCCGACGATGTTGGCCAGCACGTTGAGCCGGCCCCGGTGGGCCATGCCGATGACGACCTCGTCCAGGCCACCCTCGGCGGCGGACTCCAGGACCTCGCCGAGCAGCGGGATCAGCGACTCGCCGCCCTCCAGCGAGAAGCGCTTCTGGCCGACGTACTTGGTCTGCAGGAAGGTCTCGAAGGCCTCGGCCGCGTTGAGCCGGTTGAGTACGTGCTTCTGCTCGTCGGCCGGCGGCTTCTCGTACTTGCGCTCGACCCGCTCCTGGATCCAGCGACGCTCGGCCGGGTCCTGGATGTGCATGTACTCGATGCCGACCCGCCGGCAGTACGAGTCCCGCAGCACGCCCAGGATCGAGCGCAGCTTCATCCGCTGCTTGCCAGCGAAGCCGTTGACCGGGAAGGTGCGGTCCAGGTCCCACAGGGTCAGCCCGTGCTGGAGCACGTCCAGATCCGGGTGCTTGCGGATCTTGAACTCCAGCGGATCGGTGTCGGCCATCAGGTGACCGCGGACCCGGTAGGAGTGGATCAGCTCGTGCACCCGGGCGGTCTTGTTGATCTGGCCTTCGCTGTCGACCGCGACGTCGCGCATCCAGCGCACCGGCTCGTACGGGATGCGCAGCGAGGTGAAGATCTGGTCGTAGAAGCCGTGCTCGCCGAGGAGCAGCTCGTGCATGACCTTGAGGAACTCGCCGGACTGCGCGCCCTGGATGATCCGGTGGTCGTACGTGCTGGTCAGCGTGATGACCTTGCTGACCGCCAGCTCGGCCAGGGTGGCCTCGCTCATGCCCTGGTACGGCGCCGGGTACTCCATCGCGCCGACCCCGATGATCGCGCTCTGGCCCTGCATCAGGCGCGGCATCGAGTGCACGGTGCCGATGCCGCCCGGGTTGGTCAGCGAGATCGTGGTGCCGGAGTAGTCGTCCATGGTCAGCTCGTTGCGGCGGGCGCGCCGGACCACGTCCTCGTACGCCTGCCAGAACTGCCGGAAGTCCATCTGCTCGCAGCCCTTGATGGAGGGGACCACCAGGTTGCGGCTGCCGTCCGGCTTGGCCAGGTCGATGGCGATGCCCAGGTTGACGTGCTCCGGGCTGACCATCGTCGGCTTGCCGTCGACCTGGGCGTAGGAGTTGTTCATCTCCGGGTGCGCGACCAGCGCCCGGACCAGGGCGTACCCGACCAGGTGGGTGAAGCTGACCTTGCCACCGCGGCCCCGGGCCAGGTGGTTGTTGATCACGATCCGGTTGTCCACCAGCAGCTTCGCCGGGACGGCGCGCACGCTGGTCGCGGTCGGCACGGCCAGCGAGGCGTCCATGTTCTGGACGATCTTGGCGGCCACGCCGCGCAACGGGGTGGTCTGCGGACCGGTGGCGGTCGGCGCGGTCTTCGCCGGGGCGGTCTTGGCCGGCGCCTTCGCCGGCTCGGTCCGGGGCTGGGCCTTGACCGGCGCAGTCTTCGCCGGCGCGGTACGCGACTCGGTCTTGGCGGGCTCGGTCTTGACGGCCGGCTCGGCCTTGGCGGGCTCGGTCCTGGTGGCGGTCGCGGCCTTGGCCGGGGCCGACTCCTTGCGGGCAGGCTCGGCGGCGCTCGTCGACCGGCCGGCGCCCTCACCGTCGCCCTTGGCCGCACCCGGCCCGGGCCGGTAGTCGGCGAAGAAGTCGTGCCAGGCCGGGTCGACGCTGCTGGGGTCGGCGAGGTAGCGCTGATACATCTCCTCGACGACCCACTCGTTCGGGCCGAAACCCGCCAGTGGGTTCTCCTGCGAAGTCTGCTGGGTCGACACGGCCGGTAATCGCCTCTTTCACGCGGGTTTGTGTGTCACGCGGTCGTCCGCCAGCGCCGGGACGGGCGCAGAGGACGGATCCCAGGCTACGCCGTGCCGATCGCCAAGGCATTTCCGCCTCCGCCGCGTGGCCCGATTCACAGAAGATGCTAGAAGTTCAGTTGGCCCCGCGTGTCCAGTTGCTGACGGTAACGGCCTGATGGGCCCGGTTGTCCGACCGTTCGCCGGTGCACCGGGCCCATCGTGGGACCGCTGAGACGGGTGGGTCGCACCCGTGAGCGTCAGGAGATGTCGCGCCGCCGGGTGAGCAGCAGGCCGACGATGCCGCTGGCCAGCGCGTAACCGACAAGCACGAGCGCGCCCACCCACCAGGGCGGGAACATCTCGCTCTCGCCCGGCGTGATCATGATCTGGGACGCGGCAGCCGGCCAGATCACCTGCCACTTGAGCACGGCCATGCTGTCCAGCCAGCTCGACAGCAGCAGGAAGAGCACGCCGATGACCTGGGTGCCGATCAGGTAGAGCACCGAGGCGGTGATCACCGCGCCCAGCTGGTTGGTGATCAGGGTGCCGATGCCGACGCCGAGCACGGTCCAGATGGCGTACGCCATCAGGTTGAGCAGCAGCGCCCGTTGGACCTCCCACTCGCCGAGCAGGGTGCCGTGGTCGTTGAGGGCCAGGAAGGCGGCCCCGGCACCGAGGTCGATCACCGTGGTGACCAGCCAGAACGCGAAACCGAGCAGGCTCGCCGCGATCAGCTTGCTGACGATCACCGCGGAGCGCCGCGGGGTGGCCAGGAAGGTCGTGGTCGCGGTCTGGTGGAAGAACTCGTTGGTGACCATCAGGATGCCGATCAGCATCACGAACAGCAGGCCCAGGTACTGGCCGGAGGTGTAGAGGTTGGCCGCCTGGGCCGGAGCGGACGCGGCGTCGCCGGTGACCCCCAGCTCCTCGCCGCCGCCGTCGACCGTCGTGTTGAACAGCCAGGCGTTGAGCGGGAAGGCCATCGCGATCGACAGGAGCGCCCCGATGGCCAGCCACCACCAGGTGCTGGTCGTGCGGATCTTGAGCAGTTCGGAGCGGACCAGGTTGCTCATCGAATGCCCGCCTTTCCAGCCGTCAGCTCCAGGAACACGCGTTCCAGGTCGGGTCGTTCGGTGGTCAGCTCGTGCAGCTCGACACCGGCGGTCAACGCCACCCGGCCCACCGTCGGGGCGTCCACCCCGCCGATCAGCAGCACGCCGTGCTCGTCGGTCTGCACCGTGGCCGGCCCGTCGGCCAGCGCCGTGGTCAGCGCCTCCGCCTGCGGGGTACGCACCCGGACCCGGATGCTCTGCGCCATCGAACCGATCACCTGCTCGACCGGACCCTGCCGGACCAGCTGACCCGCCGCGATGATCACCACGTCGTCGGCGAGCAACTGCATCTCCGACAGCAGGTGGCTGGAGACCAGCACCGTACGACCCTCGGCGGCCAACGCCTTGAGGAACCCGCGCATCCACCGGATGCCCTCCGGGTCCAGACCGTTGGCCGGCTCGTCGAGGATCAGCACCCGCGGGTCACCGAGCATCGCCGCGGCGATGCCGAGACGCTGCTTCATGCCGAGTGAGTAGCCCTTGAACTTGCGCTTCGCCGCCGGGGTCAGGCCGACCAGCGCGAGCGCCTCGTCGGCCCGCTGCCGGGGCAGCCCGGCCGCGGCGCAGATCACCCGCAGGTGGTTGATCCCGGTACGGCCCTTGTGCGCGCTGGACGCCTCCAGCACCGCACCGACGTGCCGCAGCGGCTCGGTCAACTCCGGGTACCGGCGTCCGCCGATGGTCGCGGTACCGGCGGACGGGGTGACCAGGTTCAGCAGCATGCGCAGCGTAGTGGTCTTACCCGCGCCGTTCGGCCCGAGGAAGCCGGTGACCCGGCCCGGCGCGACCGTGAACGACAGGTTGTTGACCGCCAGCACGTTGCGGTACTGCTTGGTCAGGCCGGAAACCACGATCTGCGCGTCATTGGTGGGGCGTGACTGCCCGTCGGACATCATTCTCCTCCCGTGGCGCCGAGATGCGCCGTTGCACAGCGTGACGGTAGCGGTCAACCAAATCAATCGGGCGCACTCCGGAGATCGCCATCCGCCCCAGGCAGGAGTCGCCTCATCCCCAGGGACGACGGGATCGACAGTCTTTACTGGCGGCCGATCCAGGTGGCGCGGGCGTGACCGAGCAGGGCGCCGTCCGGCCCGTACAGGCTGGTGCGCACCAACGCCTTACGCCCCATGGCTTCCACCACCGCGCCGGTCACCACACACTCGTCGCCGGGCCGGGGCAGCGCCTCGACGTGGGCCGCGATCCGGCCCAGCACGTACGGTCGACCGGCCTCGATCACCGCCCAGCCGCCGGGGCAGTCCAGGGCGGCCCAGACCGTGGCGACGCTCACCTGCGCGGGTGCCTGGAACGGTGCCGCGGTCCGGCCGTCGGGCAGCCGCCCGGGGAAGATCCGAAGCCCGTCGAGGCGCTGCGGCCCGCAGACGTAGCAGCCGGGAAACGGGTGGTCGGTCAGGCCGGGGTACGCCGCCGAGGCGGCCCGCGCGGTCGCCGGATCGACCGGCGGCACGACGTCGTCGAGCTCCTCAGCCGGACGGAGTTGGGCGATCACCTCCCCGTCCGGGTCGTGCACCTGGTCATCGGTCAACGTCAGCGGGGTGTCCAGCGGCGGCGGTCGGCGCAACGTCACCTCGACCGGGCGCTGCCCGCCGTACGCGGTGGCGAAGACGCCCGCACTCCAGCCGCCGTTGCCCGTGCCGGGCGGTCCGTTGAACCGCGCCTCGATGATCATCGGATTCCTCCCGCCGTACCGGCCGGTCGTCGGCCACCCGGGCAGCCTCGCACGACCCGCGCCGGGGCGGCGGAGGTGGGCCAGCGCCCGATCGCCGACCGGCGTTCACCGGATCGACACCGCCATCCACCAGGGCCGGCAACCCGCCGGGCGCTACACAGTGGGCATGGCCGCGCTACCCGCCGCGCAGGTGACTCTGACCACCAGCGGCTACGCCCTTTCCCTCGCCGACGACCACGACCAGGTCGAGGCCGCGCAACGCCTGCGTCACCAGGTGTTCGCCGCTGAACTGGGTGCCACCGGAATCACGGACCCGACCGGTCTGGACCGGGACGCCTTCGACCCCTACTGCGACCACCTGCTCGTACGGCAGGAGAGCACCGGGGAGGTGGTCGGGACGTACCGGCTGCTGCCGCCGGGCCGGACCGTTCGCCGCTACGCCGAGGGTGAGTTCGACCTGACCGCACTCGACCCGTTGCGCGCCCATCTGGTGGAGGCGGGGCGCTCCTGCGTACACCCGGACCACCGCAACGGAGCGGTGATCAACCTGATGTGGGCCGGCATCACCCGCTACCTGCACCTGCGCAACCTGCGGTGGCTCGGCGGCTGCGCCTCGACGCCGGTGGCCGACGGTGGCCTCGCCGCCGCCGAGGTGTGGGCCCAGGCCCGGGCCCGGCACCTGGCACCGCCGCCGCTGCGGGTGCGCCCGCTGCGACCCTGGTTCGCCGAACCGGGCGTACCGCAGGAGCCGGTGGCCGCAACGGCCCGGCTGGTCCCCCCACTGCTGCGCGGGTACCTGCGGCTCGGCGCCTGGATCTGCGGCGAGCCGGCGTACGACCCGGACTTCGGGGCCGCCGACTTCTACGTACTGCTGTCCATGGACCGGATGAACCCCCGCTACCTGCGACACTTCCTCGGCGGACAGCCGTGAGCACGGCGGCGCACCCGCTGTGGCGGCCGGTCTCCGGCTGTGGTCCGGACTGCCTGCCGCTACCCGGACACGCACCGACCGTGCCGCCGGCCCGGCAACTGGGGCGGGCCGTGGCCCTGCTCGGGATGCTCGGGCTCGGCATCGGGCTGGCGGCGGTGCTGCCGGTGCTGCCCGCCCGGGAGCCGCACGCCGCGACCCGTGGCTGGGCGCGGGCGACGGCGCGGGCCTGCGGCGTACGGCTGACTGTTCGGGGCAGGCTGCCCCGGCGTCGGGCGCTGGTGGTGGCCAACCACGTCTCGTGGTGGGACGTCCTGGCGATCCTCGCGGTCGCGCCGGCCCGACTGGTGGCCAAGCGGGAGGTGGGCCGCTGGCCGCTGATCGGCCTGCTGGTCCGCGCCGCGGGCACCCTCTTCGTGGACCGGTCCCGCCCCCGCAACCTGCCGGCGGCCGTGGCCCGGGTCGCGGCCGCGCTGCGCGCCGGACGGACCGTCGCGGTGTTCCCGGAGGGCACCACCTGGTGCGGCCGGCAGACCGGGTGCCGGCCGGTCACCGGCTTCCGGCCGGCGATGTTCCAGGCCGCGATCGACGCCGCGGCCCCCGTGGTGCCGGTACGCATCGGCTACCGCGACGCCACGACGGGCACCTCGACGAGTGTCGGGGCCTTCATCGGCGACGAGACCCTGCTGCGCTCGGTACGCCGGCTGCTGGCCGCCCGGCACCTGCAGGTCACCGTCGAGATCGGCGCAGCGCTGCACCCGGGCCGCGACACCGACCGCCGAGCCCTGGCCCGGGTCGCCGAATCCGCCGTCCACCTGGTGCCGGCCGCGGCGGGAGCGCCGCCCCGCACGGTCGACCCGGTGCCGGCGGCACACCGTCCGACACCGGCCCGGTTGCCGGCCGATCCGTCCGGTCGAGGGTTGTCCCTGGCAGCCTGAGCAGTGCACAGGCTTTTTTCAGGTACCGCCCAGCGCAGGCGCAGCGATGACGCGGATGATGGGCGGCATGGCGGCTACCCAGACCGAGGCGCGACTGCTCGTCGTCGAGGACGACCCCAACATCCTCGAACTGCTCTCCGCGAGCCTGCGCTTCGCGGGTTTCGACGTGGCCACCGCCACCAGCGGCAGCGCGGCGCTCAACGCGGCCCGTGACCACCGGCCCGACCTGGTGGTGCTCGACGTGATGCTGCCCGATCTCGACGGCTTCGAAGTGATCCGGATGATGCGCGAGGGCGGCACCCGTACGCCGGTGGTCTTCCTCACCGCCCGCGACGCCACCGACGACAAGATCCGTGGCCTGACCCTGGGCGGCGACGACTACGTCACCAAGCCGTTCAGCCTGGAGGAGCTGACCGCCCGGATCCGCGCGGTGCTGCGCCGCACCAGCACCGGTGAGCAGGCACCGGCCCGGCTCACCTTCGCCGACCTCGAACTGGACGAGGAGACCCACGAGGTCTACCGGGCCGGCCAGCGGGTCCAGCTCTCGCCGACCGAGTTCAAGCTGCTGCGCTACCTGATGCTCAACGCCAACCGGGTGCTGTCCAAGGCACAGATCCTCGACCACGTGTGGAACTACGACTTCCGGGGTGACGACAACATCGTCGAGTCGTACATCTCGTACCTGCGGCGCAAGGTCGACAACGTCGAGCCCCGGCTGATCCACACCCTGCGTGGGGTCGGTTACGTGCTCCGCAAGCCGGCGGCGTGAACGCGCTCCAGCAGGGCAAGAGCCGGCTGCGCGCGGTACCGCTGCGGGTCAAGCTGGTCGCGGCCGTCCTCGCCCTGGTCGCCGCCGCGCTGCTGGTGATCAGCTCGCTGACCACGTTCTTCCTGCGCAGCTACCTGGTCGGCGAGGTGGATTCGGAGCTGGCCACCGCCACCCGCAACATCGAGCAGGTGGCGGCCCTGGAGCAGCCCGAGGCGCAGATCCCCACCGACTACCTGCTGGCCACCACCGACCCGCGTACCGGCGCCGCCGACTGGGTCTTCTTCGACAAACGGCGCTTCACCACCGCCGACCTGCCCCGCTTCCCCAACGACGCGGCCGGATTCGATCACCTGGCCGGCGAGCCGCGCACCGCCCGGGCCCAGGGCAGCGAGGTGCGCTGGCGGGTTCTCTACACCCAACTGCCCAACGGACAGCGGGTCGCGGTCGCCCAGCACCTCATCGACGTCGATCGGGCGGTCACCCGGCTGGTCTGGATAGACGTACTTGTCGGTGGGGCGGTGTTGATCCTGCTGGCCTCCATCGGCGCGGCGATCGTCCGGACCAGCCTGAAACCCCTTGTGGAGATCGAACGCACCGCCGCCGCCATCGCCGGTGGTGACCTCAGCCGCCGGGTCCCCGACCCGGAGCACGGGCAACCCTGCCCCACCTCGGAACTGGGTCGGCTCTCCCGGGCGTTGAACGCGATGCTCAGCCAGATCGAGATGGCCTTCACCGCCCGTGCCGCCTCGGAGAGCGCCGCCCGCTCGGCCGAGGCCGCGGCCCGGGACGCCGCCGAGGCGGCCCGCGCCTCCGAGGCCCGGGCCCGCCGATCCGAGGAACGGATGCGGCAGTTCGTCGCGGACGCCTCACACGAGTTGCGTACGCCGCTGACCACCATCCGCGGCTTCGCCGAGCTGTACCGGCAGGGTGCCGGCCGCGCCCCCGAGCAGACCGCTGACCTGTTGCGTCGCATCGAGGACGAGGCCGCCCGGATGGGCCTGCTGGTCGAGGACCTGCTGCTGCTGGCCCGGCTGGACCGTGAGCGTCCGCTCTCCCTCGCCCCGGTCGAGCTGCCGGTGCTGGCCGCCGATTCGGTGGCCGCGGCCCGGGCGATGGCGCCGGATCGGCGGATCGAGCTGGACATCGCGCCCGGTTCGGGGCCGTTGGTGGTCCGCGGCGACGACGCGCGGCTGCGGCAGGTGATCGGCAACCTGATGACCAACGCGCTGCGGCACACGCCGCCGGAGGCGTCCGTGACGCTGCGACTGCGCTCCGAACCGGGCAACCTGGCGGTGATCGAAGTGGCCGACACCGGCCCGGGACTCACCCCGGACCAGGCGGAGCGGGTCTTCGAGCGCTTCTACCGGGCGGACGCCTCGCGGACCCGACGGGTGGGCGGAATCACCGGCACCGGGCTCGGCCTGGCCATCGTCGCCGCGCTGGTGACCGTGCACCAGGGCACCGTGGAGGTGACCGACACACCGGGCGGAGGTGCTACCTTCCGGGTCCGACTGCCGCTCGCCCCGGACATCGACGGCGAGCCCGAGTGACTTTCAGCGAACGCTCAGGCCAGGCTAAGGCGGAACGCAGAGCGATGGGAGAAGGTGGGGACATGACCGAGTACGAGTCCGACCCGCGCCGGCCGGCCCCCACCGACGCCGAGCCGTCGCATCCCGAGCTGCCCCGCGCCGAATACGCGCGGTCCGACTCCCCGACCGAGCCGGTGGTCGGCAGCAGCGCCGATCCCACCGCCGAGTCCCCGACCATCCCGGTCCATGCCGTCGAGACGTCTCCCGCCGGCAACCAGGACGCCGAGCCGACCATGGTGGGCCTGCCCGTCGCCGGCATGCCCCCACCGCCGCAGACCGGCCCGTCCAGCCCGGCTCCGGGTCAGCCCGCACAGGCCCCCGATCAGCCTGCACCGCAGGCTCCCGGTCAGCCCGCGCCGCAGGGACAGCCGGTCGCCGGCCAGCATCCCTGGGGTCCGGCCGGCTCGCAGCCGTACCAGCCCGGGTCGCGTTATCCCGCTGCGCCCTGGTACCCGGGCCAGTCCGGCTGGGCCGGGTCGCAGCAGCCCTCGCCGGGTGGGCACCCCGGCTACCCCGGCCAGCCGTCGGCCGGTTACCCCGGACAGCCGGGCGCGCAGACGGCCGGTTACCCCGGCCAGCTGCCGCCGTGGGCGGCACCGCAGCAGTCCGTCGCCGGGCCCCGGCCGGGCCGGATCGCCAAGTTCGTCGGTGCCGGCGTCGCGGTGTTCGCGCTGATGCTCGGCAGCGGTATCGCCGGCGGCACGCTCGCCCTGGCACTGAGCGATGGCGGCACGGTCACCCGCACCTTCTCCGCCGCTCCCGTGATCGACGGTGCTGATCTGCCGCGCATCGCCGCGGCGGTGCAGGACAGCGTGGTGTCGATCACCACCGGCAGCGGCGAGGGCTCCGGCGTGGTGCTCACCGCCGACGGGTACGTGCTGACCAACAACCACGTGATCGCCGAGGGCGGTGACACCGTACGGGTGATCTTCGCCAACGGCACCAACGCCCAGGCGGACGTCATCGGCACCGACCCGCGTACCGACCTCGCGGTGTTGAAGGCCAACGGGGTGAGCGACCTCAAGGCCGCCACCTTCGGCGACAGCGACGCGATGCAGGTCGGCGACCAGGTGCTCGCCCTGGGCAGCCCGCTCGGCCTCCAGGGCTCGGTGACCGCCGGCATCCTCAGCGCCCGGGACCGCACCATCCAGGCCGGCAGCGGTGACCGGCTGCCCGGTCAGGCGGTCAGCTCGATCTCCGGGCTGCTCCAGACCGACGCGCCGATCAACCCCGGCAACTCGGGCGGCGCCCTGGTCAACACCCGCGGCGAGGTGATCGGCATCAACACCGCGATCGCCACCGCCGGGCAGGGCAACACCGGCAACATCGGCGTCGGCTTCGCCATCCCGAGCAACAAGGCGAAGGACATTGCAGACAAGCTTCAGCGGCGTGAGAAGATCAGTCACCCGTCGCTCGGGGTGAGCGTGACCGGCACCAGCGACGGCGGGGCGCTGATCAACGCCGTCACGCCGGGCAGCGCGGCCGAGCGGGCCGGGCTGGAACGCGGTGACGTGATCACCCGGTTCGGCGACAAGGTGATCAATGACTCGAACGACCTCGTCGGTGCCGTACAGGCCGGCAAGGTCGGTGACCAGGTCGAGGTGACCTTCCAACGGAATGGTGCCGAGGCGACGGCAACCGTGACGCTCGCCGAAGCGTCATAGTCACAGACCTGCCTCCCTACCGGGCGGCGGGTGGCGCGGCCAAGGGGGTTGGTCGCGGCACCCGCCGCCCTTCCTTTCGCCCCCACCCCGACTGCTGTCTTCACCCGACTGGCTGTCTTCACCCGAGTGCTGTCTTCACCCGAATCGGGTGAGCCCGGCTCACCCCGGGTGCGGGCAGCGTTCGTGGAGAAGACCGCAGAGCCATGGGGGTGACATGACCGCCACCGCGTCCGCCGTACGGACCGACGACCAGATCCAGCGGGACGTCCTCGATGAACTCAGCTGGGACCCGCGCGTCCTCTCGACCGACATCGGCGTCACCGTGCACGACGGCGTGGTGACCCTTACCGGCCAGGTGGACGGGGCGGCGCGCAGGTGGGCAGCGGTACGCGGCGCGCAGCGCGTCCGTGGCGTACGGGCGGTCGCCGACGACATCGAGGTGATCCCGGTCGGACCGGTCCCCGTCACCGACGGCGCGCTGGCCATCGCGGCCGGCCGGGCGCTGGAGTGGAACAGCTTCGTGCCGGCACAGCGGCTGGACCTCACCGTCGCCAACGGTTGGATCATGCTGCGCGGCGAGGTGGAGTTCGGCTGGCAGCGGCGTACCGCCGAACGGGAGCTACGCCGCATCCGGGGCGTACGCGGGGTGACCAACCTGGTCGAGGTTCGGCCCTCCGCCCGCCCGGACGCCGACCGGACCCGCCGCGACCTGCAGCGGGCGTTGCTGCGCGGCATCGGCACCGAGCGGGTGACGGTCGAGGTGCACGGCGACACGGTGACCCTCCGCGGGGTGGTGCGTACCTGGTGGGAACGGGATCAGGCGGACCGGGTTGCCTGGTCGGCCGAGGGCGTCTGCGCGGTACGCAACGAGCTGCTGGTGGGCGGCTGAGCACCGGTCGTGTCCGGTTTGCCGTTACCCGGAAACGGGAAACCGCTTCGACCCCCCGGCCCGCGGAGTACGGCGGACCGGGCCGACGCCACAGACCGACGGGGAGGACTCGTGTCCCACAACCACGGTGCGGGCGAGCGCCAGTTGCGGATAGCGATGGTGGTGCCACCCTGGCTGTCGGTGCCGCCACCCGGCTACGGCGGGTTGGAACAGGTGGTGGCCAGCCTGGTGGACGCGCTTGTCGACCGGGGACACGAGGTGACGTTGATGGGTGCCGGTGGCGAACACGGCACCACTGGCGATTTCCTGGCCACCCTGGACGAGTTGCAGTACGACCGGCTCGGTGAGTCGCTGCCCGAACTGGCCCATCTGGCCCGGGTGAACCATCTGCTCAGCGCGGCCGACTTCGACCTGGTCCACGACCACAGCACGATCGGTCCCCTGGTCGCGGGGCGGCGCGACGTACCCACGCTGGCGACCGTGCACGGCAACCCGGTGGGGGAGTACGGCACCGTGCTCAGTGACACCGACCGGGGTGTCGGTCTGGTGGCCATCTCGCACGCCCAACGTCGGCTGAACCCGCGCCTGCCATGGGTCGGCACGGTGCACAACGCGATGGACATCGGCGACTTCCCGCGCAAGCAGCGACCCAGTCACGGGGCGGTGCTGTGGCTTGCCCGGTTCAGCCCGGACAAGGGGCCGGAACTGGCCATCGAGGCGTGCCGGGCGGCGGGACTGCCGCTGGTGCTGGCCGGCAAGTGCAACGAGCCCGCCGAGCGGCGTTACTACCACGAGGTCATCGTGCCGATGCTCGGACCGGATGTCACCGTCGTGCTCGACGCGGACCGGGAAGCCGTACTGCGGCTGCTGGTGGAGGCCCGTTGCCTGATCATGCCGATCCAGTGGGAGGAGCCGTTCGGCATCGTGATGCTGGAGGCGATGGCCACCGGTACGCCGGTGGTGGCGTTGAACCGGGGGGCGGTGCCGGAACTGGTCCAGCCGGGCGTGACCGGGCTGATCTGCGAGCGACCCGAGGAGTTGCCGGCGGCACTGGCCGAAGCACCGCACCTCGACCCGGCGGACTGCGTGGCCCACGTCGCGCGGACCTTCTCCATCGAGCGGATGGCGGCCGGCTACGAGGAGGTGTACCGCCGGTTCCTGGTGGCGGCGACGCCGCGGTCGGCGATGCGGGAACCAGCGCGGATCACCCCGGGCTGAACCGCCCGGTCAGACCCGCGCCGCACTCAGCGCGGTGATCGCCGCGTCCAACTGCCGGGCGTACGCCGGGCTCAGCCCTTCCTCCCGGAGCCGGGTGGCCACCTTCTCGCGCAGCCGGGCCACCCCGGGGCCGAGTTCACCCTCACCGAGGCTGACCGCACGGGTCAGATTGCGTACCTCGTTGCGCAGGTCGAGGCCGACGTCCTCGCGGATGCCGCCGTCGGCGAGCCCGGAGCCGATCAGTTCTTCGAGCCGGCTCGCCGCCTCGACCAGCGTGTCCCCGGTGGTTTGCGTGGGCGGTGCGACCGTCGGTGGGGGTGGTGCGGCAGGGCTCGACGCCGGTGGCGGCGACGGCTGCGGCTGGGCGCTCTCGGTGGGCGTGGTGGTCGGCTCGGGGGACTCGGTCGGCTCGGTGGTCGGCAGCGCGGCGGGTGGCTCGCTGTTCTTCGGCCACAACGCCGGCACCACCAGCGCCGCCCCGAAGAGCAGCACCAGGACCGCGAGGACCGGACGCAGCCACGACCGACCGTTGCTCGGCTCGTCGCCGGCGCGGGGGGCCTGGGCGTCCGTGGTGAAGCTGCCCGCCTCCGGTACGCCGACGACCGGCGCCCCGGTGGCCGCTGCCGCGGCCGACGCGTCGACGGCCGCCGGACCGGACCCGGCACCGCCGTGGGCGGATCCGGCGGGCGGCGGTGGCGTGACCGCGGGCAGGGTGACCGTCGGGGCGAGCATCGTGATCGCCTGCGGATCGGCGGGCAGCATCTGCTCGCGCAGCACGGTGGCGACCTGGCGGGCCGTGGGCCGGTCGGCCGGGTCGCGGGACAGGCAGCGCAGGCAGATCTGGGCCACCACCGGCGGTAGCCCGGGCACCTCGGTGAGCGTGGGTGGCGGGCGGTCGGCCAGCGCCGCGCTCAGCTCCTCCCAGGTCTCCGCCGGGTACGGCACCCGGCCGGTCAACGTCTCGTGCAGCAGCACACCGAGCGAGTAGACGTCGGTGGCCGGCTGCGCGGGTGCTCCGTCGAGCCGCTCCGGGGCGACGTAGGCGGGGGTGCCGAAGGTGGCGCCGTCCTCGTCCTCGTCGGGGGCGCCGATGCGGGTCGCGATGCCGAAGTCGAGCACCTTCGCCCCGACCTGGGTCATCATCACGTTGGCCGTGGTGACGTCCCGGTGCACGATGCCGAGCCGGTGTGCGGCGGCGAGTGCGTCGGCGACCTGCGCGGCGATCTCCACCGCCTCCGGCCAGGGCAGCGGACCCTCGGTGAGCCGGAACTCCAGTTCCTCACCGGAGAGTAGTTCCATCACCACGAACGAGGTGATGGTGCCGTCCGGCGACACGGTCTCGCCGTAGTCGTGGACCGATGTCACGTGTGGATGGACGAGCTGCGCGGCGGCTCGTGCCTCCTCCCGGACCATGTCGCGGAACCGGGCGTCGGCGGCCAGCGACGGGGCGAGCACCTTCAGCGCCACCACCCGGTCGAGAACCTCGTCGTGGGCCCGCCAGATGACCGACATGCCACCGGCACCGATCTGGTCGATCAGCCGGTATCGGGTGGCCAGCAACCGACCGGGCTGCAGTGCTGGCTTCACGTTTTGCACCTGCCTCGTAGCGGGGAGCGGTATCAGGTTGCGCGAATGTTGCTGCGCTGTCAACGGTCTTGGACCGGCACCGGCTTCCGTACCAGGGTGAACGGGGTGCGGTCCGGGCGTGCCAGGATGAACGGCATGGCACGGGGACCGGTGGCGTTCGTGCTCGGCGGCGGGGGTGTGCTGGGCGCGGTCGAGGTGGGCATGTTGCGGGCGCTGTTCCGGGCGCGGATTCGGCCGGACCTGGTGCTGGGTACGTCGATCGGCGCGGTCAACGGTGCCCTGGTCGCCGCCGACCCGTCCGAGGCGGTCACCGACCGGCTGGTTCGGCTCTGGGCCTCGCCGGAGGCCAGCGAGGTGTACGGCGACTCGGTCGCCCGACAGCTGCGACGCTTCGCCGCCCGTACCCATCTGCACTCGCCCCGACCGTTGCGCAAGCTGCTGGAGAACGAACTGGGCGCGGAGACCACCTTCGCCGACCTGTTGGTGCCCTTCCGCTGCTGTGCGGCGAACATCGAGCGGGCCGCCGAGCACTGGTTCGTCAGCGGCCCCGTGGTGCCCGCCGTGCTCGCGTCGGCCTCGGTGCCCGGGTTGCTGCCGCCGGCACGCATCGGGGACCAGCACTACGTCGACGGCGGGATCGTCAACTCGATCCCGATCGGCGAGGCGGTCGCGGCCGGGGCCACCCGCATCTTCGTACTCCAGGTGGGCCGGATCGAGCGGGCGCTGACCCCGCCCCGGCGGCCCTGGGAGATCGCCCAGGTCGCGTTCGAAATCGCCCGCCGGCACCGGTTCGCCCGGGAGATGGCCGCCCTGCCCGACGGGGTGGAGGTGCACGTGCTGCCGACCGGCGGCCTGGAGCCGCGCGACGACACCCCGTGGGCGTACCGGGACATGGCGGCGGTCGGCCGGCGGATCAGCCGCGCGTACGCGGCGTCCCGGCACTACCTGGCGAACCTGGAGCGCTGATGCCGCTTCCGCCCAGGTGGCTGCGCCGGCTGTTGCTGGCGCCCGGTGCGGTGCTGCTGGCCGTGCTGCTGGTGATCACGGTGCCGTTCTGGGCCCTGCTCGCGCTGGCCGTCTCGCCGTTCGTGCCCGGGCGGCTACGCCCGCTGCGACTGCTCTGGATCGGCTGCTTCTACCTGCTCTGGGACGCGGCGGCGCTGGTCTGCCTGTTCGCGCTCTGGGTGGCCAGCGGGTTCGGCGCCCGGGTGAACTCGCCCGCCTTCCAACGCGCCCACTACGTGCTGGCGGGCTGGTTCCTGCGGGTGTTCTTCTGGCAGGCCCGGTGGGCGCTGCGGCTGAGCATCGAGGTGGTCGGCACCGACCCGGACACCGCCCTGCCGGGCCGTCCCGAACTGGTCGTCAGCCGGCACGCCGGGCCAGGTGACTCGTTCATCCTGATCCACGCCCTGGTGAACTGGTTCCAGCGGGAGCCACGCATCGTCCTCAAGGACACCCTGCAGTGGGATCCGGCGATCGACGTGCTGCTCAACCGGCTGCCGAGCCGTTTCATCGCGCCCGGACAGGACGGTCGGGGGACGATCAGCGAACAGGTCGGCCATCTGGCCACCGGGCTGGATGACGACGACGCCTTCGTGATCTTTCCCGAGGGCGGCAACTTCACCCCGAGGCGTCGACTGCGGGCCATCGAACGGCTGCGGGACCGGGGACACCACCGGATGGCGGTGAAGGCGGAGGCCATGCGGCACGTGCTCGCCCCGCAGCCCGGTGGGCTGTTGGCGGCGCTGGATGCCGCGCCGGACGCGGGGGTCATCTTCGTGGCGCACACCGGGCTGGACAAGATGCTCACCGTCGCCGACGTGTGGCGGGAACTGCCGATGGACAAGCAGTTGGTGATGCGCTTCTGGTCGGTGCCGCCGGAGGAGATCCCGGCCGGGCGGCAACAGCGAATCGACTGGTTGTACGACTGGTGGAGTCGGATAGACGCGTGGATCGCCGCCAATCGCGACGGTGCCGCGTAGGGTTCGTGAATGGACCAGATCAGCGTGGTGACGACGGTGGTCGACGCGCGTTCGGTCGCGGACCTGCTGGCCGCCGCTGCGGTGGCCGGACGGCAGGCGGCCTGCGCACAGGTGGGCGGTCAGGTGGAGAGCACGTACTGGTGGCGGGGCGGGGTGGAGACCAGCACCGAATGGTCGGTGCAGTTCAAGACCGCACCGGACCGGGTCAGCGCCCTGGTGGAGCAGATTCGCGCCAGCCATCCGTACGAGGTGCCGGAGATTCTGGTCAGTCAGGTGTACTGCGGTCACCCTGAGTACGCCGCCTGGGTGTTCGAGCACACCCGTCCCTGAGTATCCGGACTCTGGTGCGGCTGGCCGCGCGGGTCAAGGATGACTGCGTGACTGGCTACCCCTGCCCGGCGTGTGGTGCGCCGGCGAACCTCGCCTCGGGCTGCTCCGGATGCGGCCGGCCGCCGTACCCGGCCGCCGCCGAGGTGATCCGACTCGACCGTGAGATCGTCGAACTCGGCGCTGCGACGCGACAGGCGCGGGCGACGTACGAAGGGTTGGCCGGTCGGCTCCTGACGGCGCAGCGACGCCGCGCCGAGTTGGCCGCCGCGATCCGCACCGAGTTCCCGACGCCGACCCCTGCGGGCAGCCTGGCCGGGGCGGTGCCGCCCGCTGCGAAACCGGTCGCGGTGCCGGCCGGGCCGGGCGGGGCGCTGCCGGCCGGGCCGGGCGGGATGCCGCCGGTCGGGCCAGGTGGGGCGGGGTCGGGCGGGTGGCCTGGCATGACGCCGGTCGACCCGGCGGCGCGGCCGGGTGGGGCGGAGGCCTCGACCCGTACCGTGCAGGGGTTGCTGTTCGTCCTGGGTGGACTGCTGCTGGGCACCGCGGCGACGGTGTTCACGGCGGTGGCCTGGGCGTCGGTGGGCGTCACCGGCCGGGCGCTGATCCTGCTGGCGCTCACCCTGCTGCTGCTCGCCGTGCCGCTTGTGGCGCGCTGGCGCGGGCTGCGGGGCACCGCCGAGACGTTCGCCGCCGTCGGGCTCTTGCTGGTGGTGCTCGACGGGTACGCCGCCTGGTCGGTGGACCTGTTCGGGGTGACCGCCTGGCCGGGCAGCCTGTACGCGGCAGTGGTCGCGGCCGTCAGCGCCGCCCTGGCCGCCGGGTACGCCCGGCTCAGCCGGCTGACCGTGCCGTGGTTCGCCGCACTGCTGGCCGGGCAGCCGGTGCTGCCGCTGGCCGTCGCCGAGGCCCGGCTCGGGCCGGGCGGGCTGGCGGTGGTCTTCGTCGGGGTGGCGCTGGCCGACCTGGCGGTGCTTGTCGCGCTGCGGCGGCCGAGGGACGTCGCGGGCGAGGGGGCCACGACGACCTCGGCGGTACGGATCGCCGGCCAGGTGACCGCCGGTGCCGGGTACGCCGTGGCGCTGCTGCTCGCCGCGGGCTGTGCGTTGGTGCCGCTGCTCGTCGGCCGGGCCGGCGGGATGGCGGTGCTGGCCGGCGTACCGATGCTGCTGGTGGCGCTGGCCCTGCTCGGTGCGGCGCTGCTGCTCGGCGGTGCGGTTGCGCGGGCGGTGACGGCCGGTGCGCTGGTGCCGGTGCTCGCCCTGGCGCTGATCCGCCCGGTCGGGGAGCTGCGCGGGTCGGTGGTGCTGGTGGCGGCGGCCCTGGTGGTGGCGCTGCTGGCCGGTGCGGTACGCCTGCTTCCCGCTGGCTGGCAGCCCGGTCCCCGGATCGGTGCCGTGCTGGTGGCCGCCGCCACGGCGACGCTCACCACGTTGTGGGCGGTGGTGCTGGCGGGCGCGACGGTGGGCCGCTCGTTGCCGCCGTGGCGGGGGGCCACGGCCGGGCCGGACTACCCCTGGGGCTGGCAGTTGCCTGTCGCGTTGGCGTTGACCGTGGCGACGCTGGCCTGGCTGCTGCCCCGGGTGGCCCAGCCGGCGATCGCGGTGATCGGCGTCGCCGCCACGACGCTCGCCCTGCCGGCGGCCTGGGCCGCACCGTGGCCGGTCGTGGTCGCTGTCGACCTGCTGGTCGCGGTGGCGCTGCTGGCGGTGTCGGTGGCCCGCCCGGTGGGCCGGGCGACGGTGCTGGCCTCGGCACTGGCCGGCGCCGTGCTGCTCGGGCACGGGCTGCTGGTCGGCCTGGCCGGCCCGGCGGGGGCCGGTGCGGCGTGCACGGTGGTGCTGGTCGCCGGCCTCGGCGTGGCCGCGGTGGGTCGCCGGGGCGGGCCCGAGCAACGTGTGGTGGCCGGGTTCGCGCTGCTCGCGGCGGTGCTCGTGGTGCCGGCCGGTGCGGCGGTCGCGCTGATCGGCGCCGGTGCACCGCCCTGGTGGCAGTCCCGGGCGGCACTGGCCGCCCTCGTACTGCCGGCGGTCGCGCTGGTCGCCCTCCGGACACACTGGACCGACCTGCGGGCGTACGCCTCGACCGGGTTCGCCGTGGCGGCGACCCTGACCGGGCTCGTGTCGGTCGCCGTACCTGGTGACGAACCGTTGACCCTCTACGCGGCCGGTACGGCGCTGCTTGTCGCGCTGGCCGGGTTCCGGTCCCGTCCCGCGGTGGCGTTGTCGGTGGCGGGTGTCGGGCTGGCCGCCGTGGCGGTGCTGGCCGCTGTCCCGGTGGCGCTGACCGCGCTGGTGACCCCGTACGGTCCACCGCCCGCCATCTGGTCCGGCGCACCGGCGGCCCGGTCGGTGGTGGGCGCGGTGCCGGTGGGAGTGGCCCTGTCGGTGCTGGCTCTGGCGGCGGTACTGGCGACCTGGCCGACCGGTCGGGCCGGCGGCAGGTGGCGTCTGGCGGCGGCGGTGCTGCCATTCGTGGCGCTGGCCGGGCCGGTGCTGCTGGTGGCCGCCCGGGCACCCTGGCCGGTGGTGCCGACCGCAGCGCTGTTCGGCGGCGTCGCCCTGCTGCTGGTCATCGCGGTGCGGCCGGTGGACGCCCCGTTCGTGGCGGTCGGCGTGCCGGTGGGGCTGGTGCTGATCGGGGCGGGACTGCTCAACCTCCAGGCCACCCGGGCCGGGACGCTCGCCGGGCTGGGTCTGCTGGTGGTGGCGGCGACCGTGGCGGGGGTGGCCGCCCGGCGGCATCTGGTGCGGCTGGCCGGCTGGCTGGTCGCGGTCGCGGCGGCGACCGGTCTCGCCATCACCGCCTCGCTGGCCGCCGGGCAGCCACTGCGGGTGGCGGCCTTCGCGGTGCTCGGCGTGGCCGCCGTCGCACTCGCCCTGGCCGCGATCGTTTCCGGTATCTCGGCGCTGTCGGGTCGGGTGCTGGACGCGGCCGCGCAGGCGGTGGCGCTGGTCGGGATCCTGCTCACCATCGGTGCGGCTCGGCACGCCGCCACGGTCTGCGTGCTCTGGGCCGTCGCGGTCGGGCTGCGGCTGCTGCGCCGGGGCGAGTCGACCGCGCGGCGGTGGGTCTTCGCCGCGATCTCCGCCGGCAACGTCCTGCTCGCAGTCTGGCTGCTGCTGGGGTCCGGTGGGGTGACGGTGCTGGAGGCGTACACCGTGCCGTTCGCGGTGTTGGCGCTCGGCGCGGGCACGGTGGTGTTGCGTACCCGACCGGGGTTGACCAGCTGGCTCGCGCTCGGCCCCGGTCTGGCCGCGGTGCTGTTGCCCAGCCTGGCCGCCGTGCTGTTCGGCGCGGACCCGCAACCGTGGCGGCGGTTGCTGCTCGGCGCGGCCGCGCTCGCCGTGACGCTGCTCGGGGCGATCCGACGCTGGCAGGCGCCGGTGGTGCTCGGTGGGTCGACGCTGGCCGTGCTCGCCGTGCACGAGCTGGTACGCAGCTGGGACCTGCTGCCCCGGTGGGCCTACCTGGGCACCGCAGGACTGGCCCTGATCGCCCTCGCCACCACCTACGAGCGCCGTCGCCGCGACCTGCTCCGCCTCCGCGCCACGGTCAGCCGCATGAGCTGAGTGGGCGGCAGGGTCAGTTGAGTTGGGAGAGGTGCTCGGTCAGGTCCTTCGGGGCGTCCATCACCTCAGCGGCGGCGGGCGGAGTGATATCCGGCGTGGCGCCGAAATCGCCGAAGGCGACCGTTACGGCGCCGAGGCTCATGTCGACGTCGCTCAGGCGCAGGGTCAGTTCGATCAGTCGCCCCTCGGCATCAATCTGCGCTTTGAAGGGCAGCGACCGGAGCGTTTCGGCCGTCGATTCCGGCAGCTCGGTCAGCGCGACGGACGAGGTGTGGGTGAGGTCGAGCGTGCCCGAAAAGTGTCCGGGCGCCTCGCGTCGTACCTCGACGATCTGTCCCACAAGCTTGCCAATCTCTCCCGGATCGCCATTCGGCATGATGTCCAGGCCGATGGTCGTCAGGACATCCGCTGAGGGCATCCGCAGCCAGCGGCCATCCCACAGGTCATCGAAGCGAAGGAACGCGCTGTCGTTCACGGCGGTCATCGCCCATCGGGTCACCTTGCCGTCGGCGGTCACCTCGGCGGTGACGGCGAAGTCGCCGGCCGCGGGGTCCACCACTGCGGTGGCGGTGAAGAGCAGCGACAGACTGGTCCTGCCCATGGTCATCGTCGAGGTGGTCTGTCTGGTCAGCTCGGCTGCGGCGACCAGTACCGCGCGTGGGTCGGGCGGCAGGCTGGTGACCGTCGCAGCCGGAGGTGCCGGCGCAGCGGGAGCACAACCGGACAGGCAGAGGGGCACCAGCGCGAGTGCCGTACACACGGTCGCCAGCGTGCGGTTGCGCATGATGTGTCTCCATGTCCGGCCGGCGACCATCGTCTGATCCGGCGGTCAGTGTAGGGGTGAGGGCCGGCGGAGTTGTTGGTCGACGCCGTGCTGGCGGTCAACGGTAGGGTCTGGCCATGGCAGAGGTGCTCACCGCTGAGGCGGTACGAGACGAGCTGGGTGGGCTGGCAGGGTGGTCACAGGACCCGGCCGGGATCACCCGTACCGTGGAGCTGGCCAGCTTTCCGGACGCCATCGGGCTGGTCGACCGGGTCGCCGCCACGGCCGAGGAGCTGGATCACCACCCGGACATCGACATCCGCTGGCGCACCGTGACCTTCCGCTGCGTGACCCACTCGGCGGGCGGCGTCACCCGGCGGGACATCGAGCTGGCTCGGCGGATCGACGAGATCGTGGGAGGCACCCGATGAGGTTCGAGATCAGCAAGGTGCTGGACGCCATCGAGGGGCGGGTCTGCACCGATCCGCAGTTGGCCCGCGCGGTGGTCGACCTGGCCGAGATCATCCGTTACCAGGACCTCGACGGCGGACGTCCGGCCAGCACGTTGCGCCTCGGCATGGTCATCGACGCGCTGGCGCGCAGCCTGGAGGAGGACAACGTCCCGGTCTACGCGGTGGTGCACCGGGGGGTGCTCTCCGACGCCGACCTGACCTCCAACGAGCGGATGGTGGTCCGCCGCTGGGCCGACGACGGCCTGGTCGAGGTGCTCGACAACCCCGGGGACCGGATGCTGGAGGTGGCCGACCTGCTCGGCCTGCCGGTGCTCAGCCGGGTGCGCTTCGACGGCCTGCGCGGGCGGTTCCCCTGGCTGGTCGAGCAGCCCGGTCGGGTGCTCGCCCCGGTGCCGGGTGCCGGCGGACCGGTGTTCATCGCCCACGTCGGTGGCGGTCACACACCGGTGGCCGGGCCGCCCTCGCCGGCTGCGGCGCAGCTGCTCGCCCGCGAATGGCGCTGCTCGGAGTCGGGCTGCAACCTGTTCGGGGGAGGTGGCGGCGGTGGCGCCTTCGCCGACCTGGCCCGGGTGGACCGGGCGCCGACCGGTCAGCCGCCACCGTCGCTGCGCAACGGCGTGCCGACCTGCCCCCGGCACGGCAGCCGGCTGCGCGACGCCGGCCCCCGGCCGCGCAGCGAGGTCCTCGCGGTGCGCGTCGGTGGCCTGATCCGGCGTCGATTCGCGCTCACCGAGGATCAGCCGGTGCTGGTCGGCCGGGCCCCGGAGGGCAGCGGCGGCATCATGCTCGGGCAGTGGCTCAACGACGAGGCCCGCCGCTGGATCAGCCGCAGCCACCTGCGGTTGGAGCTGCGTGGCAGCGACGTGATGGTCACCGACGTGAGCACCAACGGCTCCGGCATCCGGCCGGCCGGGTCGCTGGCCGACGCGGACCGCATCCCGCTGGCCCCGCAACAGTCCCGGGTGCTGGCCGGCGGCGACATGGTGGAGCTGTACCCGGGGGTGCAGATCGGCCGGCCGGCCGACCTGCCGTCGGGTGCGCCGTACAACCCCGACTCGGTGATGTCCGAGGCCCCGACGATGGCGATGCGCCTGCCCCGCTGAACCCGACGCCGTGACGCGGGTGGGCGCCCGGGACCTGGCGCCCACCCGCGTCGGTACGGCTGCTCAGCCGGCCAGTACCGCCGCCAGCTGTGCGACCGCGTGGTCGATCTCCTCGGCGGTGATCGTCAGCGGCGGGGCGAGCCGGATCGTCGAGCCGTGGGTGTCCTTGGCCAGCACGCCACGCTCCATCAGGCGCTCGCACGCCTCCCGGCCGCTCATCAGCGCCGGGTCGATGTCCAGTCCGGCCCACAGACCCCGACCGCGTACGGCGACCAGGCCCTTGCCGATCAGGGCGTGCAGCCCGGCGTGCAGCCGCTCGCCCAACTCGGTCGAGCGGCGCTGGAACTCGCCGGTGGCCAGCAACCGGACCACCTCGGTGGCCACCGCGCAGGCGAGCGGGTTGCCGCCGAAGGTGGAGCCGTGCTGGCCGGGCCGCAGCACGCCCAGCACGTCGGCGTCGGCCGCCACCGCGGAGACCGGCACGATGCCGCCGCCGAGCGCCTTGCCCAGCAGGTACATGTCCGGTACGACGCCCTCCTGCTCGCAGGCGAACGTGGCCCCGGTACGCCCCAGACCCGACTGGATCTCGTCGGCGATGAACAGCACGTTGCGCTCGGTGCAGAGCTGGCGCACCCCCGGCAGGTAGCCGGCCGGCGGCACCACCACACCCTGCTCGCCCTGGATCGGCTCCAGCAGCACCGCGACAGTGGTCTCGTCGACCGCCTCGGCCAACGCGGTCAGGTCGCCGTACGGGACGATCCTGAAGCCCGGGGTGTACGGCCCGAAGTCCGCGCGGGCGTCGTCGTCGGTGGAGAAGCTCACGATGGTGGTCGTACGCCCGTGGAAGTTGCCCTCCGCGACCACGATGGTGGCCTGACCGGCGGGTACGCCCTTGACCTGGTAGCCCCACTTGCGGGCCACCTTGATGCCGGTCTCCACCGCCTCGGCCCCGGTGTTCATCGGCAGCACCAGGTCCTTGCCGCACAACGCGGCCAGCTCCCGGCAGAAGTCGGCGAACTGGTCGTGGATGAACGCCCGGCTGGTCAACGTCAGCTTGTCGAGCTGGGCGTGCGCGGCGGCGATCAACGCCGGGTGACGGTGGCCGAAGTTCAGCGCGGAGTAGCCGGCCAGGCAGTCCAGGTAGCGCCGACCGTCCACGTCGGTGACCCAGGCACCCTCGGCGGAGGAGATCACCACCGGCAGCGGGTGGTAGTTGTGCGCGGTGTGGCGCTCCGCGTCCTGCACCGCGGCGGGGGTCCGCAGCATGTCCTCGATCATCGGCTTGCCTTTCCCTGACGGAGTCGCAACGTGCAGCACTTCGGGCCACCGCCGGCCTTACGCAGCTCGGACAGGTCGACGCCGATGGTCTGGTAGCCCCGCTCACGCAGCTTCGCGGCCAGGTCGGTGGCCTGCTCGGGCAGCACCACGTGCCGGCCGTCGCTCACCGCGTTGAGGCCGAGCACCTCGGCGTCGGCCATGGTGGCGTGCACCGCGTCCGGGAAGAGTCGACGCAGCACGGCCTGGCTGCCGGGGGAGAACGCCTCCGGCAGGTACGCCACGGTCCGCTCGTCGAGCACGGTCAACGCGGTGTCCAGGTGGTAGAAGCGTGGGTCGACCAACTGCATGGTGATCACCGGGTAGCCGAAGACCTCCTGCAACTGGGCGTGCGAGGCGTGTGCGGTACGGAATCCGGTGCCGGCGAGCAGGTGGTCGCCGGCCAGCAGGATGTCGCCCTCGCCCTCGTTGACGTGCTTCGGGTCGTACATCTCGAAGCCGGCTTGCTCGAACCAGGCACGGTAGGCGGGGGCCTCGTCGGCGCGCTGCGGGTCGCGGAACTGCACCGCCATCGCCTTACCGTCGATCACGGTGCCGCCGTTGGCGGCGAAGACCATGTCCGGCAGACCCGGCACCGGAGTGACCTCCTCAACGGTGTGCCCCAGGTCCCGGTACACCTGACGCAGCCGCTCCCACTGCCGGACGGCGAGATCGGTGTCGACGGGGGCGGTCGGGTCCATCCACGGGTTGATCGCGTAGTCGACGGCGAAGTACGTCGGCCGGCACATCAGGAAGTGCTGGCGGGTGGCGTCCATCGTCATTGTCCTGCTCCCAGGGTCTCCGCGCGCCCTGACCACCGGCGGCCCACGGGCTGGCGCGTGGCTCAACCGTATGCGCCCCCGACCCGCATAATCCACCGCAGACCCTTGCAGAAGGCAGCAGATCGTTGCGTCTGAAGACCTGACGACGGCTGATCATTGCGCCGACTACGTGATCGACTTCCCTGCCCGATGTCCGCGCGCTCGGCGGCGCCGCCGTTTCGGCGTTGTGGGGTGTCGGGTGGGTGGGAGACCGCCGTTTCGGCGAAACGGTGGCTGGGAGTGGCGGGATGGGCTGCGGACACACGTCAGGGGCGGCGAATGGCCGCCCCTGACGACATGTGTGTGCCCGGCTGGTGAACCACCAGAACTGGTCGGGCTCGCGGCCGGTTCCTCACCGGCCGGGCGCCGGTGAACCACCGGCGCGGCGAAATGTGCCCCCTAGAACCGATCCACAAACTGTGAATCAAGCCACTCACGCAGCCGGGTCACCGTGTCACCGTCGGTGTTCGGCCAGTCGTACTGCCCGGTCATCGCCAGCACGCCGAGCACCACCGCGCCGAGGCCGAAGGCGATCCCGAGCAGGGCGTCGGGCTTGCCGGCGACGTGCCGCCGCCGAGTGGCGATCAGGCCGAGCACGGCGAACACCGCGCCGAGGGCACCGATGCCGATGCCGTACCCGGCAAGTGTCCCGGTGAGTACGAACAGCAGGCCGGCGACCCCGACGATCAGGCCGAGGGTGGCCAGCAGGCTGGGCCGCGGTCGCCGACCGGCAACCACCTGCGCCTCGTCCGCCGACTCCCGGCCACCGGTGCGCTCGACGCTGCCGTCCCGCTCACCGTCGAGCGGGTCACGCTCCGGGGCACGCTCCAGATCGTCGGCGCGGGTCCGGTCGGTCACGCCGCTGCCGGCGATCACACCGGTGGCGGTCGCGCCGTTCCGGGCGGTCGCTTCGGTGGGGGTGGTCGTGCTGGTGGGGGTAGCGGCGGTGTCGTTTCGGGTGGTCGTGCTGGTGGGGCTGGTGCGGCCGGTGGGCGGTACGGGGGTGGTGGCGCGGGCTCGGCGGGAGCCGTCGACGCCGGACCGGGCCGTGGCGGCTCGGGCAGCGGCCCGCTCGGTGGCCGGCCGATCGGTGCTGTCCACGGGGGCAGCTCCAGCGACGCCGCCGGTGGCAGCTCGGTCGGACGCCCGCTCGGCGGTTCCTGACCGGTCGGCGGCGGCCGGGTTGGCTGCCCGGGTGGCGGCTGTGTCGGCTGGGCGAGCGGCGGCCGGGTTGGTTGGGCGCTCGGCGGTTGCCGGGTTGGTTGGGCGCTCGGTGGTGGGGGCCGCTGAGCTGCTGCGGTAGGCCCCATCGTTGCGGTCGGTGGGCCGGGTGTCGGTGGCGACCGTGGCACCGCGTTCGGCATCCTCGTCGAGGGTCGTCGCCGGTTCCGCCCGGCGGGACAGCGAAGGAAATCTCATGGCTTCACCTCCTGATCATGCGTGGCAGGCCCCCACCCCCCGACCACCCCACGCGCCAACACCCCCACACGTACCCAGCGACTCTTCAGGCAACACGCACTCGCGGCAGATCTTGGTACGAAACGGCCCTTCTGAGGGCGCTTTCGTACCAAGATCTGCCGCGAGAGAGGGGGTGGGGAGAGCAGCGTTCAGCGGCGGGGGCGGGTGAAGGGGGAGAGGGCGGAGGTGAGCAGGGCCATGCGGCGAGGGCGGGAGACGAGCACCGGGCGGTCGCGTACGCACCGCACGAGGACCTCGACCGCCTGGTCGACCGAGATCATCATCGGCCGTACCGGTCCCTTTGCCATTTTGGTGTCCACGAAGCCGAACCGGACGGTGGTCACGCTCACGCCCTGTCCGCGCAGCGCCGCCGACAGCCCCATCAGGTACGACGACAACCCGGCCTTCGAGCCGGCGTAGCCGGGTGCGTCCCGGGAGACCAGCCGGTCGGCGAGGCTGGACAGCCCGATGAGGTGGCCGTCGCCGGCCGCCGCCATCCGCGGTACGACCGTGGACGCCGTGCGTACCGCGCCCATCAGGTTGACCTCGAAGGTCCGGGTCTGCGCGTCCAGGTCGGCCAGGTCGACGGGCTCGCCGATGCCGGCGGCGTACACGCAGAGGTCCACCCCGCCCAGCTCGTCGATCGCCTTGCCGAGCACCCCGGGATAGTCCGGCGCGGTCACGTCGACGGTGTGATGGGTGTACGTGGGGACGGCGATGGGGTTGTCCCGGCGGGACAGCCCGGCGACCCGCCAGCCGTCAGCCAGCAGTCGACGGGTGAACGCCAACCCGATCCCGTCGCTGTTGCCGACCACCACCGCGCGCCGCACCCGATCCGTCATGACCCACCGTCCTTCTTCGCACCGGCGTGGCATCGCCGTCTCCGGCGTCCCGAGGCGCAATTGAACCAGACGTTCGGGCATGATCCTTACCGACGAGTAGCGGCAGAGCACCTCCTTCGATTGCGGCCGTCAACGACATGCCCCTCCTGTCCGGTGAGTCGGGGGAGGGGCTGGCTACGCTTGGTGGTCGTGCCAGAGGGACACACGATTCATCGCCTGGCGGCTCGGCACGCCGAGTTGTTCGTCGGGGACAAGGTGCTCGCCACCAGCCCGCAGGGCCGGTTCGCCGAGGGTGCCGCGTTGCTCTCCGGGTCCGTCCTGGAGCAGACCAAGGCGTACGGCAAGCACCTGTTGCACCACTACGCCGGTGAGCGGATCCTGCACGTGCACCTCGGCCTGTACGGCAAGGTCACCGACGGTCACGGTGAGCCGCCGGAGCCGGTGGGGCAGATCCGGCTGCGGCTGGCCACCGACCGGCACTGGCTCGACCTGCGCGGCCCGACCGCCTGCGAACTGCTCACGCCACCCGAGGCGGCGGCACTGCGGGCCCGCCTCGGCCCCGATCCGCTGCGCGCCGACGCCGACCCGCAGCGGGCGTACGCCCGGATCTCCCGCAGTTCGACGCCGCTGGCGGCGCTGTTACTGGATCAGTCGGTGGTGGCCGGCACCGGGTTGATCTTCGTGACCGAGGCGCTGTTCCGCGCCGGGCTGTCGCCGACCCTGCCCGGCCGGGAGCTGACCCGCGCCGGCTGGGACGCGCTCTGGGTCGACCTGGTGGAGCTGATGACGCTCGCCGTCGGTACCGGTCGGATCGACACCGTCCGCGCCGAGCACCTGCCCGAGGCGATGGGGCGCCCGGCCCGCGTCGACCGGCACGGCGGTGAGGTGTACGTCTACCGCCGCCCCGACCAGCCGTGCCACGTCTGCGCCACCCCGATCAGCCGAGGCACCATCGCCGCCCGCAACCTCTACTGGTGCCCCACCTGCCAGATGTAAGGAAGGGCACCTTGTTAACGCCTGCTGCATAGCAGGGGACCCCTGTTAACGCCTCATTCGAGCCAGCGGACCACCTCGACGTGGTCGGTGAAGACCTGGCCGCCGTCGATGCTCCAGGCCATCGTCTGGCCGATCGTCCAACCGCGTACCCGCTCACGGTCCAGACCCAGTTCGGCGCTGAGCCTGTCCAGTCGGCGGCGCACGGCCGCCCGCGAATGGCCCAGTTCCGTGCCGCGCACCATCGGCACCACCGAGAACTCCCGTTCGCCGACCAGCGGCTTCGGGTCGATCACCAGCCATGGTTCGCGCTCGGCCCGCAACACGTTGGCGGCGTGCAGGTCCTGGTTGACCAGTACCTGCTCGCCCTGGCTGCCAGCCAGCCCGGCGAGCAGGTCGAGACTGGCGTCGAGCAGCCGCCGCTCGTACGGCCGTCCGGCGCGCTCCCACGTGATCGGCAGCCGGGCCGTCCAGCCGGCGGCTGCCTGCGCCAACGACATGAACGGCTGACCGGCCGGCACCCAGAGGCGGGGGAGCAGCGCCACCACGGCGTCTAGCGCTTCGTCGAGCGGTAGCGCGTGCAGCGGGGTTCCGGGGTGACAGCGTTCCACCAGCAGGGCCCGCAACTCGGGGGCGTGGGCGAGCAGCCGGATGGCGCGGTCGCCGTTCCAGCGGCGTAGCGCGGTCGCCTCGTGCTCGCTCTCCGCGTCGGGAAACTGCAACTTGAGCACTGCCCGGGTGCCGTCGGGCAGGTCCACCGGCACCGCCAGCGAAGCGAAGGCGTACCCGAAGGGCGGCCCGACCCGCAGCGACCAGCGCCGGGCACAGGCGGCCAACCGGCCCGGTAGTCCGGCCAACCATTCCGGGCCGCCCGGCACGCCGTGCAACCAGGTCAACCCGTCGGGAATCCGCAGCGCGCCGGTCACTGGTCCATCCTGGCCGATCCCGACCTGCCGTCACACCCCGACCAGCCCGCGACCGGCCACCGGCGCCAGGCGGTAGCCGCACAAGAAACGCTCAGCGGGCGAGCGCGTCGACCGCCTTGCGGGCGGCGACCAGCACCGGGTCCCAGGCCGGGGAGTACGGCGGGGCGTAGCCGAGATCCAGGGCGGTCATGTCGTCCACCGTCATCCGGTTCCACAACGCCACGGCCAGTGTGTCGATCCGCTTCGCCGCCTCGGACCAGCCGACGATCTGCGCCCCGAGCAGCCGGCCACTGGGCCGTTCGGCGATCAGCTTGACCGTCATCGGGCGGGCGCCCGGGTAGTAGCCGGCCCGGTTGGTCGACTCGGCGATCACCGAGACGAACTCGAAGCCGGCGGCCAGCGCGTCCCGCTCGCGCAGCCCGGTACGCCCCACCTCCAGGTCGCAGACCTTGGTCACGGCGGTGCCGATCACCCCGGCGAAGGTGGCGTACCCGCCGCCGATGTTGATGCCGGCGACCCGGCCCTGCTTGTTCGCATGGGTGCCGAGCGGCACGTGCACCGGCATCCCGCTGACCCGGTGCAGCGTCTCCACGCAGTCCCCGCCGGCCCACACCCCGGGCACCCCGGCGACCCGCATCTGACGGTCCACCCGCAGGCCACCGGTCGGACCGATGGGCAGGCCGGCGGCCTCGGCGAGCGCGGTGTTCGGGCGTACGCCGAGCCCGAGGACGACCACGTCGGCCGGGATCGAACCCGCGTCGGTCCGTACGGCGTCGACCCGACCGTCGTGCTCGGACAGCCCGGTGACCTGCACCCCGGTACGGATGTCCACGCCCAACCCGCGCATCGCGTCGGTGACCAGCCGGGCCATGTCCGGGTCGACGGTGGACATCGGCTGTTCGGCCCGCTCGACCAGGGTGACGGACAGGCCGCGCAGCACCAACGCCTCGGCCATCTCCACCCCGATGTAGCCGCCGCCGACCACCACCGCCCGCTTCGGCGGCGGGTCGGCGTCCAACCAGCTGCGCAGCGCCGATCCGTCGTCGAGCGTCTGCACCCCGAACACCCCGGCGACGTCGGTCCGCGCCCAGTCCGGCGTGGTCGGCACGGCTCCGGTGGCGTACATCAGGATGTCGAAGGGTTCGCGGATCTCGCGGCCGCCCGTCAGGTCCACCGCGGTCACCTCGCGGCGGTC
Source organism: Micromonospora maris AB-18-032 (assembly GCF_000204155.1). Taxonomy (NCBI): domain Bacteria; kingdom Bacillati; phylum Actinomycetota; class Actinomycetes; order Micromonosporales; family Micromonosporaceae; genus Micromonospora; species Micromonospora maris. Next base: position 5,626,118 of record NC_015434.1, on the reverse strand, counting down.
CAGGTCGATCGCGACGACCTCGTGCCGCAGGCGTACGTCGATGCCGAACTTCTCCCGGTGCGTCGTCGGATCCCGGGCGATCAGCTGATCGCGGTCGGGCACCAGACCACTGATCCAGTACGGGATCCCACACGCCGAGTACGACGTGAAGTGTCCCCGCTCGAACGCGACGATCTCCAGGTCGTCCCGACCCCGGCTGCGCCGGGCCTGCGCGGCTGCCGCCATCCCGGCGGCGTCGCCGCCGATGACGATCATTCGTTCCGCCACGGCAACCCTCCTGTCAGGCCGAGGGCTCGCCCCGGGTCTGTCGCGCCACCTGCGCCACCACATCCTGCAACCGTCCGGTACGGGCGTACGCCATTCGCTGCCGCGCCGCGCCGGTGCCGTGCTCGCGCAACCCTTCCAGCAGCCCGGTCACCTCGGCATGGTCGCCGTGCCGTTCCAGGGCCGGGCCGAGCCGCCCGATGAGTTGGTGCAGCAGGTCCCAGGCCGGTCGCAGTTCGCCGTTTGTCGGATCGACCGCCGAACCCTCCAGCCCGTCGTGGGCGGCTCGCCAGTGCGCGCCGACCAGCAGATGATGGTCGGTGGGCAGGGGCGGCCGGCCGGCGGCGATGTCGTCCAACGAGGTCGCCACCAGACCGCGGACCAGGGCGGCGACCAGCACCGCGTCGTCCACCGTCGGGCAGACGTCACCGATGCGCAGCTCCACCGTCGGGTACTTGGCCGACAGGCGGGCGTACCAGTAGAGCATCCCCTCGTCGAGCATCACGCCGCTGGAGATCAGCTGACGGATCAGCCGTCGGTAGTGCTCGTGCGAGGCCAGGTACGGCGTCGGCGCCACCGACGGCCACCGTTCCCACTCGATCGACCGCCAGCTGGCGTAGCCGGTGTCCTCGCCCCGGCTGAACGGCGAGTTGACGGTGATCGCGTGCAGGATCGGCAGCCAGGGGCGTACGTGGTTGAGCACCTGCACGCCGGTGTCGGGGTCGGGCACCCCGACGTGCACGTGCATCCCGTTGTTGCCCGGCCCGGGGACGAGCAGGCGGTACCGCTCCACCATCCGGTCGAAGCGGGGCTTGTCGACCACCGGCGGCACGGGACCGTCGACCGGTCCGGTGCCGATCGCGAGCAGCTGTGCCCCGGCCCGCTCGGCGGCGTCGGCGAGGGCGGCGCGCAGCAGGCCGAGAGAATGCCGGATCGAGGAGAGCTCCACCCCGGGTGGGCTGCCGATCTCGATCTGGCTGGTCTGGAACTCGCGCTCCACCTGCCCGCGCAACTCCGGCGGCACCTGCTCCATCACCTCGTCGACGGCGGGCACCGCCGCCCCGGTCTCCGGGTCGACGAGCAGGAACTCCTCCTCGACGCCCACCGTGAGCAGGTCGTTCTGTTCCGCCGCAGGGTGCGGAGCCACCGCAGGCTGCCTGGCCATCGCCATCACCGTCCCGCCTCAGCCGGGCGGTCGGGTCCGCACCGGGTCGCGGCGGCAATTACCCGCAGTACCGGTTGCCGGAAACGCCGTGCGCGCGTGGCGCACGACTCGTCCGGTCCTGGTGCGGTCGGCCGGGCCGACAGATCGACATTGACAACTGTCCGGGCGGGACGTACAACTCCCTGAGAGAGCGCTCTCTCACCCGTCCCCGTAGAGAGGCAACGCCATGACACCTACCCCGGCGGCCGCTGCCGCCCCGCCCGCCAGACGCCGGCTGCCACTGGCGTTGGCCGTACTCGTCACCGCCACCACCGGCCTGGCCGGGCTCACCGCGACCGCCGACGCCGCTGTGCCGCCGACCCCGTCCGGCTGGAGTCTGGTCTGGAGCGACGACTTCACCGGCGCCGCCGGCACGCTCCCGTCCGGCAGCAACTGGATCATCGACACCGGCACCAGCTACCCGGGCGGCCCGCCGAACTGGGGCACCGGCGAGATCCAGACGTACACCAACAGCACCGCGAACGTCAGCCACGACGGTGCCGGCAACCTGCGGATCACTCCGTTGCGCGACGGCGCCGGCAACTGGACCTCGGCCCGCATCGAGACCGTGCGCAGCAACTTCAAGGCCCCCGCCGGTGGGGTGCTGGCCATCGAGGGCCGCATCCAGATGCCAAACGTCACAGGTGCCGCCGCTTCCGGCTACTGGCCGGCGTTCTGGGCGCTCGGCTCGCCGTACCGGGGCAACTACCAGAACTGGCCGGGCATCGGCGAGTTCGACGTGATGGAGAACGTCAACGGGCTCAACACGGTGTGGGGCGTGCTGCACTGCGGCGTCGCGCCCGGCGGGCCGTGCGACGAGTTCAACGGCATCGGCGCGTCCCGGGCCTGCCCGGGCAGCACCTGCCAGTCGGCGTTCCACACCTACCGCTTCGAGTGGGACGCCTCGATCAGCCCGCAGCAGCTGCGCTGGTACGTCGACGGGCAGCTCTACCACACGGTCAGCCAGAGCCGCGTCGGTGAGCCGTACTGGTCGCAGATGACCAGCCACGCCGGCTACTTCCTGCTGCTCAACGTCGCGATGGGCGGGGCCTTCCCGAACGGGGTGGCCGGCAGCGCCACGCCCACCTCGGCGACCGTGCCGGGCCGGCCGATGCTCGTCGACTACGTGGCCGTCTACACCCGAGGTGGCGGCAGCAACCCGCCGCCGACCACTCCGCCGCCGACCACTCCGCCGCCGACCACTCCGCCGCCGACGACTCCGCCGCCGAGTGGCGTGCGCGACGCGTACGCGACAATCCAGGCCGAGTCGTTCAACGCCCAGAACGGCGTGCTCGTGGAGGCCTGCTCCGAGGGCGGACAGAACATCGCCGCGCTGCGCAACGGCGACTGGGTCCGCTACGACAACGTCGAGTTCGGCTCCAGCGGGCCGCGTGACTTCGTGGCCCGGGTCGCCTCCGGCGCGGCGAGCGGGGTCAGTGGCCTGGTCGAGGTGCGGCTGGACAGCCCGACCGGTACGCCGATCGGCAGCTTCGCCATCGCCAACACCGGCGGCTGGCAGAGCTGGCGGTCGGTGCCGGGCAACGTGTCGTCGGTGACCGGGCGACGCACCGTGTACCTCACCTTCAGCAGCGGCCAGCCCAACGACTTCGTCAACGTCAACTGGTTCCACTTCCGTCGCTGAGGTGTAAGGAAGGGCCCCCTGTTAACGCCTCCGGTAGAGCAGGGGGCCCTTGTTAACAACCCTGCGCCAGCTCTGGACATAAATAGTTAAGACTCTTAATAATGAGCACCAGGTCGACGTCGATGGATGTCTTTTCCGGTCGGGAGGCAGGCATGAAACGGTCCAGAGCCCTGGTGTTGTCGGTGGTCGGTGCGTTGGCGGCGGCCCTGGGGGCGGTGTGGCTCGCCCCGGCCGCGTACGCCGCCTCGGTCACGGCGAGCTTCGTCAAGACGTCCGACTGGGGGACCGGCTGGGAGGGCAAGTACACGATCACCAACGGCGGCACCGCCACCGTGAACGGCTGGAACCTCGGCTTCGACCTGCCCGCCGGCACCACGGTCGGCACCTACTGGGACGCGCTGCTGACCTCCAGTGGCCAGCGGTACACCTTCACCAACCGATCGTGGAACGGCACCATCGCCCCCGGTGCGTCGGTCTCCTTCGGCTTTTTGGGCAGCGGCTCCGGCGTACCGTCGAACTGCCGTCTGAACGGCGCGGCCTGCGCCGGCGGGACCACCCCGACCACGCCACCGCCCACCACGCCGCCTCCGACGACCCCACCGCCGACGACCCCGCCTCCGACCACGCCGCCGCCGACGAGTCCGCCGCCGGTGACCGGGCTGCCGAAGCACATCCTGACCGGCTACTGGCACAACTTCGACAACCCGGCGGTCGAGCTGCGACTGCGTGACGTGCCCGCCGAGTACGACCTGGTCGCGGTCGCCTTCGCGGACGCCACCGGCACGCCCGGCGCGGTCGGCTTCGCCATCGACCCGGGCCTGTCCGCCTCGCTGGGCGGCTACACCGACGCCGACTTCTCCGCCGACGTGCGCACCCTGCAGAGCCGGGGCAAGAAGGTGATCATCTCGGTCGGCGGGGAGACCGGCCGGGTGGTGGTCAACAGCTCGGCGTCCGCGGTGGCCTTCGCCGACAGCGTGTACGCGCTGATCCAGCGGTACGGCTTCGACGGTGTCGACATCGACCTGGAGAACGGCCTCGACCCGACCTACATGGCGCAGGCGTTGCGCTCGTTGCGGGCCAAGGTGGGCAGCTCACTGATCATCGCGATGGCGCCGCAGACCATCGACATGCAGAACCCGGCCACCAGCTACTTCAAGCTCGCGCTGGACATCAGGGACATCCTGACCGTGGTGAACACCCAGTTCTACAACTCCGGGGCGATGCTCGGCTGCGACAACAACGCCGCGTACGCCCAGGGGACGGTCAACTTCATCGTCGCGCTGGCCTGCATCCAGTTGGAGGCGGGACTGCGGCCCGACCAGGTCGGGCTCGGCCTGCCGGCCGGTCCCGGGGCGGCCGGTGGTGGCATAGTCACGCCCAGCGTGGTCAACGCCGCCCTGGACTGCCTGACCCGCGGCACGAACTGCGGCAGCTTCCGCCCCCCGCGTACCTACCCCGCCCTCCGCGGTGCCATGACCTGGTCCATCAACTGGGACGTCACCCACAACACCTCCTTCGCCCGCACCGTCTCCCCCCACCTCCGCACCCTCCCCTAACCACCCCACCCGCTCCCCACCCGCCCCCTCGACCTCCGCCCCGCTCCCCGCGATCTTGCACTTTCGGTCGCTGCTATGGGACTTAAGTCCGGCATGCCCCGACAAGAAGTGCAAGATCGCGGGGAGCGGGGGTGGGCAGGGGCGGGGGTGGGGAGGGGAGGGGAGGAGGGGTTTAGGGGTGGGTGGGGGTGCGGGGGTGGGTGCGGCGGCGGTGTTTTTTGAGGGCCCAGGTGGCGAGCATGAGGGCCAGGATGGCCAGGATGCCGTAGTCGAACCAGGAGCTGTAGCGGTCAATCTGGTTCCAGCGGGTGCCGAGGGCGTAACCGAGGCCGATGAAGAGGCCGTTCCAGAGGGCGCTGCCCAGCGTGGTGAGGGTGACGAACTCGACCAGCGGCATGCGGTTCGCGCCGGCCGGGATCGAGACCAGGCTGCGGACCACCGGGGCCATCCGGCCGAAGAAGACGGCCCAGCGACCGTACCGCTCGAACCACCGGTCGGCCTTCTCCAGGTCGTCCAGGTCCACCAGGGGTAGCCGGTCGAGCCAGCGTTTGAGTCGGTCCTCACCGACGGCGGCGCCGAGCCAGTACAGCACCAGCGCGCCGAGCACCGAGCCGACGGTTGCCGCGACGGTCACCACCACCACGTTGAACCGGCCCTCACCGGCGAGGTAGCCGGCCAGCGCCAGGACGATCTCGCTGGGGATCGGCGGGATGATGCTCTCCAGGGCGACCAGCAGGGCGACACCCAGCGGGCCGGCCGCCTCGATCACCCCGGCCACCCAGCCGGTCAGCCCGCCGACCTGGCTGGGGTCGACATCCTGGGCGAGCGCCATGGTGCTGCCTCCACGGGTAGTCGGCGTGCCGACGTTCCTACCCGCTGGCACGCCGGTGAACACCAGGCGGCAGCGTCCCTCACTCCGGTGGGTGCAGCGTCGCGTCGGCCGGGCCCTGTCGCCAGCCACTGAAGCGGACGGTCAGGCCACCTCGGCTGGGCGAGCAGCAGTACGGCCCGGCGGCTGCCGGTGCGTCCCCGTCCAGCGGGGCGAGCCGGACCAGTTGCCATGGCTCGCCGGCCGGCCGGGCTCGTACGATCAGTGCGTCAGCGACCCGGCTGACCCGTACGGTCACCTCCCGGCCCGCCCACTGCGGCACCGGGGCCACCGACCAGTCGGAGAACTCGTTTGTCACCACCGCGCCGATCTGTGGTTGGCCATCGCTGATTTCCACACCGGTCTTCACCCAGTTCCGGTCGTCCACCCGCACCAGCACCCCGGCCTGGTCGAACTGTTCGGCGTAGTCGAGCCGGAAGTCCACCTCCACCGCGCTGCCGACCGGGAAGTCCACGAGCAGGGCCGGCGCGTAGTCGTGCACGAACCCGTAGCCGGTGTGGCGCCACAGGTCGCTATCCGCCTGCGGCTCCACGCTCAAGCCGCCGTCGGCGTCCTCGACCGCCCGCACCGGCTGTTGGTGCCAATTGCCGCTGGACCACTCGATGCTCTGCACCACGGCACCGTAACGGTTCGCCCGGGTTTGCCATCGCCGCGCCCCGGAGAAGGTACGGGGACATGTCTGACAGGTGGTACTCGGAGGCGGTCGTGTACTGCCTCGACATCGACACGTTCGCCGATTCCGACGGCGACGGGGTGGGTGACTTCCAGGGGCTGATCGGTCGACTCGACTATCTCGCCCGGCTCGGGGTCACCTGCCTCTGGCTCAACCCCATCCATCCCTCACCCAACGAGGACGACGGGTACGACGCGACCGACTTCTACAACGTCGACCCACGACTCGGCACGCTCGGTGACTTTGCCGAACTGCTGCACCAGGCGAGCAACCGGGGCATCCGGGTGATCATCGACCTGGTGGTCAACCACACCTCGAACCAGCATCCGTGGTTCATCTCCGCACGGTCGTCGCCGGACTCGCCGTACCGTGACTGGTACATCTGGTCCGAGCACGAACCGGCGGACCGGCACCAGGGCATGGTCTTCCCCGGCGAGCAGCACGAGACCTGGACCTACGACCGTACCGCCAAGGCCTGGTACTACCACCGCTTCTACAAGTTCCAGCCCGACCTGAACATCGAGAACCCGCAGGTACGGGCGGAGATCAAGAAGATCACCTCGTTCTGGCTCCAGCTCGGTGTCTCCGGCTTCCGGATGGACGCGGTGCCGTTCATCATCGAGCGCACCGAGCCCGGCAATCCGAACTCGCCCAAGGACTTCGACTTCCTCACCGACCTGCGCCAGCACGTGCAGTGGCGGCGCGGCGACGCGGTCCTGCTGGCCGAGGCGAACGTCGAGCCGGATCAGCTGCCGGCGTTCTTCGGTGACGGCAGCGGCTCGGGCAACCGCATCCACATGCTCTTCGACTTCATGCTCAACGGTCGGTTGATGCTCGCCCTGGCGCGGGAGGACCCGGAGGTGATCATCGAGGCGCTGCGGGACACCCCGAAGCTGCCCACCGGTGGGCAGTGGGCGACCTTCCTGCGCAACCACGACGAGATCGACCTGTCCCGGCTCACCGCCGACCAGCGCAACGACGTGCTGGCGAAGTTCGGGCCGGACGAGAACATGCAGCTCTACGGCCGGGGCATCCGCCGTCGGCTGGCCCCCATGCTCGGCAACGACCGTCGGCACATCGAGTTGGCGTACTCGTTGCAGTTCTCGCTGCGCGGCACCCCGGTGTTGCGCTACGGCGAGGAGATCGGGATGGGGGAGGACCTGACGTTGGAGGGGCGCGACGCGATCCGTACCCCGATGCAGTGGTCCTATCAGGAGAATGCCGGCTTCTCCACCGCCGAGCCGGAGAAGCTGATCCGCCCGGTGATCGACAAGGGGGAGTACGGCTACCAGCACGTCAACGTCACCGCCCAGCGCAAGGACCCGCGTTCGCTGCTGGGCTGGTTCGAGCGGATGATCCGTACGCTGCGGGAGGCACCGGAGACCGGTTCGGGCAGCACCAGCCACATCGACGTACCGATGCCCCCGGGTGTGCTGGCGCACCGCGCCGACGGGCCCACCGGGACGATGGTCTTCCTGCACAACCTCGGCACCGAAGATGTCGAGGTCGACCTGAGCATCCTGGCCGACGAGGCGGAGTTGCCGATCGACGTGCTCAGCGACCGCAACTACCCCGAGGTCGGCAAGCTCGACCGGCTCAAGCTCGCCGGGCACGGCTACCGGTGGATCCGGCTGCGCCTGGGTCACGAACGCTAGGCACGGCCCGGCCCGCGTCGGCTCTTTCGTCGCGGGCCCGGCTGCGGCGTACGACTGCGTTACGCTCCTTCGATCGAGCCACAAGTTACCGGGAGGTAATCATGTCGGAGGAGCCCCGCGTCGCCATCGTGACCGGAGCCGCGCGCGGCATCGGCGCGGCGACCGCCCGCCGGTTGGCGGCCGACGGCCTGGCCGTCGCCGTGGTCGACATCGAGGAGTCGGCGACGAAGGAAACCGTGGACGCGATCGGCTCGGCCGGGGGCCGGGCGCTCGGCGTCGGCGCCGACGTGTCGGACCGGGCCCAGGTGGAGGCCGCCGTCGAGCGGGTCGTCGCCGAGTTGGGCGCCCCGACCGTGCTTGTCAACAACGCCGGTGTGCTCCGGGACAACCTGCTGTTCAAGATGACCGACGCCGACTGGGACACCGTCCTGGGCGTACACCTGCGGGGTGCCTTCCTGTTCAGCCAGGCCGCGCAGAAGCACATGGTCGAGGCGAAGTGGGGTCGGATCGTCAACCTCTCCAGCACCTCCGCGCTGGGCAACCGGGGGCAGGCGAACTACGCGGCGGCCAAGGCCGGCATGCAGGGCTTCACCAAGACCCTCGCCATCGAGTTGGGGCCGTTCGGGGTGACCGTCAACGCGGTCGCGCCGGGCTTCATCGTCACCGACATGACCGCCGCCACCGCCGCCCGCATGAAGATCGACTTCGAGGCGATGCAGAAGCACGCCGAGGCGGAGATCCCGGTCCGGCGGGTCGGCCGGCCCGAGGACGTGGCCCACACCATCTCGTTCCTGGCCAGCGAGGGCGCGTCCTTCGTCTCCGGCCAGGTCATCTACGTCGCCGGCGGCCCCCGGGACTGACCCCGGCGGCTGTTAAGAAGGGTCCCTTCCTATGCATCAGGCGTTAAGAAGGGGCCCCTCCTTACCGGGTCCGGTAGAGCCAGGCGAGGCCGAGGACGGGCAGCAGCAGCGGAATGTAGCCGTAGCCGCTGCCGAAGCCGGACCAGACCGTCTCGTCCGGGAACAGGTCGGGCCGTACCAGGCTGAACGCGCCCACGCCCACCACGCCGACCAGTTCGACGGCGCAGCAGGCCAGCGCGACGCGACGACCGGCGTGTCCGGCCCGGGCCAGACCGACCGCCGCCACGATGTAGACCACCGCGGCGAGCGCGGAGAGCAGGTACGCCAGCGGCGCCTCGTCGAGCCGGGTGACGATCTGCAGGGTGGCGCGACTGGTGGCGGCGATGGCGAAGATCAGGTAGACCGCGATCAGCAGCCGGCCGGGACCGGTGTTGGTCCGCACCGGCTGTTCGGTACGCGTCTCAGCCACCGAGCACCTCCCAGGTCTGCTGGAGTCGTACCACGACCACCGGGGTGACCAGGCAGATCGCGCAGACGATCGCCGAGCCCCAGCGGGTCGGCTCCATCCTGGCCAGCACCCCGGCCAGGGGCGGCAGGCAGACGAGCGTCACCAGGTAACCGAAGAAGGCCCCCGGTTCACCCGGCTGGTCGCCCCCGGCGAGCGCCACACCGGCCAGCACCGCCAGGGCGAGCAGCGCCAGTTCGAGTACGCCCAGGCCGATCAGCTGAATCCGGTCCGGTGCCCGGTGCCGCAGCGTGGCGATCAGCGCCCACACGGCGACCAGCAGCGACAACACGATGGCGGCGACGGCCACTACGCCGTCGACCGGTGACCCGGCGGCGTTCATCCGACTCGTCCGGTGCTGGTTCCGATCACCGGCCCACTCTACTAACCCGCGTAGTAAGACCAGCCGGCACGGCGGGCGTACGGTCGGTGTGCCGCAGCGGCAGCGGTTAGCGTGGGCGCAGACGAGGCTGGAGGTACGGGTGATGCGGTTCGGGTTGTTCGGTACGGGTCACTGGGCGGCCCAGACGCACGGGGCGGCACTTGACGCACACCCGAGGGCGGAACTGGTCGGTGTGTGGGGCCGCAACCGGGACCGGGCCGCCGCGCTGGCCACCCGCTACGGCGTACCGGCGTACGACGAGGTCGACGCGTTGATCGAGGCGTGTGAGGCGGTCGCCGTCGCGCTGCCCCCGGACGTGCAGGCGGAGATCGCCGTACGGGCCGCCACCGCCGGGCGTCACCTGCTGCTGGACAAGCCGCTCGCGTTGACCGTCGCCGACGCCGATCGGGTGGTCGACGCGGCGGCCGACTCGGGCGTGGCGTCGGTGGTCTTCTTCACCGCTCGGTACCAGCCGGAGGTGGCCGGCTTCGTCGCCGCAGCGGCGGCCGCCGGTGGCTGGCAGACGGCGAACGTGATCCGGTTCGCCTCGATCTTCCAGCCCGGCAGTCCGTACGCCCAGTCGCCCTGGCGGCGCGAGCGCGGCGCGCTGTGGGACATCGGCCCGCACGCGCTGGCGATCCTGCTGCCGGTGCTGGGCCGGGTGACCCGGGTGGCCGCCGGCGACGGGCCGGGCGGCCTGGTGCACCTGCTGCTGACCCACGACGGCGGTGCCACCAGCAGCGTGTCGCTCACCCTGGACGCCCCGCCGGCGGCGGTGGCCGCGGAGTTCACCTTCTACGGGGACAACGGCGTCGAGACCCTGCCGTCCGGCGGCGCGAGTTCGGCGACCGCCTTCGGGGTGGCGATCGACCAACTGCTCGCGGAGGTCGACGCCGGCACCCGCGATCACCGATGCGACGTACGCTTCGGCCGCGAGGTGGTGAGTGTGCTCGCCGCCGCCGAGACCGCCCGTGCCCAGGGCACCGTCATCGACCTGCCGGTCCGCTGATCAATGGCCCCACGGGGCGGGCAGGGCGTCGGACAACTCTGCGGCGGAGCCGATCTGCTCCACCGGCAGGGCCCGTACGGCCTGCAACTGCTCGGTGCTCGCGCCGTTCTCCTGGCACCAGCGGATCAGGTCCTCGCGGGAGACGGGATAGTCCAGCCCTGCGAGATAATCCGGCAGGGCACCACCGCGGTCGGTCATGACCTCCGCTCTACCCACCCAACCGGGTCGGCACACCACCGGAAGGCCCTCGCGTTTGCCCGTCCGGGTGCCGGGTAGCCGCAGGCATGCTGGTACAGCGGCTCGGTGCGCCGAGCGACCTCGACCCGTTGCTGGAGCGAGCCCGGGACGCTCGGGTGGTGATGATCGGGGAGGCGACGCACGGCAGCCACGACTACTACCGCATCCGGGAACAGCTCACCCGGCGGTTGATCGCCGAGTGCGGGTTCGACTTCGTCGCGGTGGAGGGTGACTGGCCGGACTGCGACCGGGTGCACCGCAGTGTCATCGGCGCGGCGGGTGGCGCGGTCGAGCCGCAGGTCGCGTTGGAGCGCTTCGAACGCTGGCCGACCTGGATGTGGGCCAACGCCGAGGTGGCCCGGTTCTGCAGTTGGCTGCGGGCGTGGAACGTGGAGCGGGCCGAGGCGTCCCGGGTCGGCTTTCACGGCCTGGACGTCTACAGCCTGTGGGAGTCGATGCAGGCGATCTTCGACTATCTGGGCGAGGAGGACCCGGCGTCGCTGGAGGCGGCGCAGGACGCGTACCGGTGCTTCGAGCCGTACGGCAAGCGGGTCGAGGAGTACGGCATGGCCAGCCGGTTCGTCTCGGCCCGCTGCGAGCAGGAGGTGGTGCGGCTGTTGGCGCGTACCCGGCAACTCGCCGCCGCCGACGGCGCGGACGCCTTCTCGGCCTGGCAGAACGCGGAGGTGGTGGCCGGCGCGGAGCGCTACTACCGGGAGATGGTCGCCGGTGGTCCGGGATCGTGGAACGTGCGCGACAGCCACATGGCCGACACGCTGGATCGGCTGCTGGAACGCTACGGGCCGGACGCCCGGGGGGTGGTCTGGGCGCACAACACGCACATCGGTGACGCGCGGGCTACCGACATGGCCGCCGACGGGATGCTCAACATCGGCCAGTTGGCGCGGGAACGGCACGGTGCCGACGAGGTGGTGCTGATCGGTTTCGGCAGTTGGCGGGGATCGGTGATCGCGGCGCCGAGGTGGGGCTCGCCCGCCGAGGCGATGGTCGTACCGCCGGCCCGGGTCGGCTCGGTGGAGGACCTGCTGCACCAGCTCATGCCGAAGCGGGCGGTGCTGGTCTTCGGCGGCCCGGACCAGCCGGGCTGGGTCACCGAGCCGCTCGACCACCGGGCGATCGGCGTGGTCTACGACCCGTCCTTCGAGTCGTGGGGCAACTACGTGCCGACCCGCCTGGGACAGCGGTACGACGCGTTCATCTGGTGCGACGAGACGACGGCGCTGCATCCGCTGCCCGCGCTCACCACGCCCGGCGAGATGGAGACGTACCCGGCGGGCGTGTGACGGCCTGCCGGGTACGCGCTGGCGTTAACAGGGGCCCCCTGCTATGCACGAGGCGTTAACAGGGGGCCCTTCCTTACACCGTTGCCTTGTTGTCGAGGGTGGCGCGCAGCTTCTCGCCCTCGATGTCGACGTTCGGCAGCCCCCGGTCCAGCCAGCGCGGCAGCCACCAGGCAGCCTTGTCGAGCAGGGACATCACCGCCGGGACGATGGTCATCCGGACCACGAAGGCGTCGATCGCCACGCCGACGGCCAGCGCGAAGCCCATCGACTTGATCACCGGGTCGTCGAGGAAGACGAAGCCGCCGAAGACCGAGGTCATGATCAGCGCGGCGGCGGTGACCACCCGGGCACCGTGGCCCATCCCGTTGATGGTGGCCTGCTGGGCGGTGTCACCGTGCACGAAGTCCTCCCGCATCCGGGAGACCAGGAAGACCTCGTAGTCCATGGCCAGGCCGAACAGGATGCCGATGAGCAGGATCGGCAGGAAGCTGATCAGCGGGCCCGGGGTGTCCAGGCCGACCAGGTCGGCCAGGTGACCCTGCTGGAACACCGCCACCGTGAGACCGAAGGTGGCGGCCACGGTGAGCAGGAAGCCCAGCGCCGCCTTGACCGGCACCAGCAGCGAGCGGAACACCAGCATGAGCAGCAGGATCGACAACCCGACCACCAGGCCCAGGTAGACCGGCATCGCGTCGGAGAGCTTCTCCGAGATGTCGATGCCGACCGCGGTCACGCCGGTCAGCAGGACGTCGGCGCCCGGCACGTCGGCGACGGCGGCCCGGATGTCGTGCACCATCGTCTCGGTGGCCGGGTCGGTCGGGCCGGTCTGCGGGATGACCCCGAGCAGCGCCGTCTTGCCGTCCGGGCTCAGCTGCGGCGGTGCCACCGCCAGCACGTTCTCGGTGCCCTGGACGAGGTTTGTCACCTGCGGGATGGCCGCGGTGGTGGCCTGCGCGTCGTCGCCGGCCACGACCACCGCGAGGCGGCCGGTGAAGCCGGGACCGAAGCCCTCGGTGATCAGGTCGTTGGAGACCCGGGCGGGGGTACCGGCCGGGGCGGTACCGGCGTCCGGCAGGGCCAGCCGCATGTCCGACGCGGGCAGCGCGAGCAACCCGAGACCGATGACGCCGACCAGGATCACCGGAATGCGGAACCGGGTGATCAGCCGGGCCCAGCGGAACCCGAAGGCCGAGCGGTCCTCGCCGGCCAGGGTGGCCGCCTCCGGTGCCGCGTGGTCGGTGGAGGCGCTGCCGGCGCCGTCGGCGATGCGGGAACTGTCCTCGGTCGTCACCGCGACGGAGGAACGCAGCCGCCGGGGCAGCACCCGGCCACCGGCGAAGCCCAGCAGGGCCGGCTGGAGCGTGATCGCCACCAGCACCGCGACGGTCACCGTGCCGGCGGCGGCCAGACCCATGACGGTCAGGAACGGGATGTTCACCACGGCCAGGCCGGCCAGGGCGATGACCACGGTGGCACCGGCGAAGACCACCGCCGAACCGGCGGTGCCGACCGCGCGACCGACCGCCTCGTCGGCGGGTAGCCCGTCGAGCAGGTTCTGTCGGTAACGGGAGGTGATGAACAGCGAGTAGTCGATGCCGACGGCCAGGCCGAGCATCAGCGCCAGGATCGGTGCGGTGCTGGTCAGTTCGACCACGCTGCTGAGCGCGAACAGGCCGGCCATGCCGACACCGACGCCGATCAGCGCGTTGAGCATGGTCATGCCGGCGGCCACCAACGAGCCGAAGGTGATGATCAGGACGACGAGGGCCACCGCCACACCGATCGCCTCGGTGGAGCCGACCTCGGGCTCGGCGTTGAGCACCTCACCACCGGGGGCGACCTGCCAGCCCTCGGCCTGCGCCTGGGTGCCCACCTTTTCGTAGGCGTCGCGTTGTTCGTCGGTCACCGTGTCCACGCCGCCGCTGAACTGCACCTGGATCAGCGCGTACTGGCCGTCGGGGGAGACGGCGCCGACCTGGAACGGGTTCACCGCGCCGACCACGCCGGGCACGGCGGTGGCCTCCTCGGTGACCTTCTGGACGACCGCCTGACCCTCGGGCGTGCCGAGTTGGCCGGGGTTGGGGGCCTTGACGGCGATCGTGCCGGTCGCGCCGGCGGCTGCCGGGAACTGCTCGGCGAGCAGGTCGATGGCGCGCTGGGACTCGGTGCCGGGCATGGAGAAGTTGCTGGCCGTCGGGCCGCGCAGGGTCGCTGCGGCCAGGCCGAGCGCGACGAGTACGACGAGCCAGATCGCGGCGACGAGTCGCCGCCGGCGCATCGAGCCCCGGCCGAGCCGGTAGAGCAGGGTCGCCATGAGGTCCTTTCCCTCAATCGTGGATGGTGGGACGGGTCAGCGGGCGGGCTCCAACGCCCGCCGCAGCAACGCCAGCAGGGCGTCGCGCAGTTCGTCGTCGGGTACGTCGGCGAACTCGCCGCAGGTCTCGGCGATGCCGGCGACCAGCACGAACGCGGCGACCCGGGCCGAGGGACGCTCGGACCGGGCGGCGAGCGCGTCGAGCAGCCGTTCGGAGATCTGCTGGATGTGGGTGAAGCCGGGCTGTTGCAGCAGGTTCGGGAATTCGCCACGGAGCAGCGCGATCTCGGCGCGGAAGCGGACCGCCAGGTCCACGAAACCCTCGGCGGCGGCCCGCTGGGCCCCCTCCGGGTCCGACTGGGCCACGATCCGTTCGTCGAGCGTCCGCAGCGCCTCGATCGCCGGGGCCATCAGCTCGGTGAGGATGGCTTCCTTGTTGGCGAAGTGGTAGAGCACGGCCGCCTTGGAACAGCCCACCTCGCTGGCGATGTCCTGCAAGGAGGTGCCCCGGTAACCGGTGACGCCGAACCGTCGCGCCGCGGCGGCCAGGATCTCGTCGTGGGTCTGCGGGGCGGGGCGAGCCATGGCCACCAGCATGCCTGACCGATCGGTCAGGGGCTGACCGAACGGTCAGATTCGTGGTGTTCGCCACAGGCCACCGTCGGTGGATTGGATCTGCGCCGATACGTCCGGGCTGCCGAGAATCACCACCATGACCAACACTCCGGCGGTCCGGGCGGCCGCCCTTCGTGCCCTGCATCGGCCCGGCGACCCGCTGGTGCTGCCGAACGCCTGGGACGTCGGTTCGGCCCGCGCGGTGGTCGAGGCCGGCTTCGGCGCGGTCGCCACCGCCAGCGCGGCCGTCTCCCAGTCACTCGGGTACGCCGACGGCGAGGGCACTCCGTTGGGGGAGATGTTCGCTGCCGTGTCGCGGATCACCCGCGCGGTGACCGTGCCGGTCACCGCCGATCTGGAGCGGGGGTACGGGCTACCCCCGGTCGAGCTGGTCCAGCGGCTGCTCGACGCCGGGGCCGTCGGGCTGAACCTGGAGGACTCCGCACCGAACGACGGTGCGCTTGTCGACCCGCAGGAGCAGGCCGAACTGCTGGCCGGGGTACGGGCCGCAGCCGACGCCGCCGGGGTGCCGATCGTGATCAACGCGCGGACGGACGTCTTCCTCCGCAAGCACGGCGAGCCGGCCGGACGACTCGACGAGGCGATCCGTCGAGCCCGGCGCTACCTGGCGGCCGGCGCGGACTGCGTCTACCCGATCATGCTCGCCGACCCCACCGAGCTGCGTACCTTCGTCGAGGCGGTGGCGGCACCGGTGAACGTGCTGGCCCGCCCGGCGGCACCGGCACCGGCCGAGCTGGCCGCCCTCGGCGTGGCCCGGATCAGCTACGGTCCCGGCCTGTACGCGGCCACCCACGCGCACACCGCCCGGCTGCTCGCCTCGATCGCCGGCGGCGGCGGGCTCGCCTGAGCGACACGCCGGCCGGCGACGGGTGGCGTTGCGGTTGACCGGCGGGCATCGAGCCGCGATGGTGGTCGGGTGAGCGGGGCAGCCGACGAGACCCGGGACGGGGTGCCGCTGACCAACCTGGACCAGGCGTTGTTCGACGGGTCCGGCGCGGTCAAGCGGGACCTGGTCGACTACCTCGACGCGATGGCCGACCGGATCGTGCCGCAGCTGCGGAACCGGCCGTTGTCGGTGGTCCGGGTACGCCCGGGGCAGCCCCCGTTCATGCAGAAGAACCTGCCCCGATACACCCCGGACTGGGTACGGCGGGTGCCGATCTGGGCCGAGGCGTCCCGGCGGGAGATCGCGTACGCGCTCTGCGACGACCGCCGCACCCTGCTCTGGTTCGCCAACCAGCGGGCGGTCGAGTACCACCCCACCCTGGCCACGGCCGACGACCTGAGCCGCCCCACCCATCTGGTTCTCGATCTCGACCCGCCGGAGGGCGACAGCTTCGCGGTCGGGGTGGCCGCGGCCCTGCTGGTCCGGCAGGCGCTCACCGATGCCGGGCTGGCCGGCGCGGTGAAGACCAGCGGCGCCAAGGGCATGCACGTCTTCGTCCCGGTCGCCCCCGGCCCGGACGCCGAGCAGTTGGCCGCCGCCACCCGGGCGCTGGCCGCCCGGGCGCAACTGTTGGATCCGGCGCTGGCCACCACCGCCTTCATCCGCGAGGACCGCGACGGCAAGGTCTTCATCGACCCCACCCGCACCGGCGGCGCGACAGTGGTCTCCGTCTACAGTCCACGGCTGCGTCCCGGCGTACCGGTCTCCTTCCCGGTGCCCTGGGCGGAGGTGGAGTCGGTGACGCCGGCGGACTTCACCATCCGTACCGTCCCGGGTCTGCTGGCCCAGGGCGATCCCTGGGCGGACCTGATGCCGCCACCGCAGTCCCTCCCCGCCGACCTGATCGAGGAAGGGCGGGCCATTCCGGTGCCCCGGGTGCAGGCCATGCACGAGGGCCGCCGCCGCGCCCGCGCCCGCCGCGCCGAGGCCGACTGAACCGCCGCGCGCCGCGCTCGCCGCGTGCAAGCCCACTGAGCCGGCACGTCGGCCGGTGCCCGCCGCGCCGAAAGCCTGCGGACATGGCGGTGCGCCGGACCGTGGGTACGGTCCGGCGCACCGGGGGTCGAGCAAGGTCAGAGCATCCAGCGGTTGCGCTGCACGAAGGGCAGCTGCGCCCAGCGCCGGCCGAGACCCCAGGTGTGTCCGGCGTACGCGGCGGCCAGGACGACAAGCACCACGGCGTACATCAGGTGGGAGTCGACAACCGGGTTGGTCGAACCGGTCGGGTCGCCGGCGGCGTTGAACCGGGCCAGCGGGAAGTCGGCCAGCCACATCAGCGCCATCATCAGGCTGCCCGAGGCGGCCGCGATGCGCAGGCCGACGCCGGCGAGCAGAGCGACACCGATGGCGGCCAGACCGACCATGAACAGCAGGTTCGCCCACCAGGCGCCCGCGATCGAGTGAGCGATCGACTGGAACGGCCCGACGTCGACGTTGGCCAGGAAGCCCTTGGTCGGGGAGCCGCCGTTGATCCAGGCCCGCTCGGTCGGGGTCGAGTAGCCGAGGCCGAACATCTTGTCCAGGAAGGCCCAGCCGAAGATCAGGCCGGTGGCGACCCGCAGCACGGCCAGGGCGCGGGCGGCGGTGGTGGTCAACATCGAGCCGGGCATCTCCGCCCGCTCAAGGGGCCGCTCGATCGAACGCTGGGTGTTGTGGTGGATGGTCATCGTTGCCTCCGGTGTCTGTTTCCGTCACCACTACTGTCGCCCCGGAGGCGGCGCCGCCGCGCGGGCCGGAACACCCCAAGCCACCGGGACCAAGGTCCCGACCTGAGGGGGTACGTTCAGCCCCGGCTCCGTACCGCCGTGGTGGCGGTAGGCGGCCAGCGGAGCGCCGAACCTGCGCGCCGGTAAGGTTCTGGCGTGCACATCCGGTTCGACGTCCCCGCGGATCCCGCCTATCCGGGCCGGGTGGCCGCTGCGCTCAGCGGTGACCGGCTACGCAGGTACGGCTACGCAGGCGCGGTGCTCACGGCGGTCGGGACGATCGGGTTCGTCGCCTCGCGGGGGACATCCTGGGGTGAGCTGATCTCGCCGTTCTGGGTGACGATGGCCGTGGGTGGCCTGCTGGCGATGCTGTACTGGCCGTGGTTGCAGTTGCGGGCTCGACGCCGCTCCAGCGGCTACGCCGTGGACGGCAGCTACGACATCACCGATGAGCAGATCCTGATGCGCAGCGGTACGGAGTCCGGGGGCATCGCCTGGGACGGCGTCGCTCGGGTGAAGGGCACCCCGGATTTCTGGATCGTGTACGTCGGCGGGATGCCGGCGACAGTGATTCCCCGCTGGCTGATGTCCGCCGCGGACGCCGAGACGTTGCGCGCCTTCATGACCGAACGCGGGCTGCTTCAGGCGCGGTGAGCCACCGGTCCGGCCTTGACGGGTTGGTACGGTGCGGGCTGTGCAGCCCACCCGGATCGGCTCCTACCGCATCGAGCGGCTGCTGGGGGTCGGCTCTTTCGCCACGGTCTGGCTCGGGTACGACGAGTCGCTCGACGCGCGTGTCGCGATCAAGGTGCTGGCCGAGAACTGGAGTCACGACCTGCGGGTACGCGAACGGTTCCGGCAGGAGGCTCGACTGCTGTGGCGGCTTGACCACGAGCGGCTGGTCAGCGTGCACGCGGTGGGCGAGCTGGACGACGGTCGGCCGTACGCGGTGCTGGCCTGGGCGGACGGCGGTAGCCTGCGCGACCGCCTCGCGGACGGACCGTTGCCGGCAGCGCAGAGTGTCCGGCTGCTGCGCGAGGTGGCCGCGGGTGTGGCGGTGCTCCACGACAGCGACGTCGTGCACCGGGACATCACCCCGGGCAACGTGCTGTTCCGGACCCGCGCCACCGGCGAGGAACAGGTGCTCATCGCGGATCTCGGCCTGGCCAAGGCGCTCGCGGCCGCGTCCGGTCTGACCGCCCGGGCCGGTACCCCCGGCTACATGGCGCCGGAACAGGACGATCCGCTGGCGATCGTCGACGCCCGTGCCGACGTCTACGGCCTCGGCCGTCTCGGTGTCACGCTGCTGGCCGTGCCCCGGGAGGGGCAGCCGACGGCAACGACGTTCCGGTTGCGGCCGGAGGTGCCCGCGGCGGTCGCGGCGGTGTTGCGTACCGCGACCGCTGCGGTCCCGGCCGATCGGTACCCGGACGCGGCGGCTTTCGGCACAGCGCTCGACAAGGCGCTCGCGGCGCCGTCGAAGGTGGCGGAGCCGGACGTTCCCACGCCGCCCCGGCGTCGCCTGGCGATGGTGAGCGCGCTGGCCGCCGTCGCCTGTCTCACGCTCGCGGGCACCGTCGGCGGGGCGGCCTGGGCGTGGTCTCAGCGGGGTCCGCAGACCGGCACGGACACCAGTGGGCGGGTCAGCGTCACCCTGCCGGACGGTTGGCGGGTCGCCGGTTCCGGCTGGTCAGGGCAGCGCAACGCCGCCGGCGGACTGGAGCCGGCGATGCTGATCTCGCCCGACCCGGACCGCTGGGCGTCGGACCCGGGCGTGCCGGGTGCGTTCGTCGGGGCGTCCGCTGCGCTGGCAGCCGAGACCACCCCGCGCCGGCTCGTCACCGATCGGGAACACGCCCAGTGTGTGGCGTCGGGGGTGCGGACCACCCGCCAGGCGGGCATCGACTGGACGGTGGCGTCGTTCACCGGCTGCTCTTCCGGCAAACCGGAGGTCATCGAGGCCGCTGGGCTCACCCCGGACGGCGGCAGGCTGGTGTATGTGCAGGTCGCGCCCCCGGCAGGCGGCGGGACGAGCTTCGTCGACTCGCTGCTCGCCGGGGTGCGCGTGACCGGGTGACTCAGGGCAGCGGCACCGGGATTCGGACCTGCTTGCCACCGAGGCGGCCCCACTCGATCTCGACCTGGCCGGAGTCGGGGATGTCGAAGACGAGGTACTGGCGGTCAGTGGCCCCGGCGGCGACGTTCGTGGTGCCGCCCAGCTCGGGGTAGTCGCCGAGCCGGTCGCCGTCGACGATCAGGTGGACGTCACCGCCGCTGCCGGTGGCGATGAAGCAGCCGCTGCGGTCGGCCGGCCCGGTGACCGCGAGCCCGAGGTGAAGCTTGAGCCGACCGGCCTCGGCCTGCTTGGTGGTGTGCGACCGGCCGCCCTCGTCGAAGCCCACCCAGTGGGCCAGGTACGCCTTCTCCACCTCGACCGTCAGCGGACAGCCGCTGTTGCCGGTGAGCACGGTGCCCGGCGAGGCCACGGTGATCGCCTTCGGGTATTCCGGCGTCGGCAGGTCGCCGATCAGTGGCAGA
This sequence comes from Micromonospora maris AB-18-032, assembly GCF_000204155.1. NCBI lineage: Bacteria > Bacillati > Actinomycetota > Actinomycetes > Micromonosporales > Micromonosporaceae > Micromonospora > Micromonospora maris. Next base: position 5,605,798 of record NC_015434.1, on the reverse strand, counting down.
CGCTCCTGCCGGTGACCGGCCGGGCCGAACACCAGCGAGGCACCCTCCAACGTTGCCCCGGCGGGCAGTTCGAAGGCGTACCACCCGGTGGCGGTCGCACCGGGAGCGATCACGTCGGTCGCCGGGCTGCCCGAGGAGTCGAGCGGGACCAGTTCGTCGTCGGCGAGCGCCAGAAAGACGCCGTCCTGGACGAGGAAGGTGGTGAAGTTGAGCTGGTTGGCGACCTTCACCGCGAGGTACGCGTAATGGGCATCGCCGTACTCGGGGGTGCCGGTCGTGTCGCCGTAGCTGCGCGGGGTCTGCGGGGACACCTCCACCCCGGTCACGGTGATCTCGGCGTTCAGGTACGAGATCGACCGGGGGGTGAAGCCCGCCAGCGGGGCGGGCGCATCCGGCGTCGGCGACGGCTCGGGCTCGGCATCGAGGTTGGTCGCGGCTTGTTGACCGTCGAGCGGGGCGACAGGCTCCTCGGTGGCGCATCCGGCCGCGAGCACCGGGATGGCCACCGCCAGAGCGATGGCCTGGGAGAGACGCCGGAGGGGTCGGCGAGGCATGCGGTCATCTCCTTGGGTCAGTGGATCTTCATAGTGTTGGTCCTCTGCCGTGTCGGGATTGTTCGGGCTACCCGCTGTGACCTGGCCCTCAGCATGATCAGGAGTCGTTGGAGCGCGGCCCGGCGTCGGTGAGTCGGGCGCGCAGCCGGCGTCGCCCCTCGTGAATGCGGGACTTCACGGTGCCTTCGGGCAACCCCAGTAGTTGGGCGACCTCGCGGTAGCTCAGCCCCATCACGTCCCGCAGCGCGACCGGCTCCGCGAGGTCGGTGCCGATGGCGTCGAGCCCCTCCAACAGGTCCAACCGGGTACCGGCGATCACGCTGGTACGAGCGGGGTCGGCCCGCTCCGGGGGCAGCGCACGTGCGGTCTCGACCATCCACCGACGTCGCAGCGCGTGATAGGTCGAGCGGGATCGGTTGGCTGCGACCCGGTAGAGCCAGGTCCGGAAGGACGACCGCCCGTCGAACGACCCGATGCCGGTGGCCAGCGCGAGCAGCGTGTCCTGGCAGGCTTCCTCGGCATCCTCCCGGTTGGGTAGGAACCGCCCGCAGAGCCGCAGCACCTCCGGCCGCACCTGGGCGAGCAGCGCCTCCAGCGCGTCCCGGTCTCCGCCGGCGGCGGCTCGCGCCGTCCGTTCGACCGCATCATGATCATCTGGCATCAGGGCAGTGTATGAGCCGCTGTTGAGCAGGGCGAACGCCCTCTGAAGAGTCGACGTGCAGGCGCTGTGGTCGCAGACACGACCAGGCCGGAGAGACGACTAAGGCCGCTGATCGGGCTTCCCCGGAGTCAGCGGCCTTCGTGTGCTTGTCACATCTGGTGCCCCCGGCAGGATTCGAACCTGCGCCCCCGCCTCCGGAGGGCGGTGCTCTATCCCCTGAGCTACGGGGGCTCAGCGACTGGAGAAGACTAGCAAACTCCTCCTGGGATCGCCGAATCGGTACACCCGGCCGTCGGCGGCGTGGCTGGCGGTCGGTTGTCCACGCGTGTCGAGACCGACCCGACCTTCGGGCCGCCCTGGTCGGTCGAGGTTCGGGTCAGGCGGCCGCGGTGCGGCCGCAGCTCGGCAGCGGGTGCGGCACGATGCGCCGGGGCAGCCGGCGGGGCCATTCGTTGCGTGCCCAGGAGCCGTCCACGATCAGGTGTACGGTCCGCTGCTCGGCGCCGCTGAGCCGCAGGACGAAGTCCCGGGGCAGCGCCGGGTCGAGCGTCGGTGTGGTGATCATGAACCGGACCCGTCCCCGGGACGAGACGGCGGAGATCACATCGGCGGCCGGCATGGTGCCCCGCAGCCGCACCCGGCCGAGCCAGTAGACCTCGGCGAGGTGCTCCTGGGCAGCCCGGGTGATCGCCGGGTACTCGCTGCGCACCCAGCGCTCGACCGCGCCGACGCAGAGGCCGCAGGCCCGCTCGCGGGGCTCGCGGGGACCCAACCCCCAGGCCCGCAGGTACGCCCCGACCGCACCGTTCTCCATGGTCAGCCCGAAGTGCTGCTGGATGAGGGCCTGCAGGCTCTGTCGGGTCCACAGCTCCTCGTCGAGGCCGAACTCGTCGGGGTGGACGCCCCGCAGGGTGTCGATGAGTTCCAGCTCCTGTTCGCGGCTGAGCGATCCCGGCTCACCCTGCCGCTGTCCGCGACGGACGGCTGCCACCGTCCCGTCACCGCCGATGGTGTGGCGCCGGCACCAGCTGGTGACGGAACGCCGTGCGTCTCTGAGTGCAACCCCCACGTCCTGGACAACGAGCGCACTTCTCTCTAAGTAACCCCTAGAGGGAAAATCGGTCGTATGCCACCAAGCCATGACGGAGGGCCTGATACCGGGTGCCTTGCGGCGGAGGTGTCGACCGGGGTCGACGTTCACCAGCTGGAAAAACGGTGCCGCCCCGCTCGACGTCGAGCGGGGCGGCACCGGTCAGGCGCGGGTGACAGGGGTCAGCCGACGCCCTGCTGGAGCTTCCGCAACTCGTTGATCTCCTTCTGCTGCCCCTGCTTCATCGACTGGGCCATCCGGACCACCTCGGGGCGGTCAGTGGCGTCGAGCACCCCGTCGGCCATGTGCACGCCGCCGATGTGGTGCTTGATCATCAGGTCGAGGAAGAGGCGGTCGACCTCGGCGCCCTGGGCCTCGTGCAGGCTGGCGATCTCCTCGCGGGTGGCCATGCCGGGCATCAGGCCGTTGGCGTCCACCGTGACCCCGTCGGGCATCCACTCCATGGCCGGCCGGGAGCCGGTCGGCAGCAGGTCCCACTCCTGCAGCCAGCGCTGCATGTGACCGATCTGGGCCTGCTGGGTCAGGGCGATGTCGTACCCGATCTGCCGCACCGCCGGATCCTGGCCCTTGGCGTACGCGACCATGGCCATCTCCACCGCCTGGGCGTGGTGGCGGGACATGTCCCGCGCGAACCCGGCCTCGGCCGACGTCTCGCCCGGCGTGCGCCCGGCATAGAGCGTGGCGGCCGTCCAGCCGATGCCGAGCAGCAGCAACGCCGTCATGGCCAGGGTAAGGTAGCGCAGCATCGGGGACCCCGGCCGTGGCTCGGCCGAGGCGGCCCGCTCCTCGACCGCCGTCTCCTGCACCGCGCTGGGCATGTCAGCCGCCCATCGACGGCTGGAGGTCACGCGGCTCCGTGCCGGTGCCGGTGGTGTAGTTGCCGGCCGAGCAGGTGGCACCCGGCTCGACCGTGGCGTTCTGCGCCAGCGTGGTGGCGAACTCCTTGATCCGCGGGTCGTCCGCGTTGTCGACCTTGAGCTGGTAGCCCCACGCCTGGATCGAGACCGGCTTGTCGAGGCCCTCGTACGGGCTCATCATCATGAAGTCGTTGCCGCGGACCACGTCGGCCAGCTTCTCCACGTCGGCGGCGGGCAGGTCGGGGCGGTAGGTGAGCCAGATCGCACCGTGCTCCATGCTGTGCAGGGCGTGCTCGGCGGCGATCGGCGCGTCGTAGACGTCACCGAGGCAGCGCTGCCAGGTGTTGTTGTGCGGGCCGCCGACCGGCGGGCTCTGCGCGTACTCCTGCTTGCCGGACCGGTGTTCCGAGTTGGAGATGGCCTCCGGGTCGGTCTCGCGGAAGTTGACGATGCCCTCGATCTGCGCCGCCTTCTCCTCCCAGGTCTGGGCACCCCGGATGGCCGCCCAGGCGCCGTACCCGATGATCGACGTGGCGAGCACGCCGACGGCGACGAAGAGGGCGATCGGGCCCCAGGAGCGGCCCTGGCTGACCTTGACGGGGGTGATTGGCTTGCGTGGTCCCTTACCGCCCCCACCAGCACGTTTGGGTGTCGCCGGCTTGGTGGAAGCGGCCTTGGTGTCGGCGGCCGGCCGGCCCGCCGCCGGCTTCTTGCCGGTGCTGACCACGGTCGGGCGCCGCTGCGGGCCGCCCGGGGTGCTGATGCTCATCGGTCCTCGTCAGGTCGGTCGGTCAGGGGATCCGGCGGCCCAGCCCCCGATGCCGGGTCGCCGCCGCGGAGGCCGAGTCTACCCCCGATAACATGGTTCGGTGACTCCCGCAGAACTCGCCGAAGCTGTCCTAGCCGCCGCTCACGCCGTCTTTGCCGACCGAGGCCTGGACCGCTCGGCGCTGCCGGAGCAGACGACGGTCGAGCGACCGCGTAATCCCGATCACGGCGACTACGCCTCGACGCTGGCGCTGCAGCTGAGCAAGAAGGTGGGCGTACCGCCGCGCGAGCTGGCCGGCGACCTGGCCGCCAAACTCGGCAGCACGCCGGGGATCAAGTCGGTGGAGATCGCCGGTCCGGGCTTCCTGAACATCCGGCTCGACGCCGCCGCCGCGGGCCAGCTGGCCCGCACGATCGTGACCGCGGGCGAGGAGTACGGCCGGGGTGACGTGCTCGCCGGCCTGAAGATCAACCTTGAGTTCGTCTCGGCCAACCCGACCGGCCCGGTGCACATCGGCGGGGTCCGGTGGGCGGCGGTCGGCGACGCGTTGAGCCGGTTGCTGCGCGCCGCCGGCGCGGACGTCGGCACGGAGTACTACTTCAACGACGCCGGCTCCCAGATCGACAGGTTCGCCCGCTCGCTGCTCGCCGCGGCCAAGGGGGAGCCCGCCCCGGAGGACGGCTACGGCGGGGCGTACATCGCCGAGATCGCCAACGAGGTGACCGCCCGTCGGCCGGAGGTGCTGTCGCTGGACGAGGACGCCGCCCAGGAGGTCTTCCGGGTCGAGGGCGTCGAGCTGATGTTCGCCGAGATCAAGTCCTCACTGCGGGACTTCGGGGTGGAGTTCGACACCTACTTCAACGAGAAGGACCTGCACGACCGGGGTGAGCTGGAGCACGCCCTGAACCGGCTGCGGGAGCAGGGGCACATCTTCGAGGCCGACGGCGCCACCTGGCTGCGTACCACCGACTTCGGTGACGACAAGGACCGGGTGCTGCGCAAGTCCAACGGCGAGTGGACGTACTTCGCCGCGGACTGCGCCTACTACCTGGACAAGCGCGAGCGTGGCTTCGACCGGGTCGTGATCATGCTCGGCGCGGACCACCACGGCTACATCGGCCGGATGAAGGCGATGTCCGCCTGCTTCGGCGACGACCCGGCGCAGAACCTGGAGATCCTCATCGGCCAGCTGGTCAACCTGGTCCGCGACGGCGCGCCGGTGCGGATGAGCAAGCGCGCCGGCACAGTGATCACGCTGGAGGACCTGGTCGACGCGATCGGCGTGGACGCCTCCCGGTACGCCCTGGCCCGCTACTCCAGCGACTCCCCGATCGACATCGACATCGAGCTGTGGACCCGGGCCACCCGCGACAACCCGGTCTACTACGTGCAGTATGTGGCCGCCCGGACGGCCAGTGTCGGGCGTAACGCCGCCGAGGTCGGGCTGACCCGGGGCGACGTCGACGCGTTCCGGCCCGAGCTGCTCGACCACGACAAGGAGAACGAGCTGCTCAAGGCGCTCGCCGAGTTCCCCGCCGTGGTCGCCGCCGCCGCCGAGCTGCGCGAGCCGCACCGGGTGGCCCGCTACCTGGAGGACCTGGCCGGGGCGTACCACCGGTTCTACGACAACTGCCGGATCCTGCCGCGCGGTGACGAGGAGGTCACCGACCTGCACCGGGCCCGGCTCTGGCTCAACGACGCCACCCGGGTGGTCATCGCCAACGGCCTGCGCCTGCTGGGCGTCTCGGCCCCGGAGAGGATGTAATCGCTACATGCGTGCTCATGAGGCCGGTGCGCTGCACGGCGACATCGGCAACCGGGGGCCGGCCTGGCTGCGTCCCCCGGCCGACGTCAACGCCCTGATGCCGCAACTGTGGCCACGCAACACGGTACGCGGTGACGACGGCGACCTGGTCGTCGCGGGCCTGCGGGTACGCGACATCGCGGCCGAGTTCGGCACCCCGGTCTACGTACTCGACGAGGGCGACCTGCGCTCGCGCTGCCGGGACTTCCGGGCGGCCTTCCCCACCGAGGACGTCTACTACGCCGGCAAGGCGTTCCTCTGCCGGGCAGTGGTCCGGATGATCGCCGAGGAGGGCATGTTCCTCGACGTGTGCAGCGGTGGTGAGCTGGCCGTGGCGCTGGCCGCGGGGATGCCGCCGGAGCGGATCGGCTTCCACGGCAACAACAAGTCCGAGGCGGAACTGCGGCGGGCGCTGGACGCGGGCGTCGGCCGGATCATCGTCGACTCGTTCGCCGAGATCGACCGGTTGACCGCGCTGGCCCGGGAGCGGGCGGTCCGCCCGAGGGTGCTGATCCGGGTCACCGTCGGTGTCGAGGCACACACCCACGAGTTCATCGCCACCGCCCACGAGGACCAGAAGTTCGGCTTCTCCCTCGCCGGCGGCGCGGCCATCGCCGCCGCCCTGCGGATCCTCGACGAGGGCGTGCTGGAGCTGCGCGGGCTGCACTCGCACATCGGCTCGCAGATCTTCGACACCAGCGGGTTCGAGGTCTCCGCCCGTCGGGTGCTCGCCCTTCAGGCGCAGATCCGCGACGCCCGTGGGGTGGAGTTGCCCGAGTTGGATCTCGGTGGCGGTTTCGGCATCGCGTACACCAGCCAGGACGACCCGGCCGCCCCGCACGACCTGGCCAAGCGGCTGCGCAAGATCGTCGACTCGGAGTGTGCGGCGGAGCAGTTGGCCGTACCGCACCTGTCGATCGAGCCGGGCCGGGCGATCGTCGGCCCGGCCGTGTTCACGCTCTACGAGGTGGGCACGGTCAAGGACGTCGATGGCATCCGGACGTACGTCAGCGTCGACGGCGGGATGAGCGACAACATCCGCACCGCCCTCTACGACGCCTCGTACTCGGCCACCCTGGCCAGTCGGGCGAGCACCGCCGAGCCGATGCTCGCCCGCGTGGTGGGAAAGCATTGTGAGTCCGGGGATATCGTGGTGAAGGATGAATTCCTGCCCGCGGACGTGCAGCCCGGAGATCTTGTCGCGGTGCCTGGCACAGGTGCCTACTGCCGCAGCATGGCCAGCAATTACAACCACGTACCCCGACCCCCCGTGGTCGCGGTACGCGACGGCCAGGCCCGGCTGATCGTCCGGCGGGAGACCGAAGCTGACCTGCTCGCCTTGGATGTGGGATGAAACAACCTGTGCGCCTGGCCCTGCTCGGCTGTGGCACCGTCGGTGCCGAGGTGGTCCGGCTGCTGCACGAGCAGTCCGCTGACCTCGCCGCCCGGATCGGTGCCCCGCTGGAGATCGCCGGCATTGCCGTACGCCGGATCGGTCGTGACCGAGGTGAGCTGCCGGTCGACCCGGCGCTGTTCACCACGGACGCGCTCGGTCTGATCAAGCGCGACGACGTCGACGTGGTGGTCGAGGTGGTCGGCGGCATCGAGCCGGCGCGCAGTTGGCTGGTGGAGGCGCTGCGGGCCGGCAAGAGCGTGGTCACCGCCAACAAGGCCCTGCTCGCCGAGGACGGCGGTGCGCTGCACGACGCGGCGGTCGAGGGCGGCGGTGACCTCTACTACGAGGCGTCCGTGGCCGGTGCGATCCCGCTGCTGCGCCCGCTGCGCGAGTCGCTGCACGGGGACCGGATCACCCAGGTCACCGGCATCGTCAACGGCACCACCAACTTCATCCTCTCCGCCATGCACGCCACCGGCGCCGGCTTCGCCGAGGCGCTGGAGGAGGCGACCGCGCTGGGGTACGCCGAGGCCGACCCGACCGCCGACGTGGAGGGCTTCGACGCGGCGGCCAAGGCCGCCATCCTCGCCTCGCTGGCCTTCCACACCCGGGTCGGCGCGGCCGACGTGCACCGGGAGGGCATCACCGAGGTCACCGCCGCCGACGTGGCCAGCGCCAAGGCGATGGGCTGCACCATCAAGCTGCTCTGCATCGCGGCCCGGAGCACCGACGCGCAGGGCCAGGAGTCGGTCAACGTCCGGGTGCACCCGGCACTGATCCCGCTGACCCACCCGCTGGCCAGCGTCGGTGACGCGTTCAACGCGGTCTTCGTGGAGGCCGACGCGGCCGGTCAGCTGATGTTCTACGGGCGGGGTGCCGGTGGCGCGCCGACCGCCAGCGCGGTGCTCGGTGACGTGGTGGCGGTGTCCCGCAACCGACTCGCCGGGGTCCGTTCGGCAAGCGAGTCCTCGTACGCGGCGCTGCCGGTGCGACCGATGGGGGAGGCGCTCACCCGCTACCACATCAGCCTCGACGTGGCCGACCGTCCGGGCGTACTGGAGGCGGTGGCCGGGGTGTTCGCCCGGCACGAGGTCTCCCTCGCCACCGTGCGGCAGGGCCCGGCGGGCGGTGGCAACGGCGACGCGGTACTGGTGATCGTGACCCACGTGGCACCGGACGCGGCGCTCGCTGCCACCGTCGACGAGCTGCGCGGTCTGGAGATCGTCCGGTCGGTGACGAGCGTGCTGCGGGTCGAGGGCGGCTTCTGAGCACGCGGCTCGCGATGGCGACCTGACCCGACCTGACCTGGCCGTACGGCCGCTGCCGGGTGGTCGGGTCGGGCTGGTTGACTGGTGGGGTGGCCTGCGTGTCCCGCCAGGTGGGTGGGCGTGGGTGCGCCGACAGGAGGTCGGCACGGCCGCGCGAGGCTGGTAGTGGCCGACACGGCAGACTTTGAGACGAGGAGAACGACATGTGGCGGGGCCTGATCGACGCCTACCGGGACCGACTGCCGGTCACCGACGCCACGCCGGTTGTCACGCTGCACGAGGGGAACACCCCGCTGCTGCCCGCGCCGGTGCTCTCCGCCCGGCTCGGTTGTGACGTCTACCTCAAGGTGGAGGGCGCGAACCCGACCGGCTCGTTCAAGGACCGTGGCATGACGATGGCCGTCTCCAAGGCGGTCGAGGCCGGCAACAAGGCGATCATCTGCGCCTCCACCGGCAACACCAGCGCCTCCGCCGCCGCGTACGCGGCCCGTGCCGGGGTGACCTGCGCGGTGCTGGTGCCGCAGGGCAAGATCGCGTTGGGCAAGCTGGCCCAGGCGCTCGTGCACGGCGCGAAGCTGCTCCAGGTCACCGGCAACTTCGACGACTGCCTGGCGCTGGCCGCCAAGCTCGCCCAGGACTACCCGGTGGCGCTTGTCAACTCGGTAAACATCGACCGGCTGCACGGCCAGAAGACGGCGGCGTTCGAGATCGTCGAGGCGCTCGGCGACGCGCCGGACATCCACTGCCTGCCGGTCGGCAACGCCGGCAACATCTCCGCGTACTGGATGGGCTACACGGAGGACGTCGCGGCCGGCAACGCCACCCGCACCCCCCGGATGTACGGCTTCCAGGCCGCCGGTGCCGCGCCGATCGTCACCGGCCAGGTGGTGCCCGAGCCGTCGACCATCGCCACCGCCATCCGGATCGGCAACCCGGCCAGCTGGACGAAGGCCCTGGACGCCCGGGACGCCTCCGGCGGCCTGATCGACGCGGTCACCGACCGGGACATCCTCGCCGCGTACCGGCTGCTGGCCCGGGAGGTCGGTGTCTTCGTCGAGCTGGGCAGCGCGGCCAGCGTGGCGGGTCTGCTCCAGCAGGCCGCCGCCGGCCGGGTGCCGGCCGGCTCCACAGTCGTCTGCACGGTCACCGGCCACGGCCTCAAGGACCCGGAGTGGGCCATCTCCACCGCCCCCTCCCCGGTCACCATCGCCAACGACCCCCTGGCCGCCGCCCGCTCCCTAGACCTCGCCTGACCCCCGCCCTCCCGGCTCTCCCCACCCCCACCCCGCCCGCCGCGTTGATCAAGAAGTTGGCGTCGTGGCCGGCGGCGTTCCCGACGCAAGCCTCTTGATCAACTGCTCAGGTGGGGCGTGGTGAAGGGGCCGGGTCCAGGCTGGCGGCCGGTGTTCACCCGGCGTTGCTCGACGGCGACGAGGTGTATCGGGATCTGGTGACATCGTTGCGAATCGGTACCGCCCCGGAAATCGACGGACGGATCGGGTCGGGCACACTGCTCGTGCCCCACGACCGTCTCCCCCAGGAGTGAGTCACGCCGATGTCGCTGCTCGCCAGATTCAGCCTCGCCAACCGGGGGCTGGTAGCCCTCATCGCGGTGGTGACCACGGCGTTCGGTGCGTACGCCGTGCCGTCGCTGAAGCAGCAACTCCTGCCCTCGCTGGAGTTTCCCGCCGCCTTCATCGTCGCCTCGTACCCCGGTGCCGCGCCCGAGGTCGTCGAGTCCCAGGTCACCGAGCCGATCGAGAACAGCCTGCGGGGCATCCCCGCGTTGGACACGGTCACCTCCACCTCCCGCGAGGGCCTGACCACCATCACCGTCCAGTACGAGTTCGGTACCGACCTGGACGACGTGGTCAGCAAGATGCAGACCGCGCTGAACCGCACCCGGCTGCCCGACGGCGTCGACCCGCAGGTCTTCGCGGGCAGCACCGACGACCTGCCGGCGGTGGTGCTGGCCGCGTCCGGCGGCGGTGACGAGCGGGAACTCGCGTCGAAGCTGCGGGACGTCGTGGTGCCCGAGTTGGCGGCGATCGAGGGCGTACGTGGCGTCGAGTTGACAGGGGTCCGCGACGAACTGGTGGTGATCACGCCGGATCCGGCGAAGCTGGCGAAGGCGAAGGTGCAGCCGACCGCGATCACCACCGCGTTGAAGGCCAACGGGGTGGCGGTACCGGCCGGTGCCGTGCTGGACGGCGAGCGCAGCCTTCCGGTGCAGGTCGGTGCCCCGCTGACCACGTTGGACGAGTTGCGGGACGTGATCGTCGCCCCGCCGGTCAAGAAGGCCGGTCCGGTCCGGCTCGGTGACGTCGCCACGGTCGAGGAGCAGCTGACGCCACCCACCGCGATCACCCGTACCAACGGCCGGGAGAGCCTGGGCATCGCGGTCACCGCCGACCCGGACGGCAACGCGGTCCAGATCTCGCACGCGGTCGCCGACCGGCTCGACGACCTGCGCGGTGCGACCGGGGCCGAGCTGACCGTGGTGCTGGACCAGGCGCCGTTCGTGGAGAAGTCGATCAAGACGCTGAGCACCGAGGGCCTGCTGGGTCTGATCATGGCCGTGGTGGTCATCCTGGTGTTCCTGCTGTCGATCCGGTCCACGATCGTCACCGCGGTCTCCATCCCGCTGTCGGTGGTGGTCGCGCTGCTCGCCCTCTGGATCGGCGACTACTCGCTCAACCTGCTCACCCTCGGCGCGCTGACGGTGGCGGTCGGCCGGGTGGTGGACGACTCGATCGTGGTGCTGGAGAACATCAAACGGCATCTGACGTACGGCGAACCGAAGCGGGAGGCGATCCTCACCGCTGTCCGCGAGGTGGCCGGGGCGGTCACCGCGTCCACCCTCACCACGGTCGCCGTCTTCGCCCCGATCGCCCTGGTCGGCGGCTTCGTCGGGCAGCTGTTCGCGCCGTTCGCGATCACGGTCACCGTGGCGCTGCTCGCCTCGTTGCTGGTGTCGCTGACGGTGATCCCGGTGCTGGCGTACTGGTTCCTCAAGCCGGTTGCCGGTGCCGACGGCGAGGCGATCCGACGGGCCGCCGAGGAGCGCGAGCTGCGCAGCCCGTTGCAGCGGGCGTACCTGCCGGTGATCCGGTTCGCCACCGGCCGGCGGGCGTACCGCTGGGCCACGTTGGCCGTGGGCGTGCTCGTGCTCTTCGGCACCTTCGGTCTGGCCCGGCAGTTGGAGAGCAACTTCCTCGACGACTCCGGTCAGGACACCCTCAACATCCGGCAGGAGTTGCCGGTGGGCACCGGGCTGGCCGGCACCGACGCCGCCGCCCGCCGCGTCGAGGCGGTGCTGGCGGACACCCCGGGCGTCGAGTCGTACCAGGTCACCGCCGGGGGTGGGGACAGCCCGTGGACCGGCAGTGCCGGCAACAACGTGGCCAACTACGCGCTGCGGCTCGACGGCGAGACCGACGCCAAGGCCATGCGTGGCATCCTGCGCGACCGGTTCACCTCGCTCGGTGCGACGGCCGGCGAGATCACCTTCCCGGCCGGTCAGGGCGGCGCGTCCGCCAACGAACTGGCGGTCATCGTGCGCGCCGCCGACCAGGAGACGCTGGCCACCGCCGCCGAGCAGGCCCGGGTGGCACTGGCCGGCATCTCCGGCGTCGAGGACGTCTCGACCACCCTCGCCCAGCAGGTGCCCCGGGTGGACGTCGCGGTCGACCGGGTCGCGGCCAGCCGGGCCGGGCTCACCGAGGCGGCGGTCGGCCAACTGGTGGCGCAGTCGTTCCGGGGCACGCCGGTGGGGCAGGTGACCATTGAGGGCGGCAGCCGGGACGTGGTGCTGCGCCTGTCGGCGAAGCCGCCGCTGACGGTGGACGAGCTGAAGGCACTGCCGGTCGGCCCGGTCAAGCTCGGCGACATCGCCGAGGTCACCGAGACCGAAGGGCCGCAGCAGGTACGCCGGATCGACGGCGAGCGCAGCGTCTCGGTGACCGGTACGGTGACCGGCTCCGATCTCGGCGCGATCAGCACGGAGTTGCAGCAGCGGCTCGACGCGATCGACGTACCGGGGGCCACGTTGACCCTGGGCGGTGTCAGCGCCGAGCAGCGGGAGACCTTCGCCGATCTGGGCCTGGCCGTGCTGGCCGCGATCGCGATCGTGTTCCTGATCATGATGGCCACGTTCCGTAGCGTGGTGCAGGCGTTGATCCTGCTGGTCTCCATCCCGTTCGCGGCCACCGGGGCGGTCGCCCTGCTGCTGGCCACCGGGACGGCGTTGAGCGTGCCGGCGCTGATCGGCGTACTCATGCTTGTCGGCATCGTGGTGACAAACGCGATCGTGCTGCTCGACCTAATGAACCAGTACCGGGCGCAGGGGATGGGCGTACGGGAGGCGGTCGTCGAGGGTGGACGGCACCGGTTGCGCCCGATCCTGATGACCGCCATCGCCACCATCTTCGCGTTGACGCCGATGGCCTTCGGGCTCACCGGCGAGGGTGGCTTCATCTCCCGGCCGCTGGCGATCGTGGTGATCGGCGGACTGCTCAGCTCCACCCTGCTCACGCTGATCCTGGTGCCCACCCTCTACGCGATGGTGGAGGACACTAAGCAGTCGGTGCGCAGTTGGCGGGCGGGTCGTTCCGGTGGCGCCTCCGACTCCGGTCCAGCCGTGTCGGACACCGACGCGACGAAGCCGGACGGCGAGCAGTCGCCCACCACCGAACGCGCCACGCAGGGGCCGGCGGCGACCGACAAGCGCCCGGCGCAGAGCCGTCCGGTGCCGGCGGCGCCGTCCGGCGCGCTGGTGGACGGCACCGACCAGTTCGAGGTGCTCCGGCTGCCCAAGAGCCGCAACTCACCCTTCCCACCCGCGGAGTAACGGCCCGACAGCACCAGGCCCGACGCCCCCCGGCAACCGCTGGGGGCGTCGGCGTCCTGCGGCCCGTGCGTACCTCTGAACCCGTGCGTACCTTCGACCCCGGCCGTATCTCGGCGGTGGTCCTGGTTACGCGATCGTGGCGTATCTCCGTCGATGTCCGCGCCGCGACTCAGTCGGCGACGCCTGCCAGGTATGGTCCGCCTCGTGACGTCCACCCTCTCGGTCCTCACTCGCAACCGGAACTTTCGCAATCTGTTCCTGGCCGAGTTGGTGGTCTTCGGTGCCGACTGGTTCGTGATGGTGCCGTTGCTCGTCCTGCTGCCGAAGCTGACCGGTAGTGGCGTGTGGGGCGCGCTGGTGCTGGCTGTGGACACCGGCATCGTGGCGTTGCTGCTGCCGTACACCGGGACCATCGCCGACCGGTTCGACCGCCGCAAGATCATGATCATCTCGAACGGTGCCGCGCTCGTCGGTGTGCTGCTCCTGCTCGGCGTACGCAGCGCCGGTACGGCCTGGCTGGCGATGCTGGGCATCGGCGTGGTCGCGGTGGCCAAGGCGTTCTACTCCCCGGCCGCACAGGCCGCCCTGCCCAACGTCCTCGAACCGGAGGAGTTGGCCGCGGGTAACGCGGTGGCCGGATCGGCCTGGGGCACCATGACCATCGTCGGCGCCTCACTCGGCGGTGTGCTCGCCGCCGCCACCGGCCCGTACGTCTGCTTCTGGGTGGCCGCGGTCGGCCTGGTGATCGCCGCGGTCCTGGCCGGGCGCATCCGCCGGCCGTTGCAGGCACCCCGCGACAAGAACGCGCCGGTGCCGCAGACCTGGACGGCGATCCGCGAGGCACTGGGCTACATCGGGCACCGCCCACGGGTGCTGGCCCTGGTCACGGTGAAGTCGGCGGTCGGGCTGGGCAATGGCGTCCTGACCGTCTTTCCCCTGCTGGCCGGGCTGTACGGGGTCGGCCCGCTGGGCGCCGGCCTGCTGTTCGCGGTACGCGGCGCGGGCGCGCTGGTCGGCCCGATCCTGATGCGTCGGGTGCTGACCAACCGGGCCTGGCTGCTGCCGGGGCTGGCACTGTCCATGTCGGCGTACGGGCTGGCCTACCTGGGCACCTCCGTGGTGTCCTGGTTCCCGTTGGTGCTGATCCTGGTCTTCGTGGCGCACTTCGCCGGTGGCAGCAACTGGGTGATGTCCAACTTCGCGTTGCAGGGCGAGGTGCCCGACCGGTTGCGCGGCCGGGTCTTCGCCACCGACATGATGCTGGCGACCCTGGCCATCTCGGTCAGCCAACTCGTGGTCGCCTCCGTCATCGACGTGGTGGACGAACGGGTCGTGCTGGCCAGCTGCGGCCTGGTCACGTTGACCTACGCGATCGGCTGGCGGCTGGCCACCCGACGGCTCTCGCTGGCCGCACCGGAACCGACCGTCGCCGAGACCGGCACCCGGTAGACCCACGCGGCACCCGTCCGCCACCGCGAGTCGGTGGGAGGCGCCTGCGAGTCGGTGGAAGACCAGTGCGCTTCGGCCGGCGTAGAGCCTTCGAGCAAGTGTGTACGGGCGCGAGGTGCGTCTCAGGGGTCGGGCATCCGCGCCGAACCGCGCTGGTCGAGCCCTAGCATGGGCGGCGTGCCGACCACATTCGCCGCCGGCCCGGTCCGGGTCCGGGTCCCCGCCACCAGCGCGAACCTGGGGCCCGGCTTCGACGCGCTGGGGCTCGCCCTCGCGCTCCACGACGACGTGGCCGCCGAGGTGACCACGAACGGCGTGACCGTCTCCGTGGCCGGTGAGGGCGCCGGTGACCTGCCGTGCGACGACAGCCACCTGGTGGTACGCGCGATGCGGGCGGCCTTCGACGAACTCGGCGGGCAGCCGTGCGGGTTGGCGGTGGAGTGCGTGAACCGGATCCCGCAGGCCCGCGGGCTCGGCTCCTCCTCGGCCGCCATCGTCGCCGGGGTGCTGCTGGCCCGAGCCCTGGTGACCGACGGGGCCCAGCGACTCGACGACGACGCCGCGCTGCGGTTGGCCGCCCGGATCGAGGGCCATCCCGACAACGTGGCGCCCTGCCTGCTCGGCGGGTTCACCCTGGCCTGGACGGAGCCCTCCGGCGCGCGGGCCGTGTCGTTGCCGGTGGCCGAGGGCGTACGCCCCACGGTGCTGGTGCCCACCGAGCGTGGCCTGACCGCCTCCGCCCGGGCGGCGCTGCCGGCGACCGTGCCGCACAGCGACGCCGCGCTCAACGCCGGCCGGGCGGCCTTGCTGGTGCACGCGTTGACCACGCAGCCGGATCTGTTGCTGCCGGCCACCGTCGACCGACTGCACCAGGATTACCGGGCGGCCTCGATGCCCGGTACGGCCACCGTGGTCCAAGCGTTGCGTGCGGCCGATGTGCCGGCCGTGGTCAGTGGGGCGGGACCGACCGTGCTCGCCCTGTCTGACCTGCCCGAAGGGTTCGAGGCGGGAACAGATTGGCAGATTCTGCGGTTGCCGGTAGACGTGCGCGGGGCACAGGTCGAGCAAGGTAGACTCGGACACGCGGAGCGGGACCCTGTTGCCGCAGGTCGCAAGAGTTGATTACGCTCTAGACTTAGCACAGCCGCGAAGCATGCGATCTCCTGCGGGTCGGCGCACCCCCGAAGCTTTCGGCGGTAAGCCCGTCACCCCTGCCTAGGCCACGCCGCACCGCAGTCTTCACTGGTCGCCGCAGACGGCGAAGCCCCGCTCACCGCTTTCCTGGTGGGTCGGGCGACCGACCGGCTGCTGTGTCACAGACTCCCGCGAAGCGTCATGCGAGGCGGGTGCACCGAGGCCGCCCGGCCACCTGTAGTTCGATTCCGGGCAGTCCCGGCCTATCGAGGGAAGGAATCCATTGAGCGACACCACCGACGTGACGTCGGATGTTTCCAACGTCGCTGGCGATGCCACCACCGCTGCTCCTGCCCGCCGCCGGCGCAGCGGCACCGGCTTGTCGGCGATGCTGCTGCCGGAGCTCCAGAGCCTGGCTGCGTCGCTCGGCATCTCGGGGACGGCTCGCATGCGCAAAGGCGAGTTGATCAGCGCGATCACCGAGCGGCAGGGCAGCGCCGCGGGCGCCCCTCGACCACGGGCCGAGGTCGCGGCGGCCGCTGCGCCCGCTCGCGAAGAGGTCCACGCCGAGGTACGCGAGACGGGTGAGCGGCCGGAGGCCGGGCGCCGCGCCGCCGAGCAGCCAGCGGCGAGCGTGGAGACCGAGGGCCGTACCCGGACCCGGCGCACGCGGGCCACCGCCGTGGCGGAACCGCGTGCCGAGGAGGCCGCCGCCGAGACCGGCGAGCGGAGCGAGGGCCGGACCAGCCGCGCTGCCGAGCGTGGCGGTGAGCGTGCTGCGGAGCGTGCCGAGCGTACGGCCGATCGCAGCGGAGAGCGTGCGGAGCGCGGTGAGCGTGCCGCCGAGCGCGGCGATCGTGCCGAGCGCGGTGACCGTGCCGAGCGTGCGGAGCGCGGTGACCGTGCCGAGCGCGGTGAGCGTGCCGAGCGTGGCGCCGAGCGCGGTGAGCGTGCCGAGCGCGGTGAGCGTACGGAGCGCGGAGACCGTGGTGAGCGTGCCGCCGAACGCGGCGAGCGCGGGGACCGTGGCGAGCGCGGGCAGCGTACCGAGCGGGACAACAACACCGACGACGATGACGAGAACGGCGGCCGGCGCAGTCGGCGTAGTCGCTTCCGGGACCGTCGGCGGGGCCGTAACGAGCGCGGTGAGTCCGGCGGCGAGGGCGGCGGCCGTGAGCCGCAGGTCGGCGAGGACGACGTGCTCGTGCCGGTGGCCGGCATCGTCGACGTGCTCGACAACTACGCCTTCGTCCGGACCACCGGCTACCTGGCCGGCCCGAACGACGTGTACGTGTCGATGTCCCAGATCAAGAAGTACGGCCTGCGGCGCGGTGACGCGATCACCGGTGCGGTGCGGGCAGCCCGGGACGGCGAGCAGCGTCGCGACAAGTACAACCCCCTGGTCCGGCTGGACACCATCAACGGGATGGAGCCGGACGAGGCCAAGCGGCGGCCGGAGTTCTACAAGCTCACCCCGCTCTACCCGCAGGAGCGACTGCGGCTGGAGACCGAGCCGCACATCCTGACCACCCGGGTCATCGACCTGGTCATGCCGATCGGCAAGGGGCAGCGGGCGCTCATCGTCTCGCCGCCGAAGGCCGGTAAGACCATGGTGCTGCAGGCGATCGCGAACGCGATCACGCACAACAACCCGGAGTGCCACCTGATGGTGGTGCTGGTCGACGAGCGGCCCGAAGAGGTCACCGACATGCAGCGTTCGGTGAAGGGCGAGGTCATCGCGGCCACGTTCGACCGTCCGCCGCAGGACCACACCACGGTCGCCGAGCTGGCGATCGAGCGGGCCAAGCGCCTGGTCGAGCTGGGCCACGACGTGGTCGTACTGCTCGACTCGGTGACCCGGCTCGGTCGGTCGTACAACCTGGCGGCGCCGGCCAGCGGCCGGATCATGTCGGGTGGTATCGACTCCACCGCGCTGTACCCGCCGAAGCGCTTCCTCGGCGCGGCCCGCAACATCGAGAACGGCGGCTCGCTGACCATCCTCGCCACCGCGCTGGTGGAGACCGGTTCGATGGCGGACACGGTCATCTTCGAGGAGTTCAAGGGCACCGGTAACGCGGAACTGAAGCTGGACCGGAAGATCGCCGACAAGCGGACGTTCCCGGCCGTGGACGTCAGCGCCTCCGGCACCCGCAAGGAGGAGATCCTGCTCGCGCCGGAGGAACTGGCCATCGTGCACAAGCTCCGCAAGGTGCTGCACTCGCTGGACTCGCAGGCGTCGCTCGACCTCCTGCTGGACCGGCTCAAGCAGTCCCGCACGAACATCGAGTTCCTGATGCAGATCGCGAAGTCGACGCCGGGGGAGTAGTTCCACCGACGAAGATCGACGGAAGGGGCGCGGCCGATCGGCCGCGCCCCTTCCGTGTAGCCACCCCGGTCCTCGTCGGCACCCCGGTCGCGCGAGCAGGGCGTCTCCGCACGCCGCTCGTACACCTGGGTCCTGCCCCTTTGCTCTGCTTCACCCCACGCACCGAAAACCGGTCGAAAACGATGCGTCGGTTGAAGCAGAGCAAAGGGGCCAAGGAGGTGGGTATCTATCTCCGCCGAGCGGTGCGCGCGGCTGAGGGGCCGGCGGAGGGGGTGGAGCAGCCGGGGGTGGAGTCGCCGGAATCGAGCCGGTGGGATGGATGCGGCGGGTGGAGGAATGCTGCGGGCGGGGGGCGGGAATGCGTACGGATGGCCTGATGTTGCTACCGGCGACCAGCTGGCGTGGCCCGATTCCGGGGCCCGCCGAGGGCCATGGCAGACTGGTCAATCGGCCACCGGTTCCGGTTCACGCCCCTTGATCGGCGCGCAGCGGCGCGCCAGGGCGACCCGGCGACCACGACGAGAGGACCGAGGCGACATGAAGCAGAACATCCACCCGGAGTACGTGACCACCGAGGTCACCTGCTCCTGCGGCAACACCTTCAGCACCCGCAGCACCGCCAAGGGCGGCTCGATCCACGTCGAGACCTGCAGCGCCTGCCACCCGTTCTACACCGGCAAGCAGCGCGTCCTGGACACCGCTGGTCGGGTCGCGAAGTTCCAGCAGAAGTACGCCAAGGTTCAGGCCAAGAAGGCCAAGTAGCTCCTGGTCCGACGCCCGCGTCCGGTTCTCGCCGGACGCGGGCGTCGTCCGTCTGTTCCCGCCTGCCGCCACCGTCGAAGGAGCGATGCCCCGCATGAGCAGCGAGCGCCTGGCCCGGCTCCTCGACGAGTACGCCGAGCTGGAGAAGCGGCTGGCCGACCCGGCCATCCACGCCGACCAGGGCACCGCCCGGCGGGTCGGCCGGCGGTACGCCGAGCTGGTCCCGCTGCACAAGGCCGCCGCGGAGCTGGAACAGGCCCGGGCGGATCTGGCCGCGGCGCGGGAGCTGGCCGCCGAGGACCCGTCCTTCGCGGCCGAGGCCGAGACGCTCGCCGCGGAGCTGCCCGCGCTGGAGGAACGGCTGGCCGAGCTGCTGATCCCGCGCGATCCGCACGACGCCAAGGACGTCATCGTCGAGATCAAGGCCGGCGAGGGCGGCGAGGAGTCGGCCCTGTTCGCCGGCGATCTGCTGCGGATGTACACCCGGTACGCCGAGCGACGCGGCTGGCTCACCGAGGTGATCGACGCCCAGGACTCCGACCTCGGTGGGGTCAAGGACGTCTCGCTGGCCATCAAGACCAAGGGTGTTCCCGAGGGCGGCAACGGCGTGTGGTCCCGGCTCAAGTGGGAGGGCGGCGTCCACCGGGTGCAGCGGGTGCCGGTCACCGAGTCGCAGGGCCGCATCCACACAAGTGCCGCCGGGGTGCTGGTGCTGCCGGAGGCCGAGGAGGTCGACGTCACCATCGACCCCAACGAGCTGCGGATCGACGTGTTCCGCTCGTCCGGGCCCGGCGGCCAGTCGGTGAACACCACCGACTCGGCGGTACGCATCACCCACCTGCCCACCGGCATCGTGGTGTCCTGCCAGAACGAGAAGTCCCAGTTGCAGAACCGGGAACAGGCGATGCGGATCCTGCGGGCCCGGTTGCTCGCCGCCGCCCAGGAGCAGGCCGACGCGGCCGCCTCGGACGCGCGTAAGGCCCAGGTGCGCACGGTCGACCGGTCGGAGCGCATCCGCACCTACAACTTCCCGCAGAACCGGATCACCGATCACCGAATCGGTTACACGGCGTACAACCTCGACCTGGCGCTCGCCGGCGAACTCGACGGCGTGCTGGACGCGCTCAGCGAGGCCGACCGGGCCGCCCGGCTGGCCGGCGATCCGGAACTCGCCCGCCGCTGAGCCTGCTCAGGCTGCCCAGCCCACTCAGGCGCTGCGGGGGCGATCCTTGGCCCGCAGCATCTCCCGGTCGGCCGCCTCGAAGGCGGCGCCGAGGGCGTCCCGCTGCCCCGGACCACCCGGAGCGACCTCGGAGAACCCGATGCTGACCCCGACCGGGGTGCCGGGCACCAGCGACTCCCAGTCCTCGGTGCGGATGGCGGCGTCGATGCGCCGGGCCACCTCGGCGGCCTCGGTCATCCCGGCGCCCGGCAGCACCACCACGAACTCGTCGCCGCCGTAGCGGGCCACGAAGTCACCCCGACGCATCACCCGGTTGATCACCCCGGCGATCCGCTGGAGGACCAGGTCCCCCGAGTGGTGCCCGTGTCGGGTGTTGACGGCCTTGAAGCCGTCCAGGTCGCAGACGCCGATCACCACCCGCTCGCCCCGGGCGACCACTGCCGCGATGTAGCGCTCCAGCCGGCGGCGGTTCGGCAGCCCGGTCAGCGGGTCGGTGAGCGCCTCACCCTCGAAACGGGCCGCCTCGCGGCGCATCTCCTCATGGTCGATGCGGGCCGCGATGCCGTCGATGTAGACGTCGCGGAGCCGGTCGTGACGCTGGGCGGCGAGTCGGAAGGCCAACCGGTCGGCCCGGTGCGCGCCCGCGTGGTCTCCGGCCCGACCCAGCGCGATGCTGCGCAGCCGGGCCGGCTCGGCGGCACCGAGGGTTTCGGCGCTGACCTGCACGCTGCCCAACCGGGTGACCGCCTCGATCGGGCGGCCGTCGGCGATGGCCAGGCAGACCTGGCCGAGTTGGCGCATGTCGCGGGCGCGGGCGCTGTCCGCCCCGTGCCCGAGCAGCCGGGCCGGGTCGGCGCCGCGGACGGTCTCGACGACGTCGCCCAGGGCGGCTCGCCGGGCCCCGGCGTAGCCGTAGGCGGCGAGGCTGCTGGGGCGCAGCCGGTCGGCGGTGCCGGTGGCGATGAACCGGTCGAGGTCGGTGGCGATGTCCCGCAGCACCCGCAGGCAGCCGTCACCGTCGCCGGTGTGGTCGAGGGCCACCGCGTTGCGCAGCCGGATGCCCGGGGCGGCGAACGTTTCCTCCGGGATGCCGGCGGCGTTACCGAGTTGCCGGGCCCGTTCGATCGCACCGAGGGCGTAGCCGTGGAAGCTCAGGTAGGAGTAGGCCATGGCCAGGTCGTGCCAGCCCCAGGCGGTGTCCCGATCCGGGTCGTCCACCGCCCCCAACGCGCGGGCGGAGCGCACCAGGTGGGTGACGCAGCGGTCCAGCGCGCCCTGGTGGTGTGCGGCGAGCGCGGCCAGCGCGTTGAGGTGCCCGTGCAGGTAGGGCTCGGCGAGATCGCGTACCGCGGCGGACGCCTCTTCGATGGCCCGGGTGTACTCGGCCGTGCGGCCCAGGTTGATCAGCGCGGAGAGGCGCTGCACCAGCGCATCGGCACGGGCGTGGGGAGCGCTTGTGGTACGCAGCACCTGCTCCAGGATCGCGTACGCCTCTGTGGAGCGGCTCACCTCTTGGAGCGCCCGCGCCTTTTTCAGGGCGTCAACCTGGTCGTCGACCCGGTCGAGCCAGCCCACCCGCGACCTCCTGTCGGTGCGCCGCTGCACCTGCTTTTGCACGTGCACCGCGACGATTCATGATTATGGCGTGACCACCGAGCCGCAATACCCGTCCGAAGGTACGAGACGACACCGCCCGTCTCCGCTGGTGGCCGTCGCGGCCCGGGAGCTGCTCGCCGCCGGGGTGACCTCGGCCCGGGTGGAGGCGGAGCTGCTGGCCGCGTACGTGCTCGGGGTGCCGCGGGGCCGGTTGGCCATCGCCGACGGTTTCACCGACGAGCAACTGGATCGTTACCGAGCGCTTGTGGATCGGCGGGCACGGCGGGAGCCGCTGCAGCACCTCACCGGTAACGCGGCCTTCCGGCATCTGGAGCTGGCGGTCGGACCGGGTGTCTTCGTCCCGCGCCCGGAGACCGAACTGCTCGCCGGCTGGGGGATCGAACAGGCCCGTCGGGCGGCCCGACCCCGGCCGTTGGTGGTCGACCTGTGCAGCGGGTCCGGGGCGATCGCGCTGTCGGTGGCCCAGGAGGTGCCGGACGCCCGGGTGGTCGCGGTCGAGCGCTCGTCGGCCGCGCTGGCCTGGCTGCGGCGCAACGCCGCCGACCGGGCTGCGGCGGGGGACCGGGCGATCGAGGTGGTCGAGGCGGACGTCACCGACCCCGACCTGCTGGCCGGGCTGGTCGGTCAGGTCGACGTGCTGCTGTGCAACCCGCCGTACGTGCCGCAGGCGGTGGCCGTACCGCCGGAGGTGGCCGGGCACGACCCGGCGGAGGCGGTGTTCGGTGGGGCGGACGGCCTGACCGTCATCCGTCCGGTGATCGAGCGGGCGGCGACGCTGCTGCGGCCGGGCGGTCAGCTCGGCGTGGAACACGACGACACGCACGGCGCGGCGGTGCCCGAGCTGCTTGCCGAGGACGGTCGCTACACCGCGATCAGCGCGCACCGGGATCTTGCCGGGCGGGCCCGGTTCGCCACCGCGTCCCGCCGTGCGGACCACCCGGCAGCCGGTCCGGCCGGCACGTGGCAGACTGACTCCTCGTGATGCTCTACGACTGCCGGTCAATGGCCGACCGGGACCGCGGCATCGCTGCGGCCATCGAGGCGGTCCGCAACGGCGAGTTGGTGGTCCTGCCGACCGACACGGTCTACGGGATCGGCGCGGACGCCTTCACCCCGTACGCGGTCAGGGCCCTGCTGGACGCCAAGGATGCCCCGCACTCGCCGCCGCCGGTGCTGATCGGTTCCCGGCACACCCTCGACGGCCTGGTCTTTTCGCTGCCGACCGCGGCGCGAGACCTGGTGGAGGCGTTCTGGCCGGGCGCGTTGACGATTCTGGTGCAGCACTCGGCGAGTCTGCGCTGGGATCTCGGCGACGACAGCGGGGTGGTGGCGGTACGGATGCCGCTGCATCCGGTGGCGCTGGAGGTGCTGCGCGAGACGGGCCCGATGGCGGTCGCGTCGGCGAACAAGTTCGGCCAGCAGCCCGCGCTCACCGCCGACGAGGCGCGTGACCAGCTCGGGTACTCGGTGCGGGCGTACCTGGAGGCGGGACCGGCCGTGGATCCGGTGCCCAGCACGATCGTGGATCTCACCGGTGACGTGCCGGTGCTCGTCCGGGAGGGCGGCATCGGGCTGGCCAAGCTGCGCGAAGTGGTTCCGGAGCTGCGCGAGAGTCAGGTGGCGTAGATGCCCCCGTTCACCGTCCTGCACGTCTGCATGGGCAACATCTGCCGCTCGCCGATGGCGGAGCGGCTGCTCGTCGTCGCCGTACGGGAGCGGTTGGTCCGGCGCGACGTCGACCCGGCCCGCGCCGACGAGGTGCTGCACAGTCACAGTGCCGGCACGGGCGGCTGGCACGCCGGTGAGGAGATGAATCCGCCGGCCGCGCGGCAGGTGGTCAACCGGGGCGGCAGCACCGCCGGGTTCGCCGCCCGCAAGCTGCGCTCGGATCACATCGACGCGGCGGATCTGGTGTTGACCGCCACCGCCGACCAGCAGGAGTACGTGGTGGCGCTGCGTCCGGACGCCGCGTCGCGCACCTTCGTGCTTGGCGAGTTCGGCCGGATGCTGGCGACACTGGATCCGGCGACCTTGCCGGCCGCCGAGGCGACGCCGGAGGCGGTGCACGCCCGTGGGGTGGCGCTTGTCGAGGCGGCACACGCGGCCCGTCAGGGCAGCGCGTTGCTGCCCGGCGACGACCTCGACGATCCGTGGGGCCGTGGTGACCAGTGCTTCACCCGGGTGGCGGACGAGATCGAGGAGACCGTTCAGCCGCTCGCGGCGGCATTGCTGCCCTGATCGGTGAATTTCCTCCGTATTCGGGGGAAAGGGCGGCGTACGGGGTGAAAAGCGCCATTCTGAGAGGGTCCTGACGGCTCCTGCGGGGAGAGCTGATGACCCGGGCGTTGCTGCCGAAAGTGTTTACCGTCCTGTTGGCCGGCGCGCTGGCCGGTCTGGCGCTGGCGGTGGCGGCGCTGCCCGCCGCGCTGGTGTACGGCATCGGTCTCTCGGCGCTCTCCGCGCCGTACGCGGACCTGCCCAACACGCTGCGTACGCCGCCGACCGCCCAGCGGTCCAACCTGTACGCCAACGACGGCACCACGCTGATCACCTCCTTCTACCAGGAGGACCGGGTGGACGTGCCGCTGGACGAGGTGGCGCCGGTGATGCGCCAGGCGATCATCGCCGCCGAGGACGCCCGTTTCCACGAGCACAGCGGGGTCGACCTGCGCGGCATCCTGCGGGCCTTCACCGTCAACCGGCGCGACGGCACCACCCGGCAGGGCGCCTCCACGCTGACCATGCAGTACGTCCGCAACGTGCTGAGCAACGATCCCCGGCTCAGCGAGGCGCAGCGGGCCGCCGCCACCGAGGTGAGCACCGCCCGCAAGATCCAGGAGATCCGGTACGCGCTCGCCCTGGAACGGGAACTCACCAAGGACCAGATCCTGACCCGGTACCTCAACATCGCCTACTTCGGTGCCGGCGCGTACGGCATCGCCGCCGCCAGCAAGCGCTACTTCTCGGTCTCGCCGGCCGAGTTGACGCTGGCGCAGGCCGCGCTGCTGGCCGGGTTGGTGCGTTCGCCGCACACCGACGACCCGATCCACGGCGACGCGGACAGCGCGACGGCCCGCCGGGGGTACGTCCTGGACCGGCTTGTCGAGTCCGGCCAGGTCCCGCCCGACGTGGCACAGCGCGCCCAGGCCGAGCCGTTGAACCTGCGCCCGAGCGAGACCCCGAACGACTGCACGGCGGTGCCCGAGGGTCACAACGACTGGGGTTTCTTCTGTGACTGGTTCACCCGCTGGTGGAACGACCAGCGGGCGTTCGGCAGCACCGTCGACGAGCGGCAGCGCACCCTGCGCCGGGGCGGCTTCACCATCGTCTCCACCCTCGACCCGGCGGTGCAGCGCTCCACCACCGAGCAGGTGCGCCGGGTCTACTCGGCGCAGGCCCGGTACGCGATGCCGACCGCGGTCGTCCAGCCGGGCTCCGGGCGGGTGCTGGCCTTGTCGGTGAACCGGACCTACAGCGTGGCGGCGAACCCGTCCGGGCAGAAGAACCACCCGAACACCGTCAACCAGCTCGTCGCCGGCGGCGGCACGATCGTCGGCTACCAGGGCGGCTCCACGTTCAAGCTCTTCACGCTGTTGGCCGCGCTGGAGGCCGGGCTGCCGTTGAACACCGTGTTCGACGCGCCGGACCGGATCCTCACCAGGTACCAGATCAGCGGCGAGACCAGCTGCGGCGGGTACTGGTGCCCGGAGAACGCCAGCGCGGCGATGAGCGGCGAGCATGACATGTGGACCGCCTTCGGGCAGTCGGTCAACACCTACTTCGCCTGGCTGACCGAGCAGGTCGGTGCCGACCGGGTGGTGGAGATGGCCGAACGGCTCGGCATCGTGCTGCGGGCCCAGGACGACGCCCAGTTGGCCCGGCACGGGGCACGTGACTGGGGGCCGTTCACGCTCGGCGTGGCCGCCACCACCCCGCTGGACCTGGCCGGGGCGTACGCCACGGTGGCGGCGGAGGGGATCTGGTGCGCCCCCACCCCGATCACCTTGATCACCGACGCCACCGGACGGCGGGTCGGCGCCGGGCAACCGGACTGCCGGCAGGTGCTCGACGTGGACGTGTCCCGCGCGGCGGTGGACGCGGCCCGCTGCCCGGTCGGTGACCAGTCGATGTACCACACCTGCGACGGCGGCACGGCCACCCGACTGCGTGGCCAGCTCAATCGGCCGGTGGGCGGCAAGACCGGCAGCTCCGAGCGGTACGCCACGGAGACGGTGGTCGCGTTCACCCCCCAGTTGGCGGTCGCCGCGATGGCGGCCAACCCGGACGATCCCCAGGACGCGGTGGGTCACGCGGTGCAGCGGGCGATGGTGGACTCGGTGGGGGAGATCCTCGCCTTCGCCCTGCGGGACCAGCCGGTCCGCGATTTCGTGCCGCCCAGCGACACGACGGCCTGGCGGGTCACCGGCGAACGCACCGGCAACTGAGCCTGAGCCTGACTGTTAAGAAGGGGCCCCTGCTCTACAGAAGGCGATAAGAAGGGGCCCTTCCTTACCGCTCGGCGCGGCCGGTGATGTTGCGGGCCATACCGCCGAAGACCAGGGCGTGGAACGGTGCCACCGCAGCCCAGTAGGCGTGCCCGACCAGACCGTGCGGCAGGAAGACGGCGCGCTGCCGGTAGCGGACGCCACCGTCGTCGCCGCGTTGCACCCGCAGTTCCAGCCAGGCCCGGCCGGGTAGCCGCATCTCGGCGCGCAGCCGCAGCAACTCGCCCGGCACGATCTCCTCGACCCGCCAAAAGTCCAGCGCCTCGCCCACCCGCAGCTGGTGCGGGTGGCGTCGACCCCGGCGCAGTCCCACCCCGCCGACCAGCTTGTCCAGCCAGCCGCGTACCGACCAGGCCAGCGGGAACGAGTACCAGCCGTGCTCGCCACCGACGCCTTCGATGACCTGCCACAGCGCCTCCGGTGAGGCGGCCACCGGCCGTTCCCGTACGTCGGTGTAGGCGGTGCCGCCGCTCCAGTCGGGGTCGCTGGGCAACGGCTCGGCAGGTGCGTTCGGTCCGGCTGCCGTGGACCAGCAGGTCTCCACCTGGGCGTCGCGGACCTTGGCCAGGGCCAGTTCGACGGCCTCGTCGAAGCCGGTCAACCCGCCCGGCGGGTCCGGCAGGTACGCCGCGATGTCGTGCTCGTGCGCGACGGCCTCGTGGATCAGGCTGGCCACCAGCGGCCGGGCCAGCGCGTTGGGTACCGGGGTGACCAGCCCGACCCAGTACGACGAGAGCGTCGGAGTCAGCGGGCGGACCGGCAGCAGCAGCCGGCGGGGCAGCCCGGCGACCCGGGCGTAGCGCTGCATCATCTCGCCGAAGGTGAGCACGTCGGGGCCGGCGATGTCGAAGCCCCGGTTGACCTCGGCCGGCAGGCTCGCGCAGCCGACCAGGTAGTGCAGCACGTCGCGGACCGCGATCGGCTGGATCCGGTTGGCCACCCAGCGGGGGGTGACCATCACCGGCAGCCGCTCGGTCAGGTAGCGCAGCATCTCGAACGACGCCGACCCGGAGCCGATGATCACCGCGGCCCGCAGCACCACCGTCGGCACCCCGCTGGCCTGCAGGATCCGCCCCACCTCGCTGCGCGAGCGCAGGTGCGCCGAGGTGGCCGGGTCGTCCGCCGCCGGCTCCGGACCGCCCAGATAGACGATCCGGCGTACGCCGGCAGTCCGGGCCGCGGTGGCGAAGTTCGTGGCGGCCTGCCGGTCGGTGGCCTCGAAACCGGCCTGCCCGAGCGAGTGCACGAGGTAGTACGCCACGTCGACACCGTCGAACGCCGCAGGCAGGGTCTCCGGCCGACTCAGGTCCGCCTCGGCGATCTCGACCTGCCCGGCCCAGGGCACGTCACGCAGCCGTCCGGCCCGTCGGGCCAGGCAGCGCACGTCGTACCCCTGTGCCAGCAGGCGGGGCGCCAGACGTCCGCCGATGTAACCTGTCGCGCCGGTGACCAGGCATCTCACGGCTTCCAGTCTGCGGCCCAATAGACTCTTGCGCTGTGGAGACCGCGACAGGCACCTTCTGGGGGCCGGATTTCGAGCAACTGAGCACCAGCGATCCCGAGATCGCGGAGGTGGTGCTCGGCGAACTCGACCGGCTGCGTACCGGCCTGCAACTGATCGCCAGTGAGAACCTCACCTCGTCGGCGGTGCTGGCCGCGCTGGGCTCCACGCTGACCAACAAGTACGCCGAGGGTTATCCGGGACGGCGTTACTACGGTGGTTGCGCCCAGGTGGACCGGGCCGAGGAGATCGGCATCGCCCGGGCGAAGGACCTCTTCGGCGCCGAGCACGCCAACCTCCAGCCGCACTCGGGGGCGAGCGCCAACCTGGCCGCGTACGCCGCGCTGGTGCAGCCGGGGGACACGGTGCTGGCGATGGAGTTGCCGCACGGTGGGCACCTGACCCACGGCAGCCGGGTCAACTTCTCCGGCAAGTGGTTCCAACCGGTCGGCTACACCGTCCGGCGGGACACCGAGCTGATCGACTACGACGAGGTACGCGACCTCGCCCTGACCCACCGGCCCAAGATGATCATCTGTGGCGCGACGGCGTACCCCCGACTGATCGACTTCGCGCTGTTCCGGGAGATCGCCGACGAGGTCGGGGCGTACCTGATGGTGGACGCGGCGCACTTCATCGGGCTGGTCGCCGGGCAGGCCGTGCCCTCACCGGTGCCGTACGCCGACGTGGTCTGCGCCACCACGCACAAGGTGCTGCGTGGACCGCGCGGCGGCATGATCCTCTGTCGGGAGTCGCTGGCCGAGCGGATCGACAAGGCGGTCTTCCCGTTCACCCAGGGCGGCCCGCTGATGCACGCCGTCGCGGCCAAGGCGGTCGCCCTGCACGAGGCGGCCCAGCCGGAGTACCGGCGCTACGCCGCCCAGGTGGTGGCAAACGCTCAGGCGCTGGCCGACGGGCTGGCCGCCGAGGGCATGCGCCCGGTCTCCGGCGGCACCGACACCCACCTGGCGCTGATCGACCTCCAGGAGACCGGGGTGACCGGGGCCGAGGCCGAGGCGCGGTGCGACGCGGCGACCATCACGCTGAACAAGAACGCCATTCCGTACGACCCGCACAAGCCGATGGTCGCCTCCGGTATCCGGGTGGGCACCCCGTGCGTCACCACCCAGGGCATGACCGAACCACAGATGCGGCAGGTAGCGGAGTTGATTGCCCGAGCGGTACGCGCTGATCCGTCGGCTCCGGGCGGGGCGGACGTACTGGCCGGGGTCGCCGCCGACGTGGCCGAGCTGGTCGCCGATCACCCGGCGTACGCCCGATGACCGCGCCGCGTGCCGGTGAGCCCGGCCTGTCGACGACCGCGCCGCGGGCGGGGGAGCCGGGTGCGATCCGGGCCCGGCTGCCGCACCTGCGCCTGCCGCTGCTCGCCTGCGCCGCGCTGGCGGTGGTCGCGGTGCCCGTCGCGGCCTGGCTGCGCGGGCCGACCAGCGCGGCCGGAGTGGCCGCCGGCATCGCCCTGGTGATCGTCAGCTATCTGATCTCCAGCTTCTCGGTGGCCTGGGCCGACGCGGTGCACCCGAAGCTGATCATGTCAGTGGGCTTGATCACGTACGCCACGAAGATCGTGATTCTGGGCGTGGCGATGGCGGCGGTCGCGGCCACCGGTTGGCCCGGACTGCCGGATATGGGCGTGGCCATCATCGCGGCCGTGGTGGTATGGACCGGGGCTCACCTGACCTGGGCGCTGCGCACCCCGCTGCCCACCGTGGACCGTTCGGTCGACCACTGACCGTACGGTTGGTTCTCTCCGGGCGTTTCGTGGTCCTGTTCCGGTGGCCGGACAGGAGTACTCTTACCCGAGGCTCGACCCGCCGGCTCCCAACGCCCGCACGCTGCTCGCAGTGTGGGGGGTGCCGCACACTCGTGAAACTCCCGGCTGATAGTGTTCGCCACGTCATGGCCGACAACCCTCACCGCAAAAGCTCCGACGAACACTCGTCGGAAGGCGCAGCCGGATCCGTCGTTGGTTACCTGCTCGCCGGCATCGTGGTGTGGGGATTCCTCGGCTGGTTGGCGGGGGAATTCCTCGGACTGCCGACCGGCATCGGGATCGCCGTTGGCATGATGCTCGGCGCAGCCGGAGCGATCTACCTGATCATGAAGAGGCTCAGTGCCTGAGTGCCGGCACGCGCGGGTCTGTCGAGTGCGGAGGATGACACGGTGAGCGGACAGCTTGTCGCCGCAGAGGGCCTTCCCTGGCCCCCCAGCGTCGGAGACTTCTACCCGCCGGATCTCGCCGGTCCGTGGGTCACGAAGTTCACGCTGATGATCTGGCTGGCCGTCGGGCTTCTGATCATCTTCTTCATGGCCACCTACCGGAACCCGAAGCTCGTGCCGAGCAAGGGTCAGTGGATGGCCGAGTCCGTCTACGGCCTGGTCCGGGACAACATCGCCCGCGAGCAGATGGGCAAGGACGGCATCCGGTTCGCGCCCTACTTCACGGTGTTGTTCTGCTTCATCGTGGTGACCAACCTCTTCGGCATCGTCCCTGGGTTGCAGATCTCGCCGAACTCGCACATCGCCTTCCCGATCGTGCTCGCTGTGATCACCTACGTGATGTACCTCTACATCGGCGTCCGTAAGCACGGTCTGGGTAGCTACCTCAAGCAGACCCTGATCATCCCGGGCGTGCCGTGGCCGATGCACTTCCTGCTGATCCCGATCGAGTTCCTGCAGAACTTCATCAACCGGCCGGTCACCCTGGCAGTGCGACTCTTCGCCAACATGTTCGCCGGCCACCTGATCCTGCTGGTGTTCACCGTCGGCGGCTTCGTGATGCTCGCCTCGGACAACCTGTTCATCCAGGTCTCGTCGATCGCCGCCTTCCTGATGGCCATCCTGATGGCCTTCTTCGAGGTGCTGGTCGCGCTGTTGCAGGCATACGTCTTCGTCACCCTGACCGCCAACTACATCGGCAGCTCGCTCGCCGACGAGCACTGACCACAGACTTCGGCGGGCCGCCCGGCCCGACCAGAGCTTCCGGTACGACCGCGTACGCGTGAGGGATCACGCGTCTACTAGGAGGAATACCAGCAATGGACGTTATTGCCGCCATCGAGGGCAGCGTCAACACCATCGGTTACGGTCTCGCCGCCATCGGCCCCGGCATCGGTGTCGCCCTGGTCTTCGCGGCCTACATCCAGGCCAGCGCCCGCCAGCCGGAGTCCGCCGGCTACAACCGCACCTGGCTGGTCCTGGGCTTCGCGCTGGTCGAGGCGCTCGCCCTGTTCGGCCTGGTGCTCGCGTTCGCAGTCTGACACCTCGCCCGACGCGACCCGGAGGTCTGACATGAATCTCGCCGCTGAAGGCGTGGAGCACCACCCGCTCGTGCCGATCTGGCAGGAGCTTGTCGTCGGGTCGATCGCGTTCGCCCTGCTCTGCTTCGTCCTGATGAAGTTCGTGCTGCCGCGCATGGAGACGATGTACCAGGCGCGGGTCGACGCGATCGAGGGCGGCCTCAAGCGTGCCGAGGCTGCTCAGGCCGAGGCGAACCAGCTGCTGGAGCAGTACCGGGCCCAGCTCGCCGAGGTGCGTACCGAGGCGGCGCAGATCCGGGACGACGCCCGCGCCGACGCCGAGTCGATCCGTACCGAAATCCTGGCCAAGGCCCGGGAAGAGTCGGACCGGATCATCGCCGCCGGCCGGGAGTCGCTGGCCGTGGAGCGGCAGACCATCGTGCGCGAGCTGCGCGCTGAGGTCGGCGGCCTCGCGGTCGACCTGGCCAGCCGGATCGTGGGCGAGTCGCTCGCTGACGAGGCCCGACGCAAGGGCACCGTCGAGCGGTTCCTCACCGACCTCGAGAGCGCGGGGGCCCGCTGATGCAGGCCGCCAGCCGGGAGTCCTACGCCACCGCCCTGGCGCGGTTGGAGGAGTACATCTCCCGCGCCGAGCCGTCGGCGGTCGCCGCCACCGGTGCCGAACTGCTCGCCGTGGCGGACCTGCTGCGGCGGGAGGTTCGGCTGCGCCGGGCACTGTCCGACCCGGCCCGTGCCGGTGCGGATCGGACCGGGCTGCTGACCTCGGTGCTCTCCGGCAAGGTCGGCGCGGACACGCTCGACCTGCTCGGCACGCTTGTCGCCGGCCGGTGGTCGGCGCCGTCGGAGCTGCTCGACGGTGCCGAGCGCCTCGGCGTGCAGGCCCTGCTGGGCAGTGCCGACCGGGCCGACGAACTGGGCGAGGTCGAGGACGAGCTGTTCCGCTTCGGCCAGGTGGTCGCCGCGGACCCGCAGCTGTCCAACGCCCTGTCCGACCCGAACGCGCCGGTGGCGCAACGGGCCGAGCTGGTCGGGATGCTCCTGACGGGCAAGGCCCGCCCGGCGACGGTGCGACTGGTCGAGGCGGCCCTGGCCGGCTTCGGCGGCCGGTCGTTCTCCACCGCGCTGTCCCGGCTGGTGGAGTTGGCGGCGGAACGGCGGGACCGGCAGGTCGCGTACGTGACCGTCGCGGCACCCCTCAGCGAGGACGAGGAACGTCGGCTGAGTGACCGGCTCGCGGCCATCTACGGTCGCGCGGTCGCCGTGAAGCTTACGGTTGACCCGGCGATCCTCGGTGGAGCGAGCGTCCGGGTGGGTTCGGACCTGTACGACGGGACGATCCTGCGCCGCCTCAACGAGACCCGTAACGCGCTCGCGAAGCGCTGACCAGCACCCCGCGAAGCGCCCGGAAACGACAGTCGACCCGAGGACCGGTCGGTACTAGGTATCCCGGGCCCCTGATACTTAAGGAAGCAGAGGATGGCCGAGCTGACCATCTCGACGGAGGAGATCCGCGGCGCGCTTGAGCGCTACGTCTCCTCCTACTCGCCCGACGTCTCCCGTGAGGAGGTCGGCACCGTCGCCGACACCGGCGACGGCATCGCCCACGTCGAGGGCCTGCCCTCGACCATGACCAACGAGCTGCTGGAGTTCGAGGACGGCACGCTCGGCGTGGCGCTGAACCTCGACGTCCGGGAGATCGGTGTCGTCGTCCTCGGCGACTACTCCGGGCTTGAGGAGGGGCAGCGCGTCAAGCGCACCGGCCGGGTGCTGTCCGTGCCGGTCGGCGACGCCTTCCTCGGCCGCGTGGTCAACGCGCTCGGCCAGCCGATCGACGGCCTCGGCGAGATCGCCGACGAGGGCTACCGCGAGTTGGAGCTCCAGGCTCCGAACGTGATGGCCCGGCAGTCCGTCTTCGAGCCGATGCAGACCGGCATCAAGGCCATCGACGCGATGACCCCGATCGGTCGGGGCCAGCGGCAGCTGATCATCGGCGACCGGAAGACCGGCAAGACCACGGTCGCCCTGGACACCATCCTCAACCAGCGCGAGAACTGGGCCACCGGCGACCCGAAGAAGCAGGTCCGCTGCATCTACGTCGCCATCGGCCAGAAGGCCTCCACCATCGCCTCCATCAAGGGGCAGCTGGAGGAGGCGGGCGCGATGGAGTACACCACCATCGTCGCCTCCCCGGCGTCCGACCCGGCGGGCTTCAAGTACCTCGCTCCGTACACCGGCTCGTCCATCGGGCAGCACTGGATGTACGGCGGCAAGCACGTTCTGATCGTCTTCGACGACCTGAGCAAGCAGGCCGAGGCGTACCGGGCCGTGTCGCTGCTGCTGCGTCGCCCGCCGGGCCGTGAGGCGTACCCGGGTGACGTCTTCTACCTGCACTCGCGGCTGCTGGAGCGCTGCGCGAAGCTCTCCGACGAGATGGGCGGCGGCTCGATGACCGGCCTGCCGATCATCGAGACGAAGGCCAACGACATCTCGGCCTTCATCCCGACCAACGTCATCTCGATCACCGACGGCCAGATCTTCCTGGAGACCGACCTGTTCAACCAGGGCGTCCGGCCGGCCATCAACGTCGGTACCTCGGTCTCCCGGGTCGGTGGCGCCGCGCAGATGAAGCCGATGAAGAAGGTCTCCGGTTCGCTGCGGCTGAACCTCGCCCAGTTCCGTGAGCTGGAGGCCTTCGCGGCCTTCGCCTCGGACCTGGACAAGGCCTCCCGCGCTCAGCTGGACCGTGGTGCCCGTCTGGTCGAGCTGCTCAAGCAGCCGAACTACTCGCCGTACCCGGTGCAGGACGAGGTCGTCTCGGTCTGGGCCGGTACCGAGGGCAAGCTGGACGACATCCCGGTCGGTGACGTGCGGCGCTTCGAGACCCAGTTCCTGGAGTACCTGCGGCGCAAGCACAACGCCACGCTCCAGGCGATCGCCGACAACAAGTGGGACGACGAGATCATCGCCGCCCTCGACGCTGCGGTGACGGAGTTCAAGAAGGGCTTCCTCGGCCGCGAGGACGAGCGCACGGTCAACGAGGCGCCGGCGGAGCCGCTGGAGGGCGAGTCCGAGCACGAGACGGTCACCCGCTACAGCGGCGGTGCTCCGGCCGAGAAGCGTTAGGGTCGGGCCATGGCGGCGCAGGTACGTGTTCTTCGTCAACGCATTCGCTCGGCGAAGGGGATGAAGAAGATCACCAAGGCGATGGAGCTCGTGGCGACGAGCCGGATCGCCAAGGCCCAGGCCCGGGTGGAGGCGTCCCTGCCGTACGCCCGCGCCATCACCGGCGTGCTCACGGCGCTGGCGTCCAACGCGCGGATCGACCACCCGATGCTGACCCCGCGCGAGCGGGTGCGGCGGGCGGGCGTGCTGCTGGTAACCGCCGACCGGGGTCTGGCCGGCGGTTACAGCTCCAACGCCATCCGGACGGCGGAGTCGCTGATCGCCCGGTTGCAGGCCGACGGCAAGGAGCCGGTGCTCTACGTCATCGGTCGCAAGGGTGTCTCGTTCTACCGCTTCCGCAACCGGCCGATCGAGGCCAACTGGACGGGCTTCTCGGAGCAGCCGTCCTTCGCCGACGCCCGCGAGGTCGGTGAGACGCTGATCAAGGCGTTCGTCGCCGGTGCGGACGACGAGGACGGCGGCCCGGGTCCCGACGGCGTACGCGGGGTGGACGAGTTGCACATCGTCTACACCGAGTTCAAGTCGTTGATGACCCAGAACCCGGTCACCCGGATCATCGGCCCGCTCCAGGTCGAGGAGCGGCCCCGCTCGGAGGCGGCGCCCGGCGTACTGCCGGACTACGACTTCGAACCGGACCCGGAGGCACTGCTCGACGCGTTGCTGCCGAAGTACATCAACACGCGGATCTACGCGGCGTTGCTGGAGTCGGCGGCCAGCGAGTCGGCGGCCCGTCGGCGGGCGATGAAGAGTGCCACCGACAACGCCGAAGAGATGATCGACAAGTACACGCGTGAGATGAACTCGGCCCGCCAGGCCGGGATCACCCAGGAGATCAGTGAGATCGTCGGCGGCGCTAACGCGCTGGCCGCGTCGGGAAGTGAAGTGTGATGACTGCCCCAGTAGAGACCAAGACGGCCACCGGTCGCGTGGTCCGGGTCATTGGCCCGGTCGTCGACGCCGAGTTCCCGCGCGACGCCATGCCGGACCTGTTCAACGCCCTGCACGTGAACGTGACCCTCTCCGGCGGCGAGAAGACGCTGACCCTGGAGGTCGCCCAGCACCTGGGTGACAACCTGGTCCGCGCGATCTCGATGCAGCCCACCGACGGTCTGGTCCGGGGTGCCGAGGTGAGCGACACCGGCTTCCCGATCCGGGTGCCGGTCGGCGACGCGGTCAAGGGCCACGTCTTCAACGCGATCGGCGAGTGCCTCAACCTCACCGAGGGCGAGACCATCCAGGCTGACGACCACTGGGGCATCCACCGCAAGGCCCCGGCCTTCGCGGACCTGGAGCCGAAGACCGAGATGCTGGAGACCGGCATCAAGGTCATCGACCTGCTCGCCCCGTACGTCAAGGGTGGCAAGATCGGCCTGTTCGGCGGTGCCGGCGTGGGCAAGACGGTGCTCATCCAGGAGATGATCACCCGAGTTGCCCGTAACTTCGGTGGTACCTCGGTCTTCGCCGGCGTGGGTGAGCGCACCCGTGAGGGCAACGACCTCATCCACGAGATGACCGACTCCGGCGTCATCGACAAGACCGCGCTGGTCTACGGCCAGATGGACGAGCCGCCGGGCACCCGGCTGCGGGTCGCTCTGTCCGCGCTGACCATGGCAGAGTACTTCCGGGACGTGAAGAAGCAGGAGGTGCTGCTCTTCATCGACAACATCTTCCGCTTCACCCAGGCCGGCTCCGAGGTCTCCACCCTGCTGGGCCGGATGCCCAGCGCGGTGGGTTACCAGCCGACCCTGGCCGACGAGATGGGCGAGCTCCAGGAGCGGATCACCTCCGTCCGGGGCCAGGCCATCACCTCGATGCAGGCGATCTACGTGCCGGCGGACGACTACACCGACCCCGCCCCGGCGACCACCTTCGCCCACCTGGACGCGACCACCAACCTTGAGCGGTCGATCTCCGACAAGGGCATCTACCCGGCGGTGGACCCGCTGGCGTCCTCGTCGCGGATCCTCGCGCCCGAGTTCGTCGGCCAGGAGCACTTCCAGGTGGCCAGCGAGGTCAAGCGGATCCTCCAGCGGTACAAGGACCTGCAGGACATCATCGCCATCCTCGGCATCGAGGAGCTCTCCGAGGAAGACAAGATCACGGTCCAGCGGGCCCGGCGGATCGAGCGCTTCCTGTCGCAGAACACCTACGCGGCGGAGCAGTTCACCGGCGTGCCGGGCTCGACGGTCCCGATCAAGGAGACCATCGAGGCGTTCCGGAAGATCAGCGAGGGCGAGTACGACCACTTCCCCGAGCAGGCGTTCTTCATGTGCGGTGGGCTCGACGACCTGGAGAAGAAGGCCGCCGAGCTGATGAAGGGCTGACCCTTCGGTCAGATCGCATGAACGAGACAGGCCGTCCCGGTTAACCCCGGGGCGGCCTTTCGTTCATCTTTGGCACGTACCATCGCCGCTGCCCGGTTTTCCGTGGTCGGCGATCACGACCTCCGCGAGATACCGTCTACTCCACGCTCATGCGCCGATGAGCGGTGACTGTGTTCAACCATTCGGATGTGCGGACCCGTATCCCCTGCGGGGACGCGACGAACGGAGATGCTCGTGGGTAAGGCCGGCAGACGCGGCAAGCGTGGTGGGCGACCGTCGATCTGGCGCGGTGTCCCGGTCTGGGCCAGGTTCTGCACCATCTTCGGCGTGGTGCTGATGATGCTCAGTGGCACGTCCCTTGTGGGTGCCGAGGCGTTGATGGCCCGCTACGAGGGTGCCATCGGCAAGGCCGACCTCTTCGGCGACCAGGCGGCCGGTGCCAGCGAACGCAAGAGCGACATCAAGGGGCCGCTCAACATCCTGCTGGTCGGCATCGACCCGCGAAACGACAGGACCGCACCGCTGGCCGATGCGATCATGGTCCTGCACGTGCCGAAGGAACTGGACCGGGCGTACCTCTTCTCGCTGCCCCGCGACCTCTACGTCGAGATCCCGGCGTACCCCAAGGCGGGCTTCAACGGCAGCACGTCCAAGCTGAACGACGCGATGTCCTTCGGCAGCCGGGTGCCCGGAGGCGGCAAGCCGGATGCGGCGCGTGGCTTCGAACTGCTCGCCACCACCGTGCAGAACGTGACCGGGATCAAGCGCTTCGACGCCGGAGCGATCATCAACTTCTCCGGCTTCCAGAAGATCGTCGACGCCATGGGCGGCGTCACCATGAACATCGAGCGGGAGGTCCGCTCCGAGCACCGCGAGCCGAACGGCAAGCACCGTAAGGGCAACCCCAACGGCGAGGGCTACATCGGGCCGCAGGCGGTCTACCCGAAGGGCAAGCAGCACCTGAGCGGCTGGCAGGCGCTGGACTACGTCCGTCAGCGGTACCCGGAGAACGGCGTGCCGGACGGCGACTACGGCCGGCAGCGGCACCAGCAGCAGTTCGTCAAGGCGATGGCCGGCCAGGCGTTCAGCGCCGACGTGGTGACCAACCCGGTCAAGCTGGACCGGGTGCTGCGGGCGGCCGGTGAGTCGCTGATCTTCAGCGGTCGGGGGCACAGCGTGGTCGACTTCGCGTTGGCGCTCAAGGACATCCGGCCCGGCAACATCCAGATGATCAAGCTGCCGGGTGGAGGCATCTTCAACAACAGGGGTGGCTACGTCGGCGAGCGTTTCGAGCCCGAGGTGGACGACTTCTTCGTCGCGCTGGAGCGTGAACTGCTCGATCCGTTCCTGCTCGAACATCCCAAGCTGGTCAACAAGGGCTGAGGAGTGGTGCAGCTCTCGGTACCCGCGTGAAGAACAACTCCGGGACGCTACTAGACTTTCCCCAATCCGCCTCAGCAAGGAGACAGCGTGGCAGAGCAGCTCAACGTCCAGCTCGTGGCCGTAGAGGAGAAGGTCTGGTCCGGCAAGGCCGAGATGGTCATGGCCCGGACGACCGAAGGTGAGCTGGGTGTGCTGCCGGGGCACGCGCCTCTGCTCGGCCAGCTCGCCGAGCCCGGCCAGGTACGCATCAAGCTCCCCGGTGGCGAGCAGGTCGCCTACGAGGTGTCCGGCGGCTTCCTCTCCGTGAGCGGGCAGGGCGTCACCGTGCTCGCCGAGAGCGCCACCCCGGCCTCCGCCGCTTCGGGTAACTGAGCCGACCCGCCGATGGAGATCGTGGAAGGGATCGGAATCGGCTTCGCCGTGATTGTCGGCGCGATTCTGTTCCTCTTCATCCGGCGGGCAGTGGTCACCAGAAGCGGAGGCATCATCCGGCTCAGCGTCCGGACCTCCACCATGCTCGACGGCCGCGGCTGGTCGCCCGGCTTCGGCAGGTTCGTCGGCGACGAACTCCGCTGGTACCGGATGGTCAGTTTCGCAGTACGCCCCAAGCGGGTGCTCTCCCGCGACGGGCTGAGCGTGGAGCGACGGCGGTTGCCGGAGGGCCAGGAACGACTGGCCATGCCGGCGGACTGGGTCATTCTCCGCTGTACGAGTCGACACGCTCCGGTCGAGATCGCCATGGCACGATCCACCCTCACCGGATTCCTTTCCTGGCTCGAGGCCGCTCCTCCGGGGGCGGTCTCGCCACGTCTGGCCCCTCAGCAGGACTGGCCCGCCGCCTGACCTGGACTGCCTGAAGGGCCGTCGGGCGCAGTCTGGCCACGGGGTGGACTTAGCCTGTTTGTTCTGGCTACCTGTGGACGGTGTGCCGCGTTTGGCCCGTCGGCAGGCCGGCTCGTCGCCTGACCTCGATCGACCGCCCGCGCGGCCGTCAGCTGTCGTGCTGTCCTGGCCTTGGGTCGTCTTGGCCTTGGGCTGTCTTGGCCTTGGGCTGTCTTGGCCTTGAGTCGTCTTGGCGTCGGGTCGTCCTGGCCTTGGACTGTCCTGGCGTTGGGCTGTCCGGACCTCGGGCGGGATTTGTTTGTTACTTTGCCCGTCTTGGGGTGTTTGGCGCTGAAGTTGGCGCAGCGATGGCCGTGGGGGTGTGCCCGGCGCGCGATGATCGACACCGTTACGGCGAGATGGCGGTATCCCACCGCGCTGGACCCCGCCGTTTCGGCGAAACGGTGCGTGCCCGCCGTCGCCGCCGCGGGCGGTGCGTGGTATGTCCCGGTCTGGCGTGCGGGCGTCCGGGGAGTGATGGCGGCCAGCGGGTCGTTGGACGTACCTGACCGGCTGACGAAGGCTGCGGTGCCGAGCGGATGGCTCCGTGAGTGGCCGACCTCCGGGAGGTGGATGGTCAGCCCTCGGGAATGGTGGTGGCCGGCGGGTCGTTGTGCATGTCTGACCGGCCGATGAAGGCCCCCCGGAGCAGGCCAGATGGCTTCGTGGTTGGCCCGGCCCCCGGGAATGATGGTGGGTGGTCGGTCGTTGTACATGGTCCCGGCGCCGCGAAGGTGTCCCCCCGGGGCCCCGCGATGGGTCCCGGCCCCGCGTGTGAGCCGGTGAACCTTCCCCCCTTTTTTGAGCGCCTGACGGCGTTTGCATGCACCTGTCCCCCGTGGTGTGTGTCTACCCCCGAATGGAGCTTGGTGATGAACTCGATCTTCCGTAAGAGCGTGCTGGGTGTTGCTGGTCTGGCTTTCGCCGGTGGTGTGTTCGCCGGTCCGGTGGCGGCTCACGCGGATGCCGCTCCGGTGAGGACCACCCCCGTCGTGGTGCAGGCTGAGAAGCCGGATGCGGGCAAGTTGATTCCGCATGGTGTGCAGGGTGCGCAGTCGCGTATCGATCTGAACGGTGAGCAGGTGGCGAACACGAAGGCGATCATCGCGGCGACGAAGAAGGCTGGTATGGATGAGCGTGCCGCGGTCGTGTCGATCGCTACCGCGTTGCAGGAGTCGAAGTTGGAGAACCTGGGCCACCTGGGTGACCGGAACGACCATGACTCGCAGGGCTTGTTCCAGCAGCGTCCGTCCAGTGGTTGGGGCACGGTGGAGCAGATCACCGACCCCGAGTACTCCACGACCGCCTTCCTGAAGGGTCTGAAGCAGGTTGATGGTTGGCAGGACATGCCGTTGACCAAGGCCGCGCAGACGGTGCAGGTGTCGGCGTACCCGGATCACTACGCCCAGTGGGAGCAGCAGGCTGCTGACCTGGTCGCCAAGTACTGGAACAGCTGACCCGTACCCCTGTGGTGAGAACCAACGCCGACTGGCCGGACCCCGTACTCCGGGGGCCGGCCAGTTCGGCGTCTGACGGCCTGTGCGTGCCGTGCAGGCCCGGTGTAGTCACGTGCGGGTCTCGGCGAGGATGGGGCCACGTCTGCGTGGGACAAGTGGCGGAGCCGCCTGGGCGTGGCGCCCTCCAGACCGCCACCGCCACCGCCACCGCCACCGCCCACCCGCCCTACCGTTGCACGCCTCGTTGATCACGACCGGAACAGCTGGCCGAAGAACCAGGCCAACACCGGAACGGCTGACCGGTAGACCAACACGGAAAGCCGGCACCCGAGAGCGGGTGCCGGCTTTCGGCGTCTTCACATCAGGTCAGCTCAACGACACGGGCGCGGAGCCAGTCGACGACCGCGCCGGTGACGGCGGGATCGACCGGGTTGCGAATCTCCCGGCGGTACGCCCCCAGCGACGGCGGGCCGGGCTGGTGTCGCAGCACGTGGGTGACGTCCGGCAGGAGCCGGGTCTGCACCGGCCCGCCGGCGTGCTCGGCGATGAGCGTCAGGTCGGCCGGGTCGACCTGGAGGTCCTTGCTGCCGGTGACGGCGAGGATCGGCGCGTTGATGCGGGCGAGGTCGGGCCGTGGGTCGTACCGCAGGAACTCCCGCATCCACTTCGCGTTGATCCGCTGCCCGCCGATCCGTGTCACGTCGGCGGTGGTGGCCAGGATCTTCTCGTGGTTGCGGGACACCCTGGCCACCAGGTTCAGACGCATGAGCCGCAGTAGCAGGCGTACCGGGGCGGGCAGGGTGGGCAGGATCTGGGCTGTCTGCCAGCGCAGCACCTCGGCACCGAGCCGGGCACTGCTGGAGAGCAGGACCAGCCCGGCGGTGGTCACGCCACGCGCGGCGAGCGTGGTGGCGGTCAGTGCTCCCTCGCTGTGCCCGACCAGGAACAGCGCCCGGCTGTCCACGCTCGCGTCGGCGTCGAGTGCGGCGAGGGCCGCCTGGGCGTCGTCGACGTTGTCGTGGAACCCGGTGGGCCAGAACCCGCCGGAGCTCTCGCCGATCCCGCGCCGGTCGTACCGCAGCGTGGCGATGCCTGCGGCGGCCAACGCGGCGGCCAGGTCCCGTTGGATGCCGATGCGCATCCGGCGGTGGTCGCCGTCGCGGTTCAGCGGCCCGGAACCGGGCAGCAGCAGTGCGGTGGGGTGGGGCCCCGGACCGTCCGGCAGGGTGAGGGTGCCGACCAGGCGGTGACCGGCGGAGTGGAACGTCAGTTCCCGGTCGGTGCTCACCGGCGTACCGCCTCCGCCACGGCAGTTGCGTCGTCGGCACCGATGACCAGGGCGTCGTACCGCTGGCCGGTCAGGGTGATGCGCACGGCCGGTTGGTTGGCGCGGACGCTGACGAACTCCTTGCCGGCCCGGCCGCGCCAGGTGCCGACCTTGCGGGCGCCGGGCAGGCCGAGGCCGGGTGCCCGGATGCCTCGGGGGGCGCGCAGGCCGTCGGGCTGTACGGTGACGGCGGTTACGGCGGAGCGCGGAACGGTGACGTCGCCCCGGAGCGCCCACAGCTTCTCGGCGGGGGTGAGCCGGATGCGGATCGAGTCGGGGGTGAGGTCGATGGTGGCCATCGGCGCTCCTTCATGCTCGCTATAATCTCGTCAGCGAGAACATTATCAGAGGCGAGAACGATGGGGAGGCGCGTGTGGCCCTCGACACTGCTGAGCTGCTGCTTCATCCGGTACGGATGCGGATCGTCCAGGCATTTCTGGGCGGCCGGACGCTGACTACCACGGACCTGCGCGCCGAACTGGCGGACGTGGCCCCGGCGACGCTGTACCGGCAGGTCGCCACCCTCACCGGTCACGGGGTCCTGCGGTCGGTCGGGGAGCGGCGCATCCGGGGTGCGATCGAGCGCAGCTACCAGTTGGACGAGGCGGCGGCTGCGGTGGACGCCGACACGATCCGCGGGATGACCCCGGAACAGCACCGGCGGGCCTTCCTCACCTTCATCGCCGGGCTCCTCGCCGACTTCGACAGCTACCTCGACAGCGGTGGTGGTGACCTGGCCCGTGACCTGGCCGGCTATCGGCAGAACGCCTTCTACGCCACCGACGCCGAGCTGGTCGAGTTCATCACCCGGATGCGTGAGCTGTTCGCCGAGTACGCGGCGCTCGGGCCGGGGCCGGGCCGGACACGGCGGTTGTTCACCACCGTCCTGCTCCCGGCCGACCCGGTGACCGCTCAGGACGACGGAGATGCGCCGTCGGAGGCCACCAGTTCCACCTCGTAACCCTGCCCGTCGGACAGGTACGCGGCGTAGGTGTCGGCGCCACCGGCGTACGGGTGGCGGTCGGGGAAGAGCAGTTCCCAGCCGTACGCCGGGGCCTGCTCGACAAGCCGGTCCACCGCGGCGGGTGGACCGGCGTGAAAGGCCAGGTGGTTCAGGCCGGGCGCGAGCCGGTCGTGGCGTCGACCGGAGAGCGCGGGCGACTGCTCAAGGACGAGGTACGTCGGGCCGAGCCGCCAGGAGTGGCCGGCCGGCCACTGCTGGAACGGTGTCCAACCCAGTTTCCCGAGCAGCCAGCCCCAGCTGTGCATTGCTGCGCCCAGGTCGGGTACCCAGACCTCCACGTGGTGCAGGGCACCGAGCGTCACCGGCCTCCGCCGGGGACCCATAGCACGTCTCCGTCCGGATTTGCCGCTCTTGACAGGATAAAGAGCAGATCCGACAGCCGGTTGAGATACTTTGCCGGGAGGTGGCTGGTCCGGTCGGGGTCGTGTGCGACGAGCGCCCACGCCGACCGCTCGGCGCGCCGGGCGATCGTCCGCGCCACGTGCAGCAGTGCCGCGCCCGCGGTGCCGCCGGGG
Organism: Micromonospora maris AB-18-032; assembly: GCF_000204155.1. Lineage (NCBI taxonomy): Bacteria > Bacillati > Actinomycetota > Actinomycetes > Micromonosporales > Micromonosporaceae > Micromonospora > Micromonospora maris. Next base: position 5,562,679 of record NC_015434.1, on the reverse strand, counting down.
AGGATGAAGGAGTCGAGGTTGCTCAGGCGCGCGTTGTACTCGTCGCACCAGCCCTCAAGGCGCTCGACGTACCCCTCGGTGACCCGCAGCGGCGGATACTTGGGGTCCGGTTCGACCGGGGTGGACAGATCGGCGCCCACGTCGAACAGGTCGTTCTGGATCTGCCCGAGCACCGGGCGCAGGGCGTCGTCGAGCTGTCCCAGGGCCAGTGCCACGCCGATGGCCGCATTGCACTCGTCGACATCGGCGTACGCGCAGATCCGCGGGTCTGTCTTCGACACCTGCTCGTTGTTGCTCAACCTGGTCATGCCGGCGTCGCCGGCCTTGGTGTAGATGCGCGTGAGGTGGACGGCCATGACGCACAGCCTACGGATACCGGACCTGACCATCCCGACCCGCCCGCAGCCGGGTACGGGCTGGTCCGCCGGGGTGGGACCGGGTGACGCGGGTGACCCGGCGATATCCGACGTCGATGTCATCCGGGTCAACGGGGCGGCCCGACTCGCCGGCACGGTGCACGTGGTCGGTGCGAAGAACTCGGCGTTGAAGCTGATGGCCGCCGCGTTGCTCGCGCCCGGCCGAAGCGTGATCACCAACGTGCCGCGGATCACCGACATCGCCATCATGGGGGAGGTGCTGCGCCGGCTCGGCTGCGACGTGCGGTTCGACGTGGACGACCCGGTGGACCCGATGGTCGCGGTCGGCGGGGCGCCGCGCTCCCGTTCGGTGACCATCGACGTGCCGGAGCAGCCGGGGGTCGAGGCCGACTACGACCTGGTGCGTCGGCTCCGCGCGTCGATCTGCGTGCTCGGCCCGCTGCTGGCGCGGCGAGGTTACGTGCGGGTGGCGCATCCGGGCGGCGACGCGATCGGTTCGCGTGGGCTGGACATGCACATCTCCGGACTGACCCGGATGGGTGCCGACATCTCCGGTGAGCACGGCTTCGTGATCGCCTCGGCGCCGCAGGGACTGCACGGCGCGGAGATCACGCTGGAGTTTCCCAGTGTCGGGGCGACCGAGAACCTCGTCATGGCGGCGGTGCTGGCCGACGGCACCACGGTGATCGACAACGCGGCCCGCGAACCCGAGATCGTGGACATCTGCACCATGCTCATCCGGATGGGCGCGCTGATCGAGGGCGAGGGCACGTCCACCATCACGGTGGTCGGCGTACCCCGGTTGCAGCCGGTGCGGCACGCGACGGTGGGGGACCGGATCGTCGCCGGCACCTGGGCCTTCGGGGCCGCGATGACCCGCGGCGACGTCACCGTGACCGGCCTCGACCCGAGCTACCTGGAGATCGCGCTGGACAAGGTGGTCGCGGCCGGCGGCCTGGTCGAGACCCGGGCGAACGCCTTCCGGGTACGGATGGAGGAGCGGCCCCGGGCGGTGGACGTGGTGACCCTGCCCTATCCGGGCTTCGCCACCGACCTGCTGCCGATGGCGATCGGCCTGGCCGCGCTCAGCGACGGCGCCTCGCTGATCACCGAGAACATCTTCGACGGCCGGTTCATGTTCGCCAACGAGATGATGCGTCTCGGCGCGGACATCAAGACCGACGGGCACCACGCGGTCGTACGCGGCCGCGAGCGGCTCTCCGGCGCCCCGGTACGCGCCACCGACATCCGTGCCGGCGCGGGACTGATCATCGCCGGGCTCTGTGCCGACGGGGTGACCGAGGTGTCCCACGTGCACCACGTGGACCGGGGCTATCCCGACTTCGTGGCCGACCTGCGGGCGCTCGGCATCGAGGTCGAGCGGGCCACCGCGCCGGAGGAACCGGAACTGACCATCTGAGCCGCCTTAGCCGTCGTTCAGGCTCGCCGACTAGGGTGCAGACAGACACTCGAATCGCAGCGAGGGAGCAACAGATGGCGGGTCGACTCGCGGTCGTCGGTGCCGGGCTGATGGGCTCGGGCATCGCCCAGGTGGCGGCGCAGGCAGGCTGGCAGGTGACACTGCGGGATCTGGACGACGCGGCGACGCAGCGCGGCGTGGACGGCATCCGCAAGTCGCTGACCCGGTTCGCGGAGAAGGGGAAGATCTCCGCCGACGAGGTCGAGGCGACGCTCGGCCGGATCACCCCGACCACCGACCTGGAGGCGGCGGCGGACGCGGACATCGTCGTCGAGGCGGTCTTCGAGCAGTTGGAGATCAAGCACGAGGTGTTCCGCGCGCTCGACCGGATCTGCAAATCGGACGCGATCCTGGCCACCAACACCTCGGCCATCCCGGTGACCCAGATCGCGGCGGTCACCGAGCGTCCCGAGGCGGTCGTCGGCACCCACTTCTTCTCGCCGGTGCCGATGATGAAGCTCTGCGAACTGGTCCGTGGCTACAAGACCAGCGACGCGACCCTGGAGGCGGTCAAGTCCTTCGCCGAGGAGATCGGCAAGACCGTGGTGGTGGTCAACCGGGACATCGCCGGCTTCGTCACCACCCGACTCATCTGCGCCCTGGCCATGGAGGCGGTCCGGCTGGTCGAGGCCGGGGTCATCTCCGCCGAGGACCTGGACACCGCCTGCAAGCTCGGCTTCGGCCACGCCATGGGGCCGCTCGCCACCGTCGACCTGACCGGTGTCGACGTGCTGCTCAACGCGACCCGCAACATCTACACCGACACCGCCGATGAGAAGTTCTTCCCGCCGGAACTGCTCCAGCGCATGGCCACCGCCGGGGACCTGGGCCGCAAGTCCGGCCAGGGCTTCTACTCGTACTGAGGGTGCCCTTCCTTGCACCCGTCAGCCGTCGCGGCGGGTGGTCCAGCGGAAGGTGGTCAGGCAGAGCACCAGGCCGATCACGCACCACAGGCCCAGCACCAGCGCGACCCGGGTCAGCTCGAAGGACCCGCCCGGCTCGTTGGCGCCGAAGCTCTCCGGCAGGAAGACCGCGCGCAACCCCTGGCACATCCACTTGAGCGGGAAGATGGCCGCCACCTGCTGCATCCAGGTCGGCAGGTTGGTGAAGACGAAGAACACCCCGGAGATGAACTGGAGCACCAGGGCGATCGGAGTGACCACCGCCGAGCCGCTGCGCGCGGTACGGGCCAGCGACGAGATGGCGATGCCGCACAGGGTGCAGGCGGTGATGCCCAGCGCGCTGACCCAACCGAAGGTGAGCCACGCCGAGGCGGTGCTCGGCAGATCCAGGTCGAACAGGGCCACCGAGACGCCGAGCAGCAGCGCGGTCATCACCACGCCGGTCACCAGCACCATGATCACCTTGCCGGCGAACCAGACCCACTTCGGCATCGGCGTGCCCCGGTAGCGCTTGAGCACGCCCCGGTCCCGCTCGATGGGGATCCAGATGCCGAGGTTCTGGAAGCTGACAGTCATCAGACCGGTCGCGATCATGCCGGTGATGAAGTACTGCGTGTAGCTCACCCCGTTGCCGAGATCGCCGTCGAAGATCGACGCGAAGATCAGCACCATGATGATCGGGAAACCGAGCGTGAAGACCACGGACTCCCGGCTGCGCAGGAACTGCCGGATCTCCATCCGTCCCTGACGCAGGGCGAGACTGGCCGGCCCCGGCCGGCGGGCGGGCGCGGCGGCGGCGACCGGGGCCGCCGGCTTCGTCGTGGTGGTCATCGGTGTCCGATCATCCGCAGGTAGATGTCTTCGAGGGTGGGCCGGGTGACGGTCAGACCGGGCACCTCGCCGCCGAATCGCGCGGCCAACTCCGCCACCAGCGCCGTCGGCGTCGCGCTCTGCGCGCTCTCCAGGGTGCCTTCCGGCGTACGCCAGGAGACCGTGGCCAGGGCCTCCTGCCGGTTGCCCAGGCTGGTGGGTGGGGCCACCTCGACCAGTCGGCCGCCGGTGATGACGCCGACCCGGTCGGCGAGCGCTTCGGCCTCGTCGAGATAGTGCGTGGTGAGCACGATCGTGGTGCCGGCCGCGGCGAGGTCGCGGATCAGCTCCCAGAACTCGCGGCGGGCCTCCGGGTCGAAACCGGTGGTCGGCTCGTCGAGGAAGAGCAGTTCGGGGCGGCCGATGATGCCCAGCGCGACGTCCAGGCGGCGTTTCTGCCCGCCGGAGAGGGTGTGCGTACGAGCGCGGGCCTTGCCGGCCAGGCCGACGCGGGCGATCACCTTGTCCGGGTCGTCGGCGTCGGGGTAGAAGGCGGCGAAATGGCGTACCACCTCGGCGACGGTCAGCTCGTCGAATTCACCGGTGCCCTGGAGCACGATGCCGACCCGGGCCCGCCACTGCGGGGAGGCTGCGGTCGGGTCGACGCCGAGCACCCGCACCTCACCGGCGTCGCGGTGCCGGTAGCCTTCGAGGATTTCCACGGTGGTGCTCTTGCCGGCACCGTTCGGCCCCAGCAGGGCGAACACCTCGCCCCGGTGAACGTCCAGGTCCAACCCGGCCACCGCGACATTGTCGCCGTACGCCTTGCGCAGTCCCCGGACGTGGATCGCCACGTCGTCACTCATGACGTCAAGTGTGCGACCTGCACCGGTAGCTCAGCTGCCGCGGGGGTGGTGGTTCCCGCCACGCCGGTGTTAATAAGGGCCCCTTCCTCTACCTGAGGCGTTAACAAGGGGCCCTTCCTTACCGCTCAGCGGCGGGTGTAGGTCATGCAGTCGGCCATGTCGGCGTCGGGGCCGACCCGGATCGCGGGTGCCTGGCACTCCAACTGTTCGTTGTGTTGGCAGTCGGCTCGCTTGCAGGCGCCCACCTGCGCCTTCTGGCCGTCCGCGCCGGCCCGGATGGTCGGCATCTCGATGAACGTGTGGCAGTGGGCGTGGTCCATGCTGCCGATCGTGATGGCGAAGGCGTGGCAGTCGTTTGTGTGGTTGTACGCACAGGCGGCCACCACGCACTCCTGGACGCGCGGCATTTCCAAGGCTGCGGTCATCGCGACCTCCTCTAGGTATTTGCCTGATTTTAGGCATCTGGGGGATCTGCGCGGCCCGGTTCGCGGGATCCGGCCACCGCCCTAGCCCGTGGCGAGCACCTCGGAGAGCAGGGCCGGTTCGAGACCTCGTTCGGCGAGACCCGCCAGGATGTGCGGCAGCGCCTCGTCGGTCATCGGCGCGTTGGCCTCGGTCACGTGCAGGACGATCACCGAGCCGGGGCGTACCTGGTCCAGCACGGCCCGCACGATCGGCTGCCAGGCCGTGGCGAACGGGTCCCCGCTGACCACGTCGCCGTCGACGACGGTGAGGCCGAGCGGGGCGAGTGCGGTAAGCGCCGCACGGTCGTGGCAGAGCCCGGGGAACCGGAAGTACCGGGTCTGTCGACCGCCGTATGCGCTGACGAGATCGAAGGTACGGGCGACGTCGGCGGTCATCTTCCGGGGGGCGATGCGGGGCAGTCCGTAGCAGTCCGCGGTGAAGGCATGGTGCCCGTAGGTGTGGTTGGCCAACTCGAACCTCGGGTTGGCGGCCAGCCGCCGGGTCACGTCCGGGTACTGCTCCACCCACATGCCGGTGAGGAAGAAGGTGGCCGGGACACCGTCGCGCTCCAACCGGTCGATGATCTTCAGATTGGCGTACGACGTGCCGGCACCGCCGCGCATCTGCCGTCGCATCGCGTCGGTCATGTCCGCGTCGAAGGTCAGCGCCACCTTGTTGCCCCGGCGTGGGCCGTGGTCGACCACCGGAGGCAGCGCGTCGGTCCGAGTCGCGCCGGGCAGCGTCCCGGCCGGCGGGGTGGGCGACATGCTCGACGGTGTCGCCGACACCTCGGGCCGGTCACCGGCACCCACCTCCGTCTCGACGAACCTCGCGCCCGAGGACTGCGGCCCGAGGTCGGCGCCGTCGGGCTGGCGCAGCGGGTTCAGGACGGCCAGCAGGGTGAGGGCACCGGCGACGGCGGCGAGCGTCGCCACGAGCGGAACGCGGGAAGTCTTCACGGACACCGGAGGATGATGTCAACCGCGCCCGGCGGCCGACATCATCCGGCCCGGCAGCGCCGGGGGCGGGTCGGAGGGGCAGCGCGTACGCTCAGGTCGGCCGCCCAGGTCAGACGCGGAAGCCGGCCTCGCGGGCGGCCCGGCGTTCCCGGCGGCGCTCCGCTCGACGGCGCAGGAACCAGGGCAGGAAGAGCGCGAGGGCGACCAGGAACACCAGCACCAGCACCGGCAGGATGATCGCGACGAGGGACATCACCACGCTTGTGGCGTCCTCGGCGGTGCTCGCCACCGGGGCACCGACGCCCGCCGTGGCCGCGTTGATGACCGGCCGGGCGGCGGACTTGAGCAGGTGGATGCCAAGGGCGATGATCACCCCGGCCAGCACCGGCAACCACTGACCCCCACTGGCGAAGAAGCTGTCGGGATCGCTGACCGTCACCGTCTCGGCGGCCGAGCCGGCACCGAAGGCCAGGCCGCCCGCCGTCGGCCGGACCACCGTCTGCACCACGTCGTTGACGTGGTCCACCACCGGCACCTTGTCCGCGACGACCTCGACGACCAGCAGCGCGGCGAGGATCGCGAGCACCCAACCGTTACCCAGCCACTGCCAGCCGCCGGGCAGGTCGATCACGCTGGTGTAGCGGGCCAGCCCGCCCATCAGCAGCAGCGGGATGTACGCGTTCAACCCCGCCGAGGCGGCCAGTCCGGTACCGGTGAGCAATTCGAGCACCATCTCAGCATCGCACCGGCACGCCAGTGGCGCTCGGCGGCGATCCGCGGTGCCTCCGCTACCCTCGTCGGGTGCGGTTGGTGATTGCGAAGTGCTCGGTGGACTATGTCGGACGGCTCTCGGCCCACCTGCCGCCGGCCACCCGGCTGCTGATGGTCAAGGCGGACGGATCGGTCTCGATCCACGCCGACGACCGGGCCTACAAGCCCTTGAACTGGATGAGCCCGCCCTGCCGGCTGGAGGAGGCTCCCGGCGTGTGGCGGGTGGTCAACAAGGCCGGGGAGGAGTTGCGGATCACCCTGGAGGAGGTCTTCCAGGACACCTCCTACGAGCTGGGCGTCGACCCGGGGCTGCGTAAGGACGGTGTCGAGGCGCACCTGCAGGAGTTGCTGGCCGCCAACCCGGAGACCCTGGGCGAGGGCTTCACGCTGATCCGTCGGGAGTACATGACCGCGATCGGCCCGGTGGACCTGCTCTGCCGGGACGCCAACGGCGGCACCGTCGCCGTCGAGGTCAAGCGGCGCGGCGAGATCGACGGGGTGGAGCAGCTCACCCGCTACCTCGAACTGCTCAACCGGGATCCGCTGCTCGCCCCGGTGGCCGGGGTCTTCGCCGCACAGGAGATCAAGCCGCAGGCCCGGGTGCTCGCCACGGACCGGGGGATCCGCTGCGTCGCGGTGAACTACGACCGGCTGCGCGGCATCGAACGCGACGAGCTGACCCTCTTCTAGGGCTGCCGGTTTCCGGGGCTTCCGGGCGTACAGGGCTTCCCGCTGCTAGGGCTTTCGGGCGTACAGCAGCTTCACCGCTTTGACCAGGCGGTCGACGTCGGCCTGGGTCCGCTCGAAGGTGGTGGACGGCAGCAGCGAGCGGGCCCGCCGGCGGGTGATCGCCTTGGCCCGGCCGAACTCCCGCAGCCCGTCCTCGCCGTGGATGCGGCCGAAGCCCGACTCGCCGACTCCGCCGAACGGCAGGGTGGACATCCCGGCGAAGGTCAGCGTCGAGTTGATCGAGGCCATGCCGGAGCGCAGGCGACGGGCGATCGCCACCGCCCGTCGCTCGCCGAAGACCGAACCCCCGAGACCGTACGGCAGGGCGTTGGCCCGGGCGAGCGCCTCGTCGGCGTCGCGGACCCGGTTGATGGTCACGGTGGGCCCGAAGGTCTCCTCGCGTACGGCGAGCGAGTCCTCCGGCACGTCCACCAGCACCGTCGGATGGGCGTACGGCGGCTGGACCGAATCCGGGCCGCCCAGTGCGGCGCGTCCGCCCCGGGCCAGCGCGTCGGTGATGTGCCGGCGGATGACGTCGAGCTGGCTCGGCATGGTGATCGGCCCGACGTCCGCGCCGTCGGCGCCGACGGTCAGCCGGCCGGCGCGTTCGACCACCTTCGCCACGAAGGCGTCGAAGACCGGCTCCACCGCGTAGACCCGCTCGATGCCGATGCAGGTCTGCCCGGCGTTGGTCATCGCGCCCCAGACGCACGCCTCGGCGGCGGCGTCCAGGTCGGCGTCGACGTCCACGATCATCGCGTCCTTGCCGCCGGCCTCCAGCAGCACCGGGGTCAGGGTCTCGGCGCAGGCCGCCATGACCTTCTTCGCGGTCGCCGTGGAGCCGGTGAAGGCCACCTTGTCGACCCCGCTGCGGCACAGCGCGGCACCGATGTCGCCGAGCCCGTGGACGGCGGTGAAGACGGGCTGCTCCGGTACCACCTCGGCGAAGGTGTCGACCAGCCACTGCCCGACGAGCGGCGTGTACTCGCTGGGCTTGAAGACCACCGCGTTGCCGGCGGCCATCGCGTACGCGGCGGAGCCGATCGGGGTGAAGACCGGATAGTTCCAGGGGCCGATCACGCCGATCACGCCGTGCGGCTGGTACTCCAGGTGGGCGGAGAACTCCGCCAGGACGAGCCGGGACCGGACCTTGCGGGGGCCGAGCACCCGGCGGGCGTTACGGGCCGCCCAGTCGACGTGTTCCACCGCGGTGACGATCTCGACGATCGCGTCGGCGACCGGCTTGCCACCCTCGACGTGCACCAGCTCCGCCAGTTGCTCCATCCGTTGGGCGAGCAGTTGTCGCCAACGCAGCAGCCGGTCGCGTCGTGCGTCGAAGCCGAGCCCGGCCCACCAGCGGCCGGCCGCACGGGCCCGCTCGACGGCCTGCTCGACGGCGGCGACGGTGGCGAGCGGAAGCCGTCCGGCCTCGTCACCTGTTGCCGGGCTGGTCGAGACCAGGTGATCGCCCTCGATCACGGGGGTGCCGGGCAGATGCACAGCCGTCATGGCCGGAAGTCTAAACCTGAAACCTACTCATCGGTAGGGCGCGCGTACGGGTGGCGCGCCACGGCACCGGCCGGGCGAACGGGCGGTCTTCGTGGAAGTGGCGAACGGAAGGTGGCTTGCTGGTTACTGCTCGATGGCCGGATGGGCGGTGGAGGTGACCGGTAGGTGATGGCAGGCTGGGCCGGGGATGGCGCAGAGCGTGGAGGTCTGACGGTCCATGGAGCAACATCCGCAACTGCTGCCGATGCTGACGGTGGCCGCCGGCCCGATGCGCGGGCTCAGTTTCCGGCTGCGTGCTCAGCCGATGGTGATCGGCCGGGACACGGCGGCGGACATCGTCGTGCACGATCCGCACATGAGTCGTCGACACGCGGAGATCCGGCTGGCCGGTGACGGGGTTTCCCTGCTGGATCTCGGCTCCACCAACGGCACCTGGGTCAACGGGCTGCGCACCACCGGGCCGGTCTGCCTCACCGACGGCGACATGATCCTGATCGGCCGTACCGAGCTGCGTTTCTTCGACCCCGCACTGGCCCGGACCGACCCGGTGGGCCTGAGCTTCGGCGTGCCCCGGCAGGAACGGCGCACCACGCTGGTGCTGCCCACCGGTGGGGTCCGGGCACATTGACGGGTGCGGCGCGGCTTGCCAGCATCGCGCGAATGAAGACCGAGCACCGCAGGGTGAGCGCGAACGGAATCTCCCAGGCCGTCCGGGTGGCCGGCCCCGCCACGGGGGTGCCGGTGCTGCTGATCCACGGCAACTGCTCCTCGGCGGCCTTCTGGGAGCCACTGATCCGGCGGCTACCGGAGACGCTGCGGGTCGTCGCGCCGGATCTGCGTGGGTACGGCGACACGCAGACCGCGCCGGTGGACGCCGGGCGGGGCCTCGCGGACTTCGCCGACGACGTGGCCGCCCTGCTCGCCGAGCCGAGCATCTTCGCCGACGGGGCCCGACCGGTGGTGGTCGGCCACTCGCTCGGCGGGGGAGTGGCGATGCGCCTGCTGGTGGACCACCCCGACCGGGTGAGTGGGCTGCTGCTGGCCGCACCGGTGTCGCCGTACGGCTTCGGTGGCACCCGCGACCTGGCCGGTACGCCGACCACCCCGGATTTCGCCGGCACCGGCGGTGGCACGGCCAACGGCGACTTCGTGGCGCGGTTGGCGGCCGGTGAACGCGACGCGTCGGCACCCGCCAGCCCGCGCAGCGTGCTGCGCTCGGCGTACGTGGCCGACCCGGCCTCGCTCGGCGACGACGAGGAACTGCTGCTCGACAGCCTGCTCTCCACCGCCACGGGCACTGACAACTATCCCGGCGACGCCGTGCCGTCGCCACACTGGCCGGGATTCGCGCCGGGACGCCGGGGCACCCTCAACGCCCTGGCGCCCGCACACTTCCGGATCGCCGACGAGTTGGTGGCGGTCACGCCCAAACCGCCGGTGACCTGGATCCGGGGCGACGCCGACGTGATCGTCTCGGACGCCTCCCTGTTCGACCTGGCCCGGCTCGGCGCACTGGGTGTGCTGCCCGGCTGGCCCGGGCCGCAGGAGTGCCCGCCGCAGCCGATGGTGGGCCAGACCCGCGCCGTCCTCGACCGGTACGCCGCAGCGGGCGGCAGCTACCGGGAGGTGACGCTGCCCGGCTGCGGGCACAGCCCGCACCTTGAGCGACCGGCGGAGTTCGTCGCGGAACTCCTCGCCCTCTGCCCCCGCGCCTGCTGACCGTCCGTAGCGTGGGAGACTCGCGCCGATAGCCTTAGCGGCCGTTAACTACCCGGCCGCGCGGAGCGACAGGGGAGGCCCGGGTCATGGCGCGCGAGTTCACCAGGGTGGGCGTGGTGGGGCTGGGCACCATGGGTGCCGGCATCGTCGAGGTGTTCGCCCGCAACGGCGTCGACGTCGTCGCCGTGGAGGTCTCCGACGCCGCCCTGGAGCGTGGCCGGGCCAACCTGACCGGCTCGACCGACCGGGCGGTGGCGCGGGGCAAGCTCGCCGAGGCCGACCGGGACGCCCTGCTCGGCCGGGTCACCTTCGCCGTCGGGCTGGACGCGCTGCACTCGGTGGACCTGGTGATCGAGGCGGTTCCCGAGCGACTCGACATCAAGCAGCGGCTCTTCGCCGACCTGGACCGGGTGTGCAAGCCGGAGGCCATCCTCGCCACCAACACCTCGTCGTTGAGCGTCACCGAGATCGCGGTGGCGACCACCCGGCCCGACCAGGTGATCGGCATGCACTTCTTCAACCCCGCGCCGGTGATGAAGCTGGTCGAGGTCGTGCGTACGGTGGTCACCTCGGCCGACGTGGTGGCCGACGTGGAGGCGCTCTGCGTACGCCTCGGCAAGGTCGACGTGACGATCACCGACCGGGCCGGGTTCATCGCCAACGCGCTGCTGTTCGGATACCTCAACCACGCGATCGGCATGTTCGAGGCCCGCTACGCCACCCGCGAGGACATCGACGCCGCGATGAAGCTCGGCTGCGGTCTGCCGATGGGTCCGTTGGCCCTGCTGGACCTGATCGGCCTGGACACCGCGTACGAGATCCTCGACACCATGTACCGGCGCGGTGGGCGCGATCGTCGGCATTCCCCGGTGCCGCTGCTGCGGCAGATGGTGACCGCAGGGCTGCTCGGTCGCAAGTCCGGCCGGGGTTTCTACACCTACGAGCGGGCCGGTTCCGGCAAGCTCGTACCGGACGAGTTGACGCCGACGGCCCCGACGTCGACCGACGGCGCGCGAGCCGTCACCACGGTCGGGGTGGTCGGCTCGGGCACCTTGGCCGCCGGCCTCGTGGAGACCTTCACCGCCGCCGGGTACCAGGTCGTCCCGGTCGACCCTGCGGGGGAGTTGCCGCGGTTGGCCGACGTCGACCTGGTGGTCGAGGCGACGGCCGACGACCTTGACGGGACGAAGGCGCTCCTCGCCGGCCTGGGCGAGGTCTGCAAGCCGGGCGTGGTGCTGGCCACCACCACCTCCGCGCTGCCGGTGATCGACCTGGCGATGGCCAGCGGACGCCCGGCCGACGTGGTGGGCCTGCACTTCGCCAACCCGGCCACCCCGCTGGTGGAGATCGTCCGGACGATCCGTACGTCGGCGGAGGCCACCGCCACCGCCCGCGCGGTCGTCGCCGCCCTCGGCAGGACCGGGGTGGTCTGCGCGGACCGGGCCGGGTTCATCGTCAACGCGCTGCTGTTCCCGTACCTCAACGACGCGGTGCGGATGCTGGAGGCCGACTACTCCACCACCGACGACATCGACAACGCCATGAAGCTGGGCTGCGGCTACCCGACCGGCCCGTTCGAACTGCTCGACACCGTCGGGCTGGACGTGGCGCTGGCTGTCCAGCGGGCGCTGTACCGCGAACTGCGTGAGCCCGGTCTCGCCCCGGCACCCCTGCTGGAGCAGCTGGTAACCGCCGACCGCCCCTTCCGGAGGTAAGGAAGGGCACCCTGTTAACGCCTCCGGTAGAGCAGGGGCCCCTTGTTAACACCAGTGGTGTCACCTCAGGGCAAGGCTGCCGCCAGCACGGTCGTACGCTGGATGACGTGAGCCCCCGTCGTAACCGTCCCCGCCGCGACGACGTCGAGCGCCTGGACACCGAGCGGGCCCGACAGGGCGTCGCCTCGGTGCAGCAGTGGCGCGACGGCGACTGGCAGGTACGCGGGATCAGCGGCGGTTCGTCGGTCAAGACGTACCGTTGCCCCGGTTGTGACCAGGAGATCCGGCCTGGGGTGGCGCATCTGGTCGCCTGGCCCGCCGACGGTCGGGGCGACCTCACCGACCGGCGGCACTGGCACAGCGGGTGCTGGCGGGCCCGCGACCGCCGGGCACCTGTCATCCAGCGCGGACGCAGCGCACCCCGGCACGGCTGAGGCCGGCGGGGCGATCTTTGTCACCTCGGGCAGCAGGGTGGGCGGCGACGCGGGAGGATGACAGGGTGAGTGCACCGATCCGCGCATCGTCGATCCTGCCCGGTCGACGGGAAGACATCGAGCTGCACACCGCGGACGGGCTGCGCCTGGTCGGTGAGCTGGCGCTCCCGGTCGACCGGCCACCGGCAGCCACCCTGGTCTGCCTGCACCCGCTGCCCACCCACGGCGGGATGATGGACAGCCACGTGTTCCGCAAGGCGGCCTGGCGACTGCCCGCCCTGGCCGACCTGGCGGTGCTGCGGTTCAACACGCGCGGCACCAGCAGCGTGCGCGGCACCAGCGAGGGGACGTTCGACTCGGCCGTCGGCGAGCGCTACGACGTGGCCGCCGCCATCGAGTACGCCGAGTTCCACGAGCTGCCCGACATCTGGCTGCTCGGCTGGTCGTTCGGCACCGACCTGGCCCTGAAGTACGGCTGCGACCCGGCGGTGACCGGCGCGATCCTGCTCTCGCCGCCGCTGCGCTTCTCCGAGTCGGCCGACCTGACCCCGTGGGTCGAGTCCGGCAAACCGCTTACCGCGTTGGTGCCGGAGTTCGACGACTACCTTCGCCCCGAGCAGGCCCGTGAGCGGTTCGCGGCGATCCCGCAGGCCGAGGTGGTCGGGGTGCCGGGAGCGAAGCACCTCTGGGTCGGTGACGCCGAGACCGTGCTCGACGAGGTGGTCCGGCGGGTCAACCCGGCCGTGCCCGTACCACTGCCGACCACCTGGGACGGCCCGATGGAGACCGGTGACGCCAGTGCGTACGCCGACCGCACGGTGGCCGCCTTCGCCGACACCCCGGTAGCGGGCCCACCACAACGCCAGGCCGACTGAGGCGGCTGGCCTCGGGGCAGCGCCCGGCCGAGGGCTGGCCGGGTCAACGGGCGTCCTGGCGGGGGAGTACCACCTCGCGCAGGATCAGTTGGGTGGCGGCCACGGTCGGGATGGCGATGAGCGCCCCGATCACCCCCAGCAGGGACACCCCGAGCAGCGCCGCGACCAGCGCGGCGACCTCGTTGACGTGCACCGACCTGCGCATGATCTTGGGGTAGATGAGATAGTTCTCGATCTGCTGGTACACCACGAAGAAGACCACGCAGGCGATCCCGACGGACGGATCGGTGGCGAAGCCGACCAGGCTGACGATCACCGCGCCGAGCGTCGCGCCGATCTGCGGGATCAGGTCGGTCACCGCGACGACGACCGCCAGCGCGAACGGGTACGGCAGGCCGACGATCAGCGCGAACACGAACGTGGTCACGCCGGCCAGCACCGCGATGGACAGCGCACCGACCATGTACGCGCCGACCTTGGTCAGGATCTCGTCGCCGATGAGCTGCACCCGCTCGCGGCGGGAACGCGGCACCAGCGCGTAACCGAGTTCGCGCATCCGGTCGAAGTAGACCAGGAAGTAGATGGTCAGCACCAGCACCGTCAGCACCCGGAAGACCGTGCCGAAGACCAGCTGGGCACCGCCGAGCACCCCGCCCAGCGCCCGGCCGACCACGTCCGCGTTGGCCGCCTCCTGGGCCCGGCGCATCAGGTCGAACCGCACCACGAGATCGTTGACGGCCTCGTTGCGCCGCAACGTGTCCAGATAACTCGGTAGCTGATCGAGGAACTGCCCGGACTGGGTCACGATCGGCGGTACCAGGGCCAGCACACCGGCGGCGAGCAGCGCCAGCACCGTCAGCGTCACCGCAGCCACGGCCAGCCCGCGCGGCAACCCCCAGGCGCACAGCCGGACCACCGCCGGGTGCAGGCCCACCGCGAGGAACAGCGCGATGACCACCAGGACCAGGATCCCCGCCGCGTTGCGCAACCCCAGATAGACGGCGTACGCGGACAGCACGCCGAGCGCACCGGTGAAGCCGACGAGGAAGCTGTTGCGCCGCAGCGGACGCCCCGGAATACCGAACCGACCGGCGTCCCCGCCCGCGCTGCCCGGTGCCGGAGCGGCTGGCTGCTCAGGTGGTGTCCCCGTGGATGCTGGCGGCTGCGGCTGCGGTGCTGCCGCCGTGGGTTCTGCGGCCTGCCGCTGTGGGCCGTCCTGCTGGTCTGGCCTGGACTGCTGTGGGCCGTCCCGCTGGTTCGGCTTGGACTGCTCCGGGCCGGGCTGCTCCGGGCCGGAGCGATGCGGGCCGTCGTGCGCCATCCGGTCTCCCCGTTCACGCTCCGACGAGCATGCGTCGGTCGTCGATGCCGGCTCGTCCGGGCCGGCGGTTGCCGGGCCGCGACCCGGTGGTCGAGGTGGGGTTACCGCCGCTTGACCTGGCCGACGAAGGTCTGCCAGGTCTGCGGGGTGAAGGCGAGGACCGGCCCCTGCCGGTCCTTGCTGTCGCGGACCGCCACCACGTCGGGCAGGTTGTCGGCCACCTCGACACAGTCGGTGTTCCCGCTGCGGGTGGCGGTGCGCCAGGTCGCGCCGGTCAGATCCATGACTTCGCCACTTCCTTGAGAAGTTCGATCGACTGCTGGCGGGACAGCGCGTCATTGCGCACCGTCTCCCACCGTGCCAACAGGGTAGCCACATCGGACTCACCGTCGGTGGGTCGGGCGGTCAGCTGCGCCTCCTGGCTCGCCACCCAGCCTCCTTCCGCACCCCGGGCCAGCGAGAACGGCCCGGACAACCCGATGTGCAGCCCGACGCTGAGCGGGATGACGTGGATGCTGACGTTCGGCCGCTCGGCGCTGGCGATCAGATGCTCGACCTGGTGGACCATGAGCGCGTGGAAGCGCTCCTCCCGGCGGTGCAGGACGGCCTCGTCGATGACCGCGATGAGCTGCGGTGGATCCGGTCGGGTCAGGATGGCCTGCCGGTCCATCCGGGCGGCGACCCGCTTGTCCACCTCCTCGTCGCTGAGCAGGTCGTCGCAACGGATCACCGCGCGGGCATACCCCTCGGTCTGCAACAACGCCGGGATCAGCGTGGGCTGGAAGATCCGCAGCTGACTGGCCAGGCGTTCGGCGTCCAGCCAGGGCAGGAACCAGGACGGCTGCCCCTCGCGCTCGGCGATCCGCAGCAGCGCCACCAGCAGCCCGCCGGAACGCAGCACCTCGTCGGCGCGGGCCAGCAACTGCCGGTCGTACGGTCGGCTGCCGGTCTCCACGGCGGACACCATCGACGGGGAGTAGTGCACCAGCTTGCCGAACTCCTCCTGGCTCAACCCGGCGGCGGTGCGCAGCCGGCGTAACTGGGATCGGATCAGGTCGGCGCTCGATTCCTCCACAGTGCCTCCACAATCGCGTACCGAGAATCGCTCATCAGTTGCCGGTGGTGCGGTGGTTGCGCAGGCCCGTCACGACCCCGCTCGATGACTTCCGACAGTAGTGCTCCGGTCAGCAGACTGTCAGCCATGCCGGACACGCTCGTTGCCAGCAGGGCGCGGGCGGGCCCTGGCCGGGTCGCCCCGACACCCCCGGTGGGCACCCAGGGCCGCCCACCCATTCCCCCGGGTGGGCGGCCCCTCCTCAATCGCTTTGGGTACGTTTGTTGTCGCTGAAGCAGCAAGAAACGTACCCGAACCTGCCCTCACGGAGGTCGACGTGCGTGTTCGCTGCTACCAGCGCCCCAAGCTCCTGGGGCTGGCGATGGTGGGTGGCCTCGTGTTGGCGGCGTCGGGCAACCGGGAAGCGGCTGTGATCAGCACCCGGCTGCCGGCCCCGGGCCGTGGCCCCCGCCCCGAGCGGCCCCGCGCGACCGGCGGCGACCCGCCACACACCCCGCTGCGACCGATGTGGTGCTGTCGCGCCGACGGCCAGCCCTGGCCCTGCGCACAGGCCCGGCTCCTGCTGCGGGCGGAGTACGACGAGAACCCGGTCGGCCTGTCGATCTATCTGGCCGGCCTGATGTACGAGGCGATGCGCGACCTCTACCGACTCAACCCGTACGACGGGCCGGAGCCCGCCGCACTATTCGACCGCTTCCTCGCCTGGGGCCCACGCCGCCGCCCACCGTCCGAGCAGTCCTCCTGACCACCGCCCAGCGCCACCCGTTTGACCGGGTGGCTCGCCGTCCGGCGTGGCGTCAGTCGGAGGTGATCTTGCTGGGTTTGGCGCTGCGCTCGTCGGTGGTCGGCTTGCTGGGGCGCTTGCCGCCCTCGCCGGTGCTGGTGATCTTCGTCGGGGTGGCGCCCCGACCGCCGGTGCCCGGCACTGCGGCAACCGTGGGTTCGCCGTCCACGCCCGCGCTGGCCGTGCCGCCGTCGACGGTGGCCGGCTCGACCGCCGGCTTCGCCGTGGGCGAATCGTCCACGGTGGTCACCGGCTCGGCGGCCGGCTTCGTCACCGGGCCCGCGCCATCGGCGGCCGGTGTCATCGAGCCTGCGCCGTCGGCGGTCGGATCGCCGCCGTCGGCCGCGACGCCGGCCGTCTCCAGAGCAGGTCGGTGGCCGTTGACCGGCGCGTCGGCGGGCACGGCGACCGGGGTGCCGTTGGCGGGAGAACCGCCGTTGACCGAAGGGCCGTCCACCGTACGGGCGACGGTGGCGGCCGACGGCGCGGCAGCGGGCGAGGACGAGCCGGCCGGGGCCGGTGACGTCGGGCCGTCCGGAGTCGTGGCCGCCTCCAGCCGCAGTTCCAGCAGCTTGCGCTGCAACTCGTCGGACTCCTGCCGGGACTTCCAGGTCTCCTGACGCAGGTCGGCGAGCTGCTGCTGAGCCTTGGCGATCTCCAGCATCACCTGGGCGAGCTGCTGCCGGCCCGCCGCAGCCTCCTGCTGCGTCGCGGCGAGATGCTGCTGGGTGGTGGCCAGGTGCTGCTGGGTGGTGGCCGCGTACTCCTCGAACTGCCGGCGGGAGGAGGCGACGTACTCGTCGGCCTCGCGTCGGGCGGTGGTGGCGAACTCCTCGGCCTCGCGCCGGGTGTCGGTGGCGTACTCCTCGGCGGCGCGGCGCTGCTCGGCCGTGTCGGCCTCGGCCTGCCGTACCAGCTCACCGGCCTGTTCCTCGGCCCGGGCGCGGACGGCGGCGGCGTCCTGCTCGGCGGCCTGGCGGATCTGGTCCGCCCCCTGCTCGATCTCGTTCTTGCGCGCGGTGTACTCCGACTCCAGCTCCGCGCGGCGCGTCTCGAAGCCGGACTCCAACTCGGCGGTACGGGTGCGGATCTGCTCCTCAAGCTTGGCGGTACGAGCGCTGAGCCGCTGCTCCAACTCGACCGTGCGGGCCTGGTGCTGCCGATCCAACTCGTCGCGACGGCTGGTGAACTCGCTTTCGGCGGCAGCCTTGCGCTGCGCCAGTTCGCGGTCCGCCGCCTCGCGTCGGCCGTTTACCTCCTTCTCCACCCCGGCCCGCCAGGCACCCAGTTCCTGCTGCGCCTGGGCGCGCGTGTGCTGGACGTACGCCTCGGTCTCGTTGCGCATGCGCTGTGCGTACGCCTCGGTTTCGGCGCGGGTGCGCTTGGCCGCCTCGGTGGCCTGGGTGGTCAGCCGCTCGGCCTCCTGGCGGGCCTTGTTGCGGGCGGCCCGGCCGGCCTCGGCGGCGTCGTCGATGATCTGCTTGGCTTCCTGGCTGGCCTTGGCGTGGGTGGCCCGCCCGGCCTCGGTGGCCTGGTCGACCAGGCGCTTGGCCTCCTGCTGGGCCTTGGTGTGCACCTCCTTGGCCGCCTCGCGCAGTTGGGTCGCCTCCTGCTGGGCGGTGGCGTGCGCCTCGCGGGCCGCCTCGCGCAGCTTGGTCGCCTCCTGCTGGGCCCGCTGGTGGATCTCCTTGGCGGCGTCCCGTAGCTGCGTGGCCTCCTGCTCGGCCTTGGCCAACGCCTCCTGCGCGCTCTTGCGCAGCCGGGCGGCCTCCTCCTTGGCCGCCTTGCTGGCCGCCTCGGACTCGGCCCGGCGAGCCGCGGCCTGCCGTTCCTCCTCGGCCCGGCGGGCGGCCAGGGCGATCTCGAAGTCCTTGAGCGCCTCGGCGGCCTCGGCCCGCGCCTCGTCGATGATGTGCTCGGCGGCGGCCCGACGGGCCTCGATCTCCTCGTTCGCGACGGCGAGGATGTCCTCGGCCTGCTCCTCGGCCAGCGCCAGGATCTGCTCGACGCGCGGCCCGAGATGCCGGAACGCGGCCCGGTCGACCACGGCGGCCTGCTTGCGCACCGCAGCCAGATCGCGCTGGAGCACCTCGACCTGACCGGCCAACTTGTGGATCTGGGCGAAGGCCTGCTCCCGCTCGGCCTCCAGCGCCGCGATCTCGTGCTCGGCACGAGCGACGTACTTCTCGACCTGTCGTTTGTCGTACCCCCGCAGGGCGGACTCGAAGCTGGGCTCCGTGGTCACGTCCCCGCCGAGAGCGAACAGTTCCTCGCCGTGCGACATGCACCCATCCTCACACGCATCGGGCCCTCCTGGGGCGATACGGACGCCCCTGTTGGGAGCTACTTCACCCACGCAGGTGGGTCGTGCTCTCTGTTCTGAAGGCAGGGCGACGCGGGGTGTCGCCGGTCACCCGGTGTCACCCCGCGTCGTTGATCATGCCCCGGTGTCGTGTCAGCTGGACGTGTCCGCGGCCACCTTCTTCTCGGCGTCGTCCGCCGGCTTGGCCGTGGCCGCCGGCTTCTCGGCCGGGGCGGCGTTGTTGGGGACACCCGGGACGATGCCGGCCAGGCCGGAGAGCATCTGCCCGAGCTGCGAGGTGACCGCGTCCTTCTGCCGGGTGAGGTCCTCGACCTCCCGGCGCGCCGCCTGGGTGGTCAGCTCGGCCTCGGTGCGGGCCTCGCTGAGCAGACGCTGGGACTCGGCACGGGCCTCGTTGAGTGTACGGTCGGCGAGCGCCTTGGCCTTCTCGATGGTCTCGGTCGCGTTGCGCTCCGACTCCACCCGCCGCGCCTCGGCGCGCTGCTCGATCTCCTTGGCGCGCTCCTGCGCGGCGCGGGCCCGCTGCTCGGCCTCGCCGACCAGCTTCTGGGTCTGCGCGACCTGGGCGGCGTGCCGCTCCGACTCCTCGCGCTCGGCCTTCTCCCGCCGCTCGGCGAGCTGGAGCTCCAGGGCCTGGAGGTCCTTGTCGCGCTTGTCGCGGGCGTCGGTCAGCAGCTTGGTCGCCTCGGCACGCTTCTCCTCGGCCTCGCGGGCGGCCTTGGCCCGCTGCTGAGTGATCTCGCGCTCAGCGGTGGCGCGCAGGGTGGCGACCTCCCGCTCGACTGTCGACTTCAGCTCGGCCACCTCGTGGGCGGTCACCGTGCGTAGCTGCTTGGTCTCGCGCTCGGCGTCGGCACGCAGTGTGTCGGCCTCCCGGCGAGCCTGGACCCGGACCTCGGCGGCCTCCCGCTCGGCGGCGGTACGGAGGTTGCCGGCCTCCCGCTCGGCGGTGGCCTTCATCGCCGCCGCCTCGGCCCGCGCCTTGTCGGTGATCTCCCGCGCCTCCAGGCGGGCGGCGGAGAGGATGCCCTCCGACTCGCGCTTGGCCTCGTTGCGGTGGTCGTTGGCCTGCTCCTCGGCGAGCCGGAGGATCTGCTCGACCCGGGTGCCGAGGCCGGACAGCGTGGGGCGGCTGTTCTCCTCAAGCTGCTTGCTGGTGTCGGTGAGCTTCTGCTCCAAGGCGGTGAGCCGCTGCTCGGACTGGCGGAGCCGGCGCTGGGCGTCGTTGAGCGCCTGCTCGGCGTCGGCGCGGTCCTTGTTGGCCTGGCTCAGCGCGGCGTTCAGCCGGCCGATGAAGTCATCGACCTGACCGGTGTTGTATCCGCGCAGGCCAACCGTGAAATCTGGCTGCGAGTTCGCGTTATCGAAGAACGCGAGAGGGGAGGACTGCTGCTGGGGCATTGGGACATACTGGCAGACCCCCCGGGGTGCTTCGCAAGAGCGGGCCGCCCTTTGCCGTCCTCTTTACATGGTCAACTCGTAGGGTCACCGGAACCCCGCGTCGACGGGCGATCTTGCCAGTTCGGGGAGGAGCCCGACGGTACGCAGCGTGACGTGAAAATGGCATCGAAGTCATCCGCCCACTGCTTTTCTTTCCGGGCGCTGCGCTCCGTGCGAATGGTCGCCGGGCCGGGACGGGGAAACCATTGCGCGTTCACCGAAAGGCCGTCGACGGCTCGTCCGTCAGGCCAGCGTCCGCAGCCCCAGTCGATCACCTCACGCCCGTCGATGAATGGGCTGCGGGGAGTGGGGGTCACTCGATCCGGGATCGAGTGGCATTGAGTGGGGTGTGAGGCCACTCGATCCCGGATCGAGCGCGATCTTGCCTGCGCCGGCCTGGGTGGCCCGCCTTTGCGTCTGGGCGGCCCGCCTGTCGGGTGGAACTGATCCCGCGCGCTGGCCCGGCCTGCGGATGTCGGCGCGGCCGGTCGCTCGGTTCCGGCGGGCTGGACCACGGGGGATGGGGGTCAGGTGGTGGTGGAGTGGGGGGCGGGTTCGACGAGTTCGACCAGGACGCCGCCGGCGTCCTTGGGGTGGATGAAGTTGATCCGCGAGCCTGCGGTGCCTCGCCGGGGGGTTTCGTACA
Source organism: Micromonospora maris AB-18-032 (assembly GCF_000204155.1). NCBI lineage: Bacteria > Bacillati > Actinomycetota > Actinomycetes > Micromonosporales > Micromonosporaceae > Micromonospora > Micromonospora maris. The sequence continues at coordinate 5,541,479 of NC_015434.1, read as the reverse complement.
GCAGCCGCAGGCCGCGTTCGCGTAGCGCCGCGCAGGCCGCGTCGACGTCCGTCACGGTGTACGCCACCTGCTGCACGCCCGGACCGTTGCGGTCGAGGAACTTCGCGATTGTCGACTCGGGGGTCAGCGGGGCGAGCAGTTGCAGGCAGCCACCCTCCGTGGTCGGCCCGACCGCCAGCATCGCCTCCCGTACGCCCTGCTCGGTGTTCGTCTCGGTGTGTACGCATCGCATGCCGAACGTCCGGGTGTAGAAGTCGATCGCGGCGTCGAGGTCGGCCACGGCGATCCCGACATGGTCGATGCGTCGGAGGCCGATGTCTGTGACATAGTCGGCAGCGGGCTCGACGGGGGAGTTCTCAGGCATGACGCTAGTCTGACCGAACAATCGTTAAGGCGTACGGTCGGCACCCCCCCCTCGGAGGCAGGTATGGCTTCGGTGATCGTCAGCGGCGCGCGGACCCCGATGGGGCGCCTGCTGGGCAACCTCAAGGACCTACCGGCGACGAAGTTGGGTGGCATCGCCATCTCGGCGGCCCTGGAGCGGGCCGGCGTCGCGCCCGACCAGGTGCAGTACGTGATCATGGGTCAGGTGCTCCAGGCCGGTGCCGGGCAGATGCCGGCCCGCCAGGCGGCCGTGGAGGCGGGCATCCCGATGTCCGTGCCGGCGCTGAGCATCAACAAGGTCTGCCTCTCCGGCCTGGACGCGATCGCCCTGGCCGACCAGCTGATCCGGGCCGGCGAGTTCGACGTCGTGGTGGCCGGCGGCATGGAGTCGATGACCAACGCCCCGCACCTGCTGCTCGGCCAGCGCGGTGGTTACAAGTACGGCGACGTGACGCTCAAGGACCACATGGCGCTCGACGGGCTGACCGACGCCTGGGACTGCTGCGCCATGGGGGAGTCCACCGAGCGGCACGGCAGCACGCGCGGCATCACCCGGCAGGAGCAGGACGAGTTCGCTGCGGCCAGCCACCAGCGCGCCGCCGCCGCCCAGAAGAACGGCCACTTCGCCGACGAGATCACTCCGGTGGTCATTCCGCAGCGCAAGGGTGACCCGCTGGTGATCAGCGAGGACGAGGGCATCCGCCCGGACACCACCGCCGAGTCCCTGGCGAAGCTGCGCCCGGCGTTCGCGAAGGACGGCACCATCACCGCGGGCAGCTCGTCGCCGATCTCCGACGGCGCCGCCGCGGTGGTCGTGATGAGCAAGGCGAAGGCCAAGGAACTGGGCCTGACCTGGCTGGCGGAGATCGGGGCGCACGGCAACGTCGCCGGCCCCGACAACTCCCTGCACTCGCAGCCGTCCAACGCGATCCAGCACGCCCTGCGCAAGGGCGGGCTGACCGTCTCCGATCTCGACCTGATCGAGATCAACGAGGCGTTCGCGCAGGTCGGCATCCAGTCCATCCGTGACCTCGGCGTCAGCGCGGACAAGGTCAACGTCAACGGCGGCGCGATCGCGCTGGGCCACCCGATCGGCATGTCCGGCGCCCGCCTGGTGCTCACCCTCGCGCTGGAGCTCAAGCGGCGCGGCGGCGGTACGGGCGCGGCAGCGCTCTGCGGTGGCGGCGGCCAGGGCGATGCGTTGATCATCCACGTCCCCAACCCGGCCGAGACCTCTTCGTGAGTGACGTGAACGGCAGTGTTCCTGCTGCGGCCACGCCGGTGCGCCGTAGTCGGGACGTACCGATGCTTGTCGATCGGGCTCGGGCGGGTGACCATCGCGCGGTGGCCCGGTTGATCACGCTTGTCGAGTCGGGCGACGAGACGCTGCCGGCGATCGCGGCGGCGCTTGCGCCGTACGCCGGTCAGGCCCAGGTCGTGGGCCTGACCGGTTCGCCCGGGGTGGGCAAGTCGACCACCACCAACGAGCTGGTACGCGCCCTGCGGGCCCGGGGTCGCCGGGTCGGTGTGCTCGCCATCGACCCGTCCAGCCCGTTCACCGGTGGGGCGATTCTCGGTGACCGGGTGCGGATGCAGGATCACGCCACCGACCCGGGTGTCTACATCCGGTCGATGTCCAGCCGTGGGCATCTCGGCGGCCTGTCGGCGGCGACCCCTCAGGCGGTACGTGTGCTGGAGGGGGCCGGCTGCGACGTGGTGCTGGTGGAGACCGTCGGGGTCGGGCAGGCCGAGGTCGAGGTGGCCTCGCTTGCCGACACCACGTTGGTGCTGCTCGCGCCGGGGATGGGTGACGCGATCCAGGCGGTGAAGGCCGGCATCCTGGAGATCGCCGACGTCTTCGTGGTCAACAAGGCCGATCGGGACGGTGCCGACGCGACGGTCCGCGACATCCAGGGCATGATCGCCCTCGGTGAGCGCGGGCCGGGCGAGTGGCGTCCGCAGGTGGTACGTGCGGTGGCCGTCCGGGGCGAGGGCGTCGACGACATCGCCGCGGCGATCGACAAGCACCGGGGCTGGCTGGTCGAGCACGACGAGCTGCGCCGCCGCCGGGAGGCGCGGGCCGCCGCCGAGATCGAGGCCATCGCGCTGGGCGTGCTCCGCGCCCGGATCGGCTCCCTGCGTGACGGTACGCAACTGCCGGCGCTGGCCGCCGAGGTGGCCGCCGGCGCCACCGACCCCTACGCCGCCGCCAACACCCTCCTCACCCAACTCACCCGCTAGCCCTCCACAACCCCACCCCGCCCCGGGCACCGCCGAAACCCCCGCCACCCCCTCCCCCGCCCCTGGCACCCGCCACCCCGCCACCCCCGCCCCTGGCACCTGGCGCCGTCGATCATGCACTTGTTGTCTCGGCATATGGCGCAAAGGGGACCTTTCGGCGACCAGAAGTGCAAGATCGCGGGTGCGGGTGCGGGTGCGGGTGCGGGTGCGGGTGCGGGTGCGGGTGCGGGTGCGGGTGCGGGTGCGGGTGCGGGTGTGGGGTGTGGTGTCCAGTGCGGAGGGAGGGGGGCGGTTAGGCTCGCAGCGGCTCGCGGTGGGCGGGTGGTGGATGCGTGCGGGGAGTGAGCGTGGATCACGAGATGACGCAGGAGTTGCCGATGACGCCGGATGCGGTGGCGGGTGGTCGTACGGACATCTCGGACGAGGTGGTGGAGAAGATCGCGGTGGCCGCCGCGAAGTCGGTGCCGGGTGTGGTCGAGTTGGGCGGGGATATCGCCCGGTTTTTCAACGCGGTGCTCGACCGGGTGGGGCTCGACCAGGTGGGTGACGCCCGCCGGGGCTGCTCGGCCCACGTCACAAATGGTGCGGCCGTGGTCAACCTGGTCATCGTGACCGACGCGGGGCATCCGGTGCCCGAGGTGACCACGGCGGTGCGGGCCGCGGTGACCCAGGCGATCGAGGCGTACGGGCTGCGGGTCGACGAGATCAACATCCGGGTGGACGACGTGGCCATCGGGGGTCCGGCGAGCTGAGGGCACCGTTACCGTCCGGTACGAACTTCCTTATCGATCGTTCAGGAAGAGTTCTACACTCGACGTGCAGTCTTCAAGGACTCGAGGAGGAGCCCGGAGATGAACGCCGACGAGATCGCTGCCGGACGGGCCCGCTGGCAGGCCCGCTACGACGCCGCGCGCAAGCGGGACGCGGACTTCACCACACTCTCCGGGATTCCCGTCGAGCCGGTCTACGGTCCGCCGGAGGGTGTCGCGTACCCGGGGTTCGACCGGATCGGTTGGCCGGGCGAGTTCCCGTACACCCGGGGGTTGTATCCGACCGGCTATCGGGGTCGGACCTGGACCATCCGGCAGTTCGCCGGGTTCGGTAACGCCCGGCAGACCAACGAGCGCTACAAGATGATCCTCGGCGCCGGTGGCGGTGGTCTGTCGGTCGCCTTCGACATGCCCACCCTGATGGGCCGCGACTCCGACGACCCGCAGTCGCTCGGCGAGGTCGGCCACTGCGGGGTGGCGGTGGACAGCGCCACCGACATGGAGGTGCTCTTCGACGGCATCGACCTGGCCGCGGTCACCACCAGCATGACGATCTCCGGGCCGGCGGTGCCGGTGTTCTGCATGTACCTGGTCGCCGCCGAGCGGCAGGGCGCCGATCTGTCCACACTCGACGGCACGTTGCAGACCGACATCTTCAAGGAGTACATCGCGCAGAAGGAGTGGCTGTTCGACCCCGAGCCGCACCTGCGCCTGATCGGCGACCTGATGGAGTACTGCGCGACCGAGATCCCGCGCTACAAGCCGCTGTCGGTCTCCGGCTACCACATCCGCGAGGCCGGCTCGACCGCCGCGCAGGAGTTGGCGTACACCCTCGCCGACGGTTTCGGCTACGTCGAACTGGGCCTCTCGCGCGGGCTGGACGTCAACGTCTTCGCCCCCGGGCTGAGCTTCTTCTTCGACTCACACGTCGACTTCTTCGAGGAGATCGCCAAGTTCCGCGCCGCCCGCCGGATCTGGGCCCGCTGGCTGCGCGACGTGTACGGCGCGACCAGCGAGAAGGCCCTCTGGCTGCGATTCCACACGCAGACCGCCGGGGTGTCACTGACCGCCCAACAACCGGTCAACAACGTGGTACGCACTGCCGTGGAAGCCCTTGCCGCGGTGCTCGGCGGCACCAACTCGCTGCACACCAACGCGCTGGACGAGACGCTTGCCCTGCCCACCGACGAATCCGCCGAGATCGCCCTGCGTACCCAGCAGGTGCTGATGGAGGAGACCGGCGTGACGAACGTGGCCGACCCGCTCGGCGGATCGTGGTACGTCGAGGCGCTCACCGACCGGATCGAGGCCGAGGCGGAGGAGATCTTCGCCCGGATCAAGCAGCTCGGTGGCGAGGGTCCGCACGCCATCGGCCCGATGACCTCCGGCATCCTGCGCGGCATCGAGGACGGCTGGTTCACCGGGCACATCGCCGAGTCGGCGTTCGTCTACCAGCAGGCGCTGGAGAAGGGCGACAAGAAGATCGTCGGCGTCAACTGCCACACCGGCACGATCGCCAAGGACCTGGAGATCCTACGCATTTCGCACGAGGTGGAGGTGGAGCAGCGCCGGGCGCTGGCCGAACGCAAGACCGGCCGGGACGACGCGGCGGTGCGCGCCGCGGTGGACAAGATGGTGGCGGTCAGCCGTACCGGGGAGAACATGATCCCCGCGATGCTCGACGCCGTACGCGCCGAAGCCACGCTGGGCGAGATCTGTGACGCGCTGCGGGCGGAATGGGGCGTTTACCGCGAGCCTGCCCGGTTCTGACCCGGGCTCGAAAAGAGCGGCTGGGCAGGGGTGACAGTGGCAACTGTCTCCGGCCACGGTTGATCTGAGTTCCGCGCCTCGCGTGCGAGACTAGGTAACCATGAGCGACCCACGGATCACCTCGTCGATCTTTACCCGCGGCGCGGTCGACCTCAGCGCGCTGCGCACCCCCGCCCCCAGTCCCGCCCCGGCCCAGGCCGGTCCCCCCGCCGCCGCACCCGGCGGTTCCGTCGGTGGGGCCGCCGTCATCGACGTGACCGAGGCGAACATCCAGTCCGCAGTGCTCGAACGTTCGCTCACCACACCCGTCGTGGTCTTCTTCGGGGCCGCCGGCTATCCGGAGAGCGACCAGTTCGCGCCGGTGCTGGAGCGGCTGGCCGCCGAGGGGGGCGGCACGTGGCTCCTGGCCCGGGTCGACGTGCAGCAGCAGCCCCGGCTCGCGCAGATGTTCCAGCTCCAGGCGCTGCCGACCACGTACGCGATCGTCGGTGGCCGGCCGGTCGACGCCTTCCCGGGCGTGGTGCCCGAGCCGCAGCTGCGCCAGTGGCTCCAGGCGGTCCTGAAGGCCGGCGGCGTCTCCGTGGCCGAGCCGGAGGACCCCCGACTCGACGCGGCCGACGACGCCCTGATGGACGGCGACCTGGACGCCGCCGAGCAGGCGTACCGCAAGATCCTGGCCGAGACCCCGAACGACGCTGCGGCGGAGGCGGGCCTGGCCCAGGTCGGTCTCGCCCGCCGGGTGTCCGGCGCCGACCCGCAGACCGCGCTGGCCGCCGCCACGGCCAACCCCGACGACGTCGACGCCCAACTGCTGGCCGCCGACATCGAGGTGCTCAGCGGCCAGGCCGAGCAGGCGTACCAGCGCCTCGTCGGGCTGGTCCGGCGCACCGCCGGTGAAGATCGGGAAAAGGTACGCCAACACCTCGTCGGCCTGTTCACCATCGCCGGCCCGGAAGACCCGACGGTCGCCTCGGCCCGTCGCGCCCTGGCCAGCGCCCTGTTCTGACCCTCCAGCCACCGCCAGCGCGGGCCGGCGTACCGCCGGCCCGCCCCGACACCCACAAGGACGGGAGCCCAGGTGAGCGCGAGGAGTGAGCTTGCGAGCCCCGCAGTCGCGAGCGGGAGGTGGGTTCGGTGAGCGCGAGGAGTGAGCTTGCGAGCCCCGCAGTCGCGGACGACAGCGGCCCATGATGCGCCGGATCGCCGTCCTCGATGCGCCGAGCAACCTCGGCCTGCGCCCACCCACGCTCACCTCGGTCCCGGGCTGCGGCAAGGCACCCGGCGCGCTACGTGACCAGGGTCTGCTGCCCCGGCTGCGGGCCCGCGACGCCGGCTGCCTGACCTCGCCGCGCTACGACGCCGGTGACTGGCGACCGGGCGACGGGGTGTGCCACGCGCGAGAGATCGCCGACTACTCGGCGGCGTTGGCCGATCGGGTCGGCGCGATCATCGATCGGGGCGAGTTCCCACTGGTCCTCGGCGGCGACTGTTCGATCCTGCTCGGTTCGGCACTGGCCATGCACCGCCTCGGCGAGGAGGTCGGCGGCCGGATCGGCCTGATTTACGTGGACGGCCACTCCGACTTCCGGCACCCCGGCAACGCCTCCTATGTCGGGGCGGCGGCCGGTGAGAGCCTCGCCCTGGTCACCGGGCGGGGGCAGGCCGACCTGGCGGCCATCGAAGGGCGACGCCCCTATTTTCGCGACATCGACGTGGTGGTGCTCGGCATCCGGGCTCAGGACGAGTATCGGCTCGACCTGCAGGCCGCGGGGATCGTCACCCGTCCGGTGCCGGCGCTACGTGCCGAGGGGGCGGCGCGGACCGCCCAGTGGGCGCACGAGCAACTGGCCGACTGCGCCGGCTACTGGGTGCACGTCGACGTGGACGTACTCGACCCGGCCGTGATGCCGGCGGTCGACGCCCCCGACGCGGGCGGCATCGCCTTCGCCGAGTTGGAGATCCTGCTCGCCGGTCTGGTCGACACACCGCACTGCCTCGGCGTCGAGCTGACCGTCTTCGACCCGGACTACGACCGGGACGGCGCGTACGCCGCCGAGATCGTCAACACCGTGGTGGCGGGCCTGCGCCCGGTCACCGCGCCCGCGCCGCCGCTGACCCGGCCAGGCATCGGCCGGACGGACCGGACGGCACCCGCTCCCCGTCGGACCACCGAGCGCACGCCGGGCCGTGCCGACCGTGCGGACCTGAGCGCCGTCCCGGACCAGGCTGCTCGTGGCGACCTGAGCATTCGCCCGGACCAGGCCGCTCGTGGGGATCTGGTCGAACACGCGGATCCGAACGACCGTGCGGATCCGGACGATCGCGGGGATCTGGTCGCCCTTGGGGACCTGGATGGGCGCGCCCATCTCGCCGACGGTGCGGATCTGGCCGACGGTGGGGACCTGGGTGACCGTGCGGAGCAGGCCGTACGTGCGGCGGGCACTGTCGCTGTGCCGGATCCACGCGACACCGACTTCTCCGCCGGCCCGGGGTCCCTGCGTCGGCCGGCGGCGGAGGAGGGGTCGGCTGGCCCGGGCTCCTTGCGCCGGTCAGCGGTGGACGACCAGGCCGGGCCGGGTGCGGACGGTCTGCGCCCGGTGGCCGCCGAACCGACTGATGATCCGCGTGGGGCCGGTGGTCTGCGCCTGGTGCCCGCCGATTCGATAGGTGATCTGCGTGCGGCCGGTGGTCTACGCCCGGTCGTCGCTGAGCCGCCTGCCGCCCTCGCCAGCCCGACCGACTCGGATGCCCCGGCCGACGGACCCGCGTGACCCGGTTGCCTGGCCGACTCGGATGCCCCGGCCGACAGGCCCGGCTGACCCGGTTGTCTTGGCTGATCGGGATGCCTCGGCGGATGGGCCCGGCTGACCCGGTCGTCTTGGCTGATCGTCCCGGCCGACGGCCGGGGTGACCCGGCCGAGCCGGATGAGATCGGTGGCGGGGTCGGTCGGGGCGGTGACCCCGATGATCGACTCCGTTACGGCGGAATGGCGGTGATCCGGGTGCTTTGATCACGCCTCTCCGCCGAAACGGAGTCGATCATGGATGCCCGCGCGGAAGGCGGGTGGGGGTCAGGGTAGGGCGCGTAGGAAGCGTTCGGCGATGGGGGCGGCGGTGCCGCTGCCGGAGCCGCCCTTCTCGACGAAGACGGCGAAGGCGATGTCGCCCTGCCAGCCGACGAACCAGGCGTGCGTGTTCTTCGGGTTGTTGTCGTACTCGGCGGTGCCGGTCTTGCCGTGCACCGGCTCGCCCGGTACGTCCTTCAGGGCCGTGCCGGTGCCGTCGGTGATCACTGCCCGCATCATCTCGCGGACGGCCGTGACCGCCTCGGGCTTCAGCTCCGGGCCGGGCTCACCGGCCGGCTCCGGTGCCGGGTCGAGGACCAGCTTCGGTGCAGTGAAGGCCCCCTTGGCCACCGCCGCGGTCGCCGCCGCCATGGCCAGCGGGCTGACCACCGTGGTGCCCTGCCCGATCGCGGCGGCGGCCTGCTCGGTGGCACCCCCGCCGGCCGACACCTTTCCGGTGAACGCGTCGAGGCCCACCTGCCACTGACCTTCCAGGCCGAGACTCCGGCCGGTGGCGGCGAGCCCGTCGGCACCGAGTTGCGGGGCCAGGGCGGCGAAGGCGGTGTTGCAGGACTTGGCGAAGTTGGTGCGGAACGGCACCTCGCCGAGCTCGAAGTTGTTGGAGTTCTTGAACGAGCGGCCGTCGACGACGAGGGTCTTCGGGCAGTCCACGTCGGTGTCCGGGGTGACCGCGTCGCGTTCCACCAGGCCGAGTGCGCTGACCATCTTGAACGTGGAGCCCGGCGGCACCTGCGCGGTGAAGGCCAGGTTCTCCCCGGCGGCGCCGGGGCCGTTGGCGGCGGCGAGGACCGCGCCGTCGCTGATGCGTACGGCGACCAGGGCGGAGCGGCGTCGCTCACCCCGTAGCGCCTGGTCGGCTGCCTTCTGGGTGGCGACGTCGAGGGTCGTCTTGACGGGCTTGCCGGGCTGCGGCTCGCGCTGGAACACCTCGGTGCCGGTCGGCTCCAGCGTCCCGTCCTGCTTCGGCCGCTTGATGATCACGGTGAACCCGGGTGCGCCGCGGAGATGGTCGTCCCAACGGCCCTGCAACCCGCCGTGGCCGACCAGGTCGCCGGGGGCGTATCGGTCGGGGTGCTTGGCCAGGTCCTCGGCGTGCGCGGGGTCGACGGTGCCGAGCACCGCCCGGGCGAATTCCCGGGTCGGCGCGAGGTCGAGCTTGTCGCTCTGGAACTTCGTCCCGGGCAGGTCGTAGATCCGCGACCGGATCTGCCGGTACGCCTCGTCGCGCAGGGTGACCACCTCGACGAACGCGTCCGGTTTCGCCTCGTCCAGGCGTTTGGGCAGATCCGACAGGTCCACCGGTGGGGTGATCGCCGGGCGGATCGCGCGGAAGGCGGCGTCCAGCTCGCGGGTCATGGCCTTGACGTCGGTGACCTCGCTGGGTTGCAGCCCGACCCGGACCACGTCGCGCGGGGCCACGATCGGCTCGCCGGCGGCGTCGAGCACGGTGGCCCGGGGGGCCCGCACCCGTTGGAGTCCCAGCCGGTCACCCCGGGTGAGCTTCTCCTGGACGATCTGCGGCTCCCAGATCACCTGCCAATGGTCGTCGCGGCCCTGGGTGAGTCGCACCGGACGGTCGTACGCCCAGCTCGTCTCGTCCGGCAGGGTCCATTCCAACCGCACCGTCGCGGTGGCGGTGCTCTGCACCACCGTCGGGTCGCCCTGCCGGGTCAGCGTGAGCGGGGCGTCGACCAACTCGCCGGAGAGCTCCCGGATCTCCTGGGCGACGGTGGCGGCGGGCACCTTCGCCCCGGTCGGGTCGACGAAGCCGATCGTGTTCAGCTCACCGGTACGCCACCCCTTGAGGAAGGCGTCGACGGTGCGTTCCGGGCCGTCCTCGCCGGAGCAGGCGACCAGGCCTGCCGAGGCGACGAGACCGGCGACCACGGCGGCGAGACGTGACCAATTGTGGCGATGTCGGTGCGAGCGGTGCATCAGCGCTGGTTCCTCCTGGTCAGGCTGCCCTGCACGGTAGTACGTCCGGGCCGCCCGCACTGACCCGGTCGGCCGGGGTTTGGCGAAAAGACAGGCCGGTGACGATGTGATGAACAACATGAGCTGGGGTACTCCTGACCCGGCCGAACCTCGTACCGCAACGGGTGAAAGGACGACCGTCCGAGATCCGGAAGGCCGGTCATAGGTCCGCCGACGGATGAACCGGTCGGTCGGCCTAGGCTTGGCGGAAGAGTGACCCACAACGCGGTGGGTCGAGGGGAGTGGCACCGATGGACCGGCGTCCGGCGATCAAACCGGGACCCGACCTCCGGCAGGCTGACACCAGCCGGGACGACAGCTTCGACACGGTAACCGACGGAGACGGCTACGGCCGGCTCGATTCAGGAGCGACCGGCATGACCGGTTCGAGCATCGACACCCTCTACGATCTGGGTCTGCCACCAGAGGCGTTGGCAGGCGACGTGGAGGACAACGAGCTCGACGAGCCGGTACCCAACGCCGAGCGACTGGTGGCGCAGGCGGTCGCACTGGCCGGCGACGACCATGACGCGGCGACCCTGGTGGGGCGTTTCTGGCGGTTCGCGCCGGACGAGGAGCTGATCGGCTTCACCGCCGAGGAGATGCTCGAAGCCGCCCGAGACCACCGGGAGTTGGCCGAGCAGCGGGTACCTGGCGAGTTGAAGCTGCGGATCCACTCACCCGACGCAGAGCAGCATCACAGCGTCATCGAGATCGTCACCGACGACATGCCGTTCCTGGTCGACTCGGTGACCGCGCTGCTCAACAGCCATCACCTGGACGTGCACCTGCTGGTGCACCCGCTTGTCGTGGTGCGCCGCGAGCCGCTGGGCCGGCTGATCGAGGTGGCCGCCGACGTGGAACCGGACGACGCGATCGCCGGTGACCTGGTCGAGAGCTGGATGCACATCGAGATCGACCCGGTCCGCGACCCGGCGGAACGGGACAAGCTGCGCCGCGAGTTGCAGCGGGTGCTGACCGATGTGCGGGAGGCCGTCGAGGACTGGCCGAAGATGCGCCAGCAGGCCCTCTCCCTCGCCGACGACCTGGCCGCCGCGCGGACCAGCGACAACCGGCCACCGGTGCCGGAGAAGGACATCACCGACTCGGTGGAGTTGCTGCGCTGGCTGGCGCACGACCACTTCACCTTCCTGGGTTACCGGGAGTACCGGCTGGTGTCGGACTCGGACAAGGGCGGGCCGGCTCTGGAGGCGGTGCTCGGCACCGGGCTGGGCATTCTGCGACAGGATTCGCCGGAGGCGCGGGCGCTGTCGTCGATGACCCCGGAGGCGCACGAGAAGGTCGCCGAGAAGCGCCTGCTGATCATCACGAAGGCGAACTCGCGAGCCACGGTGCACCGCTCGGCGTACCTGGACTACATCGGTTTCAAGGTCTTCGACGACAACGGCGAGGTGGTGGGCGAGCGGCGGTTCCTGGGCCTGTTCTCCACCGCCGCGTACCGGACCAGCGTGCAGGAGCTGCCGGTGGTCCGCCGTAAGGTCGCCGAGGTGCTGGACCGCTCCGGCCTGAGCCAGCGCAGCCACTCCGGCAAGGATCTGCTCCAGATCCTGGAGACGTACCCGCGCGACGAGCTGTTCCAGATCAAGACCGACGACCTGTACCACGCGGTGATCGGCGTGCTGCGGATGGCCGGTCGCCGGCAGCTGCGGGTGTTCCTGCGCCGGGACGCGTACGGGCGGTTCATCTCCTGCCTGATCTACCTGCCCCGGGACCGGTTCACCACGCAGAACCGGCTGCGCATGCAGGACATCCTGCTGCGCGAGCTCAACGGTGTCGGGGTGGACTACACCACCCGGGTCACCGAGTCGATGCTGGCTCGGGTGCACTTCATCGTGCGTACCGATCCGGGCAACCCGCCCGGGGAGATCGACGCCGACCTGCTCGCCGAGGAGTTGGCCGACGCCACCCGGCTGTGGGACGACGACTACCGGCTGGTGCTGGAGCGCAAGCTCGGTGACGAGCAGGCCAAGCAGTTGTTCGTCAGGTACGCCGACGCGTTCCCGGAGGGCTACAAGGACGGGCACACGCCGTACGAGGCGATGAAGGATCTGGCGAAGCTGGAGCTGCTGGAGGAGCCCGGCCAGCTGGAGATGCACCTGTTCCGCAAGCAGCCGTTGCCGCGCGCGGTCGCCCGGGGAGCGGACGTCGACGAGTCGATGGACGTCCGGTTCAAGGTCTACCGGTACGGCGAGCCGATGATGCTCTCGGCGGTGCTGCCGGTGCTGCACTCCCTCGGCGTACGGGTGGTCGACGAGCACCCGTACGAGGTGGAACGCGTCGACGGGCGGATCTGGCTGTACGACTTCGGGCTGCGACTGCCCGAGGGGCACCAGGACCTGGCCGAGGTACGCCCGCACGTGGAGAACGCCTTCGCGGCGGCGTGGCGGGGCGAGGCCGAGGTGGACGGCTTCAACGAGCTGGTGCTGCACGCCGGGCTCACCTGGCGGCAGGTCGTGGTGCTGCGCGCGTACGCGAAGTACCTGCGGCAGACCGGCACCGTCTTCTCCCAGGACTACATGGAGTCGACGTTCATCGCGTACCCGCACCTGGCTCGGCTGCTGGTGCAGCTGTTCGAGACGCGGTTCGAGCCGGGCACGCTCACCACCGAGCAGCGTGAGCAGCGCAGCGCGGAGCTGGTCGCCGAGCTGGGCACCGCCCTGGACGACGTGGCAAGCCTCGACCAGGACCGGATCCTGCGGGCCTATCTGACGCTGATCCAGGCCACCCTGCGGACCAGCTTCTACCAGAAGCCGGGCAGCGGACGCCCGAAGGCGTACGTGGCGTTCAAGCTGGACCCGCAGGCGATCCCGGACCTGCCCGCGCCTCGGCCGAAGTTCGAGGTCTTCGTGTACTCGCCGCGCTTCGAGGGCGTGCACCTGCGGTACGGCCCGGTGGCCCGTGGTGGTCTGCGCTGGTCGGACCGGCGGGAGGACTTCCGTACCGAGGTGCTCGGCCTGGTCAAGGCGCAGATGGTGAAGAACGCCGTGATCGTGCCGGTGGGTGCCAAGGGCGGCTTCGTGCTCAAGCAGAAGCCGGGCGACCGGGACGAGGCGGTGGCCTGTTACAAGGAGTTCGTCGGCGCGCTGCTCGACGTCACCGACAACATCGTGGCCGGTGAGATCGTGCCGCCCGACGACGTGGTCCGGCACGACGGCGACGACCCGTACATGGTGGTGGCGGCCGACAAGGGCACGGCGACCTTCTCCGACATCGCCAACGAGGTCTCCGTCGCGCACAAGTTCTGGCTGGGTGACGCCTTCGCCTCCGGTGGCTCGGCCGGGTACGACCACAAGAAGATGGGCATCACCGCCCGGGGCGCCTGGGAGTCGGTCAAGCGGCACTTCCGCGAGATGGGCCACGACACCCAGAGCCAGGACTTCACAGTGGTCGGTGTGGGCGACATGTCCGGTGACGTGTTCGGCAACGGCATGCTGCTGTCGGAGCACATCCGGCTGGTGGCCGCCTTCGACCACCGGCACATCTTCCTGGACCCGGATCCGGACGCGGCGTCGTCGTACGTCGAGCGCAGGCGGCTGTTCGAGCTGTCCCGTTCGACCTGGGAGGACTACAACGCCGAGCTGATCTCGGCCGGCGGTGGGGTCTACTCGCGTACGGCGAAGTCGGTGCCGATCACGCCGCAGGTGCGCGCGGTGCTCGGGCTGGACGACGACGTCGAGCAGATGAGCCCGCAGGAGCTGATGAAGGCGATCCTCACCGCACCGGTGGATCTGTTCTGGAACGGCGGCATCGGCACCTACGTCAAGGCGTCCACGCAGAGCAACGCCGAGGTGGGCGACAAGTCCAACGACGCCATCCGGGTCAACGGCAAGGACCTGCGCTGCCGGGTGGTCGGCGAGGGCGGCAACCTGGGCTTCACCCAGCACGGCCGGATCGAGTACGCCCAGACGGGCGGTCGGATCTACACCGACTTCATCGACAACGCGGCCGGGGTGGACTGCTCCGACCACGAGGTGAACATCAAGATCCTGCTGAACACCGCGGTCGCCGACGGCGAACTGACCGTCCCCGAGCGGGACGAACTGCTCGCCGCGATGACCGACGAGGTCGCCGAGTTGGTGTTGCGGGACAACTACGACCAGGCCCGGGCGATCAACAACTCGCAGGCGCAGGCCGCCTCGCTGTTGCCGGTGCACCGCCGGATGATCACCGAGCTGGAGCGGTCCGGCACGTTGAACCGGGCCCTGGAGGCGCTGCCGTCGGACGAGGAACTGGCGGTACGCACCGAGTCGGGGTTGACCGCTCCGGAGTTCGCGGTGCTGCTCGCGTACGTGAAGATCGCCTTGGAGAAGGAGACCCTCACCGACGGGTTGGCCGACGAGGAGTGGACCAACGAGGTGTTGGTCAACTACTTCCCGACACCGATGCGTGAGCGGTTCGCCGAGCGGATGGGCCGGCACCGGCTGCGCCGCGACATCGTGACCACCGTACTGGTCAACGAGGCGGTCAACCGGGGTGGCATCTCGTTCATCTTCCGGGTGGTCGAGGAGACCGCGGCCCCGGCCGCGGACGTGATCCGGGCGTACGTGGTGGTCCGTGAGGTCTTCGGGCTGCGTGCGCTCTGGGACGCGGTGGAGGCGCTGGACAACAAGGTCGACCCGGAGTTGCAGACCGACGTCTACCTGGACACCCGACGGCTGCTCGACCGGGCGGTGCGGTGGCTGGTGACCAACCGCCGGTCGCCGATCGACGTACGCGCCGAGATCGATCGGCTGCGTGGCGGCGTGGCCCGGTTGCTGCCGCAGCTGGAGACGCTGTTCTACGGCACCGAGCGGGAGGCGATCGCGGCGCACATCGACGCGATGACCGAGCGAGGCCTGCCACGTGAGCTGGCCGAGCAGAGCACCCGTCTGATGTACAGCTTCGGTCTGCTCGACGTGGTGGAGACCGCCGCCGCCTCGGGGCGCGACGTGGGCGAGGTGGCCTCGGTCTACTTCGTGCTCTCCGACCGGTTCCGGGTCGATTCGCTGTTGTCGAAGATCTCGTTGCTGCCCCGCGAGGACCGGTGGCAGACGTTGGCCCGGATGGCGCTGCGCTACGACCTGTACGCCGCGTTGGCCGCGTTGACCGGCGAGGTGCTCGACTCCACTCCGGCCGACCTGCCGCCGTTGGAGCGGGTGCAGCAGTGGGAGCAGTCGAACGCGACCTCGATCCATCGGGCGGAGCGGGCGATGGGCGAGTTCGACGAGTCCCGGGCCGACCTGGCGGCCCTGTCGGTCCTGCTGCGGCAGATCCGGACGCTCGTCCGTACCTCGGCTGCCACCTGATCCGATCGCGACGGACGAACCGTGGCCCGGCGGGAGAACCGCCGGGCCACGGGCCGTTTCGAGGGTGGGTCAGACACCCCAGGGGCTGAGGTGTCAAGCTGCGGCGGTTAGCTCACGGTGTGACCAGGCAGTGTTCTTGTCGTAGACGGTGGTGGTTTTGAGGCAGCCGTGGAGGATTCCGACGAGGCGGTTGCCGACCTGGCGTAGGGCGGCGTTGTGGCCGATGTCGCGGGCGCGGAGTTCGTCGTAGTAGGCGCGGCTGCCGGGGTCGTGCAGGACCGCGGCGCTGGCCTGCATGTGTAAGGCGTCGACGAGGCGATCGTTGTGGATGAACCGGGCGTGGACGGTCTTGGATTTGCCGGACTGGCGGGTGATCGGTGCGGTGCCGGCGTAGTTCTTGCGGGACTTGGCGCTGGCGTAGCGGCCTGCCGCGTCGCCGAACTCTGCGAGCACCCGGGCGCCGAGGATGACGCCGATGCCGGGCTGGCTGAGGTAGACCTCAGCGTCCGGGTGCTGGCCAAAATGGGCCTCGACCTGCCCTTCGAGGGTGCGGATCTCGGTGTTGAGGGTTTGCAGGACCGCGACGGTGGCGCGGACGGTGGCCGCGTAGGCGCCGGCGACGATGTCGGCCTGGCCCAGGTGTTCGGTGCGCAGGGCCCGCTGTATCGCGGCGGCCTTGGCCGGAATGTCCCGGCGGCGGGCCTTGTTCAACACGGCGCTGATCTGCCCGATGGTCAGCTTCGCCGCCGCGGCGGGCGTGGGCGCCTTGGCCAGCAGTTCGAGAGCGTCGGCGCCCGTGAGCGTCAACACCTGGTAGGCGGCCAGCGCGGCCGGGAAGTAGTCACGCAGTGCCGCCCGTAGCCGCAGCATGTGCCGGGTGCGTTCCCAGATCAGCGTCTGGTGGGCCCGGGCCACGACCTTGACTGCCTCGGCGATGTCGGAGTCCGCAGCGACCTGGCGCAGCTGGTGGCGACGGGTCCGGACCATGTCGGCCAGGGTGTGCGCGTCGGCCTTGTCGCTCTTGGCCCCGGACAATGACAGCAGCTCACGGTGCCGGGCTGCCTGTTTCGGGTTCACCCCGTAGACCTGGTAGCCAGCCGCGATCAGGGCCCGTACCCACGGGCCGCGGTCGGTCTCGATGCAGACGAGGACATCCGACGGTTTCGCGTCCTCAGGCAGGAACCGGGCGACGAGCTCATGGAACCGGGCCATCCCGTCCACGCCCTCAGACAACCGGGCGGTGCGCATCGCCCGGCCATGTTCGTCCTGTACCTCCACATCGTGGTGGTCTTCGGCCCAATCGTCACCCACGAACAGCACTACATGCCTCCGCTGCGTCACGGCTCCCATGTCAGCAGCCCGCGGAAGACCTCAGCGCCCTAATGGACCAGTGCTCACGCCAACGTTCTCGGCAGGCACGACACCCCATCAGCCATCCGTCTCCCGACCACGAGCGGGGGCACGGTCTGACCCTAGGACTCGACATCGGTCCAGGGGATGAAAGTGCTCACCCGCCCGCGGCTACCAGGCACCGAGTCTGCCAACGGCTGACCCGGTAGCTCCCATTAGGGGGTGGGTCGGTCAGGGGGTCAGAGAGGCGAAGACGATCACGTTGTCGGGGTAGTCGCCGGTGACCTCGTCGAACTGGCCGCCGCAGGTGATCACCCGTAGACCGGGCCGGTCGTTGGGGCCGTACACCTGCTCGGTGGGGAAGGCGTCCTTCGGGTGGGAGACAACCGAGTCCACCTGGAAGCTGGCGGGCTTGCCGTCCGTGCGGGCGACGGTGATGGTGTCGCCGGGTTGCAGCGCGCCGAGGGAGAAGAAGACGGCGGGTCCGATGGCGGCCGAGTCGACGTGGCCGACGATCACCGCGTTGCCCACCTCGCCGGGGCTCGGACCGGGTTCGTACCACCCGGCCAGCAGCGCCTGATCCAGCGGGGGAACCTGCACCGTGCCGTCGGGATTGGTGCCCAGCGACATGATCTCCGCCTGGACCCCGATGCGGGGAATGCTGATCGTGGTGGGCGCGGAGCGGGGCAACGCGGCCGCCACATGTTCGCTGCCGAGGTCGGCGTCGTCGAACCGGGCGTCGGCCGGCGGGGTGGCTCCCGCCCGTGCCACCGGTTGGGGCGGGCGGACGGTCTCGGCACCCTTCAGTGAGGCGCCGATCAGCCCGGACCCCACCATCGCGAGCGCCACGACGACGGCGGCGCCGACGGCGCGCCACGGGTTACCGTGACGGCCGTCGGCCCGCCTCGTCGTCACGTCAGGCCGCGAACTCATCGGTCCGACGGCGACGCAACAGCACCAGGCCACCGAGGGCCGCAGCGCCGACCAGGCCCGCACCGGCGGTGGCCATGCTGCGGTCGGTGCCGGCGGTCAGGCCACCGTCACCACCGTCGACCCCACCGTGCGGCAGGACGACCAGCTCGCCCTCGCCGCAGGAACCCTCCAGCTTGTACGTGCCGGGCTTGGCGTCCTTGGCGATCCGGGCCTCGCCGTAGTAGACGAAGTCCTTCTCGTGCTCCCAGCCGTCACCCTTGCCGTGCTCGCCGCGGTCCTTCCAGTCCGACTCGGACTTCTCGCCGTGCTTGTCGTCCTCGCGGCCCTTCCAGTCGCGTTCGCCCTCCGCGTCCTGGCCGTGCTCGTCGCTCTTCCAGTCGCGATCTTCGTCGCTGGCCGCGCCCCCGCCGGCACCGGCCTGGGGAGCGTCCTCGCGGCCCTGCCACTCGCCGCCCTCCTCGCCGGGCTTCCAGTCGCCGCCGCGGTCTTCGCCGCCCTTCCAGTCCTTGCCCTCTTCGCCGCCGTGCCAGTCCTTGCCGTCCTTGTCGGACTTCCAGTCCTTGCCGTCCTTGTCGGACTTCCAGTCCTTGCCGTCCTTCTCGTGCTCGCGGCCCGGCCAGTCCTTGCCGTCCTTGCCGTGTTCGTAGGAGCCGTCCTCGCCGTTCCAGCCGCCGCGGTCCCATTTGCCGCCGTCGCGGGCCGGTTCGAGCTTGACCTTGCCGGTGACCTTGGACCAGACAAAGGCGTTCTCCTGCGGCTTTTCGCAGATCTCCACCAGCTTGATCTCTTCGCCGGGCTTTGCCGCGTGCGGCTTGGCGAAGACCTTGCCCTCGTTCTCGTGCGGCTGGCCGTCGGCGAACGCGGCCCCCGGCGCGAACACCAGCAGGGAGGCGCCGCCGAGGGCAGCCCCCGCCACGACCTTCCCGAGCATCTTCTTAGCCATGACCTGTGTCACTCCATCCCTGATTTGTCCTGCGGCCGGTTGCAACCGAGCCAGAACCGACGTTAGACCGTTTCATGACTTATGCAGGGAAAGATTCGTGTTTTGGCATTAGTTCCGGTAGTGGGTCCACGCGGATGGTTGATCCCGGCATGCCGGGCCGGCCCGAACTCGTCCCCGGTGTCCCTGTCGACGAGCGGCGTTCGCGCATGCAGGGGAGGTGGGCCGGTCGTCCGCTAGGCTCCGGAAGTATCGAGCCATTGCCATGGAAGCGCTCCCATGCAAGAATCGCTCCACGCGGTCAGCGGAGCCACACCGCGCAGGCAGGGAGTCGAGGGCAACCGGTCACACCGGACGACCACCCGCTGAGGCGACCGGGTCAGCCCCCGGTTGCCGCACCACCACCAACGCCCGTCCGGGTCGGGCGCTTTTACAAGAATCCCGTTGGCACCGGCGGCCGTCCATGCAGGGCGCCCTGGGGCCACGTGCCGGGCCGTACGCGGATCCGGTCTCGCCCAAGGAGATCAGTGGCATGAATCTGTGGAGAAAACTGTCCGGCCCACGCCGGGCCGTCGCGCTGGCCGGCGCGAGCGCGCTGGTCGCGGGCGGTTTGGTGACGCTGCCGGTCTCGGCTGCGTACGCGGCGACGCAGTGCGACGTGGCCTACACGACCAACGACTGGCCGGGCGGATTCACCGCCAACATCACGATCAGGAACATCGGCGACCCGATCAACGGGTGGACGCTGGGCTTCACCTTCCCCGACGGCAACCAGCGGGTGCAGAACGGCTGGTCGGCCCGGTGGTCCCAGTCGGGCCGGAACGTGACCGCGCAGAACGAGTCCTACAACGGGAACCTTTCCACCGGCGGCACCGCCAGCATCGGCTTCAACGGTGCGTGGAGCGGTAGCAACCCGCGTCCGACCTCGTTCACGATCAACGGCGTGGCCTGCAACGGCGGCAACCCGCCGCCGACGAGCCCGCCGCCCACGAGCCCGCCGCCGACCAGCCCGCCGCCGACGAGCCCGCCGCCCACCAGCCCGCCCCCCGGCACCAAGGTGGACAACCCGTACCTGAACGCCAAGGGCTACGTGAACCCGGAGTGGAAGGCCAGGGCCGAGTCGGTTCCCGGCGGCAACCGGGTGTCCAACATCTCGACCGCCGTCTGGATCGACCGGATCGCGGCCATCGAGGGCACCGAGGACAGCCAGTCCAACGGCCCGATGGGCGTTCGGGACCACCTGGACGAGGCCGTGCGCCAGGGTGCCGACTACATCCAGTTCGTGATCTACAACCTCCCCGGCCGTGACTGCGCGGCGCTCGCCTCCAACGGTGAGCTGGGGCCGAACGAGCTGCCCAAGTACAAGGCCGAGTACATCGACCCGATCGCGGCGATCATGCGCGACACCAAGTACCGCAACCTCCGGATCATCAACGTCATCGAGGTCGACTCGCTGCCGAACCTGGTGACGAACACCTCGAACAACCCGGGTGGCACGGTCATGTGCGACACGGTGAAGGCCAACGGCGCCTACGTGAACGGTGTCGGCTACGCCCTGGCCACCCTGGGCTCGATTCCGAACGTCTACAACTACGTCGACGCCGGACACCACGGCTGGCTGGGCTGGGACAGCAACTTCACCCCGAGCGCCCAGGTCCTGAAGCAGGCCGCCACCGCCTCCGGCAGCACCGTCAACCACGTGCACGGGTTCATCACCAACACCGCGAACTACTCCGCGCTGATCGAGCCGTACGCGAAGGTCGACGCCACGGTGAACGGGCAGACGGTCCGGCAGGCCAAGTGGATCGACTGGAACTGGTACAACGACGAGCAGAGCTTCGCTCAGGCCTTCCGGCAGGAGCTGATCCGCCAGGGCTTCCCGAGCAACATCGGCATGCTGATCGACACCTCCCGCAACGGCTGGGGCGGCCCGAACCGGCCCACCGCCGCGGGTCCGACGACCAGCGTGGACGCCTTCATCGACGGTGGCCGGGTCGACCGTCGTATCCACAAGGGCAACTGGTGCAACCAGGCCGGTGCCGGTATGGGCGAGCGCCCGAAGGCCGCCCCGGCGACCGGTATCGACGCGTACGTCTGGGCCAAGCCCCCGGGCGAGTCGGACGGCTCCAGCCGCGAGATCCCGAACAACGACGGCAAGGGCTTCGACCGGATGTGCGACCCGACCTACACCGGTAACGACCGCAACGGCAACAGCCGCAGCGGCGCCCTGCCGGACGCCCCGATCTCGGGCGCCTGGTTCTCGGCGCAGTTCGCCGAGCTGATGGCGAACGCCTACCCGCCGCTGTCCTGACAGTCAGGCACACCCGCCGCCAGCGGTAGGTGAGGCACTGCGGCGGCAGGTTACCCGGGCCCCTGGTCCGACCGCACCGGTCGGACCAGGGGCCCACCCCTGTGCACGGCGAGGAATCCCCGCCGCGGGGTGAGGTCAGGGCACGGTCTTCTCGACCGCCGCCCGACCGGTCTCGGCCAGCTCCCGCCGCGCCCGCTCGATGTTCTCCGCGGTGGGATCCTGGCCTCGGGCCACCACCAGATCCTCGGGATCCCAGGGCTGTTCCGCGCCGGTGCGGATGTTGTCCGGAGCGGCGCCGGTGCCGGTGCCGGTGGCACCCGTTCCGGCGGCGTACGGATCACCGATGATCTCGTCGGTCGATTCGCCCCGGTCGGCCCGCTCGCCCGGTTCGGTGAACACCGGGGTGTCCGAATCGGGACCGCCCCCGGTCATCAGCTGGGGCACCCCGGAGTCGTCGTCGACCGCCGCGGCCACCTCGGGGCGCTCCTCCAGCGGCCGTTCCCGCCCACGCTCGGTCATCGTTGCCGCCCTCCTGTCCGCAGCCACATCAACCTGGCCCCCATCGGGGTACCCGCCAGGTGGGACGACATGCCTCACCGCCGAGCCGGCTCGGCGCACGGGAATCCGTGGGCGGCACGAACAGCGCGCCGCTGGGACGGCACAGCAAACGGCGGACGCCTGCTTCCGCAGGACGCCCGCCGCTCGTGGTGGTCAGCGACCGAGGACTCGGTCCAGGAAGTCGCGGTACTCGCGTACGGCGACCCGCAACTGCTCGGTGTCGGTGGCACCGGCCTCCTGCCAGCTGCCGAGCTTCTCCTTGTGCTGGGTCAACGCGGTCGACAGCGCCTGCATGGCCTCGTCGACCAGGGTCTGGGCCTCACCGGCCGCGGCCCGGGGATCGTCGACGAACCGCAGCTGTACGTCGCGCCAGCGGTCCCGGAAGCCCTGGGCCGTCGTGTCGTCGAAGAGCGTCGCCGCCCCGGCCGGTACGGCGGCGGTGGACCCGTTGGCGGCGACACCGGTCGCGGACTGCGTGTCCGGGTCGACCATCGCCGGCGTGGCGCTGCCGTAGCCGGCCCCACCGGCCGCCGCGGCCGCGGTGTCGGTTCCCGGCGACCGGTCCTCGTCGACCTCGTCGGAGCGGTCGGCCCGATGCGTCCCCGCGTCGCGGGCGACATCGTCGGCCTCCGTCACCTCGGCCGGGTCGATCTCGTCGTGCCGTCCGCCGAACTCGGCCGTGGGGTCGGCGCGCAGCCCTTCACGCTCGCCGTCGACGGCACCGTCGCCGGGCCGGGCGGTGCGCTCCGCACGCGGGTCGGGCTCGTTCTCCGGACGGGGGTTCGCCAGCGCGGAAGCGGCCACCGCACCGCCGACCGAGGTGGCGCCGAAGGCCGTCGGCACCGGCCCCGGGTCGTGGAACTCGGCCCGCTCGTCGTCGTCGCCCGGTCGGCCGTCCCACGGCCGGTTGCGGTCCGCACCGGCCTCCGCGCGGGCGCCCCGCTCGTCGGTGCCGTCGAACTCGTCGGTGCCGTCGAACTCGTCCGTCGCGTGATCGTTGTCGGTGACCGGCACGGGGGTCGACCGTACGGTCTCGGCGTGGTCGTTGTTGAGCTGCTCTTGCTGCCGCATGGTGGTCTCCTCAGCGGTTGGTGGCGTCGTGGGCGGCGTCGGGCTGGCGCTGTCCCGGGGTCCGTGCCGCAGGCTCCTCCCCGAGCAGGTCGGCGAAGAGGGCGCGGTAGTGGACGACGGCCTGGCGAAGGTCCTCCGTGCTGGCCTCGCCACGGCTGTTGCGCAGATGGATCTCGTGCGCGTCCCGGTAGTGGCTGAGCGTGCGGGCATGCTCGACGGACAGGTGTGCGATCTGGTCGGAGAAGTCACCGGTGGGGTAGCCACGTTCGGCGATCAGCCGGGTGACCAGTTCGTCGGCCTGCCCGACGGTTTCGGCGGGGGAGTCGACGAAACGGACCTGAAGTTCCTCCCAGGCCTCCGCGTACCGGGCCCGGGCGGCCGGGTCGAGGGGGATCAGTTCGAGTTCGGCGTGCCGGCGCTCGCGTTCGCGCAACTCCCGCTCGGCGGCGCTACGGCTGTCCTGTTCGGCGATGACGTGGTCGTACTCCGGCCCGAAGCGCTGTCGGAGCGCCCGGCGGCGGCCGGCCACCACCAGGGCCGCGGCGACGGCGGCGACGATCAGGATGATGAGGACGGTGACGACTATCTGCGTGGGCGACATGGCTCCTCCTTCGCCTGCAGGTATTCCCTCCGTCCACTGATCGCCAATCCCGTTCCGGAGCACTTTCCTCGCCCGCGTCGCCCCCTGGCGGCCACGGAGCCGCCGCGGTGTCCGCCGATTGCGGCGGCAACGGCCGGTTCGGGGTGGATTCGGGCGGTTTGCGCGTCAACCGAACGTTCGTCAACGTACCGGTAGTCTCGACGGACGGTAGTGCGGCGAGCGCGGATTACGTATCCTGCCCAAGGCGCCCGAGCCGGCGCCCCGGCGGACAACTGGGGCGTTTCCCGGCAACGGTGCTGCCCGGCCGTGCCGGAGCCCCTCCAGCCACCCTTCCGGGCGAGGTCCGATTGAACACCCGCGACTGGCCGATCCGCTCCAAGCTGACCGCCCTGGTCGTCGTGCCGGTGACCGCGCTGCTGGCGCTCTGGATATTCGCGACCACGCTCACCTTCGGCCCGGCGCTCGATCTGCTGGCCGCCCGGACTCTCCTGTACGACCTGGGCCGGCCCGGCGAGACGGTGGTGGCCGAGTTGCAGCGCGAGCGGCGGCTCTCGGTGGTGCAGCTCGCCTCGTCCCGTACCAACCTCCCGGCGCTGCGTGAGCAGCGGGAGCGCACCGACGCGGCAGTGACGCAGCTGCGCCTGCGGGTCTCGGGTGAGAAGTTCCGGGACGCCGCCGGTGAGCTGCTCGAAGCACGGCTGGACCGGCTGCTCGGCAAGCTGGAGGCGTTGCCGACGGGACGGGCGGCGATCGACCGCCGGGATCTGGATCGGATCGGCGCCGTCAATCTCTACAGCGACCTGGTCTCGGCGGCGTTCCACACCTTCGAGGCCCTGGCGAACCTGCCCGACCACGATCTCAACCGGGAGGCGCGGGCGCTGACCGACCTCGGTCGCTCCCGGGAACTTCTCGGGCAGACCGATGCGCTGCTGGCCGGGGCGCTGGCCGCCGGCGGATTCGCCAAGGGCGAGCACACGCTGCTCGTGCAGAGCATCGGTAACCAGCGGTTCCTCCTCGCCTCGGCGGTGGCCGACCTGCCCGCCCCCGAGCAGGCCGCGTACCAGCGCCTGGCCGAGCAGGACGGGTTCGCGCGGCTGCGCGCGATGCAGGACGAGTTGATCGCCGCCGGGCCGTCGGGACGGGTCACCGTCGACGCGCGCGCCTGGCAGTCCGGGTACGACACCGTCCAGCAGTCGTTGCGCGACTTCGAGCTGACCCAGGCGGACGGACTGGCCGACCGGTCGGTGCCGATGGCGGTCAGCATCCTGGCCCGGCTGGCCGGCGCCGGGCTGCTCGGCCTGATCGCCGTGGTGGCGTCGTTGGTGGTGGCGTTGCGGATCGGCCGGTCCCTGGCACAGCGGCTCACGCTGATGCGCGGGCGGCTGAAGGAGACCGCGGAGCAGCGCCTGCCCGACGTGGTGGAGCGGCTGCGCCGGGGTGAACAGGTGGACGTCGCCCGGGAGACGCCGGTGGCCGACCAGGGCACCGACGAGATCGGCCAGGTGGCCCAGGCCTTCACCGAGGTGCAGAAGGTCGCCATCCGCGCGGCCCAGGTCGAGGTCACCCTGCGCCGTGGGCTCAACGAGGTCTTCCTGAACATCGCGCGTCGCAGCCAGGGACTGGTGCACCGCCAGCTCGCCCTGCTCGACCGGCTGGAACGCGACGCGGAGGATCCGGACCACCTGGCCGAGCTGTTCCGGGTCGACCACCTCGCGACCCGGCTGCGCCGGCACGCGGAGGACCTGGTCATCCTGGCCGGGGCCACGCCAGGGCGCGGCTGGCGCGAACCGGTTGCCATGGTGGACCTGATCCGGGGGGCGATCTCCGAGGTCGAGTCGTACGACCGGGTCGACATCACGGACCTGCAGCCCGCCGGCACGGTCGGTCGGGCGGTCGGCGACATCATCCACCTGCTCGCCGAGCTGATCGAGAACGCGACCGCCTTCTCACCGCCCGAGTCCCGGGTGCAGGTCTCCGGTGCGCACGTCGCCCACGGGTACGCGCTCTCCGTCTCCGACCACGGCCTGGGCATGACCGCGGAGGCCATCGAGGAGGCCAACCGCAAGCTGGCCCGGGCGCCGGAGTTCGATCCGGCGGAGACCGCCCGGCTCGGACTGTTCGTGGTGGCGCGACTCGCCGGCCGGCACGGCATCCGGGTGCGACTGCGCCGGTCGGACGGGGCGGGGCTGACCGCGGTGGTGCTGATTCCCACCGAGTTGATCACCGCCGAGCCGTCGGCGCTGCCCCCACTCGACGCGATGGAGGGTGGCGACGACGCCAGCATGGAGCAGCGGCGGCTGGTCCGGGCCACCCGACTCACGACCGTCCCCCGACCACGTACCCGTGGCGGGACGTCCGAGCGCCCGCAGTCGTCCCGCCCATCCACGAAGCTGGGCGGCCCGAGCCAGGCCTCGACCGTCGGTGCGGCCGAATCCGACGGTCTGCCCCGACGCATCCGACGGCGTCCGGTCGGCTCCACCGCCGAGCCGACCGCCTCCAGTTCCATTACCGAGGCGGCGGAACCAACCGCTGAGGCCGCCCCCGGACCCACCCCCGCCGAGCCCGCGGGGGCCAGCGCCGCGTCGGCCGGGTCGAGCGCCGAGTCGGCCGGGTCGGGCGTGGGGCCGGGCGGGACGGAGGCTGAGTCGGCCGCCGGGTCGCCGGGGGAGGCCGTGTCTGCGGGCGGCGACGGGGCCTCGGGGCGGACGGTGCCGACCGCGACGGACCGCGGTGCCGTGGTGGACGCCCCGACCATCCCACTGCCCGCGTTGACCCGCCGGTCGCCCGGATCGGGGGCACTCGACGGGCCGACCCTGCGTCAGCCCCTGACGATCCCCGCAGGCAGCGCCGGGCGGCTGGCCGAGCCGACGCCGCGCAGCCCGGAGGAGGCACGTCGGTTCATGTCGGCGCTGCAGTCCGGCACCGCGCAGGGCCGGCTGGCCGCCGCGCGTACGCAGTCGGCCGACGGTCGCCCCGCGGAGGTCGGCTCCACCGGCCGGGAGGGGCAGGGCGACCCGCCCGCCGGGCGTCCGTCGGACGAGACCGCCGCAGCGAACCGGGAAACGAGCACCGACGAGGCTGGACCGCCACCCGGCGGACCGGTCACCGTGGAATCCCTGACCGTTACTGAGAGGGACGCCTGATGCAATCGACGAGGCAGAGTGCCAATCTCGACTGGTTGCTCGACGATCTGGTGGAGCGCCTGCCCGCCGCGCGGCGGGCGGTGGTGCTGTCGGCGGACGGCCTGCTGCTCGGTTCCTCCGCCGAACTGGACCAGGCCGACGCCGAACACCTGTGTGCCCTGGCCTCCGGTCTCGCCAGCCTGGCCCGAGGCGCCAGCCGGCACCTGGCCGGCGGACCGGTCCGGCAGACGGTGGTGGAGATGGAGTCCGCGTACCTGTTCGTGACGGCGGCTGGGCAGGGCGCCTGCCTGGCCGTGGCGAGCGACACGGACGCCGACATCGGGCTGGTCGCGTACGAGATGGCCATGCTGGTGACCCGGGTCGGTGAGAACCTGCAGGCACCGGTCCGGGCGTCGCTGGGTGCCGCCGATGCGGACTGACTTACCGGGGCACCGACACGAGTGGCTTGACGACGACGCCGGGCCGGTGGTGCGGCCGTACACCCTGACCGGTGGCCGGGTGCGCTCCTGCGCGGACGGATTCGACCTGGTCGCGTACGTGTTGGCCAGCCCGAACCCGGATCTCGGCGCGTACCCGGAACTGCATC
Organism: Micromonospora maris AB-18-032; assembly: GCF_000204155.1. Classification (NCBI taxonomy): domain Bacteria; kingdom Bacillati; phylum Actinomycetota; class Actinomycetes; order Micromonosporales; family Micromonosporaceae; genus Micromonospora; species Micromonospora maris. The sequence continues at coordinate 5,514,455 of NC_015434.1, read as the reverse complement.
CCGAGCACCGGCTGCTCGTGGAACTGGCGGGCCGGGGCACGCCGGTGGTGGAACTCGCCGCCGATCTGGATCTGGCGGTGGGTGTGGTCCGGGTGCTACTTGGTGATCTGCTCACCCGGGGACTGGTCGCCGTGCAACAACCGCCGCGCGCCACGTACCTGCCCGACAACGACATCCTCAAGGCGGTGGTGGATGGACTCCGTGCGTTATGACGCCGAGCGTCAGGGTTCTCGGATCCCGATCGCGCTGAAGATCCTCATCGCCGGTGGCTTCGGCGCCGGCAAGACGACTCTGGTGAGCGCGTTGAGTGAGGTGCGGCCGCTGCAGACCGAGGAGATCCTCACCGGGGCAGGCGTCGACACCGACGACATCTCCGGCGTCGAGGGCAAGTCGACGACCACGGTGGCGATGGACTTCGGACGAATCACCATCAACGACGATCTCCAGCTGTATCTGTTCGGTACGCCGGGACAGGACCGTTTCTGGTTCCTCTGGGACGAGTTGGCCTTCGGGGCACTGGGTGCCGTGGTGCTCGCCGACACCCGCCGGCTGGCCGACTGCTTCCCGTCGATCGACTACTTCGAGCAGCGGGGCGTGCCGTTCGTGGTCGGGGTCAACTGCTTCGACGGCTCGCAACGGTTCAGTCTGGAGGCCGTACGCCGGGCCCTGGACCTCGACCCGGACGTGCCGATGGTGCTCTGTGACGCCCGGGACCGGCAGTCCGGCAAGGCGGTGCTGATCTCCCTGGTCGAGCACGTGGCCCGGCAGCGGGGCGAGCCGGTGCCGGCGGCGTGACCACCGCCGGCACCGGGCGGCAGGTCTAACCCGGCGGTGTCGGGGGAAGGTTTCTGGTGGCGAGGCAGTGTCCAGCGGAGAGGTGACACCTGGTGGCAGGTCGAGGCGAGATCGTTTACATCGGCGGATACACCGCGCACAGCGGCGGCCGGGGCGCGGGGATCGTCGCCGTCCGACGTGACCGGGACTCCGGCGAGTTGACCTCGCTGGGCACCGTCGCGGTCGCCGCCTCGCCGTCGTTCCTCGCCCGTCATCCCCGCCAGCCCGTGCTCTACGCGGTGAACGAGCTGCCCGACGGGCAGGTAAGTGCCTGGCAGGTGGGGCCCGAGGGCGAACTGACCGAGATCGGCTCGTGGGCGACCGGCGGGGCCGAGCCCTGCCACCTGGCCGTCGCGCCGGACGGCCGGTTCCTGTTCGTGGCCAACTACGGTGGCGGGAGCGTGACCGTCTTCCCGCTCGACGCCGACGGAGTGCCGGGCGAGCGCAGCGACGTGGTGGAGCATTCCGGTCACGGGCCGGATCCGGAGCGTCAGGAGCGGGCCCACGCGCACATGGTCTCGCCCGGGGTCGGTGGTAGGCCGCTGCTCGCGGTCGATCTCGGCACCGACTCGATCTACCGGTACGACCTCGACGACGCCTCCGGACGGCTGGTGCCTCGGCCACCCCGGGTGCGTACGCCCGCGGGGGCCGGCCCCCGCCACCTGGCTTGGCATCCGGACGGACGCCGCTGCTACGTCTCCGGGGAGTTGGACCGGTCGGTGCTGGTCTACGAGGCGGACGAGGACAGCGTGCTGCACCAGCGCGGGCGGGTCGACGCCAGCGACCGGGCCGGGCACATCCAGCCGTCGGAGATCGCCGTTGACGCGGACGGTCGCCATCTCTACCTGGCCAATCGGGGGGTCGGCACGATCTCCGTCTTCGCGCTCGGGGCGGGTCTACCGGAACTGGTCGATGAAGTGGAGACCGGCGGTGAATGGCCCCGCCATTTCGTGTTGATCGGAGCGCATCTCTACGTCGCGGATGAGCGGGCGGACATGGTGCGCACCTTCCGGGTCGATCGGGAGACCGGGGTGCCGGTGGCGATCGGTGAGCCGTTGCCGATTCCCAGCCCTACTTGCGTTCTGCCCTGATCGTGGTGGTGGACAGCGATCCATCCACATTGCGCCGCTGAGTCGTCACTCAGAGTTACTAAATCGCGGTAAACTGTTTCTCCTCTGTAACTTTCGTCCGAACGGCCATGGCAGTCCCATGGCCGGGTCCGCAAGATGGTCAGCGTGTCAGCAGGCCGCCATCGCATGCGTTCAGGTATTCACGGTGCCGCCGCCGCAGCAGCGGTCGGCGTGCTCGTCGTCACCGCCGGTGGGTGGGTGGGCTATCGCCAGCTCGCCGGCCCGGACTGCTCTGGCAAGATCGAGTTGTCGGTCGCGGTCGCGACCGAACTCGCGCCGGCGGTCGACGCGGCGGCCTCCGAGTGGGAGCAGAAGGGTGCCGCAGTCGACGGCACCTGCATCGATGTGACCGTAGCGGCCGCCGACGCGGTCGAGGTGGCGGCGGTGGTGGCGGCCAAGCACGGTGCCACCCTGGCCGGCGTCGGTCAGGCCAGCGGCACGGCGGTGAGCCCCGACGTCTGGATCCCGGACTCCTCGACCTGGTTGCTGCGGTTGCAGACCGGTGGCGCGGCGGCCTTCGCGCCGGGCAACGGCGCCTCCATCGCCAGCAGCCCGGTGGTGGTCGCCATGCCGGAACCGAGGGCCGAGGTGCTGGGCTGGCCGCAGCAGGAAATCGGCTGGACCGAGCTGCTGGCCCGGGTCAACAGCGACCGGCCGTTGAAGACCGGCATCGTCGAGCCGACCCGCGACGCCGCCGGACTGTCCGGACTGCTGTCGCTGATGACGGCGGCCTCCTCCGCTGGCGGTGCCACCGCCGAGCAGGACCGCATCGGCGCGCTGCGGGCGCTGGCCTCGGGCGCCTCGGCGCTGCGCCAGGACCTGCTCGCCAAGTTCCCCACCGCGTCGGACGGCACCACGTTGGCCAGCTCGCTGGGCGCGGCGGCGCTGTCCGAAGAGGACGTCATCCAGTACAACGCGAAGAAGCCGCCGGTACCGCTGGCAGCGCTCTACCTGAAGCCGTCGCCGCTGCCGCTGGACTACCCGTACGCGGTGCTGCCGGGCATCGAGCCGGCCAAGGACTCTGCCGCCCGGGTGCTGTTCGAGGTGCTCACCACACCTTCGTTCAAGGACAAGCTGGCGGCCCAGGCGCTACGCGGGCCGGACGGCAACTGGGGCAGCGGCTTCGAGCCGCCGAAGGGCGCACCGAGCCCGGCCGGTGGTGACCCCTCCGCGGCGCCACCTCCCCAGGGCGGCATCGCCGCCGGTGGCCTGGCGCCGGACGCGGTGGAGCGGGCCGTCTCCAGTTGGTCCATCGCCACCCTCTCCGGTCGGATGCTCTGCATCATCGACGTGTCCGGCTCGATGAAGAAGGCGGTGCCGACCGCCAACGGGGCGACCCGGCAGCAGGTCACCGCGGAAGCGGCCCGGCGGGGTCTGAACCTGTTCGACGATTCCTGGTCGATCGGCCTGTGGGTCTTCTCCACCCGGTTGGACGGCTCGCGTGACTACCGTCAGGTGGTGCCGACCGGCCCGCTGTCGCGGCAGCGCAGCACCCTGGAGCGGAGCCTGGACACGATCACCTCGTCGAGCGGCGACACCGGTCTGTACGACACGCTGCTGGCCGCGTACAAGGACGTGCAGCAGAACTGGGAGCCGGGCAAGGTCAACTCGATCGTGCTCTTCACCGACGGCAAGAACGAGGACGCCGACGGCATCTCGCAGCGGCAGCTGCTCGCCGAGCTGAAGCGGATCAAGGACCCGGATCAGCCGATCCAGGTGATCATCATCGGCATCGGCACCGAGGTCAGCAAGGCGGAGCTGGACACCATCGCACAGAGCGCCGGTGGGGGTGCATTCGTCGCCGCGGACCCGACTAAGATCGGTGACATCTTCCTGCGAGCGATCGCCCTGCGGAAGGCGCCAGCCTGATCAGCGCCTCAAGAGCGAGCCCTGCGGTATCGGGGAAACCCTTACCACAGGCCAGCTTCCGGCTGGTTACCCGGCACGGAAAGTGACGGCAATACGTCGGAAGCAATTGGCCGTCATTGTTTTCAGGGGAGGATGTCGACGTGCATCGGCAGCTCCGGCTCTCAGTCGAGCCGGACCCGTGCCGTCGGCGAGCGAAGTGGGAGGGCTGGTGACCTCGGCGACGCTGTTGACCCCCGCCAGATCTTCAACAAGACCCGACGGCACGGCGTCATCGAGCAACTCGATACGCGGTGCCCAGCGGGCCTACGTGCGAACCCTGGTGGTGCTGGACGCCACCGTCCTGACCCTGGCGGTGCTCGCCGGCTACGCGGCCCGCTTCGGTGAGGCCGCTCCGCGCGGCACCCACGTGCCGTACGTCCTGGTCGCTCCCGGGCTGGTGCTGGCCTGGCTGCTGTCGCTCAAGGCGATGCGCTGCTACGACGACCGGGTGATCGGTTACGGTGCGGACGAGTACCGGCGGGTCAGCATGGCCAGTCTCCGGCTGGCCGGTGCGGTGGCCATCGCCGGTTACATCGCCGACGTCGGCGTGTCTCGGGGATTCCTGGCGATCTCGTTCGCCGTCGGCCTGGTCGGCCTCGAACTCGCCCGGTTCGCCGCGCGCAAGCGCCTGCACCGGGCCCGCTCGGCGGGGACCGGCTGGTCCCGGCGGGTGCTGGTGGTCGGCGACACCGCGCACGTGCTGGAGCTGGTGCACACCCTGCGCCGCGAGCCGTACGCGGGCTACCAGGTGGTGGGCGCGTGCATCCCGGACGCCCTGCTGGCCCCGGTGGCCCAGCGGCTCGGCGACGTGCCGGTGGTCGGCTCGTTCCGAGGCATCCCGGAGGCCGCCGCCGCCATCGGCGCGGACACCGTCGCCGTCACCGCCAGCGGTGAACTCACCGCCGCCCGTCTGCGCCGGCTCGGTTGGCAACTGGAGGGCACCGGGATCGATCTGGTGCTCGCCCCGGCGCTGACGGATGTCGCCGGCCCGCGCATCCACACCCGCCCGGTGGCCGGCCTGCCGTTGATCCACGTGGAGGCGCCCGAGTTCCGGGGCATCCGCAAGCTGGTGAAGGGCCTCGTCGACCGGTCGATCTCGCTCGTGGCGTTGGCGCTGCTGCTGCCGTTGCTCGTGGTCATCGCGTTGGCCATCAAACTGAACAGCCGCGGCCCGGTGCTGTTCCGGCAGATCCGGGTCGGGCAGGGCGGTCGGGAGTTCGGCGTCTTCAAGTTCCGCACCATGGTGGTCAACGCCGATGCTCTGCTGGCCGAGTTGGCCGCGCGCAACGAGACCGACGGTCTGATGTTCAAGATGCGTGACGACCCGCGGGTGACCCGGGTCGGGCGGCTGCTGCGCAAGTGGTCGCTGGACGAGCTGCCGCAGCTGGTCAACGTGCTGCTGGGGCAGATGAGCCTGGTCGGCCCCCGCCCGCCGCTGCCGTCCGAGGTGGCCCGCTACGACGGCGACGTGGCCCGCCGGCTGCTGGTCAAGCCGGGCATGACCGGCCTCTGGCAGGTCAGCGGCCGGTCGGATCTGAGCTGGGAGGACGGCATCCGGCTGGATCTCTACTACGTGGAGAACTGGTCACTGGCGGCCGACCTGACGATCCTCTGGAAGACCTTCGGCGCGGTGGTCAACAGCCGGGGCGCGTACTGACCCGACCGGTCACGGCTGCGGTCCGTACCAGTCCAGGCAGACCACCACCGCGTCGTCGGTGAGATCGCCGGCGACGAACGCCCGCAGGTCGCCCAGCAGGGAGCGGACCGCGTCCAGCGGGCTCATCGGCGCGGTGCGGCGCAGCATCCGGTCCAACGCGCTCTCTCCGTAGCGGACCTCCTGCCCGGTCGCGTCGAGCACCCCGTCGCTGATCATGAAGAGGCGGTCGGCGGGCCGGAGTTGGATGTGCTGCTCGCGATAGTGCGACCCCTCGAACATGCCGAGGGGGAACTGCGCCTCCAGCGGTTGCACGCTGACCTCGCCGTCGCGAAGCAGGACGAGCCGGGGCGAGCCCGCATCGACGGCGGTGAGCAACCCACTGTGCAGGTCGACCTCGACCAGCAGCGTGGCGAGGTGCTGCTCGCCCCGGTGCAGGGCGTAGATCGCCTGGTCGGCCAGGGCGGCCTGGTCGGCCAGCGAGATCCCGGCCCGGCGGGCGTTGCGCAGGGCGCTGGTGGCCAGCGTGGTGAGCATCGACGCGGCGACGCCCGCACCCATGCCGTTGATCGTGGCGGTCCATACCCGGTCACCGTCGTCGGACCAGTCGAAGCTGTCCCCGCGTACCGCGTACGCCGGTTCCAGCTGCCCGGCCAGGCTGAAGGAGGGCCGGATCCGGCTGCGCCCCGGCAGCAGCTCCCACTGCATCTCGGCGGCGAGCGTGAGCCGCCGGGCCCGCCGAGCGGTGCGGTAGACGTCCGTTCCCGGGTCGACAGCGGTCAGTTCGTGGGCCAGGGCGGTGCCGATCTCGGCGAGGTCGGCCAGCAGGCCCTCGTCCGTGACCGGGTGCACCCGGAGCACCCCGCGTCGTTCGCCGCGCATGCTGACCGGCAGGTAGGCCGTGCTGTCGACGTACACCGGGCTCTGGTGGTCGAAGCACCGCCAGGCCGGGTGTCCCGGTTCGCTCACCGCCTCCCCGGGGGTGAGCGGAAGCAGCGCGGCCAGCCGGTAGTCGACCTGGAGGAGTTCGACGTCCGCGATGCCGTACTCCTGGTCGAGCAGCGCTCTGATCCGGCTCAGCAGGAGATCCGCAGGGGCCGTGGTGAGCACGGTGCGGGCTTGCTCGACCGGCTCGCTCATGGCTATCTCCTTGATCACAAGCCCATTGACCGACAGAATCGGAGTACGCTCAGGCGCACGATGGCGGAACAGCATGGTTTTCCAGGACCCGAGATGAGTATGGCTGCCGAGGTGGATGTCGCGGCGGGTGCCCTGCTGACTGTCTGGGACGGTGCCCGGGAGCGCACAGCGAACCGGATCTCCACCGCCCAGCTTCGTGCCGTCATGCTCGTGGAACGGCAGGACGGGATCAACCTGCGCAGGCTGGCCGCCGGGCTGGACATGCTGCTCTCCTCGGCCAGCCGGCTCTGCGACCGGCTCGTCGCCGCCGGCATGCTAGAGCGTGAACCCGGCCGGGCGGACCGGCGGGAGATCTCCCTGCACCTGACCGCCGAGGCCCGCAGCCTCCTCGACGAGTTGCGCGAGGATCGTCGCCAGCACCTGGCCGCGATCCTGGCCGACATGACGCCGGAGGGCCGTGAGGCGCTGCTGCGTGGTCTGCGGGAGTTCGATGAGGCGGCCCGAGCCCGCGTGGTCCGGCCGGTGTCGCCGCTGGTGCCCCAGCCCGACGAACCGGACACCGGTCATCTGTCGGAGGTCCGCGACGTCGTCGACGCCCCGCTGAGCTGGTCGAACGGGGAAACTGCGGTCTTCCGGACGGCCTGACGGTTAGCCGGCCGGGGTCACCGTCAGCATCGCGATGTCGTCGTGCCGCTGCCCGGCGGACCATTCGTCGACCAGGCGCAACACCCGGTCGACCAGAGCTGCAGGAGGCAGACCGGCACCGGAGGAAAGCGCCTGACGGAGCCGTCGCTCGCCGAACATCTCCGCACCGTGTGGGCCGCCCCGAGCCTCGGTGACCCCGTCGGTGTGGGCGAACAGCACCGAACCGGGCGGCAGCCGCAGGTCGACGTCGGTGAACCGGGCGTCGGGCAGGGCACCGACGGGCATCCCGCCCACCCGTACGGAGGTGACCGTGCCGTCGGCGTCGACCACCAGGGGTGCCGGATGCCCGCCGCCGGCGACCCGGATCCGCAGGCCGCCCTCGGGCTCGCGGCGCAGCGTACCGAGCAACAGGGTGGTGAACTGGCTGCGCCGGGCCGCGTCGGACATGTCGAGCAGCGCCTGGTTGAGCAGCCGCAGCAGCGCCAGCGGTCGCTGTTCGACCAACCGCAGCGTCTGCAACGACTGCCGTACCCGGCCGGTGAGTACGGCCGCGCCGACCCCCTTGCCGCAGACGTCGCCGAGGGCGAACAACGCGCCGCCGTCGGTGGGCAGGACATCGTAGAAATCGCCACCGATCCGCAGGCTGTCCCCGGCGGCGCGATAGCCCCCGGCGACGTCCATCCCGACGATCCCGGGCAGCTCCGGCGGCAACAGGCTGTTCTGCAGCACCCGCGCCAGGTGGGCCTGTTCGTCGTACAACTCGGCCATGGTGAGGGCGGCGCCGGCGCGGGCGGCGAACTCGCGGGCCAGGTCGATGCCTCGCGGGTCGAAGCCGCCTCGTCGGGCGTGCCGCAGCAGCACCAGCGCCCCGGCCGTCCGACCGGCCCCGGGCATCGGGCTGACCAGCAGGGTGGCGCCGGGTTCGACGTCGGCCGCGACGATCGGGTCCAGCTGACCGGCCGACCACACCCGGGGTGGCGGGAACCCGCCGTCGAGCGCTTCCTCGATCTCCGGCAGGGCGGTGGTGAGGCTCCAGTCGGCCGTCCCGGCCACCGGACCGGACTGGTGCTCGGCGTGCCGGACCCAGTGCGGCCGTTGCTCGGCGGGCACCGCCGGCAGGTGTACGACCAGGGCCAGGTCGGCCAGGTAGGGCACGGGCAGGGTGGCGGCGGCCCGCAGGGCCTGGTCGCGGTGCAGTGCCAACCCGAGTCGGCGGCCCGCGTCGGCCAGGAAGGCGGTACGGCCGCGTTCGCTCAGCAGGGCCTCGCTGCGGGCCCGCTCCTCGGTGACGTCGCGGACGTACCAGACGGACCGGCCCCCGGCCAGTGCCCGCCGTACGCCGTGCAGCTGCCGGTGGTGGTGCTCGTCCTCGAAGCGGGTGTGCCCGGCGACGGTCGCCGCCGCCAGGGCGGGCACCGCGCAGGTGGCCAGGTCGGCGCCGGGGCGCAGTTCGGGAAGCAGTCGGGCGGCGGCCGCGTTGATCAGCTCGACCGACCCGTGGTCGTCGGTGCTCAGCACCGCGTCGGTGAGTCCGTCGAGGAGCTCACCGGCCAGATCGACGCGCGCGGCCACCCCCGGTCGGGCGGACCTGCCGGGGCCCTTGCTGCGTCCGGGGCCGGCGACCCGGCCCTCGCGGGTGCTGGTCATCGATGCCCGCCGCGCGTCCTGCGCTGTCGAGAGGTGCGCATGCCGGTGGTGTCGCTCCTGCGGTCACGGTGATCGTTGCTGTGGAGCAAGGGTACCGAGTACCCCCGACACGCCGAGACGCGCGGCGCGCGGCCCGCTACAGCCGAGCCAACCAGGCGACGGGTCGGGCGATGATCCGGCGTACCACCGATCCGGCCGCGCCGACGGCGGCGGCGGTCGCCCCGAGGACCGCCGGGCGGACGGTCACCGGCGACCAGGCCGCGGTCAGCACCCGGCGGTCGATCTCCGCGAGCATCGGTGGCCGCAGCCAGGGCTCCAGTGGCGCGTAGCCGCCGCCGAGCACCACCGTGTCGAGATCCAGCAGGTTGATCACGCTGGAGACGGTCACCCCGAGCGCCACGCCGGCCTCGTGCAGGGCGTGCAGCACGGTCGCGTCGCCGGCCCCGGCAAGCTCGGCCAACCGGTTCGGCGCGGTGTCGGCGGGCAGATCCGCCCCGGCCAGGCCGGCCGCCGCGAGGATCGACTCCTGCCCGGCGTAGCGCTCCAGGCAGCCCCGGCCGCCGCATCGGCAGGGCGGGCCGTCCGGTCGTACCGGGATGTGGCCGATCTCCCCGCTCCAGCCTCGGGCGCCCCGGTACAGGGCGCCGTCGAGCACGATGCCGGCACCGATGCCGACCTCGCCGGAGATGTGCAGGAAGCTGCCCGGACCGGCGCCCGCGTGCAACTCGCTCAGCGCGGCGAGGTTGGCCTCGTTGTCCACCACCAGCGCCGGCACGCCGTCGATCACCTCGGTCAGCGGCGGATGTGCGGCCAGCAACTCGGGGACCGGCACGTCGCGCCAGCCGAGGTTCGGCGCGAGCCGGACCTGCCCGACGTCGTCGACCAGGCCGGGCACCCCCAGGGCGGCACCGGCCAGGATGAGGCCCTGCGCCTCGGCGGCGGCGCGGGCCTCGGCGGCCAGCCGCACCAGCCGGCCCAGCGCGTCGGCGGGGGAGACCGGCCGCAGATCGGCACGGTGCACGCAGTGGTGTCGGACCTCACCGGCGAGATCGACGACGCAGGCCGCCAGGTAGTCGACGTTGACCTCCAGGCCCAGCCCGGCCGGGCCGTCACCGGCGAGCACCAGACCACGGGCCGGTCGACCGGCACCGGAGCGTGGTTGCGGCTCCGCCTCGGTGACCAGCCGGCCGGCGACGAGGTCTTCCACCACGGCGGAGACCGTGGCCCGGGTCAGGCCGGTCTCGGCCGCCAGCGCGGCCCGCGACGGTGGGCGGGGCGCGGCGGCGATCCGGCCGAGCACGAGGGCGAGGTTCAGTTCGCGGAGGCTGCCCTGGCGCACCGCGCCGGCCGGGGCTGCGGTTGGGATCACCTCTTGACACTGCCACATCACCGCCATTTAATTCAACCACTGAACAAATAGCGGACGACATCACCGGAGGTCTGCCATGGCACCCCGTCCCACCCCCGCCGACAAGTTCTCCTTCGGGCTCTGGACGGTCGGCTGGCAGGGTCGAGACCCGTTCGGCCACGCCACCCGTACCGCCATCGACCCGGTGGAGTCGGTGCACCGACTCGCCGAACTGGGCGCGTACGGGGTGACCTTCCACGACGACGACCTCATCCCCTTCGGGTCGGACGCCGCCACCCGTGACGCCCAGATCGCCCGGTTCCGCAAGGCGCTCGACGAGACCGGCCTGGTGGTGCCGATGGTCACCACCGACCTGTTCCAGCAGCCCGTCTTCAAGGACGGCGGCTTCACCAGCAACGACCGCGACGTGCGGCGCTTCGCGCTGCGCAAGGTGCTGCGCAACGTCGACCTCGCCGCCGAACTGGGTGCCAAGACGTTCGTCATGTGGGGTGGCCGGGAAGGCGCCGAGTACGACGTCGCCAAGGACGTCCAGGCGGCGCTGGAGCGCTACCGGGAGGCCGTCGACCTGCTCTGCCAGTACGTCATCGACCGCGGCTACGACCTGCGGTTCGCCCTGGAGCCCAAGCCGAACGAGCCGCGCGGCGACATCCTGCTGCCCACTGTCGGGCACGCCCTGGCATTCATCTCCACCCTGGCCCACCCCGAGCGGGTCGGCCTGAACCCGGAGGTCGGCCACGAGCAGATGGCTGGGCTCAACTTCGCCCACGGCATCGCCCAGGCGCTCTGGCAGGGCAAGCTGTTCCACATCGACCTCAACGGCCAGCGCGGCGTCAAGTACGACCAGGACCTGGTCTTCGGTCACGGCGACCTGCTCAACTCCTTCGCCCTGGTCGACCTGCTGGAGCACGGCGGCCCGGCCGGCGCGCCCGCCTACGAGGGGCCGCGGCACTTCGACTACAAGCCCTCCCGCACCGAGGACCTCGACGGCGTGTGGGCCTCCGCTGAGGCGAACATGCGCACGTACCTGCTGCTCAAGGAGCGGGCCGCGGCGTTCCGGGCCGACCCGGAGGTGGCCGAGGCGCTCGCCGCCAGCAAGGTCGCCGAGCTGGGCGTGCCGACGCTGGGCGAGGGCGAGGGCTACGCCGAACTGCTCGCCGACACCAGCGCGTTCGAGGAGTTCGACGTCGACGCCGTCGCCGCCCGTGGCTTCGGCTTCGTCCGGCTCAACCAGCTCGCCGTCGAGCACCTGCTCGGCGCACGCTGAGGCGGACGGCATGCCGCTCGTCGCGGGGGTGGACTCCTCCACCCAGTCCTGCAAGGTGGTCGTCCGGGATGCGGAGACCGGCACCCTGGTACGCGAGGGCCGGGCGCCGCACCCCGACGGCACCGAGGTCGACCCGGAGGCCTGGTGGTCGGCCCTCCAGACGGCGATCGAGGCCGCCGGCGGACTGGCCGACGTCGCCGCGGTTAGCGTCGCCGGTCAGCAGCACGGCATGGTCTGCCTGGACGACGCGGGGCAGGTGATCCGGCCGGCCCTGCTGTGGAACGACACCCGCTCCGCCGACGCCGCCGCCGAACTGGTGGCGGAGGCCGGCGGTGGGCGCTTCTGGGCCGACGCCGTGGGCAGCGTGCCGGTGGCCAGCTTCACCGTCACCAAGCTGCGCTGGTTGGCCCGGCACGAGCCGGCCAACGCCGAGCGGGTGGCTGCCGTCTGCCTGCCCCACGACTGGCTGACCTGGCGGCTGGCCGGTGCGCCCGGGCTGGAGGCGTTGCGGACCGACCGCAGCGACGCCAGCGGCACCGGCTACTGGTCGCCGGCGACCGGGGAGTACCGCCCCGACCTGCTGGAACGCGCACTCGGCCGGGAGGTACGGGTGCCTACCGTGCTCGGCCCGGCCGAGTCCGCCGGCCACCTCGACCCGGCAGCCGTGTCCGGTGCCGCGCCGGCGCTGCTCGCTCCCGGTGCCGGCGACAACGCCGCTGCCGGCTTCGGGGTGGGGGCCGGTTCCGGTGACGTGCTGGTCTCGATCGGCACGTCCGGCACCGTCTTCAGCATCGCGGAGACCCCGGCCGCCGACGCCAGCGGCACCGTCGCCGGGTTCGCCGACGTGACCGGCCGGTTCCTGCCCCTGGTCGCCACGCTCAACGCGGCCCGGGTGCTGGACGCCGCCGCCGGGATGCTCCGGGTCGGGCTGGACGAGTTGGCCGACCTCGCGCTCTCCGCCCCGCCCGGGGCGGACGGGCTGGTGCTGGTGCCGTACCTGGAGGGTGAGCGCACCCCGAACCGGCCACTGGCCACCGGGGCGGTGCACGGATTGACCCTGCGGACCTCGACCCCGGCGCACCTGGCGCGGGCGGCCGTGGAGGGCATGCTCTGCGCGCTCGCCGACGGTCTCGACGCGCTGGCCGCCCAGGGCGCGCAGCCCCGCCGGGTGCTCCTGGTCGGTGGTGGGGCCCGTTCCGCCGCCGTACGCCGAATCGCCGCGCAGGTCTTCGGCTGCCCGGTGGTCGTCCCGCCGCCCGGTGAGTACGTCGCCGACGGCGCCGCCCGCCAGGCCGCCTGGTTGGCGCTCGGCACGACGGAGGCGCCCTCCTGGACGCCCGCCGGCACCCGGGAGTACGCCGCCGAACCGGTCCCGGCCATCCGGGAGCGCTACGCGCAGGCCCGCGATCACCACCTGGACCGCCTGGCCCAGGGGTGATCCATCCCTCGACCCCCGGATCGAGTGGCTCCCGACGGGGGTGAAGCCACTCGATCCGGGGATTCGTCCCGCACGACGGGGTGGGCCGGTGATCGGTCCGTCGTCGCGTCCTGGTTGGCTGCCCGCATGACGTCGACCACGGGCCGCGCCCCACGGGTGTGGGGTGGCAACGCGGCGCACCGCTTCTACAGCGTCGTCGTGTTCGTGCTGCTCGCCTCGCTGGACAACGTGGCGATCGGGCTGGTGCCACCGCTGTACGGCGCGATCGCGGAGTCCTTCGCGGTACCGCAGCGCCTGCTCGGCCTGGTCACCGCGGTCAGCTTCCTGGTCAGCGCGGTGGCGGCGGTCGGCTGGGCCTATTTCGGCGACCGCACCAACCGCAAACCGCTGCTGATGATCGGCACCCTGATCTGGGCCGTCGGGACCGGTGGCAGTGGTCTGGCCGGGAGCTATCCGACCTTTCTGGCCGCGCAGCTGCTCGCCGCGGTGGGGCTGGGTGCGGTCGGCTCGGTCGGCTTCTCGGTGGTCACCGACCTGATCTCGCCGCGTCGACGGGGTTTGGTGATGAGCTTCTGGGGGCTGTCCCAGGGGGCCGGCACGCTGGCCGGCACGTTGGTCGGTGGGCTGCTCGGTGCGGCCGACTGGCGTCGCCCGTTCCTGCTGCTCACCGTCGTCGGCCTGGTCGCCACGGTGGCCTACCTGCTCACGTACGACATCCGGCGCGGCCAGAGCGAACCGGAACTGGCCGACGCGCTGGCCGGCGGCGCGGACTACGACTATCGGATTAGCCGCCGCGACCTGCCCGTCATCCTCCACCGCCGGACCAACCGCTGGCTCATCCTGCAGGGCCTCACCGCACAGGCCGCCTTCGGTTCGCTCGTCTGGTTGCCGGTGCTGTTCGCCGAACGGGCCCAGGACCAGGGCTACTCGATGGCGACCGCGATCGTGGTGGGCAGCGTCTTCGCCACCCTGTTCCAACTCGGCGGGGTGCTCTCCATCGTCGGTGGTCTGGTCGGCGACGCGCTGCAACGGCGTACGCCCTCCGGTCGGGCCATGGTCGCCGCGGTCGGCGTGCTCGCCGCGGTGCCGTTCTACCTGGTGCTCTTCTTCGTGCCGATCCGCATCGACGTGCCCGACGGCGCCGGCACCGGCACGGTGGTACGGGCCGTGCTGGCCAGCGTCGTCACCGAGCCCACCGTCGGGCTGAGCCTGCTCACCGCGCTGCTCGCGCTGGCGCTGACCTCGGCGAACTCGCCGAACTGGTTCGCCCTGATCGCCGACGCGAACCCGCCGGAGCACCGGGGCACTGTCTACAGCCTGGGCAACCTGGTCAACGGGGTGGGACGGGCGGCCGGGAACGGGCTGGTCGGGGTGGCCTTCCACGCCCTGCGGGCGGCGTTCCCGCCGCCGTTGAACTACGCGGTCGGGCTGGCCGCCTTCCAGCTCTTCTTCATCCCCACCGGCATCATGTACTGGCTCGCCGCCCGCACCTCACCCAAGGACATCGCCGACGTGGCAGACCTGCTGCACGCCCGCGCGGAGAAGCTGTAAGGAAGGGCACCTTCTTAACGTCTGATGTAGAGGAAGGGCCCCTTTTTAACACGATCCGTCGTGCTGGCCGTACATCCCGCCAGGCTTGCCAGGACAGCGTTAATAAGGTGCCCTTCCTCTACCGGAGGCGTTAATAAGGTGCCCTTCCTTACACCTGCACCCAGACGGTGACGTCGGTGGGGACGGAGGCGTCCTCGTCCAGCGGCGCGCTGCTGTGCAGCAGTTCGCCGGCGGGCAGCGGTACGCCGGTGGCGCCGAAGTTGGTGAGCACCACCACGTCGCCGTTGCGGAAGGTCAGCACCTCGTCGCCGGAGGAGAGCCACTGCACCGTGCCCCGACCCAACCCGTGGCCACGCCGCAGGCGCAGCGCCGTGCGGTACATCTCGTAGGTCGAGCCGGGCACGTCACGCTGGCGGTCCAGCGCGTACTCGGCCCAGACGCCCGGCTGGGGCAGCCAACTCGCATCCGTCGGCCCGAAGCCGTACGACGGCGCGTCCGCTTCCCACGGGATCGGCACCCGGCAGCCGTCCCGACCGCGCTGGGTGTGCCCGCTGCGTTCCCAGGTCGGATCCTGGCGGGCCTCGTCGGGCATCAGGGTGTGTTCCGGCAGGCCCAGTTCCTCACCCTGGTAGAGGTAGGCCGAGCCGGGCAGGGCGAGCATCAGCAGGGTGGCCGCGCGGGCCCGGCGCAGACCGACCGCGGTGTCCGGCTGCGGGTCGCCGATGCCGATGCCGTTGGGGCGCGGGGTGCCGATCGGCAGGCCGAGCCGGGAGGCGTGGCGCACCACGTCGTGGTTGGACAGCACCCAGGTGGTGGGGGCGCCGACCGCGTCGGTGGCCTCCAGCGAGCGGGTGATGACCGCGTACTGGGCCGGGGCGGTCCAGGAGGCGAGCAGGTACTCGAAGTTGAACGCCTGGTGCATCTCGTCGGGGCGGACGTAGCGGGCCAGTCGCTCGGCCGGCTCCACCCACGCCTCGGCCACCAGGACCCGTTCGCCGGGGTAGCTGTCCAGCAGCCGCCGCCAGTCGCGGTAGATCTCGTGTACGCCGTCCTGGTCCCACATCGGTGGGCGCGGCTTGTCCACCTCCTGCCCGGAGAGGATCTCCTGCGGCTCGTGCCAGTCGGCCAGGTCGGCCTGCTTGATCAGGCCGTGCGCCACGTCCACCCGGAAGCCGTCCACGCCACGGTCCAGCCAGAACCGCAGCACGTCCAGGAACTCCGCGCGTACCTGCGGGTCGTCCCAGTTCAGGTCGGGCTGGGCGGTGTCGAACAGGTGCAGGTACCACTGGCCGTCGGCGACGCGGGTCCAGGCCGGTCCGCCGAAGACGCTCTGCCAGTCGTTCGGCGGTTCGGCGCCGTCCGGTCCCCGCCCGTCGCGGAAGATGTAGCGCTGCCGCTCGGGGCTGCCCGGCCCGGCGGCCAGGGCCTGCCGGAACCACTCGTGGGCCGACGAGGTGTGGTTGGGCACCAGGTCGACGATGACCCGCAGCCCGCGGGCGTGTGCCTGGGCGATCAGGTCGTCGGCGTCGGCCAGCGTGCCGAACAGCGGCTCGACGTCCCGGTAGTCGGCCACGTCGTACCCGGCGTCGGCCTGCGGCGACGGGTAGAACGGGGAGAGCCAGATCGCGTCGACCCCCAACTGACGCAGGTGATCCAGACGGGCGGTGATACCGGGCAGGTCGCCGATACCGTCGCCGTCGGAGTCACTGAACGAGCGCGGGTAGATCTGGTAGATCACCGCCTCGGTCCACCATCCGGTGGTCGTCACGGCGGGCATGGGCTGGGGGATCGGGTTGTCGTTCAGGGCGTACTCCCATGGTCCGAGCGGGTTGCGGCGGTGGGCGACGGTGACCCGTCGAATCAGTTTGCCCGTGGTGGGGCGGTCGAGTCCCGTACGACCAGCCGAGTGGGCAGGATCACCGGCAGATCGTTCGCGCCGCAGTCGGCGGCACGGGTTCGCCCGCGAAGCGGGTCGATCAACATCTCGGCGGCCAGCCGACCCTGCTCGGCCGCCGGTTGGGCGATGGTGCTCAGGCCGAGCACGCCGGAGAGCGCGTGGTCGTCGATGCCGATCAGGCTGACGTCCTGCGGTACGCGCAGGCCGGCGTCGCGCAGCGCGGTCAACGCGCCCATCGCCATCTCGTCGCAGGCGGCGAAGATGGCGGTCGGGGGGTCACCTCGGCGCAGCAGTTCCTCGGTGGCCCGGGTGCCGCCGGCGATGTCGAACCCGGACTCCACGTCGAGGGTCGGGTCGGGCCGCAGCCCGGCCGCGCGCAGTGCCTCCTGGTAGCCACGCCGCCGGTCCAGGTGCGCGGTGAAGGCCAACTCGTCGTCGGGGTCGCCGGAGATGTGCGCGATCCGCCGGTGACCGAGGTCCAGCAGATGCCGGGTGGCGAGCCGCGCGGCGGCCACGTCGTCGATGCGTACGCAGGGCCAGCCGGGCACGTCGGTGCCGGAGCTGACGGTCACCCCGGGCAGGTCCAGCCTGGTCAGGGCGGTCAGGTCGGCGGGCCGCAACGGGGTGGCGACCAGCATCACGCCGTCGACCCGCTTGTGCAGGTTGGCGGGGTGCAGCAGGCGCTGACGGTTCTGTTCCCGCCCGCCCAGGTTGTGCAGCAACAGGTCGTAGCCGCACTGGTGGAGGAAGTCCTCGACCGCCTCGACGACCACCCCGAAGAACCAGCGGGTGATCCGGGGGACCACCACGGCGATGGCACCGGTACGGCCACCGGCCAGGCGCGATGCGCTCGGCGAGACGGCGTACTGCAACTGCTCGGCGGCGGCCAGCACCCGTCGGCGGGTCGCCGCCGACACGGTGGGCAGTCCCCGCAGGGCCCGGGAGACGGTGGCGGTGGAGACTCCGGCCAACCGGGCGACATCGTCGATCCTCGTCACGGTAACCCCGCTCACGACCTGCGGTGGTGCCGCCGTGGTGGCGGCACCACCGGTGGGTCAGCCCTTGACGCTGCCGGCGAGCAGCCCTCGAACGAAGTAGCGCTGCAACGACAGGAACACGATCAGCGGTACGACGATCGAGACGAACGCCCCGGCGGTCAGCCGTTGCCATTCGTTGCCCCGGGTACCGGCCAGTTCGGCCAGCCGCACGGTCAGCGGTGCGGTGACCTCGCTGCCACCGGCGAAGATCAGCGCGACCAGCAGGTCGTTCCAGACCCAGAGGAACTGGAAGATGGCGAACGCGGCCAGGGCGGGTGCGACCAACGGCAGCACGATGGTGCGGAAGATCTTGGGGTGGGTGGCCCCGTCGACCCGGGCCGCCTCCATCAGATCCTTGGGCAGCTGTGAGATGAAGTTGTGCAGCAGGAACACGGCGAACGGCAGCGCGAAGCAGGTGTGCGCGAACCACACCTGGGCGAAGTTCTGTGCGCCGTCGAGGTTCCAGGCGGGCATCAGGGTGACCCCGCCCAGGCTGACTCCGCGCGAGAAGAAGCTGAGCAGCGGCACCAGGGCCATCTGCAACGGCACGATCTGGAGCGCGAAGATGCCGATGTAGAGCCAGTCCCGGCCGCGGAAGTTGATCCAGGCCAGCGCGTACGCGGCCAGGGCCGCGAAGGCCAGCGGGAACAACACCGACGGCAGGGTGATCACCAGCGAGTTGACGAAGTAGTTGGCGAGCTGCCCCGACGAGGCGGTCTGCCCGAACAACACGTCCTGGTAGTTCTTGAGGGTGAACTGCGGATCGGTGAAGGCCGTCCACCAGCCGGTGGTCTTCAGTTCCGCCTCGGGCCGGAACGAGGAGATGAACAGGCCGAAGGTGGGGATCGTCCAGACCACCGCGATGACGATCGCGACCACTGTCGCCGTACGGCTGTTGAGCCGCTTGCGCACCCGTGAGGCCCGGGTGGAACCGTCGCTCTGCTGGGCGCCGACCGCGGCCGGGGGAGTGGTGGTGGTCATCTCAGCCCTCCCGTCGCTGCTGACGCAGGTTCCGGATCTGGAAGATCACGATCGGCACCACCAGGATGAACAGGAACACCGCGAGCGCGGAGCCCTGCCCGTTCTGGCCGTACCGGAACGCCTGGTTGTACATCTCGTTGGCGATCACGCTGGTGTCGTAGTTGCCGTTGGTCGTGGTCCGCACGATGTCGAAGACCTTCAGCGTGGCGATCGAGATGGTGACGACCACGACGATCAGCGCGGGCCGGATGCTCGGCATGGTGATCTGCCAGAACATCTGCCACGGGTTGACGCCGTCGAGGCGGGCCGCCTCCACGATGTCCGCCGGGATGGACTTGATCGCCGCGGAGAGCACCACCATGGCGAAACCGGCCTGGATCCACACCATGATCACGATGAGCAGCAGGGTGTTCAGCGGCGAGTCGAGCAGCCACTGCCGGGGTTCGCCGCCGAGGCTGACCACGATCTGGTTGAGCAGACCGATCTGGTCCTGGTCCTCGCCCCGGTAGGCGTACACGAACCGCCAGATGATGCTGGCGCCGACGAACGAGATCGCCATCGGCATGAAGATCAGTGACTTGGCGACGGATTCCAGCCGGGCCTTGTCCACCAGCACGGCGTAGATCAGGCCGATGGCGGTGGCGGCCAGCGGCACCAACGTCACCCAGACCAGGGTGTTGAGCAGTACCCGGACGATCGCGTCCTCGGCGAACATCCAGCGGTAGTTGTCCAGGCCGACCCAGTTCTCGCTGCCGCCGTCCATGAACGACAGCAGGGTGGTCCGGATCGCGGGGACCACCAGACCGATCAGCAGTAGCAACACCGTCGGCAGCAGGAAGAACAGCGCGAAGAACCCCTCGCGGGGCTTGGTCCGCCGGGGCAGCGGAGCCCCGCTGGCGGAGGCGGCGACGAGTTGCGCCTCGCGACGCCTGGCGAAGTAGGACGGCACCGCGTCGAGCACGAAGAGCAGGCCGCCGACCACCACTGCGAAGGCGACGAGCCCCCACAGCAACATCATCATCTTCGGCGCCTGGTCGGCGAAGTCGAAGTTCATCAACCCTCCCAGGGGTTACTCCACGGAGCCGGTGGGCCGGCCCGCGAACGCGGACCGGCCCACCACCGGAATTACTTCCAGCTGCTCTCGATGCCCTGGAGGACGCTGGCGGTGTCCTTACCGTTGATCCAGTCGACCATGCCCTTCCAGAAGGTCCCGGCGCCGACGGCGGCGGGCATCAGGTCGGAACCGTCGAACCGGAAGACCGAGCTGTCGTCCTGGAGGATCTCCACGGAGAGCTTGTCGATCGGGTTGCTCACGTTGGCCAGGTCGAGCTTGTTGTTCGCCGACACCCAGTCGCCGATCTTCGCGCGGCTGTTGGCGTGCTCACCGGAGGCCAGGTAGGTCTGCACCGCCTGCACCTCGGGACGGTCGGCGAAGGCGACCACGAACTCGCCGCCACCCAGCACCGGCTTGCCCCGCGACGGGTCGATGGCCGGGAAGTAGAACGCGAACACGTCGCCGTCCTCGGCCACCTTGGTGTTCTCCGGCCACTGGTTGGCGTAGAACGACGCCTGCCGGTGCAGGGCGCACTTGCCGGCCGTGATCGGGATGCCACCCTCCTGGAACGCGGTGGTGGCGATGCTGCGCACCCCGCCGAAGCCGCCGTTGACGTACTTCTCGTTCTTCAGGATGGTGCCGGCGCGGTCGACCGCCTCGACGACCCGCGGGTCGTTGAACGGGATCTCGTGCGTCGTCCACTGGTCGTAGACCTCGGGGGTCTGCGTACGCAGCATGACGTCTTCGATCCAGTCGGTGGCCGGCCAGCCGGTGGCGTCACCGGACTCGATGCCCGCGCACCACGGCTTCGTGCCGCTGTCAGCGATGGTGTCGCTGAGCTTGATCATTTCTTCCCAGGTGGTCGGAACGGTCCAACCCTTCTCCTGGAACATCTTCGGCGAGTACCAGACGAACGACTTGACGTTCGAGCCGAGCGGCGCGCCGTAGAAGGTGCCGCCGACGGTGCTGTACTTCAGCCAGTCGGCCGGGTAGTTCTGCTCGGCCATCGCCTTGGTGTCGGCGCTGGCGGCCTTGATCTGGCCCCGCTCGGCGAACCGCTGGAGCAGACCGGGCTGCGGGATGAACGCGATGTCGGGGGCGTTGCCGCCGTCGGCGCGTACCGGCAGTTGGGCCTCGAAGTCACCGCTGCCCTCGTGGCTGATGTCGATGCCGGTGCAGTCCTCGAATTCCTTCCACGACTGGTCGAGACGGTCGGCCTCGATATCGCGGATGGAGGAGTAGATGTTCACCTTCTTGCCGCTGTGACCCTGGTACTTCTCGTACGGGGCGCACTCGGCGGAATCGGCGTTGTTGTTGCCGCCGCTGTTGTCGCTGCTTCCGGTGCCGCACGCGGTGACGCCGAGCGTCAGCCCGAGCACGCCAGCGATCGCGAGGGCCTGGCGTGGCCTGGCAAAGACCGCCATGCCGTCCTCCTTTCTAGCCGGCGCTGGCCGGGTCGCATCCGGTCATCCTGGCGCCGGTCCGATGGGGCGTTTTCACATGTAAGCGCTTGCATCCGACGGGGTCCACCCCTGGGACGACACGGACGAGTAACAATCCCGAAATCGACTCACCGCTGCTGGGTGCGCTCCCAGCGGTTGTGGCATCTATCGACACTGAAGGATTCCTGTCACGCTGGTTGGCACCCATTGAGCAGTTTCAACGTCGGAGGTGCTAGATGCGTGATCGGTGGCTGAATCCTGTCGCGGCCCGGCTGGTCGCCGCGGGAGCCCTGGTGCTGTTCGTCGTCGGTGTGCTGGTGCCGGCGGCGCCTGCGATGGCCGCGCCGACCTTCAAGGTGCCGTTCCCCTGCGGCCAGTCGTGGTCCGGGCAGACCCGCAGCGGCCACAGCCCGGCCAACGCCATCGATTTCAACCGCACCAACGACGCCGGCGACCCGGTGGTGGCCAGCGCGCCCGGCACCGTCGACCGGGTGACCGACCTGGGCGGCAGCAGCTACGGAAAGTACGTCCGGATCAACCACGGCAACGGCTACCACACCTACTACGCCCACCTGAGCGGCTTCAACGTCTCCGTCGGTCAGTCGGTGGGCTACGGCAAGGTGATCGGCTGGGTCGGCAGCACCGGCAATTCGAGCGGCGCCCACCTGCACTACGAGCAGCGGCTCAACGGGGCCGACATCAAGATCCGGTTCAGCGGCACGCTCGCGTTGTACTGGGGCACCAAGACCTACACCAGCGGCAACGGCTGCTCGTCGAACACCGGCTCCGGCACCGTGCGCACCGCCGGTGCCAACCTGACCGTACGCTCCGGCCCGGGCACCGGCTACTCGGCCGTCGGCTCGCTCGCCAACGGCGCCTCAGTCACGATCCACTGCCAGACCAGGGGCACCACGGTCACCGGCACGTACGGCACCAGCTCGATCTGGAACCGGATCGGCGCGGGCCGGTTCATCGCGGACGCGTACGTCTACACCGGTCACGACGGGTTCATTCCGAACGTCCCGCGCTGCTGACGGCACCTCGACGGCACCCGGGCGCGGCGCCACAAGCGCCGTGTCCGGGGCAGGTCACCCGTTCAGCTGCCAGATCGAGTAGTTGAGCGCAGCGGCGAAGGTGACCCAGGCCCAGTAGGGCAGCAGCAACGCCGTCGCCAGGGTGCTGACCCGCCGGAACAGCAGCACGGTGACGCCGATCGCCAGCCACATCACCACGATCTCGGCGAACGCCAGACCGTACTGGCCGGCGCCGAAGAACAACGGCGTCCAGGCGGCGTTGAGCACGAGCTGCACCACCCAGGCGATCAGGGCCGGGCCGAAGCCCACCCGACGCCAGACCAGCCAGCCGGCCACCGCGATCATCGCGTAGAGCACGGTCCAGACCGGCCCGAACAGCCACGACGGCGGTGCCCAGCCGGGTTGCTCGAGGCTCGCGTACTCGGCCGAGGTGCCGGTGACGGCCAGGCTGCCGAGGGCCGCCGCAGCGAACACGGCCACCGCGAAGCCGGCCAGCGCCCACCACTGTCGGGTGCCGCGGGTGGGCTGTCGGGTACGTGCCGTAGTCATCCGCATGATGGCAGCTTCTCCGCGTCAGGGGGTCGGCAAACCTGCCGCCCCGGTGGACATATCGGACGGTGCAGACAGCACGCCGGGGTCGCCGTACCCGGTGGCTCCGGTCGGGAGGACGGAGTTCCGGTCACGACGACCCCGGCGGGTCCTTCTGTGGGCGACGCCTTCGTCGCCACGTCAATTGAAGATGCTGACACCACCCGGGCCGACCAGCAGCCCGACCACGATGAGGACGATGCCCCAGAGGATCTGCCGGCGGAACAGCGCGAGGATGCCGGCGACGACCAGTACAACTGCGAGAATCCAGAGAATCAGCTCCATGACTGCTGAATACCCCCGGTGCCGACTGAGGAAACCTCTGCCTGATCCAGGTGATCACCCAGATAGAAGATGCTGTACGCCTGCTTGATCACCGGATGGGCGACGTTGCGCACCCGGACCCCACCGGGGGTGACACCCCGCTCCGAGCCGTGGTGCGCGTGGCCGTGCAGGGCCAGCGCGGTCGGCGCGGAGTCGATCGCCTGGCCCAACTGGTAGCAGCCGAGGAAGGGGTAGATCTCCAACGGCTCACCGGCGAGGGTGTCCGGCACCGGCGAGTAGTGGGTCAGCGCCACCAGCACGTCGCAGTCCAGCGACTTCAGTGCCGCTGCCAGCCGGTCGGCGCTCTCGGTCGTGGTGCGTACGAAGGCCTTCATCTCCGGCTCGCCGAAGTCGCTGGCGCAGCGGCCGGCGAATCCGCCACCGAAGCCCTTGACCCCGGCCACGCCCAGTCGCCCGTCCGCACAGTCGAGCACCACCCCGTCGCCCTCCAGCACGGTGATCCCCGCCTCCGTCAGCGCCCCGATCACCTGCGGTACCTGGTCGCACTGGTGGTCGTGGTTGCCGAGCACGGCGATCACCGGTACGCCCAGACCGCCGAACTCCTGGGCCACACAGCGCGCCTCCGCCTCGGTGCCGTGCCGGGTCAGGTCACCGGCGAGCAGCAGGACGTCGGCCCGGTCGGGCAGTTCCTCCAGCGCCGGCCGGAACCGGCCGACCACGTCCTCGTCCAGATGCACGTCACCCACGGCGGCGATCCGGATAACCATCGAACCTCCCTCAGGGCAGTTGCTCGATCTCCGTGGGCGCCTGCGCGCGAGTCACCCCGATGTCGCTGGTGATCGGCACGTCCGGGAAGCGTCCGGCCACCCGGCGCAGGATCTCGTTCCGCCGGTACGCGCTCTCCACCTCGCCGTACAGCACGAGGCCGCGTTCCGTACGGACCACGGTGATTCCCTGTTCGGCCACCGCCGGATCCTCGGTGAGCAGCCGATGGATCTCCGCCTCGACGTACTCGTCGGGTGGCCCGGCGCCGGGGTCGTGCACGGTCACGGTGTTCCCCTCCCGTCGGCCGTGCCGGCGTCCGGCACGACGTCCAGCCTGTCCAGCAGCACCAGGAACGCCTCCGCGTACGGCGAGTGCTGCGTGTCCTTACGTACCCGTTCCCAGTCGATCTGCTCCCGCAGCGACCGCGCCAGCGGGAGACCCCGGGCGAAGTCGCAGTAGTGCTGGGAGAAGCTGAGCAGCTTGTGCACCATCAGCTGGGTCGCCGACAGCACCGGCATGTGGATCGCGTCCACCGGCCGCACCACCGTGTCGGTGAAGGTCTCCTCGGTCACCGGGGTCTCGATCGGGCGGTGGATCAGGTCCACCATCCGGCCGCCGTCGTAGACCTTGACCAGCCAGTCCTCCGGTGGACGCTCGGCGGTGAACCCGGCGGCCACGAGCGCCTCCAGCGCGGCGTCGACGTCGCCCTGACGGATCAGGAAGTCGACGTCGTGCTCGCTGGAGTGCCCACCGTGGGCGTAGACGGCGAAGCTCCCGCCGAGGGCGAACGGAATGTCGGCCTGCTTGAGCACGGCGGCGACCTTCTTCAGGGTGTGGAGAAGAGTTTCGTCGTCGCGCTCGGCCATTTCGACTCTCCCGTCGACTCGTTGGGGGTGCACCCTGGGGGGTTCAGGGTCCGTACCCGGCATTCCGCCCGCCCACACCTGTCCTGCTTGCGGAACACCGTGAACCTGCCCTAACCGGGAGGTAACACGCAGGCCGTGGGCGCCGGTCGGATAATCTGTCGAGAGTGGTGAGTTCGACGCGAGCTTCTCGGCCGGCCTGGTCGGCACCGACGTCCAGCAGCAGACGCGCGGCGCGGCTGCGTGCCGTGGCGCTGGTCGGCATCGACGGGTCCGGCAAAACCACCCAGGCCCAGTTGCTCGCCGACACACTCACCGAAGCCGGTCATGACGCCACCTATCACCGCAATGCAGGCGGTCGGCGGTGGTTGGGTCGGGCGGCCCACCGGCTGGGCCGGCCGGATGCGCAACGGCTCCTCGGGCGCGACGGGATGCTCCTGGTGGAGTCCGTCCTGCGTTGGCTGGCCATCGCGGCGGCCCTGCTCACCTCCTGGGCGACGGGCCGGACGGCGATCATGGACCGCTACGCCGTCTGCCAGTACGCCAGCCTCCGGGCGCACGGCGGGCGACGCTGGGAGCGTCTCGTCCGAGCCGCGTACCGGATCTTCCCGCAACCGCAGGTGACGTTCCTGATGGCGGTCGACCCGGCGGAGGCGTACCGGCGGATCGAGCGACGTGGCACCGACCAGGAGAGCCTGACCTACCTGGCCGCCGCCGACCACGCCTACCGCACCCTGCCGGAGTACCCGACGTTCGTCGTCATCGACGCGGCCCGGCCCGCCCACGAGGTGGCCCGGGAGATCCGGGGACACCTGGCCGGATGGTTGGCGGCGGAGGACTCCCCGTCCGGAACCGACCCGCTGTGGTGTGGCGTACGCGCCGCGAGCACCGCTCCCGTGGTGCCGGTTCAGGCCCGGCCGTAGACCGGCACGGTCGCCCCACTTGTCGGCGCGGACTCGTCGGAGGCCAGGAAATGGATCACCGAGGCGATCTCGGTCGGTGCCACCCACCGGGAATGATCCGCGTCCGGCATGGACGCCCGGTTGCTCGGCGTGTCGATGACGCTCGGCAGCACCGTGTTGCAGCGCACCCCGGCGGTCTTGTACTCCACCGCGACGGCCGAGGCGAAGGCGAGCACCGCGGCCTTGGCGGTCACGTAACCGGCCACGCCGGGGAAGGGAGCGACCGCCGCGCGCGACGCCACGCACACCACCGCGCCGCCGCCCGCCTTGATCAAATGCGGCAGGGCCGCCCGGGTGACCAGATGAGTCGGACGCAGATTGAGGGTGAGCATCCGGTCGAACTCCTCGATCGGAGTCTCGTGCACCAGGCCGGTGCTGGCGTACCCGCCGACGAGGTTGATCACCGCCCGCAGCGGTGCCTCGGGATCCCCGGCGGCCACCTCCGCGACCCGCGCCGCGTCGGCCGCGTCGGTCAGGTCCGCGACCAGCCGTACCGGCGCGTTGGCGTCCGGCTCGGGGCGCGGCGTCGGTTGGCTCCGTTGTGGAGCCACCACCCGCCAGCCCGCGTCGACGAAGATCGCGGTCACCGCGGCGCCGAGCCCGCCGGTGCCTCCGGTGATCAACACGCTGCGTCCCGCCATGGTCCTCACGCTACTGCCGCCGACCGGTCGGCGGGTGCACCGGGCCCACCCGACCGGCCGTGCCCGGCCCTGCGGGGGAAGCGCCGTACGCGCTGCGGATGCCAGGCTGTCCGACGGTCGCCGGCCTTTGCCGGTGCGCCCGTCCCGAGCCCGGCGGTGCGATTGCACTCCCGGCCTACTGAAAGTAAGTTCCATTGGTGGCGAAGGCTCCGAAGATTTCTGCTAGCGGCGAGCCGAGCGGGTTGATCGTCCACATCGGCGGCCTGCTCCCGTCCCTGTCGCCGGCGGAGCAGCGGGTGGCCCGGCTGGTGGTCGCCGACCCCGCCGAGGCGGCCCGACGGACCATCACCGATCTCGCCACCGCCGCTGAGACGTCCGAGGCGACGGTGATCCGGTTCTGCCGGTCGGTGGGCGTCGACGGCTACCCGCAGTTGCGGATCCGGCTCGCCGCCGAGGCGGCCCGGCGCATCGAACCGTCCGACGGGCGAATCGCCGGCGGGGACATCCCACCCGGCGCCGACCTGGCCCGGATCATCGCGACAATCGGCTTCAACGACGCGCGCGCCGTCGAACAGACCGCCGAGCAACTGGACCCGGCGGTCTGCGAGCAGGTGGTGGAGGCGATCGTGGGCGCCGGCCGGATCGTCATCTTCGGCGTGGGCGCCAGCGGCTTCGTGGCGCTGGACCTCCAACAGAAGCTGCACCGCATCGGCCGTGCCGCCTTCTGCTTCCCCGACGTGCACACCGCCCTGACCTCGGCGGCCCTGCTGGCGCGCGGCGACGTCGCCGTCGGTGTGTCGCACACCGGTGCCACCTCCGACGTGATCGAGGTGCTGGCGCAGGCGGGGTCGAGGGCAGCGACGACTGTGGCACTCACCAATTTCCCGCGGTCACCGCTCGCCACGCTCGCCGACCACGTGCTCACCACCGCGGCTCGCGAAACCACCTATCGTTCGGGGGCGATGGCCAGCCGAATTGCTCAGCTCACCGTGGTCGATTGCCTTTACGTCGGCGTCGCCGCCCGTAACCGACCCCGGGCGCGAAAAGCACTGGAGGCCGGCGCCGAGGCGGTCCGCTCTCGCCGGGTCGAATCCGGCCGGCGGCGGGCATGATCATCGGCGCGATGGCATCGGACGAGGCATCAGCGCCAGCAGCGGGGCAAACCCGGGCATAGAACCGGGGTGCGGATTGTTCATCAGGGTGTGGGGTATTACCACCGGCGTGGATGAACCAATCGGTCCGCGTACGCGTGTTTGGCAGTGACCAGGATCGCAGCACGGTGGTGACCCGGGTCGCTGTGTACGACGGCCAGGCGGTGTTGCCATAGGCCGGTACGGTCAGTGACTCGTCGATCCGTCGACCTCAGCAGGTCCCTGTCGACTCAACCACCGACAGGGTGCTGACAGCAAACATGGACCGTGCTCTCAGCTGATTATCAGGCATTCGTGACACTTTCGACCCACGACATGGAATTCCCCGACACGTCTCATCTGTTGTGTAGATGTCAGCACCGATGGGCACAGCGGAGGTTACGGGGGAGGGGCTGATGGGCGTGGGGATGGCAAGCAACCGGGTAACCGGCGCGATTGAGGGGACCGTGGGCAACGTGGACAAGAACATCGGGATGCGAACCGACGAGGTTGCCGAGGAGCGCGACCTGGTTGGAGTCTACCTGCACGAGATCTCCCGGACGCCACTGCTGGACGCCGCCAAGGAGGTCGATCTCTCCAAGGCCATCGAGGCAGGCCTGTACGCCGAGCACCTGCTCGGCGAGGACCGCGTACCCGAGGGCGTCACCCGGGATGAGCTGACGCGGCTGGTCGCCGAGGGTGAGCGGGCCAAGGACCTGTTCATCCGCGCCAACCTGCGCCTGGTCGTGTCGATCGCCCGACGTTACGTCCGTTCCGGGATGCCCATGCTGGATCTGATCCAGGAGGGCAACACCGGTCTGGTCCGGGCGGTCGAGAAGTTCGACTACGAACGTGGCTACAAGTTCTCCACCTACGCGACGTGGTGGATCCGCCAGGCGATCAGCCGGGCGATCGCCCAGCAGGAGCGCACCGTGCGGCTGCCGGTGCACCTGGTGGAGGACGTCAACCGGATGCGCAACGTGGCCCGGCAGCTCACCCGTGAGCTGGGCAGCGACCCGGAGCCGGAGCAGATCGCGGCGGCGCTGGGCGTGACCGTCGAGCGGGTCAACGAGCTGGTCCGCTGGTCGCAGGACACCGTGTCGTTGGACACGCCGGTCGGTGACGACGGCGACACCAACCTCGGTGATCTGGTCGCCGACAGCGACGCGCCCTCGCCGGAGGAGATCGTGCTCACCGGCCTGGAGCGGCAGCGCATCGAGGGTCTGCTCAACCACCTGGACGACCGCTCCGCCGGCATCATGCGGGCTCGCTACGGGCTCGAGGACGGCCGGGAGCACTCGTTGACGGAGGTGGCCTCGCGGTTCTCGTTGTCGCGGGAGCGGATCCGGCAGCTGGAGATCCAGGCGCTCGGCCGGCTCCGTGAGCTGGCTCGCGCGGAGGGTCTGCAAGCGGCCTGAGCTGGTAGTAATGACGACGAAGGGCCGGCGTCCGATAGGGGGACGCCGGCCCTTCGTCGTGCCTGCGGCCGGTCGCCCGGCCGCCTCGTCGCGCGGTGGAACTCAGCGCACCCGGCCGTAACCGTACGGCGTCATCAGGTCGACGGCACGCTTCTCCACGTTCCGCCCGAAGGTGGGTGCGTGGATGACCTGCCCGCCGCCCACGTAGATCGCCACGTGCCCGAGGCTGCGGTAGAAGACCAGGTCACCTGGGCGCAGTTCGCTGCGGCTGATGTGGGCTACCACCCCCCACTGCATCCGGGTGTTGTGCGGCAGTGACCGGCCCGCCGCCCGCCAGGCGGCAGAGGTCAGGCCCGAGCAGTCGTAGCCGTTCGGCCCGTCCTGGCCCCAGGCGTACGGCTTGCCGAGCGCGCCGTAGGCGTACCGGACGGCCACGCCGGCCTGACCGGAGACGGCCGGCGCGTCGTTGGCGCTGTCCGGCCGGTTGTTCGGACGCTCGGCGGCTCGGCCGTACGCCTGCCGGCGCAGTTCGTACAGCTTGGCCAGATCCCGTTCGATCCGTCGCTTCGCGGTGCTCAGCTCCCGCGAGCGGGCCGCCTGCTGGGTCAGCGTCACGTCCAGCCGGGTCTTCTCGTCGAGCAGTCGCCGCTGGTCGGCGGTGTAGCCGGCGATGGTCGCCTGGCGCTGCCGGGTCAGGTGGTCCAGCGTGCCGAGCCGGTCCAGCACCGACGCCGAGTCACCGCCGTGCAGCAACGCGTCGACCGCGCCGAGGTTGCCGGTCTTGTACGCGGTGGCGGCCAACTCGCTGACATCCGCGCGGCTCTGCGCGGCCTGCCGCTCCAGTGGACCGATCCGTTCCTGGAGCCGGGCCACGGCGGCCTGATTCTTCTTGATCTTCTCGCGTAACTCGTTGTGCGCCTCCACCACGTTCTCCAACTCGGTGGACGCCTTGTCGATCCGCCGGGTCAGTTCGGCGGGGGACGGTTCGGCCCGGGCCACCGTCGCGGGTGCGATAAGCACCAGTGCGAACGCGGTGACGGTCAGGGCGCGCAGCGTGTGTAACAGGGGCGACAAGAGCTCGATGCTCCTCTCCCATGGCCGGCGCGGGCCTGCTGACGCTCCGCGGCGGCATCAGCCCGGTGCCGTCCGGCTGGACGGCGGCCGACCGGACCGACTCGCCCAACGTAGTACGCGACAGGAGTCGGTGGCAGTGAAAGCCGAGACCAATGGGGATGCTGAGCTTGAATCACGTTCTTGTTCCGTAGCAATAGTCCGGTATACCGGAGATGCGCAAGGGGTCGGTCTCGGCACATGACGTCGGATGACTCCGCGGTATGTCCGACAAGCCGGACTCGGGGTGGTGTTTCCGGCGTCGCCGGTCCGTCCGAACCCCGCTGAGCACCGCAAACCGGCAGGCCAGGGTGGCGAGGCGGGCACACAATGAAGCCACAGCCGGGATTCCCGCACATCTGCATCGATGGGGCCGGCAAGCGGGCCGCCCCCCACACCAGCAGTGGAGGAGGGGCCGTGGAGCGTGAAGGTGCGACGACACGACCGCCCTGGTCGCCGGGCGGTACCGCAGGTGGCAGACCGACCCTGCTCTACGCCCGACCCGGGATCATCGTCACGGCCGACCGGTTCACCGTCGGCAGCACCAGTTGGCGGGTCGCCGAACTGACCCACCTGCACACCACCCGGGGGCCACACGACCGGGTGGCCATGCGGGCCGCCCTGGTCTCCGCCGCCGTGATCGGTGGGATCGGGCTGGCGCTCGGCTTCACCGGAGGGCTGCACCGGCTCACCGCCGGGGCGTACCTCCTGCTCGGGGTGGTGTTCCTGGTGCCGATCCTGGTCGCGGCGGCCGGCGACCGGTGGCGGCCGCCGGCGTACGAGCTGTGGGGGCAGCGCGGCGGAGTGCCGGAGTTGCTGTTCAGCAGCGACGACGAGCACCAGTTCGGGCAGGTGAGCCGCGCGCTGCGGCGGGCCTTCGAGATCCACCGCCACGGCGGCTGGGAGGACCCGCTCGCGAACGCCGACCTGTGGCGTCCCCGGCGCTGAGACCGCTGGCGACGAAGGGTCGGATCAGCCGGCGACCGGCTGCGGCGCCGGCTCAGCGTGCTGGGCGAGGACGAGGGTGCTCACCCGGCGCTCGGCCCAGAAGGAGAGGAACGGCACCGTCCCGGCCAGCATCACCAGGATCATCCGCTTGAGCGGCCAGTCGACCCGGCGGGACAGGTCGAAGGTGGCGACCAGGTAGAGCATGTAGAGGAAGCCGTGCGCCTGGCCGACGGTCTCCACCACGATCGGCTCGTCGAAGCCGTACTTCAACGGCATGCCGATGACGACCAGCAGGATCAGCACCACACCGACGATCCAGGCGATCACGCGGTAACGGGTGAGAGCAGCGCGCACTTCTCGTGTCCTTCCGGGCCGGCTCAGCCGGGATAGTCGCCGGGCTTCGCGCCCGGATTGGCGTTCAACCATGACAGGTAGCGGTTGTACGCGGCCAGTTCCGCGTCCTCCTCGCCGTGACCGCCGACGGTACGGGTGACCCGTACCGGCCGGCCGATGCCGGGCCGCGGCCGTACGCCCGCCGCCTCGACGGCCTCGGCCCTCTCGACGACCGTGGGATCGCCGGCGTCGGGTGCCTCGCCGACGGCTGCGCTCGGGCCTGCCTCGGCGCCCCGCAGCGCGTGGCGGACCTCACGCCACCAGACGAAGACCACGAACCCGGCGAAGATCGGCCACTCCACCGCGTAGCCCCAGCTGATGGCGTTGCCGGCGGCGGCGCGGCTGACCTGCCACCAGCCCAGCGCCAGGAAGGCCGTCACCAGTACGACCATGGCCACGTGGCGGGCGATCCACGCCGGGGTCCAGAGCCGCTTCATGGCACCGAGGGTACCGGGACCGGCGCTGCTCTCCGACACCGTGTCGTAGTGGCGGCGGTGGTTTGGCCGTCCGGGCGGTGGGCAACCGTACAGACGCCAGGCCCACGACCGACTAGGGGGCGCGAGATGAGGGCACAGGACGGATTTCCTCCCGGCGGCACCGAGGTGAGCCCCGAGCAGCGGATCCCGGAATGGGGTGACGACCGGGTGGCCGCGCCGATCCTCGACGCCGACCTGCCCGGCATCGACCCGGCGGAGTTGGCCGAGGAGGACCTCATCCGCGAGATGGAGAGTCTGCACCGGACCCGGCTGGACACGTTGCGGCACGCGACCGACTCGGCGCTCGCCACCCACCTGCGGCGTACCGCCGAACTGGAGACCGAGTACCTGGCCCGCCACCCCGGTCGGGAGGTCGACCCGAGCCGGCTGCGGGACGCGTGATGGCGTACGCGGAACGGGGCATCTCCGCGCCGCCCGAGGTCGTCTTCAACACCGCGACCGACCCCGACCGGAGCTCCGCCTGGCTGCCCGAGCCGCTGCTGTCCGCCGTCCCCGACGGGGACCCGGACGGCCTGTGGGCCCGCTGGCGCGCGCGGGACACGGACTGGACGGCCGAGCTGCGGGTGGCAGCGGAGGACTCGGGTGGCACCCGGGCTCGGCTCGACCTGGTCGGCGACGGTCGACCCGACCGGCTGGCCGACCAGGCGCTGACCAACCTGGCCCGCGAAGTGGCCGACAACCTCCAGGCCGGCTGACCGCCCGCCTGGGAAGCGTGATCAGAAGGAGTCCCGGGTGAGCTTGCTGAAGCAGAAGGTGACCAGGCTGCGCCAGGCGTACGCCCCGCACGAGCACCGCCCCCTCGGCGGTTACCTGGTGGCCATGGGCACCTACGCCGGGGTGGCGGGTGCCATCGCCGCCCTGGTCAAGGCGACCGGGCGTACCGTGCCGCAGCGGCCGGCCACCGCCGACGTGGTGCTCCTGTCGATCGCGACCCACAAGCTCAGCCGGCTGCTGTCGAAGGACGCTGTGACCAGCCCGCTGCGCGCGCCGTTCACCCGCTACGACCGGCCGATCGGCAGTGGCGAGGTGATGGAACAGGTACGCGACTCCGGCAGCCCCACCCGGCACGCGATAGGTGAACTGCTCAGCTGCCCGTTCTGCCTGGCGGTCTGGGTGGCCACCGGCATGACCGGGGGTCTGGTGCTGGCGCCACGGCTGACCCGGCTGGTCGCCACCGCCCTGACCGCGGTGGCCGCCTCCGACTTCCTCCAGATGGCGTACGCGATGGCCCAGCAGGGT
The DNA here is from genome assembly GCF_000204155.1 of Micromonospora maris AB-18-032. NCBI lineage: Bacteria > Bacillati > Actinomycetota > Actinomycetes > Micromonosporales > Micromonosporaceae > Micromonospora > Micromonospora maris. Next base: position 5,481,591 of record NC_015434.1, on the reverse strand, counting down.
GCGGAAGGCCACCACCGCTCCGCGGACTGAGCGATCCTACGAGCAGGCAGAACCGCCGGCCCGGTGTTCCGGGCCGGCGGTTTCGGCGTACGGATGCGGGTTCAGCGCTGCATGCCCGACCAGCCGCGTGGTGACTCCGGCTCCCGCTCGTCCTGGTCGGCGCCGGTCAGGATGTCGTCGTCGACGGCGGTGGTCTCGTGTTCGTTTGCGAAATCCGGCTCGGGCAGGGTGTCCCTGCCCTCCGGGGGTTGCGCGAGCGCGGGCGTCTGGTCGTGGTCCTCGGTGGGCTGCGACATCACGGTCCTCTCCTGGTCGCCGCCGGATCGGCTGGTGAGGGGGTCAGCCCACTGAGCCGCCCAGCAGGTCGGTCACCTCGTCGACCGCGTACTCGCCCTGGGGCAGCGCGTTCAGCCGGGCGAGCAGCTGCGCGGGCAGCTCCGCCGCGACCGCGCGGCGGTAGATGTCGACCTGGCTGATCCGCTCCTGGCCGCGGTAGAGGTCGTCGAGCAGCTCGTCCAACGGCCGGGTGTCCACCGCCTCGACCTCGATCTCGTCCGGTACGGCGGCGAGCGTGCCGGGCAGGTCGGTCACGGGTGGGTCGATCGCGGCGGTGTCGACCACCGGCACGTCGGCCAGCACGGCTTCCGGCAGGCGGGCCTGCGTCGTCGGCGCGGGTGCCCCGGTCACGGGTACGTCGTCGGTCACGCCCGTCAGCTACCCGCGCCCTCTGCACCCAAACACCCACCCCGTCCGGCCCCGCCCCAGCTCCGTCGGTCAGGAAGTTGTCGTGAGCGGACAACTTCCTGACCGACCCGAGCGGGGACGGGCCGGTCGTCGCTCAGGCGGGGGCGGGCAGCGAGTGCGGGTCGGCGCTGGAGCGGGTGGCCCGGCGGGCGCGTACGGCGGCGGCCAGTTCGGTGAGCACCTCGTCGGTGGTGTCCCAGCCGATGCAGGCGTCGGTGATCGACTGGCCGTAGGTCAGCTCCCGGGTCGGGTCGAGGTCCTGCCGACCGGGGACGAGGAAGCTCTCCAGCATGATCCCGACGATGCCCCGCTGACCGGCGGCGATCTGCCCGGCCACGTCGGCGACCACGGCGGGCTGGTTGCGGTGGTCCTTGCCGCTGTTGGCGTGGCTGGCGTCCACCACCAGCCGCTCGGGCAGCCCGGCGGCGCGCAGCAGTTCCAGCGCACCGGCCACCGAGGCGGCGTCGTAGTTCGGCCGGCCCCCGCCACCACGCAGCACCAGGTGGCCGTCGGCGTTACCCCGGGTGTGCATGATCGCCGGGGTGCCGGAGACGTCGATGCCGGGGAAGACGTGCGGTACGCCGGCTGCCCGGATCGCGTCCACGGCGGTGGCGATGCTGCCGTCCGGGCGGTTCTTCATGCCGATCGGCATGGACAGGCCGGAGGCGAGCTGCCGGTGCACCTGGCTCTCCACCGTACGGGCGCCGATGGCCCCCCAGGCCACCGTGTCCGCGATGTACTGCGGGGTGATCGGGTCGAGGAACTCGCAGCCGACCGGCAGGCCGAGGCGTAACACGTCGAGCAGGAGCGCCCGGGCCAGCCGGAGACCGGCGTTGACGTCACCGGAACCGTCCAGCCCGGGATCGTTGATCAGTCCCTTCCACCCGACGGTGGAGCGCGGCTTCTCGAAGTAGACCCGCATCACCACCAGCAGGTCGTCGGCGACCCGGTCGGCCGCCTCGCGCAGCCGGTGGGCGTACTCCAGGGCGGCGGCGGGATCGTGCACCGAGCACGGGCCGACCACCACCAGCAGGCGGTCGTCGATGCGGTCGAGGACCTGGGCGGCGGTGCGCCGCCCGGCGACCACGGCCGAGGCCAGGTCGTCTTCCAGAGGTAGCTCGTGGTGCAGCAGCGCCGGGGTGGTCAGCGGTACGACACGGTCGATCCGCTGATCGATGACGCGACGGTTGTCCGGGGTCGTCACGGTGGGCATCCTTTCGCCGACCGCACCCCGGGGCCGGTGCCCGGGACGAGCCGGCTGCTCGTAGGCAAAAGGGCAGGAAATTGATTCCTGCCCGGCCGGCTCGAAAACGGTGACGTCAGATCATGGTGAGGTCACCGGCTTACGAGCCGGCTGCCTAAACCATCGATACGACCGCGTCACGGCGCCAAGAGTACCCGACGGTGGGCAACTGCTCACCCCATGGTCGGCAAAGCCTCCCCTCGCGTTCACCCTCATCGATGAATCGGTCGGTAATTTCAGCGACACCGAACGCTGCGAGTACCGGAGGTATTCGATGGATCGTCGTACCGTCCTGCGCGCCACCGTCGCCGGCGGCGCTGCCGCCTTCTCCGGCAGCCTGTGGGCGCAAGCCGCGGTGGCCGCACCGGCGCAACCCGGTCCCAGCCCGTACGGGGCGCTGCGCAGCGCCGACGCCAACGGGATCCAGCTGCCCGCCGGCTTCACCAGCCGGGTGATCGCCCGGTCCCGCCGGACGGTCGCCGGCACCTCGTACGTCTGGCACGACGCGCCCGACGGCGGTGCCTGCTTCACCGCCGGAACCGGATGGATCTATGTCTCGAACTCCGAGATCACCCCGGGCGGTGGTGCCTCGGCGATCCGGTTCGACGCCGACGGCAGCATCGCCTCGGCGTACCGGATCCTCTCCGGCACCAACCAGAACTGCGCCGGCGGCGCCACCCCGTGGGGCACCTGGCTCTCCTGCGAGGAGGTCAGCCGCGGGTACGTCTACGAGACGTACCCGCAGGGCGGCACCGCCGCAGTGCGCCGGGACGCGATGGGGCGGTTCAAGCACGAGGCCGCCGCCTGCGATCCGGACCGCCGGGTCATCTACCTCACCGAGGACGAGAGCAACGGCTGCCTGTACCGGTTCCGCCCGACGAGCTGGGGCAGCCTGGCCGGCGGCACGCTGGAGGTCCTGGTCGCCGGCAGCGCCACCAGCGGCCCGGTGACCTGGGCGCGGGTGCCCGACCCGTCGGGGGCGAGCACGCTGACCCGCAACCAGGTCTCCGGGGCCAAGCGCTTCAACGGTGGCGAGGGCTGCTGGTACGCCGACGGCACCTGCTGGTTCACCACCAAGGGCGACAACCGGGTCTGGGCGTACGACGCGGTCAACCAGCGCATCGACCTGGCGTACGACGCCGCCCGAGTCTCCGGCAGCGCGCCGCTGACCGGCGTGGACAACATCACCGGCGCCCGCTCCGGCGACCTGTTCGTGGCCGAGGACGGCGGCAACATGGAGATCTGCGTGATCACACCGGACGAGATCGTGGCGCCGTTCCTGCGGATCACCGGTCAGTCGTCCTCGGAGATCTGCGGGCCGGCCTTCTCGCCGGACGGCACCCGCTTCTACTTCTCCTCGCAGCGCGGCACCTCGGGATCGCCCTCGGGCGGCATCACCTACGAGGTACGCGGCCCGTTCCGCTTCTGACCGGGTCGCCGCATGAAACTGTTAATAGGGGGCCCGGCTACTACCTGAGGCGTTAAGAAGGGGCCCTTCCTTTCACGCGTGCGGGGTGGGGCTGGGGGGTATGGGGGCAGTCATGAGTGACGCGAAGAGCGACCAGGAGCGGGTCGAGTCCCGAGCCCACCTGCTGCCCGAGGAGGCCGCGGCCGGCAGCGAGGATCCCGAGGCCCAGGCCGACGCGATCCTGACCGAGTCCGATATCCGGGAGGACAACCCCAATGCCGCGCCGGACACGATCCTGGAGCGGCGTACCTCGGAACAGACGGTGACCCCGATCGAGCCGCCTGACTGAGCGACGGGTGCGGCGGGCCGCGTCCCCCGGCGGGGTGGGGCGCGGCACGCCCGCGTCCCGACCGCATCGGGCAGCGGAGATCGGATAGCGTCGGAGTCATGCCCGACAGCGGTTACCCCTGGCCCATCTCCACGACTCGACTCGACAACGGACTGCGCGTGGTGGTCAGCGAGGACCGCACCGCCCCGGCGGTCGCGGTCAACCTCTGGTACGACGTCGGCTCCCGCCACGAGCCGGCCGGACAGACCGGCTTCGCGCACCTGTTCGAGCACCTGATGTTCGAAGGCTCGGTGAACGTCGCGAAGACCGAGCACATGAAACTGGTGCAGGGGGCGGGCGGGTCGCTCAACGCCACCACCAATCCGGATCGGACGAACTACTTCGAGACGGTCCCGGCCGAGCATCTGGAGTTGGCGCTCTGGCTGGAGGCCGACCGGATGGGCGGCCTGGTGCCGGCGCTGACCCAGGAGACGCTTGACAACCAGCGCGACGTGGTGAAGAACGAGCGGCGGCAACGCTACGAGAACGTGCCGTACGGCGACGCGTGGCTGCGGCTGCTGCCGCTGCTCTACCCGCCGGGGCATCCGTACCACCACGCCACCATCGGCTCGATGGCTGACCTGAACGCCGCCGACCTGGCCACCTTCCAGGCGTTCCACCAGACCTACTACGCACCGAACAACGCGGTGCTCACCGTGGTCGGTGACACCACAGTCGACGAGGTCGTCACGCTTGCCGAGAAGTACTTCGGGGCCATCGAGCCCCGCGCGGAGATCCCACCGGCACCCGACGGGCGCACCGTGCCGGCCACCGGCGTACCGGCCGTGGAGACGGTGGTCACCGACGTGCCGGCACCCCGGGTGTACGTGGCACACCGGACCTACCCGTTCGGCACCCCGGGCTACGACGTGGTGACCGTGCTGGCCACCGTGCTCGGCAGCGGCCGCGGCAGCCGGCTCTACCAGCGCCTCGCCGACGGCGAACGGATCGCCCAGCCCGACCTCGTCGGGGCGTACGGGGTGGATCTGGCGCACGCCCCCGCGCCGCTTATCGCCACCGCCACCGCCCGGCCCGGGGTCAGTGGCGAGCGGCTGGCCGAAGGGCTGGCCGAGGTGGTCGACGAGGTGGCCACGGTGCCGGTGACCCCGAGCGAGCTGGACCGCGCCAAGGCCCTGCTGACCACCGCCTGGTGGCGGCAGATGTCCACGGTGGACGGACGGGCGGACGCGCTGGGTCGCTACGCCACCCAGTTCGGCGACCCGGCCACCGTGGCCGAGCGGCTGCCGGCCTGGCAGGCGGTGACCGCCGAGCAGATCGCCGAGGTGGCCGCCGAGGTGCTCGCCGCCGACGACCGGGTGACCCTGACCTATCGCCCCGAGGAGAAGCTGTGAGCGCGAGGAGTGAGCGGCGCGGCCCGGTGGGGCGCCGCGACCTGGCAGCAGCGAGCCCCGCAGTCGCGAACGAAAGGTTGGCACTGTGAGCGCGAGGAGTGAGCGGCGCGGCCCGGTGGGGTGCCGCGACCTGGCAGCAGCGAGCCCCGCAGTCGCGAACGAAAGGTTGGCCCAGTGACTTTGATCGCCGAGCGTCCGGGGCCGGGTGCGGCTCGTCCGTACCGGTTCCCGCAGGTGGTGCGCCGGGCGGTGGCGGGCGGCCAGGTGGTCGCCGCGCATCTGCCCGGGCAGAACCTCGCCGTGGCGCTGCTGCTGCTCGACGCCGGTGCCGGCCGGGAGCCGGTGGGCAAGGAGGGGCTCGGCGGGGTACTGGCCAAGGCCCTGGAGGAGGGCACCAGCCAGCGGGACGGCACCGCGTACGCGCTGGCCATCGAGGCGCTCGGCACCGAGCTGGTGACCGGGCTGGACTGGGACACCTTCCAGGCCAGCGTGCAGGTGCCGGTGGAGCGGTTGGGTGCGGCCGTGGAACTGCTCGCCGAGGCGGTGCGTACCCCGAAGTTGGACCCGGACGACGTGCGCCGGGTACGCGACGACGAGGCGACGGCGTTGCGGATGGACTGGGCCAACCCCGGTCCGCGCGCCGACGCGGTGCTGCGTGCCGACCTGTTCGGCGCCGACAACCGGTGGGGCCGTCCGTTGTACGGCGACCCGGACTCGGTGGCCGCCCTGGACGCCGAGGACGTCACCGTCTTCCACTCCGAGTGGTTCATCCGGCCGGGCACCCTGGTGGTCGCCGGTGACCTGGACCGGATCGACCTGGACGCGCTCGCCGCAACGGCCTTCGCCGGTACGGGCGGTGGGCCGGTGGACCGCGGTGGGCCGATCGACGTCCCGCTGCGTACCGGTCGCCGGATCATCCTGGTGGACCGGCCCGGCTCGGTGCAGTCGACGCTGCGTCTCGGTCACGTCGCGCCGCACCGGGCCCACCCGGACCATGTGCCGCTGGCGCTGGCCGGCACGGTGCTCGGCGGCGCCTTCACCTCTCGGTTGAACCACCTGATCCGCGAGGTGCGCGGCTACACGTACGGCATCCGGGGCGACTTCGCCTCGTCCCGCCGCTTCGGCCGGTTCGCGGTCAGCTCCGGGGTGCAGACGGCGGTGACCGCACCGGCCCTGGTCGAGTCGGTCGGGGAGATCGCCCGTACCCAGGCCGGTGGGGTGACCGAGGACGAGCTGGCGGTGGCCCGGTCCTGGCGGGCCGGGCAGCTCTCGGTGGAGCTGCAGAGCCCTCGGGCGATCGCTGCGGCCCTGACCACGCTCGTGGTGCACGACCTGCCCGACGACTACCACGCCCAGCTGCGGGAGGCGCTGCTCGCCGCCGACGTGGCCCAGGTGTCGGCCGCCGCCGCCACCCACCTCCACCCGGATTCGCTGACCCTGGTGGTGGAGGGGGATGCCGCGCTCATCCGCGACGAACTGGTCGCCGCCGGTCTGGGGGAGGTGATCGACCACGCACCGGCCGAGACGGTGTGATGTCGGTCGCCGAGGGGTGGGAAAGCGTTCCCGGTCGACCGGCCGGCCTGGGTAGCCTCGCGGGCATGAGGATCGGCATTGTGGGGGCCACCGGCCAGGTCGGTGGCGTCATGCGGCAGGTGTTGGCGGACCGGGAGTTCCCGGCGGAGCAGGTACGGCTTTTCGCCTCGGCGCGTTCGGCGGGGCGTACCCTGCCGTGGCGCGGCGAGGAGGTCGCCATCGAGGACGCGGCCACCGCCGACTACTCGGGGCTGGACATCGTGCTCTTCTCCGCCGGTAAGGGCACCGCCAAGGAGTTGGCTCCCCGGGGCGCCGCCGCCGGTGCCGTGGTCATCGACAACTCGTCGGCCTTCCGGACGGACCCGCAGGTGCCGCTGGTCGTCGCCGAGGTCAACCCGCACGCTGCCGCCGTACGCCCCAAGGGCATCATCGCCAACCCGAACTGCACCACGATGGCCGCGATGCCGGTGCTGCGGCCGCTGCACGAGGAGGCGGAGCTGGTCAGCCTGGTCGTCTCGACGTACCAGGCGGTTTCCGGCGCCGGTCTGGCCGGCGTCGCCGAGCTCGACGAGCAGGTCCGCAAGGTGGCCGAGGGCGCTACCGGCCTGACCTACGACGGTGCGGCGGTGGAGTTCTCGGCGCCCCGCTCGTTCGCCCGGCCGATCGCGTTCAACGTGCTGCCGCTCGCCGGTTCGATCGTCGACGACGGGTCGGCGGAGACCGACGAGGAACAGAAGCTGCGCAACGAGAGCCGCCGGATCCTGGAGATCCCCGGCCTGAAGGTCTCCGGCACCTGCGTCCGGGTGCCGGTCTTCACCGGGCACTCGCTGCAGATCAACGCCCGCTTCGCCCGGCCGATCAGCCCGCAGCGCGCCACCGAGCTGCTCGACGGCGCGCCCGGTGTGACGCTCAGCGAGGTGCCCACCCCGTTGCAGGCGGCCGGCCAGGACCCGACCTTCGTGGGCCGGATCCGGGCCGACGAGACTGTCGAGCACGGGTTGGCGCTGTTCTGCTCCAACGACAACCTGCGCAAGGGTGCCGCACTCAACGCCGTACAGATCGCCGAACTGGTGGCCACCGAACGCTGACCTCTCGGCCCCGACCAGGCGTTACTGGTCGGGGCCCTCGGGTAGACCCATGGTTGGCCGACACCGAGAGGGAGGCGCCATGACTACCGTCGGAGAGTTCATGACGACCCGGTTGGTGACCATGGACGGCAACGACACGCTCGTCGCGGCAGCCCAGGAGATGCGGGACTCCGCGATCGGCGACGTGGTGGTGACCGATGGCGACAACGTGGTCGGCATCATCACGGACCGGGACATCACGGTCCGCGGGGTGGCCGAGAGCCTGGACCCGAACACCACCCGGCTCAACCAGCTCACCACCAAGGACGTGATCACGGTCAGCCAGTACGACGACGCGGTCTCCGCCGCCGACCTGATGCGCACGTACGCCGTACGGCGGCTGCCGGTGGTCGAGGACGGCCGGCTGATCGGTCTCGTGTCGATGGGTGACCTGGCTGTCGAGCGGGAGCCGCAGTCGGTGCTCGCCGACATCAGCGCCGACGACCCCAACAACTGACCCGTACGCCCTGCCTGCCGGCTTCCCGACCACCGGGAAGTCGGCTTTCGGCTGTCCTGTGTGCCGGTCTTCCGGTCTGCGCCGGTCTTCCGGTGGCCTCACCCGATTCGGGCGAGGTTGACCGCGTACCGGCCGGGGACCCTGCTCTGCACGCCGAGGCGGGATCGGACCGTGGAGGGACACCGATCCGGCCGGGACCGACCGACGGGGGGAGAGGCGGCGATGGCGGAAGCGACCGTGCGGTTCTTCGAGGATCTCGACCAGCAGGGGTACGAACCGCTGCTGGCGAAGCTCTCCGGAACTTTGCGCTTCGACCTGCACGAGGGGCCGCAGACCATGCACTGGCTGGTCCGGATCGACCGGGGGCAGATCCGAATCAGCCGGGAGGACATGGAGGCGGACGCGGTCGTGGGCACCAGCCCGGGGCTGTTCGAGGACCTGGTCACCGGCCGGGAGAACGGGCTGGCCGCGCTGCTGCGGGGCGACATGACCATCACGGGTGACGCGCGCCTGATCGTGCAACTGGACCGGATCTTCCCTGGACCGCCGCACAGCGTCGGACCGCATCGCTACCGCAAGGGGGTGCGCTGATGGCACCGAGCCACACCGTACGGATCCTGGATGGCAACACCTTCGTCGTCTCGGAGGCGACCGGGGACATCGAGGCGACGCCGACCGAGCCGACCGGGCTGTTCTCCATCGACACCCGCTTCCTGTCGAAGTGGGTGCTCACCATCAACGGCGAGCGGCTCAACGCCCTCTCCTACGACGACCTCCAGTACTTCGAGTCGCGTTTCTTCCTGGTGCCGGGGCTGGCCACGCACTACGTCGACGCGAAGTTGTCGATCATCAGGGAGCGGGCCGTCGGGGGCAGCTTCCGGGAGAGCATCACCATCCTCAACCACGACGAGAAGGCGGTGGATCTGGAGATCCGGATGGACGCCGCCGCCGACTTCGCCGACCTGTTCGAGGTCAAGGACGAGATCCTGAACAAGAAGGGCGAGTCGTACGCCGAGGCGGAGCCGGACCAGCTGCGGCTGGGCTACCGGCGGGGCAACTTCCGGCGGGAGACGCTCATCTCGTCCTCCGAGCCGGCGAGCTATGACCGCAACGGCTTCTCGTACCGCGTCCACCTGGAACCGAACGAGCAGTGGGACACCGACATCCACGTACGCACCCACGCGCTCGGCCCCGGCGGCCGGGACCTGCGCATCGGGCTGCGGGTGCACGGCACCGAACGGCTCGCCCTCCAGCACGACCTGGAAGAGTGGATCGCGAAGGCACCCAAGGTGAACAGCGAGCACGGCGAGCTCTGCTCGACGTACCGGCGTTGCCTGGTGGACCTGGCTGCATTGCGGTTCGCGCCGCTGTCGCTCGGCGGTCAGACGCTGCCCGCCGCGGGCCTGCCCTGGTTCATGACCATGTTCGGCCGGGACAGCATCCTGACCTGCCTGCAGACGCTGCCGTTCACGCCGCAGCTGAGCGCGACCACCCTGCGCATCCTGGGCGCGCTGCAGGGCACCCGGTTCGACGACTTCCGCGAGGAGGACCCGGGTCGGATCCTGCACGAGATGCGCTACGGCGAGAGCGCGGCGTTCGAGGAGCAGCCGCACTCGCCCTACTACGGCTCGGTGGACGCCACCCCGCTGTTCGTGATCCTGCTCGACGAGTACGAGCGGTGGAGCGGCGACGCCGCGCTGGTCAAGGAGTTGGAGCAGGAGTGCCGTCGGGCGTTGCACTGGATCGACGACTGTGCCGACCTGGTCGGTAACGGCTACATCTGGTACGAACGGCGCAACACCGACACCGGTCTGGAGAACCAGTGCTGGAAGGACTCCTGGGACTCCATCTCGTACGCCGACGGCAGCCTGCCACCGTTTCCCCGGGCCACCTGCGAGGTGCAGGGGTACGCGTACGACGCGAAGATCCGCGCGGCCCGGTTGGCCCGCGAGTTCTGGGACGACCCGGCGTACGCGGAGCAGTTGGAGCGGGAGGCGGCGCAGCTGAAGGAGCGGTTCAACCGGGACTGGTGGGTGGCCGACGGCGGTTACTACGCTCTCGCCCTCGACCCGGACGGGCGGCAGTGCGACGTGCTCAGCTCCAACATCGGCCACCTGCTGTGGAGCGGCATCGTCGCCGAGGACCGGGCCGAGCAGGTCGCCGCGCACCTGGTCGGCGACCGACTCTTCTCCGGCTGGGGAGTGCGGACCCTGGCCGAGGGGGAGGTGCGCTACAACCCCATCGGCTACCACAACGGCACGGTCTGGCCCTTCGACACCTCGTTCTGCGCCTGGGGTCTGCGTCGCTACGGGTTCGCCGAGGAGGCCGCCACCATCGCCAGCGGGATCCTGGACGCCGCGCGCTACTTCGACGGTCGGTTGCCGGAGGCGTTCGGTGGTTACCGGCGCGAGCAGACGAAGTTCCCGGTGGAGTACCCGACGGCGTGCAGCCCGCAGGCCTGGTCGACCGGGGCGCCGCTGCTGCTGCTGCGGACGATGCTCGGCCTGGAGCCGCACGAGGGGCATCTGGCGGTGGAGCCGCGTCTGCCGGTGGGCATGGGCCGGATCGAGGTGCTGGACATCCCGGGGCGCTGGGGACGGGTGGACGCCTTCGCTCGTGGCCGTCTCGACCTGCACAAACTGGCCAGCTGACCCGTTGTCGACCGGCAGTGCCGGTGGCCGGGCGCGGCGTGCGCCCGGCCACGGTCCCTACCAGCGCGTAACCTACTCACGGTAAAGTTGGCGAATGCCGGAACTCGTGTACCCGCCCGTGATCGCCGCCGCCAAGACCATGTTCCGGGTGCTCGACCTGCGGCTCACCGTGCAGGGCTCACACCACGTGCCGCGCACCGGTGGGGCGGTCATGGCCAGCAACCACGTCAGCTACCTGGACTTCATCTTCTGCGGCCTCGGTGCGCTGGAGTCCAGGCGGCTGGTCCGGTTCATGGCGAAGGAGTCGGTGTTCCGGCACCGGGTGTCGGGCCCGCTGATGCGTGGCATGCGGCACATCCCGGTGGACCGGGGGGCGGGCGCCGAGTCGTACGCCGCCGCGCTCGCCGCCCTGCGCGCGGGCGAGGTCGTCGGCGTCTTCCCGGAAGCGACGATCAGCCGGTCCTTCACCGTCAAGGAACTCAAGAGCGGTGCCACCCGGATGGCCTGCGAAGCGGCCGTCCCGGTGCTGCCGGTGGCGCTCTGGGGCACCCAGCGGCTCTGGACCAAGGGGCGCCCCCGCACGCTGACCCGCCGACACACCCCGATCACCATCCTGGTCGGCGAGCCCCTGCACCCGGCCGCCTATCCGGACGCGAACGCGATGAGCGCCGAGCTGAAGACGCGGTTGCAGGACCTGGTCGACCGGGCCCAGCGGGAGTACTCGGACCAGCCCGCCGACGACGCCGACCGGTGGTGGCTGCCGGCGCACCTCGGCGGCACCGCGCCGACCCCGGAAGAGGCCGCTGCGCTGGACACCGCCGACCGGCGGCCCAGCCGGGGCTGACCCGGCGCCCTACCGTTGGCCCGAGGCCTCGCCGTACGGCAGTTGCACGGCGGTGCGTGGGCGGTAGTAGTCGTCCCGGGAGCGGAACTCGACCGGCAGCGACCCGGGCAGGATCACCCGCGTCGGACCGGGGACGGGCGAGACGAGGGCGAGCCGGGACAGGGCGTCGCGTTCCGGTGGGGACAGGTCCATCAACTCGGGCCGGGTCAGCCGGAAGGTGGCCACCGCGCGACGGATCTCCTGGCTCACCTGCGCGATCTGCGCGTCCGGCCCGATCAGGGCGAGCGCCGGCTGCTGGATCGTACGCAGTGCGTCGCAGACCACCAGCAGGCGCGCAGGGGAGTCCAGGCCGCACGGCGAAAGCTCCAGTCGGGACGGCCACTGCCAGCGGATCTGCCCGCTGACCGGGCCCGAGCTGGCCCGCCGGTGCCGGCCGCCGACCACGGCGAGTTGCGGGCCGGTGCCGACGTACACCAGCCGGTGGTCGGTGACGGTCACCGTGACCGTGTGCGGCAGCGCCCAGGTACGCCGGGACTCGGTGGGACCGAGCAGGTGGCCGGCCACGTCCACCTGCCACCGGCCGAGAATCCATTCGTCGCTGGCCGGCACCAGTTCGTGGCGCCGATCGAGGGTCGGGCCGGTGTCGTCCATCGCGTCGAACCGATGCGGCGCGATGAAGAATGGGGACGCGTCATCGTGCATCCTGACGAACCTCCGGTGCAGACGGCATCTGTGCACGAGCCTCGCCCAATTCGGCCCGCGGTGTCATGACGCCTGTTAGGGGGTCGGCCACTCGGCCGACGCCTGCGACCGGTAGATGCCGATCTCCTCCGGTCGGACGAGGCCGTCCTCGATCGCCCGGGCCAGCAGGGCCGCCTTCGTGGCAGCCGGCCTGCCCACCCGGCTGTACTTGATCCGCGCTCGGTCGACGTACTGCTTGACGGTGTGCTCGCTGATCCGCATCCGGCGCGCGACCGACGCCTTGGACATCGACTGGAACCACAGCAGCAGCGCCTCGCGTTCCTTGTCCGACAGCATCGGGCGGTCCGGCCGCGAGTCGCCGACCATCGCACCGGCCAACGCGGGTGCCACGTACGGGCGGTCACTCGCCGCGTCCAGTACGGTCGCCACGCAGTGTTCCCGCCCCTCGTGCTTGGCGAGGAAGGCCACCGCCCCGGCGTCCAGCGCGGCGAGGATCGTCGGCGGATCCGAGTGCTCCGAGTAGACCACCACGCGTCTGCCGGCCGCGCTCAACTCGGCCAGCTTGTCCAGCACGAGCCGGCCGTGCAGCCGCAGGTCGAGCAGGACGACGTCGGCCTCGGGCGCGGCCCGCAGCACCTCGTCGGGATCGTCACCGGTGGCCAGCACTGTCAACCGTGGCTCGGTCGCCAGCCAGGCGCGCACCCCGTCGACGACCACCGGGTGATCGTCCACGATCGCCACCCCGACAGGCCGCCCCGGCGTCATCGACGCCAGCGCGTCTGCGTCCATCTGATCTCACCGTCCCGCTCGTAGAGGTACTCCACCTGTCCGTCGCCCTGCTCGGGCTGCCCACCGGTGGCGTCCGGGCCGGCCCGGTCCGGGACGACCAGGCTGACCACCACCTCGTCCGGATTGGCGACGATGGTCAGCCGCGCCCAGTCCCGCTCGTCGGCGAGCGTGGCGGTGAGCGGTTCGACCAGCCGGCGACGGACCTGCACCGACAGTGGTGGTGGTGTACCTATTGTGACAAGGTCGATGGACAGGCCGTCCCGCTCGGCGAGATCGGCGGCCGCCCGCAACTCGTGCAGCAGTGGATGGGGCACGTCGTCGGATTCGGCGATCAGCCGCCGCAGCCGGGCCGCAGCGCGTACGCACCGGCGCTGCACGTCCGGATCGGACGGATCGGCCCGACCCTGCGCCAACTCGGTCAACACCTCGGTCGCGGCGTCGCTGACCACGGCCAGCCGGTCGCGCCGCTCGCCACGGGCCCGTTCGGCGGCCTCGCGTTCGGCGAGCATCACGTTGCTGGCAGCGGCGCTGGCCGCCCGGTCGCGCAGGAGCAACCCGAGCATCAGCGCCCCGGCGAAGACCGCCACCGGCAGCGACGACGTGCCGTAGAGGGCCATCGCGGCGCGGGCCAGGTCGGCCGCCCCGGTGGCCGCGTAGAGCACGACGGCGGTCAGCGCGGTGGCCGCGTGTGCGGCCAGCAGGGCGAGCAGCCACCGGACCGGCCGCCCCCAGAGCACCACCAGGAAGAACCAGGCGAGGGTGCCCCAGACCCAGTTGGCCGGGCTGAACAACTGCGCGCGTCCCACCGTGGCGAACACCGCCACGTCGACCGCGAGCAGCAGCCCGACCAACGGAGGTGTGGGCAGCGGAGTGTCCCGCAGCAGCCGGACCCCGGCGAGCAGCCCGACGGCCGCCACCAGCAGCCAGGCACCGAGCACCACCTGCGGCACGGCCAGTTGGGTACGGGCGCCGAGCACGGCGGGTAGCGCGATCGCGAGGTGCCAGACCAGCGCGATGGTGACCGCCACGATCCGGGCACCCCGGTCGGAGACCCGGGCCACCGCAGCCGCCGCCTGCCCGACGCCGACCTTCACCGCTGTCGTCGCTGCCCGGCCGTCGTACCCGCCGGTCACGGGGATGACCGCCGGGGTCAGGCGGATCGCCTCCGGGTCAGCTGACATCCGACCACTCCAGCCGGATCCGGGTGCCCTGACCGGGCGCGGAGTCCACCTCGGCCCGGCCGCCGATGGTCGTCATCCGTCCCACGACGGACTCGCGTAGCCCGTACCGGTGGGCGGGGACAGTGGCCGGGTCGAAGCCGGGGCCCTCGTCGCGTACCTCGACCGTGACGCGGCCGGCACGGGTGCGCAGGCGCAGCATGGTGGCGGCGCCGGGCGCGTGCCGGGCCACGTTGGACAGCGCCGCGTGTGCGCTCTCCGCGATCACCTCGGCCACCGCGGCCGGGAGCGTGCACGGCGGCAGGTCCGCGTTGACCGGCAGGCCGGGCAGGCGGGCGAGCATCTCCCGCAGACGTTCGTCCAGCCGCCGGGTCGCGTCCGCCGGCACCGACCGGGCCTCGGCCAGGGTGGCGAGGGTACGCAGATCAGCGGCGCACCGTTCCCGCAGCGCCGCCGACGAGCCGGTGACCACGCCCTGCCCGACCATGGTCAATGTGGCCAGGACGGTGTCGTGCAGGTCGCGGTTCTGCTGGCGCTCCGCCTCCCGGGCGGTGCGGGCGACAAGCGCCGCCCGGGAGGCGCGCTGGTTGGCCACGAAGTCGGCGTCGGCCCGCGCCACCCGGCGGCGCATCACCGCGGTCAGGATCGACGTGCAGGCGACCTGGGCCAGCAGGGTGACCGCGTGGGCGCGCGCCTCGGCGGTGTTGCCGGCCGCGTGCGCGCCGGTCGCGTAGGCGGCGGCGACCAGCAGCCCCGTCGGGATGGACCAGCGGGCCGGGGCGGTGGCCTGCGTGTTGATCACTGTGGTGCTGGCCAGGACGGCGATCCAGCTCGCCTCGCCGGGCAGCACCTCCGGTGCGACAAGCACCGGGATCGCCAGACAGGCGGCGATGGTGAGCGTCAGGTCGCCGACGACCAGGGGTGCGTCGATGCCGTGGTGCCAGGCCCGCGTCGCGTACCAGATCGACCAGACGGTCAGCACGGCCACGGCGGGCACGAGCAGGTCGGTGCGGACCGGCGGGGTGCGCACGGCGAGCGCCACCGCCGCGCAGACCAGGCCGCAGGAGAGCCGCAGCAGCGCCGGCAGGCGGGTGAAGGTGAACGCGAAGGCCCCGGTCGCCGGTGAGTCGACTGTGGTGGGTGGCGCGGTCAGGGTGGCCAGGGCCGGCATCGGGTAAGAGCGTCCTTCGCGACAAACGACCCGATCCGGGTACGCGCTGAGAAATCGAAGCCGGAGAATAACATAATGCGAGGTCGATGGGTGACGTTCAGTGTCGGGCGAGTTGTCGGACCTGGGCTCTTGTCCGATGAACGGCAGCGGGGTCGCCGCGCCGACCCGCAAATCGATGATCATGCCGCCCCGGTCGCCGGGCACCTGCGCGTCACGTAATATGCATTGATCAATGCCGATATCAGAGGGGGTGGCATGAGAATCCGACTCGCAGTCGGAACCGCACTCACCGCCGGCCTGGTCGCCGGCAGCGTCGGCCTCGGCGGGCTGGCCGGCGCGGTCCCGAGCGCTGAACGTCCGTCCGGTGCCGGGGCGGACCCGGCACCCGCAGCGCTCGCCGTCGGTGACTTCGACTTCACCCGGCCGGAGACGGTCGCCACCGGGCTCCAGGTGCCCTGGGGGATGGACTTCCTTCCCGACGGCAGTGCGCTGGTCGCCCAGCGCCCCACCGGGCAGGTCGTCCGGGTCCGGCCCGGCCAGCCATCCGAGTCGATCGTGCAGATCTCCGGCGTGAGCGCCACCAGTGAGGGCGGCCTGCTCGGCCTCGCGGTTTCCCCGACCTACGCGCAGGACGGCTGGATCTACGTCTACTTCACGACCGCCACCGACAACCGCATCTCCCGCTTCCGGCTCACCGCCCCGCAGACCCAGCAGACGATCCTCACCGGACTGGCCCGAGCGTCGATCCACAACGGCGGCCGGATCGCCTTCGGCCCCGACGGCATGCTCTACGTCGGAGTCGGTGACGCGGGACAGACGGCCACCGCACAGAACCCACAGAGCCGCAACGGCAAGATCCTGCGGATCCGACCGGACGGCTCGGTGCCGCCGGACAACCCGATCGCGGGCTCGCCCGTCTACAGCCTCGGCCACCGACACGTGCAGGGGTTGGCCTGGGACGCCCAGGGTCGACTGTATGCCACCGAGTTCGGCCAGAACACCTGGGACGAGGTCAACCTGATCGTGGCGGGCGGCAACTACGGCTGGCCCACCGTCGAGGGCCGGGCCGGCGACCCCCGCTTCCGGGACCCGCTGATCACCTGGACGCCCGCCGAGGCGTCACCGAGCGGCGCCACCATCGCCGGGGACCGGCTCTTCGTGGCCGCCCTGCGCGGCAACCGCCTGTGGAACGTGCCGCTGACCGGCACCGGCTCGGTGGGCACCCCGACCGCGGAACTGGTCGGCACGTACGGCCGGCTGCGCACCGTCGAGTACGGCCCGGACGGCTGGCTCTGGGTCACCACCAGCAACCGCGACGGCCGGGGCACCCCGGCGGGCAGCGACGACCGGATCCTGCGCTTCCCACCCCGGGACACCACTCCGCCACCGACCACGCCCCCGCCCACCACGCCGCCGCCGACCACCCCACCGCCCACCACGCCGCCCCCGACCACGCCGCCGCCCGGGCCGGCGGAGTGCACGGTGAGTTGGACGGTCAACCAGTGGAACACCGGCTTCACCGCCGAGGTGCGGGTCACCAACCGGGGCGCGGCGCTCAACGGTTGGACCCTGACGTGGTCGTTCAGCGGCAACCAGCAGGTGACCGGCGGTTGGAATGCCCAGGTCACCCAGTCGGGGCAGACCGTGACCGCACGCAACGCCGCGTGGAACGCCGCACTGCCCACCAACGGCACGGCGAGCTTCGGCTTCCAGGCCACCTACTCCGGCACCAACAACCGTCCGAGCGAGTTCCGCCTCAACGGCACGACCTGTCAGATCAGCTGACCGCGTACCGGCCCGGTCCGTACCGCACGGTCTGCGGTGCGGGCCGGGCGGCCTGCGGGCGGGGCGCGGGCCGCATCGACAGCGCGCCACTTCGGGAGTGCGCACTCGGGTCTGTCGAAATCCGCCACCGCGGCAACGACTCACCTGTGACGGGGCGCCAGGCGTCGCCGTGACAACCAATGAGCCCGCAGACCGGCCGTAGGCCGATCCGTTGCCCGCAGGAGTCAGCCGTGCCGAAATGCAGCGTCGTGATCTCGACCTACAACCGCAGAGAACTGCTGCGCCGAACCCTCGACTCGCTCACCCGGCAGACGTTGCCGCGTACCGATTTCGAGGTGCTCGTGTGCGACGACGGATCCTCCGACGGCACCGGCGACATGGTCGTCGGCTACGCCGACCGGATCGACGTCCACCACCTCTACCAGGAGGATCTCGGGGCGCGGGTCTCCGCCGCCCGCAACATGGGGATCACCGCCGCCCGCGGCGAGGTGTGCGTGTTCCTCGACGACGGCGTCGTGGCCGCCCCCGACTGCCTGCGTGCGCACGTCGAGGCCCACGAGGCGGCCGACGGCCCGCTCGCGCTGATCGGGTACGTCTGGGCCTACACCCCGCACCACGACGTCTCGGCCGAGGACGCCGCCCGGATGGAGCAGATCCTCGACCGCTCCGACGCCGACGAACTCATCGCCTGGTTGCGTGCCGACGGGCGACTGCCGGACTTCCGCGAGGAGTACTACGCCAAGTACGGCGACGACTTCGGCACCGAGCCCGCCCCGTGGTCGATCTTCTGGACCTGCAACGTGTCCGCCCCCACCGAGATGATCCGCGAGGTCGGCATGTTCGACCAGGGGTTCCGCGGTTGGGGCGGGGAGGACTGCGACCTCGGCTACCGGCTGCACCGCGCTGGCGCGTACGTCGCCCTCAGCCGTGCCGCGGCGGCGGTGCACATGCCGCACCCGGGCGCCAGCAAGAGCGAGGAGGCGTACAACTACGCCTACATGGCCGACAAGTACGACACCCCGATCACCCGGCTGCTGCACCGGTACACCAGCCTGGAGGTCAACCCGTTCAACATCAACGACGTGATCAAGGCCGAAGGGCTGCCCAGCTGCGCCGAGTACGAAGCGCAGGCGGCCGCCCGATGAGCTGGCTCGCCCGACGAGCCGCCGAGCGGTGGGAGATCGTCAAGCTGTTCCGGCACGCCGGGGCCGGCCTGATCGCCGCGCTGGCCGCGGTCAACCTGGTCCTCGGCGTACTGCCGGTGGTGTTCGTCATCGCCACCAGCATCATGCTCGGCAAGGTTCCCGGTGCCGTCGAGGCGGGCCTCGACTCGCCCGAGTGGGCGTCGCTGGTGCAGACGTTCCTGATCGGCGCGGCGGCTTTCGTGGGCCAGCAACTGCTGGCCCCGGTGGTCGCGCTGCTGCGCGAACTGGCCGCCCGCCGCGTCGACGGCGCACTCTTCCGCACCCTGATGGAGGCGTCGCTGCGCAGCCCCGGCATCGGCCCGCTGGAGGACCGGGACACGCTCGACGATCTGCGCAACGCCGCACGCGAGCTGGAGTTCGGCTTCCAGAGCCCGGGACAGGCCGTGCCGGGCCTGCTGGCGCTGCTGGCCCGGTACACCTCACTGGCCGGCTACGCGGTGGTGGTGGGGGTCGTCTTCTCCTGGCTCGCCGCGGCCGGGCTGGTCACAGTCGTGCTGCTGTTCCGCCATGGGCAGCGCGGCGGCCTGCGCAGATACGCCAAGGTGCGGTTCGCCGCGGCGGGCGCGTCCCGTCGGCTCGACTACGTGCGCGGCTTGGCCGTCGACAGCACGGCCGGCAAGGAGATCCGGGTGTTCGGGCTGATCGGCTGGCTGCGCGAGCAGCTCGCCGACGCGTACGCCCAACTGCTGGGGCCGGTGCGGGCCGCGCGCCGCCGGGTGTACCTGTGGCCGTTCGTGTGGTTCGCGGTGTGGGGTGTGCTCGTGACCGGCGCGTTGTTCGCCGGCCTGGGCGCGTCCGCCGCCGACGGGATCACCCTCACCGCGTTCGTGCTGGTGGTGCAGTCCTCCCTCGGGGCGCTGCGGCTGTCGGAGTACTACGGCGAGGCCGACTCCCAGACCTGCATCGGCATCTACGGCTACCGGGCGCTGCAGAAGTTCACCGCCCGCATCGACGCCACCGCCCCGGTCGACGCCCAGCCCACTGCGGCGCCACCCGCCCCGGAACCGGTCTCGGAGATCCGTTTCCAGGACGTCACCTTCCGCTACCCGGGTCAGGACCGACCGACCCTGTCCGGTCTGAACCTGACCATCCCGGTCGGCCGGTGCACCGCGCTGGTGGGGGTCAACGGCGCCGGCAAGACCACAATCGTCAAGCTGCTGGCCCGGCTCTACGAACCGGACAGCGGCGCGATCCTGGTCGACGGCGTCGACATCCGGACCTACACCGTGGACCAGTGGCGGGCCCGGCTCGGCATCATCTTCCAGGACTTCGCCCGGTTCGAGGCGTCGGCCGCCGACAACATCGCCTTCGGTGCCGTCGCGGCCCAGTCCGACCGTGACGGCGTGCGACGTGCCGCCGCAGCGGTCGGCCTGGGTGAGCTGCTCGCCGAGCTGCCGCAGGGCGAGGACACGCCGCTGGCCCGGCACCTCACCGGCGGCGTCGACCTGTCCGGCGGGCAGTGGCAGCGCGTGGCGCTGGCCCGGGCGCTGTTCGCGCTGCACCACGGCGCACCCGTGGTGATCCTCGACGAACCGACCGCCAGCCTTGACGTACGGGCCGAGGCGCAGTTCTTCGACGAGTTCGCGGACCTCACCCAGGGAGCGACCACCTTGTTGATCTCACACCGGTTCTCCAGCGTGCGCCGCGCCGACAACATCGTCGTGCTGGCCGACGGCGACGTGGTGGAACAGGGCACCCACGAGGAGCTGATGGCCGCGGGTGGCCGCTACCACCAGCTGTTCAGCCTCCAGGCCGACCGGTTCGCGACCGCGGAGGTGGACGCATGATCGAGGCGATCCGCGGTTCCGGGCGGCTGCTGGCCACGGCGTGGCGGTTGGACCGTCGCCGTGCCGCGCTCTCCGTCGTCCTGGTGCTGGCCGGTGCGGCCGCGGCCCCGCTGATGGCGTACGTGCTGGGTCAGATGACCGGCCAGGTCGTCACCGGTCAGGCCGCCGCCGCGACCCGCAGCGGCCTGCTCGTGGCGGCGCTGGCAATCGCGATGCTCACCTTCTCCCACTTCGCCCACATCGCGTACTTCGAGCTGGCGGAGATGGCCGAGGAGGACTTCGACGAGCAGCTGATGACCGTGTCGAACGGCTCGCCGGGCATCGAGCATCACGACCGGCCGGAGCTGGCCGACGAGATCACCGTGCTGCGCCGGGAGGGTCGGCAGTTGGAGGGCGCGATGGACGCCCTGATGAACGGGCTCGGCCTGGTGCTGGCCATGGCCGTCACCGGCGTGCTGCTGGCCGGGGTCAACCCGCTGCTGCTGCTGTTGCCGCTGGCGGCGCTGCCGCCGCTGGTGGCGGGCCGGGTGGCCGAGCGGATCCGGGACCGGGCCCGTACGGCGACCGCCGAGCCGACCCGTGTCGCGCTGAACCTGTTCCACCAGTCCACGTCGGCCAAGGTCGCCGGCGAGCTGCGCGTGTTCCAACTCGGCGACGAACTGACCGCCCGGCACGAGCAGCAGTGGGAACGGGCCACCCGCGGCCTGACCCGGGGACACTTCCTGGCCACCGGGGTCCACGCGGTGGGGCAGGTCGTGTTCGCGCTGGCCTACGTCGCGGCGGTGCTGCTTGTCGTACGCGACGCGATGACCGGCCGGGGTGGTGTCGGCGACGTGGTGCTGGTGATCGTCCTCGCGGTGCAGGTGAACCAGCAGGTCACCACGGCGGTGACCCTGCTGCAGACGCTGCAGCGCATCTCCGCCGCGTTCATCCGGCTGCGGCGGTTGAGCGCCGACGTCGCCGCGGCGGACCTGGGCGCGGCCGAGCAGGATCTGCCCGAGCGGCTGCGTACCGGCATCTCACTGCGTGACGTGTCCTTCGCCTATCACGGCACCGGCCGGGAGGTGCTGCGTGACGTCAACCTGGACATCCCGGCCGGGACCCGGGTGGCTGTGGTGGGGGAGAACGGCGCGGGCAAGTCCACACTTGTCAAGCTGCTGTGCGGCTTCTACCAGCCCACCAGCGGGCAGGTGCTGGTCGACGGCGTCGATCTGACGGCGGTGTCGCCGCAACGGTGGCGGGAACGCATCTCGGCCGGCTTCCAGGACTTCGCCCGGTACGAGTTCACCCTGCGCCAGAGCGTCGGCCTCGGCGACCTGCCGCACGCCGACTCGGTGCCGCACGTACGCGACGCCCTGGACCGGGCCCAGGCCACGCCGGTGGTCGACACGTTGCCCGACGGACTCGACACCCAACTGGGCCGCAGCTGGACCGACGGCCAGGAGCTGTCCGGCGGTCAGTGGCAGCGCCTCGCGCTAGGTCGGGCGATGATGCGCGGTGAACCGCTGCTGCTGGTGCTGGACGAACCGGCCTCGGCCCTGGACCCGGCCGCCGAGCACGCACTGTTCGAACGGTTCACCGAGCAGGCGGGACGGGTGTCGCGCGCCTCCGGCGCCATCACCCTGTTCGTCTCGCACCGGTTCTCGACGGTGCGGATGGCCGATCTGATCATCGTGCTGCGCGACGGCACGGTGGCCGAGGTGGGCGACCACGCGTCGCTCGTCGCCGCCAACGGCCTGTACGCGGAGCTGTTCGAGCTGCAGGCACGCGCGTACCGCTGAGGCGACAAAGACGAGGGGCCGTCCGGTGGGCGGCCCCTCGTTCTGGTCTGTGTCAGCCGGCCGTCATGCCGGGGTCGAGCAGTTCCACCTTGCGCCCGATGCGCTGCGCCTCGGCCAGGACGTGTCCGCGCCAGGTGTCCCAGAGCCCGGCCAGCCGCGACGTGATCAGCACCGTGTCGACCGACTGGTCCTCCAGCAGGGTCCGCACCCCCAGCGCGTGCAGCGGGGTGTGCGGAGTGTCTGCGGTGGCCTGCCGCACCAGCGCGGCGTCGAAGTCGGCCACGAACGACGGCGGCAGCTGCGGGGGCAGCACGCCACCGGCACCGAACACGGCGATCCGCTCACCGGGACCGATCCGGGTCGCGGCCTGCGCGAGCTCGGCGGCGACGTCGACCTCGGCCACCTGCTGCGACCAGCGCTCCAGATCCAGCCAGCACTGTTCCCAACGCCAGTACTCGTTGGCGACACACAGCACGTAGCCGATCTCGATGACCGGCTCGGGGTACTTGCGCAGGAACTTGAAGGTGTTGGCCACCATCTCCGGCCACCGCTTGGTCATGTCCCGCTCGTGCGGCCACTCGATGATCCAGTTGTCCTTGTCGAAGTGCGGGGCGACCCCGGCGCGGAGCAGCTTGAACCCCATTTCCAGGTCCTCGCCGCCCCAACCGGTCATCGACTCGTCGAAGCCACCCACGGCGTGGAAGTCCTCGGCCCGCATGGACACGTTGAGGGCGAAGAACAGCTGCCAGGGCAGGGGCATCGCTTCGAGTTCGAAGTCGTACGCGGCCAACGCGTCGTGCCGTACGTCGCGGAAGGCAGGCAGGTCGCGGTACTTGGCGAGCACCTCTTCCGGGCGCATCGTTGCCAGGTCCCGGTCCAGCCCCTCCAGCGCGGGATAGCGCGGGTCGTAGCCCCAGCCGTAGCCCAGGACGCTGCGCCGTGGGGCGCCGACGTGCGCCGAGATGTGCCGCTCGACCAGGTCCGGCGCGAGCATCCCGCCGCCGTCCAGGAAGATCAGGATTTCCGCCTCGGCGATGGCGGCGCCGCGGTTGCGGGCGAGGCTGACCCGGTCGCCCAGGTCCTCCTGGAAGCAGTACTTCAGGCGCAGGCGTTCGCTGAACGAGGCCACCACGTCGGCCGTGTCGTCGGCGGAGCCGTCGTCGGAGACGATCACCTCGAAGTCCGACAGCGGCTGAGTCTGTCGGGTGAGCTGCTCCAGCATGAGACGCAGCAGGTCGGCGCGGTTGTAGGTGGGAATGATGACCGAGGCGTGCGGCGTCGTCGTGCTGTCGATCATATCGTCGCCTCTCATTGTCTGGCCGTCTCGACCGCCACATCATCACTGGCCGGCCCGGGGGTGTGCATTTCGCAGAATGCGCAGTTCGGAGCGGCTGGTGAGGCGCTGCGTGAGCGGCCGTCGGGAGGCTCACGACGGCGGTGTGCGGCAGTCCCGATGATCGGCGGTGAATCGCCGCGACAGCGGCACCACGGGGCCGGTGAGCCCGCCGTGATGTCGAACCAGGGGCCGCTGATCCGACCCTCTTGAGAGGGGGCCGCGGCGGTGCCCGGGCGGAGGAGTGGCGTGAGATATGTCCTGCTGATCCACAGTGATCCCGACAGCTGGGTGCATCCGATGTTCCTGCCCAGCGGCACCGACGTCGACCTGTGCGACGCCCGGGCCGCGGCTTTCGCCAAGCTGCTGCGGGAGATCACGGAGTCGGGCGAACTGATCGCCGCGTCCGCGCTGGCCGACCCGATCACCAGCACGACAGTACGCCGCAGCGGCGGAGCCCTGTTGGCGACCGACGGGCCCGTGGTGCCGGCCCGCAGCCACCTGGCGGGCTTCCTGGTCGTGGACGTCGACAGTCCGCAGCGCGCCGTCGAGGTGGCCGCTCGACTGCCCGCGGCCGGTGACGGCCGGGTCGAGATACGCCCGGTGATGGGATTGTCCGGTATGGAAATGTGATGCCTTGCGATGCATTTCCTCCGTAGTGCGCTATTCCAGGTGGTTGGGAGGGTTATCGACGGTCTGGTCCGGAACTAGAGTGGGGATACGAGTGCCGTTGACCGTGAGGTCCGGCGTCGCCGTCTATCGCCTTCGCGCTGATCCTTCGAGTGTTCCGGTTGATGACGTGCGGCGCTGCTCCGTCCTGTGAGGAGTGTTGAATGGTTCCGTACCGCATCGAAGTTCCGCAGGAAGCCCTCGACGACCTGGACCGGCGATTAGCCGCGACGCGCTGGCCGGGGGAGATGCCCGGCGCAGGGTGGGATCGTGGTGCGCCGGTCGGCTATCTGCGCACGTTGGCCGAGTACTGGCGGGCCGGCTATGACTGGCGGGCCGCCGAGGCCGAGTTGAACCGGTTGCCGCAGTTCACCACCGAGATCGACGGCGCGAACATCCATTACGTGCATGTGCGTTCGCCGGAGCCGGATGCGACGCCGATGATCATCACGCATGGTTGGCCGGGGTCGTTCGTGGAGTATCTGGATGTGATTGGTCCGTTGACTGATCCGCGGGCGCATGGTGGTAGTCCGGAGGATGCGTTTCATCTGGTGATTCCGACGTTGCCGGGGTTCGGGTTGTCGGGTCCGTTGCGTGAGCCGGGGTGGAGCATGCCGCGGGTGGCCGGGGCGTGGGCGCAGTTGATGGCCCGGTTGGGTTATGACCGGTACGTGGCTCAGGGTGGGGACTTCGGGTCCTGGGTCACCGTGATGCTGGCGGGCATGGACCACGAGCATGTGCTCGGCGGGCATCTCAACTTCCTGCCCACCCCGGCGGTGACCGAGTCCGAGCTGGCCCAGCTGACCGAGGCGGAGCAGGAGCGGCTCTACCAGTTCTGGCGTACCAGCGGGCAGCTGGCCGGACACCTCTACATCCAGTCGACCCGGCCGCAGACGTTGGGGTACGGCCTGACGGATTCGCCGGTGGGGCAGTTGGCCTGGATCGTGGAGAAGTTCAAGGACTGGACCGACTCGGCGAAGGTGCCCGAGGACGCTGTCGACCGGGACCGGATGCTGACAAACGTGATGCTGTACTGGTTGACCTCGACCGGGGCGTCCTCGGCGCACTTCTACTACGAGAACGCGGCACTGCTGCCCATCGCCACCACGCCGCCGCCCGAGCTGCCACCGCCGCCGTTACCGTTCGGCGTCGCGGTGTTTCCGTACGACGTGGGCCAGCCGATCCGGCGTTTCGCCGAGCGTGGGCTGCCGAACATCGTGCAGTGGAGCGAGTACGACCGGGGCGGCCACTTCCCGGCGATGGAGGTGCCGGATCTGTTCGTCGGCGACCTGCGCGCCTTCGCCGCCAAGATCCGCCAGGGCTGAGCCCGCCGGCCGGGGCGCGGGGGCGCGGCCCGTCCAGGAGCACCGAGCCTGAACCGCTGGCCACCGTCCGTGCAGGGTGGCCAGCGGTTTCGGGTGACGCTCAGACGAAGAAGGTGTTGGGTTCCTGGCCGCACAGGATCCGGCCGTACAACTCCAGGTTGGTGCTGGGCAGGTTCAGCGCGTGCAGGTTGATCGTCTGCATGTCGCGCTGGATGCGCTGGATCGGGATGGTCGAGTAGATCGAGGACGCGCCGCTGGCCATGGCGTAGATGTTCACCGCGTCCATGCCCAACTGGCAGACACGGCCCACCGCCATCCGGGCGTACGCGCGCTCCTTCAGGCTCCATGGCTCGGCCCGCAGGCCCTTCCCGTCGACCATCTCGGCGAGCCGCCGGGCGTGGTACTCCGCCTCGTCGATCTTCAGGTCGGCGTCGGCGACCTGAAGGTGCGTGACCGGTGCCTCGATCTGGCTGGCGTACCCGGTGTTGGTGATCGGGCGGCCGGGTACCCGCTCGAAGAACGCCTCCCGCGCCGCCTGGGCCAGGCCGACGATCTTGCCGGTGGTGGCGGCGGAGACGGCACCGACCATCGGACCGCGATAGATCGGCAGGTCGCGGTTGAGGACGGACGCGTACTGCTGCTGCATCAACGCGCTGATCTTGATGTACTTCGCGGTGGGGATGAACAGATCCTGCGTCCGCAGGGTGACGCTGCCGGTGCCCCGCAGACCGGAGACCTCCCAGTCGTCCTCGACCTCGAAGGCGCTCATCGGCGCGATCGCCAGGACCGGCTCCGCACCGCCCTCACCGTCGGGCAGGATCGCCGACAGCAGCTTCCACTGGCTGTGCGCGGCGCCGCTGTTGAAGTTCCACTGCCCGGACACCACGATGCCGCCGTCCTTGGGCACCGCCATCGCGGTCGGGGCCAGCGTGCCGCAGACGCGTACGTCCGGAGAGGTGAAGACCTCCTCCTGCACCTCGTCGGGGAACATGCCGACGTTCCACGACATGATCCACCAGGCGGCCGTGTTGAAGGCAGCCGATCCGTCACCACGACCGAGTTCGATGCCGACGTCGACGAGGGTCCGGGTGTCGCAGGCGTAGCCGCCGAACCGTTCCGGAATGCGTAGCCGGAAGATCCCGGCTTCGGTCATCGCCTGCACGGTCTCGTCGGTCAGCCCGCGATTGCGCTCCGACGCCAGGGCGTTGGCCCGCAGCACGGGCACCAGGTCGGCCGCGCGCCGGCGGAGTTCGTCACGGGTGGGTTTCTGGCTGACGTCCACGGGTTCTCCTTTGTCGGGCCGCACGGACCGGCACATTAATGCGCAATCCCGAAGCTGCCGAAAATGGTTGCGGCGTGCTTCATCTGTGAGTCGCATGAGCGTTTCGCACGCCGATGCTAGCGATCCGAGTCGGACGCCGAGAAGGCCCACTGGCTGCGAATGTCGCAGCAATATGCGAGATGTACGTCGATGAGAAGTTGACAAGAATGGCTTCCGACAATCGAGAACATCAATTCCGGATGGGGGCCACGCGGATGGCTGACTATCTCGGTGACCACGCCGTCGTCCTGGGGGGCAGTGTTGCGGGATCGCTCGCGGCCCGCCTGCTCTCGGACCACTACCGGCAGGTGACACTGATTGATCGCGACACCCTCATCGGGCCGGAGGACGACTCGCGTCGCGCCGTGCCCCAGGGCCACCACATCCACGCTCTGCTGGCCCGGGGACAGCAGATCCTGGACGAGCTGTTCACCGGCTTCACCGACGAACTCGCCTCGATCGGCGTACCGATCGGCGACTTCGGCACGAGCCTGAGCTGGTACTTCAACGGCAGGATGATCCAGAAGGCGGAGACCGGCCTGATCTGTGTCGCCGCCGGGAGGCCGCTGCTGGAGTCCCGCCTGCGCGGCCGGGTCAGGGCGCTGCCCAACGTGACCTACCGCGAGCGCACCGACATCGTCGACCTGGTCGCCGCACCCGGCCGCGACCGGATCACCGGCGTCCGCGTCCAGGCGCACGACGCCGCCGAACCGGAGGTGCTCGACGCCGACCTGGTCGTCGACGCCACCGGCCGCGGCACCCGGACGCCCAGGTGGCTGGAGCAACTCGGCTACCCGAGCGTGCCCGAGGAACGGGTCAAGATGGAGTTGACCTACACCACCTGCCACTTCCACGGCCCGCTGAACTTCGACCCGATCGGCGACGACATCGCCCTGCTGCCGGTGGCCACACCGGGAATGCCCCGAGGCGCGATCTTCGCCCGGCTGCCCGACCGGTACGCCCTGTCGCTGACCGGCATCCTCGGCGAGAAGCCGCCGACAGACATGCACGGCTACCTGGAGTACGCCAAGTCCCTGCCGGTGCCCGAGATCTACAAGGCGCTCCGCGACGCGGAGCCGATGGGCGCCCCGGCGATGTTCCACTTCCCGGCCAGCATCCGGCGCCGCTACGAGCGGATGAGCCGGCTGCCCGACGGCCTGCTCGCCATCGGCGACGCGGCAGCGGTCTTCAACCCGGTGTACGGCCAGGGCATGACCGTCGCCGCGATCGGCGCGACAGTGCTGGGCAAACACCTCGCCAAGGGGGTGCCGCAGCCCCGGGCGTACTTCCGGGATCTGTCCGCGATCGTCGACGCGCCGTGGGACATGGCCGCCGGCGCCGACCTGGGCTTCCCCGGTGTGGTGGGCAAACGGACGCTGAAGACCCGCCTGGGCAACAGCTACATACCCCGGGTTCAGGCGGCCGCCGCCTCCGACGGCGTGCTCTCGGCGGCCTTCCTGCGTACGGCCGGTCTCGTCGATCCACCCACGGCGCTGATGAAGCCGAGCGTGATGTCCCGGGTCTTCTTCGGAAAACGGTGACCCGTCCCTCCCCACCCCATCGAACGTGTCTGTAGGAGGCATCCCATGCAGAGGCGCTGCCCGCACCTCATGGACCGCAACGGCGAGGACATCCACGCCGAGACCGAGGAGATCCGCAAGCAGGGGCCGGTGGCCCAGGTCGAGCTGCCCGGTGGGGTGCTCGCCTGGTCGGTCACCAGCCATGACCTGGTCAAGCGGGTGCTCAGCGACGACCGGTTCGCCAAGGACCCGCGCCAGCACTGGCCCGCGTTCATCAACGGCGAGATCCCGCCCGACTGGCCCATGATCACCTGGGTGGTGATGGACAACATGACCACCCGCGACGACCCCGACCACGAGCGGCTGCGGCGGGTCATCTCGCAGGGCTTCTCGGCGCGCCGGGTCGAGGCGGCCCGCCCCCTGATCGAAGGCATCGCCAAGCGGCTGCTGGACAACCTGGAGCAGGTCCCCGCGGGCACGGTGGTCGACCTGAAGAAGGCGTACTGCTACCCGCTGCCCGCCTCGGTCGTCTGCGACCTGTTCGGCGTGCCCGAGGAGGCGCGGGCCGACGCCCTCAAGGGCGGCGAGGTCAACGTCAGCACCAACATCAGCGGCGAGGAGGCGGAAGCCAACGTCGAGCAGTGGCACAAGGCGATGGAGGACCTGGTCGCCGAGAAGCACGCCCGACCCGGCGACGACCTCACCAGCCTGCTGATCGCCCGCAGGAGCGTCGACGACGAGATCCTCACCGACGAGGAGATGGTCGGCACCCTGCACCTGATGCTGGGCGCCGGCTCCGAGACGTTGATGAACCTGCTGAGCCACGCGATCCTCAACCTGCTCACCCACCCCGACCAGCTCGAACTGGTCCGCAGCGGGCAGGTCGGCTGGGACGCGGTCATCGAGGAGACGCTGCGGGTGCAGTCGCCGGTGGCGCAGCTGCCGTTCCGGTTCGCCACCGAGGACATCCAGCTCGGCGACGTGCTCATCGAGACCGGCGACCCGGTGATGATCGGCTTCGCCGGGGTCGGCCGCGACCCGGCCGTGCACGGCGAGACCCGCGCCGAGTTCGACATCACCCGTGCCGACAAGACCCACCTGTCCTTCGGCCACGGCGTGCACTTCTGCCTCGGTGCGCCGCTGGCCCGGCTGGAGGCGGCGATCGCCCTGCCGGCGGTCTTCGAGCGCTTCCCCGACATGCGGCTCGCCGTAGCGCCCGAGGAGCTCAAGCCGCAGGGCACCTTCATCATGAACGGCCACGCGGCGCTCCCGGTGTACCTCAAGGCACCCGTCCCGGCGGCGGCCTGATTCCTGATGACGCAGGGCTCTTCCACATCGCGCGGGAAGGGCCCTGCCCCCTGCGGCGCCAGCGCCGCCCGCCCACCCCCCAGAAGGACCTGCCATGGCCAACCCCTTGACCTCGGCCGCCCCGGCACACGCCGAGCAACCCGACACGCGCCGCTGGCTGGCGCTCATCCTGCTGTGCACCGCGAACTTCATGGTCATCCTCGATTCGCAGATCGTGATCATGGCGCTGCCGCCGATATCGGAGGCGCTGCACCTGACGCCCGAGGCGGCGCAGTGGGTGATCAACGCCAACCTGCTGACCTTCGGTGGTCTGCTGCTGCTCGGCGGTCGGTTGGCTGACCTGCTCGGCCGGCGGCGCATCTTCATTCTGGGTACGGTGCTGTTCCTGCTGGTCTCGGTCGCGTCCGGACTCGCCCCGAACGCGGAGGTCCTCATCGCCGCGCGGGCGCTGCACGGTGTGTCGGCCGCGTTGATGGCACCGACCGCGCTGTCCATCCTCAGCACGACGTTCGCCGAGGGTGCCCCGCGCAACAAGGCGCTGTCCCTGTGGGCCGGCATCGCCGGCATCGGCGCGGTCACCGCGCTGCTGATCGGTGGTGCGCTGGCGAGCATCGGCTGGCAGTGGATCTTCTTCGTCAACGTGCCGGTCGCGCTGATCATGCTCGTGATCAGCCCGCTGCTGCTGCGGGAGAGCCGGGATGCGGGTATCCCGCGCACCTACGACGTGGCAGGGGCGCTCACCAGCACCACCGGCCTGGTGCTGCTGGTCTACGCGGTGGTGGTCGCGCCCGTGCAGGGTTGGCTGAGCCCGGTCACGCTGGGCCTGATCGCCGCCTCCGGCGTGCTGTTCGCGCTCTTCGTCGTCATCGAACGCCGCTCCAGCGCTCCGCTGGTGCCACTGAACATCTTCCGCAAGCCGAACCTCACCGGCGGCAACCTCGCGATGGTGACGATGGGCATGCTGGCGTTCGGCTTCTCGGTGACGATCTCGCAGTACTCGCAGATCGTCCTCGGGCTGTCGCCGCTGGAGTTCGGCCTGCGCCAGGCGATCATGCCGGCCATGGCGTTCATCGGCGCGTACGTCGGGCAGCGCTTCGTCACCCGGCTCGGTTTCCGGCCGGTCGCCGCGGTCTGCCTGGTCCTGCTGGGCGCGGGCAGCCTGATCATGGCGTTGACCGCGACCGGGTCGATGTCCTACGGCGCGACCTTCCTGGCGCTGGTGCCGTTCGGAGTGGGGCTCGGGCTGGGCACCACGGCCGCCTCCGCGGCGGCGCTGTCCGGGGTCGCGTACTCCGAGTCCGGCCTGGCGTCCGGCTTCAACACCGCGGCCCAGCAGGTCGGCGGCGGCCTCGGCGTCGCGGTCGTGCTGACCGTCATCGCCTCGTACGCCCCGGCCGTGGCATCGCCGACGGCGGGCTTCCAGGCCGCGTTCGCCGCCTGCGTGGTGTTCGCCATCGTGGGCCTGGTCATCACACTGACGATGATGCGCAGCAAGCGGGCCACCGACGCCGCCCTTGCCGCGCCCACACCCGCCCTCAACCACCTCTGACAGTCGGAACGGTTTCCGGGCCCCGGCCGGCACCTGCCGTCCGGGGCTCAGCCGTGCGGTGAGGGCTCAGGCGCTCATTCGTGCAGCCGGGTGGCGCGTGCCTCCAGGTAGCGGCGTTCCGGCAGGTTCGTCGCGCGCCGCGCCGCCGCTTCGTACGCCTCAAGGGCCGCCCGACGGTCGCCCGCCAGCTCCAGCAGATGCGCGCGTACCGCCAGCAGGCGATGGCTGCCCGCGAGACGCTCGTCGGAGTCCAGCGTGGCCAGCAACTCCAAGCCGCGGCGCGGGCCGTGCGCCATGGCCAGCGCCACCGCCTTGTTGAGCCGCACCACCGGATTGGGCCAGACCTGCTCCAGCAGGTCGTAGAGGACGAGGATCTGCGGCCAGTCGGTGTCCTCGGCGCGCTCTGCCTCGTCGTGCAGCGCCGCAATCGCCGCCTGCAACTGGTACGGCCCGATGGGTGCGTTGCTCAGCGTCCCGGTCACCAGGTGGACGCCCTCGGCGATCTGGTCCTGATTCCACCTGGACCGGTCCTGGTCGGCCAACGCGATCAGAGCCCCGTCCGGGCCGGTACGCGCCGGACTACGCGCGTCGGTCAGCAGCATGAGCGCGAGCAGCCCGGCCACCTCGCCGTCGTCGGGCAGCAGCCGGTGGATCTCCCGGGTGAGCCGGATCGCCTCGCGGGTCAGGTCGGGTCGCCGCAGATCGGGACCGGAGGTGGCCGTGTAACCCTCGTTGAAGATCAGGTAGAGCACGTGACGGACCACCCGCAGCCGCTCGTGCAGGTCCGCGCCGGTCGGCATCTGGAAGGTCGCGCCGGCCGCCTTGATCTGCCGCTTGGCCCGGCTGATCCGCTGGCTCATGGTCGCGTCCGGCACCATGAACGCGCTGGCGATCTGGGCCGTCGTGAGACCGCCGACAGCCCGCAGCGTCAGCGCCATCTGCGCGGGCCGCGACAGCGCCGGATGGCAGCACAGCAGCAGCAGGATGAGCGTGTCGTCGCCGTGCGGCAGGTCGTCACCCGGACCGGCGGCGACGAACTCGTCCCGGGGCGTCAACGCGGCCGAGTTGACCTCCCGCTTCTGGCGGGCGGCCTCACTGCGGCGCAGATCGGTCAGCCGGCGACTGGCCACCGTGATCAACCACGCCAACGGGAAGTCGGGCATGCCCTGCTCCGGCCATTGCACCACGGCCGCGAGCAACGCCTCCTGCACCGCGTCCTCGCAGGCGTCGAAGTCGCCGTACCGCCGGACGAGAACGCTGAGGACCTGCGGCACGAGACCGCGCAGCAGATCCTGCACAGTTAACTCTCCATACCCGACAGATCCGCCAGCGGCCGCAGCTCCACCGTGCCGTAGCGCGAGTCGGGCAGCCGGGAGGCGATCTCGATCGCCCGCTCCTCGCTCGCGACGTCGATCAGGAAGAACCCGGCCAGGTGCTCCTTGGCGTCGGCGAACGGGCCATCGGTCACCGTCAGCTGCTCGTCGCGTACGCGCAGCGCCTTGCTCGTGGACGGCGCGTCGAGCGCGGCCGACTCGATCAGCTCACCCGACTGCTCGATCTCCGTCAGCAGCGCGCCGAACTCCTTGAGCCGGGTCGCCTGCGCCTCGGGCTCCAACTGCTCACGTTGGTGGAGGAACATCGGGTGCGCCCACTTGGTCGGGTTGCTGTGGATCAGGACGACATACTTCATGGTTCACCCTCGGGGTCCGGCGCCCGCACGGCGCCTCTCGTAAGGTAAGTCGAAGTGAAGAGGCCGATGTCGACATCCCGGCAGCTCGCACTCCAGGCGGGCCGGCAACTGAGCCAGGCTAGAACATCGCCCCGGAGCGGACAACGACGCCACGCGGGTCGATGGATGCCGGCGTACGGCACCGGTCACGTCGAAATCCCGCGTCCGGCACCGACTCACTTGTGAGACGGGAATTCGGATGGAAGGGAAGGGCATATGGGTCTGCCTACAGTTGTCGACCGGGAGGAATGGCTGGTCGCCCGCAAGGCGCTGCTGGCCACCGAGGCCGCGGCGAACGAGGCGCGGCGCGCCGCCACCGCCGAGCGGCAGCGACTGCCCATGGTCCGCGTGGACAAGAAGTACGTCTTCGAGGGGCCGCAGGGCACCGTGAGCCTGGCCGACATGTTCGAAGGTCGACGCCAGCTGATCGTCTACCACATGATGTTCGACCCGGCCTGGGAAGAAGGCTGCCGGTTCTGCTCGCTGCTGATGGACAACGTCGGTCACCCCGCCCACCTGCACGCACGCAACACGACCTTCGCCATCGTGTCCCGGGCGCCGTTGGCCAAGCTGCTGCGGCACCGCGAGCGCATGGGCTGGCCGCTGCCGTGGTACTCGTCGTTCGACTCGGACTTCAACTACGACTTCCACGTCACCCTCGACGAGGCGGTCGCCCCGGTCGAATACAACTACAAGGACAAGGCCACCCTGCTCGCCGAGGGAATGGACTTCTTCACCGAGGGCGAGCAGGGTGCGGTCAGCGTCTTCCTGCGCGACGGCGAGGACGTCTTCCACACCTACTCGTCCTACGGGTGGGAGAACGACATCCTGCACAACACGTTCAACTACCTTGACCTCACGCCGCTGGGCCGGCAGATGGAGGGGCCCGGCAGCGTGACGATCCGCCTGCACGACCGGTACCCGAGCTGATCCGCCGACAGCGTCCGGTGGCCGACCGTACGGCCGGCCGCCGGACGCGGCGGACATGCTCACCTCCGGTCGCGCCAGTCGGTCATCGGCTCGCGGCGCAGCTCGTGGCGCAGCGCCGTGACGATCGACGGGTACGCCGGACTCCAGCCCAGCAGGTGCCGGGTCTTCACCGCGGAGACCTCCTGATCCAGACGGAACAGGCCGGCGAGGACGGCGATCTCCGCCGGCGGCTCCTCGTCGAGCGGCCAGGAGATGGTCTTGCCGCCGCCGATCACGTCGGCGATGGCGTCGACCTCGATGCTCTCGGCGACCCCGTGCCAGTAGGTGCCGGGTGCGGCCTTCGCGGCCATCGCCACGTACAACCAGGCAAGATCCTCGACGTGTACGGCGGCCCAGCGCACACCCGGCTCGCCGATGTACACCCCCGCACCGACCCGGTCACGCAACGGGATCCACATGTCGCCCACCACACCGCCGCCGTTGCCGTAGATGAGACCGGGCCGTACGACGATGCCACCGCCCTCGACGGCGCGCCGTTCCACCGTGTCCCGCCATCCGACGAACGGGTGCGGCGTCGGGAGGGTGTCCTCGGCGCGGTAGCCCTCGCCGGAGACGTCCGATCCCGAGGTGTGGATCAGCGGTACGCCCGAGGCGAGCAACGCGTCGATCGCGGCCAGATCCCGCTCCTCGTCCAGCGGAGGTCCGAGGTTGACGACCAGGTCGAAGCCCTGGGCCGCCCGGGTCAGTGACGCCGGATCGGTCAGGTCGCCCGGCACGGTGGGGTAGCGGGCCGAGACCTTCGTGCCGCCGGGCCGCTGCAGGCCGGTGACCTGGTATCCGGACTGCACGAAAGCGCGGGCGGTGTGGGTGCCGACATACCCGGCGGCACCGATGATCAGCACTTTCGCCGGCGGATGGATGCCCGCCCCGACCTGGACCTCGAATTCCGACATGTCGTCCCCCTCTTCTCGGGAATGATTTCCATGGCTCGATGTCGGCCGATACCGCCCAGGCGAGTGTGGACAGTTGTCTCCAGAGATCAATGCTCTAGCGGAAAGCGCCGCCGAAGCTTCCTTCATCGTGCTCGATATTCCCTGGTCACAAGGCTTTTCTGAGCGGCGGCGTGGCTACAGTGAGGTGGCGAGCGTCGTTGACCGCGTGGTCCGGCGCCGCCCGTCGATTGCCTCGCGTGGACCTCCTAACGTTCCGGGGCGCGGCGTGCGGCACTGATCCGTCCGTTAAGGAGTGTTGAATGGTTCCGTACCGCATCGAAATCCCGCAGGAAGCCCTCGACGACCTGGACCGGCGGCTGGCCGCGACGCGCTGGCCGGCGGAGATGCCAGGCGTGGGGTGGGAGCGCGGCGTGCCCGCCGACTACCTGCGTGAGCTGGTCGAATACTGGCGCACCAGCTACGACTGGCGGGCCACCGAGGCCGAGTTGAACCGGTTGCCGCAGTTCACTACCGAGATCGACGGCGCCAACATTCACTACGTGCACGTGCGTTCGCCGGAGCCGGACGCGACGCCGATGATCATCACGCACGGTTGGCCCGGGTCGTTCGTGGAGTATCTCGACGTGATCGGTCCGTTGACCGATCCGCGGGCGCACGGCGGCAACCCCGAGGACGCGTTTCACCTGGTGATCCCGACGTTGCCGGGGTTCGGGTTGTCGGGTCCGTTGCGTGAGCCGGGGTGGAGCATGCCGCGAGTGGCCGGAGCGTGGGCGCAGTTGATGGCCCGGCTGGGCTATGACCGGTACGTGGCTCAGGGCGGTGATTTCGGGTCGTGGGTCACCGTGATGCTGGCGGGCATGGACCACGAGCATGTGCTCGGCGGCCACCTGAACTTCCTCCCCACCCCGCCCAGCGACGACCCCGCAGACATGGCGGCGCTCACCGAGGTGGAATTGGGCCGGCTGAGCAAGCTCGGGCGCTTCGCCACCGAGCAGGCCGGCTACATGCACATCCAGTCGACCCGGCCGCAGACGTTGGGGTACGGCCTGACGGACTCGCCGGTCGGGCAGTTGGCCTGGATCGTGGAGAAGTTCAAGGACTGGACCGACTCGGCCAAGGTCCCCGAGGACGCTGTCGACCGGGACCGGATGCTGACAAACGTCATGCTGTACTGGCTGACCTCGACCGGGGCGTCCTCGGCGCACTTCTACTACGAGAACGCGGCACTACTGCCCATCGCCACCACCCCGCCGCCCCCGCCCCCGCCGCTGCCCACGCCGTTCGGCATCGCGGTCTTCCAGCACGACCCGGGCCAGCCGATCCGGCGCTTCGCCGAGCGCGGCCTGCCGAACATCGTGCAGTGGAGCGAGTACGACCGCGGCGGCCACTTCCCGGCGATGGAGGTCCCGGATCTGTTCGTCGGCGACCTACGCGCCTTCGCCGCCACAATCCGCCGCTGAGGTCGCAGACGCGGGCGGAACCGGCCTGGCACGACGACGGTCAGGCACTGGTCGTCGTGCGTCCAGCACCTCACCCGTCGGCAGCCAGTGGGCGGCTCGGCCCTACGCCGAGCCGCCCACCACGGCAGCCACCGGGGGAGCGCGGTGCCGGCTGACCGCCTCACCTGGTCGTGCATCCATTGTGGTCAGCGCACGCTGGTGTCTGGCCCCGCATCACGAAGCAGAGCGCTGAGCAGTGCCTCGTCGTGGTAGGCGGAGTGCAGGATCGACGCGAGGCGACGCAGCGCATCCAGGTTGGTGCTGTTCACGGCAAACGTCCCCGACTCAGACGTGAAGCTGAGATCGTCAGCGAGGCCCGGCTCCCTCGTCTGCACGACTGCCTCGGCCAGAGCTTCCCAGTCGTGACCGTTGCCTTCGGCTCCTGCCTCCTCGAACCTCTCCGCAACCTCTTCCATCTGCTCGTTAGTCAGGATGAGGCAGTAGGTGCCAGGAGCGTGGGGGTACTCCAGCAGCACGAAGGGAGCGAAGGTGGCCGGGTCGTCAAGCATCCACCTGATGCTAGGCGTGGGCAGACCCTAGGCTGACGCCCATGTCGCGGAGCATGCTGTGATCGACTTGGACGGGCAGAATCACCAGCCGGCCGAGACGGGAACCGGCACCTCTGACCGGCCGATGGCCAGGCGGAAGATGACCCTGCGCCTAGTCGCTGCGTTGGTGGTCGGCGTCGTGCTTGGCGGGTTCGGTGTCAGCGAGCTGCGCGACTCGCGTGATCTGCGGGAGCGGAACGCAGTGGTCGCGCTCGTGGCCCTACCTCAGTCGGCCAACTACGGAGGCTCGGCCGCCCAGGGATCGGTCCAACTGTCTGGGCAGTTGTTGTTGATCAATGCTGGCCCCGCGCCGATCACGGTTCGGGGGGTTCAGGCAGAGGGGCCGGGCGTCGCGGTACGCAGCATAGGACAACCCCGGCTGTTGCCCCCTGGCGGCACAGGTCAACTCCTGGTCGAGCTGCGGTTCGAGTGCGCGGTCGCATTCCAGCCGGAGCCGTTGTCGCTACGGTTTTCGGTGGAGACCGATGACAGGCAAGTCAGAGAGGTCACCCACCCCGTCGCTCTCGTAGGAAGCGCCTGGGAGCGTGATGCTCAGCGCATGTGTGAGCTGCACACAGCCAGGGCGGGCCTGGTCTCGTAGCGGCGAACAATGAAGCGGATCTCGGGGTACGGGCCGCCTCCGTACTCAGGGGCGCCGCCACCAAGATGCCGCCGTCTTCCAGCAACCCCGTACAGCGTCGACCTCCTCGCCGGTCGGAATCGTCTCGGCCTCGGCGATGGACGGGTGGGCCGTGACCTCATGTTGAGGTCCGCGACCTGCTGGGCCTACCAAGCTGTTGACCTGCGGTGGTGAGGGTGCGCCCGGCAGGATTCGAACCTGCGGCCTTGGGATTAGAAGTGGCATTCACGTCATGATATCTGGCTTCGGTGGTTGCTCTAGCTGCGCAAACACCTTCCCTGGCGTGCCCGACTTTCCCTGGCGGCCGGAATTTCGCACCACGAATAGCTCCACGTTGTTCGGCTTGACGGGGTGAACGCATTCGAGGCGGGGTGTCGCTCCGTGAGTCGCAGTCGCTGCTCGGTAGAGCTGGATGTCCGCCAGAGTCGGTATGCCCCCCGAGCCATCGTCATCTATCACTGTGAGTTAGATGCCAGCGGCCACCAAACCGAGAAGTGCCTCCGAGTCCGACAGGAACGCCGTGGCGGTTGGGGTGAGGTTGTCGTTGCTGAAGAGGCAATCGTCATGCTCGCGATACCTGCCGAACCTGTCCAGCGGCGACGGGCCGCTACGTGGGCGGTCGCGCCTAGACCTGCAGCCGTTACGCTTACCTACGTTAATCTGATCGAGATGTATCGGGACCGACGCATGTACGAGTGGAGGCGTATCGCGGTGGTTGCGCTTTACCAGTCTAAGGAACCAGAGTGACGGATGAAAAGGTCGCTGCCCTCCTTGGCGGCAGCATCGGAT
This sequence comes from Micromonospora maris AB-18-032, assembly GCF_000204155.1. NCBI lineage: Bacteria > Bacillati > Actinomycetota > Actinomycetes > Micromonosporales > Micromonosporaceae > Micromonospora > Micromonospora maris. Next base: position 5,443,333 of record NC_015434.1, on the reverse strand, counting down.
GGTTTTGGCCAGCCGACACCAAGCCTCGTGACATCAGCGAGGATCCAGAGAGGGGTTACCTTAGGCTTCTTCCGACAAATTTCGTTGAGCTTACCTCGCTCGATGAAGACCCTTTCGAAAACCGGAAGTCTTCGGCATTGCGAAGGCCGCGACTGATAACTGGGGCGACGGAAAACGGCGGGGTGCTAATCTTAAACATTACTGGGCGGAGCACGAAGACCACGATCGGCGGCTCCTTCGCGTCGGTGCGCTCATACCGGGCGCAGTCTGTTCTAGTCGGACTGGCGATAGATCAGGTTCGCAGTGAAAAGCTAACGTCTGTATCGGCCCATTTCTTCGGACTCTCGTCCTGGCTGGGAGTCTCGGCGGTATCGGAAAAGAGACACACTTCGGAACGGTCTAGAATTAAAGCGTTCGAAGTGCGGGTTGAATCACCGCCAGAACAGGTGGTCAAGATTAGTGGGGGTCGGGAAGTTGCGATCTCCGCATACTGGAGCGCCGTTGGAAGCCAAGACAGGCGGACGATCTTCGCACCCGGACAGATCGAGTGCCGATCCGCCAAACCGAAGACGCTGAGGGAGCTTCGGGACCCGATCCTTCGCATCCAAGATTTCATGTCATGGTGCTTTGATGGCTTTATCAGATCCGAGAGCGGCTTGGCTGAGCCAGACCTATCGGGGGAGCCCGACGTGTCGCCGAAGCTCTGGGATAAGCATTTGATGACTGTCCCTGGGGCCGTAGCGGAAGCCAAAAATAAAGATTTCCCCATTTTGCGGCTTTCGGATATTGGGGGCGTTCGTGCGCTCAGGCGTTGGCTGAGCCTGTGCGATAAGCACCTCCGAGCAGTGCGTCCGCTGATAGAGCCATTTCGGCAAGGCAAAGCCTCCCCGCCTTTGCGAATGCTTGAGGTTGCCTCGGCAATGGAGTACTGGGTTGCGGCGCACAGGCGGACTACTCAGTGGGCAAAGGCGAAGTGTCGTCTACCAAAACACAACGGGTGCGGGTACGCCTGGACGTTGGCGAACCACGTGGGTAGTGCCTTTAGTCAGTGGGTCGGAGATCGAGACGCTTGGGCTCACTCTTTCTGGGAGACCTACAACAAGTTGAAGCATGAGCCCGGCTACGTGATAGATGAATACAAGCTCAATGTTCTCGCCGATACGGGTGCCCTGCTCCTAGCCGCAGACCTTTTAAGTCGTGTTGCGGGAAGTAAGGCACCCGTACGGGCGCTTTTCGAAGACACATCTCACACGTGGCAGTTGCAGCGACAGGTCCAACAGCTTCTCAACGAACCCGAACCGACAGCTCGAAATCCCGGAGCAGGAGCAGGGGCGTAACTGCCGAAGTCCGCCCTGTGGATAGGGCGGCCCGCAAGCGTGCCGCGCCGGCTGCGGTCGGCCCGCTGGCGGCGCAAGCGCCGGCATGGGCCAGCGTGCCGGCAGCGAGGCCATACCTCCGGAGGGAGATGGGCGCGAAGGGCCGTGGTTGGAATGGCCGCAATGGCAGAAACCCCGATTGGCCGGGATTTCTGCCATTGCGGCCATTTAATCCAGCGGGTTACGCGGGTCTACGGCCTGTCGTTGCGGGTAGGGCGTGGACGGTGCCGGTGGCCTGGTTCACGTCAGGGTGTACGAGGAACGCCGGCGACGGTGGCCGTCCGGCACCAGTCCGGGCTGGTGGGTCGAGTTGGCGCAGGTAGCCGTGGACTTCGAGTAGGGATAGGACGGGGTCGAGGTCAGCGGCGGTGGGGATCTGGCTGCGGACGGCCCGGTACAGCTCCTTCTTGGTGAAGGTGGTCGAGCCTGTGCGTTCGATCCAGGCGAGCACGAGCCGGGCGTAGCGGGTGCTCTTGTCGGTACCCATGTCGTCGAACGCGGCCAGGGCGTGAGCGGCGAAGTACTCGCCGAGCAGTGCGGCCCGCTCCACCGTCTCGGCAGTGACCGGCTTGCCCCAGCCGTCGCGCAGATGTTCGGCGAGGTGGATCAGCCCGGCGATGCGGACCACTGCGCCCGTGTACTTGCTGCCCCAGTCCACGACGTGTCCCCATGCGCCGCCGGGGGCGAGGCGTGGCTCTACGGCGCGTTCGATGTCCAACACGCGTTCGTTGGCTTCGGAGGTGAGTGGGAGTACGGCGGGGTCGGTCCATTCGGCGAGGGTGGCGACCAGTGCGCCGAGGTTGGCGGTGTAGGCGGTGGCGATGGGTTCGGGTACGGGGTCGGCACCGATCTTCCGACGGCCGACGGTATTTTCCGGCAGGCTGAACAGGATGCGGGCCAGTAGCCCTTTGCCTCGGAAGCCAGGCATGTCGGCGATGTCGCGCAGCACGTCGGGCTGCACGGCCAGGCCGAGAGTGAGCGCGGGGTGCTCGACGTGCTCCGGGGCGCGGGAGCGGCGGTTGACCCGCAGCATGTCTCCGGCGTGGCCTTTCAAGAACACTTCGAGGTTGGGGGTGCCGGAGTAGCGGCCGGCGATGGTGGCGAAGATGCCGCCTTCCGGAGAGAGGACGGCGAGGCGTCCGCCCTGCTCGGCGAGCAGGGATGCGGCTTCCTCGCTGGTGACGTCGTCGGCGATCAGTTGCGGTAGGACAGGGACGGTGACGGCGTCGGCGTTCATGGCGGCGGCGGTCGCTTCGGCGAGCAGGGTGTCTCGGCCGGAGGTGTCGGCGTTCGCGGCGGCGATGGCGGCTTTCTCGGCTGTCTTGCCGGCGACGCGGGCGGCGAGTTCGGCCTCCACGATCGCCGGTTTGACGCGCTCGACAAGGGTCTTCTCGGCGGCGAGCAGTGGGCCGGTCATGGCGGCGAACACGGCTGACTTTCGGCTTCCGGGCGGGAGGACGACGACGGTGAACAGGTTGGTCGGTTCGCGCCAGGAACCGCGTACTTCCACTTCGGCGCGGCCCCCGGCGGCGGTGGAGAGGGCGGCGAGGGCGATGCAGCCGGCGAGGTCGACGGGGGTTTGGGTGAACTCGGCGACGGCGTAGATCTGCTCGGCGACCCAGCCGGGCAGGACGTAGGCGGGGAATTCGGGGAGGTGGCGGCGGTCGCCGAGCGGGATCAGCGGTGCCCACTGGGTACCGGTGGCGGCGTGGTCGAGCATCGCGCGGCCGGTGGCAATGACGTCGGTGACGTCGGCACCCTGGTCGGCTTTCTCAGCGAAGTAGGTGCCGAGGTCGGCGACCTGGCGGCGGCGGGCGTGGTCGGTGACGATCCGCGCGTAGTGTCCGGCGTTCGCGGTGATGGGCACGGCGGCAATGAGGGTGTGCAGGTACGAGGCACCGCCGACCTTGGCCAGGTCGCCGGTCGCGGCGAGGTGGGCGGCGAGGGCGATCGGGTCGAGGGGCTCGCCAGTGGCGTGCATCGCGCAAAGCGTTTCCCACAGCCGGCCGTGTGCCGGCCGGTGGAAGTCGGCCGGGGCGAGTGTGGGGGCGAGGTCGGCGACGACGGACGGGTTGAGCAGTGCAGCGCCGATCACGGCCTGCTCGGCGGCGTGGTCGTGTGCGGGAGGTCGGGTCACGATGACGTGCTCCTGTCGTGAGGCGGGCAGGTCAGGCGGCGGTGCGGCCGGGTCGCGGCCGGCGGGTCACGGCGGCGTGGGCCACCAGGTCGCGCAGGTCGGCGAGCAGGGTGCCGAGCTGGCGGCGGGCGGCCGGGTCGACGTCGGCCAGGGCGACGCGTACGCGGATCTCGGCATGCTCGCGGCCGTCGCTGGCGCGAACACGAACGAGGACGGCGCGAGCGTGGCCGGGCAGGTCGACCAGGATCTCTGCCGATCGGTGTTCGGTGAGGTTGCAGCGGTGGTCCCGGGCGCACCACTCGGTGTGGTGATCAGGGCCGGTACGGCGGCGGTTCATTGGTTGCCGGCCCGGTACTCGGCACGGATGTAGTCGGCGATGCGGCGGCCGATGCGGACGCGGATGCCGGTGCCGTCGCAGCGGGGGCAGTCGCGTCGGGTGCCGATGGCGGTGCGGTGGGAGCGCCGTCCGTGGCAGCGCCGGCAGCGTCCCCAAGGGGACACCGCACACAGGATCAGGTACCACGCTGCGTAACCGATTGGGAGAAGGCTAGCGAGCAGGGCGATGGTGGTCACGGAATGCCTCCACAGGCGGATCAGGGGCGCAGAGGGCCACCGCCGCTAGTTGTTAGGGCGCTGGCCACGAAAGGGATGTGCCGCTAGCGGGGGTGCTAGGTCTAGCGGGGTGGGCCGCTAGACCTAGCACCCGATCGCTGTCCGCCTTAAGCGGCTTTGTCGCCTCGCCGCCTGTGACGCTCCGCAACCGCATCGGCGATGTCGGCCCGGTCGATACCGCGCCGGTTCGCGCCCTTGCCCGTGGCAGGGTCGGTGCCCCACACCTGCCCGGTGGTGATCCCGTAGGGCTTGAGCGCGGCGGTCAACTGGTCGCGGGTGAGGTCGCCGTAGGCGTCAGGGTTGAGGTCGGCGAGGCGTTCGGTCAGCGTCTCCGCCCACACCTTCGGCTCCGTCGCGGGAACGACGGTGAGGATGTCGTCCAACAGCGTGTCCCGCCGCGCCGCCGGGGTGGCCGGGGTCTGCCCGATCGCGTGGCCGGTCAACGTCCCGGCGGCTTCCCGCAGGGCGCGTGCCCGGTCGGTGATCTTCTCGGCAGTCGGGCCGTCGACGTAGAAGGTGCGGACGATCTGCGCGTCGTCGGCCGCGCCGACGAGGTAGCCGACGCCCTTGTCCTTCTTGGCGAACATGGTCGCCCGGATGCCGTTCTTGTACGCCGAGGTGCCCAGGATCATGTCGTTCTCGATCTGACCCATGACCCGCAGGCAGAACCGGGTACCCGCGTTCGCGGACACCCCCGTCGGCAGGCTCTTCGCGTCCGGCCGTTGCGTGGCCACGACGAGGATGACGCCCAGGGCGCGACCGAGCTTGATGATTTTCTCCGCCAGTTCCCCGGCTTCCTTGCCGAACTCCGGGTGCGAGAACAGCTCCTGCACTTCGTCGAGGGCGACCACGAGCCAGTGCAGGCCGAGCTTGCGCCGACGGGCCAGTTCGGGGGTGACCTTGTTGTCCGGGCAGACCGCCTTGGGGAGGCCCTTGATGACGGCGGCGCGGCGCTGGCATTCCTTGCGCAGCTCCCGCAACGCCAACAGCCCTTCTTCGGCGGTGTCGTCGTCCTGCCCGGACGCGTACCGGACCGACACCTTCTCCAAGGGGTCGAGGCCGCCGGTGCCCTTGAAGTCGAAGCACCACAGTTCCGCGTACGGGTCCAGGGCGGCGGCGAGCATGGGGACCTGGGTGGCGGCGGTCTTGCCGTAGCCGGGAATCGACCCGATGAGCAGGTTCGTGTACGGCAGCTCGAAGGAGATGACCCGACCGCGCGGGTCGGTCCCGAACGGCACCGGCCTGCCCAGGTCGAAACCGCCGGACGCCTTGAGTAGCGGCCACGGCTTCGGCGGGGTCGCGGCCATGTCCTGATCCCCCACCCAGAGCAGCAGTCGGCCCGGGTGCACCTCCGGTTGCCCTTCCGGCCACACGCAGCCCAGGGGCCGGGTGAGGCCGGCGGCGAGCCGGTCACGCCGCTCGATCACATCCCCCGCCGTCACCCCCGGGGGTAGGTCGATGTCGGCTCGCCAGCCGGGGCCGTCGCGGGTGATCGGCGCGGTGAACGCGATGGCCCGCTGTCCCTGCTTGGCGATGGCCTGGGTGATGCCGGCGATACCGAGCACGGCCAGGGCGCGCACGACCACGTCGGAGGTGAGGCGGGCGACGCGGGGAATGACCACGGCGGTGTCGAGCAACGGCTTGTCGGCCGGCTGACCGAGCAACCCGCACAGGGTGACCAGCATGGCGAGTACCGCCCACCGCGCCCACAACGGGGCCAGGGCGACGGCGACGCCACCGGCCAGGGTGACCGCGAGGGTGAACGTGACGACGATGCCGCGCCACCGGACCCGCCGGTCACGCTGCCGGGACAGCTTCAGGTACAGCTCGCCGTCGCGGGACTGGGAGGTGGCCTGCCGGTGCGGCTCGCCTTCCCAGTCGAACAACCACCGGGTGCCCCCGGACACCAACCGGGCCGCGCCGGCCGGGGCGCGCAGGGCGAGTTTCCCGGCGTACTTCGGCAGCCGGGTGACGTGGTAGCCGGTCGTGTGCAGCAGGTGCCCCACCGCCCACCGCATCACGTCGACCAGCTCGGCGCGAGAGCGCAGCCAGGCGGGCAGGATCGGCCGACGCTGCCCGGCGCGGGCACCGTCGAGGGTGAACCGCGGTGACTTCTGCGCGTCGGGCGAGTCGACCAACACCGGCCCGCCGTCGCCGTCGTCGGGGTTGGTGGTGCGGGCGGTGCGGGCGGCGTCGAGGTCGACCACGTTGGTGTCGGGGGCGTCGTCGGTCAGGTCGCGTTCAGCGGCTCGCCAGTCGAATCGGTCGTCATCTTGGGACGTCATGGTGGGTGTTCCTCCGTGTGAGGTTTTGGCAGTGGGTGAGGGCCGGCGGCGCGGCGCGGGTTGGTAGCCAGGTGGCCGCGCCGCCGGGCGGGCGGGTCAGTTTTTGACGGAGATGCGGTTGCCGCAGTCGCCGCAGGTGGCCTGGGTGCGCTGGTTGGTGGCGGTGATGTCGCGCCAGTTGGTCTCGTTGCCGCAGGCCGGGCACCACAGCTGCTTGCCGCCGCTGGTGACGCGTCCGGCGCTGCCGATCGAGATGCTTGCCATTCAGTGGTCTCCTTCCGGGCGAGAGGTGATCAGGCGGCGAACAGGGCGGCGATGAACAGCCAGGCGATATGCCAGGACTGGTCGAGGGCGTAGGCCCCGGTGCCGAGCGATGGGTTGTCGTCCCGGCCGGGCCGGGGAGCCCCCAGGGCGTAGAAGCGGGCTGAGCCGAGAGCGGCGGCGATGCGCTGGAGCGGGGTACGTCGGTCGGCGATGTAGTGGGTGACCGCCGAGATGGTCAGTCCGACCGCCACGCCGGCCGGGTCGAGGCGTAGGCCGGTGCCGGCGATCAGGAACACCAGGGCCAGGCCGGCGGTGAGGGTGTAGGTGGTGACGTGGGTGGCGCAGGCGATGCGGCCTGCCCAGCCGGGGCGGCCCTTGCAGTCGGCCTGGTGCTGGGTCTGCACCCAGTGGTCGGCGACCTGATGGGCGACGTAGAGGGCGACGAACACGGCGGCGAACGTGGCAGCGCGGGTGCCGGTGGGATCTGCGAACATGGGTGGTCTCTCCCGAGGTCGATTGGCTGAGGGGTCGAGGGCCGGCGGCGCGGCGCAGGTTGGTAGCCAGGTGGCCGCGCCGCCGGGCGAAATCAGTCGTGCGTACGGACGAGGTGCGCGAGGGCTGCGCCCATGCCGAGGACGGCGACGGGGAGGCAGGCCACGGCGGTGGTGATCCACCACGGGGCCGAGGTGACCCCGGCTGCCACTAGGAGGTGGTAGGCGACTTGGCCGAGTGCGCCGACGGCGAGGGAGCCGAGGGCGGACCACTTGGCGAACCGGCGGGCCGGCTCGGGCACCCGCCCGGACAGCCAGATGTAGAGGGCGTAAGCGCCGTAGGTCTCGACCCCGATCGGGAGGGTGATCGCGGAGTTGATGGAGAAGCCGTCGGCGATGCCGGGCAGCGGGTGCACCACCCCGAACCCGGTAAGCCCGCCGAGCCCGACCCACCCGGACCAGATCGCCACGAACGCCGGGAGGGCCAACAGGATCACCGGCCATGCCACCGCCCGCCGGTTGCCCTTGGGGTCGGTCGGGACGGCGTCGGTGGTGACCTTGGTGCCCAGGTCTGCGACGGGTGCTGCCTGCTCCGACAGCACCGTCGGCATGTCGTCGGCGGCCGGCGGCAGGTCCGCCACCTGGGCCGGGTCGGCGACCGGGTCCGGAGTGGTGTCGGCCGGGTTCGTCGTGGGGTCGGTGGCCGGCGGGGTGTCGGTGCGGGTGAGGGCGGCGAGGATCGCGTCTGCCTTCGGACCGCCCACCCGGAGTTCCTTCTTGATGCGGTTGCGCGACGGGATCTCGCCGAGCTGGTCGGCGAGGTCGCGGGCGGCGGGGATCAGGTCTTCGACCGGCCGGGGGAAGGCCGACAGCGTGGGGGCGGTCATGGCAGGTGCACCTCCGATGCGTCAGTGCCGTAGATGAGCGAGAACAGGGCTTGTTGCAGGGCCAGCAGGTCCGCGCCGCATCCGTCGTACGGTTCGGCCATCAACGGGTAGCCGTGCGCGGCGAGGACCTGGGCCACGTCCAGCGCCAGGCCGAACGTGAAGCGGGAGTCGTCGGCGGGACGGGGGATCGGGAATCGGCGGCTCATGGTGGCGGCGGCTACGCGGCCCGGTCGGCGGCCGAGCGAACGGCAAGCAGGGCACGCGCCTCGCGCAGCACCCGCCGCTGCGCCCGACGCAACCGCTGCCAGTCCAACTCGGTCGGACCGCTGTCGCCGGTCAGCACGACGATCTGCGCGTCGAGCAACAGAACCTCGGCCTCGATCAGCGGCAACTCCTGCTCGATCTCGGCCAGCTCGGCGGCGCTCGGCCCGAACTCGGGGGAGTGGTTCGACTCAGTCACTTCGTGTCCCTTCTGACTGATCCGGCGCTCTTAGATGTGCGCCTCTGTTGCGCAACAAGGTAGCGATATGCGGGTCTGTTGCGCAAGGGGGTAGCGGTATGTTGGTCCGATGAGTGATGCACGAGACGAGCTGTCAGCAGCTACGAGGCGGTACCGACGTACCGAAGCTGCTCATGAAGCGGCACGCGAAGCGGTTGTCGCGGCGGTGGTTGCGGCGCTACGTGATGGCATCGGCCCGGCCGAGGTGGAGCGGCTGTCGCCGTTCAGCGGTGCCTATGTTCGGAAGCTTGCTCGGGAGCACAGCGTCCCGCCTGCTCCTCCGGGGCCGAAGCGGGCGGTCCGGTAGCGGTCACCCGGCGGGCCGCAGCGTGTGGTTGCTGGCGTCCACCAGGCCGTACGTCAGCGCGGACGCCTCCATGTCGTCGATGGCGCGCGCCGGGATCACAAAGCGTCCACGGACCTTGATCGCGGGGAACTGGCCGGCGTGAATCGCCCGGTAGAGGGTCACCTCCGACATGCCGAGGATTGCTGCGGTGTCCGCGACGGACCGGAACCGGGGGCGATCGTTTTTGGCGGCGAGGGGTTCAGCCACAGGAGTCTCCTCAGTAGTCTGTTTTCGGTGTTCCGTTCGGCTTGCTGAGACCAAGTGAAGTCGAAAAAGAGCGGAGCGCCCATGCAAACCCAGTGCAATGCGCGGCAATCCGATGCAATCCGCAACCTCGGGAGACCACGGTGGCGACGGTAGACCGGTGGACAGGAAGTCTCGCCTGCTCGCTGCAAGCTGCCGCCGGAATGACGAACGAGGGGTTCGCGGGGTGGCTCGGCATCGCGACAAGGACCGTCGCGTACTGGCATAGTCGACCCGACACCGTTCCTGGGAATGCCAATCAAGACGTGCTGAATGCCGCCTTGGATCGCGTATCGGATTCGGTTCGTTCCCGGTTCCTCGAAACGCTCAGCGGAGTGCGTCGGGAGGGAAATGCAGGTGGCCGTGGCAGCGTTGTTACTGTTGTGAGTGATGCTGCCGAATCGGTCGCCAATGATTCCCTGCTGATGAGCCTTGCTCTGCCGAACGACTCTATCGAGTCCTTGCAGGAAGACGTAACATTGCTCGCCCGATCGGGAGGCATGGCAGCCTTCGACGTATTCAGCAGCGCTCGCCGGTTGCGGGACGAGGCAAGGGCTTTGGTCGAGCGCACTCGTCGACCCGTTGAGCTGGCCGACCTCTACGTGGTCATCGGCCAGAGTGCTGCTCTGATGGCCTCCACCGCCTTTGACCTCGGGCACTGGAACGAGTCGGCGGCCCTGGCCAGAGCGTCAACGCAGTACGCCGACCTGGCTGGACACGCGTCGTTGAAGGCATGGACGTACGGCCTGCAAATGACTCTCGCCAACTGGCGCAACGAACCGGATTCCGCCCTGAGTTACTTCGCTCGCGCCATGCGGACGGCACCGGAGGGCGAGCCGAGACTGAGGCTCCGCTATGTCGCTGCCCGCTCTCACGCGCTGCTCGCGGACTCCGATTCAGTCGCGGCAGTCCTGGAAGCGGCCCAGCGAGACAGGGAAGCGGCAGCGGACCGACCCGACGAACTTGCCACCGTGACCGGCGGGGAGTTCGCCTTCGGCGACGCGCGGGCGGCGGCGTGTGCGGCGGCGGCATGGCTCGACCTCCGCAACGGCGAGCAGGCCGCGAGGTACGCCCGAGAGGCGTTGCAGGTGTACGAGGCATTGCCGTCGCCCAGGCGGCCGTACTCGCAGATCAACGGGACGCAGATCGACGTTGCCGCTGCTCACCTCCACATGCGAGACAAGGACGGTGCCGCCGACGCGCTGCGTACTGTCCTGGATCTGCCGCCGCAGAAGCGCAACGTTTCGCTGACCGGTCGGCTATCGCGGATCGAGCACATGCTGAGCCAGTCGCCGTGGGACCGCGACGCCGACGCGCGCCAGCTGGCCGAGCGCATCGCGGCGTGGCTGTCGCAAACCTCAGCCCGTCCGCTCGCCTGACCGGTGCCAGGCGGCCAATACCTGTGCTTCCTTCTCCGGGTTGATGCCGATCTCGGCGGCCCGATCGTGGCTGCTGACCTCGCCGCTCTCCACCATCCACCGCCAGGTATCGCGGACGGTCAGGGAGAGTGGCCGGCAGCGTAGGCCGGTTGCTTGGGCCTTGGTGGTGTCGACGCGCCACACTCCATCGAACGTGCGCCAGAGCGGCAGCTCGGACCACTGCCGGACGCCTTGATTGAGCAAGACCTCGTCGGGCACCCAGTCGAAGGTGGCGTCGGCCTGGGTCGCGTGGGCGCAGTCCGCCAGTAGCCCGCCGAAGGTCGCGCCGTCCACCGGGGCGCAGACGTTGAATGCGCCCGAGGAACCTTCGGCGATGGTGTGGAGTGCGAACGCGGCCAGGTCGCGTACGTCGACGGGCTGAATGGTGCGAGCGGGGGAGCCGGGGGCTAGGACTTGCCCACCGGCGGCCACGCGGCGCAACCACCAGGGCAGGCGGCCGACGTACTCACGCGGGCCGAGTACGACACCGGGACGCAGGATCGTGGTCCGGTCCGCTCCGAAGGCGGTGACTGCTGCTGCCTCGCAACCGGCCTTTTGATAGCCGTACCGGGTCGGGCCGTCTTCGGTGTCGGTGCCGTAGTCGGGGTCGGCGTCCGGCGGGCAGTAGAGCAGCTCGGAATGCTCGCTGAGGGGTTTCAGTGGCCAGTCTCGGTACACGCTGAGCGTAGACATGAAGACGTAGCGAGCGGCGACGGGAGTGAGCGCGCGAGCCACGTCGAGAACGTTGCTAGGCACGTAGCCCGAGGTGTCGACTACGGCATCCCAGGGGCCGGCGGCTGCGAGGGCGGCGACGTCCTCCGGACGGGTTCGATCACCCCGAATGGGCCGCACGGCCTCTAGGAAGGGGTCGGAGGTGCCCCGGTTGAACGTGGTGACCTCCCAGCCAGCATCGATAGCGGCCGTGACGATCGCATGGCCTACAAACCAGGTTCCGCCGAGCACTAGCAAACGCATAGGTCCATCATGCCGAGCAGGGGTGATCGCCCGATCGGCGGAGGACATGCCGGCAGCCAGTTGCCGAGTTGGTCACGAGATCGAGTCAAGGCGGCCCGCAAGCGGGCCGCGCCGGTCCGGCCCGGCCTGCTGGCGACCTTCGGCCGGCATCGGCCGGACCGGCCGGCGATGCTGAGAAGCGGCAAGACCTTTGAAGACCTCGGGGCTTCGCCCCGAACCTCGACCCTCCTCAGAGATGCCGCCACGGATCTCCTCGCCGGGCACCACAAGGGCTACCAGCCTCCCCGGACGGGGAGGCTGGACTGTCTACGTCTGCCCGACGAGGAAATCCGCTGATCCCGAGCCGCCAGGGTTCCAGCAGGCACAGATCAGCGGAAGATCGCGAGGATATCGAGCGTCAAAGCTGGGCCGTGCAACACATTCTCGTCATCGGGATCGACGGGCTGGGCCTTCCGTCGCTGTGCCCGACTCATTAACGCCGCACCTGGAAGAGCCATGAGTGAATAGTGTTCGCCCTGCTTCCATCGGCGGGCCACTTTGCCGACCACTGTGGCTTCCCCGTCGGGGATGTCGCGCACGTGCTGGCGTTCAAGCTTCCCGGCCAGTCGGGGGGCCCCTTCGTCAATGTCGCCGACAACGATCATGTCGGCCTTCATCTTGGTGAATCCTCGTGCTGCCTTGATCTTTTCCGGATCGGGCATGCCCGATGTGTTTGCTCCGAAAGCACTCGCCATGGGGCCAAAGATCTCAATCATGTCGAGCATCTCGCCAAGTTGTTCTGGCTGCGCAAGGAGAAGGCTCATCTGTGGAACCTCGACCTCGCAGTCCACGCTGATAAGGGTTCCGATCGCAGAACGCTCGAATAGCCCGTCAGACTCAAGAACGCGCTCGTAGTTCCACCGCTCTGGCTCTGCCTCCAAGGCGGTCATTAGGCGGTCGAAGCGCAACTCGGGCGTGTCGCGCACGACACGTTCGTCCTCCTCGCTGCGCTCGCGCTGTCCAGAGATTTTTCCCGATACGGGGCTAAAGCTGAGCCCAGCGTCACCACCCCGGATCCCGCGTTCTCCCGTGCGGCGAGTCCTCTCGTCGCTCAAGCCACCCTCAAGCACGCCGAGGTAGCTGTCTACAGATGTGTTGTTGAGGTACAGGAACCGCCGTAGCACCATTCCCCCTAGTCATCCGACCCCTCGGAAGGTTCGGGACGACGTTACCCCCGTCGCGCAAGAGGCTACAGAGGCCGCAGACCGGTGCAGGCGTGCCCAGACGTAAGCCGTGTGCCGGGCCCTGGCACACGACGAGCCGCCAGCAGGCAAGCGGTCCGGATCTGGTCCGCAAGAGGCCGACGGATGGCGGGAAGTGTGATGAGAGGTTTCGAGAGGCGTTTCCGCTGGTAGGAGCCAAGTTGCGCAGGTCATTGGGGCGACCATCTTGATCTCGTAATGCGGGTGTCGTCGTCATGGATGAGGGTCTGCGACGGTTGCTCGGCGACCTCGGATGACGCTTACCAAGCCCTCTGCCGTAAGCAGCGCCACGGCGCGATGAGCGGTTCCGGCCGAGACTCCATGCGCCGAAGCCAGCTCGGCAACAGCCGGGAGCTGGTCACCGGGCCGTAGCCGACCGGCGGTGATCTGCCTGCGCAGGTCGGCGGCGATCTTCTGATATGGGCTACTTGCCACACTGCGTTGCGTTGGCGCGGCGGGACGCGGCGGCATCCGGGCGGCCAGAGTTCCGGCGGCCCGCTGGTCCGACTCCGACAGCCAGGCCGCGTAGACCCTGAGCGTCGTTGTCCCGCCTCCACCGTGACCAAGCCGGCCGGCGACGGTCCGCACGTCGACACCAGCGTTGATCAGCTCGGTCGCCGAGTAGTGGCGCAGGGCGTGAATGTGGCTGGTGATGCCGAGCCGGGTAGCGAGCCGGCCGTACCGCTGGGTGATGGTGTCGGGTCGGTAACCACGGCTGTTGTCCGGCTCGGGGGAGAAGATGTAATCGGCGGGATCGGTGTCCGCGTAGAGCTGGGCCAGGCGGTCGAGGTACCGACCGTGCACCTCGCGCAGCACTTCGATCGTGTCCGGGTCGAGCGCCACCCGCCGCTGCTGGTGCGTCTTGGTGTCTTTCGCTCGCAGTTCGCCGTGTTCGTCCAGATAGGCGCTCTGCCGCAGGGTCAGCACACCGGCAGCCAGGTCGAGGTGGTGCCATCGCAGCGCGCACAGCTCGCCGCGCCGGGCACCCGTCGTCATAGCGAGCCACACCAGCGCGCCCCAGTCCGGGTCGCGCCACGCCTCGTTGATGATGCGCGCGGCATCGGCCGGGTTCGGTGGTTGCGGGTCGGGGTGCGGCGGTGCGGGTGGCTCGGCCTGCCCGGCAGGGTTGACGGCGATCCAACGCCACCGAACCGCACGGCTGAGGGCTCCACTGAGAATCCAGTGAATCTGCCGCACAGACGACGCGCTGAGCGGCTTGCAGACGTGCGGCCGGCACTTCGCGGTGCAGGTGTGCTCACCCTCAACGCGGTGCTTCACGTACGCCTTGCCGCCGCACCAGTCGCGGCAGCGGCGCAGGCTCGCGTAGAACGACTCCAACGTCTCGGCGTCGAGTCGACCGACCGGCAGCTTGCCGAGCACCGGCCGGACGTGCTTGTTGAGCTTGTTCACGTAGCCCATGCGGGTGGTGGCCTCGATGTCGGCCACCTCAAGCCACCGGTCTAGGAGCTGGTCGAGCGTGGCGCGGGTGCGCGGGTTGCGCCGCTCGTCGACCTGGGCCAGCAACCGGGTACGCGCCTTTTCGGCTTCCTTGGCTGCGGTGCGGCCGGCGGGGATGACCTCGGTCAGGTAGTGCCGTTTGCCGCTGATCGGATCGACGCCCGCATAGACCTTTACTCGCAGTGACCCACTCGGCAAGGTTTCGATCTCGCCGCGCTGGCGCTTGCTGCGTCCGCTCGAACTCGCCACGCGGCAACCGTAGCTCGCTCGCACCACGAATAGCCCCACGCGCGGCGTTCAGATGAGGAAAGTGGCTGTGCGCCCGGCAGGATTCGAACCTGCGGCCTTGGGATTAGAAGTCCCCTGCTCTATCCGCTGAGCTACGGGCGCGCCGTGGTAGTGCGCGAGAAGGGTACCGCCGCCGGGGCCTCGCGCGGCGGAATGGGTGGCCGGGTCAGCGTTGCACGCGTCGTGGCGGCGTGCACCCGGTTACTCGTGGCTGCCGGCGGGGTTCAGGCGGTCGCGTCGGCCTGCTCGGGGTCGTCCGCCTTGCGGTTGCCCGACGGTGCGGGGCGTGGGTCGGGCACGGGCGGGTCGGTCGGCGTCGGTCCGGCGCCGAGGAAGGCGTCGGCCCAGCGTCCGACCTCGGCGAATACCTTTTCGCGTACGGCGGGGCCGGAGAGCGTCAGGTCGTGCAGGCCGCCGTCGAAGCGGGCCAGGGTGATGTGCGGGCCGAGGCGGGGTGCCCAGCGGACCATGTGTTCGACGTCGAGTACGGCGTCGGCGAGGGTGGCCGACTCGTGCCATTTGGTGCTGCGGAACGAACGGGTCGAGCAGGCGAGCAGCACCGGCACCTGGATGTCGAGTCCGGCCCGCAGGCGGCGTTGGCCGGTGCGGATGGCGTCGACCCAGCCGGCCCGCACGGGGAACCCGGCGAGCGGCTTCCAGGCCAGGTCGTACGTCCATTCGCCGCGATGGTCGGCGTGGAGGCTCTCGCCGTACACAGTGCCCAGGCTGAACGGAAGGATCCGCTGCGGCGCCCGGCGGCCCAGGCGCGCGACGGCGGCCGCGAGGGGCCGACGCACCAGCCAGGGGGCGTTGAGGTCGAAGAAGGGGCTGTTGAGGACGATGCCGTCGACCAGGCCGGCGTCGCGGCGGTCGTGTGCCCAGAGCGAGACGATCAGGCCGCCGGTGGAGTGGCCCATGGCCAGCACGGTGTCGTGCCCGTCCTCGGTGCGGATGATCTCGGCGGCGGCGTCCAGTTCGGGGAAGTAGTCGCCGAGGTCGCAGCAGAAGTTGGGGGTCTGGTGCGGTAGCAGGCTGCGGCCGTACTTGCGCAGGTCGAGGGCGTAGAAGTCCCAGCCTTGGGCGGCGAAGAAGTCCGCCACGTGGGTCTGGAAGAAGTAGTCGACGAAGCCGTGCACGTACAGCACGGCCCGCCGGCTCGGGCGCTCGGCCCGGCGGCGGACCAGGGTCGCGACCACCGGGCCTTCGTCGTCGCTGCCCAGGTCGATGGTGTGCCGTTCGTACGGCGGTCCCAGCAGGTCCGGTTCCACGGTGCCGACGGTACGCCGACCACCTACCGGGTGGTAGCCCCGCCCCGCCCGCACCTGGCGGGCGGGGCTCACCTCGGGCTGTCCGGACGCGCCGGCGAGACTTCGCTCACCTGTCGTCGCTGGTGGCCCCCGCGCCGGTCAACTCCTCGGCCGGCACGCCCGGTGCGGGCGGCGGGGCGACCCGCAGGTGCTTGTTGTTGCGCGGCTCCTGCCGGGTCTTCGCGTCGTTGAGTTTGCGGCGCAGGTCGTCGCGGACGTCGTTGAGCGCGGCGCGCAGATCCTGCTCGGACGAGGTGGTGACGATCTTCTCCCAGCCCGCGATCCGGCACTCCAGGGTGACCCGCTGACCCTTGGCTTCCCGGTCCTTGATCGAAAGTTCGAGGTCGGTCGCGTCGGCGTCGAAGGTGGCCAGGCGGGCGTCGAGGGTGGCGAACTGCTCGACGATCCAGTTCCGGTCGGCCTGCGAGAAGCCGGCGTTGAGCCGGAGGCACTTCGCCACGGTAGCCGGGTTGGTGCTCATCGCCGCACCTCACCGGGGACGTGGGCGGAACGGCTGACGGTCATCCTCATGATCGCTGACCTTTCGTCGACGTCGCGGTCGGGGAGATCACTACCCCGCCGGGAGTCATCCGGAACGTTGTCGTTGTCTCGATCATTGCCCGGTCGGGCGGGTGGGTGACAGGGCCGACCGGCCTACCACACCGGGACCTTGATCAGGCACTTTTCCACAGGAGCTCGCCTTGTCCACAGATCCGTCGCGCGGGGCTGCCGGAGAACGGGCACCGGGCGCAGGCTCGGTGGCGAGTCGGCTCACAGTGAGCCCCCGACCCCCGCTGGAGGGGCGATGTTCGATACCTATGTCACGATCGTCGGCAACGTGCTGACCGCGCCGGAGTGGCGACGTACGACCCAGAGCAACACCCTGGTGGCCAACTTCAAGGTCGCCTCCACCGCTCGCCGCCTCGACCGGGACAGCGGCCGGTGGGTCGACGGCAACAGCCTGCGCGTACGGGTGAACTGCTGGCGCAAGCTCGCCGAGGGGGTGGCCGCCTCGGTGATGGTCGGCGATCCGGTGGTCGTCTGCGGGCGGCTCTACACCCGCGACTGGACCGACGAGGCGGGCAACCACCGCACCCTGTACGAGTTGGAGGCGGTCGCCGTCGGTCACGACCTGTCCCGGGGGCGCGGCCGCTTCCTGCGTAACCGGCCGAGCCTGAGCACAAGTGCCGTCTCCGACGCCGAGGCCGAGCAGCGGGTGCACGGCGAGCCGACCGAGCCGGTGCCGGACTCCGAGGCGCCGGCCCGACCCGACCTCGGCGGGCTCGACGACGAGTTCGAGCTGTCCGACCTGGGGTCCGACGAGTACGCCGCCAGCCCGGGCACGAGGCCCGGCAGCGGGGCGTACCGGCCGGTGGGCGGGGACGAGCCCTTCCCGTCCGACCCGTTCGACGGCGCGGAGCCGGCGGAGACCTCCGACGAGCTGGCCCCGCTCGCCGCCGAGGCCGTCGGGTCGAACGCTGGCGGGTCGGACGTGGGCGGGTCGGACGCCGGCGGGTCGGCGGCGGGCCGGTTCGAGGGTGGCGAGGCCGCGGTCGAGTCGCTGGGGCGTCCGGAGGAATCGGGGGCGGGCGCCGAGGTGACCGGACGCGGACGACGCGGCCGTGGGCGGCAGCCGCAGCCGGTGTGACCGACTGCCCGGGGACGGCGGCCGGCTGGTCCTCGCGAGCCCTGCCGGGAGGCCGGCAGGGCCGAGCTGGATCGAGCCGGTCGACGTGCCGGGCTCGGCTAGGCTGCCGGCCGGAGGTGGTGTGGTGCAGCACGCGGGTGCGGTGGCGAACGCGGCAGGACTGGTCGCCGGATATGCGCTCGACGCGCTGTTCGGCGACCCCCGACGCGGGCATCCGGTCGCCGGCTTCGGCCGGGCCGCCGCCGCCCTGGAACGCCGCCTCTACCGGCCCGACCGGCTGGCCGGGGCTGCCTTCACCGCGCTCGCCGTGAG
Organism: Micromonospora maris AB-18-032; assembly: GCF_000204155.1. Lineage (NCBI taxonomy): Bacteria > Bacillati > Actinomycetota > Actinomycetes > Micromonosporales > Micromonosporaceae > Micromonospora > Micromonospora maris. The sequence goes on along the minus strand of NC_015434.1, from coordinate 5,425,546 downwards.
CGCGCCGGTGCTCGTCGGGGCGGCGGCCGCGTTCGCCACCCGACGCCGGCCGGTGGCCCGCGCGACGCTTGTCGCCGCCGGCACGTGGGCGGTGCTCGGCGGCCGCAGCCTGCGCCACGAGGCGAAGGCGATGGGTCGCGAACTGCGCTCCGGTGACGTGCCGGCCGCCCGGCACCGGCTCGGCAACCTCTGCGGGCGCGATCCGTCGACGCTTGACGAGCCGGAGTTGGCGCGGGCCACCGTCGAGTCCGTCGCGGAGAACACCTCGGATGCCGTGGTGGCCCCACTGGTCTGGGGCGCGGTGGCCGGGCTGCCGGGGCTGCTCGGCTACCGGGCGGCGAACACCCTGGACGCGATGGTCGGGCACCGTAACGCCCGCTATGACCGGTTCGGCACGCCGGCCGCGCGCCTGGACGACCTGCTCAACCTGGTGCCGGCGCGACTGACCGGCCTGCTGACCGTCGCCCTCGCCCCGGTCGGGCACGGTGACCGGGAGCAGGCCTGGCGGGTGTGGCGGCGGGACCGCGCCGACCACCCGAGCCCCAACGCCGGGCAGTGCGAGGCGGCGATGGCCGGGGCGCTGGGCGTACGGCTGGGCGGACGCAACGTCTACTTCGGCCGCTCGGAGGCGCGTCCTTTCCTCGGTGACGGGCCACGCCCTGAGGCACGCCACCTGTCCCGGGCCGCCCGGATCTCCGGCGCGGTCGGGCTGGCGGCACTCGGGCTCGCCGCCGTCTACCCGCTGACCGTCGGCCGCTTGACCACAGCCGTCACCCGCCGGACCATCGGGACCGGTGCCCTCATTGCCATCCGGTCGACATCCGCCCGATCGATTGCCGCGCGATTGACGCGTGACCGCTCCGGGGCGGCGGGAGCGGGTGTCGTCGGGTCGGGTGCTGTCGCGTCCGGGCGCGGGCGATGAGCGGGGGTCTGCTGGTCGCCGGGACGACCTCGGATGCCGGCAAGAGCGTGCTGACCGCCGGCATCTGCCGGTGGCTGCACCGCGAGGGCGTCAAGGTCGCGCCGTTCAAGGCACAGAACATGTCAAACAACTCGGCCGTCGTCGTCGGTCCGGACGGCCGGGGCGGCGAGATCGGGCGGGCGCAGGCGATGCAGGCGGCGGCCTGCGGAATCGCCCCGGATCTGCGGTTCAACCCGGTGCTGCTCAAGCCGGGCAGCGATCTGTCCAGCCAGGTGGTGCTCTTGGGCGAGGCGGTCGACACGCTGACCGCCGACACGTTCACGTCGCTGCGTCCCCGGCTGGCCGAGACCGCCTACGCCGCGCTGAGCGAGCTGCGGTCGGCGTACGACGTGGTGGTCTGCGAGGGTGCCGGCAGTCCCGCGGAGATCAACCTGCGCGACGGCGACTACGTCAACATGGGCCTGGCCCGGCAGGCCGGCCTGCCGACGATCGTGGTCGGCGACATCGACCGGGGTGGGGTGTTCGCCGCCATGTTCGGCACCCTCGCCCTGCTCGACCCCGCGGACCAGGCACTGATCGCCGGTTTCGTGGTCAACAAGTTCCGCGGTGACCGTGGGCTGCTCGAACCAGGGCTGGCGATGCTGAGCCAGGTCACCGGGCGCCCGACGTACGGGGTCCTGCCCTGGGCGGTGGACCTGTGGTTGGACGCGGAGGATTCGCTCGCCTACGGCCGGGTGCTCGGCCGACCCGCCGCCCCGCACGGCACCGAATGGCTCGACGTCGCAGTGGTGCGGTTGCCCCGGGTCTCCAACGCCACCGACGTCGAAGCGCTCGCTACCGAGCCCGGGGTACGGGTGCGGTTGACCGTCGAGCCGGCCGAACTTGCCGCCGCCGACCTGGTCGTGTTGCCCGGCTCCAAGTCGACAGTGGCGGACCTGGCCTGGCTGCGGGAGACCGGCCTCGCCGACGTGATCACCGCGCACGTCGCTGCGGGCCGCCCGCTGCTGGGCATCTGCGGCGGCTTCCAGATGCTCGCCCGAGCCATCCACGACCCGGTGGAGAGCCGGCGCGGCAGCGTGTCCGGCCTCGGTCTGCTGCCCATCGAGATCACCTTCGATCCGCGCAAGACGGTCCGGGCGGCCACCGGCACGTTCTCCGATGACCTGCCGGTAGGCGGGTACGAGATCCACCACGGGTATGTCTCGGCCGCCGATCCGACGCTGACCCCGCTGCTGCGCTACCTCGACGGCGGCGGCGAAGGAGCCGTCCACGGGGTCGTGCACGGCACCCACTGGCACGGCGCCTTCGAGTCCGACGAGTTCCGCCGCTGGTTCCTCACAAGGGTGTCCCGCCTCGCCGGGCGTACCGGATTCCGGGTCGCCCAGGACACGTCCTTCGCCGCCGCCCGGAACCGCACCCTCGATCTGCTCGGCGACCTGGTCGAGGAGCATCTGGACACGGCCGCCCTGCGGCGGCTGATCGAGTCCGGCCCACCCATCGACCTGCCGTTCGTGCCGCCCGGCGCCCCGCGCTGACGGGTTGCCGGCGACGCAGGACGCGGGCGACGGCCGGAGCCGGCCACCGACCGCGTCGGCGTCCGGATGCCGGACCGATCAGAGGCGTACGTCGGCCGGGCGATCGGAGAAGGGGAGGCCCGCGGCACGCCAGGCGTCCACTCCGCCGATCATGTCGGTCGCCCGGTGCAGGCCGAGGGCGCGCAGGCTGGCTGCGGCGAGGCTGGAGCTGTAGCCCTGGCGGCACACCACGACGACCTCGATGTCGTACCCGGTGGCTTCGGGGATGCGCCAGTCGCTGGCCGGATCGAGCCGCCACTCCAGCACCGTCCGGTCGATCACCAGGACGCCGGGCAGGTCACCCTGCTCCCGTCGCTGCATGTCGGTACGGGTGTCGATCACGAGCGCGCCGCGGGCGGCGGCCTGCACCGTTTCCTGCGGGGTCAACCGGTTCATGCCCGCGCGGGCCTGCTCCAGCAACGCCTCGACGCCGGGACTCATCACGGAATGGGACACGACCCGATCGTGCCTTCTGGCCTGCCGATTCACGGCCGGAAGCGGTGTGGGACAACACGAACGGTAACGTCCGTGCCCGTGGTTGCGGTCTTTGCGGCGTACGCCGAACTGGCGCGCCGGGTGCTGCGGCGGCCGGCGCGGTTGGGGCGTACCCGGTTGGTGGCGGTCGACGGTCCCAGCGGTGCGGGCAAGACGGCCTTCGCGGCGCGGCTGGCCGACGCCTTCGCCGCCACCGACGTGGGCCGCCCGCCGGTGGTGCACACCGACGACCTGCTCGACGGATGGGACGACCAGCTCACCTTCTGGCGCCGCCTGGAGGCCTCGGTGCTGGCGCCGGTGCGTGCCGGCCAGGCCGGTGCCTACCAGCGGTACAGCTGGGTGCGGCGGGCGTTCCTGCCCAACCCGGTGCCGGTGCCGGCGGCGCCGGTGCTGATCGTGGAGGGGGTCAGCGCGGCCCGCGCCGAGGCGGCGGCCGACCTGAGCCTGGCGGTCTTCGTCACCGCGCCGCAGTCGCTGCGGCTGACCAGGGCGGTGACCCGCGACGGCCCGGGAATCCTGCCCGAGCTGCGCCGGTGGCACCTCGGCGAGCAGGAGCACTTCCGCGCCGACGGCACGCAGGCCCGAGCCGACCTCATCGTCGACGGTGCACCCACGCTGCCACACGACGTCGACCGCTACTACCTGCGAATGGCGGCGGGCTGAGCTGCGATTCAGGTCGCACGGCACCGGATGCGGCGATGTGGCCGTCGGCGTCGGGTAAGGCCGGAATACGATGCCGGTCATGACCACACCGATCATGACGGAGGCCGAGCTGCGGGCCGCTGTGCAGCGGGAACTGCCTGGTGTACGGGCGGACCTGGAGCGCCTGGTCCGGATCCCCGGCATCGCCTTCGAAGGCTTCGACCACACGCACGTGGAACGCTCCGCCGAAGCGGTGGCCGAACTGTTGCGCGGCTGCGGACTCGACGTGGAGATCGTGCGGGCCGGTGGGCAGCCGGCGGTGATCGGGCGCAGGGCAGCGCCACCCGGCGCGCCCACGGTCATGCTCTACGCCCACCACGACGTGCAGCCCGTCGGCGATCGGGCGCTGTGGCAGTCCGACCCGTTCGAGCCGGTCGAGCGCGACGGCCGGCTGTACGGGCGGGGTGCCGCCGACGACAAGGCCGGCATCATGGCGCACATCGCCGCGCTGCGCGCCTTCGGCGATCGGCTTCCGGTCGGGGTGGTGCTGTTCATCGAGGGCGAGGAGGAGTACGGCTCCGAGTCGCTGGAGCGGTTGCTCGCCGCGCACCGCGACACGATCGCCTCGGACGTGATCGTGGTCGCCGACTCCACGAACTGGGACATCGGCGTGCCGGGGCTGACCACCTCGCTGCGCGGCCTGGTCAACTGCTTCGTCGAGGTACGCACCCTGGAGCAGGCCGTGCACAGCGGTATGTTCGGCGGGCCGGTGCCGGACGCCTTGACCACCCTGGTCCGACTGCTGGCCACCCTGCACGACGACGCGGGCAACGTCGCGGTCGACGGGTTGACCCAGGGCGTAGGCGCCACCGTCGACTACCCCGAGGAGCGGTTCCGTGCCGAGGCGGGCGTGCTGGAGGGGGTGCAGTTGATCGGTACCGGTCGGATCACCGACCGGATCTGGACCAAGCCGGCGCTCGCCGTGCTCGGCATCGACTCCCCGGCCACCGGCGAGGCGCCCAACGCGTTGGTGCCGACCGCCAAGGCCAAGTTGAGCGTACGGCTGGCGCCGGGCGACGACCCGACCAAGGCGTACGCGGCGCTGCGCGAACACCTGCACCGGCATGCCCCCTGGGGTGCGCAGGTCGAGGTCAGCTTCGAGCACGACGGGGCGCCGTGTGTCATCGACTCGACCGGCCCGATGTTCGACGCCGCCCGGTCGGCCTTCCGGGCTGCCTGGGACGGCACCGACGCGGTGGACATCGGCCTCGGTGGCTCGATCCCGTTCATCGCCACCCTGCGGGAGATGTTCCCGCAGGCGGCGATCCTGGTGACCGGTGTGGAGGATCCGCACGCCCGGGCGCACGGGCCGAACGAGAGCCTGCACCTGGGCGAGTTCGCCCGGGTCTGCCTTGCCGAGGCGTTGCTGCTGGCCAAGGTGGCCGAGGTGGGTCGCGGCTGAACCCGTAACTTCGCACGAATGGTGGCCGTTTCCGGTGTGTCGGACGCGGGGCTGTTGTAGCCTCTCGAACATGCGTACGAACGAGGAGATGGCCCGCCTGGGGGCCGCCGTCAGCGCTCTGGGAGACATCGACGTCTCCGCGTGGCCCGAGGACACGCTCAAGGAACAGCTCGCGGAGCTTTCCGCCGCCCTGGTCGCCCTGGACGCGTCGCTGTCCCGCATCGCCGAGGGGGTCCGTGCCCGCGGCCTGCGCGTGGAGGAACCGGTCCCGGCCTGACACCAGCGCTCCTGGCGTGCGTTGTCGGAGGTGGCTGGCAGGATTGGGGCGTGCGATTCCTCGACCTGGCTGCCACCTCCGCAGCCGTCGCCGCGACCAGCGGCCGGCGGGCGAAGGTCGAGTTGCTCGCCGAGGCGTTGCGCCGGCTCGATCCGGTCGAGATCGCGGCGGGAGCCGGCTGGCTCGCCGGTGAGCTGCGCCAGCGGCAGACCGGTGTCGGCTGGGCCGGCTTGCGTGACCTGCCGCCACCGGCGGCGGAGCCGACCCTGACCGTCGGTGCGGTCGACGCGGCCATCGACGCGATCGCCGCGGTGCACGGCAGCGGATCACAGGCCCGTCGCCGTGCCCTGGTGCACAGTCTTTACGCGGCGGCCACCGCCGACGAGCAGCGGCTGCTCACCGGGCTGTTCCTCGGCGAGCTGCGTCACGGCGCTCAGGCGGGGCTGCTCGCCGACGCGATCGCCCGCGCCGCCGGGGTGCCGGTCGCCGCCGTACGCCGCGCGTTGCTGCTCGCCGGTGACCTGCGTGAGGTGGCGGTGGCCGCGCTCGCCGGTGGCGCTGCCGCCCTGGCCGGGTTCGGGCTGCGGGTCGGGCGGCCACTCGCGCCGATGCTGGCCCAGAGCGCGTCCTCGGTCGACGAGGCGTTGGCCGCCACGGGCACCCCCGCCGTGGTCGACGTCAAGCTCGACGGCATCCGCATCCAGGTGCACCGCAGCGGGTCGGACATCGCCGTGTTCACCCGCAGCCTGGACGACATCACCGCCCGGGTGCCCGAGGTGGTCGCCGCGGTGCGGGCCCTGCCGGCCCGGGAGCTGGTCCTCGACGGCGAGGCCATCGGCCTGGACGAGACGGGCCGACCCCTGCCCTTCCAGCAGACCTCCAGCGCCGCCGCCCGACGCGGCGGGTCAGCCGGTGCCCGGTCCACAGGCGGGCCGACCGCTGCCGCGCCGGTCGCCCCGGCGGTGCGCGCCGCCGCCGCGAGCACCGGCACGACGGTGCTCACGCCCTACTTCTTCGACCTGCTGCATCTGGACGGCACGGATCTGATCGACGCGCCGGGCCGCGAGCGGTGGGCGGTGCTGCGCGGCACGGTCGACGCCGGGTTGCTGGTGGGGCGGATGGAGGTGGACGAGCCGCAGCGGGCCGGCGAGGCCTTCGCCGCCGCGCTCGACGCCGGCCAGGAAGGTGTCGTGGTCAAGGCACCCGACGCGCCGTACGAAGCGGGCCGGCGCGGCGCGGCGTGGATTAAGGTCAAGCCTCGGCACACCCTGGATCTGGTCGTGCTCGCCGTCGAGTGGGGCAGTGGCCGTCGCACCGGCTGGCTGTCCAACCTGCACCTGGGGGCGCGTGATCCGCGCACCGGCGAGTTCGTGATGCTGGGCAAGACCTTCAAGGGGCTCACCGACGACCTGCTGCGCTGGCAGACCGAACGCTTCCTAGGCCTGGCGGTGGAGCGGGGCGACTGGGTGGTGCGGGTCCGCCCCGAGCAGGTGGTGGAGATCGCCTTCGACGGCGTGCAGACCAGTTCGCGCTATCCCGGTGGGGTGGCGCTGCGCTTCGCGCGGGTGGTGCGGTACCGCGAGGACAAGTCCGCCGCCGAGGCCGACACGATCGACACCGTTCGCGCCATCCACGCCGGCCGCCCACCGGCCGCGCCATCGCCGTAGCGGCGGGCCGTCGGGTCCGCGGCGGTCAGGCGGGGGAGGGGTCGGCGGCGCGGTCGCGGGGTCGGTCGTCGGTCACCCCGGCCAGGCGGCGGGCCTCCCGGCGGGCGATCCAGCCGAAGCCGACCACGGTCATCGCCCCGAAGATCCACCACTGTACGACGTAGCCCAGGTTCTGCCAGTTGTTGGCGTGCCCCACCGGCACCGCCTTGAACACCGGATCGGCGGCCGGGGTCTGCTCGTCGAGCAGCACGTACCCCCCGTGCAGCGGGTACGGCAGTTGAGGGGCGAGCTGGGGCAGCGAGATCCGACGGCTTTCCAGCTGGCCGTCGCGGCGGGACACCTTGGCGTCGCCGCTCTCGCTCGCGCGTATCCGGCCCTCGACTGTCACGTCGCCGGCCGGGGTGGCCGGCATCTCCGGCTGGGCCAGCGCGCCACCCGGGGCCGGCGGGATCCAACCCCGGTCCACAAGTACGGCCGTGCCGTCGGTCAGCACCAGCGGGGTGAGCACCTCGAAGCCGACCTTGCTGTCGACCGTACGACCCCGGACCAGCACGATGTTGTCGGTGTCGTACCGCCCGGTCAGGGTGACCCGGGTGTAGGTCCGTTCCTCGGCCGGTGGTGGTCCGATCGTGCCGGGACCGCCGGTCGGCGCGGCCAGCGCCTCACGCAGCGGCACCGCCGCCATCTGCAGGCCGGCGTCGATCTGTTCGTTGATCGCGGTGCGGCCCCGGTAGCGGTCCAGCTGCCAGTTGCCCAGCAGCACCATCACCGTGGCGGCGACCAGAGTCAGCGCGAGGATGCCCAGCCAGCGCGGCGTCAGCAGGAACCGGTACACGCCACGAGGCTACCCGGTGGGTCATCGCCACCGTGCCGCGCCGCCGGCTGTGGTGGCGCAGCGTACCCGGGCGGTGGGCGGGGCGTGGGCCGGCCGGGACGCCGGAATGGGAGGGGTACCGGTCGGTGCGTGCCAGTAGTCCGGTTCGGCTATCGTCACGCGGGCGGAGCGCGCCGACCCCTCGGCACGCCCGTCCGTTCGCGAGGAGTCGATGATGACCGTCGTGCCGCGTCTGGTGTTCAGCGCCCCCTCGTCCGGGCACGGCAAGAACGCAGTGGCGATCGGCCTGCTCGCTGCGTTCGCCGAACAGGGGCTCGACGTGGCCGGCTTCAAGATCGGCCCGGATCAGGTCGACGCGGCGTACCTCGGTCTGGCCTGCGGCCGTCCCGGGCGCAGTCTGGACGCGCGGCTGGTCGGCTCCGAACGGCTCGCCCCGTTGCTGCTGCACGGTGCCGCCGACGCCGACCTCGCGGTCGTGCAGGGCAGCATGGGCCTCTACGACAGTCTCAGTGGCCGGGGCGACACCGAGTCCACGGCCGCGGTGGCCACCGCGTTGCGCAGCCCGGTCGTCCTGGTGGTCGACGTCGCCGCGATGGGGCAGTCGGTGGCGGCGCTGGTGCACGGGTTCCGGGCGTACGACGAGCAGCTGTGGATCGGTGGGGTGATCCTCAACCGGGTCGCCTCCTCGCGGCACGAGGCGCTGCTGCGCGAGGCGCTCGACGACATCGGCGTACCTGTCTACGGCGCGCTGCGCCGGCAGGACCTGCCACCGGTGCTGCCGTCCCGACGGCACGCAGTGGTGCCGGTGGTCACCGGTGCCGGCGAGGCCACCCGGGCGGTCCGGCGACTCGGCGAGGCGGTGGCCGCCACCGTCGACCTGGAACGACTGCTCGGCCTGGCCCGCTCCGCCCCGGCGCTGGGCATGCCGGCCTGGTCACCGCAGCCGGCGGCGGCCGACGACACGGCGGCCGTGGATCGGGCACGCCCGGTCATCGCGGTGGCCGGCGGACCTGGTGGCACCTTCAGCCACGTCGAGACCGTCGAGTTGCTGCGAGCGGCGGGGGCGGACGTGGTGACGGTCAACCCGTTCACCGACGAGGCACTGCCGGCCGGTACCCGGGCGCTTGTGGTCGGTGGTGCCCTGCCCGAGTCGTACGTCGAGCAACTCTCCGCCAACCGGCGACTCTGCATCGCGGTCGCCGAGCTGGCCCGTACCGGCCGACCGGTGGTGGCCGAGGGGGCCGGTCTGCTCTGGCTGGCCCGGGAGGTGGACGGGCTGCCCATGTGTGGCGTGCTCGACGCCATCGGCAGCCTCCGCGACGGACTGGTGGTCGGTTACCGGGAGGCGACCGCCCAGAGCGACAGCGTGATCGCGGTTCGCGGTGAGGTGGTCGTCGGGCACAAGGAGCACCAGGGGGTGCTCTCCCCGCGAGGTGGCCAACGTCCGGCCTGGAGTTGGGCCGGTGGTGCCCCGGAGGGGTTCGTCTGGCGTGGCGTGCACGCCTCGCAACTGGTCCCGCACTGGGCGGCGTACCCGCACCTGGCGACCCGGTTGGTGGCCGCCGCGACCGCCGACCCCGACGCTGCCCCGAACGCTGCGCCGGCTGTTGTGCTCGGCCCGCCCGCCGCGAGCGGGTCATCCGGCGTCCCGAGCGGCTCGGACGGCCCGGCGCCCGCCTCGGACGCCGGGCCGGTGGTCAGCCGACTATCCGGTCCGACGGTGGAATGAAGTCCCGCACCGGTTTGCCCTTGAGCGCGTCGCGGAGCGTGTTCGCGACCGCCGCGATCGGGATCTCCGACTGTCCGTCGCCCACCGCGTTGAACGGGTTGTCCGGGTCGGAGATGAAGCTCGCCGCGGCCAGTTCCGGGGTGTAACCGACGAACCAGGCTGACCGGGTGCTGTCCGTGGTACCGGTCTTGCCGGCCACCGGGCGACCCACCGTGCCCCGTACGCTGTCCGCGGTCGACCAGCCGCCGCAGCCACCCTTGGCCGGGGTGTCACCGGTCGGGCAGCGGGCGGCGTCGGTGGCGGCCCGGGCGGCATCCGCGCTGACCACCTGGCGGCAGCGGGGCTTGGCGACCTCCCGTTCGATGCCGCCGGGAGTCTTGAAGGTCGCCGGGGTGCCGTCCCGGTTGTAGATCGCGGACACCGGCATCGCCTCGCAGTACCGCCCGTCGGCGGCGACGGCGGCGTACGCGTTGGCCATCTCCAGCGGGGTGGCGTCGGAGACGCCCAGCGTGAACGCACCCCACTTGTTGGCCCTCGACGGCGAGGCGTGTTCCCGGTCCACGTCGGTACGCCAGCGCAGCCCCAACTGCTCGGCGAGCCGGACCGCCCGCTCCGCGCCGACCTGTTCCTCCAGCCAGACGAAGTAGGTGTTCACCGACTTGCCGAAACCGGACCACATGGTCTGCATGCCGCTCATCGCGCCGCTGGCGTTCGACGGCTGCCACCCGTCGTAGATCTCCGACCGGTACGAGTGTGGTGCGTTGAAGGTGGTGTTCAGGGTCATGCCGGCGTCCAACGCGGCCAGCATGGGGAACATCTTGAACGTCGATCCGGCCTGGTAGCCGGGCAGGTCGCCGCCGCCCATCAGGGGTGCCACCGTGTTCGGGTAGTTGGCCCGCACGTTCGGACCCGCCTCCGGGTTGGAGCTGAGCGGATTCTCGTTGACCTGCAGCGAGTAGGTGCGGTTCACCGCCATCGCCTTGACCCGCCCGGTGCCCGGCTCGGCGACCACGATGCCGTTGGCGAACGGGCTGCCGGTGTTGCCCTTGGTGCCCACGTTCTCCTCGGCCGCCGCCTGGATCTTCGGGTCCATGCTGAGCACGATCCGGTAGCCGCCGCGCCGCAGCTTGTCCAACCGGTCCAGCCGGTTGTCGCCGAAGGCCGGCTGCGCGCTCCACCAGTTCTTCAGGTAGTCGCAGAGGAAGCCCCAGCTGTTCCACTCCTCCGGCACCGAGGCGCAGTCGTTCGGCGGGTAGGTCAGCCGCAGCCGGATCGGCTCGGTCTTTGCCGCCGCGACCGAGTCCGGGGACAGGTAACCGAGCCGGGCCATGTTGTCCAGCACGTAGTTGCGCCGTGCGGTGGCCTCCTTCTGGTCCGAGCTGGCCGGGTCGTACTGCGAGGGCGACTTCACCAGGCCGGCGAGGGTGGCCGCCTCGACGGGCGTGAGTTCCTTCGGCGTCTTGGAGAAGAAGATCTCGCTGGCGGCGTAGATGCCGTACGCCCGGTGCCCGAAGTACGCCGAGTTGAGGTAGCGCTCAAGGATGTCCTCCTTGCTCAACTCCTTCTCCAGGTCGACCGCCATCCGCATCTCCTTGACCTTGCGGATCGGGGTCTGCGCGGTGGCCTCCTGCACCTCCTTCGGGGTGCTCGCGCTGTCCCGCAGCGCCATCCGCACGTACTGCATGGTCAGGGTCGAGGCGCCCTGGGAGACGCCACTGGATTTGGCGTTGGCCACGAAGGCCCGGGCGACGCCCTTCGGGTCGACGCCGTGGTGCCGGTAGAAGCGGTTGTCCTCGGCAGCCACGATCGCCTGCTGCATGTGCGGCGAGATGTCCGACAGCTTGGTGTACTGCCGGTACTCCTCGAAGAACATGGTCAGCACGGTCTTGCCGTCGGGCGCGTAGAGGTAGGAGGTCTCGGCGGGCAGGGCGGTGGCCAGCAGTCGGGTCTTGCTCTCCACGGCGTGCGCGGTGGCCTTGGCGCCGACGCCGGTCAGGGCGACCACGGGGTACGCCACGGCGGCGACGACGATGCCGGCGATCAGCCCGGCACGGAGGAGAGGAACGAAACGACCAGCGGCAGCAAGGGGTCGGTTGCTCACACCGATAAGTTATGACATTTCCGAATCATCCATGAGAAATACTCATGAAGTGATCGGTGGTGATGCGGCCCACCCCTCGCGCTGCTGTCACCCGTGCCTCCTTCCCGGCAGGATCGCGGACATGCACGCACCGCTGACCCCGGCGACCCGGTCGACCGCCGAGCCGGACCTCACCCATCACGGTGACGCGGAGGTGGGCGCGGGGCTGGTCGACCTCGCCGTCAACGTACGGCGCGCGCCGATGCCGGACTGGCTGGCCGAACCGATCACGGCGTCGCTCGCCGACCTGGCCGGGTACCCGGACCCGGAACCCGCGCGAGCCGCCGTCGCCGCCCGACACGGTCGGCCACCGGCCGAGGTGCTGCTGACCGCCGGTGCCGCCGAAGGGTTCGTGCTGCTCGCCCAGGCGCTGCGCGGCATCCGCCGACCGGTGGTGGTCCACCCGCAGTTCACCGAGCCGGAGGCCGCGCTGCGGGCGGCCGGGCACCAGGTGCAGCGGGCGCTGCTCGACCCGGCGGACGATTTCCGCCTGCACCCGGATGCGATCCCCGCCGACGCCGACCTGGTCATGATCGGCAACCCGACCAACCCCACCTCCGTGCTGCATCCCGCCGCCGACCTGGCCACCCTGGCCCGGCCGGGACGCGTGCTCGTGGTCGACGAGGCGTTCGCCGACGCCACCGCCGCCCCCGGACACCCCGGCGAGCCCGAATCCCTGGCAGCCCGTCGGGACCTGCCCGGACTGGTGGTCGTCCGCAGCCTCACCAAGACCTGGGGGCTGGCCGGACTGCGGATCGGCTACCTGCTCGGTGAGGCGGAGCTGCTGCACCGGCTGGCGGCCGTACAGCCCCTCTGGGCGGTATCCACGCCGGCCCTGGCCGCCGCGACCGCCTGCGCCGGCCCCACCGCGGTCCAGGCCGAGCGCGCCATCGCCGCGCAACTCGCCGCCGACCGCGACCACCTGGTCACCCGCCTGTCGGCCCTGCCCGGGGTACGCGTCGTCGGGCGTCCGGCCAGCGCGTTCGTCCTGATCCACCGGCCGGGCGCGGACCGGATCCGCGCCGCGCTACGCGAGCATGGTTGGGCGGTACGCCGCGGCGACACCTTCCCCGGCCTCGGCCCGGACTGGCTGCGGATCGCGGTGCGGGACCGGGCCTGCACCGACGTGTTCATCAAGGTGTTGGCGGAGATTCTGGAGGCATGATGCTGGAGACCACGATCGCGGCGATCGGCCCGCTCGACGAGGCGGCGATGAGCACGGCGCGGCAGTTGCAGACCCGGCTGACCAAGCCCGCCGGCTCGCTCGGCCTCCTGGAGGAGCTGTCCGTACGCCTCGCCGGCCTGGCCGGCACCTGCCCGCCACCGCTGCCGAGCCCGGCGGCCGTGGCCATCTTCGCCGGTGACCACGGCGTACACGCCCAGCGGGTGACCCCCTGGCCGCAGGAGGTCACCGTCCAGATGGTCGGCAACTTCCTGGCCGGCGGCGCGGTGGTCAACGCCTTCGCCCGGCAGGCAGGCGCCACGGTGACCGTGGTCGACGTCGGCGTGGCCACCCCCCTGCCCACCTCCGACGACCACCCGCCGACGGGCGACGCTCCCGTCGCTGCACCGGGTGGGGTCAGGGGCCACGGCCGCGTCGACGTGCCCCGGCTGGTCGACGCCAACGTCCGGCGGGGTACCCGGGACATGACCGTCACCGCCGCGCTCACCCGTGACGAGGCGAGGTCCGCCGTGGAGGTCGGCATCCGCATCGCCGGGGAACTGATCGACGGCGGGGCGGCCCTGCTGGTCACCGGCGACATGGGGATCGCCAACACCACCCCGGCCGCCGCGCTGATCGCCGCGTTCACCGGAGTCGACGCCGCCGAGGCGACCGGCCGGGGCACCGGCGTGGACGACCCGACCTACCAGCACAAGATCGAGGTTGTCCGAGCCGCGCTGCTGCGCCACACACCCGACCCGACAGACCCGCTCGGAGTGCTGGCCGCCGTGGGCGGACTGGAACACGCCGCGCTGACCGGGCTGCTGCTCGGTGCCGCCGCTCGTCGCGTACCGGTGCTGTTGGACGGGGTGATCGCGGTCTCCGCCGCGCTGGCCGCCGCGGCCCTCGCCCCCGACGCGGTCGGCGCGATGATCGCCGGTCACCGCTCCGCCGAGCCGGGTGCCACCGTGGCGCTGCGGCAACTCGGCCTCACCCCGCTGATCGACCTGGGCCTGCGGCTCGGCGAAGGCACCGGCGCGCTGCTCGCCCTGCCCGTGGTCACCGGCGCCGTCCGGGTGCTGCACGAGGTGGCCACCTTCGACTCCGCCGGGGTGGCGGAGAAGTGACAAGCCCCTACCCTCTCGGACTCCGACTGGCCGGCCGACGGGTCGTCGTGGTGGGCGGGGGAGCCGTGGCCACCCGGCGGGTACCGGCGTTGCTCGACGCGGGCGCGGACGTGCTGCTGGTGGCCCCGGAGATCAGTCCGGCGCTGCAGGCCCACGCCGACGCCGACCGACTGCGCTGGATACCCCGCCGGTTCCACCCCGACGACCTGGACGACGCCTGGCTCGTCCACGTCGCGATCGACGACCCGGACGCCGCCGCCGCCGTCAGCGCCGCCGCCGCACAGCGCCGCATCTTCTGCGTACGCGCCGACGACCGGGAGGCAGCGACCGCCTGGACCCCGGCGGTGACCCGGCACGGCCCGGTCACCGTGGCCGTCCTCGGCGGCGGCGACCCCCGCCGCGCGATGACCGTCCGCGACGCCATCCGCACCCTCCTGCATGAAAGGAAGGGCACCCTGTTAACGCCTGCGGTAGAGCAGGGGACCCCTGTTAACACTCCGACCGGTGCACCCGGCCGAGTAGCTCTGGTGGGTGCCGGGCCGGGCGACCCGGAACTGGTCACAGTCCGTGGTTGGCGGCTGCTCACCGAAGCCGACGTGGTGGTCGCCGACCGGCTGGTGCCCGGCCTGCTTCTCGACGAACTGCGTACCGGCGTGGAACTGGTGGACGCCTCGAAGATCCCGTACGGCCCGGCCCGCACCCAGGAGGAGATCAACCGGATCCTGGTCGACCGGGCGCTGGCCGGTGCCTTCGTGGTCCGCCTCAAGGGCGGTGACCCGTACGTCTTCGGACGCGGCGGCGAAGAGCTGCTGGCCTGCGCGGCAGCCGGCGTACCGGTGACCGTGGTGCCCGGCGTGACCAGCTCCATCGCCGCCCCGGCAGCAGCCGGTATCCCGGTCACCCATCGAGCGGTGGCGCACGAGTTCACCGTGGTCTCCGGCCACGTCGCACCCGACTCGGCGGCCTCGCTGGTGCGCTGGGACGCGCTGGCCGCCCTGCGCGGCACCCTGGTGATCTTGATGGGACTGAAGAACCTGCCGGCGATCACCGCCACCCTGCTGCGGCACGGTCGCCCGGCGGACACTCCTGCGGCTGTGGTCCAGGAGGCCACCACCGGGGCACAGCGAACCCTCCGCTCCACGCTGGGTGAGGTGGCCGGGGATGTGGCGGCTGCGGGGGTACGTCCGCCGGCGGTCGTGGTGGTGGGGGATGTGGTCGGGGTTCTTCCCAGCCTTTGATCGTGCCCGGTTCGTCCGGCTCTGTGGGGGTGGTTGCGGTGAGGGCTGGGGCGACCGTGCCCGGCTTCGGGCGGTCAGGCTTGATCCCTACGCCGGGCACGGTCGCCCCAACCCGACCCGGTCGACCTTCGCCCCTCCCGTCGGACCCCGTGGGTGTTGTCGGGGTAGGTGGGTAAACGCCGTTTGGCCGGCACCCGGGGTTCCGGGTACCGGCCATACGGTTCTTGCTCCCCCTGTAGAGGAATGTCTTTGGGGTCAGCTGTTCCAGTACTTGGCGACCAAGTCAGCAGCCTGCTGCTCCCACTGGGCGTAGTGATCCGGGTACGCCGACACCTGCACCGTCTGCGCGGCCCTGGTCAACGGCATGTCCTGCCAACCATCAACCTGCTTCAAACCCTTCAGGAACGCGGTGGTCGAGTACTCGGGATCGGTGATCTGCTCCACCGTGCCCCAACCACTGGACGGACGCTGCTGAAACAGACCCTGCGAGTCATGGTCGTTACGGTCACCCAGGTGGCCCAGGTTCTCCAACTTCGACTCCTGCAACGCGGTAGCGATCGACACGACCGCCGCACGCTCATCCATACCGGCCTTCTTCGTCGCCGCGATGATCGCCTTCGTGTTCGCCACCTGCTCACCGTTCAGATCGATACGCGACTGCGCACCCTGCACACCATGCGGAATCAACTTGCCCGCATCCGGCTTCTCAGCCTGCACCACGACGGGGGTGGTCCTCACCGGAGCGGCATCCGCGTGGGCGGCCACCGGACCGGCGAACACACCACCGGCGAAAGCCAGACCAGCAACACCCAGCATGCTCTTACGGAAGATCGAGTTCATGAGGAAGCTCCATTCGGGGGTAGACACACACCACGGGGGACGGGTGCATGCAAACGCCGTCAGGCGCTCAAAAAGGGGGGAAGGTTCACCGGCTCACTCGCGGGGCGGAGCCCATCGCGCACATCGCGGGGCGGGAAACCATCGCGGCGCCGGGACCATGTACAACCACTGACCGAGGGTGGTGATTCCCGGAGGGGCGGCTCACACCCGACCACAGGCGGTCACGGGCGGGCCCTGCTTGGTCAGCCACCCGATATAACACCAACCGGCGGGCCCACATTCCGGCCCGCACCCGCCAGGCTCAAGCCCGGCGCCTTCCTCGGTCGTTCAGACGGTTCAACGACCCGCAGGCATCCAGGATTCCCGCCGACCACGAATCGCGGTGGCCCCCCATGACGCAAGCGCCCGGGATGACCCAGCTGTCCGGGATGGGACCGACTCGGCCAGGGCCGATCGACTCCGTTACGCCGTAATGGCGGTATCCCGCTGCCCCGGACCCCGCCGTTACGGCGTAACGGTGAGGGCGACCCGGCCACACCGCCATCCCAGCGAAAAGTCCCGAGCTTATGCCCGGTAGATGCCTGAAAGTCCGTTCCGTTCCGGGCTGCCTGGCGATCTGGGTATAACCCGCTGGCCTTGCTGAGCGGAAGGATCAGGTGCGGATCTGCTGACTGGTCCCGCTGGTCCCGCTGGCCCGGCGCGCCCCCTGGCCCGCTGGCGCTGACCGGGCCGGACGCCGCGCTGACCGGGCTGGGCTGGCCGGCCGGGTGATCGACTCCGTTGCGCCGTAACGGCGGTATCCCGCCGCCCCGGACCCCGCCATTCCGGCGTAACGGTGAGGCCTCCACACCCAACGCCGGCGCACTGGGCGGAGCAGTCGCCCAGGCTTCCCGTCCGGGTCGGCGACGTGGTGATCTGGCAGGGGACTCGCTGGGCCTCGCCGACCGGGGCGAGGGGTGGATGGGGAGGTCGAGCGGCGGAGGGGAGATGGTGAGCGGCCGGAGACACCTTGTCTCCGGCCGCTTGGAAAACGAGGGTGGGTTACTGCTTGAGCATGTTGTCCAGCAGCAGGGCGCAGCGGATCACCCCGAGGTGGCTGTACGCCTGCGGGTGGTTGCCCAGGCCGCGCTCGGCCAGCGGGTCGTACTGCTCGGGCAGCAGGCCGGTCGGGCCGGCGGTGTCGATCATCTGGAGGAACAGTTCCTCGGCGTCGGTACGCCGACCGGTGCGCAGGTACGCCTCGATCAGCCACGCCGTGCAGATGTGGAAGCCGCCCTCCCGGCCGGGCAGTCCGTCGTCCCAGTGGTAGCGGTAGACGACCGGCCCGCTGCGCAGATCCGCCTCGATCTTCAGCACGGTGGACAGGAACCGTGGGTCGTCCCCGGCCAGCAGACCGGACAGGCCGATCCACAGCGAGGAGGCGTCCATGTCCTCGTCGCCGTACGCGACGCTGTACGCCGCGGCCTCCTCGTGCCAGCCGTACTCCAGCACGTTGGCGCCGATCCGGTCGCGCAGTTCCACCCACTCGGGGCGGTCCTCGCCACCGTGCTGGCGGACCACGTGCAAGGCGCGATCCACGGTCATCCAGCACATCACCTTGGAGAAGATGTGGTGCCGGGGTGGCAGGCGGGCCTCCCAGATGCCGTGGTCGGGCTCGTGCCAGCGGCGGCGGACCGCCTCGACCATGTTCTCCAGGACCCGCCACTCCTCGGCGCGCACCGAGCCGCGTACGTCGGCGGTGGCGGCGATGAGGTCGGCGATCGGGCCGAAGACGTCCAGTTGGAGCTGGTGGTTGGCGAGGTTGCCGACGCGTACGGGGCGGGAGCCGGCGTAGCCGGGCAGGGTGTCGATGACCGCCTCGGCACCCAGCTCGTAGCCGTCCACGGTGTAGAGCGGGTGCAGCCGTTCGGGGTGCCCGCCGGTGCGCTCCACACAGCCGTCGACCCAGCGCAGGAACGCCTCGGCCTCGGCGATCGACCCCAGGTCGACCAGGGCGCGGGCGGTCATCGCGGCGTCGCGCAGCCAGCAGTAGCGGTAGTCCCAGTTGCGGACACCGCCGAGTTCCTCCGGCAGCGAGGTGGTCGCGGCGGCCAGGATCGAGCCGGTCGCCTCGTGGCAGAGGCCGCGCAGCGTCAACGCGCTGCGGGCGACCAGGTCCCGGGCGGTGGTGGGCAGCCGCAGTGAGGCCACCCAGTCCTTCCAGGGGCGTTCCGCCGCGGCCTGCCGCTCGTGGATGGGCAGCCGGTGGTGTTCCAGGCTGTGCGTGCCGAAGCGCAGCTCCAGCACCACCTGCCCGCCGAGGGCGGACAGGTCCACCACCGCCTTGGCGCTCTCGTAGCCGCCGTCGTTGCCGACCTCCCACTGCACACCGGGGGAGTAGAGCGCGATCGGCTCGTTGGAGCCGAGCACCAGCAGGCCGTCGGCGAGCGGCTGGAGCTGCACGGCGACCTGCGCGAACTCCGGTCGGGGCGCGAACTCCAGCCGGGCCCGTCCGGTGCCGGTGAGCACCCGGATCAGGGTGGAGTCGCCGGAGATGATCGCCGGCCCGTCGGGGGTGGTCCGCGGGTCGGGCTTGTCGAGCCAGTCGGTGACGGTCAGCCCCGACCAGCGGGTCTCCACGGTCATGGTGCCCGAGCGGTAGCGCTGGCCCAGCGGGATGCCGCCGCGTTCCGGGGCGACGCTGAAGTGCCCGGCCGGGCTGCCACCGACCAGGTCGGCGAAGATCGCCGCCGAGTCGGGCTTGGGGTTGCACAGCCAGGTCACCTTGGCGTCGGGCGTGAGCAGTGCGACCGTACGCCCGTTGGCCAGCATCGAGTGCCGCTCGATCGGTACCGCGCGCTCGCCGAACAGCCAGTGCCGGCGGGTCTCCAGCAGCAGCCCGAGCACCCGGGCGGCCTCGATCGGCTCGGCCACCCGGTAGCCGGCCTTGGTCTCGCCGGGGCCGATCTTGATGCCGACGTCCGGGCCGCTGAGGTTGCCGAAGGCGTTCTCGTCGGTGACGTCGTCGCCGATGAACAGGACCGCGCTGGCCGAGAGCTGGGTGCGCAACTGGTCGACCGCGGTGCCCTTGTGGGTGGCCACCACGGACAGCTCGATGACTTCCTTGCCCTGGGTGACGGTGACGTCCGGCCAGGTGGCGGGGCCGTTGCGGACCGCCTCGATGGCGGCGGCGGCGACCTGCGGTTCGACCCCCCGGGTGTGTACGGCGACGCTCGCCGGCTTGCGTTCCAGCCGTACGCCCGGGTGGGCCGCGGCGATCTCGCGCAGCGCGTCCCGCAGTCGCTTGCGCACCTCGATCAGCTCGGGGGAGAGCCGTTCGACGAAGCCGATGTCGAATTCGGAGCCGTGGCTGCCGACCAGGTGCACCTCGCTGGGCAGCCGGGAGAGCGCGGCCAGGTCACGAAGCGCCCGGCCGGAGACGACCGCGACGGTGGTCTGCGGTAGCGCGGCCAGGGCGCGCACCGCGGCAACGGACTCCGGCAGGGGTACGGCCTTGCTCGGGTCCTCGACGATCGGCGCGAGCGTGCCGTCGTAATCGCAGGCGATCAGCAGCTGGGGCACCCGGGCGATCCGCCCGATGGCGGAGGCCAGTTCCCGGTCCATCGTGCCCGCCGTGGGCATGATGATTTCACTGGAGGGGGCGCTCACGCCGCCTCCATGTCAGGCACACCGAGTTCGGTGAGGAAGGACTTCGCCCAGTGCCCCACGTCATGGGTGCGCAAATGGCGTTGCATAGTCCGCATACGGCGACGAGCCTCCGGCTTCTCCACGTGCACGGCTCGGAGCAGGGCATCCTTGACTGCGTCCGGGTCGTGCGGGTTGCACAGGAACGCCTGACGCAGCTCGGTGGCCGCGCCGGCGAACTCACTGAGTACGAGTGCGCCCCCGTGGTCCGCCCTTGATGCGACGTACTCCTTGGCCACCAGGTTCATACCGTCTCGCAGCGGGGTCACCATCATCACGTCGGCGGCGGCGTACATCGCAGCAAGTTCGGTCCGACTGTACGACTGATGCAGATAATGCACGGCGGGCACACCGACCCGGCCGAATTCGCCATTAATCCGACCGACCTCGCGTTCGACCTTGACACGAAGTGCCTGGTAGTGCTCGACGCGTTCGCGAC
Source organism: Micromonospora maris AB-18-032 (assembly GCF_000204155.1). Taxonomy (NCBI): domain Bacteria; kingdom Bacillati; phylum Actinomycetota; class Actinomycetes; order Micromonosporales; family Micromonosporaceae; genus Micromonospora; species Micromonospora maris. Next base: position 5,405,313 of record NC_015434.1, on the reverse strand, counting down.
TCGGCGTGGCTACCTGCACCATAACAGCGTCGGGGACTGTCAACTTTCCGTCAGCCAACAACTCCCGGAAGGCCTTGAGTCGCAACTCGATGCCCTTGGTGTAGTCGAGGCGGTCGACGCCGAGGATGATGGTGCGCGGGTTGCCCAGCTCCTCGCGGATCTCCTTGGCCCGCGCCTGGATCGCCGGGTCCGCGGCCAGCCGTTCCATCTCCTTGGTGTCGATCGAGATGGGGAAGGCGCCGGCCTTCACCTGCCGCCCGTCGACCTGGATCATCTGCCCTTCGTAGCGCAGGCCGAGCAGGTGACGGGCGAGCCGGACGAAGTTCTGTGCGGCCAGCCGCTGCTGGAACCCGACCAGGTCGGCGCCGAGCAGCCCGCGCAGGATCTCGGTGCGGAACGGCATCTGCATGAACAGCTCGATCGGCGGGAACGGGATGTGCAGGAAGAAGCCGATCCGCAGGTCGGGACGCAGTTCCCGGAGCATCGCCGGCACCAGTTGAAGCTGGTAGTCCTGGACCCACACCGTGGCCCCGTCGGCCGCGACCTCGGCGGCGGCCTCCGCGAACCGGGCGTTGACCAGCCGGTACGCCTCCCGCCAGCGACGCTTGTAGGCGGGCGTCTCCACGGCGTCGTGATAGAGCGGCCAGATCGTGGCGTTGGACTGGCCCTCGTAGTAGCGCTCGAGTTCCTCGGCGCTCAACGGCACCGGGTGCAGTCGGATGCCCTCCAGGTCGAACGGCTCGGGAGCGGCGCCGGTGCCACCGGCCCACCCGACCCAGGTGCCCTGATGCTCGGCGAGGACGGGGTGCAGGGCGGTGACCAGGCCGCCAGGGCTGCGTCGCCACTGCCGGCCCTCGGGTGTGCTCACCTCGTCGACCGGTAGGCGGTTTGCCACTACGACAAAGGAGCTACGGACGGTCACGATCGGCCACCTCCGGGTGCTGACGGGTCCACCGCGATGAGCGTACTGAGCGTATCTGCGGCGTCTGTTGCTCAGTGCCGGAGTGACGTACCCGTCCCAGACCGGCCGAACCTTGCACGTGATCATGTTGACAGGCCGTCGGCCGCCCTCCGCGCAACCGGGTCCGACGGGCGGGGCGATGTGGGCGGAGCCCGGCGGACCTGTCAGGATTGACGATGGCGTGCGCGCGGCCGGGCAACGGTCGTGGCGGCGGGTGACGGCGCGTCCCACGTCCCGCGCCTGCCCCGCACCACGCAAATCGACGATTCAGTCCTGACGGAGGTAGCCCGCACCGTGGCCCAGTTCATCTACGTCCTGGAGAAGGCGCGCAAGGCGCACGGCGACAAGGTCGTGCTCGACAACGTGACGCTGAACTTCCTGCCTGGGGCCAAGATCGGTGTGGTCGGCCCGAACGGTGCTGGTAAGTCCAGCCTTCTCAAGATCATGGCAGGGCTCGACCGGCCCAGCAACGGCGAGGCCCGGCTCATGCCCGGCTACACCGTGGGGCTGCTCGCCCAGGAGCCGCCGCTCAACGAGGAGAAGACCGTCCTCGGCAACGTGGAGGAGGCGGTCGCCGAGACCAAGGCCAAGCTGGAGCGGTTCAACGCGATCGCCGAGCAGATGGCCACGGACTACTCCGACGAGCTGATGGAGGAGATGGGCCGGCTGCAGGAGGAGCTGGACAACGCCGACGCGTGGGACATCGACTCGAAGCTCGAACTGGCCATGGACGCGCTGCGCTGCCCGCCGCCGGACGCCGACGTGACCACCCTCTCCGGTGGTGAGCGCCGCCGGGTGGCGCTGTGCAAGCTGCTGCTGGAGGCGCCGGACCTGCTGCTGCTCGACGAGCCCACCAACCACCTGGACGCGGAGAGCGTGCAGTGGCTGGAGCAGCACCTGGCCAAGTACGCCGGCACCGTCCTGGCGATCACCCACGACCGGTACTTCCTGGACAACGTGGCCGGCTGGATCCTGGAGCTGGACCGTGGCCGGGCCATCGGGTACGAGGGCAACTACTCCACCTACCTGGAGAAGAAGGCCGCCCGGCTCTCCGTCGAGGGGCGCCGCGACGCCAAGATGAAGAAGCGCCTCTCCGAGGAACTGGAGTGGGTCCGCTCGAACGCCAAGGCCCGGCAGACCAAGTCCAAGGCCCGGCTCGACCGGTACGACGAGATGGCCGCCGAGGCGGAGAAGACCCGCAAGCTGGACTTCGAGGAGATCCAGATCCCGCCGGGCCCGCGTCTGGGCAACACAGTCATCGAGGCGCACAACCTGACCAAGGCCTTCGGGGACCGGGTGCTGATCGAGAACCTGTCGTTCTCGCTGCCGCGCAACGGCATCGTCGGCATCATCGGCCCGAACGGCGTCGGCAAGACCACGCTGTTCAAGACCATCGTCGGGTTGGAGCAGCCGACCAGCGGCTCGGTCAAGGTCGGCGAAACGGTCTCGCTGTCGTACGTCGACCAGAACCGGCAGGGCCTCGACGGCGACAAGACCGTCTGGGAGGTCGTCTCCGACGGGCTGGACCACCTCATGGTGGGCAAGGTCGAGATGCCGTCGCGGGCGTACATCGCGGCGTTCGGGTTCAAGGGTCCGGACCAGCAGAAGCCGACCAAGGTGCTCTCCGGCGGCGAGCGCAACCGGCTCAACCTGGCGCTGACGCTGAAGATCGGCGGGAACGTGATCCTGCTCGACGAGCCGACGAACGACCTGGACGTGGAGACCCTGTCCAGCCTGGAGAACGCGCTGCTGGAGTTCCCCGGCTGCGCCGTGGTGATCTCCCACGACCGGATGTTCCTGGACCGGGTCGCCACGCACATCCTGGCCTGGGAGGGCGACGACGAGAACCCGGCCAAGTGGTTCTGGTTCGAGGGCAACTTCGAGGCGTACGAGAAGAACAAGATCGACCGGCTCGGCGCGGAGGCGGCCCGACCGCACCGGGTGACCTACCGCAAGCTGACCCGCGACTGACCGGCGAGCGACGTCGTGGCTGATCGGTTCGTCTACCACTGCACCCTGCGGTGGTCCGACCTCGACGCGTACGGCCACGTCAACAACGCCCGCTTCCTCACCCTCTACGAGGAGGCCCGGGTGGCGTTGATGTTCGTCGGCGCGCGGGCGCAGGGCATCGACTCGTTCGCCGACGGAGTGGTCATCCGTCGGCACGAGGTCGACTACCTGCGCCCGGTCGACTACGCCCTGGGTCGGGCCACCGCCGACGCGGCCCCGACCGTACGGATCGAGATGTGGGTGGGGCGGATCCGCGCCGCCTCCTTCACCGTCAGCTACGAGATGTACGACGGTGAGCTGCTGGTCAGCCGGGCACAGTCGGTGCTGGTTCCGTTCGACCTGGCCCGGCAGGTGCCCCGGCGGCTCACCGACCGGGAACACTCCTTCCTGCTCGGGTACGCCCCGGACGGTGGCGAGGCATGAGCGCGGGCGGCGTCACACCCGGGCCGGGATCCGATACCGCCGAGTCGCGGCACGGGCTCGACGGGGTCGCCGACGCAGGGGCCTTCCTGGCCCGGCTGGTCCGGTTGGAGCCGGCGGCCCTGGTGCGGTTACGCCCGACCGGCACACCGGGGCGTACGGCCCTCTGGGGGCGTCTGCCGTGGGGGGTGCTGGCCGTGCGGACGGTGTCCGGCCCCGGCGCTGGGGACGTCACCGTGGCGGCCGGGCAGTTGCTCGCCGAGCTGGCGGCGGGCCGGGCGGGACTGCCCGCCCGGCGTGACGCCCAGTGGCGCTGGCCGCTGCCGCCGGCGGCCAGCCGGCCGGTGGAGAACCTGCCGGGCGAGGACGTACGCCGACTCGCCGAGGCCGCCGCCGGCACCCTGCGCGAGGCGGCGACGAACGGCGTAGCCGGCCGGGCGGTGGGGCAGCGGACGCTGCGTGACGCCCTGCTGGACCATGTCGCGGTGGTGGTGACGCCGGACGACGCACCTGACCGTCCGGTGGAGGTGACCCAGCGACTGGTGCAGGGTCTGATCAGGATGGGTTTCCTGGGGGCGACCGGCGGATCGTCGGGCATCGACGAGGTCCGGGTACGCGCGGCTGGCCGTTGGGTCGCCCTGGTGGGACCGTACGGAGCTGTGTGGTCGCAGAAGGCTACGGATCTTGCCGTGCGGCCGCTTGACCCTCGTCCGAAAGTATGACCTCAGGTCAACCTTCTGGTTTGGGGCTGGCGTTGGGGGGATGCTTCGCTCCGACTGTCCGGGTACCGTCCATCCTCGGATCCCACCCACCGTATGCAACTGGATCCGCTGGGGAGTGAGGTGCGCGAGCGATGCCGTGGTGGTCATGGCGCCCCGGTCCCGCCAGTGGCGGCGACCCGGAAACTCGAAGCAGTGTCACGGTGGAGGAGGCCGTCAGAGTCGGCCCGCCGACGCCCCGTCAACCCGGGGACGACTGCCCGGGCGGGGAACATCCGTTGATCGCCGACATGTCAGCCACCGTCGAACCGGTCACCCTGCGCCGCATCTGCGACGCGTTGGACCTGCTCGACGTGCGCTACCTGGCCGACGGCGACGGCAACCTGCTGGCCATGTGGGAGCGGCACGCCGTGCTGGTCACCCTGGAGGGCCCTGAGGACGAGATCCTGGTGCTCCGGGCCCGCCCGCACGCGACCGTGCCGCCAGACTGGGCGGACCGGGCCTACCGGGTGGTCAACGAGTGGAACCACACGCGCCGCTTCTGCAAGGCGTACGTGGGCGACGCCACCGAACGGGGGCAGTTGCCGATCTACGCCGAGCTGCAGGTGCCGCTCGCCGCAGGTGCCCACGACGCGCTCCTGGTCGAGTTGCTCGACTGCGGGGCGGCCGTGGCCACGAGTTTCGTCGACTGGCTGCACGACGAGGGTGCCCTGCTCTGACGGGGGACGTGCCGCCGCGGGGGTCACCCCGAGGCGGCCGGGTCCTCCATCGCGTTGACCATGAAGTAGGCCGCCCGCTCCAGGTAGTTCCAGAGCTCGGTGGCGGTCGCCTCCGGCAGGTCGAGGCTGTCGACCGCGCGGCGCATGTGGCGCAGCCAGGCGTCGCGTTCGGCCGCGCCGATCCGGAAGGGCGCGTGCCGCATCCGCAGCCGGGGGTGCCCGCGTTGGGCGGAGTACGTGTTCGGGCCGCCCCAGTACTGCATGAGGAACAGCCGCATCCGGTCGGCGGCCGGCCCCAGGTCCTCTTCCGGGTACATGGGGCGCAGCAACGGGTCGCTGGCGATGCCGGCGTAGAACTCATCGACCAGCTTGCGGAACGTGGGCTCGCCGCCGACGGCGTCGTACAGCGTCACGGCCTCGCCGCGGGGCTCGGACTCACCTGCGGGATTCACCCTTCCATCCTGCCAGGCGTTGCCGGGCGGTGAGCGTACCGGGACCTGCCGACGCCGTGGTTCAGGTCACCGCGTGCCGTGGTCGGTCGACGTTGCCCTGGCCCGGCTCCTGCGACGGGGTGGCCGAGCCGGCGGAGGAGGCCCGTGCCGCCTCCACCGTGGCCTCCACCGTCTGCGCGTCGGGCCAGCGTCGGGCGACGAACGCCATCAGCACCACCCCGGCGGCACTCCACAGCCCGACCACGATCGGGATCGGGTAGTGCTCGGCGAGCAGGCCGGTCGCCAGGACCGCAGCACCCTGGATGACCTGGACCCCGGTGGCCATCACGCCGAACGCCCGGGCCCGGTAGCCGTGCGGCAGGGCCTGGACGAAGAGGCCGTTCGCCACCGGCAGGATGCCGGCGACCGCGAACCCGCAGGCGGCGGCGAGCAACGCCACCACCACCGGTGGCGGGTCGAGCAACGAGGGGACCAACATCAACGGGGCGATGACCGCCAGTGGCCGGAGCAGGGCGATGCGTCGCGACGGCGCGACCGCCCGGCCCATCAGCAGCCCACCGAGAATGAACCCGACCGGGCTCGACGCCATGATCAGAGCCTGCGCCATTCCCGCGTTCATCCCGCTGTCCGCGCGTTCGTTGGCCCAGGCCGCGGCCAACCCTTCGGGCACGATCGAACAGAGCATCGCGCCGAAGACGAGGATCGCGATGGCCCGCAGCACCGGCGTACGGAACACCAGCCGGAACCCCTCGGCGGTTTCCCGGAGCAGGTGACGGCGGTGCTCGCTGGCAATAGCCGGTGCCCGGTCCCGCGTCCCGAAGCGGACCAGCACCGCCGAGACGGCGAAGGCTGTCGCGTTCATCAGCAACGCGGCGGTGGTGTTCACGGTGGCCACCGCCGCACCGAGCAGATAGCCGACGACCTGGGCGGCCTGCCCGACGCTGGCGTTGATCGAGAGCCCGACGACGAGTCGGTCGCCGGGCAGGATCAACGGCATCAGCGCGGAGCGTGCCGCCTGGCTCGGTGGATTGGCCAGGGTGGTGGCGAACAGGAGGGCCAGGATCAGCGGCACCGGCATCCCGGGGATGGCGATGAGCAGCATCAAGGCCATCCGGATGAGGTCGCAGATCACCATGATCTGGCGATAGCGGTGCCGTTCGGCGATCGTGGCCAGCAGTGGGCCACCGATCAGCCAGGGCAGATAACTGACCGCGAAGGCAGCCGCCGAGAGCGCGACGGAGTCGGTCTCCTTGTAGACGAGCAGGGTGACCGCTGCCTTGGCGACGTAGTCACCGATCCAGGTCAGGGTGTTGGCCAGGAAGATGGCTCGATACTCACCCTGGGCGAAGACCTCACGGAAAGTGGCCGGACCTTCCGGAGGAGGCCGCTCGTCCGACACCATCGCCTCCATCGGCCGGTGACAGGCCACTCGTGATGGCCGGCCCCGAGGCCATCGTCAGATCTACGGATCAGCGAGGACGTGACCACGCTCGGGGAGCGCGTGCACCGGATTCTGCCCGATCGTCTGACAACTGGCTAGGGCGAACGGCTTGATCGTCGCATCTCTGACTGAACGAACGGACGATACCCGAGGGGCTGCTTGGCCGCGAGTACCTACCGTTCCGCTCAGGTGGCCCCGCCCTGACCAGTCTCGTTGTCGTCCCGTAGGTAGGCGGGTACGGCCCGGACGGCGGCGATCCGGGCGGTGATCCCGGAATTTTCCAGTGCCTCCGCGAGTCGGCGGCGCAACTCGCGGCCCACGGCGGCCTGCCCGTCGGCGGTGGTCTTGACCACCGTGCGGATGACCGTGCCGTCCACCGTCACCTGTTCCACCCCGAGCACCTCGGGGGGCTCGACGATGGAGGCCGCCAGCTCCGGGTCCACCGCGACCGAAGCGGCTGCGGTACGCAGCACCGCCGTGGCCTCCTCGGTGCCGGCGAAGCCGATCGGCAGGTCGACCACCACCAGCGCCCAACCCTGACTCTTGTTGCCCACCCGGACGATCTCGCCGTTGCGGATGTACCAGAGCACCCCCCGCCCGTCACGAACGGTGGTGACTCGCAGACCGACCGCCTCGACCACGCCGCTCGCCTCGCCGAGGTCGACGTTGTCGCCGACCCCGTACTGGTCCTCGATCAACATGAACAGGCCGGCGATCAGGTCCTTGACCAGACTCTGCGCACCGAAGCCGAGCGCCACACCGGCGATGCCGGCGCTGGCCAGCAACGGGGCCAGGTCGAAGCTGAACTCCTTGAGCACCATCAGGACGGCGATGCCGAAGATGAACGCCGTACTCAGGCTGCGCAGCACCGATCCGATCGCCTCGGCCCGCTGGCGGCGTCGCTCCGGGACGAATTCGCCGGGCTCGGTCGCGGCGCTCGGGATGCGCTCGCGCAGCGGCCGGAGCATGGTCGGTACGCCCGCATCGGTGGTGGTGCGCACCAGCCGGCGGATGGTTCGGTGCACCAGCCAACGGGCGGCGATCGCCAGCATCAGGATCAGGATGATCCGCAGCGGTTTGACCAGGATCCAGTAGCTGCCCTCGGCGAACCACACCGAGTCGGAGTATTTCCATACCCACTTGCAGACGACCTCGTCCAGGCACTCGGGACTGGGGGTGTCCTCCGGGCCGGGGGTGGGCGTACCGGGAACGAGGCTGAGCATGCTGACGGTCACCCTGTTTTCGTACCGCAAGCATCCGGTCGACCCATGACCGACCCACCGCCGGGTGACCCGAGGCGCGCTCGCCGCCGGATCTGTCGTGAAAGCTCCGCCAGGTACCCAGGATTAGTGCGTGCATTCGCCGGTCCGATCAGGGACGATTGGCGCAACGGACGTCGGTGAACCGGCCGGCGTCGACGTGGTGTATGGCTGCGGCCTGCGCCGGTCGGCGGTGGCGAGTGAAAAGCCGCTTGACCGGGAGGGTGACGCGATGCCTGACATACGACCCACGGTGGGCTCCGGCGCGCTGGTCCTCAACGCCACCTATGAGCCGCTGTGTGTCGTGTCGGTGCGCCGCGCCGCGATCCTCGTGCTCTCCGCCAAGGCGGTCTGTGTCGCCGACGGCGAGGGTGTGCTGCACAGCGCCCGCAGCGCGTTACCGGTGCCCTCGGTGGTCCGACTCACCCGGTTCGTCCGGGTGCCCTACCGCACCCACGTCGGCCTGTCCCGCCGGGCGATCTTCGCCCGGGACGGCTGGCGCTGCGCCTACTGCCGAGGGCCCGCCGAGACCATCGACCACGTCTTCCCGCGCAGCCGGGGTGGCCCGCACGCCTGGGAGAACGTGGTCGCCGCCTGCGCCCGGTGTAACCACACGAAGGGCGACAAGACCCCCGCCGAGCTGGGCTGGCGACTGCACTCGCTGCCCGCCGCACCGAAGGGGATCGCCTGGCGGGTGCTCGGTCACCGCGCACCCGACCCCCGCTGGGCCGACTGGCTCGACCTCCGCGAACCCGAAGCCGCCTGACCTCCGGTCGACGACTCACCGCGCCTCCACCAGCGAAGCGAACACGATCACGTTGTCCGCGTAGCCCGTCTCGCCGCCGACCCAGCGTCCACCGCAGGTGATCAGCCGCAGCTGCGGCCGGCTGAAGTCGCCGAAGACCTCGTCGGCGGGCAGCGCCTCCTTGTCGTACCGGCCGACCCGGTCGACCTCGAAGATCGCGACCGTACCGTCGGTGCGGGCCACCTCGACCCGGTCGCCGGCCCGCAGTTGCCGCAGGTCCTGGAAGACCGCCGGCCCGGTGCTGGTGTCGACGTGTCCGACGATGACGGCGGGGCCGTACTGCCCCGGGGTGGGGCCCTGGTCGTACCAGCCGGCCTCCTGGGCGCGTTCCGCGGTCGGCGCGGCGATGCTGCCGTCCGCGGCGACGCCCACGTTGTGCACCGGCGCGGCCAGGTCGATCTTGTTGATCTCGATGCCGACCGGTTGGCTCGCCGGCAGCAGTGGAAATTTCTTCGGCGGCGGCGCCAGCCCGGCGATGAAGCGGTCCGGCAGCAGGTTCGTACCGGTAAGCCGTTCGACCCCGAGCATCGTGATGATCAACAACATCAGGCTGCCGATCACCAGGACGGGCAGTCCGGGGCTGGCGCGGAGGCTGCGTCGGGCCGCTGCCGGCCAGGCGCGACGCGGCCGTGGTGGCACGGGTGCGGCCGACGGGTCAGGTGTGGCGATGCTGGCCGAACCCATCTGGGCGGTGACCCGGCCGAGCCGACCGGCCACGGCCGTCACCGTCCGCCAGAGTCGGTAGCTGCGGCGGGTGACGGTCCGGGGCGGGGCGGGACGCGGTTCGGGCACCGGAACACGGTGGCCGATCATGGCACCCGCCTGTGGTCAGGAACCGGTCCGGCGTCGGCTACTGATCAGCCCGAAGACCACCGCCGCGGCCACCACGGCGGCGCCGCCGAGCAGCAGCGTCGAACCGGTGCCCGGTCCGGCGGTGCCACCGCCACCGGTCGCCGGGCCCTTGGTGGGCTGCTGCATGTTCAGTACGGTCAGCGTGGTGCTGGCCGTCTGGCCGTTGTTGCAGCGCAGGTTCACCGGATAGTCCCCGGCGGCCTTGTTGCTCGGCACCGTGACGTCGCCGGTGAGGAAGCCGTTGTCCGGTCGGAGGAAGACCCGGTTGAACGCCTCCGAGTCGACCTCGGCCTGCCGGTTGTTGGCGTTGTCGCAGCTGGCCCGCAGGTGCACCCGGGATCCGGCCTGCACACTGTTCGGGGTCACCTCGATGAAGGTGTTCTCACCCGCCCGGGCGGGCCCGGCACCGACCAGGACGAACGCCCCGATCAGCGCGAACACTCCGAGAAGTCGGACGATGGTCGAGGAGGCGTGCAGCACTCCTCCGTACGATCGCAGACCCCGCATGATCCTCCCTCCCGGCACCGGTGTCCCGGCCCTGCTGGGGTGACCCGCGGTGCTTTCCCCCTGCTCCCGCTGCTAACCCGGCGTGCGCAACCGCTGACTCGGAACACGGGGCCAGAGGGGGTCAAGCAGGGCGTCCCCTGCCGGGGGCGGTGACCGGGGGCACGTCCGGGCATCTGGTCAGCGGCTGCCAGTTGAGGGGGGAGGAGAGCACCATGGTGCTCGACGGCTGCCCGTACGGGGCGAGTCGGTCGATGACCCCCTCGAACTCCCCGATCGACCCGGCCGCGACCTTCAGCACACTGCACGCGTCGCCGGTGATCCGGTGGATCTCCAGGATCTCCGGCCAGGTGGCGACGTCCGGGTCGTGCAGGATGCAGCGAGCGCCGTAGCAGGACATCCGGATCAACGCGACCACCGTCCGGCCGGCTCGGGTCAGGTCGACGTGCGCGTGGTACCCGGTGATCACCCCGCTCTCCTCCAACCGGCGTACCCGCTCGGCCACCGCAGGTGGGGACAGGTGCACCCGCCGGGACAGCTCGCTGAACGACAACCGTGCGTCGGCCTGCAACTCGCGCAGCAGGGCCCAGTCCATCTCGTCCACGCGTCGACCTTACGTCTGACAAGTCGAATGCGGCCAGCGCCTCACGTTTGACAGGTCCGCCGGGCGTAGCGCCGTTGAACAGGCATTCCATCGGGGGGTGACGCCGCGAGATCATGACTGGAATCGCCAGCCAGGAAGGAGTGGACGGATGGAGCAGACCGAGCTGCGCCCGGGAACCCGGACGGCGGTGCGTCCGGTGACGGGCAAGCAGCGGGCGGCCCGTGCCGCCCGCAACGGCGGCGAGCCGACCCTGGAGTTCGCCGAGCGGGTGCCGTACGACGCCTATGTGCAGGCCAGCACGCTGCACACGTTGCAGCAGCCGCTGAGTGACGACCCCGGCGAGATGTCCTTCCTGATGGTCAGCCAGATCATGGAGCTGTACTTCGGGCTGACCTGCCACGAGCTGCGGGAGACCTCCCGGCTGCTGCGCACCGACCGGGTCTGGGAGGCGTTGGCCCCGCTGCGCCGCGCCGCGCTGCACCTGGAGGCCCTCAACGCGGCCTGGCACGGGTTGCGCTGGATGACCCCGGCCGACTTCAACCGCTTCCGCAACCTGCTCGGCGAGGGCTCCGGCTTCCAGTCGGCGATGTACCGCCACCTGGAGTTCCTGCTGGGGCTGCGGGACGCGGCGCTGATCCGCCCGTTCCGCCGGCAGACCGAGGTGTATGCCGACCTGAACGCCACCCTGGCCACCCCCAGCGTCTGGGACGAGGTGGTCGCCCTGCTCGCCCGGCACGGCCACGACATCCCCGCCGACCTGCTCGACCGGGACATCCGCGACGAGCACCAGCCGCACGCCGCGGTCGAGGCGGCCTGGGTCCGCATCTACGGTGACAGCGGTCCGGACAACCACCTGCGGATGCTCGGCGAGGCGCTGACCGAGGTGGCCGAGCAGTTCGGCGACTGGCGGCACCACCACGTCAAGGCGGTGCAGCGCACCATGGGTGCCAAGGTCGGCAGCGGCGGTTCGGCGGGGCTGGCGTGGCTGCAACGCAGCATGGCCCGGGTGGTCTTCCCGGAGCTGTGGTCGGCCCGGACGGCGATGTGAGGCGAGGATGAACCAGAACGAGACAATGAGTGCCGGTGAGGCCGAGGCGCTGCGCCTGGACGCCGCCGAGCCGGGCCACCGGCACCTGTTCCACGTGCCCCCGGCCGACGGCGGGCGCTACCCGGAGACCGCATACCTGGCGGGCAACTCGCTCGGCCTGCAACCCAAGGCCACCCGTACGGAGTTGCTGGCCGACCTGGAGGCCTGGAGCCGGCTCGGCGTGGAGGGCCACCTGGAGGCGGAGCGCCCCTGGTTGCCGTACCACGAGTTGCTGACCGCGCCGGCGGCCCGGCTGGTCGGCGCGCTGCCCAGCGAGACCGTGGTGATGAACTCGCTGACGGTCAACCTGCACCTGCTGATGGTCAGCTTCTACCGGCCGGCCGGCGAGCGGACCCGGATCGTCATCGAGGACAGCGCCTTCCCCTCGGACAGCTACGCGGTGCGCAGCCAGGCCCGGTTCCACGGGCTGGACCCGGACACCACTGTGGTCCGGCTCACCCCGCGCCCCGGTGAGGAGAACCTGCGTACCGAGGACGTGACCGCGTTCCTGGCGGCGGAGGGGCACACCGTCGCACTGGTGCTGCTCGGCGGGGTCAACTACCTCACCGGCGAGCTGATGGACATCCCCACCATCACCGCCGCCGGCCGGGCCGCCGGTGCCGTGGTGGGCTGGGACCTGGCGCACGCGGCGGGCAACGTGCCGCTGTCGCTGCACGACTGGGACGTCGACTTCGCGGCCTGGTGCTCGTACAAGTACCTCAACTCCGGTCCGGGCGCGCTGGGCGGCGTCTTCGTGCACGAGCGCCACCACGGCGACCCCGCGCTGCACCGGTTCGAGGGCTGGTGGAGCACGGCGGCGGCGACCCGGTTCGAGATGACCCCGGTGAGCCGGCCACCGGCCACCGTCGAGGCGTGGCAGATCTCCAACCCGCCGATCTTCGCGATGGGCCCGGTGCGTACCTCGCTGGAGTTGTTCGACTCGGTCGGCATGCCGGCGCTGCGCGAGCGCAGCCTGCGGCTCACCGGCTACCTGGAGCGGCTGCTCGACGAGGTGGTCGCCGACCGGCCGTTGACCGTGGTCACCCCGCGTGACCCGAGCCGGCGCGGCTGCCAGCTGTCGGTCCGTATCGGCGTGGGCACCGCAAACGAACTGACCAAGCGGCTGCGCCACGAGCACGGGGTGATCGCCGACGCCCGGCAGCCGGACGTGGTGCGGTTCGCCCCGGTGCCGCTCTACTCGACGTACCACGACTGCTGGCGGGTCGCCGACGCGCTGGCCGCGACGGTGGAGGCCAGCGCGTGAACACCCGGCAGGACGAGATCGCGGTGGTGGGTGCCGGTCTGGCCGGCTGCCTGTTGGCCTGCTACCTGGCCCGGCGAGGTCACTCGGTCACACTCTACGAGCGGCGACCCGATCCCCGGGTCGGTACGCCCGAGCGGGGCCGCTCGATCAACCTGGCGCTCTCCGAGCGGGGTCTGGACGCGCTGCGCCGCATCGGCCTCGACGAGCAGGTGATGGCCGACGCGTTGCCGATGCGCGGCCGGATGGTGCACCCGGTGGTGGGCGAGCCCGACTTCCAGTCGTACAGCGCCGAGGGTGACCGGGCGATCAACTCGATCAGCCGGGGTGCGTTGAACAACGCGCTGCTGGACGCCGCCGCCAAGCTGCCGCAGGTGCGGGTCGCCTTCGACCACCGGCTGGTCGGGCTCGACCCGGCCACCGCGCAGATGACCTTCGAAACCCCGCAGGGCACGGTCACCGCGAACGCCACGGTCGTGCTCGGCGCCGACGGCGCCGGTTCGGCCGTACGCGGACAGCTGCTCGAACACGGCCTGCTCACCGAGAGCGTCGACTTCCTCGACTACGGCTACAAGGAACTCACCATCCCGCCGCTGGGTGGCGACTTCGCCCTCGACCCGGGTGCGCTGCACATCTGGCCGCGCGGCACGTCGATGATGATCGCCCTGCCGAACCCGGACCGCTCCTTCACCTGCACCCTGTTCTGGCCCAACCACGGCACCGCCAGCTTCTCCTCGTTGGGCAGCAAGGCGGCGATCGAGCGGTACTTCGCCCAGCACTACCCGGACCTGCCGCCGCTGGCCCCGAACCTGGTCGACGACTACCAGCACAACCCGGTCGGCGTGCTCGGCACCGTGCGGTGCGACCCGTGGCAGTTCGACGGGCGGGTGGGCCTGCTCGGTGACGCCGCGCACGCCATCGTGCCGTTCTACGGCCAGGGCGCGAACTGCGCCTTCGAGGACGTGGTGGAGCTCGACACCTGCCTCGACGAGTGCGGCGACGACTGGGCCGCGGCCCTGCCGCTGTACCAGCAACGCCGGCAGGACAACGCCGAGGCGATCGCGCAGATGGCGCTTGCCAACTTCGTGGAGATGCGCGACAAGGTCGCCTCGCCGGTGTACCAGACCCGCAAGAAGGTCGAGCACGCCCTGGAGCGGGCGCTGCCGGGCCGCTACGTCTCCCAGTACGAACTGGTCTCCTTCACCACCGTCCCGTACGCCCAGGTGCGTCGCCGGGTCCGCCGGCAGTACCAGGTGCTCGGCGCGGTGGCGGCCGGTGCGGCGGCGGTGCTGGCCGGTGCGGTGCTCGCTCTCGGACGCCGGAGGCGCGGATGACGCTCTGGGATCCTCGGCGGATGACCGGCCACGCGCCGGACGGCCCCGGGCTGCTGCGCAACTTCGTCGGCGGCGAGTTCGTCTCGGCCGGTGAGCGGTTCACCAAGCGCTCCCCGGTGACCGGCGAGCCGGTCTTCGAGGTGGTCGAGGCCAGCCGCTCCACAGTGGACGACGCGGTCTCCGCGGCCCGGGCGGCGCAGCGTGGACCGTGGGGCCGGATGGGGGAGCGCGAACGCGCCGAGGTGCTGCGCCGGGTCGCCGACGAGCTGGAGCGCCGCTTCGACGACCTGGTTGCCGCCGAGGTCGCCGACACCGGCAAGGCCATCTCCCAGGCCCGGACGCTGGACATCCCGCGCGGTGCGGCCAACTTCCGCGCCTTCGCCGAGATCGTGGCGACCGCGCCCACGGAGTCGTTCACCACGGTCACCCCGACCGGCGGCCGGGCGCTGAACTACGCGGTACGCAAACCGGTAGGCGTGGTGGCCGTCATCGTGCCGTGGAACCTGCCGCTGCTGCTGCTCACCTGGAAGGTCGCCCCCGCACTGGCCTGCGGCAACGCCGTGGTGGTCAAGCCCAGCGAGGAGACCCCCGCCTCGGCCACCCTGCTGGCCGAGGTGATGGCCGCCGCCGGCGTACCCGACGGGGTGTTCAACCTGGTGCACGGCTTCGGCCCGGATTCCGCAGGTGAGTTCCTCACCCGGCACCCCGGTGTCGACGCGATCACGTTCACCGGTGAATCGTCCACGGGCGGGGCGATCATGCGGGCCGCCGCCGACGGGGTGAAGGCGGTCAGCTTCGAGTTGGGCGGCAAGAACGCCGGGCTGGTCTTCGCCGACGCCGACCTGGACGCGGCCGTCGAAGGCTCGGTGCGGTCCAGCTTCACCAACGGTGGGCAGGTCTGCCTGTGCACCGAACGGATCTACGTGCAGCGGCCGGTGTTCGAGGAGTTCACCGCCCGACTCGCCAAGCGCGCCGAGGAGTTGGCGTACGGCTGGCCGGCCGACGAGGCGACGGTGAACATGCCGCTGATCTCGCACGGGCACCGCGACAAGGTGCTCGGCTACTACGACCTGGCCCGGACCGAGGGCGCGCAGGTGCTGGCCGGTGGGGCAGTGCCGCGCTTCGGTGACGCCCGCGACGGCGGCGCGTACGTGCAGCCGACGGTGCTGACCGGGCTCGGCCCGCAGGCCCGTACCAACACCGAGGAGATCTTCGGCCCGGTGGTGCACGTGGCACCCTTCGACGACGAGGACGAGGCGTACGCGCTGGCCAACGGCACCGAGTACGGCCTGGCGGCGGCGGTCTGGACCCGGGACGTGGGTCGGGCGCACCGGGCCGGGCAGCGGCTGGACGCCGGCATCGTCTGGGTCAACACCTGGTTCCTGCGGGACCTGCGCACCCCCTTCGGTGGGGTGAAGGCCTCCGGCATCGGCCGTGAGGGCGGCGTGCACTCGCTCGACTTCTACTCCGAACTCACAAACGTCTGCGTGGACCTGTCATGAGCGACCTTCAGCGAGCGGCCGAGGAACTGACCGAGGCCCGGACCAGTGGCAAGCCCTGCCCACCCCTGCGTGGGCGGCTGCTGCCCGAGGGCGACGTGGCCGCGGCGTACGAGGTGCAGCAGCACCAGGTACGCCAGTGGCTGGCCGCCGGGCAGCGTCGGGTGGGCGCGAAGATCGGCCTGACCTCCCGGGCGGTGCAGGAGAACCTCGGCGTGTACGAGCCGGACTTCGGCGTCCTCACCGACGTCATGGCCGTGCCGGACGGCGCCGAGGTGCCGATCGATCGGCTGCTCCAACCCCGGGTGGAGGCGGAGATCGCCTTCGTGCTCGGCGCCGACCTGCCCGACGAACGGGTCACAAGCGTCGACGTGATCCGCGCCGTCGACCACCTGCTGCCGGCCATCGAGATCGTCGACTCGCGGGTGGCCGGCTGGGACATCTCCATCGTGGACACGGTGGCGGACAACGCGTCAAGTGGGCTGTTCGTGCTCGGCACCGCGCCCCGCCGACTCGCCGACGTGGACCTGCGGCTGTGCGGGATGGTGCTGGAGCACGCCGGGGAACCGGTGTCGGTCGGTGCCGGCGCGGCCTGCCTCGGCAACCCGCTGCACGCGGTGGCCTGGTTGGCCACCACGATGGCCCGCGCCGGTGAGCCGCTGCGCGCCGGTGACGTGGTGCTTTCCGGCGCCCTCGGCCCGATGGTGGCGGTCACCCCCGGCGCGGCGTACGAGGCCCGGATCTCCGGCCTCGGCTCGGTGCGGACCTGTTTCTCCCGGGAGGCGAAAGGTGGCTCGTCATGAGCGTCGGTGTGGCGGTGATCGGGTCGGGCAACATCGGCACCGACCTGATGATCAAGGTACTGCGGCTCAGTGAGAGCCTGCGGATGGTGGCGATGGTCGGCATCGACCCGGACTCCGACGGTCTGGCCCGGGCCCGCCGCCTCGGCGTGGCGACCACCGCCGAAGGCGTGGACGGCCTGGTGAAGATGCCCGAGTTCGCCGACGTCGAACTGGTCTTCGACGCCACCTCCGCCGGTGCGCACCGACACAACGACGCGGTGCTGCGCGCCCATGGCCGCCGGGTCGTCGACCTGACCCCGGCCGCTATCGGCCCGTACGTGGTGCCGCCGGTCAACCTGGACGAGCACCTGACCGAGCCGAACGTCAACATGGTCACCTGCGGCGGTCAGGCGACCGTGCCGATCGTCGCCGCGGTACGCCGGGTCACCCCGGTGGCGTACGGCGAGATCGTCGCCTCGATCTCCTCCCGTTCGGCCGGTCCGGGCACCCGCGCCAACATCGACGAGTTCACCGAGACCACCGCGCGGGCCATCGAGGTGGTCGGCGGCGCCGACCGGGGCAAGGCGATCATCGTGCTCAACCCGGCGGAGCCGCCGCTGCTGATGCGCGACACCGTCTACTGCCTCTGCCCGGATCCGGACGCCGACCGGTCCGCCATCGCCGCCTCGGTCGCCGACATGGTCGTCGGCGTGCAGGAGTACGTCCCCGGTTACCGGCTCAAGCAGGACGTGCAGTTCGACCGGGTGGACACCTACGTGCCGTCGCTCGGGCGGCAGCTGACCGGCCTTCAGGTCTCGGTCTTCCTGGAGGTCTCCGGTGCCGGGCACTACCTGCCCGCGTACGCCGGGAACCTGGACATCATGACCTCGGCCGCGCTGCGTACCGCCGAGCGGCTGGTCGCCCTCCGCGGGACGGTGAGCGCATGAACGAGCTGTACATCCAGGACGTGACGCTGCGCGACGGCATGCACGCCATCGGGCACCGCTACACCGTGGACCAGGTGCGGACCATCGCTGCGGCGTTGGACGCCGCCGGGGTGGCCGCGATCGAGGTGGCGCACGGTGACGGGTTGGCCGGGTCGAGTGTCAACTACGGCCACGGTGCGGCAAGCGACGCCGAGTGGATCGCGGCGG
The DNA here is from genome assembly GCF_000204155.1 of Micromonospora maris AB-18-032. Lineage (NCBI taxonomy): Bacteria > Bacillati > Actinomycetota > Actinomycetes > Micromonosporales > Micromonosporaceae > Micromonospora > Micromonospora maris. Next base: position 5,387,450 of record NC_015434.1, on the reverse strand, counting down.
CGGCCGAGGTGATGACGAACGCGAAGCTGACCACCCTGCTGCTGCCCGGTATCGGCACCATCGCCGACCTGAAGGCGGCCAAGGCCCTCGGGGTGACGAGTGTGCGGATCGCCACGCACTGCACCGAGGCGGACATCTCCGCGCAGCACATCTCCTGGGCGCGGGACAACGGCATGGACGTGTCCGGGTTCCTGATGATGTCGCACATGAACGACCCGGCCGGACTGGCCACGCAGGCCAAACTGATGGAGTCGTACGGGGCGCACTGCGTCTACGTCACCGACTCCGGTGGCCGGCTGCTGATGTCCGACGTGGCGCAACGGGTCGACGCGTACCGGCAGGTCCTCGAACCGACGACGGAGATCGGCATCCACGCGCACCACAACCTGTCGCTCGGCGTGGCCAACAGCGTGGTCGCCGTGGAACACGGCCGCATCGTCGGTGACGGGCCGCTCGGGTCGCCGTCCGGGCGTACCGTCCGGGTGGACGCCTCACTGGCCGGGATGGGTGCCGGGGCGGGCAACGCCCCGCTGGAGGTCTTCGTCGCGGTCGCCGAACTGCACGGCTGGAAGCACGGTTGTGACGTGTTCGCGCTGATGGACGCCGCCGACGACATCGTCCGTCCGTTGCAGGACCGGCCGGTCCAGGTCGACCGCGAGACCCTCTCCCTCGGGTACGCGGGGGTCTACTCCAGCTTCCTGCGGCACGCCGAACGCGCCTCGGCCCGGTACGGCGTCGACGTCCGCTCGATCCTGGTCGAGTTGGGGCGGCGTCGGATGGTCGGCGGCCAGGAGGACATGATCGTCGACGTGGCGCTGGACCTGGCCCGCGACGGTGCCGCTGAGCCGGCCCGCGACGGCGCCGGGGATCCGGCGGTCACGCAAGCACGAACCGAGGAGCAGGCATGAGCGGGCTGGACCCGGCCGGCATCGCCGAGCAGTTGGACAAGGCCGCCACCACCGCCACCGCGATCCCGCAACTGGCCGCCGAGGTCGGCCTCGACGTCGACGCCGCGTACGGGGTGCAGACCGCCCTCGTGCAGCGCCGCCTCGACCGGGGCGAGCGGCTGGTCGGCCTGAAGATGGGGCTGACCAGCAAGGCGAAGATGGCCCAGGTCGGCGTCGACGAGGTGATCTGGGGGCGGCTCACCGACGCGATGTGGGTGCCCGACGGCGGCAGCGTCGACGTGTCGACCTACATCCACCCCCGGGTCGAGCCGGAGGTGGCGTTCCTGCTGGACCGCCTGCCCGAGCCGGGCGAGCCGCTCGGCGCGTTCACCGACGCCGTCCGCGCGGTCGCCCCGGCGATCGAGCTGATCGACTCCCGGTACGCGAACTTCACCTTCTCCCTGCCGGACGTGATCGCCGACAACACCTCGGCCGCCGCCTTCGTGGTCGGTCCCTGGTCGCCGGTGCCGGACGGGCTGGACAACCTCGGGGTACTGCTGGAGATCGACGGCCGGGTAACGCAGGTCGGCTCGACCGCGGCGATCCTCGGCGACCCGCGCCGGGCCCTCGACGAGGGCGTCCGCCTGGCCGGACGGCACGGGGTGCGGCTGCGCGAGGGCTGGGTGTTCCTGGCCGGCGCGGCCACCGCCGCTGTCCCGCTGCGGCCCGGCGCTCAGGTCCGGGCAGTCGTCGAGAAGCTCGGCACCGCCACCTTGAAGGCCGCGTCATGAGCGCGGACGGGGCGCGGGTCGTCGCCGGGAAGGCCGTACCCCGTGGTGCGTTCCCGCACGTCAAGGTGGCGAACGGGTTCGTCTTCGTGTCGGGTACGTCGTCGCGGCGGCCGGACAACAGCTTCGCCGGAGTGTCGGTCGACGAGTTCGGTACGACGGACCTGGACATCCGGGTGCAGACCCGCGCGGTGATCGAGAACATCGGTGACCTGCTGCGTTCGGTCGGCGCCGAGCTGTCCGACCTGGTGCAGGTGACGTCGTACCTGGTCAACATGAACGATTTCGGTGGGTACAACGAGGTGTGGGCGGAGTTCTTCGACGCCACCGGACCGACCCGGACGACCGTGGCCGTGCACCAGTTGCCGCATCCGCACCTGCTGATCGAGATGCAAGCCGTGGCCGTGCTGCCCCAGGGAGGTCAGTCGTGAGTGAGATCGCCGAGCCGTTCAGCTTTCCGGGCTGGATCGCCGAGAACCAGCACCTGCTCAAGCCGCCGGTGGGCAACAAGGAGATGTTCCCCGGGTCCGACGACTTCATCGTGATGGTGGTGGGTGGGCCCAACCAGCGCACCGACTTCCACGTCGACCCGTACGAGGAGTTCTTCTACCAGGTCAAGGGCAACATGCACATCAACCTGATGACCCCGCAGGGGCCGCGTACGGTGCACGTGCGCGAGGGTCAGATGTGGATGCTGCCGCGCAACGTCCCGCACTCGCCGCAGCGCCCGGAGCCCGGCTCGATCGGCGTGGTGGTGGAGCGGGTCCGCCCGGAGGGCACGCTGGAGAAGTTCCAGTGGTACTGCCCCGAGTGCGGGCACAAGGTGCACGAGGTCGAGTTGCAGGTCCGCGACATCGCCGCCGACCTGCCCCCGGTGTTCGGCGCGTTCTACGCCGACGAGACGGCGCGCACCTGCGACAACTGCGGCACCCTGCACCCGGGCAAGGGCTGATGGCCCAGCCGCTGACCCACCCGGTGGTGGACGTGCACTCGCACGTCGTACCGAAGGGGTGGCCGGACCTCGCCGTGGCCTGCGGCGGGTCCGGCTGGCCCTGGCTGCGGATCGACTCGGAACGCGCCGCCATGATCATGGTCGGGGAGACCGAGTTCCGCCCGATCGGTGCACAGTGCTGGGACGCGCCGACCCGGCTGGCCGACATGACCGAAGACGGGGTCGATGTGCAGGTTGTCTCGCCCACCCCGGTCTTCTTCAGCTACGAGCGCCCGGCCGATCAGGCGGTGAAGGTGGCCCGCATCTTCAACGACCTGACCCTGGAGGTCACCGCGGCCGGTGGCGACCGGCTGCTGCCCTTCTGCCAGGTGCCGTTGCAGGACCCGGACGCGGCCTGCGCCGAGGTGGACCGCTGCCTGGCGGCCGGCCACGTCGGCGTGGAGATCGGTAACCACGTCGGCGACCGGGACCTGGACGACGCCGGGATCGTGACGTTCCTGACCCACTGCGCGCAGGTCGGCGCCCCGGTCTTCGTGCACCCATGGGACATGCCGGGCGGCCCCCGCCTCGACCGCTGGATGGCCCGCTGGCTCACCGGGATGCCGGCCGAGACCCACCTGTCGGTGCTGTCGATGATCCTCGGCGGGGTCTTCGACAAGGTGCCGCCCAGCCTGCGGATCTGCTTCGCGCACGGCGGCGGCAGCTTCCCGTTCTGGCTGGGACGGGCCGACAACGCCTGGCACCGCCGAGGCGACCTGGTACGCGGTGCCTCCGCCGCCCCGCCCAGCTCGTACGTCGACCGGTTCTTCGTCGACTCGGTGGTCTTCGCGCCACCGGCGCTGCGCCTGCTGGTGGACACCATGGGCGTCGACCAGGTGCTGCTCGGCAGCGACTATCCGTACCCGCTGGGGGAGCGGCCGGTCGGCCAGGTGATCCACGACGCCGACTTCCTCACCGAGGACCAGCGCGCACTGTTGCTGGGCGGCAATGCCCGACGCTTCCTGTACGGCTGACCGGGGCACCCGCCCCTGACCCGCAGCGGTCGTGCTCGAAGTGGCTGAAATCGGTCATCTTGATCGGCGCGTGGCAACCGCATCGTGCTGGCGGGCAGGGCAGGATGGCGGTATGGCCGAGCCGCACGACCTGACCGCGTTGGAGCAGGCCGAGGCGATCGCCCGTGGTGAGTTGTCCAGCCTGGAGGTGGTCGAGCACCACCTGCGCCGCGTCGACGCGCTCGGCGACACCGTCGGCGCGTTCGTCACGGTCACCGCCGGCCAGGCCCGCGAGGCCGCCCGCGCCGCCGACGCGACACCGCCCGGTGAACGCGGGCCGTTGCACGGCGTATCGACCGCGATCAAGGACCTGACGTTGACCGCCGGGGTACGCACCACCTTCGGCTCGGCCGCCTTCGCCGACTTCGTCCCGCCGGTCGACGCCGACGTGGTGCGGTTCATCAAGGCGGCCGGACTGGTCAGCCTCGGCAAGACCACCACCTCCGAGCTGGGCTGCTCGCTCTACTCGGAGGGGTTGGTGGCCCCGCCGGCCCGTAACCCGTGGGACCTGTCGTACACCGCGGGTGGGTCCAGTGGAGGTGCGGCGGCGGCGGTGGCCGCGGGCCTGGTGCCGGTGGCGCAGGGTTCCGACGGTGGCGGCTCGCTGCGCATCCCGGCCTCCCTGTGTGGCCTGATCGGCTACAAACCCAGCCGTGGCCTGGTCTCCAGCGGTCCGCTCGGCTTCGGCGCCTACGGCCTGCCGAGCAACGGGCCGATCGGGCGTACGGTCGCCGACGTGGCCGCGTTGCTCGACGTGATGGCCGCTGCGGTGCCGGGCGAGCCGTACCTGCCGCCGGCCCCGCCGGCCGGGGGCTACCTGGGTGCGGCCCGGGCCGCCGCGCCGGGTCGGCTGCGGGTCGGCCGGTTCACCGCCGCGATGCTCGTCGACGAGCCCGTGCACCCGGACTGCGTCGCCGCGGTGGACCGGGCGGCCGCGCTGCTCACCGCCGCCGGCCACGAGGTGGTCGAGGTGCCACCGCCGCTCGGGCCGCAGGTCTGGCCGCTGTTCGAGACCCTCTGGTACGTCCTCGCGCTCACCCCGGTGCCGCCCGAAGGGGAGCACCTGCTGCTGCCGTTGACCCGCTTCATGCGGTCCCGAGGTGCCGACGTCTCCGCCGGCACCCTGACCACCACCCTGGGCGAACTTCAGGTGCAGGTACGCGCCGGTGTCCGCCGCACCGCCGGCTGTGACCTGCTGCTCTGCCCGACGTTGTCCGCGCCGCAGGCTCCGGTCGGCTGGTTCACGCAGGGGCGTACCCCGGAAGAGGACTTCGACCGGCAACGCCGCTTCTCGCCGTACTGTGCGGTGTTCAACGTCACGGGTGATCCGTCCGTCTCGTTGCCGGTCGGAACGACCGCCGAAGGGCTGCCGGTGGGGGTGCTCCTCACCGGACGGTACGGTGCCGACGCGACACTGATCGCCACAGCTGCGCAGCTTGAGGGCTCCTGTGGCGGTTGGGATCGCCACCCCGTGCTCTGGCGGGGCGTCGACTCCGCTAACGTGAGTGGCAGCGGAGTCGGGAGGTCACCGCGGTGATCCGTCACCCGATCCGGTCGAAGGTCTCTCTTTCCGCCTGGGGGCGTTGGGATTGTCTGTAACCGACACGTTGCTGGTCTTCGTCGGCATCCCGGCAGCCGTCGTGCTGGTGATCGCCGGCCTCGTGTACGCGGGCAGCAGCCGCGACGGCGGTGGCGGCGCGAAGCGCTACCGGCCGGGCCGTCCGTTCAACTTCACGCCGGTCTGGTTCCTCGGTCAGCCGGGCGAGCTGGCCGACTCGGCCGGCGCGGTGCTGGCCGCCGGTGCACAGGCACCGGCGTTGACCAGCCGCAAGCAGGAGCAGGCCGGCGTCGAGACGCCGGCCGGTGGAACCGGAGGCGCAAGTGACCGTTGGTGAGATGCAGCCCGAGACCGGGACGGAGCCCCGGCCCGACGTGCTCGACGGGCCGTTCTCGACCCGTCAGCTGCTGCGCATCGACGAGGCGCTGCGGCTGGCCGACCGGACGACCGGACTGGTCTTCTCGGTCTTCGTCGGCGGTCTCGACGAGCCGATCCGGGAGCACGCCGAGCGGCTGCACCGGCAGCTGGCCAACCCGGACCGCTCCGTGCTGATCGCCGTCTCGCCCAACCAGCGGCAGCTGGAGATCGTCACCGGCCGGTACGCCCGCAAGCGGGTCCCCGACACGTACGCCAAGATCGCTGCGCTGTCGATGGTGGCTTCGTTCGGCGGTGGCGACCTGGCCGGCGGCATCATTCAGGGCCTCGACCAGCTCTCCCGCTACGCCGGCAAGGGCTGACCGCTTCCGACACCACTGAGCCCGGCCCCCGCGACGTACGCGGAGGCCGGGCTCAGGTCTGTCTCAGGCGCTGCGCGCGTCCCGGGCCCGCGCCGCCACGGCCCGGACCACCCCGTCGCGGCCCTCGGCCACCAGCCGGCGCAGCGGTGCCGGGCTGCCCTGCTGCGCCAGCCAGGCGTCGGTCGCCTCGACGGTGTCCTCCTCGACCAGGTACGCCGGGTAGGCCAGCATCGCGAACTCCTGCGCCGGCTCGCTGTCCCGGCTGGCCCACACCTGCCCCACGACCTCGAAGTAGCGCGGCCGGTACGGCGTGATCAGCTCGACCTGCGCCGGGTGGCTGAAGCCCTGCAACAGCGCCCGGTTGCGCCAGTTCGGCAGCGCCTCGGCACCGGTCAGCTGCGCCCAGACGGCAGCCTTGTTCTCCGCGGTCGGCACCAGCGCGTGCGCGTACGCGGCCTCCCGCTCACCGCTGGAGGTCCGGTCCCGGGCCAGCTCGGCGTCGATCTCCGGCGCACCGGCCACCCCGTTGGCCACCAACGCCTGCAGCACGCTCCACCGCAGCTCGGTGTCGATGGTCAGCCCTTGCGTCACCTGCGTGCCGTCCAGCCAGCCGCGCAGCACGGCCAGGTCCTCCGGGTCGCGGGCCGCCGAGACGTACGCCCGGGCCCAGGCAAGCTGGAACCCGCTGCCCGGCTCGGCCGAGGCGAGGGCGGTCCGCGCGGTACGGGCCAGGTCGGCCCAGCCGGTGGGCGCCCAGGCCGGGTCGGCGTAGAAGGTCAGGGCGCTGCTCGCCTGGCGCAAAGTGGCGGTGACCAGGTTGATGTCCGTCTCGGCGGGCAGCCCGGCCAGCACCAGCGCGATGTAGTCGCGGGTGGCCAGTTCGGCGTCGCGGGTCATGTCCCACGCCGCCGTCCAGCACAGCGCCCGCGCCAGCGACGAGTCGAAACCGGCGATGTGCTGCACCACAGTGGCCATCGACCGCTCGTCCAACCGCAGCTTGGTGTAGGTGAGGTCGTCGTCGTTGAGCAGCAGCACGTCGGCCGCGGGCACGCCGACGAGCTGAGGCAGCTCGGTCAGCTCACCGTCGATGTCGACCTCCAGACGCTCCCGGCGGACCAGCCGGCCCTCGGTCAGGTCGTAGAGCCCGACGCCGATGCGGTGGGTACGCAGGGTCGGGTACCCCTCCGACGCCTCCTGCCGCACCACCACCTGCTGGTACGTGCCGTCCGGGCCGATGGTCAACTCGGGCCGCAGCGTGTTCACCTGCGCCGTCTCCAGCCACTGGCTGGCGAAGGTGCGCAGTTTGCGACCGGAGGCGGCCTCCAGTTCGGAGAGCAGGTCGTCGAAGGTGGCGTTACCCCAGGCGTACTTGGCGAAGTAGGCCCGCAGACCGGCCAGGAAGGACTCCAGGCCCACGTACGCGACCAGCTGCTTGAGCACGCTGGCGCCCTTGGCGTACGTGATGCCGTCGAAGTTGACCTCGACCGCCTCCAGGTCGGGCATCTCACAGTAGACCGGGTGGGTGGAGGAGAGCTGGTCCTGCCGGTAGCCCCAGTTCTTCCGGATCGACAGGAACGTCGTCCACGCCTCGGTGAACCGGGTGGCGTGCGTGTTGCACCAGTGGCTGGCCCACTCGGCGAAGGACTCGTTGAGCCACAGGTCGTTCCACCAGCGCATGGTGACCAGGTCACCGAACCACATGTGGGCCATCTCATGCAGGATCGTGTTGGCCCGCTGCTCGTACTCGAAGTCGGTGACCTGCGAGCGGAACAGGTAGTGCGACTCGGCGTGCGTGACACAGCCGAAGTTCTCCATCGCGCCGGCGTTGAAGTCCGGTACCCACAACTGGTCGTACTTCGGCAGCGGGTAGCGCACGCCGAACTGCTCGTGGAAGAAGTCGAAGCCCTGCTTGGTGATCAGGAACAGGTCGTCGCTGTCCAGGTACTGTGCCATCGAGGTCCGGCAGAACAGGCCCAGGTCGATGCCGTCGTGGCTGTCCCGCACCTCGTGGTACGGCCCGGCGCACAGCGCGGTGATGTAGGTGCTCATCCGCGCCGAGGTGGCGAAGTGGACGGTCTTGAGGTCGTCGCCGGCCGGTTCGACGCGCTCCACCGGTGCGTTGGAGATCACCTTCCAGTGCTCCGGGACGGTGGCGTGCCAGGTGTAGACGCTCTTGAGATCCGGCTGGTCGAAGCAGGCGAAGACCCGCTGGGCGTCGGCCGTCTCGAACTGGCTGTAGAGATAGGTCTCCCCGTCCACCGGGTCGACGCTGCGGTGCAGCCCCTGCCCCGAGTTCGAGTACGCGAAGTCCGCGTCGACGACCAGGACGTTCTCGCCGGCCAGCCCGGTAAGCGTCAGTCCCTTCTCGGCGGAGAAGCCGGCCAGGTCGATCGACGTGCCGTTCAGCGTCGCCGAACGCACCGAGTCCGCCGCCACCTCGATGAAGGTGCTGGCACCCGGTTCGGTGCAGCGGAAGTGCACCTCTGTGATCGACCGGAAGGTACGACCCCCCGCCGCGTGGACGGCGCTGGACAGGTCCAGATTGATGTCGTACCCCGTCACGTCGAGCAGGCGAGCCCGCTCGGTCGCCTCGACCTGCGTCAGGTTGCGCACTCCCGGCACGTTCGTCTCCATCCCGTTCTCGCCGTACGCCACGGCCACATCGTCGTGGACCGCCCGTGACGGCCCGTCCGATGCCGAGTCTTCCATGCGCGGGCACCCGGTGGTGGGCGAGGTCACGCAGCCGTTTCCGGCCCGACAGGGCGGGCAGGGAGTAAGGATCGGAAGTGCACCGCAGGCACGGTGCCATCGATGCGAAGGGACCTCACCATGAACGAGCGCAGCAGCGTCGACATGTGGTTCGATCCGATCTGCCCCTGGGCGTGGATCACTTCCCGCTGGCTGCTGGAGGTGGAGCAGGTCCGCGACATCGAGGTCCGCTTCCACGTGATGAGCCTGTCGGTGCTCAACGAGGGCCGCGAACTGCCCGAGCAGTACCAGGAGGCGATGCGTACCGGGTGGGGGCCGGTGCGGGTCTGCATCGCCGCCCAGCAGCGGTACGGGCCGGCGGTGCTCGGTGCCCTCTACACCGCCCTGGGCACCCGCATCCATCTGGGCAAGGAGCGCGTCGGTCCGGAGTTGTTCGCCGCCGCCCTCACCGACGCCGGCCTGGACCCGCAACTCGCCGCCGCCGCCGAGGACAGCCGGCTCGACACGGCCCTGCGGGAGAGCCACGAGCAGGGCATGCGGCCGGTCGGCACCGAGGTGGGCACTCCGGTCATCCACGCACCCGGCCCGGACGGACGACAGGTGGCCTTCTTCGGCCCGGTGGTCACCCCGGCGCCGAAGGGCGAGGCCGCCGGCCGGCTCTGGGACGGTGTGCTGCTGGTTTCCGGCACGCCCGGCTTCTTCGAACTCAAGCGCAGCCGCGACCTCGAACCCACCTTCGACTGAGGTGTAAGGAAGGGCACCTTATTAACGCCTCGTGCATAGCCCGGGCCCCTTGTTAACACCACACCTACGTCGCCTCCGAAGCCGCCTCGCGTGCCGGGTGCGGCGTCACCGCTGCCTTCGCGGACTCGTTTGACCGGGTGTCCGCAGAGTGCTGGCGGGCCGTACCTGTGCCCGTCGGCCGCCGCTCGTGGAGGCGTCAGATGGCCAAACACCGTGCCCCGGTCGATGACCGTCGGAGCCGTAGGGAGGGGATTGGCAGCGCCGCGCCCTCTCCCACGGCGAACCTGCGCTGGCCGGTGCCCCGGCAGGATGTCGTCGAGAGCTGGCCGGCGCCCCGGCAGGAGCGCGCTGAGGACCGGTCGGCACCTCGGCAGGACCGCGCGGAGGGCTGGTCGAGGCTGCGGCAGGAGCGCGGCGAGATGTGGCCGAGTCCACCTCCACACCGTCCCGGCGGCTGGCCGGTGCCGCAGCAGGAGCACCCGCTGAACGCCGCGGGAGTGCTGGGTCGTACCCCGGTGGTGGGCGTTGCCCGCGTTCCAGCCACCTCACGATTGACGCCGCCCGGTCGGGAGATCCGCAACCAGGGCCCGCGGCCGGTGCGGCGGCCGGCGGTGCTGCCGGCCCCCGTCGGCCGGCATCGTCGCGCGGGCGAGTCGGAGTGTTAACAAGGGACCCCTGCTCTACCTGAGGCGTTAAGCCGGGGCCCTTCCTTTCACCTGGTGGGCGGGGTGTGGGTCCGGCGACGGAGCGGGAAGTGGCGACGGTAGCGTCATGGGTCATGACGGTCGTGCACCCGATCACGCGGGCTTGGATCACCACTGGCGGCACCGGAGCGCAGAACTATGACGAGTTCGCCGACGACGCGGAGATCACCGCGATCATCGAGGCGAATCCGCACAGCGCCCTCGGCATCGAGATGCCGCACCGGGCTCCGGAGAGCCTCGGCAAGACCTTCGGCGACGCCCTGCCGGACGCCGTGACCCGGCTCGCCGAGGCGAAGGCCGACGGCAGCTACACCCCCGCCGAGCAGGTGGTGGTGCTGTACCGGATCACCGCACCCGGCGAGGAGCCGGCGTACGGCATCTTCGCCATGGTCGACACCGATCAGATCTCCACCCGGGCCGACGAGCCGGGCCTGGTCATCCGCAACGAGGACGTCTTCATCGCCAAGGTGCGCGAGCGGGTCGCCCTGGCCGAGGCGCTGGGTCACCTGCTCTCGCCCGTACTGCTGCTGCAGACCGGGCGCGGTGACGAACTGCACGCCGCGCTTGCCACGGCCACCGACGCGGCCGGCGCCCCCGCCGCCACCGACACCGACCAGGCCGGGCGTACGCACGCCATCTGGCTGCTCGGGCCGGGCCCGGAGCAGGACGAGCTGACCGCGCTCGCCTCCGGTGGCGAACTGGTCGTCGCCGACGGCAACCACCGCAGCCTCGCCGCCCAGACCGGCGGGTTCCGCCGCTTCCTCGCGGTGGTCACCACGCCCGCCTCGGTGGCCATCCAGCCGTACAACCGCCTGGTCAGCGAGCTGCCGACCACGCCGGACGAACTGCTCGACCGGCTGCGCGCCGCCGGCGCGCAGATCACCGCCGTCGACGGCCCGGTGCAGGTCCCGGCGACCGGCGGCAGCGTCGTGCTCCAGCTTCCCGGCCAGGCGTACGACGTGACGCTGCCGCACACCGGCGCGGGCCGGTTGGAGAACCTCGACCACGCCCTGGTCGAGCGGCTGCTGCTGCGTGAGGCCCTCGGACTGGACCCGGGCGACAAGCGGATCACCTACGTCGGTGGCGACTACCCGGCGAGCTGGCTGACCGGTGAGGTCGAGGCCGGCCGGGCCGAGCTGGCCATCCTCATCGCGCCGGTGACCGTGGACGACTTCGTCGCGGTGAACCTGGCCCGGGAGAAGATGCCGCGCAAGAGCACCTGGTTCACCCCGAAGGCACGCGGCGGACTGGTGGTCGCCGAGTTGCCGGATCCCGCGTAGGACCCCGAGCCACCCGGTCGGGACGCCGATCCCGCTCGGTACGGATGCCGGGTGGGCCGGGTGTGACGTGATGCTGCCGACCCTGCGAAAGGTGGCGTCCGTCGCGCCCGGCCCCGCCCCGGCGGTGCCCGGTCCGGCGGGCCTGACAGACTGCCCGGTATGCGCGTCTACCTGGGATCCGATCACGCCGGTTTCGAGTTGAAGGTGCACCTGGCCAACCACCTCGCCAAGCAGGGGTACGAGGTGGTCGACGTCGGCCCGCACGTCTTCGACCCGGACGACGACTACCCGGCCTTCTGCCTGCACGCCGGCACCCGCGTGGTGGCCGACCCGGGCAGCCTGGGTGTGGTCATCGGTGGCTCCGGCAACGGCGAGCAGATCGCCGCCAACAAGGTCGCCGGGGTCCGTGCGGCGCTGGCCTGGAGCGTCGAGACGGCCCAACTCGGCCGGCAGCACAACGACGCCAACGTGGTCGCGGTCGGTGCTCGCCAGCACACCCTGGACGAGGCGACCGCCATCGTCGAGGCGTTCCTGACCACCGCCTTCTCCGGCAGCGAGCGGCACGCCCGCCGCATCACCCAGGTCGCCGACTACGAGCAGACCCGCAAACTGCCCGACCTGCCCTGACCCCTCCGCACCCGCCCTGGGCAACCCCATCCGTCGGGATCCGCTCGGGGTCGCGCCCGCATCGCGCCTCGATCTGGGATCGAGTGGTCTCCCCGTCGTCGGGACACCACTCGATCCCGAATCGAGCACGATCTAGAACCGGCCGGTGCCTGGTGCCCGGTGCCTGGACAGGCGGGGCCGGTCGGTCAGGCCGTCGGCCGGGGTCAGCGGCGGGGGAGTTCGTCGCGGGGGGTCCAGTTCCGGCGCACGATGACGATCTCGGCTTCGGCTGCGGCGAGGTCCTCGTCGGTGGGGCGGGCGGCGTCTCGGGCCCGCATGGCCGCTGTCACGCTCACCTGCGACGAGCCCGAGCCGACCAGGCCGCGTAGCCCGCGCTCGTTTTCCTCGCCCCCGCCGGCGCGTCGTCCGCGAGGCGGCTCCGCGCTGTCGTGCACCCCCGCTGTGGTCGCTGCGGCGCTGGAATCAGCGGTCCCCTGTGCTCCGCCCTGGTGCCGGTGTCGTCGTCGCCGTCGTGCCTCGTCCGCCACCCCCCGACCCTACCTGGGCTGACGGTTGTCGATCACGGTCTCGGGGCCTTCCGCACCCCCGATATTTGACACTGAAAGCACACACGGGCACGGCAATCGTCGCTGTCAGCGGTGCGACGTGGGGTCGACGCGGCACTGTGCCGCCGGTCAGGAACTGGTCCTGCTCCCGACCGGCGGTCGGTGTGATCGGGGTCTTGCTGATCAGGATCAGCAAGACACCGTGAGAAGGGGCGGCGGACCTCGGGGGACAGGGGGTCAGAAGACTTCCAGGGCCGAGGGAGCGCGGTGCCAGATGAACGCGGGGTCGGCAGCGGCCAGCGCACCGGGCCGCAGTTCGCGTACCCGGCCGGCGTCGGCCAGCGCGGTCAGGGTGCTACCCCCGAGGAAGAGTTCACCCAGGCAGCTGATGTCGCAGGCCAGGTCGGCCGGACCATTCGCCGGTACGCAACTGGCCGTCTTCGGGCCACCCTGTAGCCGCCACCGGCCGGTGTTCTCCGGCAGCAGGTCGTCGCTCACCTCGATGACCACGTCGACGTCGGTGGCGTAGCGGCGGGCGGCCATCGCGGCCGGTACGTCCACCACGCGTACCCACAGGGCGTCGACCAGGCGCGGGTTGAGCCGGCGTGGTTCGTCGACCAGCCGCAGCAGGGGCTCGTCCACGGCGGCCCGGAGGAAGCTCACCTGGCGGGTCAGGTCGATCGAGAGCAGCATCCGCCAGATCGCCCGGTATCCGGCGACACTTGTCGCCACCACCTCGTCGACGCTGGTCTGGCACTTCGGGCCGGTGCCGTCCCAGTCGGACTTGGTGCGGAACAGGCCGTACCCGTCGACGCCGTCAGCTCCTTCGTGCAGCACCACCCGTCGTTCGGTGGCACCGCCCCGGTGGGCCTCCGGATCGAGCAGGACGTAGCGCCACCACCGGTCGTCGCGGGCGGACCAGCCCGGCCGGCCCGCGCGTACGGTGTCGTACACCCGGGAGAGGTCGGCCAGGCGATCGGCCGGACGGTCCAGGCGTAGCCGGCCCTCGTCGGCGGTCGGCGGCGGTAGCCGCAGCTCGTTGGTGTCGCCGGTCAGCTGCAGGCGCTGCGCCGCCAGCCCGTAGCCGAAGCGGGGGTAGATCCGCCCCTCGCTGGCCCAGAGCACCGTGACCGGTTCCCGGCGGGCCGCGTGGACCTCGCGTAGTTGTCGGCGCATCAGCGCGGTGAGCAGACCTCGCCGCCGATGGGTGGGCGCCACCCCGACCATGCTGACGTGTGCGGCCGCCACCTCACCGCCGGGCACCCCCAGTGCGCGGGTGAACGCGGCCGTGGTGCCGACCACCTCGGGACCGTCGCGTACCAGCAGGGCACGTTGCGGTTCGAAGATCACACGCTCGGTCTCGTGGGCTTCGGGTTCGAGGCCGTGGTGGAACAGGAAGTTGAGGAAACGGCCCATCTCGTCGAAGTCTTCGGCGCGGGCGCTGCTGATCGGCAGGGAAGTGCTGGTCACTGGTCGTGTGTATCGGATCGGTGCGGGTGCGGCGACCTATTTGTCGGCTGGCTACCCTCGAAGCAGGGCCCGGCGGTGATCAAGTTCACCGCCAGCCGAGGGGGAGGGAACGACATGGCCGACCAGACGCAGCCGTGGGCGGAGCGGACCGTGGAGGTGCCGCCGCAGCCCGGTGGCGGCATTCCGCCGCAGCGTGATCCGTACCGGCGTGGCGTGGCCTCGGTGGGGGCCAACGCGGCGCGAACCGAGCCGTTCACGGCGGTGGACCAGGTGCCGACCGGCACCGGCTGGCCGGGCGAGCCCGCGCCGCGCCGGCCGTTGAGTTGGCACATGGCGCAGTTGCGCAAGGGTGGCGAGTGGAGCGCCGCAGGCGCGCTGTTCGCCTTCGTGTGCTGGGGAATCTGGGCGATCTCCGGCGGGGGTGATCTCGCCGGACCGTTCCTGATCTTCGTGCTGAGCCTGCTGGTGGCGGCGGGGCTCTTCGCGCTGACCCGGCTGCTGGGCCGGTTGGTGCTGGAACGGCAGTTGGGTCGGGTACGGCGCAGCGCCCGTGGCGCGCACCTGGTCACCGCGCTCTTCCTGACCGGACTGGGCATCGCCTACCTGCAACAGACCCAGTGGGTCATGGACGCCTGGAACTGGCTGACTACCTGAGGTCGCGTCGTCGGGCGGGTCGGCGCGTCTTGCCGACCCGCCCGACGGAACCGGTCGCGGGCATCGCGACCGGAAGGTCGTCACTCCACCAGGACGGCCGCTGCATACCCGGACGGAGCCGGTTCATCCCCCGGGTCGGGTACGGTACGTGCTCGACCCGCCACACTACGGACATGATGGCACCTGTCCGAATTGGTGGCAAATTTATGACCGTCACCGCATTTTGGGTGCGCGGACATATTTTCCGGTAAGGGGAAAAGGGCCTGCTGGCGGACGGAATATTGCACCCGCAAGCTCCCCCGGCTCGTGAAATTTCCATGTACGCAGGTCTTCCTAAACGTGAATGCGTCTATAGGATGGGCTCTGTGAGTAACGGGGCACAGGTCACGGGCGACGGATTTCCGGGGGGCGCGAGCGTCCCGGTCACCGTCCTCCGGCTGGACCGTCCCGAGCTCGATGGCACCCGTCTCGTCGTGCGGGCCGTCGATGTCGAGCTGCGTGAACGTCGTCGCGGGCACCACCTTGCACCACTGGGATACCTCTACGACCGCGCCGACCACGACGAATTGGAATCCGATCTCATCCTTGACGCCGGGCACTACGACGCGGGTGACCAGACCTGGTCATTTTCCGCTGAGGTGCCCGGGATTATCGGCCTTACCGAGCCGCTGTCGTCGGCTGACAACCCGCCAGCCGAAAGAGTCGGAAAAGAAGGAGACCAGACGTGACGGCCACCCTGACGCGCAACCCCCTGCGCACCTCGCTGTCGATGACCAGTGGGCACGACTTCAGCCAGCCGCTGCCCGCCGACCACGACCGCCAGCCCTTCGGCTACCTCTTCGCCAACTGGGAGCCGGGCACTCCGGCGGAGACCGAGACCGAGCTCGGCTACTACGACGCCGACCAGCAGGTCTGGGTCACCCCGGACGGCGCCATCACCGCCGGT
Organism: Micromonospora maris AB-18-032; assembly: GCF_000204155.1. Taxonomy (NCBI): domain Bacteria; kingdom Bacillati; phylum Actinomycetota; class Actinomycetes; order Micromonosporales; family Micromonosporaceae; genus Micromonospora; species Micromonospora maris. Next base: position 5,371,797 of record NC_015434.1, on the reverse strand, counting down.
GTCTACACCAAGACCCGCACCTCCGGCTCCAACTGCGGAGACTGCGTGACCGACGACGCCTGCGCGTAAGGACGACGCATGACCACCTCGCCATCTGATCGCGGGATCCTGATCTTCACCCAGGACTTCGATCCCACGGTCGACCCCGTCGTGCGGACCCTCACCGCGCGGGGCGCCGACATCGTCCGCGTCGACCTGAGCTACTTCCCGCAGACGCTGACGTTCACCACCTCGGATTTCGATGGCGAGCGGCGGCGGCTGCTGCACCGCGGGCGGGAGGTCGATCTCGATCGGCTCTCCGGGGTGTGGTACCGCCGCCCCACAGCCTTCCGCTTCCACGAACAGATGAGCGAGGCCGAGCAGCAGTTCGCCCGCAACGAGGCGCTGCACGGCATCGGCGGCATCCTGCGCAGCACCGACTGCCTCTGGGTCAACCGCCCCGACGTCGACGCCGTCGCCGAACTCAAGCCCTACCAACTCCAGTTGGCCAAGCAGGTCGGCATGCGGGTGCCCCGCACCCTGCTCACCAACGACCCCGACGAGGTACGCGCCCTGGTCAGCGCCGCCGACAAGCCCGTCGTCTACAAGGCACTCACCGGTGGGGTCATCCACTACCCGGGCGCCTTCCCGAGCGGCCTCTACACCACAGTCGTGGGCGATGAGGTGCTGACCAACGCCGACCGGGTCCAGCACACGATCTGCATGTTCCAGGAGTACATCGAGAAGGCGTACGAGGTCCGGCTGACCGTCGTCGGGAACACCTGGTTCCCGGTGGTCATCGACTCGCAGGCGTTGCCCACCACCTCGGTGGACTGGCGTGGCGAGAACCACCTGCCGTACGGGCCGTACAAGCCGCTGCCCGACGAGGTGGTGGCGAAGACCCAACGCCTGCTCGACCACCTCGGCCTCGTCTACGCGGCCATCGACTTCATCGTCACCCCCGACGGGGAGTACGTCTTCCTGGAGGTGAACCCGGGCGGGCAGTTCATGTGGCTGCAGCACGATCTGGGTCTGCCGATGGACGAGACCATCGCCGACCTGCTGCTGGCCGGCGGCCCCTTCCGGCGGGGCGAGGTCACCCAGGTCGGCTACTGAGATGACCGGGGCGCTGCTGCTTGCCGCCCAGTTGGCCCTGGGCGGCACGCTCGGCTGGGCGCTGGCCGGCAAGGTGCGCAACCGGGCCGCCTTCGCGACCTTCCGCGCCTCGCTGCCCCGTACCGTCGGGGTGCCGGCGGCACGGGCGGGCGCGCTCGCCGTGGGGGTGCTGGCGGCCGAGGCGCTGACCGCCGCGACGCTGCTCGCCGCCGTCGCCGTCCCGGCCCTCGCGCCTACGGCCTTCGCGCTGGCCACCGGCCTGTTCGCCGCCTTCACGGTGGCCGTCGCCGGGATGGTCCGCCGGGGCGTCCGCGAGCCCTGCCGCTGCTTCGGCGTCACCGAACGCCCACCCGGGCCCGCCCACGTCGTCCGTAACCTGCTGCTGACGGCGGTCGCCCTCGGCGGGGCGGCGCTGGCCTTCGGTGGCGTCCGGCCACCGTCGCCGCCCACCCTCACCGCTGACCCGACCGGAGGTGACATGGCCCTCACGACCGTCCTGCTGCTGGTGGTCACGGTGCTGTGTCTGGTCAACACCACAGTCCTGCTGGTCGTGCTCGCGCAGTTGCGGCGGCAGTCCACCCTGCTGAAGGTCAGCATCGAGGGGGTGGAGAACCCCGAGCCGATCATGCTGACCGCCGGTGCCACGATCGGCGACTTCACCGCCACCACGGTCGACGGCACGCCGGTGTCCCGGGCCGGGCTGCGGGGCGAAACCCTTGTGGCGTTCCTCTCGCCGAGCTGCCCGGCGTGCGCGGAGAGCCTGCCCGGATTCGTCGCCCGGGCCGAGGCGATCCCCGGCGGGCGGGAACAGGCGCTGGCCGTCGTGCTGGGCGCCGGCGAAGCCGCCACCCAACTCTGCGAACGGCTCACGCCGGTGGCCCGGGTGGTCAACGAGCCCGAACGCGGTCCCGTGGCCCGCGCCTTCGGAGTGGACGGCTACCCCGCTTTCGGTCTGCTCTCCGGCGACACCGTGGTCGCCAGCCACTTCGTGCTCGACCGGGTGCCCGCCACCAACGCCCCGTGATCAGACAAGCAGGCGGCTCGCTGATCGAGGCGACCCGGATGGCGTGGGCCGCGTCCCGCCGCTGGCTCATCGCCCGGGTGCTGCTCACCGTCGTCGGGGGCATGGTGCCCATCGCCGTCGCCTGGCTGATGAAGGTCGTACTGGACCGGCTGGCCGCCGGCGACGACCGGCTCACCGGGCCGGTGCTGCTGCTGGCCGGCGCGGGCGCCGCCGCCGTGCTCCTGCCCGAACTGGGCCGCTACGTCGACGCCGAGCTGCAACGATCGGTCGGGCTGGCCGCGCGGCATCGGTTGTTCGCTGCCGTCGGCCGGATGCTCGGGCTGCGCCGGTTCGAGGATCCGGCCTTCCACGACCGGCTCAGCATCGCCGCGGAGACCGGCCCCGCCGGGCCGCCGGAGGTGGTCAGCGGCTTCCTCGGCGCCGCTCAGGGGCTCATCACCATGCTCGCCTTCCTTACCACCCTGGCCGCGATCAACCCGTGGATGGTGCTGGTGGTGGCGGTGGCCGCCGTACCCACCCTGCGGGCGGAGCTGCGGCTCGGCCGGCAGCGCGCCGCGCTGCTCTGGGAGTACGGGCACGCCGCCCGGCGGGAGTTCTTCTACGCCCAGCTGATGACAAGCGTCACCGCCGCGAAGGAGGTCCGCCTGTACGGCCTGGGCGGGCTGTTCGGCGCCCGGATGCTCACCGAACTGCGCGGCATCCAGGCCGGCCAACGCCGGATGGACCGGCGCGAGCTGCTCGTGCAGTCCGTGCAGGGTCTGCTCGGCGCGGTGGTGGCCGGGCTCGGTCTGATCTGGGCGGTCGCCGCCGCCCGGTCCGGCGCGCTCACCATCGGCGACGTGTCCGTCTTCGTGGCCGCCGTCGCCGGCGTGCAGGGCGGGCTGAGCACCGCCTTCGTCAACGCCGGCCGACTGCACGAGGCGATGCTGCTGTTCGGGCACTACCGCTTCGTCGTGGAGGCCCCACCCGACCTGCCCGCCCGCGCCACCGCGCTACCGGCGGTGCCACCGCTGCGGCACGGCATCGAGCTCGACGACGTGTGGTTCCGCTACGGCGACGACCTGCCGTGGGTGCTGCGCGGGGTGAGCCTGCGCATCCCCGCCGGCTCGTCGGTCGCCCTGGTCGGGCGCAACGGCGCCGGCAAGAGTTCCCTGGTCAAACTGCTGTGCCGGTTCTACGACCCGACCCGCGGCAGCATCCGCTGGGACGGCGTCGACCTGCGTGACCTGCCCCCGGCCGAGCTGCGGGCGCGGATCGGCGTGCTGTTCCAGGACTTCATGGCGTACGACCTCAGTGCCGCCGACAACATCGGCCTCGGCGAGGTGGCCGCCCTCGACGAGCCGGCCCGGATCCGGGCGGCGGCCCAACTGGCCGGCGTCGACGACATCCTGTCGACGCTGCCCCGCGGCTACGACACCCTGCTCACCCGGGTCTACATGAACGCCGAGGACCGCGACGACCCCACCACCGGAGTGGTGCTCTCCGGCGGGCAGTGGCAGCGGGTCGCGCTGGCCCGGGCACTGATGCGCGAGGACGCCGACCTGCTCGTGCTCGACGAACCCAGCGCCGGCCTCGACGCCGAGGCCGAATACGAGATCAGCCGACGCCTCGCCGCACACCGCGCCGGCCGGACCAGCCTGCTGATCTCACACCGGATGAACACCGTCCGCGACGCCGACCTGATCGTCGTCCTCTCCGACGGCACGATCACCGAACGCGGCCGCCACCAGGAGCTGATCGACCTGGACGGTACGTACGCCCGACTGTTCCGCCGTCAGGCCGCCGGCTACCAGGATCCGCAACCCGCGACCTGACCCGGCGGTCAGGGGCCGCAGTAGAGCAGACGGTTGGCGGTGGTGCTGGGCACTCCGGAGACCACCCCGACGGTGGCCCGACCGATCAGGTACGCGGCGACCTGGGCCGGGGTCCAGCTGGGGTTGGTCTGCAGGGCGAGCGCGACACAGCCGGCGACGTGCGCGGCGGCCATCGAGCCGCCGCTCAGGGTCGTTGTCGCCGTGTCGGTGGTGTGCCAGGTCGAGGTGATGTTCGCACCCGGCGCGTACAGGTCCAGGCAGGATCCGTAGTTCCCGGAGGGCATCCGGGCGTCGGTCTGCGTGGTGCCGGCGACGGTGAGCGCGGCCGGAACCCGGGCGGGGGAGCCGCTGCAGGCGTCTCCGTTCGAGCTGCCGGCGACCACCACGTAGCTGACGCCCGCGTTGATCGAGTTGGTCACCGCCGCGTCCAGTGCGGCGCTCGCGGTGCCGCCGAGGGCCATCAGCGCCACCGCCGGGCGGACCGCGTTGGCCCGTACCCAGTCCACTCCGGCGATCACCTGGGCGACGCTGCCGCTGCCGGCGCAGTTGAGCACCCGTACCGGGTGCAGCCGTACCCGCTTGGCCACCCCGTGCAGGGCACCGCCGACGGTGCCGGCCAGGTGGGTGCCGTGCCCGTTGCAGTCGGCCGCCGGCAGGGCGTCGACCAGGTCCACACCGGTGCCGACCCGGCCGCCGAAGTCACCGTGGCTGCCCCGCACACCCGTGTCGATCACGTACGCATTGACGTTCGGCGCGGTGTTCGGGTACGCGTACCGGCCGTCGAGGGGCAGGTGGCGCTGGTCGATCCGGTCCAGCCCCCACGACGGCGGGTTGAACTGCACCCCGGGCACCGTCAGCGTCACGGTCCGGTTCTGCTCGACGTAGGCGACCGCTGGGTCGGCGGCCATCCGTCGGGCGGCGCGCTCGGTCAGGCGTACCTCGAATCCGCGCAGCGCGTCGGTGAACACCTGGTCGACGTGGCCGCCGTACCGGGTGGCGAGCCGGTCGGCCGTGGCCCGGCTGCCGATGGCGTCGTCGCGGAGCACCACGACGTAGCTGCCGGCGAGCGCGGCCGGTGCGTCGGCATACCGGATCTCGCCGGTGGCTGGCGCGGCGGCGGCCGGGCCGCCGGTCAGTGCGACCAGGACGGCGGCGGTGAGCAGTGCGGCGAGCGGCCTGCGGGTGGCGGCCGGCCCTCGCCGGTACAGACGGGGCAGTGGCATCGGTTCCTCCTCCTGGCGGCCCTGATTGGGCGGTAGCCCTCGGCAGGACCTCGATGGATGCCCGGATGGTACCGACAGATTCACCATGGTGAATATAGTTGGCTCCGAGTGGCCGTCCTGGCGGCGTGCCATGGTGATAGTCCAGCGGACCGGACGCTCGGCGGTCAGCGTCGACACGACATGCCCACCGGCCTCACCGAGGTGGAAACGAATCGTCGCGCGCGGCTGACCCGTCGTACTGTCAGCGGATGCGAGTGCTTTCCGTCAACGTGGGCCGGCCCCGACCCAACCCGGCCAAGGGCGGGCTGACCGGCATCGACAAGCGGCCGATCGACGGCCCGGTCGCCGTCGCAGCGCCCGGCCCCAAGGGCACCGGCGAGGTCGGCCTGGCGGGCGACCGCGTCTACGACGTCAAGCACCACGGCGGCACCGACCAGGCCGTGTACGCCTACGCGCGGGAGGACCTGGACCGCTGGGCGGCCGAGTTGGACGTCCCGCTCGACAACGGCGGCTTCGGGGAGAACCTGACCACCGCCGGCCTCGACGTCAACGCCGCCCTGATCGGGGAACGCTGGCGGATCGGTCCGGACGTCGTACTGGAGGTGTCGTCCCCACGGATCCCCTGCTCGACGTTCCAGCACTGGCTGCAACAGCAGGGCTGGATCAAGCGGTTCACCCAGGCCGCCGTGCCCGGGGCGTACCTGCGGGTGATCGAACCGGGCGAGCTTCGCGGCGGCGACCCGATCGAGATCGTGCACCGGCCCGAGCACCAGGTGACCGTCGAACTCGCCTTCCGTGCCCTGACCCTCGAACCGGACCTGCTGCCGCAACTGCTGGCCGCCGACGCCCTGCCCGAGGAGGCCCGGGACACGGTCCGCCGGCGCACACCCCGGGCCCCCGTCGCGGGTAGCGCCGATCCATCGACTCCGGAATGATCCCCCCACCGTCACCCTCGATCCCGGTCCCGGATGGGTGGTCTACGGCCACCACGACGACGTGCTGACCTACGTGGGACCCGACGAGATCTCGGACGGCAGCGACCTGGCCGTCGGTCTGTACGGACGCCACAAGCGGGACCGGGACGGCCATGAGCTCGACGTCGTGCACATCGAGGACAAGCGGCCCCGGTAAGTCAGGGCCGAGCCTCCGACTGTCGGTTCGGCCACTCCGGGATCTGGTGCTTGCGTGCTTCACTGTGGAGCATGACGTCGCGGAGGACCCGGCTGATGGCAACCATCTCGGCCGTCATCCTGGCAGCAGTCTCCGTGGTCGGCTGGCAGTGGTGGCACAACCATCCGCCGTACGGTCCGGAAGCGCTGGCCGTCACGTCATCGCTCCGTTTCGTGAGCTACGACGAGGCTGAGGCTGCGCTCGGCGAGGCGGCGCATGCCCCGGTCACCTACGGACGCGACCAACTGGTGCTCGGCCGGGTCTCCTGGCAGACCCCGCCCAAGCCTCTGGACGGCGGCTACTTCGCGGTTTTCCTCATCGACAAGCGGACCAACCACAAGCCGGAGGTTTTCGGCGTGGCCGCGCCACAGTCCGCCGTCGGTATCGGGAGCGCGGGCATCGAGAACCGGATTGCCGAGCGCTACTCCTGGCTCCGCGGCGCGGGTGATGCCACCTTCGGGGACGACGAGTATCGGAGCAACGGCAACAGACTCCATGTGGCAGACGAGAAGGCTGCACCGCTCACCTTCGTCGCGCTCTTTCCGTACGTCGAGGAGCCGGATCCGGAGCTTCCGAGGGCAACCGCGCCGGTGGCGATGTCCGACCTGCTGCTGGCCCTGGTCTACATGGGTGAGGACGGCCAGGTGTACTGGGCGCAGCGCCTCCAGGGCTAGGTAGCGACCGGTCGGCACAGCGGCGGTTGTCCCTGGCCCGGCATTGACAGCCTCGGCGGCTCAAGCGGTGCACGTGAGCACCGGACAGCGGCAGCAGGAGGACAGCAGGGCAGGCCGCTCCGAACTATCGTGCCGCCCATGCTGCTCGATGGGATCCCGCTTTCGCAGATGTTCTTCGCGCTGGTCATGTGGCTGGTGGGGCAGGTTGTCCTGTACATCGTGATCCGGATGGCTGTGCGCCACGCCATTGAGGATGCGGATCGCCGTCGAGCATCAGAGCAACGCGGGTAAGCCGTAGCGCCCGCACTGCCGGCCGCGGGCCGCTGGCAGCCGAGTGGGCGGGCCTGCACCGCGCGTGCGCGGCGCCTGGATCCATCCGGACACCTACCCGAATCGGCACCTGCCCGGCGAGTAGTGGCCCGCGGTCGACCCGCAAGATCAGCGTCAGGGGAGCGTGCGGCCGGCCCATGATCAGGGGATGAAACCTCTGGCCCAGGCCGGAGTGCGGTGGAGCGGGCGACGGGAATCGAACCCGCACCGTCAGTTTGGAAGACTGAAGCTCTGCCATTGAGCTACGCCCGCGTACGCCCGGAAAACCGGATGCGCCCGACAGCCTACCCAATGCCCGCGGCGAGCGCGCGGCCGTATCCCGCCGTTTCGGGGATCTGGGGGTATCCGTCCTCCACCGATGCCGCAACATCCGCGAAACCGCAGCCACCCCAGCGGGCGGATGCTGCGACATCGCTGCGACTGCGGCGCGGCCCGGCTGGGGAAGCTGCATGTTCGGCGCGTTGGGGGACGCCCCGGCATCCGGTTGTCGTATGGAAGGCATAGACTGCTCGTCGCCACGGGGTGTGGCGCAGCTTGGTAGCGCACTCGCTTTGGGAGCGAGGGGCCGTGGGTTCAAATCCCGCCACCCCGACTGCCTCCAGCGTGGGGCCGGTGCACCCGGGACGGTGGGCGAGCGGGATGCTTCGCCGCCGGGGTCCCTGGGCGCTGCCGGTCGGCCACGCCGGTTCGCCTACACTCGATGGGCCGAAGTGCGCCCAGAATCAACCGAGATCCGTCAAGGAGTACGCCTGTGAAGAGCACCGTCGAGACTCTGAGCCCGACGCGCGTGCGGCTCGCCATCGAGGTGCCGTTCGTCGAGCTCGAGCCGAGCCTCAAGAAGGCGTACCGGGAGATCGGCCAGCAGATCCAGATCCCCGGCTTCCGTAAGGGGAAGGTCCCGCCGGCGATCATCGACCAGCGGGTGGGCCGCGGCACCGTGCTCAACGAGGCGGTGCAGGAGGCCATCCCGCAGAACATCCTCGCTGCGGTCCGCGAGCACGACCTGAAGACCCTCGGTCGTCCCGAGGTCGACATCACCGAGTTCAACGACGGTGACTCGCTGAGCTTCACCGCCGAGGTGGACGTCCGGCCGGAGATCACCGTGCCCGACCTGGCCTCCCTCGAGGTCGTCGTCGACGAGCTGCAGGTCGACGACAGCGAGATCGACGAGCAGGTGAAGAACCTGCGCGAGCGGTTCGCCACCCTCAAGACGGTCGAGCGGGCCGCGGCCGAGGGCGACTACGTCCAGATCGACCTGCGGGCCACCGTCGACGGCGAGGAGGTGCCGGGCGGCTCGGCCAGCAACATCTCCCACGAGGTGGGCAGCAAGCAGCTGCTGCCGGGCCTGGACGAGGCCGTGGTCGGCCTCGCCGCCGGTGAGGACGTCACCTTCACCACCCAGCTCGTCGGCGGCGACTTCGCCGGCCGCGACGCCGAGGTCCTGGTGACCGTGCGTACGGTCAAGGAGAAGGAGCTGCCCGAGCTGAACGACGAGTTCGCGCAGCTGGCCAGCGAGTTCGACACCATCGAGGAGCTGCGCAACGACCTGCGTGAGCGGGTCACCCGGGGCAAGCGGGTCGAGCAGATCTACGCCGCCCGGGACAAGGCCCTGGAGCAGCTCGTCGAGGCCGCCGAGGTGCCGGCGCCGGAAGGCGTCATCCGCGACGAGGTGGAGAGCCGCAAGCAGGCGATGGTCGACCAGCTGGAGCGCATCGGCGCCTCGATGGAGGACTACCTCGCCGCCGAGGAGAAGACCGAGGAGCAGATCGACGCCGAGCTGACCGAGGCCGCCACCCAGGGCGTCAAGGTCCAGCTGCTGCTCGACACCCTCGCCGACGCCGAGGACGTGCAGGTCTCCGACGACGAGTTCGGCCACGAGATCGTCCACCGCGCCCAGCGGGCCGGCATGGCCCCGCAGCAGTACTACGACCAGCTGGTTCGTTCCGGCGCGGCCGGCGCGGTCTTCGGCGACGTCCGCCGGGGCAAGGCGCTCGCCTCGGTCATGGAGCGCATCACGATCAAGGACACCGCCGGCAACGAGATCAGCCTGGACGCGCTGCGCGAGGCCAGCGAGGCGGAGCACGGGCACGAGCACTGATCGTCGGGTGGGGCCACCGTCCGCCGGTTGCGGTGGGTGGTGGCCCGACCCCTTTCCGGGTACGAGTCCCGGGGCCCCTGCGCTGAGAGCGAACAGTGCCCGGAGCGGGACTCTGCCGCCCGGCTGAGCGGTTAGTGTCGGACAGGACGGTACGGAGAGCGAAGGGCTGCCATGACCGACATGCACATCCCAGCAAAGCCGCGGGCGCTCGACGCCCGAGGTGGCGACTCAATTGGCAACCTCGACGACTCGGTCTACAACCGGTTGCTCAAGGAACGCATCATCTTCCTCGGCAGCGAGGTCAACGACCAGGTGGCCAACCGCATCTGCGCGCAGCTGCTGCTGCTCGCGGCGGAGGACCCGGACCGGGACATCTTCCTCTGGATCAACTCGCCGGGTGGCTCGGTCTACTCCGGCATGGCGATCTACGACACCATGCAGTACATCGACAACGACGTGTCGACCGTGGCGATGGGCATGGCGGCCTCGATGGGCCAGCTGCTGCTCTGCGCGGGCACCAAGGGCAAGCGGTACGCCCTGCCGCACGCGCGGATCATGATGCACCAGCCCTCGGGCGGCCTCGGCGGCACCGCGTCGGACATCGCGATCCAGGCCGAGCAGATGCTCTACACCAAGCGGATGTTCCAGGAGCGGGTCGCGCACCACACCGGTCAGTCCCAGGCGCAGATCGAGGCGGACTCGGACCGCGACCGCTGGTTCACCGCCCAGGAGGCCATGGACTACGGCTTCATCGACAAGGTGATCATCGGGGCCGCTCAGGTTCCCGAGGGCGCCGGGACCCTGAGCTGATCGAGGAGCAGACGATGACCGACCTCAGCCTGCCGCCCCAGTTCGCGGCCGTGCACAACCGCTACGTCCTGCCGTCGTTCGTCGAGCGCACGTCGTACGGGGTCAAGGAATCCAACCCGTACAACAAGCTCTTCGAGGACCGGATCATCTTCCTCGGTGTCCAGGTCGACGACGCCTCGGCCAACGACGTGATGGCCCAGCTGCTCACCCTGGAGGGGACGGACCCCGACCGGGACATCATCATGTACATCAACTCGCCGGGTGGTTCGTTCACCGCCATGACGGCGATCTACGACACCATGCAGTACGTCCGGCCGGACATCCAGACCGTCTGCCTGGGCCAGGCGGCCTCCGCTGCGGCGGTGCTGCTGGCGGCGGGCACGCCGGGCAAGCGGATGGCGCTGCCGAACTCGCGGATCATCATCCACCAGCCGGCCACCGAGGGCGGTTACGGGCAGGGCTCGGACATCGAGATCCAGGCCCGGGAGATCCTGCGGATGCGGACCCAGCTGGAGGAGATGCTCTCCCGGCACTGCAACCGGCCGATCGAGAAGGTCCGCAAGGACATCGACCGGGACAAGATCATGACGGCCGAGGAGTCCCGCGAGTACGGGTTGGTCGACACGATCCTCAGCAGCCGCAAGAAGGGACTGCTGGCCGCCAACGCGGCCAGCTGACCGGCACGGAGTCAGAGGCCGGACGGGCCTGTTGTCCGCCGGCCTCTGACACACCCGTTTTGGGGGTCGGAGAATGCTCCCGCAGCGGGTAACGTCGGGTCCGTACCGCTTCGTCGGGCGACCGGCGCGGTGGGGGTAGAGACGGGCGGAGCGTAGCGTCCGCAGGTCGTGGCCGGGGCTCCGGCCGATGAGTGCAGGGAGAACGTAGGTGGCACGGATCGGTGACGGCGGCGACCTACTCAAATGCTCCTTCTGCGGCAAGTCGCAGAAGCAGGTCAAGAAGCTCATCGCGGGCCCCGGGGTCTACATCTGCGACGAGTGCATCGATCTCTGTAACGAGATCATCGAAGAGGAGCTGGCCGAGACCGGCGAGGTGAAGTGGGAAGAGCTTCCCAAGCCGATGGAGATCTGCCAGTTCCTCGACACCTACGTGGTGGGGCAGGAGCAGGCCAAGAAGGCGCTCGCCGTCGCGGTCTACAACCACTACAAGCGGATCCAGGCCGAGGCGGCCAACGCGCCGGGCGCCGGTAACGACGGCGTCGAGCTGGCCAAGTCGAACATCCTGCTGCTGGGCCCGACCGGGTGTGGCAAGACCCACCTGGCGCAGACCCTGGCGCGGATGCTCAACGTGCCGTTCGCCATCGCCGACGCCACCGCCCTCACCGAGGCCGGCTACGTCGGCGAGGACGTGGAGAACATCCTCCTCAAGCTGATCCAGGCCGCTGACTACGACATCAAGCGCGCCGAGACCGGCATCATCTACATCGACGAGGTCGACAAGATCGCCCGCAAGTCGGAGAACCCGTCGATCACCCGTGACGTCTCCGGTGAGGGCGTCCAGCAGGCCCTGCTGAAGATGCTCGAAGGCACCGTGGCGAACGTGCCACCGCAGGGCGGCCGCAAACACCCGCACCAGGAGTTCATCCAGATCGACACCACGAACGTGCTGTTCATCTGTGGTGGTGCCTTCGCAGGTCTGGACCAGATCATCGAGGCGCGTACCGGCCACGGCGGCACCGGCTTCGGTGCCCGGCTGCGGGCCGTCTCCGAGCGTTCCACCGACGACATCTTCGGCCAGGTGATGCCGGAGGACATGCTCAAGTTCGGGCTGATCCCGGAGTTCATCGGCCGGCTGCCGGTGATCACCAGCGTCCGCAGCCTCGACCGGTCGGCTCTGGTGCGCATCCTCACCGAGCCGCGCAACGCCCTGGTCCGGCAGTACCAGCGCCTCTTCGAACTCGACGGCGTGGAGCTGGAGTTCGAACGCCCCGCCCTGGAGGCCATCGCCGACCAGGCGATGCTGCGGGGCACCGGCGCTCGCGGTCTTCGCGCCATCATGGAAGAGGTTCTGCTCTCCGTGATGTACGAGGTGCCCAGCAACCCCGACGCCGCCCGGGTGCTCATCACCCGTGAGGTGGTCCTGGAGAACGTCAACCCGACAATCGTTCCGCGCGAGTTCACCGGCCGCCGGGCCCGGCGTGAGCGCGAGGAGAAGTCCGCCTGATCCGTCGGGGGCGAGCGCCTGGCCCCTGCCGCTTGCGGTCGTTCGCCCGTACCCTGAGATCATGCGCGTCGCCGTCTGCCAGCTGAACTCCCGCGACGACCGGAAGGCGAACCTCGTCGCCGCGGAGGCCCTGATCGACCGCGCGGCCGACGCCGGCGCGGACCTGGTGCTCCTGCCCGAGTACGTCGACTATCTGGGGCCCGGTGCCGGGATGCCCGCGCCGGAGCCGGTCGATGGTGAGGTCGGGCAGTTCTTCGCGGCGGTCGCGCGTCGACGGGGGATCTGGGTGATCGCCGGTTCGTTCCACGAGGCCGGCCCCGACCCCGAGCACACCTGGAACACCATGCTGGTCTTCGACCGCGCCGGCGCGCTCGCCGCCAGCTACCGCAAGATCCATCTGTACGACGTGGAGATCCCGGGCCGGGTCTCGTACCAGGAGTCCGCCACGGTGGCCCCGGGCGACCAGCCGGTGGTGGTGGAGATCGAAGGGCTGCGGGTGGGCTTGTCGATCTGTTACGACCTGCGCTTCCCCGAGCTGTACCGCCGACTTGCCACCGACGGCGGCGCCCACCTGCTCGTGGTGCCTGCGGCGTTCATGATGCACACCGGGCGTGACCACTGGGAGGTCCTGCTGCGCGCCCGGGCGATCGAGAACCAGTGCTTCGTCGCGGCCGCCGGACAGACCGGTGACCACGAACCGGGCCGGACCTGCTACGGCCGCAGCATGGTCGTCGACCCGTGGGGGACGGTGCTTTCCCAGGTGGCGGACGGCCCCGGGTTCGCGATCGCCGACGTCGACCTGGACCGGCTGACCCGTATCCGTGCGGAACTGCCCAGCCTGGCCAACCGCCGACTCTGAGCGCCACTACCCCTGAAGCAGTACGCCCACCACCGCGAAGCCGGCGATGGCAGCGGCGGTCACGAGGAGCGCGGTGCTCATCCGTGACGGGCCGCGCCGGACCAGCCGTCCGATCGACACCACTACGGCGAAGAGCACGAACGCTCCGATGATCAGTTGCCAGAACGGGAGTAAGAGGCCGAGCAGCGCGTCCTCGGCGAGGACCGGGCTGGTTGGCCGGGACACGTCATCCATGCCAGACACTCTGGCACGCCGATGCCCTCCTCGGATGTCGGCGCGAGTACGAAGCCGCCAAGATGCCGACCCGAGTTGTCGGTTACGTGGTGCGCCGCCACTCGCTACCGCTCACCTCGCCCCTACCCCGATGACGGAGTTCCGGCTCGGAAGAGCATCATCGACAGTCGCTGATTTGCCTTCTGCGGTGCGTACGCGTAACTTTCTCTCTGCACGAGGGAGGCCGGGCAAACCGGCCGAGAACGGGCGCCGGTCCTGCGATGAAGGTGGTCGCGAGGCCGAGACTGGGCGGTGCGAGTTGGCTCCGAAAGTTGGAGTTGCGATCGCGAAGCCGACCGGGTAGAGTTCTGGAGCCGGCAGGAGCCGGGCGAGTCCTCTGAGAGTGACTGGCCGGTCTGCGGTTCTCCACGGAAGAAGCGACCGCCGAAAGGCGTGCGCCAACGTGGGCCCCGAATGATCCTCAAGGATCCTTCCTGATCATCAGGTTGATCTGCTGAGCGTGATTCGGATAGTTTGGAGCGGTTGCCCCAGACACGGCTTCTGATTGAGGCCGGAGTTTGGTGTGTGGTTGTTCTTTGAGAACTCAACAGGGTGCTTGATAAGCCAGTGCCAAGTAGTTTATGCCCCGTGCCGGCTAGAGGCTTTGATGTTTCTGGTTTGGTTTGGGATTCCTTTGGCAACATTTTGTTTGTTGTCGGGATGGATTGTTCAACAGGTTTTTGTTGGAGAGTTTGATCCTGGCTCAGGACGAACGCTGGCGGCGTGCTTAACACATGCAAGTCGAG